>NZ_JAEKIS010000015.1 GCF_017311415.1 Salipiger abyssi | reverse complement strand
TCAGCATGTCTTCGATCCTGCGCCGCTCACGCAGATCCAGCTCTTTGTGCGCCATCGTCCGTTCTCCTTGCTTTCCAGCAAGATAGGGGATTTGTCGCAACCCAGTTTAGAATGTGCCCTTTATGCGCCCGGGAGTCCCGTAATGAACATTATGTTAAATAACGGATCGCCCGGCCAGGTCGACCGCACCACCGACAGTACGGCTTTCCGTCGCCAGCCATGAGCGGAACGCCACCAGCGGTGCGGCCTCGGTCTTGGCGTCGGGCCAGACCAGCCAATATGCGCCCCGGATCGGCACCGCCTGGCGCAACACCGGCACCAGCCGGCCCTCGGCGATCTCGATCTGCGCGAGGTAATCCGGCAGCAGCGCCACGCCGAGCCCGGAAATCGCCGCCTGGATCATCATGGAAAACTGATCCATCAGCATGCCGCCGCCCTGACAGGGTGCGCCGCCCTGACCCTCGAACCAGTCGGCCCAGGCATTCGGGCGGGATTCCAGATGCAGCATCGGCAGATCGCGCAGATCGTCCACGCGCTCCAGCCGGTGCACCGCCGCAAAGCCCGGCGAGACGCAGGCCGTCGCGCGCTCGTCGAAAAGCTTGAGATGGTTCGCCCCCGGCCAGTCCGCCGCGCCGAAATAGATCGCCGCGTCGAAGATCTCGACCTCAAAGTCGAACCGCGCGATCCGTGTCGACATGTTGAGCGCGATGCCCGGATGGCGTTTCAGGAAATCGCCCAGACGCGGCCCCAGCCAGCGGGTGGCAAAGGTCGGCAGCACCGCCAGCGACAGCGTGCCACCCTCGGGGTTGGCGACCACCGCCATGCTGGCGCGCTGCACCATGTCGAGCGCGCGGGCCACGTCGCGCTGATAGCTGAGCGCGGCGGCGTTGGGGATCAGCCGCCGGCGCTGGCGCAGGAACAGCTCGCGCCCGAGCTGCTCTTCCAGCGACAGGATCAGCCGGCTGACCGTGCTCTGCGTCAGGCTCAGCTCCTCGGCGGCGGCGGTGACCGAGCCGTGGCGCACGACCGCATCGAAGGCGAGCAGCAGCTTGATCGAGGGCAGAAAGCGCCTTGGCCGCATATCCATTCCGTTCCTGAATGTTTTGATGCGGGAATACCGCTGTTTTCCGGGGCTATACACTGATATCAGCGCAGGGAATACATGAAAGCCACAGACACGATCTCCGGAGGACTCCCCATGTCGTCGACCTCGTACAAAGGTATCCCGTTCAACTGGGCGGACCCGTTCCTGCTCGACGACCAGCTCACCGAAGACGAGCGGATGATCCGCGACGCCGCCAACGCCTTTGCCAGCGACCGGCTGCTGACCCGGGTCGAAGAGGCCTATCTCGATGAAAAGACCGATCCCGAGATCTTCCGCGAGATGGGGGCTGCGGGGCTGCTGGGGGTAACCGTGCCCGAGGAATATGGCGGCGCCGGCGCCTCTTACGTGTCCTACGGACTCGTGGCGCGCGAGGTCGAGCGCGTCGACAGCGGCTATCGCTCGATGATGTCAGTGCAGTCCTCGCTGGTGATGTTCCCGATCCAGGCCTATGGCTCGGAGGAGCAAAAGCGCAAATACCTGCCCAAGCTCGCCAGCGGCGAATGGATCGGCTGCTTCGGCCTGACCGAACCCGATGCCGGCTCCGATCCCGGCGGCATGAAGACCCGCGCCATCAAGACCGAGGGCGGCTATCGCCTGATCGGCTCCAAGATGTGGATCTCCAACAGCCCGATCGCCGATGTCTTCGTGGTCTGGGCGAAATCCGAGGCGCATGACGGCAAGGTGCGCGGCTTTGTGCTGGAGAAGGGCATGAAGGGCCTGACGGCGCCCAAGATCGGCGGCAAGCTCAGCCTGCGCGCCTCGATCACCGGCGAGATCGTTCTGGACAATGTCGAGGTCGGCGAAGAGGCGCTGCTGCCCGGCGTGCAGGGCATGGGCGGCCCGTTCGGCTGTCTCAACCGCGCCCGCTACGGCATCGCCTGGGGCGTGATGGGCGCCGCCGAGGATTGCTTTTTCCGCGCCCGGCAATACGGGCTCGACCGCAAGCAGTTCAACCGCCCGCTCGCCGCGACGCAGCTCTACCAGAAGAAGCTCGCGGATATGGAGACCGAGATCGCGCTCGGCCTTCAGGGTGCGCTGCGGGTCGGGCGGCTTTTTGACGAGGGGCGCTTTGCCCCCGAGATGATCTCGCTGGTCAAGCGCAACAATTGCGGCAAGGCGCTGGATATCGCCCGGCAGGCGCGCGACATGCATGGCGGCAACGGCATCCAGATCGAGTATCACGTCATCCGCCATTCGCAGAACCTCGAAACGGTCAACACCTACGAGGGCACCCACGATGTGCACGCGCTGATCCTCGGCCGCGCGATCACCGATATCCAGGCCTTTGCGTAAGCCCGGCGCATGTCCAGTGACGCACCCTACAAGGGCCTGAAGGTCGTCGAGCTGGCGCGCATCCTCGCCGGCCCGTGGATCGGCCAGACGCTGGCCGATCTCGGCGCCGAGGTGATCAAGATCGAGGCGCCCGAGGGCGACGACACGCGCCGCTGGGGTCCGCCCTTTCTCGAACGGCCTCTGCCCGACGGCGGCACCGAGACGGTGGCGGCCTATTTCCACGCCGCCAATCGCGGCAAGAGCTCGGTCACCTGCGATTTCTCGAACCCCGAGGATCTCGCCCGGCTCAAGGCGCTGATCGCCGAGGCGGATGTGGTGGTGGAGAATTTCAAGGTCGGCGGGCTGAAGAAGTTCGGGCTCGATTACGAGACGCTCTCGGCGCTGAATCCGGGGCTGGTCTATGCCTCGGTCACCGGCTTCGGCCAGACCGGCCCGCGGGCGCGGCAGCCGGGATACGATTTCCTGATCCAGGGCATGTGCGGGATCATGGATCTGACCGGCGAGCCCGAGGGCGAGCCGCAAAAGATCGGCGTCGCCTGGATCGACATCTTCACCGGGCTTTACGGCGTCATCGGCGTGCAGGCGGCGCTGGCCGAGCGGGCGCGCTCGGGCAAGGGCCAGCATGTGGACCTGTCGCTGCTCGATTGCGGCGTCGGCGTGCTGGCCAATCAGGCGACCAATTTCCTGCTCGGCGGCATCACCCCCAAACGGCTGGGCAATGCGCATCCGAATATCGTGCCCTATCAGGTCTTTCCCGCCTCCGACGGGCATCTCATCGTGGCCTGCGGCAATGACCGTCAGTTCCGCGCACTCTGCGCCGAGCTGGGGCTCGACGGGCTGGCGGAGGATCCGCATTATGCCACCAACCCGGCGCGGGTGGCACATCGCGAGGCGCTGTGCGCCATGCTGGCGGAAAAGACCGCGCAACGTACCAAAGCCGATCTCATCGCCGGGCTGGAAAAAGCCGGCGTCCCCGGCGGTCCGATCAACACCGTGGCCGAGGCGCTGAGCGATGCACAAATCGCGGCGCGCGGCATGACCATCACGCCCGAAGGTCTGCCCGGGCTGCGCACGCCCATCGCGTTCTCGCGCAGCGAGCTGGTGCTCGACCGCGCAGCGCCGCGCCTCGGCATCGGCGAGGCGGCGTTCTCTTCCACGCCGAACGCGCCCGACCGTCCGGACTGAGCCCCGCTCCCGACTCTCCTCCTCCGTATCCCCCGCCACCCTGGATCGTCTCCGGGGTGGCTCTTTGCCGTGGCCGGGCATCCGTGATTTCGCGCTGCGCAGGAAATGAGCGTGTTTCGAGGGGGTTTGCTAGGATTTAAAGCGATAACATTACCGTATTGCCCTCTACGCAAGCTGCAACCGAAACCGATAACTGTTTTTCATATTTTCCTTGACCGGTCATTTTTATACGTGAATGTTACTGTAAATGGTCGCGAAAGACGGCCGCGGCCTCACCAACCGGGATTGCAGAATGACCATTCACACCGCCGCCGAGACCGCGCTGGTCCGCCGCCTTTCGCTGGGTGGGACGGGGCCGGACGTGGTCGTCAAGGACTGCATCGACATCGCCGGCACGGTGACTGCCTGCGGATCGGAGGCGTTTGCAGAGGCGCCGCCTGCCGCAGCCCATGCGACGGTGGTCGAGGCGCTGCTGGCGGCGGGATGCCACATCACCGGCAAGGCGCGGATGCATGAACTCGCCTTTGGCATGACCGGGGTCAACGCGTTCTTTGGCACACCGGTCAATCCGCGCTGGCCCGACCGCATTCCCGGCGGCTCCTCCTCGGGCTCCGCCGTCGCGGTGGCGGCGGGGCTGTGCGACTTCGCTGTGGGCACCGATACCGGCGGATCAGTGCGCCAGCCGGCCACATGCTGCGGTGTCTTCGGCATCAAGCCGAGTTTCGGGCGGATCAGCCGGCGGGGTCTCCTTCCACGCGACAGCACGCTCGATTGCGTCGGCGCCTTCGCCCGCGACATGGGCATGCTGCAAACCGCGATGGCGGCGATGGACCCGGGCTTTGCGCGCGCCTCGCTCGATAGCGCGCCGAAACTCACGCGCATCGACGCAGAGGCCGCCCCGGAAGTGAGCGGCCCGCTGGACGCGGCGCTGACCGACCTACCGCACGAAAAGCTGCCGCATCTCGAGGCAGCCTTCGCCGCCGGCATGACGGTGATCTCGCGCGAGACCGTCACCGCCTTTGGAGATCTGCTCGACACCGGCGCACCGCTCGGCACCGATATCCGCGCCCGCCTCACCGCCGCGCACCAGGTCACCGATGCGCAGCTTGCCGAGGCCGAAGCGGTCCGCCGCCGCTTCACCGCCGAGGTCGATGCGCTGCTGGAGCGCTACGATGCTCTGATCACCCCTGCCCTGCCCGTAGTGCCGCCGACGCTGGAGGCGGCGCGGGATCCGCAGAGCATCCTGCCGCTGACCCGCTTCCTGCGCCCCTTCAACCTCAGCGGCCACCCGGCGCTCACCCTTCCGGCGCTGAGCGCCTCCGGCCTGCCCATCGGGCTTCAGCTTGTCGGGCGCAAGGGCGAGGATGCCCGGCTCTGCGCCATCGCGGAGTGGCTGGTCGCCAGCCTCCCCCTGTTTCAGTCAAAGGACCAAAGCCGATGACCTATCTGTCGAAACTGGCCGCGGAGCAGGCCGGCGATGCGCTCTATATCTCCGTGCTCGACGAGATCCGCGCCCGCCGGGCCGAGTTCACCGCGCTGCGTTATGTGCCGCAGGACATGGTGGCCAAGCTGCAACGCATCGGCGTGTACCGCGCCTTTGTGCCGGCCCGTTTCGGCGGCGACGAAAAGACCCCGGCCGAGTTTTGCCGTCTGATCGAGGACATCTCCGCCGCCGACGCCTCCACCGGTTGGGTGGCCAGCTTCGGCGTCTCCGCCACCTATCTCGCGGCGCTGCCGCCGGAGACCTACGCGGCGATCTACGGCGCCGACCCCGACACGGTCTTTGCCGGCGCGATATTCCCGCCGCAGCCCGCCGAAACCGTCACGGGCGGGGTGCGGGTCAGCGGGCGCTGGTCGTGGTGCTCGGGTGTGATGGGCGCCTCTGTCGTCGGCTGCGGCATCAAGGTCGCGGGCGAAAAGACCCCGCTGCCGCGCATGGCGGTGATGCCGCGCGCGGCGGTACGGGTCGAGGACACCTGGAACACCATCGGCCTCGCCGGCACCGGCTCGCATGACATGGTGGTCGAGGATGTGACCGTGGCGCCGGAGTGGACCCTGATCCGCGGCGGCGCCCCCAGCATGGACGACATCGCGTTCCGCTTTCCGGCGATGGCGCTGGCGGCACAGGTGCTGGCGGTGGTGGCGCTTGGGGCCGCGCGCGAGGCGCTCGACTATCTCGTCGCCGAGACCAGCAAGCGCGGCTCGATCACCGGCGCGCCGAGCGCCGGCGCCCGGCCCTATGTGCAGGCGGAATTCGCCAAGGCGCAGGGCCTGCTGATGGGCGCGCGGGCGGCCTTCTACGACACGATCGAAGCGGCCTGGGAGGAGCTGAAGCGCACCGGCGACGTGTCGCCGGACATGAAAGTCCGCCTGCGCCTGGTCGCCAGCAAGGCCGCGCGCGACGGTGCCGAGGCGGCGCGGATCGCCTTTGTCATCGGCGGTTCCGGGGTCATGGCGACCGGTCACACCCTGGGCCGCTGCATGGTGGATGCCGCCTGCGTCGCGCAGCACGCCTTTATGGGCGAAGGCACCTGGACCTCGGCGGGGGCGGCGTTTTTCGACCAGCCCACCCCGCCCGGCTACCCCTGACGCGCCGCGTCCGAGCCCAGAGATTTTCCCGATGAGGACACCCGAGATGAGCGAAAAGACCCCGATCCGCACCCTGCTGTGCTTCAACAACCACGCGGCGTTCTTCAGCCTGCCCTTCGACCAGATCGGCCCGGTCTGGAAAGCCACGCAAGAGCTGATGGCCGGCATCGACCAGATGGAAGGGGTCGAGATCGTCGGCACTTTCGACGACGACCAGACCTTTGTCGGCGCCTCGGTCGGCTTTCCCTACACCTGGTACATCATGGCCGATTTCCCCTCACGCGAGGCGGTGCAGGCCGCCTGCAACCTGCTGCGCACCATCGTGGTGGGCGAGGGCAACGACCGGCTGTGGAAATACATGACCGTCGAGGCGCGCATGGGCCGCGCGCTGGAAATTCCGCAACTCTGACTGTCCCCGCGGGGCCGCCGCCCGCGCCAAACCGAAAGGAGCCGACATGTCGCTCGACACGCCGAAATTCAGCGATCTCGACGCGCTCTACGATGAAGAGAACGCCCTGGTCGCCACCTTGATGTACGAGGATCCCGCGCTCTTCGACGAGGAGATGGAGAAGATCTTCAAGACCACCTGGGTCTGGGTCGCGCATGAAAGCGAGTTTCCCGACAAGGGGTCGTTCAAGCTGAGCCAGGTCGGTCAGGAACCGGTGATCGTGGTGCGCGACCGCAAGGGCAAGATCCACTGCATGGTGAACCGCTGCCGCCACCGCGCCGCCACCGTCTGCGAGGTCAAGAAGGGCAAGACCTCGTCCTTCCAGTGCCCCTATCACGGCTGGGGCTACGCGCTCGACGGCTCGCTGCGCGCGGTGCCTTACCCGGAACAGTATGGCGACGATTTCGACAAATCGCAGCACGGGCTGCTGAAGCTGCGCACCGAGGCCTATAACGGCATGGTCTTTGCCAGCTTCAACGAAGAGATCGAGCCGCTGGAGGATTTCCTCGGCCCGCAGGTCCGCCGCTATATCGACCTTTTCATGAAACAGGGCGGCGGCTTTCCGGTGAAGGTGCTGGGCGAGCATCAGTTCGCGGTGCCAATGAACTGGAAGGTGCAGCTTGAGAACACCACCGACGCCTATCACTTCCCCGTCGTACACAAGAGCTTCATGCAGACGCTGGATGGCGCCACCGAGGACATGTTCGACTTTCTCGACAAGGGTGTGGGTTACGTCGAGGATCTGGGCAATGGCCATTCGGTCATGACAATGATCCCCGAGCTTATGGATCTCGACGAAAATCTCGACGCACCGATTCCGGATCGCTTCGCCGAGCTGGCGCAGGAGCTGCGTGACGAGGGCTATCCCGAGGAGCAGGTGAAAAAGATCGTGCGTGCGGTCAGCGGCGCCGGGTTCAACCTGAACCTGTTCCCCAACGTGTCCTTCTCGCTCGCCTTCTTCCGCGTGCTGACCCCGATCGCGGTGGACCGCACCGATATCCGCCACATCGCCATCGGCATGGATGGCGGCCCGGCGGCGGCCAATCAGGCCCGGCTGCGGCTGCACGAGCATTTCCAGGGCCCGATGGGCTTTGGCTCGCCCGACGATGCCGAGGTCTGGGAACGGGTGCAGCGCGGCACCCGCGGCGGCGACAGCCTGCCGATCCTCGTCAATCGCGGCCTCGTCGACGAGGAACCCGGCGAGGCCGGCCCGCGCGGGCATATCTCGGCGGAAACGGGCATGCGCGCCGCCTACAAGATGTGGAAGAGGATGATGTCGCAATGACCGAGATGAGCAAGATCGACAGCCGCGCCCTGCTGGCCGACGTCACCGAATTCATCTGGGCCGAGGGCGCCATGCTCGATGCCAAGGATTACGATGCCTGGCTCGACCTCTGGACCGGGGACGGGCTTTACATCCTGCCCATCGGCGAGGGCGAGGATTATGCCAACCAGCTCAACCTCTGCTATGACAACGCAAAGATGCGCCGCGACCGGATCGGTCGCTTTCAGCGCGGCTTCTCGATCTCCTCGGCGCCGCCCGCCGACACCGTGCGCACCCTCTCGCGATTCCGCATCGAGGCCGCCGGGGGCGACCTGATAGAGGTGTCCTGCGCCGAGCATCTCATCGAGGACAAGTTCGGCCGCCAGCGCACCTGGGCGGGCAATGCGTTTTACACGCTGAAAGTCGCCGACGATGGCTTCAAGCTGCACCGCAAGATCGTCCGCCTGCTGAATTCCGACGGGATGCTGAATTCGTTCAGCTATCTGTTCTGATGGCGGCACCCTTGCCCGAAAAAATCCAGACGGCGGTGATCACCGGCGGCGCGCGCGGTTTCGGCGCACATGTGGTGCGGGCGCTGCATCGGGCGGGCTATCGCGTGATTATCACCGATATCGCCCCCGGCGCAGAGGCGGCGGCGCTCGCCTCCGAGCTGGACCTCGCGGGCGAGACCGCGATGACCGCGACACTGGATGTCTCGAAGCCCGAGGACTTCCAGGCGGTGCTGGAGAAATGCGTATCGCGCTGGGGCTCGGTCGAGATTCTGGTGAACAACGCCGCCCGCACCGAGGCGCAGGCGCTGATGGAAATCGACCCCGCGACCTTCAACGAGATCGTGGCCACCAATGCCGGCGGCACCTTCGCGGGCTGCCAGATCTTCGGTCGCCATTTCAAGGAGCGCGGCTATGGCCGGCTGATCAACATGGCCTCGCTCGCCGGGCAGAACGGCGGCACTGCCACCGGTGCGCATTATGCCGCGTCCAAGGGCGCGATCCTGACCCTGACCAAGGTGTTCGCCCGCGATCTTGCCCCTTTCGGCATCACCTGCAACGCGATTGCGCCGGGGCCGATGGATACGCCCATGGTGCGCGAGGTCGTCGGTGACAAGCTCGGGGCGATGATCGAGACTATCCCGGTGAAGCGCCTCGGCGATCCCGATTTCGTCGCGCAGATGGTGGTGATGCTGGCGAGCCCCGAGGCCGCTTTTGTCAACGGCGCCTGCTGGGACGTCAATGGCGGGCTTTATGTGAGATAGATATGACCGAGACCGCTCAGAAACTCCGGGTCAGCGCGCGGATCGACGACCGCGGCGAGATCGCCCGCATCCGTTTCGTACCCGACGGGCCGGGATCGCTGGCGCCCTTCGAGGCAGGTGCGCATCTCGATATCTACCTGCCCGGGCCCGGTCTCTGGCGGCAGTATTCCCTCTGCTCCGATCCCGCCGAAAGCGGTTTTTACGAGATCGGCGTGTTGAAGGATCCGGCGAGCCGGGGCGGCTCGGCGGCGCTGCACAACAGCGCGCAGGTCGGCGCCGTCTTCGCCACCGAAGGGCCGCGCAATCATTTCCGGCTGGAGGAAAGCGCCGACAGGACAGTGCTGTTCGGCGGCGGCATCGGGGTCACGCCGATGATTGCCATGGCGCGGCGCCTGCACGCGCTGGGGCGCGACTTCACCCTGCATTACTGCACCCGGTCCGAGGGTGTCACCGCCTTTCTCGACGCGCTGGAGGGCTGCGGTTTCGCCGACCGGGTGGTGTTTCATTTCGACGACGCCGGCGCGGCGCAGCGGCTCGATCCGGCGCGCGACCTGCCGGCACCGGCGCCGGGCACGCATGTCTATATCTGCGGGCCGCAGGGCTATATGGACTGGTTGATCGCCGCGGCGCAGGAGGCCGGCCATGCCAGCGCGAACATCCATCGCGAGTATTTCTCGGCGGACGTGGAGCTGGGCGGCGACGGGTTCGAGGTCGAATGCGCGCAGAGCGGGCTGACCATCAGCGTCGGCCCCGACGACACCATCGTGAAGGCGCTGGCGAAAGCCGGAATCGCGGTCGAGGTGAAATGCGAGGAAGGCGTCTGCGGCACCTGCCTCACCGATGTGCTGGAAGGCGAGATCGACCACCGCGACCAGTTCCTGACCGAGGAGGAGCGCGAGGACGGCGACATCATGTGCGTCTGTTGCTCGCGCGCCAAGGGCCCGAAACTGGTGCTGGATATATAGGGGATGGGAATGGATCTGCCGCAGACGCACCGGGCCTGTCGCGATCACCGCGCCCTGATGGCGGGGCCGGTGTGATGCATGTCCGGCGCTCAGATCATCCTGGCCAGATCGGCGCTGATCTTGCGCAGGATGCCGTTGAGCGTCTCCAGCTCGGCGGGCGAAACGTGATAAAAGCTCTCGTCGCGGATCCTGTCCGCCTCCACCAGCGCCTGCGCGCGCAGCGTATCGCCCTTTTCGGTCAGCCGCACCTCGGTCACGCGGCCGTCGGTCGGGCGCACACGGGTTTCAACCAGCCCGTCGCCGATCATCCGCTGCACAACCTTGGTGGTGGTGTTGAGCTTGACGTTGGAGAACTCCGCGATCTCGGACACCGACATGTAATCCTGCTCGAAAAGCGACATCAGCACCCGCCAGCGCGGTGCATCGATACCGATGGGCTTGAGCCGCTTTTCCAGCGCCAGAGTGTAGTAGACATTCGCCCGGTTGATCCAGAAATAGGGCCATGTTTCACGAAAATGGCCCTGGCTGGCCTGCGTATCGGTCGTTGTGTCTTCGGTCATTTCTTGTCTTGCATCCGCTGTCGGTGGGGCAGACTATCCTGCAAAAATACAAATAAGATAAACAGCTTGCCGGACAAGCTTTTGAGCGCAAAGCGCCCGCGCGGGCGTCATAACACCAATAAACTCCAATGGGGAATATGAAAATGAACGTGAAAATTCGAAATATTGCGTCCATGGCCGCCGCGGCGGCGCTCTTTGCCGGCGCGGTGCAGGCGGAAACCGTGCTCACCGTGGCCAACTGGCTGCCGCCCTCGCATCCGCTGGTCTCGGACGTGATCGTGCCGCTGACCGAGCAGATCGCCGAGGCCACCGGCGGCGAGGTCAGCGCCAATATCCTGCCCGCGCCGCTCGGCCCGCCCGCCGCGCATTACGATTTCGCGGTCAACGGCGTGGCCGACATCACCTTCGGCGTGCAGGGCTATACGCCCGGCCGCTTCAAGACAACCAATATCGCCGAAATCCCCTTCATCGGCGACAGCGCCGAGGCGACCTCGGTTGCCTATCAGCGCGTCTGGGAGGCGATGTTCAAGGATGCCGGCGAATATGACGATGTGAAGATGCTTGCCGTCTTCACCCATGGCCCCGGCGAGATCTTTCTGAAGGACGGCGATGCCGGCGCGGTCGATCTGCTCGACGGCAAGAAGCTGCGCGTGGGCGGCGGCATCGTACACGAAGTCGCCTCGGAACTGGGCGCTGTGCCGGTCGAGGGCCCGTCGTCGAAAGCCTATGAGCTGCTGAGCCAGGGCGTCGCGGACGGCATCCTCTTTCCCTATGAATCCGTCGCCTTCTTCAAGCTGATCCCCCAGCTCTCCGTGGGGGTCTCGGTGCCCGGCGGGCTCTACAACACCGCCTTTTACATCGCGATGAACAAGGCGAAATTCGAAAGCCTGACGCCGGAGCAGCAGGCCCAGATCGACAGCGTGACCGGAGAGGCGCTGGCGCGCATGGCCGGCAAGATGTGGGACGATGTCGACGCCAAGGGCCTCGCCGCGATGGAGGGCGAGATCGCGGTAACCCCCGCCACCGAGGAACAGATGGCCGCGTGGAAAGAGACGCTGGCACCGATCATCGAGGCGAAGATCGCCGAGGTCTCGGAACGCGGCGTCGACGGACAGGCGGCCTATGAGATGCTGCTCAAGGAGATCGCCGCGGAAAGCGCCGGGGAATGAAGCAGCCGGTGCTGATGGACGAAACCGGGCAGGAGGCGGCGCGCCGGCGACTGCCCCCCGCCCGGGTGCTTGGCCGCGCCGGCACGGCGCTGGCCGTGGCCGGCGGGCTGATGCTCACGATCATGATGGGGCTGACCGTCTGCGACGTGATCGGGCGCTACGTGTTCAGCGCACCGGTGAAGGGCGCGGCGGAACTGACCGAGATCCTGCTCGCGGCGGTGATCTTTCTCGGGCTGGGCGCGGTGTCGCTGAGCGAGAACCACGTCACCGTCGATCTGCTCACCGAAAAACTGCCCTCTGCGGTCGAGCCGCTGCGGCTGGCACTCACCGGGCTGTTCAGCGCGGCGGTGCTTGGCGTGGTGAGCTGGCGGCTCTGGATCTATGCGGCGCAGATCGGCGGCTATGGCGGCTCGACCTCGACGCTGGCGATCCCGGTCGCGCCGCTGGGCTATTTCTGCGCGATCTGCGCCGCCATCGGCGCCGTCATCACCGCCATTCTGCCGGTCCGGCGCCTCGCCCTGCGGCTGCTGGCATGATCCTGGAGGGCTAGGCATGGAACATTGGCCGGTAGGCATCGCGATCCTGAGCGTGCTGTTGCTCGTCGGCGTGCCGATCTCCTTCGCACTGGCGGGCGTCGGGCTGGTCGGCGTCGCCTCGATCATCGGCTGGACGCCGGCACTATCGCTGCTGGGATCGGTGTTTTTCGACAATGGCCGCGACTATTCGCTTTCGGTGCTGCCGCTGTTCCTGATGATGGGCAATTTCGTGGTGCAGTCCGGCGTAGCCGAGGATCTCTACACCTCGGCCTATGCCTGGCTGCGCCACCGCAAGGGCGGGCTGGCGACCGCCACAGTGGTCGCCTGCGGCGCTTTCTCTTCGGTCTCGGGCTCCTCCATGGCCACCGCCGCGACGATGACCCGGATCGCGCTGCCCTCGATGCGCAAATTCGGCTATCCCGACGAGCTCTCCACCGCCTCCATCGCGGCGGGCGGGACGCTGGGCATCCTGATCCCGCCCTCGGTGATCCTGGTGTTTTACGGGATCATGACGCAGCAGGATATCGGCAAGCTGTTCCTGGCCGGGATCATCCCCGGCATCATCGGCATCATCGGCTATTCCATCGCGGTGAAGCTGTCGCTTAAGCTCCGCAAGATCGACCTGCCCGTCGAGGAAAAGCTGCCGCTGGGCGCAAGGCTGCGCGCGCTCAAGGGCACCGCGGGGGCGCTGGTGCTCTTCACCTTCATCATGGGCGGGATCTATCTGGGTGTCTTCACCCCCACCGAAAGCGCCGGCATGGGCGCCGGCGGCGCGCTGCTGCTGGTCGTCCTGCAACGGCGCTTTTCGCTCAACGCGATGATGCTGGTGCTCTACGACACGATGAAGACCACGGCGATGATGTTCTTCATCCTGTTCGGCGCGCTGACCTTCACCAATTACGTGAATATGTCGGGCATGACCCGCGACATCCAAAGCTTTCTCGGCCTGTTCGGCGATAGCCGGATGGCCTTTATCCTGGCGATCCTCTGTATCTATCTGGTGCTGGGCTGCGTGCTGGAAAGCCTGTCGATGATTATGCTCACCGTGCCGGTGTTTTACCCCATCGCGGCGGCGCATGGGGTGGATCTGATCTGGTTCGGGATCTTCGTCGTGATGGTGACCGAGATCTCCTACATCACGCCGCCGGTGGGGATGAACGCCTTCGTACTGCGCTCGGTGGTGCCGGATGTGCGGCTGAGTACGATCTTTCGCGGGCTCGGCCCTTTCGTGATCATGGATGTGCTGCGCATCGGCCTGCTGACGCTGGTGCCGTCGCTGGTGCTGCTGCTGACATAGGGGCGCGGGGATGAGCGGGATTGCGGAAATCGGCATCGTCGGCGCCGGCAATATCGGCACGGCGATGGCGGCGCTGCTGTCGCGCTCCGGCGCGCGCGTGTCCCTGGCGGCGCGGGGGCCGCGCGGCGCGGAGGTCGCGGCAAGGGGCGTCGCGCTCGACGAGCGCGGCACCCTCATCGAGGCGCGAGTGGCGACAGCCGAGACCCTGCCACACCCGGTGGACGCGCTGTTTCTCTGCGTGAAATCGCAAAGCCTCGCGGCGGCGGTCAGCGCCAACCGCCATGCCATCACCCCCGACACGCTGGTGATCCCGATGGTGAACGGCATGCCCTTCTGGTTCTTTGCCGGGCCCGATGGCATCGGGCAGGTGCCGCATCTGGATCCGCAGGGCGTGCTGGCCTCCAGTTTGTCGCCGGGACAGGTACTGGGGGCGGTGCTGCTGATGACCGTGCGCATGGACGCGGCCGGCGTGGCGATCTCCTCCAACACCCCAACGCTGAGCCTGGGGCCGGTGGCAGGCGGCGCCGATCCGGCGCGCATCGCCGCGCTGATCGCCCTTCTGGAGGCGGGCGGCGTACGCAGCGATCTCTGCCCAGACATCCGGCAGAAGGTTCTGGTCAAGCTGCTGGCCAATCTCGCCACCAATCCGCTGACCGCGCTCACCGGCGCCACGCTGGCCGAAACCGGGCGCGACAAACGGTTGCGCGGCATCGCGCTGGGGCTCGCCGGCGCGTTCCGCAGCTGGGCGGCGGCGCGGGGCCATGACCTGCCCGGCGACGACTGGCTGGTCGATCTGCTGCTCGACGCCGGGGAGTTCCCCACCTCGATGTTGCAGGATGCCCGCGCCGGGCGTGCGTTGGAACTCGACGCGATCTGCCGCGCTCCGCTGGAGCTGGCGCGGCGCGACGGGCGCGACATGCCGCTGCTGGCACGGCTTCTGGCGGAGATCGGAGCGGCAGAGCGGCTGCCCCTGCCCGCCACCGCACGCGACGCAGCGCTGAACCGGTTGCGCGAGAGGGCACCTGCCCCAGGCGGCTGAACGCGCCCGCGCCCAAAAGGTTACCAGCAGCGCACGGCAGCGAGGCTTTCTGCCCGTTTTTTCCGCATTGCTGGAATTGTCACCTTTTTCAATATGATAATATTGGAAGAAATGCGATATTTCGCAGTTATTAACAGTAATATGCATGTATTTTGGCAAGCGTTCAGCCTGCCGATGCAATGACGCCCTGAGCCAACAGGCGATCCGACCAACAGGAGAATTCCGCCATGATCCGACTGCCCCGCCCCCTCGCCGCCCTGGCGCTCACGGCGACCCTTGCCGCCCCCGCCGCCGCCGATACCAAGCTCGACATCCAGAGCGCCTGGCCGCTGACCATGCCCGCCTCGGGCGCCAATGCCGCCTATCTCGGCGAAAAGCTCACCTCCGCGTCCGGCGGCTCGCTGGATGTCACCATCTACGGCGCGGGCAAGCTCGTGCCATCGCTTCAGATCTTCGACGCGGTGCAGCAGGGTTCGCTCGATGCCGGCATCACCTCGCCGCTCTATGTGGCGGGCCGTTTCCCGGCGGTGCAGCTTTTTGGCGGCATCCCCTTCGGCCCCGACGCGATCACCCATACCGGCTGGCTCTATGACGGCGGCGGTGCCGAGATCTGGTCGGAGATCTACGCCGCGCAGGGCGTCAAGACGATCCCCTGCGGGCTGATGGATAGTGAAGCCGGAGGCTGGTACAATTTCGAGATCAACAGCGTCGAGGACCTCAAGGGCAAGAAGATCCGCTTCGCCGGTCTCGCGGGCGAGGCCATGGCCAAGGTCGGTGCGTCCATCGTGCTGCTGCCGGGCGGCGAGATCTATCCCGGCATGGAAAAGGGCATCATCGACGGCACAGAGCTTTCGATGCCCGCGATCGACATCACGCTCGGACTTCAGGACGTGGGCAAATACTACTACCTGCCCGGCTGGCATCAGCCCGCCGCAATGAACGAGCTGATCATCAATATGGCGAAATGGGAGAGCCTGGAGGAAAGCCAGCAGGTGCTGATCGAGGAAACCTGCAAGGCGGTGAACCTGCAATCGGTAATGTCGACCCTCACCCTGAACGGCGATGCCATCGCAGAGATCGAGGCGGCGGGGGTCGAGATCCGGTCCTTCACACCGGAGGTGCTGGAGCCGCTGCGCGCCGCCTTCGACGAGGTGATCGCCGAGCAGACCGCCAAGGACGCAGATTTCAAGCGGGTGTGGGACTCGCTCACAGCCTATCGTGAGAAGACCGCGGCCTGGGCCGGCACCCGCTGAGCACCATGGCGCGCCGGAGGGCCCCCTGCCCCCCGGCGCCGCTCTGTCCGGACGGATCATGCACCGCCTCGTCACCCTCATCGAACGCATCGTCGCCGCGATCGGCCGCGCGGGAAGCCTGTTCCTGCCGCTGCTGATGGTGGCGATCCTCGTCAACGTGTTTTCCCGCTATGTGCTCGGCATCGGCTCCATCGAGCTGGAAGAGCTGCAATGGCATCTGAACGCGGTGGCGGTGATGTCCTGTCTCGCCTGGGCCTATCAGCGCGATGCGCATGTGCGCGTCGATGCGCTGCACGCTCGGATGTCGCCGCGGCAGAAGGCGCTTGTCGAGCTCTTCGGCACGGCGTTCCTGCTGTTTCCGTTCCTGTGGTATGTGACCGGCTCCGCCTGGACGATCTTCGAATACAGCTGGAAGCTGAAGGAAGGCTCGCCGATGCCTTCTGGCCTGCCGGCGCGCTACATCGTCAAGTTCGTAATGGCAGCGGGGCTTAGCCTGCTCTTTCTCCAGGGCGTCGCGATCCTGTTGAGATCGTTGCTGACCCTGTTCGGCCGCAGACATATGGCGGAGTAGCCGGCAATGGATGCGCTCTTCGTCTTCCTGCTCTTCGCCGGTTTCATGGTCGTGATGTTCTCGGGCTATCCCATTGCCTTCGTGCTGGGCGGCGTTGCGGTGGGTTTCGCCGCGCTGGGAACGCTGCTCGACGCGTTTGCGGTCGAGGCCGACATGGCTTCGCTGCGGATGATCGGCTTCGTCGCCAACCGGATTTTCGACACGCTGTCGAGCTATTCGCTGATCCCGATGTCGATGTTCGTCTTCATGGGGCTGATGCTCGACAAATCCGGGGTTGCCGAGCGGCTGCTGACCCGGATGCACGGGCTGTTGCGGGTGGTGCCCGGCGGCATGGCGGTCTCGGTGGTGCTGATCGGCGTGGTACTCGCTGCCTCCACCGGCATCATCGGGGCCTCGGTGGTGCTGCTCGCCACCATTGCCATGCCGGCGATGCGCGGCGCGGGTTATGACGACAGACTGGGCCTCGGGGTGGTGGGGGCAACGGGCTGCCTCGGCATCCTGATTCCGCCCTCCATCATGCTGATCGTGATGGGCGATCAGCTCCAGATCCCTGTAGGCGATCTGTTTCGCGGCGCAATGCTGCCGGGGCTGCTTCTGGCGCTGGCCTATGTGCTCTACGCAGTGGGCGCGGCGATCCTGCATCCCGAGCGCGCCCCTGCCCGCCCGTTGGAAGACCGCCGCGGCGCGGGTGCGATGCTGCGCGATCTGCTGGGCACGCTGGTGGCGCCGCTGCTGCTGGTTGTGGCGGTGTTGGGCTCCATCGTTTTCGGCATCGCCACGCCCACCGAAGCCTCGGGCGTCGGCGCCGCCGGCGCAACACTGATCGCACTGGGATCGCGGCGGCTGAGCTGGGCGGGGTTCCGCGCGGTCTGCGAAGAGACCGGCATCACGACCGCCTTTCTCTTCGCGCTTATCTTTGGGGCCTCATGCTTTGCGGTGGTGTTGCGCGGCTATGGCGGCGACGGGCTGATCGAGGCGGCGCTGCACGCGATCCCGCTGCCGCCCACCGGCACGCTGGTGCTGATCCTGGTGATCGTGTTTCTGCTGGGGTTCTTTCTCGACTGGATGGAGATCATCCTGATCGTGGCGCCGCTGGTCCTGCCGGTGCTGACTGCCCTCGGCCACGATCCGGCCTGGGTGGCGATCCTTATGGCGATCTGCCTGCAAACCTCCTTTCTGACCCCGCCGGTTGGCATGGCCCTGTTCTACCTAAAGAACAGCGTGCCGGATGTGGAGATCACCCAGATTTACCGCTCGGTCATTCCCTTCGTGCTGATCCAGGCGGGTATTCTGGTGCTGACGCTGCTGGTGCCGGGGCTGGCGCTCTGGTGAGGATGACCGATCGGTTGGCGGTGTTCGGGAACACGGTGCCGACAGCGCGACCTCCGGCGCGGCCGGGCGATCTGTTGCGGCGGAAAACCTTGACGCCTGGCCTTGGCAATGCTGCGATGCAGCAAGGACATTCTTGGAGAAACGCCATGGCAATGCGGATTTCGGCGCCTTTTGGAGGCGCGGTGACACAGGCTTTCGATATCTGGTCGAACTGGTTCGAAAACGTGGGGCAGATCGGGTTCATCAATATCGACCTCGGCCGCACGGCAAAACCCGAGCTCGAACGGCGCATTTTGGACGACGTCGGCAGCTATGGCTACCAGATCGGGCGCATGTCGGAAGCGCTTGATGTGCTGATTGACCAGGCCGATCTGGACTGCACAAAGCTCAGCTATGCTCAAATCGCGGCCCTGCATGACTTTCGCGAGATGGTCGAAGAGGTCAAACGCTGCAAGCAGAGCTAGCCGGCACCGCCCCTCTTCACGGCGCCATCAGCACCGATTTCGACGGGTAGTCCGAGGCCCAGGTCGCCGGCAGCGGCGCGACAAAGACGTTTTCCGTCCGGTTGCGGGTGAACCGCCATTTGCCATCCTCGCATTTGCGGAACGTGTTGAACAGACGCGAGGACCGCAGCAACGCCTTGCCATCGGAGAACAGCCAGGGCTGCATGTGGACCCACTGGCCGGTCGCCGTCATCGCGTCGGGCGCGACGGTGATCTGTTCGGACGTCACGTAATGACAATTCAGGATCAGCGCCGGGTCGGTCTTGCCACCCCAGAATGCCTCGAAGTGACGGCGCACCGCCGCCTTGCCCTCGGCGCGGCCGAACTGGTTGTCGTAATACTCCCCCACCCCTTCCCAAACCGCCTCTTCTGAAAAAAGCTCCATGATCAGGTCGACCCGCTCGGCATCGTCGCGCACCCCGAATTCCGGCAGCGGCGTGTCGCAGAGGAACATGTAGCGCATCTGCACCCGGCGCACGTCGCTTTCCGCCTCAAGACAGGCGATGCGGCGGGTGAGGGCGTCGAGAGTCGAATCCTGGGGCATGTGAGTCCTTCCGGAAGAGTGGGCGCGGAACGGCCCGCGCGCAAAATTTGATCTCCGCGCCGGGGATTGCCCAAGCTTGAAGCGGTAAGGTTACTGTAATTACTCTCCCTTGGAACAACGCAAGAGATATATTAAAAATGGCGGTTGCTCGCGTTGACCCCGAAAGTCATTGCATGAACATTACTCTAAAAGCTCTGCCGGCACCGCCGCGTTTCTAGAGGACATGCCGATGAACACGCCGACACAGATCCACAAGGAGTCCACGCCGATGGCCGGGATGAGCGAAGCGGAGCTGCGCGCGCAGCTCGCCGATTTCTATCATCTGGTCAGTTATCTCGGCTGGACCGAACTGATCTTCAACCACATCTCGGTGCGCCTGCCGGGCGAGGAGCATGCCTATCTGGTGAACCCGCTGGGGCTGCATTATGACGAAGTAACCCCGGAAAACCTGCTGGTGGTCGGGGTGGACGGCAAGCTCAAGCGCGAGAGCCCTTACCGGCCCAACCCTGCGGGCTTCGCCCTGCATGGGGTGATCCACCAGCACCGGCCGGATGTGGGTTGCATCGCACATACCCACACCACGCCGATCTCCGCCATCGTGATGAAGGACGGCCATATCGACCACAACACCTTCAACGGCGCGCAACTTTACGGTCGCGTGGCCTATCACGATTTCGAAGGCATCACGATCTATGACGACGAGCGCGAGCGCATGCTGGCCTCGCTGGGTGACAAGCATGTGCTGGTGCTGCGCAACCACGGCATCGCCGTCTGCGAGGCGGATATTCCGCTCACCTTCTTCCTGCTCTGGACGGTGCAGCGCGCGGCGGAAATCCAGTGCGCCGCCGCCGCGATCCCCGGCCCGAACGTGCAACTTTCCGACGAGATCAAGCGCAAATGCGCCGAGGATGCCCAGCGGCTCAAGGACAACGCCGCCTTTGCGACGCTGCTCTTCGACGCGATGGTGCGCAAGATGAAGCGCGAACGCCCGGAATTCGCCTGAGCGTCTCGTCGTCAGTCGGGGGCGGAGAGCGCCGGCCCCGAGGGGCGGTCGTCCTTGAGCGCCACGCCGGTGGCGCCGAGTTCGCGCGCCTTGCGGATCAGGAAGGCCAGCAGATCCGTCGCCCGGTCATAGCTCAGCCCGCCCCGGCCGTGGATGTTCGACACGCAGTTGCGACGGCTGTCGGCGGTGCCGGGCTTCGGATCCCAGGTCAGATAGGCGCCGAGACTGTCCGAGACCGAAAGCCCCGGGCGCTCGCCGATCAGCACCAGGCAGAGCGGCGCCTGCATGGCGGCGGCGATCTCGTCACCGATGGCGACCCGGCCCTCGCGCACCAGCGCGACCGGGCCGATGGCGATCTCGGGCAGCGCCCCGGCAATGGCGCGCACCATATTGGCGGCATGGGTGCTGACGGCGGTGGCCGAGAGCCCGTCGACAATGGCGATGGCGAGATCGGGCGCCGAGGCCGCGATACGCGCGCGGCTGTCGGCGGCCAGCCGGCGCCCCAGATCCGGGCGGCGGATATAGATGTCGCGAGTCTCCGCCTGGCTGTGCAGGTCGAGCACCTCCAGCCCCTGCCCGGTCAGTGCGTCCGTGATGCCTTCCCAGTCCGCCGGGCTGCGGATCGCGTCGCGGGCGCGGGCATGGCTCAGCTGGAAATCGAGCACCGCCGAAAGCGGCGCGGCGCTGCCCGTCGGGTCGAGCCGCACCCGCGACGGGGTGAGATCGCTCAGCCGGTGCACCACATCGGGAAACTCTGCCTCGCTCATGACGACAGCCCCATGCGCTGCACCAGCCCGCCGAGATCCGGCAGCGCGCGCGGGCCGGCGCCGCTCTGCGCCAGATCCATCCGCGCCAGCCAGGCCTCGAATTCCGGCGCCGGGCGCAGGCCGAAGGTCCGGCGCAGATAAGTGGCATCCTCGAAGGACAGGCTCTGATAGCTCAGCATCACATCGTCCGAGCCCGGCACGCAGATCACGAAATTCACGCCCGCCGCCGCAAGCAGCGTCATCAGCGTGTCCATATCGTCCTGATCGGCCTCGACATGGTTGGTGTAGCAGACATCCACCCCCATCGGCAGGCCCAGCAGCTTGCCGCAGAAATGATCTTCGAGCCCGGCGCGGATCACCTGCTTGCCGTCATAAAGATATTCCGGCCCGATGAAGCCCACGACCGTGTTCACCAGAAGCGGCTCATAGGCGCGGGCGACGCCATAGGCGCGCACCTCCAGGGTCTGCTGATCGACGCCATGATGGGCATCCGCCGAGAGCGGCGCGCCCTGCCCGGTCTCGAAATACATCACATTGTTGCCCACCGTGCCGCGCCCCAGCGAGCGTGCGGCGTCATTGGCCTCGCCCAGCACCGCGAGATCGACGCCAAAGCCGCGATTGGCGGCCTCGGTCCCGGCGATGGACTGAAAGGGCAGATCGACCGGCCCGCCGGCATTGATGATCTCGATGGTATTGGTGACATGGGTCAGCACGCAGCTCTGCATGGGCATGTCGAAATCGAGCCGCAGATCGTCGAGCGCCTTGAGGATCTCGGTGCAGTTCGACAGGTTGTCGGAGGCCGGGTTGATACCGATCACCGCATCGCCCGCCCCCTGCAACAGCCCATCGAGCACCGCCACCGCGATGCCGCGCAGATCGTCGGCGGGGTGGTTGGGCTGAAGCCGTGTCGAGAGCCGCCCGGCCCCGCCGATGGTGTTGCGGAACCTGGTGATCACCTGGCATTTGCGCGCCACCGCGATGAGATCCTGATTGCGCATCAGCTTGGAGACGGCGGCCACCATTTCCGGTGTCAGCCCCGGCGCCAGCCGCGCCAGCGCCGCGCCGTCGGCGGCATCCGAAAGCAGCCAGTCGCGCAGATCGCCGACGGTCATCGCCGCCACCGGCGCAAAGGCCGCCCTGTCATGGCTGTCGACGATCAGCCTTGTGACCTCGTCATCTTCATAGGGCACCACGGATTCGTTGAGAAACTCCGCCAGCGGCAGTTCGGCCAGCGCGAACCGTGCCGCGACCCGGTGCACCTCGCTCTCGGCGGCAAGGCCGGCCAGCTCATCGCCGGAGCGCGCCGGTGTGGCCGCCGCCAGCAAGGCCGCGAGCGACTCGAACCGGTATCTTTCGTGACCGGCGGTCGCGAAATAGACGGGCATTTGATCTCTCCTGCTTCGGAAACGTCTTTGGCCAAGCTTTGGCACCCGTTCCGGGCAGGTTCCAGATTTGCCGCGCCCTCTGCCCCCCGCGCGCGGGGCAACTGCCGAAACTTCGAGCGGCAGGGGCGGTTTCGCGCGTTATTCGGCCAGAAACTCCGCCCAGTTGGCGCGGCCATGGACGATGCGCAGGATATCGAGGTGATCCGTCTCGGCGCGGTAGATCACCAGATGTTCGCGACAGGGGTGGATGCGCAGCGGCGGCGTGAACGCCTCACGCAGCCGGGCGATCTCGGGGAATTCGGCGAGAAGGGTAAAGGCGGCGTCGAGCCCGGTGAGATAGGCCGTGGCCTGCTCGGTGCCCCAGCGCTCAGCCGTATGCGCCCAGATCGCATCGAGATCCGCCACCGCGCGCGGGCGCAGCCTGATCTGGAGCATCTCTCAGCGCGTCCCGGCGGTCTTGCTTTCGAGAAAGGCGGCCATGTCGAAGGGCTGCGCCTCGCCGCTCCGCATGCCCTCGTCGGCCAGCGCCTGGATCTCGGCAATGGCCTGCTGGCGCGACTGGTCGCGGCGGATGAGGTCGCGGACATAATCGCTGACATTGCTGTAGCGCCCGTCCCGGGTGCGGGATTCGACCCAGGATTTCATCGGCTCGGGGAGGGAGACGTTCATCGTTGCCATGCCCATAATCTGGACCCGATGGCAAAGTTTGTCAATATCGCGCCAGAGCCTCAGCCGGCGGATCGCAGCCAGGAGCAAGGGCCGCAATCCGCCCGACCCGCTCAGGCGCCTGCCGTCTCGGGCTCGACAAAGGCGCGGGTGCGGATCATCCGGGTGGAGGTGTAGTTGATCACCACCTCGCCCTTCTGGTTCACCACATCGTGGTTGGTCACCACCACGCCCCGGTCGGGCTTGCTGGTCAGGCGCTTGGAATGCAGCGTCACCACATTGTGGATCGTGTCCCCGGCAAAGCTGGGCTTGAGGAATTTCGGCGTCAGCTCAAGCAGGTAGATGCCGCGCTTGCTGGTCAGCCCGTCATTCAGGATCAGGCCCTCGGCAATGGAGAGGACGAAGATTCCGGGCACGAGGCGCCCGGAATAAAGCCGCTGGGAATAGTCCGGATCGGTATAGGTGGGCGAGGTGAACTCGCACAAAGCCACGAACTCCGCCACCATCTCCTCGGTGATGGTGCGCGTGGCGCTCACCCGTTCCCAATCGTCGGTATATTCCTCGAAATACAGTCCCGCCATGATGCCCTCAATACGAGCGCGGCATGCCGAGCACATGCTGGCTGATATAGTTCAGCACCATATTGGTCGAGATCGGCGCGATCTGGAACACCCGGTTCTCGCGCACCTTGCGCTCGATGTCGTATTCCACCGCGAGGCCGAACCCGCCATGGGTCTGCTGGCAGTGAAAGCCCAGCTCCCACGAGGCTTCGGAGGCCAGCATCTTGGCGATATTCGCCTCGGCACCCGCCGGCTCGCCATTGTCGAAGAGTTCGGCGGCTTTCCAGCGCATGGCATCGGCGGCCATCAGGTTGGCATAGCCGCGCGCCAGCGGGAACTGCACGCCCTGGTTCTGGCCGATGGGGCGGCCAAAGATCACCCGCTCCTTGGAATAGTTCACCGCCGTCTCCAGGAACCACTTGCCGTCGCCGATGCATTCGGCGGCAATCATCACCCGCTCGGCGTTGAGCCCGTCGAGCAGGTAATAGAACCCCTTGCCCTCTTCGCCGATCAGCGCGTCCTCGGGGATTTCCATATCGTCATACCAGACCTCATAGGTGTGGTGGTTGAACATGGCGTCGATCTTGCGCGTGGTGATCTGCTTGGGATCGACCTCGCGCTTGTCGACGAGGAAGCAGGACAGGCCCCGGAACGGCTTGCCCTCGGGCGCCTCGCTGGTGCGGGCGAAGACGATGAACATATCGGTGTGGTCCATCCGCGAGGTCCAGACCTTCTGGCCCTTGACGATCCAGCCCTTGCCCCCGCGCCGGGCGCGGGTCTGGATCTTGGAGGTATCCGTGCCGGCGTTGGGCTCGGTCACCGAGAAGGATTGCAGCCGCACCGAGCCGTCAGCGACCTTGGGCAACACGTTCCTCTTCTGCTCGGGCGAGCCGTGGCGGGCAAGGATGCCCATCATGAAGAGCTGGCCGTGGATCATCGAGCCGGTGCCGCCGGAGCGGTGGATTTCCTCGACCACAACCGAGGCCTCCCGGCAGCCAAGCCCCATGCCGCCATATTCCTCCGGCACCATCACCGCGCCGAGCCCCGCCGCCATGGCGTCCTTGATGAACTCGTGCGGGTAGCCGCCGACGCGGTCCAGCTCGCGGTAATATTCCTGGGGGTAGCGTTTCGTCACGTTGCGGGTGGCCTGAAGCACATCCGCCAGCGTGCCGTCATAGTTCGAATCCAATGCGTCCAGCATCTGGGTCTCCTCCGTCTGTGTTTCTGTCTCGGGTTGGCCGGGCTCAGGCGACCTGTTCGGCAGCCACCGCGCCGAAGGCGCCGGCGCGGGCGAGCCGCGCGCGCGTCTCGGCGCCGAAGCCGTATTCCGTCAGGATCGTGTCGTTATGCTCGCCCAGCAGCGGCAGCACCGAGGGCTTGCCCCGGTCGTCGAAGCCGGTGGGATCGCCGGGCAGCCGGATCGTGCCGCCGAGCCCGTCCTGCACCTCGCGGAACGAGCCGCGCAGCACGTAATAATCGCTCTCCAGCACCTCTTTCAGCGACAGGATGCCCGCCACCGGCACATCCGCCTTGCCGAAGATCTCGGTCAGCTCGTCGCGGGTGTGCTGCGAGGTGAAGGCCTCGGTCAGCTTCAGCACCTCGGGCTGATGCTTTACCCGGTCGAGATAGAGCGCATAGCGCGGGTCGTCGGCGAGCTCGGGCCGCCCGATGCCGCGGGCGAATTTCTTCCACAGCGCATCGGAATTGACGCCGAGGGTGATCGCCCCGTCCTTCGCGGTGAAGACGCCATAGGGCACGCCGTGGAAATTGTTGCCGCCTGCTGTCTGGTTGATCTTTTCATCGGCCATCTGGATGCGCGCCAGCGCGACCGAGAGCATCGGCAGCAGCGATTCCGGCAGGGTCAGGTCGATGAGCCGCCCCTTGCCGAGCCGCTCCTGATTGCGCAGCCCCAGCAGGATCGCCGAATGCGCCGTCATGCCGGTGGCCACATCGCCGAGCGCATAGCCGCACCAGACGGGTCGGCCTTCACGGTCGCGGGTCATGCCGGTGCTGCCCGACATCGCCTCGCCAGTCATCGCAAGCCCGGCGCGGTCGCCGAATTCGCCCGCGTTCTCCAGCCCGAACCCGCTGATATTGGCAATGATCAGGCGGGGATAACGCTTGTGCAGCTCGGCGGGGTGCAGCCCCAGCCGCTCCAGCGCGGCGGCGCGCATATTGGTCACCAGCACATCCACCTGGCCCAGCAGCTCGTGGAAGACCTCGATCCCGGCTTCGGATTTCAGATCCAGCGCAAGGCTCTTCTTGTCGCGGTTCAGCGCCGCGTAGAAAGACGACATATGCCCCCTGGCACCGCGCCGCATCGGCTCGCGCAGGCGGGCCAGCTCGCCCTTGGGCGGCTCGACCTTGATGACCTCGGCGCCCTCCTCGGCCAGAAGCTGACAGCAATAGGGCCCGGCAATGAGATGCGAAAGCTCCAGCACCTTCACGCCCTCAAGAGGCAGAGTTTCAGAGACCGCCGGCATGTATGTTCCTCCCTGACACAAGCGCGGGGCGGCACGGTTCGCAGCCCCCGTCCTATCGAAGTGCCGCCGGTGAGGCGTAAAGTACAGTCGTAGGTTTCGACCCGTCGTTCAGAGATTCTTACCACCCATCCGGTCAGTTTTTCTGAACGCTGGCGGCGGGAAGTCTAACTGGACTAACGCCTTCCATTCAGAGCAGATTTGCCCCGAGGACGCTGCCCTTCCGGCAGCCGGGAGGAGACCCTATGCAAGCCAAATCCGATGTCGCATTTCCCTTTGCCGAGACCGCGCTCGCGCGCTCCTATGGCGATCTCTCCGAGGCCACCGTGGCCGCGACACAGGCCGCGCTGACCGATACGCTGGCCTGCGCGCTGGCGGGCACCAATGCCCCCGGCGTGGGCGAGGCGCGGGCCGGGTTCGGCAGGCAATGGCCGGGCGGGACGGTGACGGTCTGGGGCGGGTTCGGTCACGCCATGGGGCCGATGGCGGCGGTGATGAACGCCGCCAGCCTGCACGCGCTCGATTACGACGACACCGACGACAAGGTGCCGCTGCATGCCAACTCGGTGCTGCTGCCCGCGCTCATGGCCTATATGGAGGAGCGCGGCATCGCCTGCGACGGCAAGGATTTCCTGACCGCGCTGGCCGTGGGCATCGACGGCGCCATGCGCATCGGTCGTGCCGGCGGCCCCAAGGCGCGCAAGGGCTGGAATTACAGCGTGATCAGCGGCGGCATCGGCACCATTCTCGCGCTGGGGCATCTGGGCAAATGGGACACCCAGACCACGGTCGACGCGCTGGGGCACCAGCTCGCCCAGACCTCGGGCAGCCTGCAATCCATCATCGACGGCAGCCTCGCCAAACGCTTCCAGCCCGCGATGCTGGCCAAGGACACGCTCTTTGCCGCCGCGCTTGCCGAGGCGGGCGTCGACGGCCCGCGCAATGTGTTCGAAGGCCGCGCCGGGTTCTGGGCGCTCTATCAGGACGGCGAGTGGGACCGCGACGTGATGCTGGGCGGGATGGAGACCTGCTCCATGGTCACCGATCTCAGCCTCAAGCCCTACCCCACCTGCCGCTTCACCCATGCCTCCATCGACGTCGGCATCGAGATGCACCGGCAGGGGCTGCGCCCGGAAAACATCAAGCGGCTGAAGATCATGCCCAGCGGTCAGGCGGTGAACATGACCGGGCGCGATTTCGATCACACCAAGGCGGGCGTGGTGGATGCGCAATTCTCGGTCGCCTATTCCACCTCGGTGGCGCTGGCGCAGGGCGCCATGAAGATCGACGACATCACCATCGACCGCATCCGGCAATCTCCCGTGGGCGCGTTCGTCGCCGAGAAGGTCGTGGTCGAGGCCAACCCGGAGGTCGATTTCCTCTCGATGTCGCCGGTGGTGGTCGAGGCCGAGCTGACCAGCGGCGAGATCCGCCGCTTCGACGGGCCGGACGTCTCGGGCAGCCCGGAAAAGCCGCTCACCCGCGACCAGCTTTTCGACAAGGTGACCGATTGTCTGGGCTCCAACGACGCGGCTGTGAGCGCCGAGGAGCTGATGGCCTCGGTCGATACCCTGCCGGAGGCGGCGTCGATGGCGCCGGTCATGGATCTGCTGGCCCGGCCCTCCACGCGGGCCAAACACAGCGCCGTCGCCTAGGCGCCTACCTCTGACAATCCGATCCCGTCCGGGCCGCCCCAACGCGGCGGCCCCGTCCCGCATGTCCGCCTGGGTCATGCGACCCCCCTCATCTGTTCGTAAGGAGACCACAATGACCACCGAAATACGCGGCATGTATTGGGAAGATTTCGAGGTCGGCGCCACGGTGACCACGCCGTCCCGCACCATCACCTCCACCGATATCGTGAATTTCGCCTGCCTCTCGGGCGATTTCAACGAGGTCCACACCAACTGGGAATATTGCAAGACCACCCCATTTCAGGAGCCCATCGCCCACGGTCCGCTGGTCTATGCGGTGGCCGCCGGGCTGCAATATGCCAGCGGCATCAATGACGGCACGCTGATCGCGCTCTTGCAGATCGACGCCTGGCGCATGCTGGTGCCGGTCAAGCATGGCGACACCTTCCATGTGGAGCTCGAAGTGCTGTCGAAAAAGGAAACCAGCAAACCCGACAAGGGCACCGTCCGTCTCAAGCGCAAGTTCGTGCGTCATGACGGCACGCTCCTGCAAGAGATGGACGTCACCATGCTCTACAAGCGCCGCCCCTGAACGCTGCCGCCGGGGCTTGCCTTTCGGTCCCGGCGATGCACTCTTTCCCGCAACGGCCCCCGAGAGGCGGCACGCTGGCACGCGCATTGCATTGTCAATACAATTGCCACGGGATGCGTCCGGCCCGGTCACCCCCGCGCCGCCGCAACAGCGAGGAAGGAAGCGCCATGAAGTTCAGCCCCGGAGAAGCCAATCCCCGCCACGAGGACGACCGCCTGCTGACCGGGCGCGGCCAGTATTCCGACGATGTGCGACTGCCGAACATGGCCTATGCCGCCATCGTGCGCTCGCCCTATGCCCATGCCGGGATCACCGGCATCGACGCCGAGGCGGCGCTTGAGATGGAGGGCGTGCTGGCGGTGCTGACCGGCGCCGACTGGGACGCGGACGGGCTCGGCGAGGTGGTCAACCCCGGCATCGTCATGAAACCGCCGCTGCCAAAACCCGACGGCACCTCTTTCGTCAACCCGGGACGCAAGCCGCTGCCCACCGACCGGGTGCGCTATGTCGGCGAACCGGTGGCCCTGGTGGTCGCCGAAACCCCCGCACAGGCGGCGCTGGCCGCCGAGGCGGTGGAGCTTGATCTCGACCCGCTGCCCGCCGCCATCGCCACCGCCCATGCCCGCGACGAGAACGCCGCCCAGGTCTGGGAGGCGTTTCCGCGCAACGAGGTCTTTGTCCACAGGATCGGCGATGCAGAGGCGGCAGAGGCGGCGCTTTCCACAGCGCCGCATGTGCTGCGCGAACGGCTGGTGGTCAACCGCATCCACGCCAACCCGATGGAACCGCGCTCGGTCACCGGCGATTACGATGCGGAGCGCGATCACTACACGATCTATGGCGGCGTACAGCGCTCGTTTTCGTTCCGCGACATGCTCGCCGAGAAGGTGTTTCGCGTCACCCCCGATCAGGTCGATGTGGTGCCCGGCGATGTCGGCGGCTCCTTCGGGCTCAAGGGCTCGATGAACATGGAGATGCCGCTGGTCGGCTGGGCCTCGAAACGGCTGGGCCGCCCGGTGAAATGGACCGCCACCCGCACCGAAGTGCTGACCGGCGACGAACACGCCCGCGACGTGATCGTCGACGCGGCGCTGGCGGTCGACGATGAGGGCCGGTTCCTGGGCTTTCAGGCCGAGACCGTCTCGAATCTCGGCGCCTTTGCCGGGTTCTTCGGGCTGGCCCCGGCGGTGCTCAACCTCGGTTCCATGGCCGGCCCCTACACCATCCCGGCGATGAGCGTGGAGGCGGTGGGCGTCTGGACCCATACCGGCCCCGTCGCCCCCTATCGCGGCGCGGGCCGCCCCGAGGCCGCCTTTGTCATCGAGCGCATGGTGGACCTCGCGGCGCGCGAGCTGGGCATGGACCCGGTGGAGATCCGCCGCCGCAACCTGATCCCGGCGGATGCCCTGCCCTACAAGACCGCGCTGACCTTCACCTATGATTGCGGCGAGTTCGAAGCGGTGCTCGACAAGGCGCTGGCGGCGGCGGATTACGCCGGTTTTCCCGCCCGCAAGGCCGAGTCTGCCGCGCGCGGCAAGCTGCGCGGCATCGGCGTGGCCATGTGCATCGAGACCGCCGGCAGCGCGGGCTACGAGACCACCGAGCTGAAATTCGCCGAGGATGGCAGCGTGACCGTGCTGGCGGGCACGACGAACCACGGTCAGGGTCACAGCACCCTTTTCGCGCAATATGTCTCGGACCGGCTGGGCTATGATGGCGCCGAGATTTCCGTGGTCGAGAGCGATACGCGCGAGATCAAGGACGGCGTCGGCACCGGCGGCTCGCGCAGCGCCACCTTTGCCTCGGCGGCGGTCGAGGACGCGATCGCCAAGGCGGTGGCCAAGGGCAAGCGCATCGCGGCGCATCTGTTGCAGGTGGGCGAGGCGGATCTGTCCTTCGACTCCGGCGAATACACCGTCGCCTCCTCCGGTCAGCACATTTCGTTCCAGGAGGTGGCGCGCGCCGCCTTCTCGCCCGACATGCTGCCGAGCGGAATGGAGCCCGGTTTCCACGAATACGGCCGCAGCGAGCTGGGCGGCCCGAGCTTCCCCAATGGCTGCCATGTCTGCGAGGTCGAGGTCAGCCCCGATCTCGGCACTGTCGATGTGCTGAGCCATGTGCTGGTCGACGATGTCGGCTTCGAGATCAACCCGATGATCGTCAAGGGCCAGCTGCATGGCGGCGTGTTGCAGGCAGCGGGGCAGATCCTCATGGAAGATCTGGTCTATGACGAGGACGGGCAGATCATCACCGGCTCGTTCATGGATTACGCCATGCCGCGGATCTCGGATTATTGCAGCATCGAGGCGGGCAGCCATCCCGTGCCGACCGCAACCAACCCCACCGGCGTCAAGGGCGCGGGCGAGAGCGGCACGGTGGGCGCCATGCCGGCGCTGGCCAATGCCATCGAGAACGCCATCGCCGAGCGCGGCGCCAAGCTGCCCGACATGCCGGTGACGCCGTTCAAGCTCTGGACGGCATTGCAGGAGGCGCTGCCCGCCAAGGCAGGGTGAAGCGCCGGTTTGAGACATAGCGGTGGGCAGGATTGCCCACCCTACGCGCTCTGCGCCGCGTGGCGGGCGAGCCCTTCGCCCAGCCGCTTCCAGCCCGCCAGCGTCAGCACGGCAATGCCGGCGGCGGCGACCCAGAACGGCGCGGTAAGCGCGATATCGCGCGGCAGAATCTGCTCGGCGCCGCGCACGATCAGCCCTGACAGCATCAGTCCCATCGGCATCATCCCCCAGGCCAGCAGCCGGTAGACGCTGTTGACCCGGCCCAGCAGCCGGTCGGGGATCATCCGCTGACGAGTCGAGACCGAGACCGTGTTCCAGACCAGACCGGCGAACTCGAAGAGCGCCAGGATCAGCGACAGCGACCAGGCGTCGGGTGCCAGCGCGACCCCGACAAAGGCCGGAACGGAGGCAAAAAGCATCCATTGTGCCGCCGGCCCCGCCCCCATACGCCGCACGATGCGCTCGCCAAAGATGCCGCCAAAGATCCCGCCCACGGCACCCGCCGCGAGGATCGCGCCATAGGCGGAAGACGAGAGGCCGAGATTTTCCTGCACATGCAGGATCAGCGCGATCATCACCATCTGAAAGAACAGGTTCCAGAACCCGGTCAGCCAGGCCAGCAGTTGCAGCAGCGGCGAGGCGCGCAGAAAGGCGATGCCCTCGCCCAGCTCATGGCGCCAGCCGCGCCGCTCCACCTGCTCGGCGCGAAACCGGCCCTTGATGCCCAGCACCACCAGCACGGCGGAGAGATAGATCAGCGCGTTGATCGCGAAGGGCAGCGGCAGGGCAAAGGCGATGAGCGCCGCGCCGAGCGGTGGCCCGATCAGCGCGTTGCCGGTCAGCTCGACGCTCCAGAGCCGCCCGTTCGCCGCCTCCAGCCGGTGACGCGGCACCAGCGCGGGCAGCATGGTCTGCGCGGCATTGTCGCGAAACACCTCCGCCACGCCGACCGCCAGCGCCGCGAGAGCCAACGCGATAAAGGCCGGGAGCGAGGAGACGCCGGTCTCCGGCGGCGCGGAGAGCGGCAGGGAGGACCAGAGCGCCAGTGCCGCCGCGCCCAGGGCCGTGGCCCGCAGGATGTCCATGCGCAGGATCAGCAGGCGGCGGTCGGTCCGGTCGGTGACGATCCCCGCCGGCAGCGCGAAGAGCGCCCAGGGCAGGCGCAACGCCACGGCGATCAGTGCAATCAACAGCGGGTCGCGAGTCAGCAGCGAGGCCGTCCAGGCCCAGGCGACGGTGGCGATGCCATCGCCCAGATTGGTCAGGCCGCTGGCGGCGATAAACCGCCCGATGGGCGACGCGACCGCCGCGAAACCCCGACCGGATCCCCTGCCCGTCATCGTCTTGTCCTTATGCTTGTCCCGTCTGCCGCATCGCCAAACCGATCGTCAGAGGCTACGCGGCAGAGATTGGTCATCCGCGACAGTATGGTCAATAGCACTGCCCCAAATCGCGCGGGCGGAACCCAAACCCGCCCTCATCGCAGCGCCACCGCTGTCAGGCCACCCCTTCGACCAAGCCCGCCAGATGCCGGAGTTTGTCGGGATTGCGGACGATCCAGACCGCCACGATTCGGTCGCCGCGAATGCCGATGGCCGTGGTTTGCAGCACATTGCCCGGCTCGCGCGTCACGAAACCAGGCGCACCGTTGATGCGGTACAAGGACGGCACGGGCGGGGGCGGAAACGCGGCCTTGCGGGCAAGACCTGCGAACAGCCCCGCCGCCCGGCGGCGGCCGCGCAGCACATTGATCGCGGCAGGCACCTTGCCGCCGCCATCCGTATGCACCTCGATCTCTTCGGCAAAAAGATCGATCAGCCCCTGCAAGTCGCCGCTGCGGCAGGCATGCCAAAAGGCCGTGACAATGGGCAGGCTGTGGTCCGGCGCTCCGTCGGGCGGCGGCTCGCTGCCCACCAGCCGCTTGCGTGCCCGCGACACAAGCTGCCGGCAGGTCTCCGGGCTGCGCCCGACTACCCTGGCGATGTCGTCGAACGGATAGTCGAACGCATCGCGCAGCAAAAAGGCGGCACGCATTTCGGGCGACAGCCGGTCGAGCGTCAGGATCAGCGCAATGCTCACATCCTCGCTGACGATCCAGCTGCGTTCCGCATCGGGTGCGCGACCGGCGACCAGCGGTTCGGGCAACCAGGCGCCGACATAGGTCTCGCGCCGGACACGGGCGGATTTCAGAAAATCGAGGCAGAGCCGGGTGACCACAGCTCCAAGCCAGCGCGGCACCGAGTCGAGCTGCGCCGGATCCTGATCGGCAAAGCGTATCCAGGCCTGTTGCAGAATGTCCTCGGTCTCGGCCACAGAGCCGGTCATGCGATAGGCAAGCCCCGCCAGCCGGCGGCGCTCGCTCATGAACAGATCGATGCGCGGATCAGGCGGCATCTTTTCGCAGCGGATGTGCCGAGCGGAACCCGACGGCAAAGCGGTTCCAGGCATTGATGGCATTGATGACCAGCGTCAGATCGACGCTTTCGCGCGGGGTGAACGCTGCCAGCAGCGCCTCATAGGCCGCGTCCGGCGCGCCGCTGCTTTCCAGCCGGGTCAGCGCATCGGCCCAGCCAAGCGCCGCGCGCTCGCGCCGGTCGAAAACCGGGCTTTCAGGCCATGCGGCCAGCACGTCGAGCTTTTGCTGCGAGATCCCGGCGGCGCGCGCGTCGGGCGCGTGCATATCCAGGCAGAAGGCGCATCCGTTGATCTGCGACACGCGCATTTTCACCAGCTCGCGCAGATCGTGCGGGATCGAGAGCTTTTGCGTCTCTTCCTCCAGCCGGCGCATCGCGGCAATCGCTTCGGGCGAGGCCTGATAATAGTTCAGTCGTTCGGTCATCGGGTGGCTCCATTTCGGTGATGTCCTGAAACAGTGACGATGCCAAACCCGGTTCTGTGACAGCCGGCGGCAATCTTTCTGCCTTGCGCCCGGGCAAAAGAAAAGGCGGCGGGCCGAAACCCACCGCCTGTCCTGCCTGTTTGCGAGGAGCTCAGCCGGCCTTGGCCATGCTGCGCAGCCCGGTCTTGCCGTGGTGCCGGTCGGCGATCTTGTAGCCGAGCGCGTCCTCGGCGATCAGCACCTTCTGCACATTGGCGGTGCCCTCGCCGGTGAACATCAGATCCGCATAGGCCTTGTATTTCGCGATCCGGTATTCGCGGCTCAGCCCGTAGCCGCCATAGATCTGCTGCGCGGTATCGGTGCAGAACTTGGCTGTCTGGCTGGCGTGGAACTTGGCGATGGAGGCGATGCGGTTGGTCGGCAGCTCCTTGTCCATGAGCTGTGCTGCCTGATAGACCAGCGCACGGCTGGCCTCGATGGCCACGGCCATTTCGGCGATCTGGCCCTGGATGAGCTGGTACTTGCCGATGGGCGAGCCCTTGATGATCCGCTCATTGGCATAGCGCACCGCATCCTCATAGGCGCCGATGGCGATGCCGAGCGCCTTGGCCCCGATCACCGCGCGGCCGCCCTGAAGCGCGCGCATGATGATCTTGAAACCGTCGCCTTCCTTGCCCAGCAGGTTTTCCGCCGGCACGGTGAAATCGTCGAGATAGACCGCCGAGACGCGGAACGCCTTGGACAAGCCGACGTCGATCGGCTGGGCGGTAAAGCCCGGATACTTCTTGGGCTCCACGATAAAGGCCGAGACCCCCTTGGCGCCGGCCTCGGGATCGGTCTTGGCGAGCAGTATACCGACATCGCATTCGTCGCCCAGCGTCGCCCACATCTTGGAGCCGTTGAGCTTGTAGACATCGCCGTCGCGCCTGGCGGTGGTCTTCATCGCGCCCGCCGCGTCCGAACCGCCGCCCGCCTCGGTCAGCGCCATCATGCCCACCACATTGCCGGCGAGCAGGTCGGGCACGTATTTCCGGATCTGCTCATCGGTGCCGCCGAGATAGATGCAGGCCGGGCAGTTGCCACCGTTCTGGTTGAACCCGCCATAGCGGATATCCATGCGGGCCATCTCCTCGATGATGATCGCGGCGGCGAGATAGCCCATCTCGGAGCCGCCCACATGTTCGGGGAAGGTGGCGCCGTAATAGCCCGCCGCACCCGCTTTCTTGATCAGCTCGCGCGGCAGCTCGCCGCGGGCCTCGTACTCGTCCATCACCGGGCAGACCTCGGTTTCCATGAAGCGGCGCACCGACTCCCGGATCGCCGGGATTTCCTCGGGAAGCATGTCGTCCATTCTTCAATCGTCCTTTCCTGTTCAATCCTCATATGGGCGCTGTGCTGCCCTGTCCCTGCGCGGACGACGCGGCGGCAGACCTGCCGTGGCCGCCATCGCCCGGATATGCCACGATCATACGCAACCAGCGTGCCAGAGCACGCGGCGGCTGCACAGCTCCGCGCTGGCACGCGGTTTGCATCTTTCCCGGCAATATTTGCCGCGCCCCGATATCCGGTCAGACGGTTCGGGCCGCGCGTGCCGCGCTACGTGAGGAGACAGTGAATGAGCCTGAGAAACCGTGCCGTCATCGTGGGTGTCGGGGAAAGCGACATCGGCAAGCTGCCGCATATGAGCGGGCTGGGCCTCAACGCGCAGGCGGCGCGGCGGGCCATCGCGGATGCCGGGATCAAACATACCGAGATCGACGGGCTGCTGACCGCCTATTCCTTTACCGAACCCTATTTCATGCTCGGCTCGGTGCTGGCGGAATATCTCGGCCTCACCCCGCGTTTCGGCGGCTCCATGGTGGTGGGCGGCGCCTCTCCGGCGGTGATGCTGCACCACGCGGCGATGGCGGTCGAGACCGGCCAGGCGGATGTGGTGCTGGTTTGCGCCGGCGAGAACCGCGCCAGCGGCATCTCCCGCGACGCCGCCGTCTCGGCGCTGGCCGCGGTCGGCCACCCCTATTTCGAGGCGCCCTATGGCATCGGCATCCCCTCGCTCTACGCGCTGGTGGCACAGGCCTACATGCACAAATACGGCACCAAGCGCGAGGAAATGGCGGCGGTGGCAGTCAACACCCGCAACCACGCGCTGAAACATCCCAACGCGCATATGAAAAAGCCGATCACCATCGACGATGTGCTCGAGTCCAAGCCGATCTCGGACCCGCTGAACATGCTCGACTGCTGCCTGATCTCGGATGCGGGCGGCGCCTTTGTCGTCACCACCCCCGAGCGCGCGGCGGACATGTCCGGCAAGCCGGTCTATCTCGCCGGCATCGGCGAGCTGCACACCCACGAGCACCTGACCTCGGCCCCCAGCCTCACCGATTACGGCGCCGAGCACACCGCCAAGGTCGCCTATGACATGGCCGGGCTCGGGCCGCAGGACATGGATCTGGCGATGCTCTACGACTGCTTCAGCATCGTGCCGATCATCGAGCTGGAAGAGCTGGGCCTCGCCCCGCGCGGCGAGGGCGGCGCCTTCTTCGCCGAGGGCCACGCGGCGGTGGGCGGCAAGCTGCCGGTCAACACCCATGGTGGCATGCTGAGCCACGCCCATGCAGGCGCGGTCGGCGGGCTGATGGATATCGTCGAGGCCGTGCGCCAGCTGCGCGGCGAGGCGGGCGAGCGTCAGGTCGCCGGAGCCGAGGCGGCGGTGGTGCATAACGAGGGCGGCATCCTGTCCTCGCATTGCACCATGGTCTTCACCTCGGAAGCACGCTGAGACAGAAACAGGAGATACCGACGATGGCCACCGAGCCCAGAGGCAAATATTACGAGGATTTCGAGGTCGGATCCTCTTTCGAGACGCCGCGCCGCACCGTCACCAACACCGATATCGTGAATTTCGCCTGCCTCTCGGGCGATTTCAACGAGGTGCACACCAACTGGGAATACGCGCAAAAGACCCCTTTCGGCGAGCCTATCGCCCACGCCCCGCTGATCTACGCGATCATGGGCGGGCTGAACTACGCCAGCGGCGTCAATGACGGCACGCTGCTCGCGGTGATCGGCATCGACGAATGGCGCATGCTGAAGCCCGTGCTGCATGGCGACACGGTGCATATGAAGACCACCGTGCTGGAAAAACGGCTGACCTCCAAGCCCGGACGCGGCATCGTCAAGGTCAAGCGCGAGTTCAAGAACCAGCGCGACGAGGTCGTCCAGACGATGATGGCCACCTTCATGTACAAATGCCGTCCCGAGGCATGAGCGGAAAGACCACAGATGAGTGACGCAACACCCGACGAGCTGCTGTTCACGGTCGAGAACGGGGTCGCCACGATCACGATCAACCGGCCCGACAAGCGCAATTCCTTCCATGACGACATGGTCCGGCAATGGGTTGCCTGGCTGGAAGAGTGCAAGACGCGCGACGATGTGAAGGTGATCGTCTTCACCGGCACCGAGACCTCGTTTTCGGCGGGCGGCGACACCAGCCGCTTCAAGGGCAAGTCGGAACAGACGCCCTTGCAGGCCAAGGCGGGCATGGTCGAAAATACCCAGTCGCTGGCGCGCAAGGTGGCCGAGATCGACAAGCCGATCATCGCCGCAATCAACGGCATGGCGGTGGGCGGCGGGCTCGACGTGGCGCTGATGTGCGACGTGCGCCTGATGGCGTCTTCGGCGCGGGTGGCCGAGACCTATGCCAAGATGGGGCTGATCCCCGGCGTCGGCGGCGCCTGGTTCCTGCCGCGCATCATCGGCACCGCCGCCGCGCTGGATATGTTCTGGACCTCGCGCTGGGTCGCGGCCGACGAGGCGCTGTCGCTGGGGCTGGTCAACCGCGTCTTCCCCGACGACACGTTCCGCGCCGAGGTGAAAGCCTATGCCGAGCAGATCGCCGAGGCCGCGCCGCTCTCGGTCCGCTTCATCAAGCGCATGGTCTATCAGGGGCTGAATGCCGATCTGCACTCGCATCTCGACACGCTCAGCTCGCATATCGCGCTGGTGCGCACCAGCGCCGACCACAAGGAGGCGGTCGCCGCCTTCAAGGAAAAGCGCAAGCCCAGTTTCACGGGCAACTGAGACCGGCGCGGCGGCACCTCCCTCCTCCCTTCCCCGCCGCCGCGCCCGCCTTTCGCCGCCGATCCTCCCATCCCGGCGAAAGGACGAAACGGGGGCCGGCACGGGTCAGAGACCGCCGGCCCCCGCTCATGACAGCCGGGGACCGGCGCCCATTCCTACCGGAGACAAAGACATGGATTCATTCATCTGCGACGCCGTGCGCACGCCCATCGGCCGCTATGGCGGCAAGCTGTCCTCGATCCGCGCCGACGATCTGGCGGCGCTGCCGATCCGGGCGCTGATGGAGCGTCACCCCGAAACCGACTGGTCGGCGCTCGACGAGGTGATTTTCGGCTCCGCCAACCAGGCGGGCGAGGACAACCGCAACGTGGCGCGCATGGCGGCGCTGCTCGCCGGACTGCCGGTGAACGTCTCGGGCACAACGATGAACCGGCTCTGCGCCAGCGGCATGGACGCGGTCGGCGCCGGCTCGCGCGGGATCCGCGCGGGCGATTACGATTTCGTCCTCGCCGGCGGGGTCGAGAGCATGAGCCGCGCGCCCTTCGTCATGCCCAAGGCCACCAGCGCCTTTTCCCGCGCCAATACGGTCTATGACACCACCATCGGCTGGCGCTTCGTGAACCCCAAGATGGATGCCGAGCACGGCACCCATTCCATGCCGCAGACCGCTGACAATGTCGCTGCCGACTACAGTGTCAGCCGCGAAGACCAGGATGCGTTCGCGGCCCGGTCACAGGCGCGCTGGCAGGCGGCGCATGAAAAGGGGATCTTTGCCGATGAAATCGTTCCGGTGAGCGTGCCGCAGCGCAAGGCCGATCCGATGATCGTCGATACCGACGAACATCCCCGCCCCGGCACCACCGCAGATAAACTTGCCGGGCTGCGCGGCGTCAACGGCCCGGATCTGACCGTGACCGCCGGCAATGCCTCCGGCGTCAATGACGGCGCCGCGGCGCTGCTGCTCGCCAATGAGGCCGCCGCCGCGAAACATGGGCTGACGCCGATGGCCCGCATCGTCGGCATGGCCGCCGCCGGCGTGCCGCCGCGCGTCATGGGCGTGGGCCCGGTGCCCGCCACCCGCAAGGTGCTGGAGCGTACCGGACTGAAGATTGAAGACATGGACGTCATCGAGCTCAACGAGGCCTTCGCCAGCCAGGCGCTCGCCACCCTGCGCGAGCTGGGGGTGCCCGACGACGCCGAACAAGTGAACCCCAATGGTGGCGCCATCGCACTCGGCCACCCGCTCGGCATGTCGGGCGCGCGGCTTGTGCTGACCGCCGCCTATGAGCTGAAGCGCCGCGGCGGGCGCTATGCGCTCTGCACCATGTGCGTAGGCGTGGGCCAGGGCACCGCAATGATCATCGAGGCGGTCTGACCCGTCGCGCTAATCTTGCTCCAGCTCCGAAAGCCCGGCGTTGAACGCATCGAGAAAGCGGATCATCAGCTTCGAGAAGCGCTCGGCGTCCTCATCGCTCCAGTCAGAAATGACTTCTGAAATCAGTGCGTTGCGGAGCTGGGCGATCTCGGCCAGCATCTCGCTGCCGCGCGCCGTGCGCACCACCAGCGCCCGGCGCGCATCGTTGGACGAGACCCGGCGCTCCACCAGCCCGTGCCCGACCAGGGTCGAGACCAGACGGCTGGCGCGCGACTGATCCACCCGCATCGCCTTTGCGATCTCGTTGATCATCACGCCCTGCCCCTCCTCGGCGCCGGGCACGATCGACAGCGCATCGAGCGCCGAGACCTCCATCGTCGCCGCCTGATTGGCCATCGCCGTGCGCCCGATCACCCGGCGCCCGATCATCAGCTTCATCTGCACCAGCCCCCCGCCGATGCGCTCGATACTGTCCGTCCGGTCCATGCGCTGCCTTCCCTCTCTCCCGAAGCATGATTTTGACATATATGCGGAAGTCATGTAAATCGCCTTCATGGCCGCCCCACGGGGGTGTCCTCCCCTCCCCTGTTCGCGGTGACCCCGATGCCCAAGGATTCCGGCGCCTATCCAGAGAAACAGATCGCCTCAGAGCCGGGCCCCACGCGCAACCAGCTGATCGTCTTCGGCTTTCTCATGCTGACCCAGATGATCGCGACGCTGGACAACCAGATCGTCGCCACTGCGCTGCCCACCATTGTCGGCGATCTCGGCCAGGCGGAGCATTTCAGCTGGCTGGTCTCGGCCTATGTACTGGCACAATGCGCGGTGATGCCGGTCTATGGCAAGCTGGGCGACCTGATCGGGCGCAAGACCGTGGTGATCGCCGCGCTGGTGATCTTTACCATCGGCTCGCTGCTCTGCGCCGCGAGCTGGTCGATGACCAGCCTGATCTCGGCGCGCATCCTTCAGGGGCTGGGCAATGGCGGGCTGCTCGTTTCGGTCTTTGCGGTGAGCGCCGATCTTTTCGCCCCGCGCACCCGGGCGCGGTTTCAAAGCTACCTGAGCTTCGTCTTCGTCTTCGGCTCGGTCATCGGCCCGACGCTGGGCGGCTTCCTGACGGTCACGCTTGGCTGGCGCTCGATCTTTCTGGTCACCGCGCCGATGGGGCTGATCGCGATCTTCGGCTTTCTGCATTTCATGCCGCAGCACAAATCCGGGCGGCAGCCGATCATCGACTATGCCGGCGCGCTGATCCTCGCGATGACAGTGACCACGCTGGTGATCTGGGTCGACAGCGCCCGGCTCTTCGACGGTTTCGCCACCCCGCTCAGCCTGACCCTCGGCGCCCTGGTTCTGGCTGGCGCCGCGCTCTGGATCCGCGTCGAGCGCCGCGCCCCCGAACCGGTGGTGCCGCTGACCCTCTTCGCGCAGCGCAATTTCGCGCTGCTTGTGGCGCTGACGCTCTGCAACGGCGCGATCTCGGTCGGGCTGATCACCTATTTCGCCTATTTCCTGCAAATGGGCGTCGGCCTGTCGCCCTCTGCGGCGGGGCTCTATTTCATCGCCATCACCATCGGCGTGTCGAGCGGCGCGCTGATCGCCGGTCGGCTGATGTCGCGCGATGTGCATTTCACCCGGCCGCTGCGCGCCGCCTTCAGCCTCTGCGCGCTGGTGCTGGGGCTGATCGCCTGGCTGCCGCATGACATGCCGCAGCCCTATCTTGCCGGGCTGTTCGTGATGCAGGGCTTTTCCATGGGGCTGGCGATGAACGCCATCATGCTGGGCGCGCAGCTTTCCGCGCCCGAGGGCGATGTCGGTGCCGCGACGGGGGCCATTTCGCTGGTGCGCACGGTGGGTGCGGCGCTGGCCATCGCCATCTATGGCACGATCATCGCACTGGGGGTGACAGGGCTGGAAACCGCCTCCGGCCTCTCGGGCTCGGAGATGACGCCGGCACTGCTCGAAACGCTGTCGGAGGAGACCCGCCACGAGGTCGTGCGGCTTTATTCCGACAGTTTCACCGCGCTCTTCCAGACCGCCTCGGGCTTTGCGCTGCTCGGGCTGGTCTTTGCCTGCCTGATGCGCCGCTAGGCACCAGCGGCCCGCAGCGCCTCGGCCAGATCCGGCGGCAGCTCGGTGGATTTGCGCGCCGCCATGTCGAGGATCAGCGTGATAGTGCTGATGCTCGACAGCGCGGCGCCGGTGCGGAGATCTTCGAGCTGGTGACGGATCTCGATGGATTTGCGCCCGATCTCGCGGAACCAGGACACCTGCCGCACCGGAGTGCCGGGCGCCGCATTGCCCTGCCGGGTGATCTTCAGCTCGACGATGGCGCGGCCCAGACCGCGCCCGTAAAACGCATCCGAAGACACCCCAACGAATTGCCAGAGATGACCGTTGCCGTCCGAGACCCGCATATGCAGCGCGCTCATCAGCAGCTTGCCAGTGCCGTCGAAATCCTCGGGCCGCAGGATGCCCGCATGGGTGACCGTTGCCCGCCCCTCTGCCAGCGCCGCGCCGGTGTCGCTGACGCCATGCGGCCCCGGCGGCAGGCTGCGCGGCGCATAAGCCTCGGCATCGCTGCCCTGCGGATCCGGGCCGAGCCCGTCGCCGCGCAGCTCCAGCGCAGAGGCGGCGACGCGCCCGCTGCTGCCCTCGCGGATGATATGCGCCACACCGTAGGGCGCCCGCGCCTCGGAAAGACGGACAGAGCCGATGGACAGGGTTTCAAGCAGCCGCAGCTCTCGGAAGAACCGCACATGGAACACCTCCGGCGGCGCGGCGGGCTGCGGCCCGGGCACGCCCTGCGCAAAGCGCTCGGAGGCCTGCTGAAAGGCGCGCACGTAAAAGGCGGTGTTCCAGTGGTCGTTGGCGTCGATCTCCCAGGCCGGCACAAAGGCGTGATGGGTCACCGTCTCGGCGCTCATTCCGGCTCACCGAGCCCGTAGGCGCGTGCCGCATCGCGGAGGAACTCCGGCACGGTCACGGGCTTGCGTTTTTCCAGGTCGATCACCAGCAAGAGCTGCTCCAGCGTCGCGCAGGGCGCGCCGGTCTGTGTGTTGACGATCTGGTGCCGCGTGGTGAAATGGCGCGAGCCCAGATCCGACACCCAGGACTGTACGTCGAGACTGTCGCCCACTCCACAGCCGCCATGCAGGGTAAAGCTCATCTCCACCGCCATGCGGTTGCAGTTGCTCTCGTTGATCCAGTCCGCCGTGAGCCCGATCTGATTGAGGAAACTGTGCGACGCCCCGGAACAGAGCGAGGCGAGCGCGTTCCATTGCAGGCAGTTGCGGTGATCCACATCCGAGGGCCGGACCACACCCACCATCGCCGTGGGCAGCGCTGCGCCCTGCGGATCGCGCGGCACCGCGACAAGCTCATGCGGCGTGGCAGGAAGCCCGCGCGGCAGGGCCGGCTGAAGCTCCTCCGCCGTGCAGGCAGGCAAGTCAGCCACCGGATAGGCAGGCATTTCGATGGCCGTGGCCGAAAGCCGGTCATCCTTGCCCTTGAGCATCCGGTGCAGCACCCAGCCGGCATAGGGCCCCTCGGCGATGCGCGCCGACAGCACCCGCATGGTCTCGGGACAGAACAGCTCGCCATGAAAGCGGTAATGCCGGAAACCGGTGCTCTCGGACCCCGGGTTCTCGCCGGTTGCGGCGGTGGCCAGAATCTCGGAGGCCATCTGGAAGGCGCGCACATAGAACTGCACGTTCCAGTGATTGTTGCGGTCGCATTCCCATCGCTTCACCACGCCGGAATAGGTGGCGACGGCGGTCTCTGTTCTCAGCAGGCGGTCGAGCATGGCACTCCCTTTGTCGATTGCCCCAAGGCTACCCGCCCCGAGCTCAGAGCGCATGCAGGTTTCGGACCTTGGAGGGTACGACATTGTATTGCCGCCCGCCATCGACCAGCAGATCGGCGCCCGAGATGAACGACCCCGCCGGCGAGGCGAAGAAGGCCACCGCCTCGGCAATGTCGCCGATCTCGCCCACCCGGCCGAGCGCGGTGCGCTCCATCTCCTCGGCAAAGCGTGTGGGATCGTCGGCCATGCGGTTGATGCCGCCGGTGCCGCCGATGGGGCCCGGCGCGATATTGTTGATATGGATATTGTAGCGCCCCCACTCCACCGCCAGCGTATGCGCCATGGAAATCAGCCCCGCCTTGGCGGCGGCGGCATTGGCCGAACCCGGCCAGCTCAGCCAGGCGAAGGGCGAGACGATATTGACGATGCGCCCGCCATCCGGCGCGTCGCGCAGCGGCTTGAACGCCGCCTTGCAGCAGGCCCAGGCGCCGTTGAGATTGATATCGACCAGCACCTTCCAGCCGTTCTCGGTCAGATCCTCGGCGGGGCTGTGAAACAGCCCGGCGGCGCAGTTCACCAGGATGTCGAGCGAGCCCAGCTCGGCCACGCAGGTGTCGACCGCCGCCTGCACCGCATCGAAATCGCGGATATCCACCGCCACATAGGTCGCCTCGATCCCTTCGGCGGCGAGCCTGGCTTTCGCCTCGGTCAGCACATCCTCCTTGCGGCTGACGATGCAGACACTGGCGCCCAGCAGGCCCAGAACACGGGCGATGCCAAAGCCGATGCCGGTGCCCCCCCCGGTGACAAAGGCGGCCTTGCCCCTGAGCATGTCGGGGGCAAAGGTCTGAAGCGGGCTTCTGGGGTGTTTCGGCGCTGTATCGGCCACGGCGGTCTCCTCCTGTGTCGTGTCTGTCTGGGGCGTCGGCGCGGCTCAGGCGCGGCGGAACACGGGCAGCGTGTTGCCCTCGTGATCCGTCTCGAAATCGACCGTCACCGCGTCGCCGATCTTCACATCGAGCGCGTCGTCCCCCACCAGCGCCGCAATCATGCGCGGGCCTTCGGCCACGATGATCGAGGCGACCACATACGGCACCTTGTCGCGAAACGCCGGCAGCGGCGCGCGGCGCACGATGGTGAAGGTCTCGACCGTGCCGGTGCCGGCGCTTTCGCTCCAGTCGAGATCGGCCTCCCAGCAGGTGGCGCAGTGATGACGCGGCGGGAACTGCACCGCGCCACAGGATTTGCACTTCTGGAACAGCAGCTTGCCCTCTTCGGCGCCCTTCCAGTATTCGAGGCTGTCGCCATTGGCGAAAGTCATGGTCATGTCGGTCAGTCCTTCTGTTCGGGGGCCGCGCGGAATCGCGAGAAATCGGGTTTGCGCTTCTCGAGAAAGGCCGTCGTCCCTTCCTTCTGTTCGGTATCGCGGTAATTGTCGGGCACGATCCAGCGGCGCAGGCTGTCGCCCTGTCCCAGCAGATCCTGGAATTCCTGCACGAAAGTGGCCTTGTAGACCTTGAGACAGGTGGGCGCGACGGCGAGCAGCTCGTCGCACCATTTCGCCACCTCGGCATCGAGATCCGCCATCGGCACCACCGCATTGACCAGACCCCAGTCATACATCTGCTGCGCCGAGTATTTCCGCCCCAGCATCCACATCTCGCGAGCGCGCTTGTGACCCACCACGCGCACCAGATAGCTGATCACCGGCCCCGAGGTCGGATAGGCGACGCGTGGCTCGCTCTGGGAAAAGATCGCGTGATCGGCGGCGATGGTGAAATCGCAGAAATAGGCGAAATGGTTGCCCCCGCCCACCGCATAGCCATTGACCCGCGCGATGATCGGCTTGGGGCACTGGCTGAAGGTCAGATAGGGCGGCGCGAATTCGCGCGGGCCGGTATGGCCCATCTTGCCCTCGCGCTGCTTGGAGACATCGGCGCCGGCGCAAAAGGATTTCTCGCCCGCGCCGGTGAAGACGATCACCCCCACCACCGGATCCTTGCCCGCCATGTCGAGCGCCGTCTCGATCTCGCGCATGGTCTCGGGCGTGCAGGAATTCAGCTTTTCCGGGCGGTTGATGGTGATCGTCGCGATATGCCCGTCGATCTCGTAGAGAATGTCCTCGAATGCGGCAGCCATGATCCCCCCTGTTTCCTCACAAACCGTTCAGGGGAAACCAAGCAAATCATGTGCCAGCGCGTGCCCGGACGGGCTCAGGCATAGGCCTCTTCCGCCTGTTTCTGCCGGCGGCGTTGCAGCGACGAGGGGATATTCATGATGTCGCGATACTTGGCGACGGTGCGCCGCGCGATGTCGATGCCGCCCTTGCGCAGCTCGCTGACGATGGCCTCGTCCGACAGCACGGTCTTGGCGGTCTCGGCATTGACCAGCGCGGCGATCTTGTGGCGCACGGTTTCCGACGACAGATCCCCCTCGCCGTCCACCGAGGCGATGGAGTTGGTAAAGAAAAACCGCAGCTCATAGAGGCCGCGATCCGTCATCAGGAACTTGTTGGAGATCGCGCGACACACGGTCGAGACATGCACGCCCACGGTCTCGGCCACATCGCTGAGATTGAGCGGCTTGAGATGCTCGACCCCGTGTTTCAGGAACGCCTCCTGCTGGGTGACGATCTCGGTGGCGACATTCAGGATGGTGCGGGCGCGCTGATCGACATTGCGCGCCAGCCAGGTGGCGTTTTTCATGCAATCGACGACAAAGCGCTTGTCCTTCGATCCGAGCTTGCCGGCGGTGATCTCGGCGTAATACTGGCGGTTGACCAGCACGCGCGGCAGCAGCGCGGTGTTCAGCTCGACCTGATAGCCGCCATCCTCGGCGGAACGCACGATCACGTCGGGCAGCGCCGGCGGAGTCGGAGTGGTGTCGAACCGCCGGCCCGGGCGCGGATCGAGATCGCGGATCTCGGCGGCCATCTCGGCAATGTCCTCAAGGTCGACACCGCAGAGCTTTGCCAGCTTCCTGAGATCGTATTTCGCCAGCAGCGGCAGGTTCTCGATCATGCAGGCCATGGCCGGATCGAAGCGGTTCTTCTCGCGCAGCTGGATCTCCAGACATTCGGCGAGGCTACGCGCGGCGATGCCGGCGGGCTCGAAGCCCTGCACGCGCTTCAGCACCTGCTCGACCCGCTCCTCGGTGGTGCCGAGGCGGCGGCAAATTGACTTAACATTTTTGCCCAGATAGCCGCTCTGATCCAGCGACTCGATGAGCTCGACGGCAATCATCGCCTCGGCGGGATCGCGGAAGGTCATCGCCGCCTGCCGGTTGAGATGGTCGCGCAGGCTGATCTCGGCGGCGAGGTAACGCTCGATACCGTTGTCGTCGCGCTCGCCGACGGCTGCGCGAGACCCGGAGCCGCCCATCCCCATGCCGTCGCCGCCAGAGGCGCCGCGCTCGGGCGCCGGGGCGCTCTGGGCGTTGAGGCTGGTCGAGGGCGCCGCGACATCGGCGTCGCTGCTCTGTCCGACCAATTCCATCAAAGGGTTACGCTCTGCCTGATCCCTCAGAAAGTCGTCGAGCTCGTTGGCGCTGAGCTGGAGAATCCGGATCGACTGGATGACCTGCGAGGTGATCGCGACGGTCTGTTTGGTAAATACACCAACCTCATGGCGAAGCTGCATGGCTCCCTCCCTGATGCAACGGCCCGTGTCCGTCTCTCATGTGATGCGTGCGGTCCGACCCGGCCTCCCAACCAAGCGACCCAGTGCCTCTCCCCCTGCCGCGCGTCTGTGCCGGCAGGCCCGGCCGAGAGACAGATTTACCAGAAATCTGTCCTCGACTACGACTTTTTGCGGGGATTCCAAATCAATTGCAAGAGAAAAAACAGAGTGCGTGACCGCGATGAGAACATACATGGCACAATAGTGTTATCCCTGAGTACGATTCACGGTTGTGCCGACGCGACTCTCTTCGTAGGTTAACGCAAACAAGGAAATGAGCAATCCAATGTCTGAAAAAGATAGGACAATCAGCATCCAGGGTGTCGCCGTCAACGACAGCGAGGGCGGGCTGCTGTGGAGTTTCGGCATCGCGACCGACCCGCGGATCGAGGAAATGCTCGACGACGAGGAATGGATTCAGGAGGCGATCGCCGCCCGGATGCGGCCGATTCTGCTCACCGACCACAAGCTCATCGCGATCACCTCGGAAATCGCCGGCGGCTATCTGACGGTGCTGTCGGACAGCGCCAGCGACGTGGTGATGAACTTCATCCTCAACGTGCCCTTCGCCTATGACATCCTCAACCACATCCTCACCGACCCCTATGATGCCATGGCGGTGGTCGATGCCAAGGAGAAGGTCGCCTTCATCTCGCCGATCCACGAGAAATTCTTTGGCATGCATAACGGCGAGGGCGTCGGCAAGAACGTGCGCGACGTGATCGAGAACACCCGCCTGCACAAGGTGGTGCGCACCGGCATCGCCGAGGTCGGCCAGATCCAGCACATGCAGGGCAACGAGCGCGTTGTCTCGCGCCACCCGATCCGCCGCGACGGCAAGGTCGTGGGCGCCATCGGGCGGGTGATGTTCAAGGGGCCGCAGCAGCTCGAAGCGATGTCCAAGCGGATCCACGATCTGGAATCCGAGATTGCCGTCTACAAGAAAGAGACCCGGCAGAAGGTGAAGGGCGAGGAATTCCTCGACATGATCATCGGCCAGAGCCTCGCCATCCAGTCGGTGCGCGAACAGATCCGCAAGATCGCGCCGCTGGACATCCCCGTGCTGATCCAGGGCGAAAGCGGCACCGGCAAGGAGCTGGTGGCGCAGGCGCTGCACATGATGAGCGCGCGGCAATCTGGCCGGCTGGTCACTATCAACGCCGCCGCCCTGCCCGACACGCTGGTGGAAAGCGAGCTCTTCGGCTACGAGGCCGGCTCTTTCACCGGCGCCGACCGCAAGGGACGGCCCGGCAAGTTCGAGCAGGCCGACAAGGGCACGATCTTTCTCGACGAGATCGGCGACATGGCGCTCGACACCCAGTCGAAGCTGCTGCGCGTGCTTCAGGACCGCATCGTCGAGCGGGTCGGCGGCGACAAGCCCAAACATGTGGATTTCCGCCTGTGCAGCGCCACGAACCGCGATCTGGAGACATTCGTGGAGGAAGGCCGCTTCCGGCTCGACCTGTTCTACCGCATCAGCCCGGTGGTCATCGTGCTGCCGAGCCTCGAAGAGCGGCTTGAGGACATTCCCCTGCTCATCAATCATTTCGCCGCCGATCTCGCCAAGCAGTACAACCGCCCGGTGCCCGAGATCGACCCGGATGTGCATTCCTTCCTGATGGAGCAGGACTGGCCCGGCAATATCCGCCAGCTTCGCCATGTGATGGAGCGGGCCTTTGTGTTCTGCGAAACCGGCCGGATGAGCGTCGCCGATTTCCGGACGCAGCAGGCAAGCATGAAGCCCGCGAGGAAAGCTGCCAGCGTGACCAGCCCGCAGGCAAAAAGCGGCTCGCTCAAGGACAATCTGGAGGAGCTGGAGGCCAAGCTGATCAACGACGCGATCATCCGCTTCAAGGGCAACAAGAAGAAGGCCGCCGAGCATCTCGGCGTGTCGCGCTCCTATCTTTACAAGAAGCTGGAGGCCCTGGGCGGCGATCCCGACTGACCCGCACCACGCGCCACGCGCGGCAGACGGGCATGCCCGGTGACGGGCTGCTTTCCAATTGGCACGCGATTTGCATCAAATGTATTTACATAACGTTCGGAGGGAGGAACCACATGCGTTACACGATGTCTGCCACGGCGCTTTGCGCGCTACTGGCGGCCGCGCCGGCGGTCGCCGACACCTATCTCGCCGCGACCTGGCTGGGGCTCGGCTCACCCAACGGCAAGTTCATGCAGGAATATGTCTCGCAGATCGACGAGATTTCCGGCGGTGAGCTGACTTTCGATCTGCATGCCGCCGGCGCCCTGCTGCCCGCCGATGGCAGCCTCTCCGGGCTCAGCGCCAATGTCGCGCAATTCGTGCACATCACCGGCGCCTATGTGCCCTCCGACCTGCCGCTCGACAATGTCATGAGCGATTTCGCCTTCGCCTATGAAGGCTCGCTCACCGCGCTGGCCATCGGCTCGATCGAGACCAAGCTGACCGATCCCTCGATCCAGGACGAGTACAAGAGCCACGACGCGGTATTCGTCTCAACGGGCGCCAACGGCCCCTACAACCTGATCTGCAAGGGCGAGATCCACGGGCTCGACGATCTCGACGGCAAGAAGATCCGCGTCACCAGCAGCGCCCATGTGGCATGGCTGAACGCCGTCGGCGCCACCTCGGTCAGCGTGCCGGGCTCGGAGATCTATACCGGCCTGCAACGCAATTCCATCGACTGCGCGGTGGGCGACCCGCTGTTCCTGACCGATTACTTCAATCTGGTCGAGGTCGCGGATTCCGTCACCACCCTGTCGCTCGGCTGGCTCGACACCGGCGGCTATTTCTTCAACCGTGACTTCTGGAACGACATCACCCCCGAGGAACGCCGGCAGCTTCTCGACGCGGCGGCGATGACCACGGCGGTCAATATGATCGAATGGGAGGAAAGCCTGGAAGGCGCCTATGCGGCGGCCAACGAACAGGGCGTCGCGGTGATCGAGCCCGACGAGGACCTTGCCGCGCAGATGGAGGCCTACAAGGCCGAGTATCGCGACGGCTTCGCCGCCTTCGAGATGGACAAGCGCAATATCGACGATCCCAGCGAACTGGTGGCGCATGCGGATGAGGCACATGACCGCTGGAACGCGCTCCTGTCGGAGATCGACGCGCGCGACCCCGCGGCGCTCGCGGCGCTGCTGAAAACCGAGATCTACGACAAGATCGACGTAGAGACCTACGGCATCGACTGACCCCTTTGCCACGGCTGCCAGGTGACGCAACGGCAGTCGTGGCACACCATTTGCGTCCTTCAGCGCTTGCGGAATAAATTCCGCCAACGTGGAGGAGCACATGAAACACATTTCCAATCTCGCCGCCGTGGCCTCGGTCGTCGGCGCGACGCTGGGCATGCCCGCGCAGGCACAGGAGACGACCAAACTGAAGGTCGCCTCCTTCCTGCCGGAATCGCACCATATCGTCGCGCATGGCACGCAGGTCTGGATGGATGCCGTCACCGACTCCGGGGCGCCGGTGGAGTTCGAATTCTACCCCGCGCAGCAGGCCGGCAAGGCCAACCAGCTGCTCGACCTGATGACCGCCGGCGCGCTCGATGTGGTCGAGATCGCGCTGGGATATTACACAGACCGCTTCCCGCTCTTCGGCGTGGTCGAGATGCCGGGCATGTATCAGAACCCCTGCAACGGCGCGCAGGCGATCCGCCGCCTCGCCTCCGAAGGCGGCGTGATCTATGAGGACGATATCGCACCCAAGGGGCTGCACCCGCTGTCCTTTTATGTCTTCCCGTCCTACGCGACGATCTCGCGCCAGCCGATCCACGGCGCAGAGGATTTCGCCGGGCGCAAGATCCGCACCGCCGGCGGCGCGATGGAACTGGAAGTTTCCGAGCTCGGTGGCGTCGCGGTCAAGATGTCTTCGCCCGAGATCATGCAATCGCTGTCGCGTGGCACCATCGACGGCGCCATGCTGACCTATCTCAGCTCCAAGCAGTACGAGCTCTACCGCTCTGCCCAATACGGCACCTCGGGCTACAGTTTCGGCGGCGCCATCGTCATCCTGATGATGACCGACCAGAAATACCAGGCTCTGAGCGACGAGGCCAAGGCCGCGGTCGACGCTGCCGGGGTCGAGGCAGAGCAGGCCTATTGCTCCTATGCCGTCGAGGGCAACGCCGAGGCCATGGCCTTCATGAAGGAGCAGGGCGTCGAGATCCACGAGATCACCGAGGACGAAAAGGCGGGGCTCGACACCAAGCTCGCCTCTCTGTCGGACAACTGGGCGGCGCAGCTGGAACAGATCGGCAAGCCCGGCGCAAAGGCGCTCGCAGAGTTCCGCGCCCTGCTGGAATCGAACGAATAATTAACGGCGCTGCCGGACGTCACGCGCCTGTCGCATGACGCCCGGCAGATCATGCGAGACCAGTGGCACACGATTTGCAGTGTTACGTTTGTGAAGTCTCGTTTCACAAAGTTCAGGGAGGACGATATGAAAACCTATCTCAAAGAGGCGCTGGCCGCATTTGCCACCACGCTGATGATCCCCGCCGCCGCCATGGCGCAGGACAGCATGACGCTCAAGCTGGGCACATTCCTGCCCTCGACCCATTTCGGCGTCACCCAGGGCACGAATGTGTTTATGGAGGAACTGAGCAAGCTGACCGACGGCAAGGTCGAGGTCGAATTCTACCCCGCCGAACAGGCCGGCAAGGCCAAGCAGCTGCTTGAACTGGTGCGCGTCGGCGCCATCGACATCGCCGAGATCGGCACCGGCTATGTCAGCAGCGACGACATTCCGCTGCTGGGCGTGCTGGAAGTGCCCGGCATCGTGGAAAAGGTCTGTGACGGCACCCATGCCAGCCGTGCTGTTGGCGATCCTGGCGGCGTGGTCTATGAAAACGCCTACAAGCCGCTCGGCATCCGCGTGCTGAGCTACTACGTCTATTCGCCCTACGGCCCCGCGGGCTCGCGCCTGCCGGTGGAATCCGTCGAGGCGCTCGAAGGCATGAAGCTGCGCAACGCCGGCGGCCTGATGGAACTGACCGTGGCGGCGCTCGGCGGCGTGCCAATGAAACTGACCTCGCCGCAGGTTCTGACCGGGCTTCAGCGCGGCACGGTGGATTCCTATCTCGGCGCCTATCTCTCGGTCGAGGCCTATGAATACTACCTCTACGCCAAATACGGCGCGACCGGCTTCTCGATGGGCACGCCGGGTATCTTTGCGGTGATGTCGGAATCGAAATACCAGTCGCTGCCCGAAGATATCCGCACCGCGCTGGACGAGGCCGGCATGATGGCCGAGGAAAACTTCTGCGCCTATTCCGATGCCAACGAGGCCCGCGCCATCCAGGAGCTTCAGGACGAGCACGGCATGGAGATCCACACCTGGACCCCGGAACAGGTTGAGCTGCTGCGCGAAAAGACCTCTCATGTCTCCGAAGACTGGGTGGCGAGCCTTGAGGCACGCGGCATTCCCGCCGAGCAGACCCTCGCCGATTTCCAGGCCGCGCTCGGCGACTGAGCCAAGCCGCGACAAAGCGCTTCCCGGCCCGGCCGGGAGGCGCCTCACTCCAACAGGCGGGGAGCCACGCAATGTCAGAAACCGACCATCCTCCCCCGGGCGCCGCGCAGCGCGTCTTCCGGGCCCTCGACACGGCGCTGAGTGCCGTTGAAAAGCTCATCATGGCGATTGTCGTCGTCGTGCTCTTTCTCATCATGATCTTCGTCGCCGCCGATGCGCTGCTCCGCTACACGCTGAACAGCCCGCTGATCTTCAGCTACGATCTGGTGTCGATGTATCTTCTGCCGGTGGCGATGCTGATCCCCGCCAGCTTCGTGCTGCGGCGCGGCGGGCATATCTCGGTCGATCTCTTCGCGCTGATGATGCCCGCGCGGATGCAGCAACTGCTCTTCGGCATCTCGACGCTCGCCTGCGCGCCGGTCTTTACCATCATGTTCTACCGCATCATGCAGAGCTCGCTGGAAAGCTATGAGCACGGGCTGGTGACCACCGGCATGATCAACTGGCCGATCTGGCTGCATCAGGCGATCTTCAGCGTGACCACCTTTGCCGTGGCCGTACGGCTCGTGCATATCGGCATCACCAATCTCTTCGCCTTCGTCACCGGCGCCGACAAGATCGCCATTTCGGTGCTGCCCGACCATTCCGACCCGCTTGAGGAGGCTGTCTGATGGCTGTCGCGATCGGCTTTCTTCTGCTCGCCGTCCTGCTGGTGATCGGGCTGCCCGTGGCGCTGGCGCTGGCGCTCTCCGGCGCCGTCGGGCTCTATTTCGTCGGCGGCACCGCGCTCTCCACCGGCATCCTTGCCGCAGCCCCCCTCGGCGCGGTCGAGAGCTATGAGTTCGTGATGATCCCTATGTTCATCCTGATGGCGAATTTCATCGTGGTGAGCGGCGTCGCGGACGACATGTTCAACATCGCCAAGACCTGGATGGGCCGCGTACCCGGCGGTCTTGCCCATGCCACCGCGATCACCGGCGCCGCCTTCGGCGCCATCTCGGGCTCCAGCACCGCCGCCGCCGCGACCCTTTCCTCGACCACGATTCCGGGGATGATCAAGCACGGCTACGACCGCCGGCTCGCCTCGGGTGTGGTGGCGATCTCGGGCACGCTGTCGATGCTGATCCCGCCCAGCGGCGCGATGATCATCTACGCGCTGCTTGCGGATATGAGCGTCGCCAAGCTGCTGATCGCGGGGATCATTCCGGGCCTCATGGTAACGGCGGCGATCATGCTGACGATCCTCTTCCTGGTCTGGCGCAACCCCGATCACGCGCCGAGCGCCGAGAGCTACACCTGGCGGCAGAAATTCGGCTCGCTCAAGGCGGCGTGGTCCTTCATCCTGCTATTCACCCTGGTGACCGTGGTGATCTATACCGGCATCGGCACCCCCACCGAGGCCTCCGCCGTGGGCGCGCTGGCGGCACTGCTGCTGGCGGTGAGCCGGGGCACTACGGTGAAGGAGCTGATCCACGCGGCCCTCGCCACCGCAGAGGCCAGCTGCATGATCGCGCTGATCTTTCTGGGGGCGCAGATCTTCGTCTACTTCCTGACGATGACCCAGGCGACGCAGGATCTGGTGGCCTATGTGATGGCTTCGGGCATCCCGCCGCTGGCGATCCTGATCCTGGCACTGGCGATGTACCTCATCCTGGGCTGCTTCATGGATCTGGTGGCGATGCTGATCCTGACGGTGCCGGTGGTCACGCCGCTGATCCTGCAGCTCGGCTACGATCCGATCTGGTTCGCGGTGATCACCATTGTCATGGGCGAGGTCGGCGTGCTGACGCCGCCACTGGGGATGAATGTCTTCGTGATCTCGAAATACACCAAGATGCCGGTGGCCGACGTGTTCCGGGGCTCCTTCCCGCATGTCATCGCCCACCTGATCCTCGTGGCGATCCTCGTGGCCTTCCCGGGTCTGGTGACCTGGCTGCCCTCGACGATGCAGTGAAAGCGGGGTGGGCAGGGAGTGCCCACCCTTTCATGCGGAGCTGGGGGTCTTTTAGTCAGCCCTTCCGCGAAATTCGCGCAAGCTGCACCATGACGCTAAGCACGGACGCGCAGGACACAGCGCTATCCGCAATGGCTAGGGAAACGATCGCTCTCTGCCCGGCCATTGAGACCAATCAGATTCATCCTTATGCGACCTGTGGTTCTGAGTGAAGTTTCAGGCTGTCGTAAAAGGCTTGGTAGTTGGCTAGCAGCACGTTCAGTGGTATCCAACCTGCGGATGATTGCTAAGGTCAAATAAATTGCGAATCCCTCCCTCGAAAATTCACGAACCAAGCACCCACCTTGGATTTAAAAAGTTTCTTCTCGCACTAAATCGAGACTTGGATACAATTAAGGATGCGGTCAGCTTTAATCGTGACTATGGATTTTACTTCGATCACTCACTGCCGTTCGATTTAGAAGTCACATCAAAATTAGAAACTGCGATTCTCTACATGGAGGATCGCAGATTCTATTGCCACAAAGGGTTTGAGATGCGGGCAATTATCCGCGCCTTGCATCGTTTGATCAGGCGAGGAAAGATAAGCGGCATTAGCACGATAGATCAACAGGTTGTTAGAATTTCTACGCGACGCTTCGAGAGGTCATTCGCGCGTAAAGCGCGCGAGATAATATTGGCCTGTATACTGAATCTTCATATCTCCAAAAGATCAATATTTGACTACTATGTCCACAACGCGTATCTCGGCTACAGAATGCAGGGTTGCGAAGTCGCATCAAGGAAAATATTTGGCTTGCGAGCTTGCGATCTGGACGAAAAGCAAGCTTCGTTTATTGCTAGCCTTTTTCCCCTCCCATTCCCGAAGGACGTCTATCAAGAGTATATCAACTCAGGCCTCCACCCTATGACTGACCCGAATGACTTGATTAAATTTGCGGAGAACATTGCGCCTCGCTGGTCAGGAAGGGTCAAGTATCGGTTTAAAATTGCCCAGCAGGCCTATGACTTTAAATTTAGAAGCCTTTGAATGAGGTAAGTTCTTGATATCATGTCAAGATGACCCACCCTAATATTGTCGTATAGTGAAATCCTAGATGTTTCCTCATTCGCGGTCATTTCGTTGAGATCGGCGAGTAAGCGGTAAGCGGCATAGCGTGCAACATCCAACCTCCTTTGCGCCGCTTCTTGCTCATCTCGATGCGCGGCACTTAGATTTTTTTTCCCATATCGATTTGTTCTTAAGGCGATATCGCTCACCTTTCGTATTTTTTCATGAACGGAATTTTCAAATTCCAGCATTTTCTCTTTGCCAAAAAAGTGGAATATTCTTGATTTGAAACTGGAAAATTCGTGCATCCAATCTCGGACACTATTCCTGTAATGCTGAAGCTCATCTTCAGTTGCGTCGCCTCTATTAACGCACGAGACAAATTCCGAAGTAGCCAGAATTCGCTTATCAAAGGCACGCGCCAGATCTTCAATAACCTTAGTGCACGCCTCGAACTCTCTTTGGCGAACTTCTTCGCGCTTATTGTGCCTCCACGACCTTTGTTGGAGGAAATAGCCAACCAATGCCACCACTAGACCAATTAGAACGGACTGCGGAAACATTCTTCTAACCTCGCATCACAAATGATACAGTTTCTTACTCGGTTCGCTTCGTCGCAGGCAGATTCATCCGCTCAGACATAGCGCGCGATAATTGCTGTGAAGCGTTGGAGGCATTATTTGCACGTACGCCAGCTTTCGTCAATGTGGGCCACCTCATCTCAAGCGCATTCGACCTTAGGGTCAGCTGAATAATGACAGATTAGTCCCCAATAGCCTACCTCCGACCGAAACCAGAGATCGGAGACGCCGCAAATAACAGCTGCGACCAGCCGCGCTGCCGCGAGTTCAACCAGTGATGCTGAATGTCGGCTCAGTGCCGGTTGCATCAGCCGGACCAGGCATTGCCCTGCCGAGTGCCACATCCGCTTTCTGCGCAAAGCTCCCCCTCACACCCCCAGCCGATACACCCGCGCTGCCGTACCGCTGTAGAGCGCGGCCTTCTCCTCCTCCGAACAGCTCGCCGTGATCCGCTTCAGCGCGTTCCAGAGCGGCACGTATCCGCAGGAAAACGCGTCGGGGGGGAAGTTGCTCTCCATCATGCAGCGCTCGGCACCAAAGAGTCCGATGGCCGTCTCCACATAGGGCCGCCAGACCTCCGCCAGCTCCTCCGAGCTCACCAGATCCGCGCGCGTCTCGAAGCCGAAGCCCCAGACCGGCATTCCCAAGCCGCCCACCTTGCAGACCACATTCGGGCGCTTCGCCACCTCGGCCAGCTTGTCACGCCAGTCGGAGAAGAGATCCCGGCGCTCGGCGTCGCTCATCTCCAGCCCCATGGCGATGGTCATGTGATTGACGACGATCGGCGTGTCGGGGAAGGCATCGGCGAGATCTCCGATATCGGGCAGTTGCAGGTGAAACCCCGTCGCGTCGTAGCTCAGCCCGCGCGCGGCGAGCTGGGCAAAGCCCTCGCGGAAGTTCGGATGATGATAGAGCCCCTGCGGCGGCCGCCCGGTGGAGAAATAGCGATAGGGCAGATCGCTGGGGTGATCCATGCTGATCTGCCGGATCCCGCGGAACCGCTCGGGCGCCGCGGCGAGCGCCCGGTCGAACAGCCAGCCGACCTGCTCGCCGAGCCGCAGATCGGCCTTGCCGACGATGCCGGCGCAGACCTTCGGCCCCTCGTATTCGGTGCCCGAGCACATGGCACCGACGCCGTTGGCGAACTCGATCTCGCCCAGCGGGCGCAGCACCTCCGGCCCCTCGCGGCGCATGAAGGCGCCGGTCTCGACATAGACCGAGGCCACCACATTGTGCCCGGCGCGCATGTCGTCGAGACATTCGTCGAGCATATAGCGCACGCCCTTGCGCTCGAAGAGGTGGTGATGCGGGTCGACGATGGGCAGATCCGGCTCCAGGATCTCCTCGTCGCGGCCTTCCAGTCGCTTGGTCATGCGGCGCCCTTTCCGGTCTCAGACATCCTTGTATCCGGGTTTCTTGTAGAGACGGTCCTTGTTGCCCCGGATCTCGGGCAGGAAGACCTGCCCGATCCAGTCGGCGCGAGGCACGTCCTCTATGGCCACCGAGAGCGCGTCTTCGCCGACGCCCATGACCTCGGTCGCGGTCTTGACCAGCGCCTCCGCGATCTTCTGCTTGGTGGCCTCGTCGCGGCCCTCGATCATCTTGATGGAGATATGCGGCATGGGTCTCTCCTCAGCCGGCGGTAAAGCCGCCATCGACGGCAAAGGCCTGACCGGTGGCATAAGAGCCGCGATCCGACAGCGCCCAGCAGGCCATCTGCGCCATCTCGCGCGGATCGGCGAGGCGCCCGAACGGGATCTGGCCGAGGATCATCTCGCCGCGCCGCGCCATCGTGTCCTCCAGCATCGGCGTGTCGACATAGCCCGGGCAAAGCGCGTTGACCCGGATCTTCGGCGCGTATTCCAGCGCGGCGGTCTTGGTCATGCCGACCACCGCGTGTTTGCTGGCGGAATAGCCGGTGGTGGTCGGAAAGCCCTGAAGCCCGGCGAGCGAGGCGGTGTTGATGATCGCGCCGCCACTCTCCTGCGTCAGCATCTGGCGGATCTGAGCCACCATGCAGAGCCAGGTGCCCTTGAGGTTGATGGTGACGATGCGGTCAAAGGCTTCCTCGTCCCATTCCGCCGTGAGCCGCCCGCCCTGCCCGATCTGGCCACCGGTGATGCCGGCATTGTTGAAGGCGCAATCGAGCCGGCCCCAGCGATCCACCGCCGCCGCAACCATCGCCTCGATATCCGCCCTGCTGGCGAGATCGGCCACCACCGGCACGACCTCTCCGCCCAGATCCCGCACCTCGTCGGCGGTCTGCTCGACCCCCTCCGGGGTGACATCCGAGATCACGAGGCGCGCCCCCTCCTCGGCAAAGAGCCGGGCCGAGGCGCGACCGATGCCGCCTGCCGCGCCGGTGACGAGCGCGACCTTGCCGTCTAGCATTCCTGTCATAAGACCCTCCCTGATCTCAGATATTCACGCGGCGCTGGCTGATCGTCTTCGAGACGGTGTAGCTGTCGAGCGATTCCATGCCGCCCTCGACGCCGATGCCGCTTTCCTTGTGCCCGCCAAAGGGCGCGTCGGCGCCGGGGCTGGTGAACTGGTTGATCGCGACCGAGCCGCATTCCAGCGCGTTGGACAGCCGGTCGGCCATCTCCACATCGTTGGTAAAGACATAGCCCGCGAGACCCACCTCGATATCGTTGGCGATGCTCAGTGCCTGGTCCATATCCGCCACCGGCGTGCAGGGCGCGAGCGGACCGAAAGGCTCTTCATGCATCACGCGCGCATCGAGCGGCACGTCGCCCAGCACGGTGGGCGCAAAGAAGCAGCCCGAATTGCCGACGCGCTCGCCGCCGGTCAGCACCTTCGCGCCGCGCTCGACCGCGTCGGCGACGAGGCTCTGCATGGTCTCGATACGGCGGAAGTTGACCAGCGGACCGACCTGCGCGCCCTCGGTAAAGCCGTCGCCGACCTTGAGCTTGCCCGCCCGCGCGGCGAATTCACCGACGAAATCGTCATAGACCTTTTCGTGGATCAGGAAGCGCGAGGGCGACACGCAGAGCTGCCCGGCCATGCGGAACTTGCCGCCCACCGCCAGCTCGGCGACCTTGGCGGGATTCACATCGGCGCCGATCAGCACCGGCGCATGGCCGCCCAGCTCCATCAGCGAGGGTTTCACCCCCTCGGCGGCCAGCCGCATGAGCTGCTTGCCCACCTCGACCGAGCCGGTCAGCGTCACCGCGCGGATCACCGGCGACAGGATCAGCTTTTCCGAAACCTGGCTGGATTTGCCGTGAATGACCTGAAGCACGCCGTCCGGCAGGCCTGCGTCGATGAAACACTGCGCCAGCAGGCAGGTCGAGGCCGGGGTCTGGCTGGCGGGCTTGATGATCACCGAACAGCCCGCCGCGATAGTGCCGGCAAGCTTGCGGCCCGCAGCACTCACCGGTACGTTCCACGGGGTGAAGGCCGCGACCGGACCGATGGGCTCGCGCATCACGAACTGATAATTCGGATGCTGGGTCGGCACGACGCGGCCATAGGTGCGCAGAAGCTGCTCGGCATCCCAGTCGAGAAAGCTCGACGAGCGCGACACCTCGGCCTCCGCATCGGCCAGCGGCTTGCCATGTTCCAGGGTGATCGCCGGGGCGATGTCCTTCGCCCGCTCGCGCATCAGCACCGCCACCCGCTTGAGCAGCTCCGAGCGTTCCTGCGGCGGCACCTTGCGCCAGATCTCGAAACCGCGCTGCGCCGCCGCCAGTGCCCGGTCGAAATCGGCATCGGTGGCACCGGGGACCGGGCCGAGGATCTGGTCGTCCGCCGGGTTCTGCACCTGGTGGCAGGGCGCGCGGTCATAGATCCACTCGCCGTCGATCAGCATACCCACCTTGGGATAGGTGTAACCGTGGGAACTGGCTTGGTCGGTCATGGTGTCATCCTGTGTTGTCACGGGGGCGCCCGATGCGCCCCCAGGAATGTTTTCGCGCGCAATCCCGCGCGGTCAGTCGAGCCCGTAGGTCTCGACGTCGATCCTGTCGAAGATCTCCCGGTCGAGCAGCGCCGTCACCGCGTCGAGATCGGTGGTATCGACCTCCGCCAGCAGGCCCTTCCACTTGTCCATGGCCGCGACCATGTCGTCGATGAGCTGGGTCGGGTCGTCGATGCCGCGCTTGTCCATCTCGGATTGCGCGAGCTTCGCGATGAAGGCCTCGTTGAACTCCGCCAGCGCAGCCGTATCCGCCTCACTCGGTTCGTTCAGCGCAACCCCGGCGGCCTCTGCCGCCTCCCAGGCCTGATCGACCTTGGCCTGATAGCCGATCATCGAACGGGCGGTGGCGCGCGACAGCGCCTTGAACATGGTGCGGCGTTCCTCGGGCGTGCGCTCGGCCCAGAAATCCTCGTTCATGTAGTAACCGCCGGTGGCGTTCGAGCCGAGCGGCAGCCGGTAGACCGATTGCGCCACTTCGTTGAGCTTGAAGTAGTCGGTCAGGAACAGCGCGTCGCCAAAGGCGCAATCGAGAGAGCCGCGCTGGATGCCTGTATAGATCTCGCTTGCCGGCACGCTGACCGGAACGGCGCCGTACTGGGTGGCGAACTCGATCTGCGTGGCCGAGCTGGTGCGCACCTTGCGGCCGTCGAGATCGGCGACAGAGCTCATGTCGAAGGAGCAGATCGGATAGTAGATCCCGATGGAAAAGCTGGTGACGAACACCAGATCGTGCCCCCGGATCTCCTTTTGCATCTGTTCGTTGAAAAAACCGACCTCGGTCTTGGCAAAGGCCAGCGCGAGCTGATCGTCGGCGGCAAAGGAGAGATCCGCCGTCACCGCATCCACCGGCATGTCGGAGGGGATATAGGCAGCGGTGATATTGGCGAGCTGCGCCACGCCCGAGGCGATGCCCGGCAGGGTGCCGTCCGCCGGCAGCAGCACGCCGCCCGGGAAGATCTCGAAGTCGATCTCTCCGCCCGTTGCCTCGCGCACCTGATCGGCGAAATCGTTCAGGAACACGTCATTGGGCGAGCCCGACACGTTCCATGTCGCCGCGCGGAATGTCTCGGCGGCGGCGGGCAATGCGCCGGCCCCCAGCCCGATGGCCGCCGTCGCGGCCAGGATCGTTCTCAACCTCATTTTTTCCTCCCTGAGTTGAGCATCGAAAGCGGTGTCGTCACTTCATGATCCCGGGCAAAAACAGCGTGATGATCGGGAACAGGATCAGCAGGGTCAGCGTCACCAGATCGGTCAGGATGAACCAGGCGGCGCCGCGGAACACATCGACCAGCGAGACCGCCGACCCCAGCGCGCTGCGGATGACATAGACGTTCAGCCCCACCGGCGGGGTGATCATGCCGATCTCCAGCAGCTTGATGGCGATGATGCCGAACCAGACCATATCCACGCCCAGCCCGTTCAGGATCGGCTGGATGATCGGGATGGTCAGCAGCATGATCGACACGCTGTCCACGAACATCCCCAGCAGCACGTAAAGCAGCGCGATCATCACGATGATGGCGATGGTCGAATCCACATGTTCGAGCATCAGCCCCGACAGCGCGTTGGGCAGCGAGGACAGCCCCATGAACACCGCGAACATCGTCGCCCCGATGGCGATGATAAAGATCGAGGCGGTGCCCTCGGCGGTCTCGATCAGCGCACGGACCACCGCCTTTCGGGTGAGCGAGCGGCGCAGGAGCGCGATCAGCACCGCCAGCCCCGCGCCGATGGCGCCCGCCTCGGTGGGCGAAAAGATCCCGGTAAAGATGCCACCCAGCACGCCGAGGATCAGCGCCGGCAGCGGCCAGATATCGCGCAGCGCCGCCCATTTCTCCTCGCGCGTATGGGTGGTGTCGTTGACCGGCGCCAGCGTCGGGTCGAGATAGGAGCGGATGGTGATCATGGTGATATAGGCCACCGCCGAGAGCACCCCCGGCACCACGCCCGCCACGAACAGCGCGCCGATCGAGGTATCGGTGAAGATGCCGTAGAGGATCAGCAGAATGCTCGGCGGAATGAGCGAGCCCAGCGTCCCCGCCGCCGCGACCGAGCCGGTGGCGAGCGAGGATTTGTAGTTGGATTTCAGCATCTCCGGCACCGCGATGCGCGAGAAGGCGGCGGCGGTGGCGACGCTCGATCCGCTGGCCGAGGCAAAGAGCGCCGAGGCCACCACGGTCGCCGAGGCCAGCCCGCCCGGCACCCGCCCCAGCACGATGCGCGCGCTGGCGAAAAGCCCGTTGGTCAGCCCCGCCTGCGCCGCGATATAGCCCATCAGCAGGAACATCGGCACGGCGCTCAGGCTCCATTGCGCGATGAAATTGGCCGGGATCGCGGTGAGGATGCCCCAGGCCGCGCCCATATTGGTGATCGCCGCGATGCCGCCGAAGGCGACGATGCCCAGCACCACCCCCACCTGCATGCGCAATGCGATCAGGATCAGCGCGACGACGATGCCCGCAATGCCGATTTCCAGCCGGTCCATCAGATCGCCTCCTTGCCGGTCTGGCCACCATCGAGCGGCACGGTATGGGTGGTCACAACTTCCCAGTCGCTGCGGATCAGCGTCTGGGCGAGGCGCAGCAGGCTCATCGCCGCCACGAGCCAGAGCCCGATGGGAAGGAAGAAGGTCGCCGGCCAGATATAAACGACGATCTGGCCGTCGATATATTCCTGCTTGTCATAGGATTTCAGCGCGTCCAGCGACGACTGATAGGCCAGCAGCGAGAAAAAACTCATCTGCCCGACATAGGACAGCGCCACCATCGCCCGCCGCCAGCCCGGCGCGAACATGTTGTAGAACAGATCCACCGCGATACCGCTGTTGCGCAGCTCGACAAAGGCCAGCGGCAGAAAGACGGCGGCCAGCATGTAATAGCGCGCGACGATCTCGGCGGTGCCGGGGATCGGCTTGTTGAGGAAATACTTCATCGCGACGTCGAGGCAGACATGCACCGCCATCGCGAGCAGAAACGCCCCGGCGGCCCATACCAGCAACCGGGCCGCCACCCCCAGTATCCGCTCAAGCAATGCCATGCGTGCCCCTCCCTGCATGCGCGTGTTCCGAACGGGCTTGGGGCGCTTCCCCCTGAACCTTCGGAAACAATTTCTTACCGATGTCGTGGATATGATCGCAAAAGCTATGCCAACGAAGGCATTGGCGCTCGAATGTCGTGAAAACGCCCGTCCAAGCCATGCTGCAACTGCAAAGCGGGCTTGCCGACAAGCGGTCTACTGATCCCCCCGAGGATGCACTAACTTCCCTCTATCTTGCTGAAAGGAAAGATTATGACGTCCGAATATACCGATGCTGCAACTGCACAACTGGTGCGCGCCGCCAAACTCGAACGCAGCCAAGCTGTCGCCTCGGCCCTGCGTGGTTTCGGCCAGTCTGTACGCGCCCTGTTCAAGCGCGCGCCCTTTGGGAAATCCCAGCATATCTGAGTTTGCCGCTACGGCCGTGCGGCCGTGGCAAGCGATGCAGGGTAAGATCCGCCTCCCTCTGGATCTGGCACGGCCCTGCAACGATTCCGCCCGCTCCGTATCTGCCCCCTGGGCGATACCGGGCATGGCGGGCTCTTTCTCATCCGATATCCCACAAACCGGATCGCAGCGCGCAACAGCGGCGCCGGGCGTTTCTGCGCGCCTGCCACACGCGTCGCACACATTGTGTCCTCAGACCGAGACACGCGCCTGACACGCCGCCGCTCAGCCCGTCTCTTTTTCGAAAATCGGCATCCCGGCCTTGGCCGCGTTCACACCGCAGGGCCAGCCGCCGTAGAAGGCCACCTGCACTACCAGCCCGCGCAGCTCGTCGGCGGTGACGCCGTTCTCGACCGCGACGCCCATGTGATGGCGCAGCTCCTCGTTCTTGCCGAGCGCCGCCAGCACCGCGCAGGTCACAAGGCTGCGGTCGCGGGGGCTGAGCTCGGGCTGTTTCCAGACATCGTTATAAAGCACCTCGTCGCGCAGCCGCCCGAATTGCGGCACCGCCTCATAGATCCCCGCATTGCTGTTCCGATCTGCCATGCCATGGCCCCCCTGCCCTGCTGCGATGAAAAAGGCCCGGCCGGATCTCCCGGCCGGGCCGTCCTGTCTCAGAACCCGATGATCGCTTTGACCTCGAGATATTCCTCCATCCCGTAGGCGCCCATCTCGCGGCCATTGCCGGATTTCTTGTAACCGCCCATCGGCGCCGCCGTATTCGCCGCCGCACCGTCATAGAACACCCGGCCCGCGCGGATCTTGCGGCAGACATCGAGCGCGCGCTCGCGGTCCTTGCCGAAGACATAGCCGCCCAGCCCGTAGCTGGTGTCATTGGCGATGGCGATGGCCTCTTCCACGGTCTTGTAGGTGATGACCGAGGTGACCATGCCAAAGATCTCTTCATTGGCGATGGTGTTCTCGGTGGTCACCGAAAAGATCGTCGGCTGGATATAGAACCCCTTGTCGAGCCCCTCGGGGCGGCCCGGACCGCCGCAGACCAGCCGCGCGCCCTCGTCGATGGCCGACTGGATATAGCCCTGGATGCGCTCGTATTGCGCGCGGTTCACCACCGGGCCATGGGTCGTCTCCGGGTCGTTGGGATCGCCGACCTTCAGCGTCGCCACCGCATCGGCGAGATAGCCCAGCACCTCTTCGAGATGATCCTCCTGCACCAGGATCCGCGTCGGCGAATGGCAGGACTGGCCGCTATTGGAATAGCCACGCTTGACGTTGTAATCCGCCGCCGCCTTCAGATCGGCATCGGGCAGGATGATATTGGCCGATTTGCCGCCCAGCTCCTGCGCCACGCGCTTGACCGAGGGCGCCGCCGCCGCCGCCACCAGAACGCCCGCGCGGGTCGAGCCGGTGAAGGAGACCACGTCGATATCCTCATGCGCCGAGATCGCGTTGCCGACGCCGGGCCCGTCGCCGTTCACCAGGTTGAAGGCCCCGGCGGGCACACCCGCCTCGTCCACCACCTCGGCCAGCAGCAGCGAGCTGACGGGGGTGAATTCCGAGGGTTTCAGCACCACCGGGCAACCGGCGGCAAAGGCCGAGGAGAGCTTGTTGCAGGCAAGCTGCACCGGCCAGTTCCACGGCGTGATGAGCCCGGCCACGCCGATGGGCTCGTGGCGGATGATATTGATGCCCTCCTGCACCTCGAACTCGTAATCCCTGAGCGAGGTCACCGCCTGTTTCATCGAGGCGAGCCCCGCGCCGACCTGCGCCCGGAGCGAGACCGGCGCGCCCATCTCTTCGGTGAGCGCCGCCATGATGTCGTCTTCGCGCTTCTGATAGACCGCGATGATGGTCTCCAGCAGCTCGATCCGCTCCGCCTTGGTCATCTCGCTGAAGCTCGGGAACACCCGGCGCGCGGCGGCGACCGCGCGGTCGACATCCGCCGGCGAGCCGAGCGCCACGGTGGCATAGACCTCTTCGGTCGCCGGGTTCACCAGCTCGAAGGGGCGGCTCTCGATCGGGTCGACCCAGGCGCCGTCGATATAGAATTTTCCGTAATGTCTCATGTCGTCTCCTGATCCTTCCTGGCGTGCGTCAGTCGAAGACGAACACGCCCTTGCCGATCTTTTGCTGGTCGAACAGCTCATAGGCCTCATGGGCCTGATCGAGCCGGAATTCATGGGTAAAGAGCTTTTCCAGGTCGATGCCGCGCTGCACCACCCATTGGGCGCAATCGTCCATCATATTCTTGGAGAAGGTCAGCGAGCCCAGCACGGTTTTCTGAAGCTGGATGATCTCCTGCGTGCTGAAGGAGATATCGCCATAGGCGCCGACCATGCAGGCAGTGCCCCAGCGCTTGACGCACTGAATGGCCTGCCGCCGCGCATCCGGGTTGGAGCTGCATTCGATGGATTTCGTCGCGCCCTCGCCGCGCACGGTCAGCGCGCGGATCGCCTCGACCGGGTCTTCCTTGAGCGGGTTAACCACGAAATCGGCGCCGAAACTCTTCGCCATCTGCAAGCGTTCCTCGCCGATATCCAGCGCGATCACCCGCGCGCCGAACTCCTTGGCAAAGATCGTCGCGGCAAGCCCCACCGGCCCCTGCCCGAAAATCGCAACCGTGTCGTCGCCGCAGAGATCCACGCGCTTGACCGCCCCATAGGCGGTGCCCGCCCCGCAGGAAATCGCCGCCCCGGCCTTGAAGGACAGCCCGTCCGGCATCTGGATCGCCGTATGCGCCGGCACCTTCATGAACTGCGCATGCGCGCCGTGGCCGTTCGGCCCGCCATAGATCACCTTGGCGTTGGGGCAAAGCTGGGTCCAGCCGGATCGGCAATACTGGCACACCCGGCATCCGTCGTAATGGTGGATCATCACCCGGTCGCCGACGCTCGCCTCCTGCGGATGCACCGCCTCGCCCACCGCCGAGACCACGCCGCAGGGCTCGTGCCCCTCGATAAAGATCTTGTCCTCGGTCCGCCGGCAGGGCTCGCGCAGGTGGTGCAGGTCGGTGCCGCACATGCCCGAGGCCTTCATGGTGATGACGATCTCGTCCGGCCCCGGCTCGGGATCGGGAAACTCCCGGATCTCCAGCTCGCCCTGCCCCAAAATGACAACGCCCTTCATGCGACACTCCTCCGGTCGTTGGGCCGCCCCGCGAACATGCGATTGCGGCCCTGAATTTCACCAAACCGCCCCTTTGGGGCGGGCTTGTCGGTCAAGACGCAAAATACATGCCAAAGTCATACATATCCGCAGAGGGTCAATGCACCGCCGCGTACATGATGCTTTGCTCGGTCGCCTCCGCTGCGCTCATCTCCTCCACGATCTGCCCCTGACGCGCGACAAGGATACGGTCCGACAGCGACAGGATCTCCGGCAAATAGGACGAGATCAACACCACCGCGATCCCCTCATCCGCCAGCTTGTTGATCAGGGTGTGAATCTCCACGATGGAGCCCACATCCACCCCGCGCGTCGGCTCGTCGAACACCACCAGACGCGGTTTCTGCACCAGCGATTTGGCAATCACCACCTTCTGCTGGTTGCCGCCCGACAGCTCGATCACCTTGGAGGACGGGTTGATCGCGCGAATGTCCAGCGCCTTGGTCCACTCCTCCGCCAGATCCTGCGCCTGCGACATCGACACGACCGAGGCCGGGTTCGAGCCCGCCGCCAGCTTGCCCACCATGATATTGTCGCGGATCGACATGGTTTCGAAGAACCCGTCGAGCTTGCGGTCCTCGGTGACATAGACGATGCCGTCGCGCATCGCCGGGCGCGGCACGCGGTAGCGCACGGGCTTGCCGTTCAGCCGCACCTCGCCGCCGTGAAAGACATTCCGCTTCAGCGCGCCGCAGACGATCTTCATCGTTTCGGTCCGGCCCGAGCCGATCAGCCCGAACATGCCCGTGACCTGCCCGTCATAGATCGAAAAGGACGAATTGCGCACCACCTTGCCCATCGACAGGTTGTCGACGCTGAGGATCTTGCTGCGCGAGGTGCGGATCGGCAGCTCCACCCCCTTGCGCGCGCCATACAGCTCGTCCGACAGCCCGCGCCCCACCATGGCCTGAATCACCGTGTCGCGGGTGAAGTCGGACACCGCGCCCTCGGCCACCTTCTGGCCGTCGCGCAGCACCGTCAGCCGGTCGGAATGGGTCAGCGCCTCTTCCAGCGCGTGGGTGATAAAGAGGATCGAGGCGCCCTTCTCCTTCAGCCGTTTCACCAGCCCGAAGAAATGGTGTTTCTCCTCGGGCGTCAGCGTTGCCGTGGGCTCGTCGAAGATGATGACCTTGGCGTCATGATGCGTGGCGCGCGCCACCTCGACCATCTGCCGCTGCGCCGCCCCCAGCGAACTGACCAGCGCCGTCGGCTCGACGTCGAAATTCATCGACAGCAGATAGGTCTGGGCGCGGATATTGAGCCCGCGCAGCCGGTTGAGGAATTTCTCCTCACCCAGATAGATGTTCTGCGCCACGGTCATGGAGCCCACGAGGTTGGTCTCCTGAAACACCATGGCGATGCCCTGCTTGAGCGCGTCCGAGGGCGAGGAAAACGTGACCGGCCTGCCGTCGAGATAGATCTCGCCGGCGCTGAGCTGATGCACGCCCGCGAGCGATTTCATCAGCGTCGATTTGCCCGCGCCGTTCTCGCCGAGGATCGCATGCACCTCGCCGCGACCGAGCTTCAGGTCGATGTCGCGAATGGCATAGACGCCGCGGAAATCCTTGGTGGCGCCCTTCAGCTCCAGAACCGTATCCATCAGACGACCTCCCCGGTGATCGTGACCTCGTCCATCAGCAAGAGCTCCCCCGGCCCCTTCGCCGCGACCGCCAGCCGCCCGCCATGTTCGCAGACCGAGGTGACGCCGTGGCGGGTGCCATCGGCGCGGCTGTGCCAGCTCGCCACCGGCTGGAAGTCGGCGTCGAGCCGCACCACCAGCCCGTAGGACCAGACCGGCGCCCAGGGTTTCAGGAGGCCCATCTGTTTCACCGCGCCGCCCTGCAACGGCTCGCGGTAACTGTCGCCCGAGCTGAGCGCCGGGGCGATCCAGAACTCCGGCGCCACCTGCGCGGTCATGTCCTGACGGAACCGGGTTTCGCGCAGCACGAATTCCACAAGCTGGTTGCGCGGCGCAAAGACCGCCATCCAGTAGCCGGAGCCGTGAGCGGGCGCGAGCCGCGCCGGGTAGCCAGGGAGATTGGCCAGAACCGGCGTGACCGCGCCCGCCCCGCTCTTGCCCAGCCGCACGAGGCGGTGCCGCCAGGCTTCGCTGACCACGATCCCGTCGCCATCAGCCGCCAGCCCATAGGGGAAGCCCATCCCCCAGGCCAGACAGTCTTCGGACCCGGAACCGAGATCCACGCGCCAGACACTGCCGCTCTGCCCCAGCGCCATCAGGTCGCGTTTCCATTCGGTGCAGGCATGCTGCTCTGACCCCACCGCCACGATCAGCGTATCGGGGCCGGCAAACAGCGCCGCCGTGGGGCAGATGAGCTTTGCCCCGCCCAGGGCCTCGATGCGCCGACCGTCATGCGCGCCGCCGCGCAGCACGATGCCCGCCCCGTCGAGCCCGACAGCCAGCGCCCCGGCGCCGTCGCTCGCCAGACAGGCGATATCGGCCTCGAAGCTGGCGATTTCTTCAGCGGTGCCCCCGGCGGCGCGCATCAGCCGCGCGCCGGAGGAGAAGCCAAGGGCACCGCCCAGGTCGACGAGGTTGTCCACCCCGTCGGCATTCAGAAACAGCTCGGCATGATCGAGCGCGTGGTTGGGCTGGAGCGGCCCGTCCATCACCGGCACCGAGGTGCTGTGCGCGCCGCGCCCGAGAAACGCGTCGATGCGGTTGCGAAAGGCTGCGATCATTGCTTCGCCCCCCAGTAATCCACCGGGCTCGACCAGGTCGGATCGGCGCCGGGGATCTTCCAGCGACCAACGCGGTTGTTGCTGACCCCGCCGATGACAAGATGACCCTCATGCTCCTTGCAGGAGGTGACCATCGGGTGATTGACCCCGCCCTTGTCCCAGAGCGATTCCAGCACCTCGCCGGTCGCGCTGATCTTGATGATGCAGCCGGTGTTGATGTTGGGATAGATCCAGTTCGCCGGCGCGATCCGCCGAGTCATCCGGCGGCGCAGGCCGGGCCGCGTCATCATCATGTCGAGCGCCGGGCCGCGCATGCCGACAAGGCAGACCCAGTAATTGCCGTCACTGGCGCGGTTGATATTGTCGGGATAGCCCGGCAGCCCGTCGAGCACGATCTCCACCTGACCCTTCTTCTTGCCGTCATACCAGTAGCGGCAGATGCGGCAGGCCCAGGTCTCGTTGAAGAGCAGAGACTCGCCGTCCGGCAGGCAGACGATCCCGTTGGGGAAGATGCGGTTCTTCAGCACCGTCTTTGTCGACTTGTCGCGCGGGTCGTAACAGATGATCCGCCCGTTGCCGCGGCTCTCGATCATGTCCACCGGCCAGTCATGCACCGTGTAGCGGATCGACGCCTCGGAAAAGAACACCCGCCCGTCCGGCGCGATGTCCAGATCGTCGGCCAGCCGGATCCGGCTGTCGTCGATCACCGAGGTCAGGCTGCGGCTGGTCTCATCCGTCAGCTTCACCACCTCGCGCTCGGGCGTCACCATATAGAGCCCCATGCCGCCGACGCAGACCACGAGGTTATCGTCCTTGTCGAAGTTCATCCCGAAGGTGCCGCCGCCGATATGGGCGAAAATCTCGTGCCGGGTGAAATCGGGGGCCAGCCAGCGGTGAATCTCGCCATGGCGCGAGCCGGAATAGATATTGCCGGCGCGGTCCACCGCCACATCCTCGGGGCCTTCGACCTCGCCCAGACCGATGGTCTGCACATCGCGCAGCTTGTCGTTGACCGCATATACCGGGTTCTCGGCGGCGTTCACGCTCTCGGTCAGCTTGATATAGGCAGGCGAGACATACGAGCTGTCGATGAGCTTCTGCCGGTTCTTGACCCAGCGCACATCCAGCCACACCGCAAGCAGCAGCACCACACCGAGGATCAGCGCCGAGACGGTGCCGATGACGCCCAGTTGCAGCAGCCCGTTGGTCAGGATCAGCACGATCACCGACCCGATCAGCGCCTTGGCCACCGAGCCGCGCCCGCCGCCCAGCGTCGTGCCGCCGAGGATCACCGCCGTCAGCACCGAGATCTCCATGCCCAGCCCGGTATCGGTGCCCACGCTGGTCAGCCGCGCGGCAAAGAGCGTCGCGGCGGCGGCCACCATCATGCCGCAGAACACGTAAGTCAGGCAGACCACCAGCCGCACATTGATGCCGGCGTTATGCGCCGAGCGCCGCGCCCCGCCCACGGCGGCGATGTGCCAGCCGGGCCGCGAGCGCGACAGCACCACATGCCAGATCAGCGCGATCAGCGCCGAGAGGAAGAACGCATAGGGCAGCCCGAGGAAGGAGCCGAAACCCAGCTCGTCCCAGACCACCGAGTCCGGCATGCCCAGCACGATCTGGGTGGCGAATTTCGGCAGCACCATCTCGTAGATGGAGCGGAACATGACCAGCGTCACGAGGGTGGTCAGGAAGGCCCGCAGCCGCAGATAGCCGATCAGCACGCCGTTGATCGCGCCGCAGACCGCGCCCACGCCCAGCGTGATCCCCACCGCCACCGGCAGCGGCAGGTTGTAGACGTTGAGCGCGGTCAGCACCGTCATCGCGCAGAGCGCAAAGACCGAGCCGATCGACAGGTCGATCCCGCCGGAGATCATCACCAGCGTCAGCGCGATGGCCAGCAGCCCGAACTCGGCGATCTGACCGGCTAGGTCATACATGCCGAAGGCGGTGAACATGCCGGGATTGACGCTGCCGAACACGGCCAGCGTGAGCAGCAGCGCAATGAACGGGATCGCGTTGTCGGTCCAGCGCTTCGACAGCACCTCCCCGACCACATGGTCGGGCAGGAAACGATAGCGAAGCTGAACGAGGGTGTCGGCGGCGGACATGCGGGCCTTCCTTTCGCCAGTCTTACTGGTCTTCGTCGACGGTGAAGCAGGAGGCCGGAGTCAGGCTGTCCTTGGTCACCACGTAGTTCGGGCCGTAATAGACGATCTTCTCCGAGCCGGCCTCGCGCCCGCTTTGCAGCATCGAGGCGACCAGCGTGTTCAGCGCCTGGCCCTGCATGCGCGCGTCGTATTCGATGAACATGTCAAAGCTGCCATCGGCCACCCGGTCGCAGGAGGTCTGGGCGCCGCCGCCCGAAGAGACGACAAAGACCTGTTCGGCCATGCCCGCCTCCTTCACCGCGGCGCCGATGCCCGCATCCTGCCCGTCCCAGATGCCAAAGACGGCACAAAGATCGGGGTTCTGTTGCAGCACCGACGAGGTGATCGCGCGCGCCTTGCTGGGGTCGTAGCCGGCGGATTGCTCCGAGACGATCTCGATGCCGCCGCCGGCTTCCTCCAGCGCGGCGCGGAAGCCGCTCATCTGGAAGAGGTCGACCGGCGCGGTGGGCACGCCGGTCACCACGGCCACCTTGTTCGACGATGCACCATCGGCGCTGCAACGCGCGGCAATGGCCTCGCCGGCGGTGTGGCCGACGCCATACCAGTCGGCGCCGACATAGGCGTCGGACTGGGTCAGGGATTCCATATTCAGCTGAATGATCTTGATGCCCGCCTTGGTGGCGCGCTGGATCAGCCGCGCATAGGCCTGCACATCGGGGTTTTGCAGCACGATCAGATCGGGCTTTTCACCAATCGCCTGGGTCAGCGCCCGCGCGCCGGCCTCGGCGCTCCAGTTCGGATCGCGCACATCGACCGTATAGCCCAGCTCATCCGCCTGCCGTTGCAGGAAGGCGTTCCAGGTCAACACCAGATCGGTGGTCATGCTCATCGGGATATAGACGACGCGCTTGCCCTCGACCGCGCTCAGATAGCTGTCGCGCGAGGCGTTGCTCAGCTCCTGCTGGGCGGCCACGCCGCCGGCGACGGATGCCAGCGCCAGCGCGCCGGCCATGAGATGTTTGAGTTTCATTCCTTACCTCCCGTTGAATGAAAAAACCCGCTTCCCCGCCGCGTCAGATATCGCCCTGCTGCGAGGTCTGTTCGTCGCGCGGATTGGCCACCGTGTCGGCGATGAGCGCCAGCAGCATCACCAGGCTCTTGATGAAGTTCTGCGCGGTCAGCGACAGGTTGAGGATCGTCATGCCGCTGAGCAGCGTGCCCACGAAGAGCGTGCCGACGATCACGTTGCGCACCCCGCCGCGCCCGCCGGACAGGCCGATGCCGCCCAGCACCACCACCAGCAGCACGTCATAGACCAGCGTCGTGTAGGCCAGCCGCGAGTTGATGCCCGAGTTCGAGCCGAGGATGACGATCCCCACCAGATAGGCCACCAGCGCCGTCATCATGTATTGCGCCACGGTGATCGGACGCACCGGCAGCCCGCTCAGCCGCGCCGCCGCCGGGTTGTCGCCCATGGCATAGATCGAGCGGCCGAACCGCGTGTACCGCAGGATCAGATGCATCACGAGCGCCACCGCCGCAAAGACGAGGATGGTGTTGGGAATGCCAAAGCTCGCGCCGAAACCCAGCTCGTTCAGCCAGGTCACGCCCTGCGGCGCATTGTGCGTGTCCTGCTTGAAGAGGAACGGATTGCCGATGCCGAAGATCACCGGCGCCATCGCCAGCGTGGTAAAGATCGGCGGGATCTCGGCAAAGGCGACGATCAGCCCGACGACCATCCCGAAACCCGCAACCAGCAGTCCGCCATAAAACAGCGCCTGCCCGAAGGGCATGCCGTCATTGGCCATCTTCACCGCCCAGACCACGCCGACGACCAGCGTCGAGACCATGGTCAGGTCGACCCCGCGCCCGATGACGACAAGGCTCATCCCCAGCGCCAGCATGCCCAGCACCGAAACGCTGCGCATCAGCGCGATGACATTGCCCGAGGTCAGGAAGTTCGGCAGCAGGATCGAGAACCCCACGAACATCAGCATCGTCAGCAGAAAGACGATGCCCTCCTGACTGAACCGCAGCGAAACGCCCTTTCGCTGCGATCCCCTCGCCTGCTCCCCGGCCTGCACACTCATTCCAGTCTCCTCCCTGTCAGCGCCCCCTGCCCTGCGCCCGCGTCAGAGCGGGCGATGCGTCGAAAAGGACAGCTCCTTCCAGCGCTCCAGCTCGTCGGTCACCTCCTCGATATCCTTGAGGATGGCGGCATGCGCATCGCGGCCCAGCGGCAGGCGGAAGGGCGGCTCCTCGGCATCGGCCACGGCACAGAGCGCCAGGCCGAAAAGCTCCGGATCGTTCGGCTGCTTGCCGTGACGCCGCGCGCTGTAATCGGCGACGGTCTCGGCGACGGGGGCGTAATCCTCGCCCAGCGTGTCGATGTTCTGATCCAGCGAGGCGCCGGCGAAATCGCTGCGGAAGCCGCCCGGCTCGATCACCGTCACGTTGATGCCCAGATGCTTGACCTCGCGCGAGAGCGATTCCGAGTAACCCTCGACGGCGAATTTCGTCGCCGCGTAAAAGCCGAAACCCGGCGTGCCGATGAAACCCGCATAGGAGGAGAGGTTGATCACATGGCCCGAGCGCTGCTTGCGCATGATCGGCAGCACCGCGCGGGTGATCTCGACCAGACCGAAGAAATTCACCTCGAAGAGCGGACGGTACTTGTCGGCGCCCGTGGCCTCGGCCAGCGCCACCAGCCCGTAGCCCGCGTTGTTCACCAGCACGTCGATGCGCCCGAAGGCCTCGACCGCCCGCGCCACCACCGTGCCGACCCTGGCCTGATCGCGGGCATCGAGATGAAAGGCGCGCAGCCGGTCGGGATAGTCCGCCGCCAGATCGTGGACACCGTCCGCCGCGAGGACAGTCACGACGACATTGTCCCCCCGCTCCAGCGCAGTGCGCGCCGTCTGAAAGCCCAGCCCCTTGTCGGCGCCGGTGATCAGCCAGGTTTTCTGCTTGCCTTCCGTCATCTCGCGAACGTCCTTCCCTTGTGTCATGGCCGCCTCCGGGCTTCCGGGGGCGCGCCGCTCGGGAAAAAGGATGCCGGCTCCTCCGGCGGCTCCTCTCCCAAGTTGTGAAATGCCACTTCGCAAAGCCCGTGCCAAGCGCGTCGGCTGCGGTTTCCACAGCGTCGTTTTTTCCGACGCGCGGCGCATCGCCCCCTGACACAAGGCTCTGACGCTTGCTTTATCGGCCATTCCGGGGCAGTGCAGAATTTCCGATAGCGGAGCGGCACGCCGGTTGCGGCCCCTCCGCAAGATCACACAAACCGGAACGAGGCTCTGGGAATGGCGTCTTACAGACAGGTTGTCGCCGTGGAACGCGCGCTTGCGGTGCTGCGCTCGGTCAGCCTGCGCAAGCTGGCGACAATCGCGATGATCCACGAGGATACCGGGATCGACAAGGCCACCATCGTCCGGCTGCTCGAGACGCTGATCACCGAGGGCTATGTCCACCGCACCGAGGACGGCCCGAGCTATGAGGTCACCCGCAAGGTGACCCAGCTCACCAACGGCTATGACCGCCATCGCGAGCTGGGCCGCGTCGGCGGTCTGGTGATGGAGAAATACCGCAAGACGATCACCTGGCCGATGACCTTCGCCGCCTTCGATGGCGACGCGATGGTGATCGTCGAGGCGATCCGCAAGCCGCGCGGGCTGATCGTCAACCGGGTGCCGGGCTACCGCTTCCCGATGCTGACAACCTCCTCCGGGCTCGCCTATCTCTCCGCCGTCACCGATGCCGAACGCGACACCATCCTCGACCATCTCGCAAGCCAGCCCTCCCCCAGCATCTGGGACAGGCGCGCGCAGGACCGCGACGAGGTGCTGCGGGTGCTGGAGACGGTGCGCCAGCAGGGCTATGCCATCAGCGACCGGGCCTATTACAAGGAGCAGCATGACGGTGTGCTCTGGGGCGCCAGCGTGCCGATCCGAGGCCGCGAGGAGACCTATGGCGCCTTCGGGATCATGCTGCTGACCCACGTCCTCCAGCGCGGCGAGGGGCTCGACGAATACCTCCCCGTCATGCACGAGATCGCCGCCGAGGTCGCCGAGGCCATGGACAACTGAGCGGCCCGCGCAAGGGCCCCGGTCGCCGCAGCGCGCACCGACAGGGATAAAGACCATCAATATACCATAAAACCCAACGTCGCGTCTGTCCGGAGGCCTTGACCCCGCCAGGCCGATCCGCCACCAAGGGCGCTGCTTCCGGTCCGCCGGGATCGCGGTATTGGTAGCATCGGAAAAGACACAGTTTGGCCAGATCGACACCAGCGCATCGCAGGATCGCAGAAGAGATCCGACGCAGGATCATCGCCGAGGAATACGAGGGCGACTCCCTGCCGCCGGAGGTCAGGCTGGCCGAGGAATTCGGCGTCAGCCGCCCGACGATCCGCGTGGCGCTTCAGCATCTGGTGAATGACGGGCTGCTTGTGCGCCAGGCCGGCAGCGGCACCCGCATCCTGCGCGACGGGCGCAACGCCTACTGGGCCATCGGCTCGCTCACCGATCTGACCGGCGAATTCCGGCTCGACGAGGTGGTCACCATGTCCGCCCGCCCGATCCCCGCCTCCGAACGCCCGGACATGGCCGAGCTGCTCGGCATCGGCGCGGATCGCAACCTCTATCACATCCACCGCCTGCTCTCGAAGGACGGCTTCGCCTACGGCTATTCGCACATGTATTGCGACCCGTCCCTCGAAGAGAGCATCCCGCGCGAAGAGATCGGCAAATCCTTCTTCATCGACCTGGTGCTGCGCTACAGCCGGCAAATGGCGGTGCGGGTGCAGCAACGAACCGCCGCCATACTGCCCGATGACGAGGCGCGCGCGACGCTGGGCATCGACGAATACAGCCCCGTGCTGGTGTTGCGCCGGACCTATTTCGCCATCGACGACGCGCCGCTGGTGCATATCGACCTGACCTGCCGGGGCGACAAGTTCGAGCAGGTGATCAATCTGGTGCATTCCGGCTGGACACCGCCGGCGCGCTGAGCCTCGCGGCTCAGGCGATCTCCGCCAGACCCAGCGCCTCCACCCCGGTCTCCTCCAGCCGCCAGACCGCGTCCAGCAGCCCCTGCGCCCGCGCGGCCCCGATCACCGGCGTCGCGAGCCCGAGGTATTTCTCCGTCAGCTCCGCATCGCTCAGCGGCGCCTCCGGATCGCCCCGGCGCACCGAGAGCGCGTGTTCCACCGCGCGCCCGTCCGCGAGCACGAGGCGCACCCGCGCCGGGCGCCGCGACGGGAAGGCCGCCGACATCTCCGGATCGCCGCTCAGCGCGCAGCGCGCCATCAGCGCGCGCAGCTCCGGGCTCTGCACCCTCTCCGCCTCGAACGCGTCGATCCCCACCGATCCGTAGACCAGCGCATGGGCGATGACATAGGGCATGCTGAACTTGCATTCATAGGCGCTGCGCGGCGCAAAGCGTTCCGTGGCGTCCAGCGCCGCCTGATAGGTGGTGACCTCCACCGCCGCGACCTCCTCCGCCGCGATCCCGTACTCGGCCCGCAGCGCCAGCACCGCGTCGAGCACCGGGAAGAGATGCCCGCAGCAAGCATAGAGCTTGTGCGTCGGGCTGGCGATCACATAGCGCTCCCCCAGCCCCTCCCGCGCCCGGCTCCAGTCCGCCTCCCCGCCGGCCAGCGCGGCGGCAAAGCCCACCGGCCCGTCGAGGATCGCCATGGCACCGGTGACCCCGGCGGCGGCGGCCTGCGCCGCGCGCACCCCCACGGCGGCGGCGTGGCCGGCATGGATCGGCTTGGTCATGGTCTCCGCCCGGATCGCCTCCTGTAGCCCCGAGGCAAAGCTCGCCGCCGTGGCGATGGCATGGCCGATCTCTTCCGCCCGGCCCGGGCTCAGCAGCATCGCCGCCGCCGTCGCAGCGCCGAGACAGCCCAGCGTCCCGGTGGCGTGGAACAGCTTGCTGTGCGCGGGCTGCACCGCCGCCCCGACCCGTCCCGCCACCTCGTACCCCGCCGCCACGGCGCGCAGGAAAGCGGCACCCGAGGCGCCGCGATCCTCCGCCACCGCCAGGGCTGCGGCCACCGTCGGGCTGCCCGGGTGATACACCGCCTCGCGATAGATATCGTCGAGCTCGGCGGCATGCGAGGCGGTGCCGTTGACCCAGGCCGCCGAGGCCGCAAAGGCAGTGCTGCCGATGCCCACCAGCGCGCTGCGCCCCTGCCCCCGCTCATCCCCCAGCGCCGCCACGAGCTGCGGAGAAGGCGCGTAGCGCGTGCCGGGAAAGATCGCCGCCAGCCAGTCGATCACCGCGCGTTTCGCATGATGCATGAGCGCCGGATCCTGCCAGCGCGCATCTGCCGCGACAAAGCCCGCAAGCTCGCCCAGCACCCCCTCCCCTGCCGTCATGACAGCTCAGATTCCCAGGTTGTCGCCGATCAGGATCACGTTGATCCGGTCGGCCACGCGCGGCAGAGAATTTTCCAGAATGGCGGTATAGTTGCAGATCCGGCGCGGATGATCGCAATCGCTGCACACGCCGGTCTCGGCGCAGGGCAGCCCGCCATACCAGGGCCTGTTGTGCATATCGAGATGGCGCTTGACGTTGACCGGCGCGCAGAACTGCCGGATGCGCCGGAACGCGGCATCAAGATCGTCGACCAGCTTGTTCACGCCGGCCACCAGGATCACCTTGCGCGGCCCGAAAATCATCGGCGCCACCCGGTTGCCGCCGCCATCGGTGCTCATGATCTGCCCGCCGAGCGTGATCGCATTGGCCCCGGTCACATAGACATCGGCGCTGAACACATCGCGCTGAAGCTTGAAATAGAGCTCCTTGTTCTCGTCGTAATCGCCATGGATATTGTTGCCCTGCCCGTCCTTCTCCTGCGGATACATGATCTCGTTCGTGCCCCGCGCCCGCAGCGCCGGCAGAAACCCGAGCTGGTCGAGCGTCACCGAATCCGTGCGAAAGACCGACGCCGCATCGGGGATCAGATCGAGGATCGCCTGCAACGCCGCCGCCCTGGTCGGGGCGTATTGCGCCCGGAAATGCCGCCGCTCCATCGCCGCGATGGCAACCCTCGCGCGCTGCTCGAACACCCATCCGATCGGGTGCGACAGATCGGTTTCATCCACGTTCTGTGCCAGTGCCATAGCCATTTCCTCCTCGCGTAGGGCGCGCCCGTGTCACGGCGAGTGTCCGCCGCGCAGCGCCTTTGCCGCAAGTTGGATTTCCTGCCGCCTCGGGTCAGAAAATACGACCGGACTTATCGTTCAAGTTGGATAATATGTCTCCTCAGTGGCCGCACCGGAGCCATTTCGCATTGCGACAGACCCCGGGGCGCCGCAGAGGAGGAAACAACAGCACCACACGCGCATCGCCCCAAATGGCATGACATTTGCGTAGTGCGTGGCGGAGGACCATCACGAAGATCGCGGGCGGCCAAGGAGAGGCCGGCCCGGGCGGGGAAAGACCCGCATCCGGCATGCCGGATCTCGAGTCGTGTCCTCCGCAGCTGGCAAGAGAGGAGGAGACAATCTTGCATATTTTCAAAAAAGCCATCGCCGTTCTGGCGCTGACTGCGACGGCGGGGATCGCCCAGGCGCAGGAAAAAGTGAGCATCGCCCATTCCACGGAAAGCTTTGCCTTTCTGCCGTTCTTTACCGCGGTCGCCATGGGCACTTTCGAGGAAGCCGGCGTCGATCTGGAGGTGATCCGTACCGGCTCGGGCTCCAAGACCGTCGCGGCGGTGATCGGCGGCAGTGCCGATATCGGCATCGGTTCGGCCACCGGCGTGCTCTATTCGCGCAAGCAGGGGCTCGACAACGTGATGATCGGCGCCGTGCTGACCCAGTACAGCAGCAGCATCGTCTATTCCAAGGACTGGGCGGAAGAGCACAACCTGACGGCGGACTCCTCGCATGAGGACATGCTCGCCGCGATGAAAGGCATCAAGATCGGCACCTCCGGCCCCGGCGGCGGCGATCACATCATCCGCTATTTCGCCGAAGAGGCCGGGCTCGACCCGGACCGCGACATGACCATCGTCTATCTCGGCTCGGATATCGGCGTCTATCAGGCCTCGCTGCAACAGGGCCAGATCGACGGCATCGCGCTATCGGCCCCCACCCCGCAGATAGCTATCCGCGATCAGGGCGCGATCTTTGCCTTCAACACCGGCGCCGGCAAGGTCGCCTCGCTCGACGGCTATCTCTACATCGTCGCCAGCGCCAAGCGCGACTGGATCGAGGATCACCCCGAGGCGCTCGCAAAGGTGCAGGAGGCGCTGCAAATGGCGCTCGACATCCTGCACGACCCCGAGCAAAGCGACATCGCCCGCCAGCGTGTGCACGATGCCTATTACGCGCAGACCGAAGAGAGCCTGTTCAACGCGATCTGGGCCGAGGCGGTCGCCGGGATGCCCGAAAGCACCCAGATCACGCAGGAGCAGGTCGACCGCGTGGTGGCCTTCACCAACACCTTCGAAAAGGAAAACCCGATCGACGACGCGACCGTCGAAGGCGCCTTCCTGCAATAGGCCCCTCCCGGGTCCGGAAAGCCCCGGTGCGCCTCCCGCGCCCGTCCGGACCCGGCGACTTGCAGCCCCCCGAAAAGCCGCGCCCGTCCGGCCATCCCGCCGGGCGTGCCCCAGATGTCACAGGGAGAGAGACGTGACCAGATCCCCCGCCCTCGCCGCCGTGTCCGCGGCCCCGGACCCCGCCACGCGACCGGAAATCATCCGCTACGAGAATGTTGCCAAGGCCTTCGGCGCCCTGCAAGCCGTCACGGATATCAACCTCACCGTCCATGAAGGCGAGTTCATCACCCTTGTCGGCCCCTCAGGCTGCGGCAAGTCCACCCTGCTGAACATGGCCGCCGGGATCTTTGCCCCGACCTCCGGCGCGGTCTCCTATCGCGGCGAAAAGGTCTCTGCCTTCAACCGCAAGGTCGGCTACATGACGCAGAGCGACCATCTGCTGCACTGGCGCACGGTGGCCGGCAATATCGCGGTGCCGCTGGAGATCGCCGGCCTGTCGAAAAAACAGATCCGCGACCGGATCGAGGATCTGCTGGAACTCGTCGGCCTCAAGGGGTTCGGCGACAATTACCCCAACGAGCTCTCGGGCGGCATGCGCAAGCGCTGCGCCCTCGCCCGGCTGCTGGCCTACGACCCGGAAACGCTGCTCTTCGACGAGCCCTTCGCCGCGCTCGATGCGCAGTTGCGGCTCAAGATGCAGGTCGAGGTCCGGCGCATCGCGACGCAGCTCAGGAAATCCATCCTTTTCGTCACCCACGATCTCGACGAGGCGGTGGCGCTGGCCGACCGCTGCGCGATCTTCACCAGCCGCCCCGGCACGATCCGCGAGGTGCTGGACATTCCGCTGCCGCCCGACCGCGACCTGTTCCACCTGCGCCACAACCGCGATTACGTCGATCTCACCGCGCGGCTCTGGGACGAAATGGCCCCCGCGATCTCTGCCGAGGAGCATTGACATGAAACTCATCCTGGCACGGCTCGCCATCCTCGCCGGTATTCTCGGCTTCTGGGAATTCGCCTCCGGTCGGCTGATCGAGCCCTATCTCATCAGCAAGCCCTCGCTGATCTTCACCACCTTCTGGAACTGGGTGATGGACGGGCGGATCTTCTTTCACGCCGGCATCACGGCGATGGAGGCGGTCGCGGGCTTCCTGCTCGGTGCCGCCGTGGGCATGACGCTGGGTATCCTTCTGGGGCGCGCCGAGAAACTGGCCGAGCTGCTGAACCCGTTCATCATGGGGTTCTACAGCATCCCCAAGATCGCGCTGGCGCCGCTCTTCATCATCTGGTTCGGCATCGGGCTGGAGATGAAGGTGCTGCTCACCGCGACCATCGTGTTCTTTCTGGTGTTCCTCAACACCTATACCGGCGTGCGCAGCGTGAGCCCCGAGCTGGTGAATATCCTCAAGCTGATGGGCGCCAACGAACGCCATGTGCTGCGCAAGGTGGTGGTGCCCTCGGCCATCGTCTGGGTCTTTACCGGGCTGCGGCTCTCGGTGCCCTACGCGATGATCGGCGCCATCGTCGGCGAGATGATCGCGGCGAACCGGGGTCTGGGCTATCTGCTCTCGCATTCCTCGGCGCAGTTCAACACGGCGGGGGTGTTCGCGGCGCTGGTGGCGATCATCACGCTTTCGGTGCTGATGAACACCGGCGTCGGCGTGCTGGCGAAATACGCCATGCCCTGGGAAAAGGCGCAGAAGAACCGCGAGGTTTCGATCTGAGCGCACCTCTCTCAGGTGTTCGCGAAACGGGTCCGGCCCTGCCGGGCCCGTTTTCTTTTTGCCTTCGCGAGCGGTGGGCAGATTGCCCACCCTACAGCGTATGCCTGGGTAAGCCACGCCATCCCCTGCCCAAGGTTGGCGATCTGCCTTGTGAATCTTCTACTTTATCCCTGCCAAGCCCGCACAATTTCAACACTTCGCGCTTGCGTCACCAAATCGCCGCGCCGCCCAGTGTAGGGTGGGCAATCTGCCCACCGCTGCGCGAGCCCCCTGCCCTACCCGACAGAAACGACAAAACTTGGCGCCCGAATGCGCTACAAACGGAAAAATATTGCCCTTTCAAAGCATTAAACGCCGTATCTCTCACGCAGGACGAAGAAACACATCGCATTGCACCCTCGGTCCAACGACGAACACCGCATATAGATGCCGAAACGGGCCTCCACCACAATAGGTTGCGCTTCGCTCTATATACAGCATCCACATGGAACTCCTCGTCATCCTCCGTAAATCCATCAATGCTCCCCCTGCCCCAAACGCAAAAAAGGCGCGAGCCACCCGGCCCGCGCCTCCAAAACTCCGCTCAATCAGACCTCAGCTATCCAGCGCTGCCATAAACGCCGCCACCGCCGCCTCCAGCCGGTGCCGGTCGATGCTGGAAAAATCGCGCTCCATCTGCAACTCGACCTTGCCGTCCCGCGCAGCACATCGGACTGTCCCCGCGGGGACAGTGCAGCGCAGCACCGTCTTGGCGGCACTGTCCGCATCGCCCTGCCCCGTACGCCGCTCCGGCTTGCGCTCTGGCTTGGGCTCCGGTTCCGGACCCAGCGCCGCCTGAAGCCGCGCCAGCTCCGCCTCGGCATTGCCCTCGGGCGCCGCGTCCAGCGCCGCGCGCAGCCGCTCGGCAAAGCCGTCCTCCACCCCGATCTGCCGCACCAGATCGAGCCCAAGCTTGCGCGGAATCGCCTCCGGATGCCGCAACTGATCACCAATGGCATCGAGCAGCGTTGCGAAATGCCGGATATAGCTTCGCTTCTGCCGCCCTGCCGAGGCGTAGAGCAGCGCCACCGCCTCCTCGACATCCTCAGCCGCCGTGCCCGGGTCGCGCGCGAAGTTCAGCGCCAGCTGCGCCATCTCCGCAAAGGACACACCGCGCCGCACCAGGTTCTCGTCGACCATGCGGCGATAGAGCCCCTCCAGCGCCTCGCCCGAGGCCACCAGCCCCGCAGGTATCCGCGCAAAAGCCTCGTCGCCGGTCTCCGCGTAAAGCTCGCGGAATGCGGTCAGCCGGCGAAACCCCTGCACCAGCTCGAACCCGTCGCCATCCGGCTCCACCCGGATCGGGTTCGACAAGCCGATCTCGCGGATCGAGTCCTTCAGCTCGCCGATCTCCGGATCGGGCGCGAGGCTGCGGTCGCGGGTCAGCTTGTCGGTGCGGATCGCGTCGAGCGGCACCAGATCGGTGATCAGCCCGGCGCGTTTGAGCCGCACATGCTCATGCGCCAGCCGGTCGTTTTCCTCGCGGATCGCGCGCTCGGCGGCGGCGCGTTCGCGCAGCGCCTCGGCATTCTCGTTGATCGCCGAGGCCATCGGCCCGCGCCGCGCCCCCGAGGATTGCCCGCCGGTATAGGTGCCGTCGGCAGTGCCGGGAAAGTCGATGTCGAAACCGCGTTTCTTGCTCATGCCTCATCCTCCAGCTTGTCCCAGGCCGCCAGCGCGTGGCCGCGGAACTCCTCATAGGCCCGGTCGAAGGATGTGCGCGCGCGGCGCCAGGTCTCGCGCGTCATCTCCCGGTAATCGATCTCGTAGATCGAGCTCAGGAACCGGCCCGACTGCTCCACCGCGCGAGTCATCTCGATCGGGTGCTCGGTGACCCTATCCTCCCAAACCTTCTGAAAGGCTGAACGCATCGCCCGGTGCAGATCGTTGCCCGACTCGTAGCGCGTCAGCAGGAAGCGGATGTCGTAAAACACCTTCGGCAGATGCAGTGTCCCCGCGGGGACAGCGTCCTCGAACCCGCCGAGATCGGCCAGCGCCTCGGAGAGCTGCCCGATGAACGAGGTGGTGGAATCGTACTCCCAATAGCCCGGCCCGGAGGGGATATAGAGCATGTCGGCGGCAAAGACCGCGTTCATGCTCTGATAGCCGATGGCCGGCGGGCAATCGAAGATCACCATGTCATAGGCATCGACCGGCAGCGCATCGAGATAGCGCGACACGGCCGCAAAGAACGACCATTCGGGATTGAGATGCCGGTACTGCGCGCTGGCGAATTCGACAAAGGCGGCATTGGCGCAGGAGGGCACGAGGTCGATGGTGGGCCAGCTCGTCGGCTTGATGAAATCGGCGACGCGCAGGTCGCGCAGCCCCATGCCGGTGATCGCCTCTGGCAGGCGCCGCTGGGGCAGGGCAGAGCCGCTTTCGGCGCCGCGCACGGCCGCGTTCATGCGCTCGGTCTCGCGCACCAGATCGCGCGCCATGATGCCCCAGACCGTATACTCCTCGGTCACATCGCTCAGCCCCATGGAGTGGCTCAGCGTCGCCTGCGGATCGAAATCGACGCAAAGCACGCGGTAACCGTCGAGCGCTGCAGCATGGGCGAAATGCAGCGCCACGGTCGACTTGCCGGCGCCGCCCTTGAAATTGGCGATGGCGGTTCGGAAGGCGCGCTTACCGGCAGGGCGGTGCGGCATCAGGCTCTTGCGGTTCACCTTGAGCCGGCGGCGGATCTCGTTGATCTCCTCAAGCGCATACCAGCGCTGGCGACCGTCCTCTTCCACCAGCCCCTGAGGCAAAGTGGGGTCGGCGGCCATGCGGCCGCGCAGGGTCGACTGGTTCACCTTCAGGATCAGCTCCGCCACCTCCCAGCTCGAAAACCGGCGCAGGGTCTTGGTCATCTCCGGCGAAAAGGTCTGCTGCCGGATGAACCCCTGCATCTTGAGCGACTGGGTCTGCAACCTCGACAGGTCTTCATGTGTAAACATCTTGCCTCCTGTCCCCGCGGGGACGCTTTGCCTGGACGCCCCCGGGGACGGTACTCCGCCTTTCGTTCGAGCCAAACGCCGGCTCTGCGGGACGCAAATTTCTCACGCTTCCGTTTTTACGATGGATTTACATTCCGTGCAAAACGAATTATGCAAAACGAAAGAATTTAACGCCCTGCAAAACAAAGGCCACGACGGGCGGGCATGCCTGCCGTGCAAGCACCGCCACCGATTCGATAATCTCTTGATGTCGGGCGGAAATAATGAGGGACAGCGGATCGGCGCCCACCATATATTGGGGGACATTTTCAGCCCAATAGGGGACACCCAGACTGTCACCCAATACCTTAATACCGATTTTTTCTTTCTGATTTGAAATCGAAACAGGACGCTTTTCGCTCAAAGCTTGACAGAATCGTTCTTCCGGACGCTAATAGGCGAAGATCGGGAAAGAACGCTGAGAATGCAGCGCGCCGATCCCTAGGGCCGCGCAAGAGCCCGCATATTCGAGGCAGTCCCCGCGGGGACGGACAGTTGCAGGGGGCAGCGGGCATGCTTGCCACAAAACCGGCCAGGCGCAATGCCGCGGCTCTGAAATACGACCTGCTCACGGTCATGGGCGCCTATGCGCTGGCGCAGGAGAAAGGCCGTCAGCGGCTGGTCCTGCGGCTGATGACGCTGATCACCGCGCGCTACAACTGGGGCCGCGATCAGCTTGCCGTCGGGCAGCGCGAGATTGCCCGGCTCTGGCAGGTCGACGAACGCACCGTCAAGCGCGAGATGGCCAAGCTCCGCGCCATGGGCTGGCTCGAGGTCACGCGTCAGGGCGCTCGCGGCAGGGTCAGCGAATACAGTCTCTGTATCGCCCGGATTCTCGAAGACAGCCGCGACCGCTGGGCCGATGTCGGCCCCGATCTGGAGCAGCGGCTGAGCGGGCCGGAAGCGGCGCCGGAAAGCAAGGTCGTGCCACTGCCGGTGAAGGGCAGGGGGGAGGCGCCGGATCTCACGGGCGGCACCGAATGGGCGCTGGCCAGGGGCGTGCTGCATACCGAAGATCCCTCCCGCTACGCCGCCTGGGTCGCGGGGCTGGAACGGCGGGGGCGCGATGGCGGGCGGCTCTGTCTCACCGCGCCCTCGCGCTTTCACGCCAGCTATGTCGCCACCCATCTCACCGCCTGGCTGCTCGCGGCGGCGCAGGCGGTGGATGCGGATGTGGACGAGATCACGGTGGAATGGTGACACATGGGCGGGGCAGGGGGGCTCAGTGCACCGTCTGCCCGTTCACCCGCGTCAGCGCCTCGGGGCGCAGCACCCGCACCTCGCCCTTGCGAATGTCGATGATGCCCGCGTCGCGCAGCCGGCCCAGAGACTTGTTCATGGTCTGGCGCGAGCAGCCCACCATCTCGGCCAGACGGGCCTGACTCGCCCGGATGCGGTCGCTGCCTTGCGAGAGCTGCCGCAGCCGCAGGCCGATCTTTTCGTCCACCGTCAGATGCTGGTCGGTCGCCTTGGACTGGTTGTCGCGGGCGATGCGGGTGGTGAAGACCGCGGCGAGGTTGCGGATGAAGACCGGGTGTTTCAGGAACTCATACAGCAGCGGCGTCGGGCAGAAGAGCAGCGTGGTGACCGGCAGGGCGGTGCAGGTGGCGACGCAGGGCATGCCCGAGGTCGTCTCGATCTCGCCCACCACATCGCCGGGGCCGATATGGCAGATCACCGTCTGCTCGCCATGCTCGCCGGAATGCGCCACATCCACCCGGCCATGGGCCACGAGGAACATGCCCTGCGGCCGGTCGCCCTGGATCAGGATGCGCTCGGGGTCATGCACCACACGAACCGAGCACTGGTTCAGGAAGGACATCTTCTTTTCGGTCGGCAGATCCGCGAGGATCTTTGCCTTCATCAAATGTGGGTAGCTGACCGAATTCTTCATTTTGCGGAAAGACCGTCGAGATAAGATCGGATCGGTGTGAGCGCGCAGATCTCCTGCGTCGGATCGGCGCAGCAGGTTTGCACGGTGGTGCTCGCTTGCGCATAGATCACGTTCCAGGCGTCCTCCGTGCCGCCGAATTCCGGCGGCATGGCGTGGCTGAGCGGATAGGCGGCGGCCTCTGCATCGGCGCCGGCGGGGATTGCGAGCCCGGTCATCCAGGCGGCGAGCTGGCCGCAGGAGCCGGGCTTTTCCCTGCCCTGATCGGGCGGGCTCAGCAGACCGGAGCCGATGCGGTGGCACCCGGTGCAGGTGCTGTCGCGCATGTTCATCGCCTGCGTCGGCCAGGCGGCAAAGCCGAAGCCGGGATCGACATGGCCATAAGGGCCGAACGGGTTCACCGGCACATGCGCCCAGACCTGCCCGACAAAGGGCGAATACATGAACGGGTCGTTGTCGTGGCAATTGCCGCAGCCATCGGCGACTACGCTCTCGGGCGCCTCCCAGAAGCTGGCATCGACCGCTTCGGTGGGGGACGGCACGGCGACGCCGCTCACCGTCTTGCCGGGCGCCGCCTTGGCCTGAAACCAGCAGGTGGCGCCGCTGGCGGGGTTGTGGGCGATGACGTCGATCTCGTCATACTCGGTGCTGCCCTCGGCGCGATATTTCTTCTGCCGGCACATGACAGAGATCTGCGCGGTCTCGGTCGAGAGGTTCAGGATCCGCGAAAACGGCACGCATTGCCCGTCGGAGCCCGCACCATTGTCGAGCAGGGCAGGGCGGTCGCAGGTGGCGGGGGCGCGGTCGGTGACCGCCACGCCCTCGACGGTGACCGGCACGGTGACGCCCTCGGCACAGTCGAAAGACGGGATCGCGGCGATATCGGCGGCGCAGCTCTGGCCATAGACCTGCGAGGCGCTCTGCGCGGTGGCGGGTTTCGGGGCGCTCAGAAAGGTGATGGCCAGCGGCGTGACGGCGGCGAGCGCGAGGGCGGTGACAGCGAAACGGTTCACAGCTCGGCCCCTCCGGCATTGGCGGCGAGCGCCAGCGGCTTCAGCGCTTCGAAATAGCGGACGTAGCCGGTGCAGCGGCAGATATGCGAACCGATCGCTTCCATCATGGCGCCGTCGATCTCGCCCTCGGGGATCGGCTGGGCGCGCAGCCCGTCGAGAAAGATCCGCGCCGCCATCACGAAGCCGGGGGCGCAATAGCCGCACTGGAACGAGAAATTGTCGAGAAAGGCCTGCTGCACCGGGTCGGGCACACCGTCGTTCGCGACGGATTCGATGGTCGCGATCTCCGATCCGTCGAGCGTGCCGAGCGCGGTGGAGCAGCTGATCACCGGCGAGGGCGCGGGGTTGGGCGGTTTGCTGACCTGCACGGTGCAGGCCCGGCAAACCCCTATGCCGCAACAGAATTTCGTGCCCGTGAGGTTCAGGTCGTCATGCAGGAAGTCGATGAGCCTGTCGCCCGAGCGGCTGTCGTCGAGCTGATAGGCGGTGCCGTTGACGGTGATGGCAATCATTGTCCCAAACCCTCCAGGATTTTCGCGGGCGTGATCGGCAGCGAGGTGAAGCGCTTGCCGGTGGCGTCGCGCAGGGCGTTCGAGATCGCCGGCGGCACCGAGCACATGACCGCCTCGGCGATGCCGCGCCCGGCGGGGGCGCCGCCCGGGGGCGGGGCGAGGGTGATGAGCTGCTGGCCGCGCGCGCCCGGCGTGTAATCGGTGCGCAGCGGCACGTCCTGCGCCCGGGCGAGGTGATAGCGGTTGAGGTTCCACATGCCGTTGGCGGGGCCCTCCATGCCGGGCGGCATGTCTTCGAGCAGCGTGTAGCTGATCGCCATGGCGACGCCGCCCTGGCTCTGGCCGGAGACAAGCTGAGGGACGTGGATCTGCCCGGCATTGAGAACGCTCAGAACGTTCTCGACCTGCACCGCGCCGCTGGAGGTGTCGACGGTCAGCCCGACGACATTGACGCAAGGCGCCCAGACATAGCGCGAATAGCGTTTGCTGGCACTGTCGGGGCCCACGGTGTCCTGCCGTGTGACCGGGACGGGGGCGGTGCCTGCGGGCGGGTAGAAGGCCAGCCCGTCCAGTTGCAGCGGCAGCAGGCCGCCGGGCGTGGGGAAACTGGCTTCGGCCCATGTGTTCTGGAAATAGCCATGGCCGAGCGCGCCGGCGGGCAGGTCGCTGCCATAGATGGTCTCGGCAAGCTGGGCGAGGGGCAGGGGGGTGCCGCCGCCGCCGGTGAGCACAAGCGCGCCGTCGCGCCAGGCGACCTCGGTGGGGGTAAGCGGCGGAGTGCCCCAGATCTGCGCGGCGGCGGGCAGGATTGCGGCCTGAAACAGCGCTTGTGCCGTCTGCCGCACGGTGTGGACCTGATGCAGCGCGGTGAGGCAGGCCGAGGAGGAGCCCACGGATTTCGCCGTCCAGTTCGGGTTGTCCCAGCGCCTACCCTCGGGGTCGCTGGTGGTGAGCCCGGTCATGCCGAAAAGCGTGTAGCAGCCCATATCCACCTGCGCCGCATTGGCGCCGAGGATCGGGCCGATCACGACGCCCAGCGTGGTGGCGGAGCCGTTGCCCATATCCACCGCGTCGGATTGCACGGTCAGGCTGCCGTCGCGGTTCAGCAGCACCGAGGCGACCATACCGTCGCCCGAGGTGCCATAGGCCTGCAAGGACAGCGCCAGCCCGGTGCCATAGGTCAGCCCGCGCGCCGCATAGTCCTGCCTGATCGTCTCGCGCTCGGCCCAGAGCGGATGCGTGCGGGTGATTTCCAGCATCTCGGCAAGGCTGAGCGGCTGCTCCACCGGGCCGCCGACCACGGTGGTGTCGCCCTCGGTCAGCAGGTTGGCGGCGCGCAGCTCCAGCGGATCCCAGCCCTGCGCGGCGGCGAGATCGTCGAGCGCGGTCTCGAAGGCGAAAAACGCCTGCGGCCCGCCAAAGCCACGCTGCGAGCCGCCGGAGACGTTCTGGGTGTGGACCGCCTCGGCATAGATATTCGCCATCGGGATCGTGTAGGAGCCGCCGGCACAAAGCGCGCCCAGCGAGGCGACATAGGGGCTGAGATTGCGCCGCCCGCCGCCGTCGAAGGTGAGCGTCATCTGCACCGATTGCAGCCGCATGTTTGGGTCGACGGCGAGCTCTCCGTTGAGGTCGGCGCCGTGGCGTTTCAGCCCGACGCGGAACTGGTCGAAGCGGTCATGCGCCAGCCGCACCGGGTTGCCGCCGGAATAGGCACCGGCAAGGGCCAGCATCAGCGAAAACGGCGAGCTGTCGCGCCCGCCGAACCCGCCGCCGGGATAGCAGCTTGTCAGGTTCACCGCCTTGAGCGGGAAGGGCGCGTCGGTGCTGTCATACATCGACAGGATATTGGCGATATCGCCGTCGGGCGACTGGGTGCCCAGCACCAGATGCATGGTGTCGAGCCCGCTGTCGATCCAGACGAGCCCGGCCTCGGGCTCCATGAACATCGGGTCCATGGCGCGCATCTCGGCGCTGAAGGGCTGGCGGATGAGGGCGGGGTCGCCGGCGAGCGTGTCGCTGATCCTCTCCTGCCACTGCGGCACCTGATCCATATAGGTGTCGGGATCGGCGGTGGCATAGCTGAACTGGTCGCGGTATTTCACATAGGTGGTCTTGGGCGTGAAAGCGGTGCCGAGCGGTGGGCCGTCCTGATTGCCGGCGCCGTAGCGCTGATAGGCGGCGTCGTTGAAGGCCATGGCGCGGCGCGCGGCACGGTAGCCGGCGAGGCTGTCGAAGAGCAGCAGCGCCACCGCCTGGCCGAGGAAATTGGGCACATTGCCCGGAACCACGATCAGGTCGAACAGCAACTCGTCGGGCAGGTTGAAACTGCCGACATCGCCGCCGCTGTTGCGGGCCTTGAGCCGTTGGGCGCGCTCCTCGGCGATGCGGTCGTCGATATGCAGGTCGCGGTTGAGATCGAGCTGCGGCGCGCGCATCGTCGGGCTGAGCTCGTTGCCCAGAACCACCCGCGTCGGCTGCGCCTCGGCGGGCAGGGAGGAGAGGTCGATCCCCTCGAAAGCCTGGGACGTCGTAAGGGCTGCGAGATAGAGCGCATACCATTGGGTGTCGGGCCAGCCCGGCATGTCGCGGGCGTTGAAATCGCGGGCATAGACCTTTTGGCCCGTCACCTTGGCCAGCCCGTCGATGCGCTGGCTGGCAACGCCCGGCACCGGCGAGCCGTCGGTGCCGATATCGGCTGGGCCAGGGGGTGCCGCCGGGGAGGGCAGCGGCACCCCCATCACCGTTAGCGCAACCGCGCTGCCGGTCGATGCGAGGAAGGTGCGTCGGGTGACCGCCGCGCCCACTGATCGTGATCGAAGCGTCATCTTGTCCCTCCTCGATGCAGCCGGTCGTCGGACCGGGCGCGAAATTACACAACCAAATAGAGTATTAATTCGAGTATTCACGCCTTTCAGTTGTGCGTCAAGTTCCCTGCGGTCAACTTGGCCCAACATCCGGCATGATTGTCTTTACCGAGCCGGCGGTGATGATCCTGACCGGTCCTCCGCGTGCGCTGACGCGGGCTTTGCCCGTCGCCGGATCGACGGCCTCCACCCCCAGCTCGTAGAGCGGATGGCTCTGGTCCATCACAACCTCGCTGCGGATTTCGATGGAGGGGATCGCATCCGGCGGGATACCGCTCCAGTCGCTGCCGAAGGTCATGGTGTAGTTGAACATCGTGACCCATTGCGCCGGGATGTAGAGATCGGTCCAGGCGTATTTGAAATTGTTGTCCTGGGTGTTGGAGTCGCTGTGCGACAGCGCCTTGCCGTCGAGCGGCGTGCCCGACGAGACGGTGTAGCTGCTGCCCTTGGGCATATTGGTGAACACCACCGCGAGATCGACCAGCGCGCCCTCGGCGCCCTGATCGAAGCGGGCCTTGGACACGACCTGCGGCACGTTGCCCCGGATCATCTGCACGTTGCGCTGCGCGATATTGGCGTTGGTCGAGAGCACTTCGGCCAGGCTGTTGATATTGTTGACGCCGGACACCGGGTTGCCGTGATCTGGGGTCGCCGCGACGGCGACCAGGCAATAGTGATCGGATACGTCCGGCGGCACCCAGGTGAAGGGATCGGTCGAGGCGCCGATGGCGCCGGGCTCGATCGAGAAGGGCGGGTTCATGTCGCCCAAAGAGGTGCGGAGCTGGTTCTCTTCCCAGAGATAGGGATAGAGCAGGATATTGGGCTCGGCGTAGAACAGGTTCCAGTGCCCGTCGAGCGTCGCCTCGGTGTAGTTCTTGCCGCGCACATAGAGGTAATTGGGCAACCCGATATAGAGCGAGTTGTCATAGCTGTTTCCGTAATTCGCCGGATCTTTCAGAAAGGCCGGATCCTCATAGGGCTCGGTGCCGGAAATCAGGATGTCGGGCGATTGCGACGAGGCGCTGCGCGGGGTGGTGCCGTCTTCGCCGCTGGTGCAGCGCACGACGATTCCGGGCCAGGTTTCTTGTGCCATGGGTGTGTCCTCCGTTGGATCTCAGCTGAGGGTGAGTTCGGTTTTTTCGAGCAGGGTCTTCTTGACCGGGCCGCCGCTGCCGCCCTCGATCTTCGACAGCGAGATGCTGATTTCCGAGCCGCGGCTCAGCTCGCCGGGCTTGGGGATCCAGAGCATCAGGTCGAGGGTGATGTCGGTGGGGTCGACATCGGTGGCGGCGGAGCCGATCAGGCTGTCGCCCGAGATGTCCCGGCGCGAGATCGACAGCGCCGAGAGCGAGCTGGCGACCTGGACCTGGGTCTCGACCGGGATGTCATTGTAGCGCAGTTCCAGATCGAGCTCGCCGAAGCTGACCGCGCTGGTGAAGAGCAGCGACAGCTTGACCGAGGGCGGGTCTTCGGCCTGTGGTTCGTTCACGATGGTCAGCGCGTCATAGCTCTTGCCGTCGCTGGTTTCCTTCTGCTCGATCTCGTAGCCCGAAAGGCCCGTGAGCGTGGTGTAGGAGACCACGGTTCCCACCGCGCCGCCAATGCTCATGGTCAGCCCGGAGCAGAGCCCGGTGATCACCATGCTGGTTTCATCTTTCAGCATAACATATTCCTCCTGTTGCGTTTTCTGGGGTTAACTTTCGGCGTAGGCCGCCGCCTCATAGGCCGAGAGCATGTAGTCGAGCAGGTCGACCCGAAGCTCGGCCAACTCGATGAATTCCTCCGATCCGTACTCCTGCGCCTTGGCATAGAAGCTCTCCCACCAGGGGATCAGATCCTTGAGCACGCCGGGGGTGGCGCGGCTGCCCAGCACCTGGTCGATGGCGGTGCCGATCTCGAGCGGGGTGGGGGAGGGGTTGGGGACGAACCGGTTGACGATGGCCATCAGCCAGTAATTCGACGGCACGTTCGCGGGCGGTGTGATCGTCGGGCTGGTGGTGTCGTCCCTGACCGGCTGGAACGGCGCGGGAACGCGGCTCACATAGGTGGTGCGGTAAAGGATGCGCCAGGGCTGCGTCGCATCGCCGAGCGCCTCGCGCATGGCGCTGGCCGCCGCCGTGGTGGCATTGTTGAGCCAGTTCGGATCGACCACCTGGTTCAGCGCGGTAAAGTTCTCCGCCGCCGGCGCCAGCAGGAAGGCCATGTAGCGATAGGCGTCGACCTTGCCGGGCGCGGGGGTTTTCTCATAGCCCTTGAAGAGCAATGTGCCGGTCTCGTCCGTTTCCATGATCGGGGCCGAGAGGAACTCGGTCGGCGACACGGTGCAGGCGAGGCTGAAGGCGTTGGACGCGCTGGCGGATTTGGTCGCTGTCATCGACCAGGTGTTGCCGAGCAGAACGTCGGCTTCGATATAGTAGCCGCCGAAGGGTGTGCCGATATCGGCGGAGGCCTCGATCCCGCCGGCGACGGTCAGCGAGCTGGCGCCGGTATAGGTCTCGGAATAGCTGTTGGCGACCGACTGCTCTTCCTTGCGCAGCCCGCCACCGGCGGACCACACGTAATTGTTGCACAGGCTCCGCTGGTTGGTCTGATCGCCGAAATTGAAGGCGGGGTTTTCGCCCAGCTCGTCCCTGACCCGCCCCAGCGAGCCGATGACGCGGTATTTGTCGGTGCTGAACTGATCGTAATAGGCGGCGAGCTGCTGCTCCTGCTTTTCGATCCGGCGTTTCAGCGCATAGGCTTCGACCGGCTTGAAATAGCTGCCGCGCTCGGCATTGGCATTGGGATAATCGGGGTCGTTGACCAGCCCCACCTTGCCGTCGAGCGTACCGTTCTTGACGTATTTCGGGTTGATCGGGAAGTCGATGATATTGGTGTCGACCGGGATCGTCTCGTTCGGGATGAGCTGGTAGCCCACCGGCGTCTGCGTGCCCTTGAGCGCCATCATGTAGAGATCCGCCGTGGCCGATTTCACGATCGCCGCGCCGAGGTTGTTCTGGATGTAGCGGCGCCCGACCGTGGGGTTGAGGATATTGTCCTCCGGCTCCCAGGTGCCCGAGGGCGTCAGCGAGGCGGTCAGCGCCTGGGTCTGCGAATGGCTCTGGCTGACGCCGTCGGTATGGCCGATATCGCCGCCGATCTTGAGCTTGGCGCCGATCTTGAGCTTGTTCTCCAGGGCTTCGGTCTCGGCCTCGGCGCCGACGCCGACCGAGGTGCCGGTCTTGGTGACCTGATAGAGCCCGCCCTTGATGTTGAACTCGCCCTTGAAGGTCGAGCCCTGGCTGGCGCTGAAGGACCAGGTCTTGGTTTCACTCTCGATATAGGCGACGGTGCTGGTGGTGGAGTAGAGCCGCGCCGGGCCGCCCATGTCGCCGGACCAGTAGGCCAGCGTCTGGTTCTCGCTGGGCAGCGGCGGGCCGCCCTCGATATAGCCGACGATGCTGGGCTTGCTCTGCACCTGCCCGACAAAGACCGTGTCGAGATCGCCGACCTTGTAGCCGGTCTGAAGCTCGGTATTGCCGACATCGGTGAAGTAGAAATACCCCCGCATCATCACCGAATAGACAGCGCCATAGGCATCTTTCTGGAGGCTGGCATATTCCACCACCGAGGGCTGCCCGGCGATTTGCGCGCTGTGGTAATCCACCGCGCCGCCAAGCGCGTTGACCACATATTCCGCCTCGTTCTGGATCGGCGCGGCGCCGGCGGACCAGACCGGCGGCCTGGCCTTGGGCAGCAGGCTGCCGTTATTGCCCTTGCCGGTCATGTCGTAGAGCACACCGCCCGAGCCGGCATCGACCATCCAGTAGGCGTTGAGCCCGTCTTCCTGCCCGCCGAGCGGAGTGTTGTTGCTCTCGGCGATCTGGGTGCCGGTGAGCCGGATCGAGAACAGACGGATGTCGTCGAACTGTCCGGTGAAGGGCAGGGTGAGGCTGCCCTCGGCCAGAGTGCCGCCGATGGTCATCTGGCTGTCGCCATAGCCGCCGAGATCGGCGGCGGTCTTGCGCTGCGGCAGGCTGGCGCCGCCATCGACCCAGATCTCGGCGCTGGCCACGTCCTGCCAGAGCGTCCAGAGCTGGTTGGAGCTCAGCACCATGTCGTTGTCGCCGACCGCATCCCTGGCGACGGTGCCGCTCTGTTCGTCGAAATCCCAGCTTGCGGTGAGCCCGTCGCGGCTGGCGGGCAGGGTGTGGAAGGCGTTGACCCGAGCGATCTCGGCGCTGTTGAGCGTCCGGCCCCAGACCCGCACATGCGAGACCTTGCCGATGAATTCGAAGGTCTGGGCGCCGCCGATGCCGAGATAAAAGGCGCTGTCCTCGTTCGAGATCGAGACCGGCTGGTCGAGATCCTCGACATTGTTTTCCGCCGCGAGCTGGCCGTCGACATAGATCGACGCCTTGACGAAGTATTTCTGCGCGACGAACTCGTTGCTGCCGCTGTCGTTGGGCACTGTGCCGCTGGTGAAATTCACCGCGATGTATGAGGTCTTGCCGGCCGCGATGGCCGCTCTCACCGAGTGGTCGAAATGGGTGGGGGGCTGCTGGTAGTCGCTGCTTTCCTGCGTCAGTTTCACGGTCAGCGAGACCTGCCCCAGCGTGGTCACGGCGAGCGAGTAGCTGCCGGGTTTTTCCAGGATGATCTGCTTGTTGTTGACCGTATCCGGGGCGACCCAGGCTTCGAGCGCGAAGGAGGGGCCGGGGTTGAAGGCGTCGCTATCTGCGACCTTGCCGGAATTGGCGCCGTCGAGCGCCAGCCCCCAGCCCTGTTTCGAACTGAGCGCCACATGGGTCCAGTCCTTGACGATGCGGTTGGAGACCAGCACGTAATCGTTGCGCCCGGCATAGGGCACGTCGAAGGCGCCGGCCGCGTCCCAGGAGGGGCTTGCGGGGTTGATGACCTTGGTGTCGTAATCCGGGCCGGAGGCGGCGGCGTTCATGATCTGCGTGCCCGCGCCCTCGGCGAGGTTCCAGCGGATGCCGAGCTGCGGGTCGTTGTCGGGGAAACCGTAGAGCACGCTCTCCCGCACCTCGTTGTCGGAGAGCGCGCGCTGCCAGAAGGCGACGCCGTTCAGCGTGGCCTGCATGCCGCCGCCGGTGTTCGAGCCCACCGTGAGCGCGCCCAGCGGATCGGAAAAGTCGTTCTCGGCCTCCACGGTGACCGGGGCGCCGTCGCCCACATAGAGCTTCAGCGCGACCTTGCCGCCGCCGATATCCTGGACCGAGAGTGTGATGCAGCTCCATGTCTGGGCGGGCAGGGTGCCGGTGGTGGTCACGGTGGCCTTGCCGCCGAGGAAGCTCAGCTCGGCCTTGCCGATCGGGGTCACCGAGAGGGTGAGGAAGGTGCCGCCGCCGCGCACCGCCGAGACCATGAACACCTGGCCGCTGGCCGTGTCGCTGGCCGGTTTGACATAGGTTTGCAGCGTCAGGTCGGGGCCGGTGAAGTTGAACGACGCGCCAAGATAGGTGTTGGCGTCGGTGATCAGCCCCGGCCCCTGCTGCGTGCCCATCATGTATTGCACCGGCAGGTCGGGGTGTTTCAGCGTGCCGGTCTCGTTATAGGTGAGCAGGCGCGAGGTCTCGCCCCGCGCGGAGGCGTCGGGCTTCAGCCAGCTCTCGACGGTCAGGTCGCTGTCGATGGCCAGTTGCAGCGCCGGGGGATAGCTCTTGTCGATGTCGAAGCCGACATAGCTGCCGGATCTGGCCTCGTTTTGCAGGCTGAACTGCGGCACGACGCGCATCCAGCCGCCGTTGATGCCGGGCATCAGCACCGGGGCCTTGCCATTGGTGTAGCTCGCCGTGTCCGAGAGCCGCCCGAGCCCGCCATTGGTCGGCGGATCGGCGATCACCGCGCCAAAGAGCCGCGAGCCGGTGACGCTGGTTCTGCCGCTGTCGGTGACAAGCTCGGCCTTCTGGATCGCGGCGGCCTCGGTCTTCTGCATCGGCGCGATGGTGGAGCTGTCGTAGTTCGGCCCCTGATAGAGCGCGCGCAGCAGCCCGGCATAGGCGAGCGGCGAGGTCCGCACGGCGTCGGCGTTCAGCACCGAGGCCGTCAGCCCGTTGGTCAGCGCATAGATCTGCGGGACGATCGCGTCGGTATAGCCCTCCGGATAGCTGTATTCCGGGTCGTCGCCGTTCAGCACCCGGGCAAAGGCGCTCTGGTCGCGCGGCACATCGGGCAGGGTGTAGCCCGCGATCTCGACATTGCAGCGGTCGCTTGCCGGACCGGAACTCACCGTGGCGGAGAAATCATTGAGCGCGTCGCGGACAAAGAGCAACACATGCGCCATGGCGTCGTCGGAGCGGGTCAGCGCCACCGGCAGGCCATAGGCGCGGGTGCCGGGGGTTTCCGCCGTGCTGTAATCGTAGCTGTCGGAGCGGCCCGAGAGCACATCGGTCACGCCGCGCGCGGTGCTGGGCATGTCGGGCCAGCGATGGGTGAGCGTAGCGTCCTCGGCCCATTTCGGCGGTGCCGAGGAGGTGAAGGTGAGCGTCGCGAGATCGGGTTTGCTGCCCTCTTCGACGGTGGCCGAGCCGAGGGTGAGGGGCAGCCCCGGCACCGAGGTGAAGAGGAAATAGCCGTCCTGCGCCTGGGTGGCGGCGAGCACCGAAAGCGTGGTGCCGGTGTAGTCGTAGAAGGGCCGCGACTGGTTCAGCACCGCCTGATCGTCTGGGTTGCCCGCGCCGGCGCCGTTCCAGATCCGCGAGAAGGGCTCGATGGCGCGGGGCAGGCCGGTCCAGACCTCGGTGCCGACGCCCTCGGGGCCGGTCACCGTCACGTCGCAAAGGAGCGGCGAGACCGCCGAGGCCGTCACCTCGATGGCGCTGTCGTTCATATAGGTGCCGACGCGGTGGGCGACGAAGTTCACAAAGCCGGTCTGCGAATTGTCGGGCGCGGTCAGCACAGTCGCGGAGACATGGCTCCAGTCCTCGCTGGGGATATTGCGGTATAGCGCGACATTCTCGCGGGCGAGCGCCAGCGGCGCGTTCTCGGACCAGTCGGTCGACCAGTCGGCGTAGAAGGTCGCGCGGGCGGAACGGGTGGAATATTGCGCCACCGAGAGCAGGTCGTCCTTGCCGCGGTAATAGAGATGCAGCAGCCCGTCCGAGCCGTCGATCAGGCAGGCGGGATCCTTGGGGGCGATGAAATCGGCGAGCCCCACATAGTAGCTGAGCCCCGACGCATCGACATAGAAGGCGCCATTGGTGTTGATGCTGACCGGTGCGGTGGAGGGTTCGGGCTTGGGTCCGTAGACCTCGGCGGTCAGCCCGTTGGAGATCATGTTGGGGGTGGTCGGCGGGGTGGCGCTGTAATCCACCGCATTGCTGGGCAGGTCGAGCACATCGGTGCCACCCACCGCGATGCGGATGCGGTTGAGCGCGCCCTCATAGCCGGCGCTGGCGCCGCCGATGGTGGTGACGGGCGCGCCGGTGGGCTCGGCCTCGGCGGTGCAGGCGGTGAGCGGCACCGGGTTGTCGTTGACCGTCAGGGTGAAGGGGTTGGCGCCCATGCCGGAATAGCCAACGGTGATCTCGGACCAGGTCTGCGGGAAAAGCACCTGATGCAGGCTGCGGCAGCTCACCGCGTTCGTGCCGTCGCCAAAGCCGATCTCCAGTTTGCCGCCATCGACCACTTTCACATAGGGCGCGGCGGTTTTGGGATCGGCGGCCGGATCGCCGCCAAGGATGGTGAGCCCGTCGCTCAGCATGCGGGGCGCGGCCATGAAATGCATCTCGTAGGGGCCGGCGATGGCCAGCGGGTTGTCGCCCTCGCCCGGCGTCAGATCCAGATAAGAGCCGGTGGTAAAGACCAGATCGAACTCGGCGGGCACGATCGCATCGGCGAGGATCGCGCCGTCGAGCGCCGCCATGGTCCCGGCATTGCCGATGGCGCTGTCGATGGTGACGGTCTCGGTCTCGTCGTTGAGCGTCACCGGCAGGGTCAGCATGACCCGCGAGGCGCGTTTCACACCGATGCTGGAGCCGTCCGACTGCACCACCTTTTCGTGTTTCACGAAGAGCGCGGCACGGGGCGGCCCGGCGAGGGAGAGCGGATCGGCTTCCTTTTCCGGCAGCACCGTGAAGCTGGAATCCGGCGCGATGCCGTAATTCTCACCGAGCGTCTTGCCGGTGATGTCGAAAAGCCCGTCGCTGCTGGGCGGGAAGTTGAAGAGGTTGATCGTCGCGCCGTCGGGCGCCAGTGTCCAGAATTGCCAGGCCAGGGTTTCCGAGCCGGTGACCGGCAGCAGCAGCACGTCGAAATTGCCATCGGCCACCGCATCGACCATGGACAGTTCGAGTGCCGGTTCCAGGAACGGCTTGCCGTCGGCGTCGAGATATTCCTGCGTGTCGGATTTATCGAGCGGCACGTCCTGCTTGTGGCTGCGCACAAAGCGCACCTCCCAGGCCGGGTTGAGCGTATAGCTCACCGTCTTCTGGTTCGAACCGCTGCCGGTCTTGAGCAGGCGGAAGCGGTTCACATAGAGCGTGCCGCGCGCCGATTGCTGCACGATGGAGATGTATTTCTGATCGGTCACCACCCGGAAGGGCGCGGTCGAGGGCTGCATGGTCTCGGCATCGGCCAGCACGGTGATCAGCCCCATGCCCACCTGCCGCACCTGATCGGGGAAGGTCAGTTTCGTGAACCCGGTCCAGTCGAGCGCGGCGCTGTCCGGATCGCTCCCGGGGCCGAGCACATTGAAATAGATATCCGGGCTGTCGCTGCTGGCGGCCCGGCCAAAGACGACGACGAGGCCCTGAAAATTGAGCGAAACGAGTTGATCGAATTGCAGCATGATGACCTCCCTGGGGCGACTGCATTTTTTGATTTGATGCAATCTTGGGTAGATCCGTTTTTTCGCTCAACGGCGTAGGTGCGCGGAGTGTCGGCGGTTTGACACATGCGGATTTCCGGGCGTCAGGGCGGGACGGCCTGCTGTATGTGGGCGGCTGCGCTGATAGATCAGGGGTTTCGGATGCCGTCGGGTCATCTCACGGGGCAGTGCGGCCAGCGCGCGGGGCGGAGATGGAAATCGCGGCAAGTGTCGCCAAGGCGACAGCAGGGATCGGGAGACCGGGGCAGGGGGGCAGAATCGGTCTGATATACGCCTTTGAAATAAGACCTTAACGTGCAGATATTGCTGTATAAAGGCGAAAATATGGCATTCGGATCACGGTCGGTGGGGGACGATGTGGGCGTATGGCGTGTGAAAGGAAACCCAGGCGCGTTGCGCTGTGCCGGGCACGGTGTTCCAGGCGCGGGAGGATGCGAGCGCGCGGATCCACCGATGCGCGGAGATCGAGCGGCTTGGCGCGCCTGATTGGCAAGTGGAGCCGGGCGGCAGCCCGGCGAGGTGTCGCCAGATCGAATGCCGCCTCTCCGGGGAGGGCGTCTTTCTCCATATGCAACTTTAAGGAGAATCTTTCACTGATGCTCCGCAGGACAGAGCCCCGCGCGAGCGCGGGGGCTTTGACGGCATATGGGGAGGGCATATAGGCGCAGGAAAATATGTAAAATATTTTAGTTATCCATGTCCTTACATTTGGCACGGCGATTGCATGCCGTCTGCGATACGGGCCTTCGGGCCGCGTGGCCGGCCCAAGCCCATGGACCGGCGCGGCAGAGGGCGCGATCCGCCGGAAAGAGGAGCCGGCGATCATACACAGGGAGGACAATCAAAGATGGAATTCTCGTTCAAACATGCATTGGCTGCGAGCGCGGTTGCGGCGCTGAGCGCCGCCGGCCCGGTCTCGGCCAAGGATCTCACCTATGCCATCGGGTTCCCGACCGGCAGCACACCGGTGATGACGCTGGAAAAGGTGGTGACCTATGCGCAGGAAACTCATGGGCTGAACATCAAGCTCTACCCGCTGTCGCTGCTCGATCTGCGCCAGACGCCGCAGGGCATCGCCGACCATATCGTCGATATGGGCTGGGCGACCTATCAGTACCAGCCGGCGGAATTCGCCAACAGCAACCTTGCCGCCGCGATGAACATGATGGCCACCGCCAACACCCCCGCCGATGTGGCGAGCTATGCCATGGCCGGGGCGGTGACCGAATATATCTCGCTGCACTGTCCGGAATGCACGGCGGAATTCGCCGGGCAGAACCAGGTCTATTTCGGCGGCCACTCGACCGGCGTGTATCTTACCCAATGTACGAAGCCTGTGGTGACCAAAGCGGATTTCGCCGGGATCAAGGTGCGCACCGCCGCGCCGAGCTGGGCCCGCTGGGCCGAGAATGTCGGCGCCACCAGCGTCACGATCTCTGCCAACGAGGCTTATGACGCGCTGTCGCAAGGCGTGGTGGATTGCGTGTTCTTCGCGCCGACCGAGCTGGTGAACTTCCAGCTCACCGACGTGGTGACCGACATGACCACCGGTGTGCCGGGCGGCGTGTTTCCCGGGGTGGGCGACATCAACACCAATCTCGACACCTGGCGCGGAATGACCGTCGAAGAGCGCGCGGCGCTGATCGACACCGCGTCGCATCTCGTGGCCGAGGGCACCTATGCCTATGTGCAGGCCTCCGAGGACGCAATGGGCGTGGCGCGCGAGAAGGGCATCGGCATCCATGAGGCAGCGCCGGACCTGCTTGAGGCCTCGGCGGCCTTTGTCGAGGGCGATCAGGCCACCATCGTCGAGGAGTTCGTCGACAAATACGGGCTCGACGATGCTGGCGAGAAGGCCAAGGTGATCGGCGATCTCATCACCAAGTGGAAAGAGCTGACCGCCGATGTGGAGTCGGGCGAGGCGCTTCAGGCGATCTACTGGGACGAGATCTATTCCAAGCTCGATCCCGAAACCTACGCCTTGCAGTGAGCGGACGCTGTGCCGCCCGGGGTCTCCGGGCGGTGCCTTTCCCCTGACCGAAGGAGAGCCTGATGTTAGCGCAGTTTGAGAAACTGGTCATGGGTCTGTCGCGCGCGGCGACCTTTGTCGGCGCCATCGTGATCGTGCTGATGATGGTGCATGTCACCGCCGATGTGGTGTCGAAATTCCTGTTCTCGAAACCGCTGCCCGGCACCATCGCGCTGGTTTCGAGCTATTACATGGTGGTGGTGACCTTCCTGTGTCTCTGCGTGGTCGAGGCCAAGAACGGCCATATCGACGTGGAGCTGGTGGCCGATCATCTGCCCGCGCGGATCCAGCGGGCGCTGACCGCCGTGGCGCTGGTGATCGCGCTGGTGGTGTTTTCCGCCTTCACCTGGAAGACGCTGATGGTGGCGAACGACAAATTCGCGGTCGGCGCCTTCGAGACCGAGCAGCGCGTCAAGATCATCACCTGGCCGTCCTATTACATCGTGCCCATCGGCACCGCGCTGATGGTGCTGATGGTGGCCGTCAAGCTGCTGGGACGGCGCTTCGACCTGAAACATCAAACCCTTGCCGAGACCTATGAGCGTGCCAACGCCGTCGAGGTGGAGGAAGAGCGGGAGCCGAAAGACAAATGACCCCTGCGGAAATCGGATATGCGGGCATCGCCATCCTGCTGGTGCTTATCCTGCTGCGCATCCCCATCGGGCTGTCGCTGATCCTGGTCTCGTTCTCGGGGCTGTGGATCCTTGTCGGCGAAAGCGCCGCCTGGGGCTCGCTGGGCCTCATCCCCTACAGTTTCGCCGCGCACTGGCAGCTCAGTTCGGTGCCGATGTTCGTGCTGATGGGGTTTGTCTGCTTCCATGCGGGGCTGACCAAGGGGCTGTTCGACGCGGCGCGGCTGTGGCTGGCCAAGCTGCCCGGCGGGCTGGCCATCGCCGGGGTCTTCGGCGCCACCGGCTTTGCCGCCGTCACCGGCTCGTCGCTGGCCTGTTCGGCGGCCATGGGGCGGATCGCCATCCCCGAGATGATGAAATCGCGCTACGACGCGGCGCTGGCCACCGGCTCGGTGGCGGCGGCGGGCACCATCGGGGCACTGATCCCGCCCTCGATCCTGCTGATCCTTTACGGCATCATCGCGCAGGTGCCGGTGGGCGCGCTGTTCCTCGGCGGGGTGGGCGTGGGGGTGCTGACCGCCGCCGCCTATGTCTCGGTCATCATGATCCGGGTGATCCTGAATCCCGATCTCGCGCCGCGCGCGCATGAGGATGCGGGCTGGGGCGAGCGGCTGCGCGCGCTGGCCGATATCTGGCCGGTGCTGCTCCTGATGATCGGCGTGTTCGGCGGGCTGTTCAGCGGGGTCTTTACCCCGACCGAAGCCGGCGCGGTGGGGGCCTCGCTTTCGGTGATCATCGCCTTCGTCAAGCGTACTCTGACATGGAAGCGCATGTGGGACTCGCTTTACGAGACGCTGATGGTCTCGGCCTCGATCTTCATCATCGCCATCGGGGCAAACATGCTGACGCGCTTTATCGCCTTCAGCGGCTCGGGCGATGCGCTGGCCGATCTGGTGAGCAATCTCGAAGCCAACCGCTATGTGCTGCTGCTGGGCATCACCGTGGTCTATCTGCTGCTCGGCATGTTCCTCGATCCGATCGGGGCGATGCTGCTGACGCTGCCGATCCTGCTGCCGATCCTCAAGGACACCGGCTATGATCTGCTGTGGTTCGGCGTGCTGCTGGCGAAATATCTCGAGATCGGGATGATCACCCCGCCCATCGGGCTGAACGTCTTTGTCCTGAAAGGCGTGGTCGGCGACAAGATCGCGCTCAGCACGATCTTTCGCGGCGTGCTGTGGTTCCTGCTGGCCGATCTCTTCATCGTTCTGGCGGTGATCGTCTTCCCCGAGATCATCACCTTCCTGCCCTCCCTGCTGAAATGACCCCGCCGCCGGAGCGGCGCGGATATCCGAAAAGGAGACCCGACATGAGCCTTCAAGATGTGATCGAACATCCCGGAAAATTCTATATCGGCGGCGCCTGGACCGAGCCGTCGAGCGGTGACGAGATCACCGTTCTGAACTCTGCCACCGAAGAGGTGTTCGAGGTGGTGGCCGAGGCGCAGGAGGCGGATGTGAACCGCGCCGTGGATGCCGCCCGGCAGGCCTTTGACAAGGGGCCGTGGCCGCGCATGAGCCATGAGGAGCGCGCCGGCTATCTGCGCGCGCTGGCCGATGAGCTCGACAAGCGGGCGGAGCGGCATGCGCGGATCTGGGTGACGGAATCCGGCGTGCTGCATTCCATCGCCGCGACGCGCATGGGCTCCATCGCCGCGACCTACCGCTATTACGCCGATCTGGCTTCCACCTTCCCGTTTCAGGAAAAGCACCCCTCGGCCTCGGGTGGCGAGCTGGCGCTGCTGGTGCGCGAGCCGGTGGGGGTGGTGGGCGCCATCGTCCCGTGGAACGGCACGCCGGGGCTGATCACCTCCAAGGTCGCGCCGGCGCTGCTGGCGGGCTGCTGCGTGGTGGTCAAGGCCTCGCCCGAGGCGCCGGGCTCGGCCTATATCCTCGCCGAAGCCGCAGAGGCGGCGGGGCTGCCCGAGGGGGTGGTCAATATCCTGACCGCCGACCGCGAGGTCTCGGAAAAGCTGGTGGCGCACCCGGGCGTGGACAAGATCGCCTTTACCGGCTCGACCATCGCGGGGCAGAAGATCGGCGCGATCTGCGGCGGGCGCATCGCGCGCCAGACGCTGGAGCTGGGCGGCAAGTCGCCGGCGCTGATCCTCGACGATTACGATATCGAGACGGCGGCCAAGGCGATCACCGAAAAGGCGACCTTCCTCACCGGGCAGGTCTGCGCCTCGCTAACCCGCATCGTGGTCTCGAAAGCCCGCCATGACGACATGGTGGAGGCGCTGAGCAGCCAGTTCGCCAGGGTCAATGTGGGCGATCCGTTCGACGCCGCCTGCCAGATGGGGCCGCTCGCCATGAGCCGCCAGCGCGACCGGGTGGAGGGCTATATCGCCAAGGGCCGCGAGGAGGGCGCAAAGCTCGCCGCTGGCGGCGGGCGCCCGGCGCATCTCAACCGCGGCTATTTCGTCGAGCCCACGGTCTTTGGCAATGTGCAGAACAGTTTCACCATTGCGCGCGAGGAGATCTTTGGCCCGGTGCTCTCGGTGATCCCGGCGGAGGATGAAAGCGCGATGATCGACATCGCCAACGACACCGATTTCGGGCTGAACGCCTCGGTCTTCACCAATGATTACGACCGCGCGTATTCCTTCGCGCGCGAGATCCGTTCCGGTACGGTGGGGCAGAACAGCTATCGCGCCGAGCTCGGGCTGGCCTTTGGCGGGTTCAAGCAGTCGGGGCTGGGCCGCGAGGGCGGCACCGAGGGGCTGCACCCCTATCTCGAAACCAAAGTGATTGTCCTGGACGGCATGCCGTCGAATGCGGGTCGTATCGCCGGCTGATCCGGGACCGGCCGGGCGCTGCTCCCACGCTCGGCCAACCAAGAGACAAGGGGACGTCGCATGAAAGTCAAAGCCGCGATTGCCACGGGCCAGCTCCAGCCGCTGGTGATCGACGAGGTCGATCTCGACGGCCCGCGCGAGGGCGAGGTGCTGATCGAGATAAAATCGGCGGGGCTCTGCCATACCGATCAGATGCTCATCGACGGCTCGCGCGACTGGCCGGATTACCCGGTGATCCTCGGCCATGAGGGCGCGGGGATCGTGCGCGAGGTGGGGCCGGGGGTGGACCGGCTGAAACCCGGCGATGCGGTCATTCCGCTGGCGATGCCGGAATGCGGCGAGTGCCCGCCCTGTCGCAGCGACAAGAGCAATCTCTGCGATCACTATTTCAAGCCGAACCCGCGCAAGCCGTTTTCGTGGAAGGGCAGGCCGGTCGCCTCCTTCATCAGCCTCGGGACATTTGCGCAGTTCGTTACCGTGCGGGCGTTTCAGGTGGCCAGGATCCGGGACGACGCGCCGCTGGATCAGGTCTGCTGCATGGGCTGCGCCGGCATCACCGGCATCGGCGCGGCGCTCAACACCGCAAAGGTCGCGCCGGGATCGTCGGTGGCGGTCTTCGGGCTGGGCGGCATCGGGCTCAATGTGATCGACGGCGCGCGGCTGGCCGGCGCTCGGACCATCATCGGCATCGACACCAACCCCGACAAGCAGGGCCCGGCGCGCAAGGCGGGGATGACGCATTTCCTCGACGCGCGCGACTATCGGGGCGACAGCGTGGTCGAGGCGATCCACAAGATCACCGGCGGCGGGGCGGATTACGCCTTTGAATGCGTCGGCCACCCGGTGCTGGCGCAGCAGGCGGTGGACAGCACGCGCATGGGCTGGGGCATGGCGGTGATGCTGGGCATCATGCCGGGGGCGGTGACCGACACGATCCCGATCCGGCCGCGCTCGGTGCAGGCGGGGCGCTGGGTGACGGGCTCTTATCTGGGCAATGTGAAATCGCTCTCGCAATTTCCGCAGCTCGTCGATTGGTATGTCGACGGCAAGCTGACGCAGGATAACCTGATCTCCCATCGAATCGGACTCGAGCAGATCAACGAGGGTTTCGATCTGCTGAAATCGGGACAGGCGCGGCGGGTTGTGATCGACTTCTGACCTGGGCGGCGTGTCCGGCCCGGCACGCTATTTGCGAGGGCCTCGCCCATGGAGCTGCGACATCTAAGATATTTCCTCGCCGCTGCGGAGGAGCTGCATTTCGGTCGCGCCGCCGAGACGCTCTGCGTGACGCGGCCGGCGGTGTCGCAGACGGTCTCGGATCTGGAGACCGAGCTGGGGGTGAAGCTGTTCTTTCGCCACGCGCAAAAGATCACCCTGACCTCGGCGGGCGAGGCGTTTCAGCGCGATCTGCGGATCCTGATGTCGGATCTGGGCCGCGCGGTCGAGACGACGCGGCGCATCGGCAGCGGCAAGACCGGCAATATCAATGTGGGCTATGGTAGCCTGAGCCTGCTGCACCCGGCCTTCCGCGCCACGGTCAAGAGCGTGCGCCGGCAGTATTCCGAGATCGACATCTCTCTGCACGAGATGCCGAGCAGTCGGCAAATTCCGGCGGTGCGCGCCGGTCGGCTGGATGCGGGCTTTGTCTATGTGCCCGAGGGCAGCGCCTGGCCGCCGGGAACGGTGTCGGATTTCATGGCGATCGACGATCTCGACTCGCTGGAGCTCGATCTGGGCGGGCTGGCGGTGGCGATGCCGTCGGACCACCCGCTTGCGGCGCAGGCGGCGGTGAGGCTTCAGGATCTCGCCAATGACGGGCTGATCGTGGTGCAACGTTCGAACGTGACGCCGCGGCTCACGCAGCTCGAAACCATGTGCCTGGCCGAAGGATTCAGCCCGAGAGTGATCCAGGAGGTCGGCAATATCGCGACGCAGGTCAATCTGATCTCGGTCGGGATGGGGATCGGCATCGTGGTGAACTCGCCGCGCATGAGCTATCCCGACAGCGTGCGCATCCTGCCGCTGATCGGGGTGGATCTGCCGGTGCGCTTCACCTTGGTCTGGCGGCGCGGCGCGATAGAGCCGACGCTGGCGACCTTCATCGAGCAGGTGAAGGACACGTTGGTAGAGGCCGAGGCGATGCGGATGGACCGCCCGGTCAGCGTGTTGTCCTGAGCGCGGACGGATCCGGATTTTCGCGGTGACGGCTGTCGCCTCGGCACGACGCCCGCACAGGCCGTTTTCTTTCCGCCGGAAATCCCCGATGATGCGCGAAAGACTATGCCGGAGAAAGACATATGCGGAAAATGCAGGCGTCGCAGGTCGGGATCGACCAGGGCAACGAGGAGCTGTTTTCGGATTTCGCCAATGGCGGCGATATGTGGACGGGCTCGGGCGCGCGGGAGCGGCGCAAACGGGTAACCTTTTCCGAGCCGTTCAGCGCGCCGCCCGCCGTGCATGCCGGATTGTCGCTATGGGACATGGATCAGGGCGCCAATGTGCGGGCCGATATCCAGACCGACAATGTCACCGAAACCTCTTTCGAGCTGGTGTTCCGCACCTGGTCGGACACGCGGGTCGCGCGGGTGCGCATGTCTTGGATCGCCATCGGCGAGATCAAGGGCGAGGACGACTGGGAGCTTTACTGATCCGCAGGGCGCAAAGGCGGCAGCGGACAAACGCAAAGGGCGGACCGCCTGGGTCCGCCCTCTCTTATAGCATGCCGGAAGGGCGTGTCAGAGGATGCCCTCATAGATCGGGCCGAGCGTGTCAGTCTCGAAGAGCGAGGACACCGAGGTGCCGTTCCAGATATTGAGGATCGCCTGCGCGAACATCGGCGCTGTGGGCACGATGCGGATATTCGGCGCCGCCGCCACTTCCTCGGTCGCCGCAATGCTGTCGGTGATCACCAGCGTTTTCATCACCGAGTTCTTGACCCGCTCGACCGCCGGGCCGGACAGCACGCCATGGGTGATATAGGCATGCACCTCGGTGGCGCCGTGGTCGAGCAGCACCTCGGCCGCCTTGCAGAGCGTGCCGGCGGTGTCGCAGATATCGTCGACGATGATGCATTTCTTGCCGGTCACGTCGCCGATCACCGTCATCTCGGCGATCTCGCCGGGCTTTTCGCGGCGCTTGTCGACGATCGAGAGCGGCACGTTGATCCGCTTGGCCAGTTCCCGCGCCCGCGACACGCCGCCGACATCGGGCGAGACCACCATGACGTCTTCAAGCTCGCCGGCGAAATGCTTCTGGATGTCGAGGGCAAAGACCGGTGAGGCGTAGAGGTTGTCCACCGGAATATCGAAGAAGCCCTGAATCTGCGCCGCGTGCAGATCCATCGTCAGCACCCGCTCGATGCCGGCCTCGTGGATCATGTTGGCGACCAGCTTGGCGGTGATCGGGGTGCGCGCCTTGGTGCGGCGGTCCTGACGGGCATAGCCGAAATAGGGCATCACCGCCGTCACCCGCGCCGCCGAGCTGCGCCGCAGCGCGTCGGCCATGATCAGCAGCTCCATGAGGTTGTCGTTCGCCGGGCGCGAGGTCGATTGCAGGATGAACATGTCTTCGCCGCGAACGTTCTCGTAGACTTCGACAAAGATTTCCTGATCGTTGAAACGCTCGACGCGCGCGTCCACCAGACCGACGGACATGCCGCGATAAAGCGACATGCGTTTTGCGATGGCACTGGCAAGCGGGCGGTTGGCGTTCCCCGCGATCAGTTTGGGTTCGACGACGGTGGGCATGTGAGCAGGGCTCCGGCAGCGATTTGACAGATTCGTGACGTTGCCGGTCGCTTAGCATGCGGGTAGCGTGGCGCAAAGACACTGGCCGCAGGCAAGGATGCAATGGCACAAATAGATTACTATTTCACAGTCCTCTCCCCTTACGCGTACCTCGCGGGGCTGCGGCTGGAAGAGATCGCGGCGCGTCACGGCGCGTCTATTACCTACAAACCGCTCGATATCATGGCGCTTTTCCCGCGCACCGGGGGGCTCGCGCCGAAGGACCGGCACCCGGCCCGGATGGAGTATCGCGCCCAGGAACTGCCGCGTCAGGCGAAAAAGGCCGGCATGCCGCTGAACCTGCGCCCGGCCTTCTGGCCGACCAATGCGGCGCCAGCCTCCTACGCGATCATTGCGGCGCAGGAAGCGGGCGGCGGCGATCTCGGCGGGCTGGTGCACAGTGTGCTGCGCGCGATCTGGTCCGAGGAAAAGGACATTGCCGAGGATGACGTGGTTCAGGACTGCCTGAAAGCGGCGGGGTTCGATCCGGGGCTGACCTTCAGCGGCATGCTTGCCGGGGCGGAGACCTATGCCGCCAATCTCGAGGATGCGGTGAACGCGGGCGTGTTCGGCTCTCCCTTCTATGTGCTGGATGACGGAGCGAAGTTCTGGGGCCAGGACCGGCTGGAAGATCTCGACCTGCATCTCGCGGGCAAGCTCTGATCCAGCCGCCGGCGAGGGATTAGGGGCAGAGCGCATCGACAAGCGGGGCCACCGAGGCCGCGCTTTCGAGCGCATCGACCAGAGCGATGACCTGTGCCGCCTGCGCGTCTTGCCCCGGCCGCGCAGGCCAGAGGTTGGCGAGCTTCTCGCCCAGCTCGTCCTGCGACAGCGGGTTGTCCGGGTGGCCCTTGGGTTGCAGCCGCTCAGCGCTAAGGGTCTGGCCGTCCGCGAGTGTCACGGTGATCCGCGTGTGGTTGCGCGCCGGGTAGGTGTCGCTCATCTCGGCGCTTTCCCGCACCTCGATCTTTGCCATGAAGGCGCGCAGCTCCGGATCGGCGATCCGCGCGGCGGCGTAATCGCCCGAGGTCAGCCGCCCGGTTGTCAGCGCCACGCCCACAGTGAAGGGCAGGCTGTGATCGGCGGTCTCGCGGGTTTCCGGCGTCCAGCGGGTGGGATCGCCGCCCATCATCTTCGCCGAGGCCTCATAGGTCTCGATCAGCACGGAGGCGACTTGCGCCGGGTCGACCTTTGCCGCCAGCTCGATTGCGGCGTCGATGGCGGACTGGCCGTGATAGCAGACCGGATAGGCCTTGAGCCGCGTCTCCAGCAGGCGCGGCGGCGCGGTTGGATCGTCGCGGAATGCCAGCGGTCGCAGCACGGTCGAGAGCCCTCCCTTGCCGTCGAACACCGCCGTCGGGCCGGTGACGCCCTCGCGGGCCAGAAGCGCGGCAAAGACGCCGTTTCGGGCACCGTTGGGACCGGCGCAGGCCTTCCAGTCCGACAGCGTGCCGCAGCGCACATTGTAGAGGTTGAGATTGGCGCCAACGGCCAGCGCAATCGCATTGCCCGTCGCACTCACATCCAGCCCCAGCAGCCGGCTCGCCCCGCCGGCGGCACCAAGCGCCGCGCCGGTCGACTGGTCGAGCCCCTGCGGCCCCAGCGCGGTGGCGTCGCAAAGCCCGCAATAAAGCTCATAGGCCGCGACGATGGCCCCGATCAGCGCGGCACCGGAGGCGCCTTCCGCCTCGGCCAGCGCGATCAGCGCCGGGATCATGTCGCTCGGGTGCCCGGCGGAGGCGCCGAGGAAGGTGTCGTTGAGATCGAGATAGCGCATCACCGTGCCATTGGCGAAGCCCGCCATCTCGACGGAGCTTTTCAGATCGGTGCCCCAGATCCGCGCGGTGGAGGTGCCGGAATAGCGCGCGCTGACGCCCCGGATGGTCTCGCAAAAGGGCTCCTCGAGGGCGCCCATGGCGCAGGCGATGGCATCCACGATGCGGCGCTTGGTCTGGGTCACGGTCTCTTCCGAAAGCGTGGCGAGATCCATGCGGGCGACGGTTTCGGCGAGGTGGAGAGTGGTGGCGTCCATGGCGTTCCCCTCAGCTCAGCGCGCGGATGACATCGGTGGCATCCTCCAGCGTTTCGAGATCGCGCACCATCTGCTGGGCGCGCTCGATGGCCTCGGGCGCAAGCGGTTTGCGGGAGAACGACGCCGCCTCGCGGAACTTCTCGATCAGGTAATCCCAGCCCATCGGGGCATCCTCCTCGCCGGGCACCTTGTCGCCGACGCGCGAGAGCACGCGCCCGTCATGCAGCGCCATCTCGATGCGGCCCTTCGGCAGATGCCCCGACCAGTTCGCCGCCGGGTCGGGTACCGGCACGACCTTTTGCGCGACCGCCAGTGCGGCGGGGTTCTTCAGCCCTTCCGTCGTGAAATCGGCCAGCCGCACGGTGCCGTTCGCCGCCGCCACGCCGATGGTGTAGGGGATCGAGAATTTCGCATCCGCCGGCAGTTTCGGCGCGCGGCGTGCCTCCAGCGGCAGGCAGAGCTTGTGCTGGAAATCGCCGACGAAGACGCGGATTTCCCTGATATCGTCGGGCGCTATCCCCTCGTCGCGCATCAGCCCGGCAGTGGCGTGGATGAAGGAATGGCTCACCCCGCAGGAGGGCCAGGCCTTGTAGAGCAGCGACTCGCCGGTGAATTCCGAGCCCAAGCCCGCCAGCATCGCCGCGCGGTCGTATTTGCCGTCGAAATAGGTGGCGAAGAACCCGGCCTTGCCTTCGAAGATCGTCGACGGCCCGATAATGCCGCGCCCGGCCATCTGCGCCGAGAGCGTGGCGGCCTTGCTGACAAAGCCCGCATACATGCCGCGTATGTCGCTGCCGGTGCCATAGGCCATTTCCAGCGTGCCGGCGCTCTGCATGCCCGCGATGCCGAAGGCGCTGACGATCTGCGCCTGGGACAGCCCCAGCACCCGCGCCGCCGAGGCCGCGCCGGAAAAGGCGCCGCAGACGGTGGTGAGGTGCCAGTCCTGCCGCCAGCCCACATTGCGGCGCAGGCGGAGGAAGATGTCCTGCCCGATGGCGGTGGCGGCGATCATCTCCTTGCCGGAGATGCCGCCGCGCGCTTCGGCCAGCGCGAAGCAGGGCGGAATGATCGAGGTGCTGGGGTGGTGGCCCTCCGGCGCGTGGTCGTCGAAATCCAGACAATGCGCCATCAGCCCGTTGGCGAAGGAGGCCATCAGCGCCGGGATGCGCGTGCCCCAGCCGAGCACCGTCGCCTCGCCCCGCCCGCCGCTTTCCATCGCGAGCTCCACTGCCGGCGCAACGGCGGGTTCCAGCGTGCTGGCGGCGACAATCACGCCCAGCGTGTCGAGGATGCTCTGCTTGGCGCGGTCGCGCGCCGCCTCGGGAATGTCCTCGTAGCGGGTGCCGGCGGTGAGCCGGGCGAAATCCTGCGAAATGTCTTGGGTGTCGGTCATGGACTCCTGCCGTTGGTCTCCGAGCGCGGCGCGCGACACCTTCCGCGTCGCGTCCGCGCTCTCAGGTCCGGCGCGGGCCCCGCCCCGGGTTTCAGCGGGAATGCCTGCAAAATCCGTGCCGAAGCCGGCCGCTCAGCGGTTTTCGTAGCGGTGCAGCCGGTCGATGATATGCGGAATGCTGGGCACCACGATAAAGATCCGCACCAGATGGAAGGCGGTGATCAGCGCCACGTCGATGCCGAGGAACTTGGCGGTGAGCGCCATTTCGGTCACCCCGCCGGGGGTGGAGGCCAGCACCAGGGTTTCCCAGCTCATCCCCGCCACCTGCGACAGCGCCGCCGCGATCAGCGCCGAGGCGACGATGAAAAGCAGGGTCGAGACCACGGAGGCCATCACCATCCGCCCGGCGGAGGTAAAGAGCGAGCGGCGGAAATTCGAGCCGAGCCAGGTGCCCAGCACCACCTGCGCCGCCCAGAGCACCAGCGAGGGGAAGGGCACCAGCTCCACCCCCGCCGCCGTCACGATGGAGCTGAGCGCAAGGGGCCCGAGGAAATAGGGGTTGGAGATGCGCAGCTTGAAAAACAGCCACATGCCCAGCATCGACAGCGCGGCGAGCGCCAGCAGGCTGGGGATGTGGAAGGTGGTGTTCATCTGCCGCGCGGTGCGGCCCAGCTCGCCGTCGATGAAGAAGATCGCGGTGGGGATCAGCACCACCACGGTCGAGATCCGCATGGTCTGTGACAGGATGATCGGCGCCGGCGGGAAGTTATAGCGCTCGGCGACCACCGCCGCCTCGACCGGGCTGGTGGGCAGGGTGGCGATCATCGCCGAGGTCAGAGGGATGCCGGCCATGCGCGACAGCACCAGCGCGATGGCGAAGCCCACGAAGATGATCATCAGCGCCATGCCGACGAGCAGCGGCGCCATTTGCAGAAGCTGTGCGAACACCGCCGGCGAGAAGGAGAGCCCGACCTGCGCGGCGACGACTCCTTGGCCGAAAGGGCGGGTTTGCACCGGGATGCGGATGTCGAAGCGTTCGGAAAAGGCCAGCGCGGCGGTGGCAACCAGCGGCCCGATCATCCACGGCAGCGGCAGGCCGAGCTTGTAGAAGGCGAACCCGCCCGCCGCGGCAATCGCATAGACGGGGAGAATTTTGAGCGGTCCTGGGATTTGCGGCATCGCAACCTTGATCTTCGAACACCCGCACGGGTTGCGCGGATGGTGTTGGGTCCGACCCCGGCAGTGCCGGGTGTCCCGGTCGGGGCGGGCCCGTTTCGCATAATGTGTTGGCGGGAAGGATGCAAATTCCGTGCCAGGTGGCATCGGGTATTGTATTTACAATTGATGTCGCGGTGCAGGCCATTTGGCACGGCAATTGCATGTCCCGGTGCCGAGCGGATCGGGGAGGCGCGGCTCGGATGTCAGGCGCGCGGGCCGGTCGAGATGACATCGCAAGCCGTGCGCCCGAGCGGCGTGGAGACAGCATAAGGAGAGCACGAATGGACGAGTTTCTGCCCGAGGAGATTCCGGCGATCCGCGACAGCGTCATCAAGTTCATGGAGACGCAGGTCAACCCGGTGATGGACGGCTATGAGGAACGTGGCGAGGCGCCGCGCGATCTGGTGCTGAAGGCGGGCGAGGCCGGGTTCTTTGGCGCGGTCTTTCCTGAATCCGTCGGCGGCACCGATCTGGGCTATCTCGCCGCCGTGGTTATCCAGGAAGAGGTGGCGCGCAACGATATCCGCTTTGCCGCCTGCCTCAACCAGCAGAGCTCGACCTGCCCGAACTTCATCTATTACGGCGGCACGCCCGAGCAGGTGATGAAATACGTGCCCGACCTGGTGGCGGGCAAGACCATCGGCATGATGTCCCTGACCGAGCCGGGCGGCGGCTCGGACGCGCTGGGGGCGATGAAGACCGTCGCGAAACGCGAGGGCGATGTCTACAAGATCAACGGCTCGAAGATGTGGGCCTCGCTCGCCAACGAGACCGATGTCGGCGTGCTGGTCTGCAAGACCGACCCCGATGCCGGCGCCAGGGGCGTGTCGGCCTTTATCGTGGAGCCGAAGAAATACCCCGGCTGGACCGCGCAGCCGGTGCCGATGATGGGGCTTTCCAAGGCCTTCCGCACCAATGCGCTCTTCCTCGACGATTTCACCGTGCCAGTGGAGAACCTGATCGGCAAGGAGGGCGACGGGTTCAAGATCGCCATGCGCGCGCTTCAGCCGGGCCGGGTGACGGTGGCGGCCAAGGCGCTGGGGATCGCGCGGGCGGCGTTCGACGAGGCGGTGAAATACGCCAATGAGCGGGTGATCAAGGGCAGCCCGATCGGCAAGTTCCAGATGATCCAGTCGGACATCGCCGACATGTCGGCGCAGATCGAGGCCAGCCGCACGCTGGTCTATCACGCCGCGCAATGTCTCGACGCCAACCTGCCGTCGAACCGCATCGCCTCCATCGCCAAGTATCACGCCTCGCTCACCGCGAAATTCGTGGCCGACAAGGCGCAGCAGATCTTTGGCGGCTACGGGCTCTCGACCGAATACAAGATTTCCTATCTCAAGGCCTATTCCGACATGTTCTACACCGGCGAGGGCACCGCCAATGTGCAGAAGATCGTGATCGCCGAGGACGCGCTCGGCTACAAGCTCGCCGACCGGCATCACGGCTCCAGCACCCTGCGCAATCCGCGCCTCAGCGACGTGGCGCGCGAGCTTCAGGGCGCCGAGTGAGCGAGACTCCCGTGCCGCCCGTGCCGGGCGGCACCACAGTAAAGATCGGGAAGGACAGGACTGGTGGCCGGCACTTACGACTATATCGTGATCGGATCGGGCTCGGCGGGGGGCGTTGTCGCCGCGCGGCTGGCCGAGAGCGGCAAATACAGGGTTCTCTGCCTGGAGGCAGGGACCAAGGAGAGCAGCTACATCTTTACCCAGCCACCCGCCGCGACGCCCTTCCTGATCGACAATCCCAAGGTGAACTGGCGCTACCGCTCGGAGCCCAACCCGGATCTGGGCGGGCGTCAGATCTATGTGCCGCGCGGCAAGATGCTGGGGGGGTCGAGCTCGATCAACGGCACGATCTACAATCGCGGCCAGCGCGTCGATTACGACACCTGGGCGCAGATGGGCTGCCGGGGCTGGGGCTATGACGATATCCTGCCCTATCTGAAAAAGCTCGAAACCACCGATATCGGCGAGGACAAATATCGCGGCCGCTCGGGGCCGATCCGGGTGACCGAGGCGAGCAAGATCACGCCCTTTTACGATCTCTTCATCTCGGCGGCCAAGGCGGCGGGGCTGCCTCACAACAAGGATTATAGCGGCGAGACGCAGGAAGGCGTCGCCATGGCGCAGCAGACCGTGCAGCGCGGCAAGCGCCACAGCACCGCCAACCGCTATCTCGAACCGGCGCGGCGCGCGGGCAAGCTGGACATCATCACCGGCGCCGAGGTGACCTCGCTGATCCTCGACGGCAAGCGCTGCACCGGCGTGCGCTTCATGCGCAACGGCCAGAACGAGGAGGTCTTTGCCAAGCGCGAGGTGATCGTCTCCTGCGGCGCGGCGAACTCGCCGAAGCTGCTGGAGCTGTCGGGCATCGGCAATCCGGATATCCTGACGGAACACGGCGTGACGCCGAGACACGAGCTGCCCGGCGTGGGCGAGAACCTGCGCGATCACTATGCCGCCATCCTGAAATGGCGCTTCAGCAAGCCGGGGATTTCGCTGTCGAAACGGGGCAGGGGGATCGGCCTGGTGAAGGAGGTGCTGCGCTACGGGCTGCTGCGCACCGGCTTCATTTCGCAGGGCATCGGCACGATGCGGGTCTTTATGAAATCGCGCCCGGAAAAGGACGTGCCCGATATCATGATGGTGGTCGCGCCCTTCCTGATCGAGCTGAAGACCGGCGAGGGCCGGCGGATGTCGAAGGAGGACGGGTTCTTCATGTATTCCCATCTTCAGCGCACCGAGAGCGCGGGGCAGATCCATATCCGCTCGTCCGATCCGCTGGACCCGCCGAAGATCGCCTTCCGCTTTCTGGAGACCGAGAACGACCGGCAGACCGCCATTCTCGCGGTGCGCCGCGCGCGCGAGATCATCGCCACCGAGCCCATGGCCTCGGCTGTCGGCGAGGAGCTGGCGCCGGGCAAGCAGGTGCAGAGCGACGAGGAGATCCTGAATTTCATCCGCGAGACCGGGCAGATCACCCATCACATGGTGGGCACCTGCCGCATGGGGCACGACCCGATGGCGGTGGTGGACGAGCGGCTGCGGGTGCACGGGATCGACGGGCTGCGTGTGGCGGACGCCTCGATCATGCCCACCGTGCCCTCGGGCAACACCAATATCCCCTGCATGATGGTCGGCGAGAAATGCGCCGCCATGGTGCTGGAGGATGCGGCGGCCTGAGCGCGTCCGGCGGTTGGCATTGCATTTGCATGGTCCCGCGCAATCCGCCGGGCTCGGGCCCCGGCGAAAGCACAAGGAGCAACGGATATGACCTTTACACCTGACGCGCTTGCGGGCCGGGTCGCGCTGATCACCGGCGGCGGCAGCGGCATCGGTTTCGGCATCGCCAGGGCCTTTGCGGCGGCGGGCGCCAAGCTGGTGCTGGCCAGCCGCAATGCCGAACGGCTCGAAGGCGCGGTGAGCCAGCTCAGGGAGATGGGCGCCGAGGCGATGGCCGTCACCTGCGACGTGCGCGACCCCGAGGCGGTCGCTGCGGCGGTGCAGGCCACGGTGGAGGCCTACGGCGGGCTCGACGTGATGATCGCCAACGCCGCCGGCAATTTCGTGGTGCCGGCTGCCGAGATGTCGGCCAATGCCTGGCGCACCGTGGTCGATATCGACCTCAATGGCACCTTCCACTGCGCCAAGGCCGCCTATCCGGCGCTCAAGGCCTCCTCCCATGGCGGGCGTTTCATCGCGATCTCGACCACCCGCGCGCTCGAAGGCTGGCCGGGCTGTGCGCATGCGGGCGCCGCCAAGGCGGGCATCATGTCCTTGATGCGGACACTTTGCGGCGAATGGGGCCGCGACGGCATCCGCTGCAACACCATCGCCCCCGGCGCCATTGGCGACACCGAGGGCGTGAAGCGGATCTATGAGGATGCGGGCCGCAAGGAGCTTGAGCTTTCCTCGATCCCGCTGGGTGAATTCGGCAAGACCGCCGATATCGCCAATGCCGCCGTGTTCCTCTGCTCGGATGCGGGCCAGTATATCACCGGCGCCGATATCGTCGTGGATGGCGGGCGCAACCGCTCGCGCTCCAGCACCGGCGTGGCCGTGCCCAAGACGGAGGCGGCGGAATGATCAAGGAATACCCCCATGTGGAGACCGAGCAGCGCGGGCCGGTCCTGATCATCCGGCTTGCCAATGAAAAGGCGAGCAACTCGCTGACGCGCGAGATGCGCATGTCGCTGCGCGACATCGTGCGCGAGATCGAGGACGATCACAGCGTGCGCGCGGTCTATCTCACCGCCAAGGGCAAGAATTTCTGCGCCGGCGGCGATCTGCGGATGCTGACCGATGCCAACGAGCCCTGGCCGGTGCATCGCCGCTTCCGTCACGCGGCCTCGCTGTTTCCGCCGCTGATGAAGCTCAACCGCCCCGTCGTCTGCGGCGTGCGTGGCGTGGCGATCGGTGGCGGCATGGGGCTGGCGCTGATGACCGATCTGGTGATCGTCGGCGAAAGCGCCAAGTTCAGCGCCGGGTTCTTCCGCCTCGGCGCGGTGCCGGACTGCCTGACGCTCTACACCCTGCCGCGCACCATCGGCCTCTCGCGGACGCGGAATTTCATCTACACGAACGGGTCGTGGAACGCGCAGGAGATCGTGGACAACGGTCTGGCGCTCAAGGTCGTGCCCGACGATCAGGTCGATGCCGAGGGTATCGCCATGGCCGAAAAGCTCGCCGCCGGCCCTGCCGAGGTGATGGGCGTGGCCAAGCAGCTCCTGCTCAAGAGCTTCGAGAGCAGCCTCGACGAGCTGATGGATTACGAGGGCTTCGGCCAGGTGCTGGCGATGAGCTCGGTAGAGTTCCGCGAGGGGCTCCAGGCGCTGGTGGAGAAACGCCCCTCCGACCCTATGGGGGCCGCGGCAGCGGTGCCTTATAACGACGGGCTGCCCTCTGCCGGGGGCGACAAGGGCTAGGCAAAGGGGCAGGCATGGGCATCGGCTATATCGGTCTGGGCAATATGGGGGCGCCGCTGGCGCGCCGTCTGCTGGCGGCGGGTCCGCTCACCGTCTATGACCGCAGCGCCGAGGCCTGCGCGGCGCTGACTGGCGCTGAGGTGGCGGAGTCTGCGGCGGCGCTGGCAGGGGCCTGTGACACGGTGCTGCTCTGCCTGCCCACGTCCCGGCATGTGGAAGGCCTGCTCTTTGGCGAGGATGGCATCTCCGGGGCGTTGCGGCCGGGGAGTATGGTGATCGACCAGACCTCGGGCGATCCGATCCTGTCGCGCAAGCTGGCGGCAAGGCTGGCGGAGCAGGGCGTCGAGATGATCGATGCGCCGGTCACCGGCGGGCCGGAAGGCGCCAATGCGGGCACGATTGCGATGCTGGTGGGCGGCACCGAGGCGCAGTTCGCGCGGGTGGCGCCGATCCTCGCCGCGATCAGCCCCAACGCGATCCATGCGGGCGATTTCGGCACCGGCTATGTCGCCAAGCTCGCCAACAACCTGATGTTCTCGGCGCAGCGGCTGATGACCTTCGAAGTGGTCGCCATGGCCGCCAAGAACGGGCTGAAGCCGGAAAAGGCGGTCGAGATCCTCAGCCGCGGCTCGGCGCGGAATTTCTTTCTCGAGCACACGATGGCGCCGCGGGTGCTGACCGGCAAGCTCGACTCGGGCTTTACCCTCGGCCTCGCGCACAAGGATGTGCGGCTGGCGACCGAGCTGGGCATCGCCTCGGATGTGACGATGATGTTCGGCAATCTGGTGCGCGAATTTTACACCATGTGCATCAACGAGATCGGCCGCGACGCCCAGGTGAACGAGGTGGCGCGGATCGTCGACCGGATGTCGGGCACGCAGGTGGTGCCGGATACCGGCGACTGAGGGGGAAGCCATGAAACTGGGCTATATCGGATTGGGCGCCATGGGCGGCGCACTGGCGCGGCGGCTCATGGAGTCCGGCCCGCTCACGGTGTTCGACCTGAATGCAGAGCTCTGCGCGGATTTTGCCGCCGAGGGCGCGGAGGTGGCCGAGAGTGCCGCCGCGATGGCTGTGGCCTGTGACGTCGTGCTGCTCTGCCTGCCGCGCTCGGCCAATGTGCGCGCGGCGATTTTTGGGCCGGACGGGCTGGCTGAGGGGCTCACGCCGGGCAAGCTGGTGATCGACCAGACCAGCGGCGATCCGTCCGAGACGCGCAATATGGCTGCGGAACTGGCGGAGCGCGGTGTCGAGATGCTGGACGCGCCGGTCTCGGGCGGTGCCAAGGGCGCGCTTGCCGGGACCATCGCCATGATGATCGGCGGCGCGGACGCGACCTATGCCCGCGCCGTGCCGGTCTTTGACCGGATCGGGCCGAACCATACGTTTTGCGGCCCCATCGGCTCGGGGCAGGTTCTGAAACTGGTGAACAACACGATCAGCACCTGCAACCGCTTCGCGATGCTCGAAGGGGTTGCGGTGGGGGTGAAGAACGGCATCGCCATGGAGACCATGGTGGAGGTGCTGAATGCCGGGGGCGCGCGCAGCAAATCGTCGGAGACGATGCTGCCTGCGCTGGCACGCGGGCTGCCACAGCCGCAATTCGCGCTGGCGCTGATGCTGAAGGATCTCAACCTCGCGACGCAGCTCGCCATGGACAGCGGCGCGCCGCTCCATTTCGGCCAGCTGGCGCGGGCGATGTTGCAGGCGGCCTCGAACGAGCTCGGGCCGGAGGCGAATATCGACGAGATCTCGAAGCTGGTGGAAGCGCAGGCGGGGATGCTGTTCCGCGACTAGCCGCCCGCTGCTGGCCGCCCCGTGCGGGACGGCCAAGGGGCTCAGACCGTTGCGATCGGCGTCACCGGCGAGCCTACCGCGCCGCGCAGCCGCAAGGGCGGGGCCGAGAGGAAAAACGCCGAGCGCCCATGCGCGCGCAGCCAGGCGGCCAGCTCCTCGAAATACCACAGCTCGCCAAGCTGGATGCCCAGCTTGAACAGGCAATGGTGGTGCAGCGGCAGCTTGGCATGCGGGTCGCAGACCGGATCGCGCGCCGGATAGGCCTCGACGGCGAAATTGTCGGCGGCAATCGCCGCGATGCCGCTGTCGGTGATCCAGTTCAGCAGCTTGTCGTCGCGCCCGTCGAGCCCGGCGCAGGAGCTGGCCAGCACCTCCGGATCGGGCTGTTTCTGCATCGACAGCACCAGCTCGCCGAAGCCGGTGTAAATGCACAGGAAATCGCCCGGCGCGATCTCCACATCCATGCCCTCCATGGCGCGCATCAGGTCGTCATAGCCGACATAGGCACGCTCGCGCCCATAGATCCGTGCCAGATCCACAAGCACCCCGCGCCCCTGCGCGCAGGCGGTGGCGAGGTTCTCGATCCCCAGCTTGTGCGCGCCCTTCTTCTCGCCCGCATCCTCCGGGCCGATCAGGTGCTCACCGCCGCGATAGCCGTTGTAATAGACGATCTCGTCCTCGCCATCGTCATCCGCATCGAACAGCGCGCCGACATGGCCGAGCGCGTCCCAATGGGTGGAATATTGCGTGTCGAGCGTCACGCCCTCGTCCGAGACCACGTCGCAGGCGCAGGGCGACATGCGCGCCAGGGCGAAGTTGAAATTATAGCCGTCGCCGCGGCGCGCATAGTGAAAGCGCGGCTCGTCGCGATGGGCGAGCAGCGCGTTGCCGCCTGGATAATCCAGCGGCAGCGACAGGCAGAAGCTCTCGCCGGTGCGGATCTCGCGCACCCCGCGCAGCCGCGCCTCCGGGTCGACCAGATTGATCCGCCCGAGCTGGTCCTCGGCGCCGAACTCGCCCCAGTTCGACCCGTCGGGCCGTTTCTTCCATCGCTGACCGCTCATAGGGGCCTCCTGTTTTCCATGCCTGCCGGTTCTGTCCGATCCACATGCAATTTCCGTGCCTTTCGCGCGGGGTGGCGGGCGGGTTGGCCCGGGAATTGCGTTTGTGAGGGCAGACAGCCAGCGCGCCGCCGACCGGGCCGTGTCGCCGCGCCAGTGGAAACGAAACCGCAAGGAGAACGCAATGAAGGTTCTGGTGCCCGTAAAGCGCGTGATCGACTACAACGTGAAGGTCCGCGTGAAAGCGGACGGATCGGGTGTCGATCTGGCGAATGTGAAGATGTCGATGAACCCGTTCGACGAGATCGCGGTGGA
>NZ_JAEKIS010000014.1 GCF_017311415.1 Salipiger abyssi | reverse complement strand
ACAACCCGAAGCGCAAGCACGCGCGCAACGGAATGCTGTCGCACGTCGACTTCGAGCGGCAGCAGAAACTGAGACAAGAAGGCGTCTAAGAAACGCGGGGCTATTCACGGGAGCGGTGCCGTCGATCATCTGGAGCGCGTGAGACACCGCGCTGCTTTCGTTCAGGGCATCCATGATCTGCTCTCAAAGTCCCGCCAACGTCCATCGCCGGAACTGGCGGTAGACGCTCGACCAGTTGCCGAACTCGGTCGGCAGGTCGCGCCAGGGCGCACCGGTTCGAGCGATCCAGAAAACACCATCAAGAACAAGACGGTGGTTGGCTGGTTTGCGCCCGTTCGGCGCGCGGACTGTCAGGATGAACCGCTCAAAGAAAGCCCATTCCTCGTCCGACATCAGATCCCGTGCCAAGCTGCTCTCCATTGCAGATACCAGCGTGGATCATGCCCAACCGCGACTGTGAATCCCTTTTGTCAACACCGCCTAGCGACTGTCACACAGCCCGCAGTCGGCAACATGCCGCCGCACCTGGTACTGTTCGAAGGTTTCGCCTGACCTGCCACTTCACCCTCGTCCGGGCAGATTGAGCGCCGCAACGCGTGCCGCTAACATTCTGTTGCGTGAGTACAGGAGATCGGCGCCATGACATCCCGTATCGACCAGATCCTTGAACGTATCGACGCGCTGCACGCGGAGCTCGACGCAGAGATCGCATTGCGCCGCGAACGGTTCCGTTACCGGTTGGAACACAATCGCGTCCGCTTCGAAATCGAGGCCCTGCGCCGACAACGCGCGATGCGCGTACGGTTGCGGAGCTTTCTGGCGCGCGCCAACCCCTGGCACATCCTCACGGCGCCAGTGATCTATTCGCTGATCCTGCCCTTCGTGCTTCTCGACCTGTTCGTGACGGTCTACCAGGCGATCTGCTTTCGCGCCTACGGCATTCCCCGCGTCCGGCGCGGCGATCACATCCGTGTCGACCGCCACCATCTCGCCTATCTCAACGCGCTGCAAAAATTGAACTGCATCTATTGCGGCTATTGCAACGGGCTTTTGTCCTATGTGACCGAGATCGCCTCGCGCACAGAGGCGTTCTGGTGCCCGATCAAGCACGCCGCCCGCGTCTCCCAGCCTCATCGCCGCTATGCGCATTTCATGGATTACGGCGATGCGGAGCGGTTTCAGGACGGTCTCGAGGAGTCGCGGCGCGAGGTGACACGGCATGAGCCGCCAGCATAAGCCATGCATGGAGATGGCATCTAATAAGTTTTGCTATGCATTTTAGGAATGCCCGTCTTGCGGAGCCTTTCTCCCACTGGCACGCGCAGGGGTGGATTGCATAAATGCTGCGCAAGTTTCGAACAAATGAACCGGCCTCGCGCGACATGAATCTGACGGCGGGGCGGGCAAAGGAGGACTTTCGTGACCCTGCATTCCCGCATCGCCCGTCCCGAACTGACATCCCGCGTGATGAGCGCCGAGGACGCTGCCGCGCTGATTTCCGATGGTATGACCATCGGCATGAGCGGCTTCACCGGCTCGGGCTATCCCAAATCGGTGCCGATGGCGCTGGCCGCGCGCATCGAGGCCGAGCACGCCGCCGGCAACCCGTTCCGCGTCAAGGTCTGGACCGGCGCCTCCACCGGGCCCGAGCTCGACGGCGCGCTGGCCAAGGCGGACGGCATCGAGTTCCGGCTGCCCTATAACTCCGACCCCATCGCGCGTGAGAAGATCAACGCGGGCGAGATGAACTATTTCGACATGCATCTGAGTCAGGTGGCGCCGATGGCCTGGGAGGGTTTTCTGGGCAAGCTCGATGTGGCGGTGGTCGAGATCTCGGGCATTACCGAGGACGGCGCGCTGATCCCGTCCTCCTCCATCGGCAACAACAAGACCTGGCTCGACGTGGCCGACAAGGTGATCCTCGAGCTGAACCGCTGGCAGAGCGACGCGCTGAACGGCATGCACGATATCTACTATGGCACCGCGCTGCCGCCGAACCGGGTGCCGATCCCGCTGGTGAAGCCCGACGACCGCATCGGCCAGCCGCATTTCCGCGTCGATCCGGAAAAGATCGTCGCCATCGTCGAAACGGACGCGCCCGACCGCAACCTGCCGTTTGCCAAGCCCGACGCGGTGGCCGAGGCCATCGCCGGTCACCTGCTCGACTTCTTCGCCCATGAGGTGAAACGCGGGCGCCTGCCCGCCAACCTGCTGCCGCTGCAATCGGGGGTGGGCAATGTCACCAACGCGGTTCTGTCGGGGCTGATGGAGGCGCCCTATGAGGGCATGACCGCCTATACCGAGGTGATCCAGGACGGTATGCTCGACCTGCTGGAGGCTGGCAAGTTGCGCATGGCCTCGGCCACGGCGTTTTCGCTGAGCCCGGAGGCGGCGGAGCGGTTCAACCGCGATGCCCAGCTGTTCCGCGACAAGCTCATTCTGCGCCCGCAGGAGATCTCGAACCACCCGGAGCTGGTGCGCCGGCTGGGGTGTATCGCGATGAACGGGCTGATCGAGGCGGATATCTACGGCAATGTGAACTCCACCCATGTGATGGGCTCGCGCATCCAGAACGGCATCGGCGGCTCGGGGGATTTCGCCCGCAACGCCTATGTGTCGATCTTCATGACGCCCTCGACCGCCAAGGGCGGCAAGATCTCGGCCATCGTGCCGATGGCCAGCCATGTCGATCACATCTCGCAGGACGTGCATGTGATCGTGACCGAGCAGGGGCTGGCGGATCTGCGCGGGCTGGCGCCCAAGCAGCGCGCCGAACTGATCATGGAGAACTGTGCGCATCCCGATTTCCGCCCAGCGCTGCGCGACTATTACGCGCGGGCGCTGGCGGGCTCCTACGGCAAACACGCGCCGAACCTGCTGGGCGAAGCGCTGTCCTGGCACCGGCGCTTCGTCGAGACCGGCTCGATGGGGTAAACCGGGCGCCCTGCCCGCGCCCGCGCCGTGGCGCTCGCTAGCGTCCCGCCCCTCGCAGCGCATACCACAGGAAGGCCGGGATTTCGCGCAGCCCGGCCTTGAGCTGGGGCAGCAAGCGGCTGCCCTTTAGCGGCGGTGCGACGCCGCGCGCCCTGAGCCCGGCGCGGCGCGCCACAAGCAGCGCACGGGGCAGATGGCACAGATCGCTGACCAGCACCACCTCGCGCGCACCCAGCGCAGTCAGATGCGGCAGCGCAAAGCGGATATTCTGCTCGGTATTGAGAGAACGCCCCTCTTCGAGCAGCACCGCGTCCGGCACCCTCGCCGCGCGGCAGAGCGCGACAATGGCCGCAGCCTCGGCGGGCGGAAAGCGCCCCACCCCGCCGCAGCCGATGATCGCCCCGACCTCTCCCGCCCGCCAGAGCTGCACCGCCCGTTCCGCGCGCCGCGCCAGCGCCGGCGAGGCGAAACCACCCTCGCGCACCGCCGCCCCCAGCACCAGCGCCACCGACCGTCCTCTCACCCCAGGCTCCTTCATCTTTCTCCAAATACCTCCCGCCGGAGGCATCCCCCCTTCCAAAGCAAGACACCGCCGGGCGGATCGCGCCGGCGGTGCCAATCTCATCGCTGCCTATGGGCTCAGTTCGGGATGCTGCCCGTGACGCCCTCGACATAGAAATCCATGCCTGCCAGCGTGCCGTCATCGGCCACCTCGCCCTCCGCCAGCCAGGCCGAACCGTCCTGCTTGTTCAGCGGGCCGGTGAAGGGGTGATAGTCGCCCGCAGCGATGTCTTCTTTCATCTGCGTCACCGTGGCCACCACATCGTCGGGGATCGGACCGGTGAATTCACCGATGCCGACCATGCCCGCGCCGATGCCATCCCAGGTGTTCACGCTCTCCCAGCTGCCGTCGATCACCGCCTGCACGCGCTCGATATAATAGGGCGCCCAGTCGTCGATGATCGAGGACAGGCGCGGCTCGGGCTTGTATTCGGCCATGTCGGCGGCCTGACCGAAGCCATAGGCGCCGGCCTTTTCCAGCACCGCCAGCGGCGCGGTGGAATCCGTGTGCGCCAGCACCACATCGGCGCCCTGATCGAGCAGCGCCTGGGTGGCATCGGCCTCTTTCGCCGGATCGAACCAGGTCGAGATCCAGACCACCGCGATCTCCACATCCGGGTTCGCCTGCTTGGCGTGGATATAGGAGGAGTTGATGCCGCGGATCACCTCGGGGATCGGGAAGGAGGCGATATAGCCGATCTTGTTGGTCTCGGTCATCGCGCCGGCCAGATAGCCGGTGATCGCCCGGCCCTCGTAGAAGCGCGCCGAATAGACCGAGACGTTCTCGGCGGTCTTGTAGCCGGTGGCGTGCTCGAATTTCACATCCGGGAACTTGGCCGCGACATTGATCGTCGGGTCCATGTAGCCGAAGGAGGTGGTAAAGATCAGATCGGCGCCCGACAGCGCCATCTGGGTCAGCACGCGCTCGGCATCCGCGCCCTCGGGCACCGATTCCTGCTCGATGAGCTCGATCGCGTCGCCGAAATGCTCCTTCATCTTCATAGCGGATTCGTGGTGGTGCTGCGACCAGCCGCCATCGTTCACCGGGCCCACATAGACAAAGCCGATCTTCGGCACGTCCTGAGCAAAAGCGGCGCCCGCGGCGAGGCTCAGCGCGGCGGCCGAGGCCAGAAGGGTTCTGCGTTTCATTTCTCTCGGTCTCCCTGTCTTTCGGTACTGTGTATAACGGGTTGAGGTCACACATCCATGCCCTGCCAGGTCAGGACGCGGCGTGGAAGGGCCGACCCAGCGATCCGGGCGCGCCATGCGCCCCCCGGGCCGAGATGATCACCAGCACGATGATCGTTATCAGGTATGGCGACATGGACAAGAGCTCCACCGGCACCGTCGTGCCCGCCGCCTGGAGGTTGAGCTGGATGACGGAGACGCCGCCGAAGAGATAGGCCCCGATCAGCACGCCCAGCGGGCGCCAGGACGCGAACACCACGATGGCCAGCGCGATCCAGCCAGCGCCGGCGGTCATGCCTTCCGTCCATTGCGGCACCCGCACGAGGCTCACATAGGCGCCGCCCAGCCCGGCGCAGGCACCGCCAAAGGCAATGGCCAGCATCCGCACCCGCACCACCTTGTAACCCAGCGCATGGGCGCTCTCGTGATCCTCCCCCACCGCGCGCAGGATAAGGCCCGCACGGGTGTATTTCAGGAAGGCCCAGACGGCTGCGACCAGCGCGAGGCTGAGATAGACCACGAAATCATGGGCAAAGAGCATCGGCCCCAGCACCGGGATGCCGCCCAGCCCGGGAATGTCGAGCTTGGCGAGGCTCGGCGCCCGCTGGCCCTCGTAATTCGAGCCGATCAGCGCCGAGAGCCCCAGCCCCACCAGCGTCAGCCCGAGCCCCGTCGCCACCTGGTTCGAGAGCAGATATTGCGTCAGCAGGCCGAAGCTCAGCGACAGCACGGCGGAGGCAACGGCTGCACCGAGAAAGCCCAGCACGGGCGATCCGGTGGTGACGGCGATGGCAAAGCCCATCACGGCGCCCACGATCATCATCCCCTCGACCCCAAGGTTCAGCACACCGGATTTTTCCACCACCATCTCACCGATGGCGGCCAGCAGGATCGGCGTGGCCGAAACCATGATCGAGGCGACAAGCAGAACGGGATCCATCACGCCACCTCCCGTCCGGTCAGCCGGATGCGGTAATTTGTAAAGACATCGGTCGCCAGCAGGAAAAACAGGAGCATCCCCTGGAAGAGCTGGATCGACGCTCCGGGCAGGCCCAGCATGAGCTGCGCGAGCTCTCCGCCGATATAGGTCAGCGCCATGAGCAGCCCGGCGAGCAGGATGCCGAACGGGTTCAGCCGGCCGAGGAAGGCCACGATGATCGCGGTAAAGCCATAGCCCGACCCGAAATCGATGCTGATCTGCCCCGCCGGCCCGGTGACCTCGAAAAGCCCCGCCATGCCCGCCAGCGCGCCGGAGATGCCGAGACAGAGAAAGATGATCCGCGCCGGGCTGACACCGGAGAATTTCGCCGCGCGCGGCGCCTCGCCGGTCAGCCGGATATTGAAGCCCTGGATGTGCCGCGCCATCAGCACATAGGCGGCGATCACCGCGATGAAAGCGGCGACCACCCCCCAATGCATGCCGGTATTGATCACCAGCTCGTCATTATAGACCGAGGCCCATTGCTTGAAATTGCGCGAGCCGGGAAAGCCCATGCCCTCGGGGTTGCGCAGCCAGCCGGCGGAAGCGGAGGCGAGGATGTTCTCGGCCACATAGACCAGCATCAGCGAGACGAGGATCTCGTTGGTGCCGAAACGGGTCTTGAGAAAGGCCGGGATCATCGCCCAGGCCCAGCCGCCCAGTGCGCCGGCGATCACCATCAGCGGGAAGAGCAGCACCGTCTCGGCGGGGTAAAAGGCCAGCCCCACGGCGGCACCGCAGACCGCGCCCATGATATACTGCCCCTCGGCGCCGATATTCCAGATGCCCGCGCGAAAGCCCACAGACAAGCCAATGGCAATCAGGATCAACGGCCCGGCCTTGACCAGAAGCTGCGGGCGCGAATAGCCGGCGAATTGCGGATGAAATAGCGGATCCCAGAAAATCGTGCGGATCGCCTCCAGCGGCGGCTTACCCAGAAGCGCGAACATGAAACCGCCCACCACCATGGTCAGGAGCACCGCCAGGATCGGCGTCAGCCCGGTCCATAGCCGCGACGGGTTGGGACGCTTCTCCAGACGGATCATTGCGCGGCCCCCGGGAACCGAAGGTTTTTCGTACGAAAAATCTTCGACACAAAGAAATTTCGGACGAAATTTCTTGGCAAACGCGCCTCAGCCATCCGCATGGGCCACCTCCATGTCATGCGCGCCGCCCATCATCAGGCCGATCTTTTCGATATCCAGTTCCGCCACGGGGCGCGTGGGCGACAGCCGCCCCTCGTTCAGCGCGCCGAAGCGGTCGGAAATTTCCATCAGTTCGTCGAGATCCTGGCTGATGCAGACGATCGCCGCGCCCTTGGCCGCAAGGTCCAGCAGCGCCTGCCGGATCGCCGCCGCCGCCGCCGCATCCACGCCCCAGGTCGGCTGGTTCACCACAAAAACATCCGGCGCCTGAAGGATCTCGCGCCCCACCACGTATTTCTGGAGATTGCCGCCCGAGAGCGCCCGCGCGGCCACACCCGGCCCCGGGGTACGCACATCGAACCGGGCGATCACCTCCTCGGCAAAGCCCTTGGCCTTCCCCCAGTCAATGAAGCCGTTATTGACCAGCCGCTTGCGCCGCGCCGCCGTCAGCACGGCATTTTCGGTAAGGCTCATGTTGGGCGCCGCCGCGTGGCCCAGACGCTCTTCCGGCCCGGAAAGCAGCCCGGCATCGCGCCGCCGTATCGGGCCGTCGCGGCTGACATCTCTGCCCTTGAACCAGATCGTGCCCTTCGGCGCCAGCCGCTCGCCCGAGAGCGCCATCAGAAGCTCGTCCTGCCCGTTGCCCGCGACACCGCCGATGCCCAGCACCTCGCCCGCGCGCACCTCGAGCGAGATCTCGCGTAGCGGCGTGCCGAAGGCGCCCGGCGCGGGCATCGAGAGGTGATCGCATTTCAGCAGCACCTCGCCCTTCTCGCCCGCCTTGGGCTCGGGTGTGGCAAAGCTCGCTCCCACCATCATCTCGGCCATCTGACGCGCCGTCACCTCACGCGGGGTGCAGGTGCCGACATTCTTGCCCAGCCGCAGGATCGTCGCCTCGTCGCAAAGCGTGCGGATCTCCTCCAGCTTGTGTGAGATATAGAGGATCGAGGTGCCCTCGGATTTCAATTGGTTCAGCGTCTGGAACAGGATCTCCACCTCCTGCGGCGTCAGCACCGAGGTCGGCTCGTCCATGATCAGCAGGCGCGGGTTCTGCAACAGGCAGCGGATGATCTCGACCCGCTGACGCTCGCCCGCCGAAAGCGTACCTACCACGCGGAAGGGATCGAGCGGCAGGCCGTAATTCTCGGAAACCTCGCGGATCTGCCGCGCCAGATCGCGCATCGGCGGCGGCGTCTCCATGCCCAGCGCCACGTTCTCGGCCACGTCCAGCGCGTCAAACAGCGAGAAATGCTGGAACACCATCGCCACGCCCGAGAGCCGCGCATCCGACGGCTTTCCCGGCGCATAGGCCACCCCGTCCAGCACCATCTCGCCCTTGTCGGGCTTCACCAGGCCAAAGATCATCTTGACCAGCGTCGACTTGCCGGCACCGTTCTCTCCCAGCAGCGCGTGGATCTCGCTTTTCATGATATCGAAGGAGACGTCGTCATTGGCCACGACGCCCGGATAGGCCTTGGTCAGCCCCCGGATGCTGAGAAGTGTGTCTGCCACGCCTGTTCGTCCCCCGTTGTCCTGTCGAGTAGATGCGCCGCGACGCCGATGGCAATGGCCTGCGGATGTTTGCCCAGGGATTTCTGCCCAATCGGGCAGCATATGCGCGAAATCTGCGCATCACCATGGCCAAGCGCCCGAAGTCGCGACCGGAACCGCGCCCATTTCGTATCCGACCCGATCAGCCCGGCAAAGCCGAAGCCGTGGCGCAGCAGCCCGTGGCAGAGCGCGAAATCGAGCTCGTGGCTATAGGTCAGGATCAGATGTTCGGCCTCTTGCGGGGCGTGACGCAGCAGACGCACCGGATCGGCCGCCAGCAGCACTGTCACCCCATCGGGCACCTCCCGAGGAAAGCGTTCCGGGGCGGTGTCGACCCAGGTAATCCCCAGCCCCGGCACCGGCGCCAGCGTGGACACGATGGCGCGCCCGACATGGCCCGCGCCCCAGACCCAGAGCTGCCGGACAGGCCGCGCCACCGGCTCGACCATCCAGCCCTGCACCAGCTGCGGTTCCGGCCTCTCGCCGCGCGCCCGCGCCCGATCGAGCAGCCGCGTCACCGCCAGGGGCACCTCGCCTGGACCGCGCGCGATGACCTCGCGGCCCTCCAGCGCGGCCACAGCCTCGACATCGTAGATCTCGGTCAGAAGCGTCACCGCGCCGCCGCAGCACTGGCCCAGCGAAGGGCCCAGCGGATGCCGGCTCAGCCCCTCATGCGTGAGCGCCGCTTCCGCCGCCATCAGCTCCAGCGCGCCGCCGCCTATGGTGCCCGACTGCCCGCCCTCCCAGACCAGCATCGCCGCGCCCACCTCGCGCGGGGCCGAGCCCGCGACACCGGCCACCACGACCCGCGCCACGCGGCCATGGGCGGCCACCGCCGCGCGCAGCGCGCCCAGCTCAAACGCCATCCTGCACCTTCCGGATCGCCATCAGCACCCGCTCGGGCGTGGCCGGCGCGTCGAGCGCCGGATAGGCCTCGCCGCAGGCGCCAATCGCATCCGAGAGCGCCAGAAAGGCCGAGATCCCCAGCATGAAAGGCGGCTCCCCCACCGCCTTGGAGCGATAGACCGTCTCCTCGACATTGCGCCCGTCCCAGAGCGCCACATTGAAGATCTCGGGCCGGTCGGAACAGGCGGGGATCTTGTAGGTGGAAGGCGCATGCGTGCGCAGCCGCCCGTTGTCGTCCCAGACCAGCTCCTCGGTGGTGAGCCAGCCGGCGCCCTGCACATAGCCGCCCTCGATCTGGCCGATATCCAGCGCCGGATTCAGCGAGGATCCTGCGTCATGCAGGATATCGGTGCGCAGGATGCGATATTCGCCGGTGAGCGTGTCGAGCACCACCTCGGTGCAGGCGGCACCATAGGCGAAGTAATAGAACGGCCGTCCCTGTCCCCGGATCCGGTCCCACTCCACCTTGGGGGTCTTGTAGAACCCGGTCGACGACAGGCTCACACGGCCCTCGTAACAGAGCTTGGCCACCTCTGCGAAACTGAGCGTTGCCTCCCCCACATGCACATAACCATCGGCAAAGAGCACCTCTGCCGCATCGGCCTGATAGAGCCCCGCCAGATGCTCGGCCATGCGGTCGCGGATCGTGTCGCAGGCGACCTGCACCGCCATGCCGTTCAGATCCGACCCCGACGAGGCCGCCGTGGCCGAGGTATTGGGCACTTTCGCCGTGTCGGTGGCGGTGATGCGCACCATGTCGAGCGGAATGCCGAAGCGCGCGGCGGCGACCTGCGCCACCTTCTGGAACAGCCCCTGCCCCATCTCGGTGCCGCCATGGTTCATGGCGACCGAGCCGTCCTGATAGACATGCACCAGCGCGCCGGCCTGGTTGAGATGGGTCAGCGTGAAGGAGATGCCGAATTTCACCGGGGTCAGCGCGAGCCCGCGCTTGAGCAGCGGGGTCTCCTCGTTCCACTGCGCCACACGCGCCCGGCGCTCGGCATAACCGCAGCTTTCGGCAAGCTTTTCGGTCAGCGCGTTCAGGATGAAATCCTCGACCGGCTGACCGTAATGGGTGGTCTGCACCCCGGCGGGGGCGGCAGGGGCATGGCCCACCGGGCCGGGCGCGCCGCGCGAGGTGAGGTCGGTGTCGCCGCTCTCGTCGGGGAGAGTCGCGGGTGGCTGGGGGGGAGGCCCCGGGTCGAGCCCGGGGCGGGTGTCGTCGTAATCGGCGTAGTAATTGGCCCGCCGTACCTCGAGCGGATCGCGGCCCAGCGCATGAGCCACATGATCGAGCACCCGCTCGATCCCCAGCATGCCCTGCGGCCCGCCAAAGCCGCGATAGGCGGTGGCGCTCTGCGTGTTGGTCTTGAGCCGGTGGCTTTCGACCCGCAGCGCCGGGATGTCATAGGCGTTGTCCGCATGCAGCATGGCGCGGTCGGCCACCGGAATCGACAGATCCTGTGCCCAGCCGCAGCGGGCATATTGCACGAAATCCACCGCCAGCAGCTTGCCCTCGTCATCGAACCCGGCGCTGTAATCGATGCGGAAATCGTGGCGCTTGCCGGTGATCACCATATCGTCGTCGCGATCATAGCGCATCTTGGCCGGCCGGCCCGTCGCCGAGGCCACCACCGCGCAGGCGATGGCCAGCGCGTTGCCCTGGCTCTCCTTGCCGCCGAAACCGCCGCCCATGCGCCGTGTCTCGACCCGCACGGCGTGCATCGGCAGGTGCAGCGCATGCGCCACCTTGTGCTGGATCTCGGTTGGGTGCTGGGTCGAGCTGTGCACCAGCAGATCGCCGTTTTCCTGCGCCAGCGCCAGCGCCGCCTGCCCTTCGAGATAGAAATGCTCCTGCCCGCCCATCTCAAGCGAGCCCTCGATCACATTCGGCGCCGCCTCCAGCGCCTGCGCCGCATCGCCCTTTTCCCAGATGCGTGGGCCCTCTTCGAAGCGGGTATCGGCGGCGAGCGCCGCATCTACGGAAAAGACCGGCTCTCGTGCCTCGTAGGTGATCTTTGCCCTGCCCACCGCCTTGCGTGCCGCTAGATGGCTGGTCGCCGCGACCAGAAACACCGGCTGGCCGACATAGTGCAGCGTGCCATCCGACAGCAGCGGCTCGTCATGCAGCGAGGGCGAACAATCGCAGTCCGAAGGCAGGTCGGCGGCCTGCCAGACGCCCACCACCCCCGGCGCGCTGCGCACATCGCTGAGGTCGATGCCGGCGATATGGCCCGCCGCGATCTCCGACAGGCCAAAGGCCAGATGCAGGCAGCCCGGCGGCACCGGGATGTCGTCGATATAGCGCGCCTTGCCGGTCACATGCAGCGCCGCCGCGTCATGCGGCAGGGGTTTGGTGACGCTCATGGCCGCACCTCGCGCACATTGGTGGCGGCACCGAGATCTTCGAGCAGATAACGGGTGAGCATGTTGCGCGCCGCCAGCAGCCGGTACTCAGAACTTGCCCGCATGTCGGACATCGGCTGGAAATCCGCCTCCCAGCCATCCCAGGCGGCGACCACCGCCTCGTCGTTCCAAGGCTTGCCCACCAGCGCGGCCTCGACTGCCTCAGCGCGTTTCGGGATGCCCGCCATGCCGCCGAAGGCGATGCGCGCCTCGGTGACCGTGCCGTCCTCCACCTGGATGTTGAAGGCACCGCAGACCGCCGAAATATCCTGATCAAAGCGCTTCGACAGCTTGTAGACCCGCAGCCGGTCGGGCTGGCGCGGGATCTCGATCGTCTCGACGAATTCGCCGGGATAGCGATCCTGTTTTCCGTAATCGAGAAAGAAATGCTCCAGCGCCATTTCGCGCCGCGTGTCGCGGTAGCGCAGATGCAGCCGTGCCCCCAGCGCGATCAGCACAGGCGGATTGTCTCCGATGGGCGAGCCATTGGCGATATTGCCGCCGATGGTCGCCGCCGCCCGTACCTGACCGGAACCGTAGCGGCGCAGCATCTCGGCATAGCTGGGGAAATATTCGCGCATCAGGTCGAGCACACGGTCCATGGTGACGCCCGCGCCAATGCGGATCGCATCGTCGGTAACCTCGATCTCCTGAATATCGAGGCAGCGGTTGAGAAAGATGACCTCCGGCAGATCGCGGAGCTGCTTGGTGACCCAGAGCCCCACATCCGTCGCCCCAGCCACCAGCGTGGCGTTGGGATGGCGCGCAGCGAGCTCGGCCAGTTCGTCAACGCTGTCCGGCACATGCGCGGTCATGTCCCGCGACGAGACCGACCCGGCGACCTCGGGCAACGCGCCCTCGTCCATCCAGCCCGGCACCGGCACTTCGGCGGCGGCCTCGGCGGCGCGGATGATCGGCGCATAGCCGGTGCAGCGGCAGAGATTGCCCGCCAGCGCATCGTCATAGCCGGTGTCGCCCTTGAGATGGGCATTCGCCATCGAGACCACGAAGCCCGGCGTGCAGAAGCCGCATTGCGAGCCGTGATGGGTGACCATGGCCTCCTGCACCGGGTGCATCTCGCCGCCGGGGCCGGCAAGCCCCTCGACGGTGCGCAGCGCCTTGCCGTGCAGCTGCGGCAGAAAGAGGATGCAGGCATTGACCGCGCGGCTGCCGCGCGCATCGCTCACCATCACGGTGCAGGCGCCGCAATCGCCCTCGTTGCACCCCTCTTTCGTTCCTGTCAGCCCGCGCTCTTCACGCAGCCAGTCGAGCGCGGTGCGCGTCGGTGAAACCCCGCGCAACTCGACTCTTTCCCCGTTCAGAAGAAAGGAGATATCCATATATACAGACCTGCCGCCTTACCCTGTCCTTTTGCTGCGCGCCCCCGATGCGGCGTAGAAAGCGCGCGGACTATCCCTGTGCCGTCCTAGGCTAGGGGGCGGGTTTCAGACTTGGCAAGAAGAAAATGCCCATTTCCGAGGCAGAGCGCACAACAGCGCCGCCAAACCGGGCAGCCCCGGAGGCCGCGCAATCAGGACGGGTTCGGCATGGCCTGCGGGGCGGCGCGGTCATCGCCGACAGGCTCGGAGAAATCCGCGCTCAGGAACTCCGTGATCGCCTTGATCGGCGCGTTCATGTGCAGGATCGAATTGTGATCGCCCTGTTCGAAGACCTCGACATGCGCGTCCGGCCAGATCCGGCCCAGCGCGTCGAGATCCTTGACCGGAGCGGCGTAATCGTGCCGCGCATGCACCGCGAGAAGCTTTTCGCCGCGCCGCGCCGCGAGCGGCTGCCAGGGCAGATCGACCGGATAGGGCACCCCAAGGCGGCTGACCGCCTGCACGAACCGGTCGAGACAGCCATTGGCGATGCCGTATTGCGTGCCCGCCAGCCGGATCAGCTTGTGCAACTCGATGGGCGTGGAGACAAAGACCACACGGGGGCTGGTGATCCCCTCGTCCAGCGCGAACAGAAGGCCGTTCGCACTGACGCAATGGCCGAGCATGCCATCATAGGGGCCGAGCGTCTCGGCACAATGCCGGATCGCCCGGGTGACCGTGGCAACGCTGCAAATCTCGCGTGCCGGATCGAGATGACCGGGCAGGATCAGCGCATCGACCTCGGCACCGGCGTTGCGCAGCGCCCGCGCCAGCCGGGCGAACTGGCGGACATTGCCGTCATGACCATGCACCAGCAGCACGCGCCCGCGTCGCACGCCCTGCGGCTGGTGCCTGATGACCGCCACATCCGGCGCCGCCTGAAAAAAGCTCACGCCGCGCCGGGTGCGGCGCTGCACCGGGCCGACGAAGGTCGCGGATTTGAGATAGCGCCGCGCCAGCAGCGACGCGGTGACAGCCGGTGCCACCCGCGACGCCAGCAGCAGCGCATTGTGACGCGCGGATTTGAGCAGTGTCCGCAGCCCCGACCGATCTGGGGCACGCGTGTCGAGATCGAAGCCGAAGGCCTCCTCGGCGGCGGCGGGGGCATCGCTCGCATCCGCTGCCATCGGCTCGGCCGGAATCGACCGGTTGTTTGCAACATGGTTCATATCGGATCCCGCCGCGCACGCCTCGCGCAGCCGTTATTTTACTGGCTCGGCTTTCAGTTGTGGAGAAGGAAATCGGTCAAAATTGGGCGGGATTGTTTCTGAAACAAGGATTTTGTCCGTCACATGGCGCCACGCCTGCCGCCACAACAGGAGGCTTTCGCCCGCCGCGCCCGCACCATAATGTGCCTGCATGGCAGATCCCCGATTCATTCACCTCCGCGTCCACACCGAATATTCCCTGCTCGAAGGTGCCGTCCGGCTGAAAAAGCTGCCGGGGCTCTGCGAGACCATGGGCATGCCCGCCGTGGCGGTGACCGACACCAATAACCTGTTCTCGGCGCTGGAGTTTTCCGTCACCGCCAGCGGCGCGGGCGTGCAGCCGATCATCGGCTGCCAGGTCGATCTGCAATATGTGCAGCCGGTTCCGGGCGAACGGCCCAAGCCGCCCGCCCCCGTCGTGCTTCTGGCGCAGAACGAGCGCGGCTATGAAAACCTGATGAAGCTCAATTCCTGCCTCTATCTGCGCCACGACGGCCAGCAGGAGCACGTGACGCTGGAGGAGCTGGAACAATACGGCGAGGGGCTGATCTGCCTTTCCGGCGGCCCGGACGGGCCGGTCGGGCGGCTCTTGCGGGAAAACCACCGCGCCGCGGCGCAGACGCTGATGACCAGGCTGCACCAGATCTATGACGACCGGCTCTATGTCGAGCTGCAACGCCATCCCGGCGAGGACGGGCTGCCCGAGGCGGAACGGCTGACCGAGCGCGGCCATGTGGAGATGGCCTATGAGATGGGGCTGCCGCTGGTTGCCACCAACGATGTCTATTTCCCGAAATCCGACATGTACGAGGCGCATGACGCGCTGATCTGTATCGCCGAGGGCGCCTATGTCGACCAGCAGGAGCCACGCCGCCGGCTGACCGCACAGCATTACCTCAAGACCCCGCAGGAGATGGTCACGCTGTTTGCCGATCTGCCCGAGGCGGTGGAGAACACCGTCGAGATCGCCAAACGCTGCGCCTTCATGACCTATCGCCGCGCGCCGATCCTGCCGCGCTTTGCCGATGACGAGGTGGCGGAGCTGCGCCGCATGGCCAATGAAGGCCTGAAGGCGCGGCTCGCGGTGATCCCGCACGCGGTGAGCCTCGAGAAATATCAGGAACGGCTGGATTTCGAGCTGGGCATCATCGAGGGCATGGGCTTTCCCGGCTACTTCCTGATCGTGGCCGACTTCATCCAATGGGCCAAGGATCACGACATTCCGGTGGGTCCGGGCCGGGGTTCGGGCGCCGGCTCTCTGGTGGCCTATGCGCTTACCATCACCGACCTCGACCCGCTGCGCTATTCGCTGCTCTTCGAGCGGTTTCTCAACCCCGAGCGGGTCTCGATGCCCGACTTCGACATCGACTTCTGCATGGACCGCCGCGAAGAGGTGATCCGCTACGTCCAGCAGAAATACGGCCACGACAAGGTGGCGCAGATCATCACCTTCGGCGCGCTGCTGTCGAAGGCGGCGGTGCGCGATGTGGGCCGGGTGTTGCAGATGCCCTATGGCCAGGTCGACCGGCTGTCGAAGATGATCCCGGTGGAGGGCGTGAAACCCGTCTCCATCGAGAAGGCGCTTCAGGACGAGCCGCGCCTGCGCGAGGAGGCGCGCAACGAGGAGGTGGTCGACCGGCTGCTGACCTATGGCCAGCAGGTGGAGGGCTTGCTCCGCAACGCCTCGACCCACGCCGCCGGGGTGGTGATCGCCGACCGCCCCACCGACGAGCTGGTGCCGCTCTATCAGGATCCGCGCTCGGACATGCCGGCCACCCAGTTCAACATGAAATGGGTGGAACAGGCGGGTCTGGTGAAGTTCGACTTCCTCGGCCTCAAGACGCTGACGGTGATCCAGAACGCGGTGAACCTGATCCTCAAGGACGGGCGGCCCATCCATGTGGCCGCCGACGGTACGGAGCTCTACCGGCCCGCCGAAGGCGGCGAGAACCAGATGAACCTCATCCCGCTGGACGATGAGAAGACCTACAAGCTCTACGCCGATGCCAAGACCGTCGCGGTGTTCCAGGTGGAAAGTACCGGCATGATGGATGCGCTCAAGCGCATGAAGCCCACCTGTATCGAGGATATCGTGGCGCTCGTGGCGCTTTACCGCCCCGGCCCGATGGAGAACATCCCGGTCTATTGCGAGGTCAAGAACGGCCTGCGCGAGATCACCTCGGTGCACCCGTCGATCGACCATATCCTTGCCGAGACCCAGGGCATCATCGTCTATCAGGAACAGGTGATGCAGATCGCCCAGGAAATGGCGGGATACAGCCTCGGCGGCGCCGACCTGCTGCGCCGCGCCATGGGCAAGAAGATCAAGGAGGCGATGGACGCCGAGCGGCCGAAATTCGAAAAGGGCGCGGCGGAGAACGGCGTCGAGAAGAAGAAGGCGACCGAGGTCTTCGACCTGCTGGAGAAATTCGCCAATTACGGCTTCAACAAATCCCACGCCGCCGCCTACGCGGTGGTGAGCTACCAGACGGCGTGGCTCAAGGCGAACCACCCGGTGGAGTTCATGGCCGGGGTGATGAACTGCGATATCCATCTCACCGACAAGCTCGCGACCTACTTCTACGAGCTGAAGAAGGGGCTGAAGCTGGGCTACACGCCGCCCTGCGTGAACCGCAGCCAGGCGATGTTCGACGTGGCCGACCAGAAGCTGGTCTATGCGCTGGGGGCGCTGAAGAATGTCGGCGTCGAGGCGATGCAGCTGGTGGTGGCCGGGCGGCAGGATCCGGATGCGGGCGGGCGCGACAAGCCGTTCGTCAATCTCTACGATTTCGCCCGTCGGGTGGACCTGAAGCGGGTCGGCAAGCGGCCGCTGGAGATGCTGGCCCGCGCCGGCGCCTTCGACCAGCTCGACCGCAACCGGCGGCGGGTCTTCGAGAGTCTCGATGCGCTGGTCGCCTATTCGGCGGCGGTGCATGAGCAGAAGGGCAGCGCGCAGGTCTCGCTCTTTGGCGAGGCCGGCGACGACCTGCCCGAGCCGCGCCTGTCGCCGGTGCCCGACTGGCTGCCCGCCGAACGGCTGAGCGAGGAATTCAAGGCGATCGGTTTCTACCTTTCGGGCCATCCGCTCGACGATTACATGCCGGCGCTGAAGCGGCGCGACGTGATGACGCTGGACGATGTCGAGGAGAAGGCGCGCGGCGGCGCCTGCATCGCCAAGCTGGCGGGCGTGGTGGCCGGGCGGCAGGAGCGCAAATCGGCGCGCGGCAACCGCTTTGCCTTTGCCCAGCTTTCCGATCCGACCGGCGCCTATGAGGTGACGATCTTTTCCGAGACGCTGGAGAAATCCCGCGACATGCTGGAGACCGGCGCCAAAGTGGTGGTGACCGTGGAGGCGACGCTGGAAGCCGATCAGCTCAAGCTGCTGGCGCGCAGTTTCGGCGCGGTCGAGCATGTGGTTGCCGATGCCGGCGCCTCGGGGCTGCGGATCTTTATCGAGGAGCCGGGCACGGTGGCGCAGGTCGCCTCGGTGCTGAGCCGCGCCTCCGAGCAGATGCCCAAGGCCGGGCGCGGGCCTATCCGGCTGTGTCTGACGGCGGCGGGGCTGCCGGGCGAGGTGGAGATGGATCTCAAGCAGGAGTTCCCGGTGACGCCGGAGATCAAGGGGGCGGTGAAATCGCTCGACGGGGTGCTGGCGGTGGAGGATTTCTGAGCCGGCCTCCTCGGCCCCTTGCGGCGCCTCCTCGGAGCGGCGCGCTCAGTAATGCGGCGGGCGCTCGTCGCCCATCACCACCCCGCCGGTGCCCTCGTCCTGCCGCGCCGCCTCGCGCTCCATGAGCAACGCCACGCGGCGGGTGAGCAGCGCGATCTCGCGGTCCTGCCGGGCGACGGTGTCGGAGAGATCCTCGACCACGCGTTGCAGATGCGCGATGCGTTCCTCGAGAGCGGCGGTATCGGCGGGCATGGGCGGGCTCCTTTCGGGCGGGCGTCTCGTGCGCGAGAGATAGGCGGCGCGGCGCGGGATGTCCACGGCAGGACCGTTTGGAGTATTTGCGGAAAGATGAAAGCCCGGAGCGCGGCGCTCGCTTGCTCCTTTGCGCCTGAGGGGCTAAGGGAGGCGCGCAATCTGGAGGAGCCCGGAGCCCGCCATGGCCAAAGTGAAAAAAGCCCCCCGCCCCAAGGCGCAGACGCCGAAGGGATTTCGCGATTATTTCGGATCGGAAGTGAGCGAGCGCGCCGAGATGCTGCGCGCCATCGCCGGGGTCTATCATCGCTATGGCTTCGAGGCGCTGGAATCGAGCGCGGTGGAGACGGTCGAGGCGCTCGGCAAGTTCCTGCCCGATGTGGACCGCCCGAACGAGGGGGTCTTTGCCTGGCAGGACGAGGACGAGGGCTGGGTGGCGCTCCGCTATGACCTCACCGCGCCGCTGGCGCGGGTCTATGCCCAGCACCGCAACGATCTGCCCACCCCCTATCGGCGCTATGCCATGGGGCCGGTCTGGCGCAACGAAAAGCCCGGGCCCGGGCGGTTCCGGCAGTTCTATCAATGCGACGCGGACACGGTGGGCACCGGCTCGGCGGCCGCCGATGCCGAGATCTGCGCGATGCTGTCGGACACGCTGGAAGTGGTCGGCATTCCGCGCGGCGATTATCTGGTGCGGGTCAACAATCGCAAGGTGCTTGATGGCGTACTAGACTTCGTTGGAATCGGATCGGACGATCCAATTCGTGCCGATGTGATGCGCACGATAGATAAGTTCGACAAGGTCGGGGAGGAGGGCGTTCTTGAGCTTCTCACTACCGGTCGACGCGACGCCTCTGGCGCTTTTATCGACGGGGTAGGACTTCATATCCAAAGCGCGCAACAAATCGTACAATACCTGACGCAGAAATCTGTACTTTACGGCGAAGACGTCAATCAGGCACGTCTGGCGTCAATGCGGCAAGCGGTCGGCAACTCTCAAATTGGGCTGGAGGGTGTTAGCGAGCTTGAGGAAATCGCCAGTCTGCTGGCAGCGCAAGGCTATGGTTCAGACCGCATCGTCGTCGATTCCTCAGTTGTACGCGGCCTTGGCTACTACACCGGGCCGGTGTTCGAGGCGGAACTGACCTTCGAGATCCTCGACGAGAAGGGCCGCAAGCGGCAGTTCGGCTCGGTCGCGGGCGGCGGGCGCTATGACGATCTGGTCAAGCGCTTCACCGGGCAGGCGGTGCCCGCGACGGGTGTGTCGATCGGCGTCGACCGGCTGCTTGCGGCGCTGCGCGAGAAGGGCCGCATCGGCGGCAGCGTGCAGGGGCCGGTGGTGGTGACGGTCATGGACCGCGACCGCATGGCCGATTACCAGACCATGGTGGCCGAGCTGCGCAATGCGGGCATCCGCGCCGAGGTCTATCTCGGCAATCCGAAGAATTTCGGCAACCAGCTCAAATATGCCGACAAGCGCAACTCTCCCGTCGCGGTGATCGAGGGCGGCGACGAGAAGGCCAATGGCGTGGTGCAGATCAAGGATCTGATCCTCGGTGCCAAGCTGGCGCAGGAGGCGACGCTCGAGGAATGGAAGGAGCGGCCCAGCCAGTACGAGGTGCCGCGCGGCGAGCTGGTCGCCAAGGTCAAAGAGATCCTGACCCAATGGGCGTGAGCATCGCAGAGGAACGCGCCGAGGCGGTGCGGCTGCGCGCCCGCTTTGCCGAGGCCGGCGCCGAGAACGTGGATTGCGCCATCCTGCAACCCGCCGAGACGCTGCTCGACCTCTATGGCGAGGATATCCGCGCCCGCGCCTATGTCACCCAGGATCCGGCGCGCGGCGAAGTGATGCTGCGCCCGGATTTCACCGTGCCGGTGGTGCAGATGCATATGCAGAGCGGCGCCGCACCCTCGCGCTACACCTATTGCGGCGAGGTGTTCCGGCGGCAGGAAGAACACCCGGAGCGCGCCTCGGAATATTTCCAGGTGGGATACGAGCTCTTTGCCGATGAGGCGCCGGCGCAGGCGGATGCCGAGGTGTTCGCGCTCTTTGCCGAGACGCTGGCGCCCTTTGGGCTGCGCGCGGTGACCGGCGATATCGGGATTCTCACCGCCGCCGTGGCGGGGCTGAAGACATCCGAGCGGCGCCGGGATGCGCTGATGCGGCATATCTGGCGCCCGCGCCGGTTTCGTGCCCTGCTCGACCGCTATTCCGGCCGCACCCCGCCGCCGCCCGCGCGCAAGGCGCTGCTGGAGGCGCAGGATGCCATGGCCGGGGCCGGGCCGATGATCGGCATGCGCTCGGAGGCGGAGATCGCCGCGCGCATCGAGGCGCTGCGCGCCGATGCCGCCGAGGGGCCGCTCTGCGACAGCCAGGTGCAGCTGATCGACACGCTGCTGGCGGTGCGCGAGACCTGCCCCTACGCGCTGGAGCATCTGCACGACATCGCCGTCGACCTGCCCGGGCTGCTGCCGGCGGTCGAGCGCTTCGAACGGCGCTGCGAGGCGCTGGCGGCGCGCGGCATCGACGTGGAGGCGCTGGAATTCGAGGCGAGCTACGGGCGCACCTCGATGGAGTATTACGACGGCTTCGTCTTCGGCTTTCTGGCGCCGCAACGCCCGGACCTGCCGCCGGTGGCCACCGGCGGGCGCTATGACGCGCTGACCGCGCGGCTGGGACAGGGCCGCGCCGCGCCGGCGGTGGGCGGGGTGATCCGCCCCGGCCTGCTGTTGCAACTGGAGGGTCGGGCATGAGCATCAAGCTGGGCGTGCCCTCCAAGGGGCGGCTGATGGAAAAGACCTTCGACTGGTTCGGCGCGCGCGGCGTGCGCCTCAGCCGGACCGGCTCGGAGCGGGAATATTCCGGCGCCGTCGAGGGCGTCGGCGGGGTCGATCTGGTGCTGCTCTCGGCGGGCGAGATCCCGCGTGAGCTGGCGGCGGGGCGGCTGCATCTGGGGGTGACCGGCACCGATCTCATTCACGAGAAGCTGGTGCAATGGGACCAGAAGGTCGAGCCCCTGGCGGAGCTGGGCTTTGGCCAGGCGGATCTGATCGTCGCGGTGCCCTCCTGCTGGGTCGATGTCACCACGCTCGACGATCTCGACGCGGCGGCGGCGGCGTTCCGCGCCGCGCACGGGTTCCGGATGCGGATCGCCACGAAGTATCACCGGCTGGTGCGCGATTACCTGCGCCGGGGCGGCGTGGCGGATTACCAGCTGGTGGACAGCCAGGGCGCCACCGAGGGCACGGTGAAGAACCTCACCGCCGAGGCCATCGCCGACATCACCTCGACCGGCGAGACGCTGCGCGCGAACCATCTCAAGGTGCTGGAGGAAGAGCCGGTGCTGCGCAGCCAGGCGACGCTGTTCCGCAGCCGCGCGGCGCGGCTGGAGGATGGCGACCGGCAGGTGCTGCGCGGGCTCACCGAGACGCTGGGGGTCTGAACAGAGTTCCGCGCTTTGGATGAGTGACGGTGGGTTGGAAACCCACCCTACGGTCGAGCATTGCCCGGCGCGGAACAAGGCGAAGCCGCCGCGCCATCGCCGGCCCGCCCCCTGGGCTGGCGATTTGGTAACGCCCGCACTTCGTGTTGAGGTCATTCGGACTTGGCGCGGATAAATCAAGAGGCTCGCATACAAGGGTCGCCAACCCACGGGCCGGCGATGGCGCGGCTTCCGTCATGCGCGCCTTATCCCCCTGTTCATCTCCCCTCCCCCGTGCAAGGCTGACGCCAAGCACCGGACACGGGAGAACTGCCATGAAGGTCGGAATTGTCGGCGCGGGAATGGTCGGATCGGCGGCGGGCTATGCGCTGGCGCTGCGCGGCGGCGCCAGCGAGGTGGTGCTGGTCGACCGCAATCTCGCGCTTGCCACCGCGCAGGCGGAGGACATCGCCCATGCCGTGCCCTTCGCGCATCCCTGCCGCATCTCTGCCGGCGATTACGACGCGCTGGAGGGCGCCGATCTGGTGATCCTCGCCGCCGGTGTCGCGCAGAAACCCGGCGAGGACCGGCTGAGCCTGCTGTCGCGCAATGCCGATGTCTTTGCCCAGGTGATCGACGGCGTGATGCGTGCCGCGCCCGAGGCGATGCTGCTGGTCGCCTCGAACCCGGTGGACGTCATGACCGATGTGGCGCTGCGCGCCTCGGGACTGCCGCCGGAACGGGTGATCGGCTCCGGCACGATTCTCGACACCGCGCGGTTCCGCAGCCTGCTCGGCGGGCAACTCGGCGTGGCGCCGCAATCGGTGCATGCCTATGTGCTGGGCGAACACGGCGATTCGGAAGTGCTGGCCTGGGCGGCGGCGCGGGCGGGATCCGAGCCGGTGGAGCGCTTTGCGGTGCAGGTGGGCGCCGCGATCACCGGCGAGGTGCGCACGCGCATCGACGAGGGTGTGCGCCGCGCCGCCTATCGCATCATCGAGGGCAAGGGCGCCACCTGGTACGGCATCGGTGCCGGGCTCGCGCGGATCGTTCAGGCGGTGCGCGACGACCAGCGCGCAGTGCTGTCGGTCTCGATGGCGACGCAGGAGGTTGAGGGGGTGCGCGACGTGGCGCTCAGCATGCCGCGCGTCGTGGGCCGCGCCGGCGTGCTGGCGACGCTGATGCCGGAGCTTGCGCCTGACGAGGCGGCGGCGCTGCGGCGCTCGGCGGAGATGCTGAAGGAGACGGCGGAGGCGCTTGGCTGAGCAGCGCGGCGGTGGGCAGATTGCCCACCCTACAGGGCGTCATCCGAACAGTATCCACAGGGCGACACCGGCGAGGAGGAGCGCGAACCCGGTATTCAGCCGCCGCGCCGCCCGCTCGCTATGAAACAGCGCCGCGATCCGGTCGCCGACCACCGTCCAGCAGATGAAGGCCAGCAGGTTGTTCAGGGTGAAGACCGTGGTGATCAGCACCACCTCCGCAACCTGGCCGAGCGGCGCGCGGCCAAGGAACTGCGCGAACATCAGCGCGATGATCACATAGGCCTTGGGGTTCAGCAGCAGCAGGAGCGCACCGTCGCGCATCCCCGACAGGCCCGAGATGGCCTTTGCCGAAGACGCCCCGGCGCGGGCGAGGCGCCAGGCGAGATAGAGCACATAAAGCGCGCCCGCCCATCTCAGCGCCTTGAGCAGCAGCGGCATCTGCCCGACAGCGCCGGCAAAGCCCAGCCCGATGGCGAGAGTGACCGCCCAGGTGGCCAGATGATAGCCCAGGCTCATCGGAATCGTGGCGCGCGGGCCGAAGCGCGCGCCGGTTGCGGCGAACACCATATTGGCCGGCCCGGGGCTGTAGGCCAGCGGCAACAGAAACACGATCAGCGACAGAACCATCTCGGCCATGCGACCTCCCTCATCCGGACATGGGGAGCTTGTCGGCCAATGGCGGCGGCCTGCGCGATCCGTTTCCTGCGCATTCGCGCAGGCAGCGCGGTCAGGCGATAATATCGGGGGTCAGCCGGTCCTCGATCAGGGCGATTTTGTCCTTGAGAAACAGCTTCTTCTTCTTCAGCCGCTGCAAGGTCAGCTGATCGGCCACGCCGCGCTCGTGCAGGGCGGCAATCGCATCGTCGAGATCGCGGTGTTCGCGTCTGAACACCTCCAGCTCGACCCGCAACACCTCCTCGGTCTTCATCGAGATATCTTGCGGCGCGTCCATGCGGGGGATCTCCTTGCAGTGCAGGCGTTCAAAATAGCAACTCCCCACGTTTTGGCAAAGCCCTTGCGCATAATCCGCGCGCTTCCCATATTCATGTGGTCGGGTTGCCGAAATTCGGGGCCCGGCATGGACGGTCGCTTTCTGTTAAGGACATGTCGATGAGCAAAATGACCCTGGGTTCCTACCCGCATATGCTCGGCTTCGAGCAGCTCGAGCGCCTGCTCGAACGCACTGCCAAGTCGAGCGAAGGCTACCCGCCTTTCAATATCGAACAAACTGCGGAAGATTCCTACCGGATCACCCTCGCCGTGGCCGGATTCTCGGAAAATGACCTGTCGATCACCGTCGAGGACCGCCAGTTGGTGATCCGTGGACGTCAGCGGGACGACGGCCCCGAACGCATCTTTTTGCATCGCGGCATTGCGGCACGACAGTTTCAGCGCAGTTTCGTCTTGGCTGATGGCGTGGAAGTGGGTGAGGCTGTGATTGAGAACGGCCTGCTACACGTAGATCTCACGCTGTCCCGTCCCGAGACGGTGGTTCAGACGATCCAGATCAGAAAGGGGTAAGCCATGAATACTAAGTTCGAATTCAAACTCCCGGGCGAAGACCGCATCGTCTATGTCCGCCCCGTCGCCGCCGTGGATCTGCCCGAGGAAATGCAGAGCCAGCTCGGCGGGCTGGAAACGCTCTATGCCGTGCACAATTCCGATGGCGAACGGCTGGCGCTGGTCAAGGACCGCAAGCTCGCCTTCGTGCTGGCGCGGCAGAACGACTTTGCCCCGGTGACGGTCCACTAATCCCGCATCGCCCGGCCCCGCGCCGGGCGCCCGCGCTCAGCCCCGGCGTCAGCGCTCAGCCCCGGCGCCAGCGATGCATGACATCCGCGCCGGTGGCCCGCACCTCCTCCAGCACGAAACGCGGCGCCTCCGCCAGACGGTCGACGCCCATGGCGCCGATGCCCGGGCGGCCCTCGGCACCCAGCGCGATGCCGGCGGTGAAGCCCACCAGCTCATCCACCAGATCGGCGGCAAGCAGCGAGGCGGCGAGCTGCCCCCCACCCTCGCAGAACACCCGTGTGAGCCCCTGCGCACCAAGCGCCGCGAGCAGCGCCTGCGGGTCGATGCGACCGCCCGACACCTCGCATTGCAGCAGCCGCGCGCCGCAACTGTCCCAGGCGCGGCGCGTCTCGGGCGCCGCGTCGGAACCGTGCACCAGCCAGACCGGCACCTCGCGCGCGGTGCTGGCGAGCTTGCTCATCAGCGGCACGTCGATGAGGCGCGAGACCACCACCCGCACCGGCTGCCGGACATCTCCCCAGCCGCGCACCGTCAGCGCCGGATCGTCGGCGCGCGCGGTGCCCGCCCCCACCATCACCGCATCATGCGCCGCGCGCAGCCCGTGCACGACGCGGCGCGCCTCCGGGCCGGTGATCCACTGGCTTTCGCCGGTGGCGGTGGCGATGCGCCCGTCAAAACTGTTGGCGAGTTTCAGCGTGACCAGCGGGCGCCCCTGATCGACGCGCAGGAAAAAGCCGGCATGATCGCGCGCCGCCTCTTCGGCCAGCACGCCGGTGGTCACCTCGACGCCGTGCCGGCGCAGATGCTCGAAGCCCTTGCCCGACACTCTCGGATCGCTGTCGGCCAGAGGCGCCACGACCCGTGCGATACCGGCGCGCACAAGCGCCTCGGCGCAGGGCGGGGTCTTGCCGTGATGAGCGCAGGGCTCCAGCGTGACATAAGCGGTGGCGCCGCGCGCCGCGTCGCCGGCCTGCGAGAGCGCCAGCGGTTCCGCATGCGGGCGCCCTCCGGGTGCGGTGGCGCCGCGCCCCACCACATGCCCGTCCTTGACGATCACGCAGCCCACAGCCGGGTTGGGCCAGCACTGGCCCATCCGTCGCCGGCCCAGCCGCAGGGCATGGGCCATGTGGCGGGTGTCGTCGCTCACTTCTCCGCCGGGGCGGTCTCTGGACGCAGCTCGCTGACGAATTTGTCGAAATCGTCGGCGGCCTGGAAGTTCTTGTAGACGCTTGCAAAGCGCACATAGGCGACGGTGTCGATCCGGGCCAGCGTCTCCATCACGATCTCGCCAATCTGCTTGGAGGGAATGTCGGTCTCGCCGAGGCTCTCCAGCCGCCGCACGATGCCGCTGATCATCTGGTCGATGCGTTCGGGCTCTATCGGGCGTTTTTGCAGCGCGATGCGGATCGAGCGTTCGAGCTTGTCACGGTCGAAATCCTCGCGCCGCCCGTTCGTCTTGATCACCACGAGATCGCGCAGCTGGACGCGCTCATAGGTGGTAAACCGGCCTCCGCAGGCCGGGCAGAACCGCCGCCGCCGGATCGAGACATGCTCTTCGGCCGGTCGGGAATCTTTCACTTGCGTATCCATATGTCCGCAAAATGGGCAGCGCATGGCCGTTCCCCTAATCTGTTCTTATCTGCCTCGGTCGTGGGCTTTGCCCCCACTTATCCACAGCCACTATAGGGGAGCCGCCAGACATTGGGTAGAGGAGAATTTAGGCAACAAGATAGGGGGCGATGACAATAGGAAAAAATACCAAAACCGCTGCGCTTTGTTTATGAGGCCCGCCGAGACGAAAGCCGTTCAGGGCGCGGCTTAGCGGCTCAGATGAGCCACCACCTGGCGTCTGTGCGCCGCGCGGCGGTGTTCGAACAGATAAATCCCCTGCCATGTGCCCAACGCCAGGCGCCCGTCGGCGACCGGAATTGAAAGCGACACCGGCAGCAGCGCCGCCTTGATATGGGCGGGCATGTCGTCGGGCCCCTCATAGGTATGTGTGAGATAGGACATGGACGGATCGTCCGAGGGCGGCACCAGCCGGTGGAAATAGGCGGTGAGATCGCTCTGCACCTCGGGATCGGCGTTTTCCTGAATGAGCAGCGATGCGGAGGTGTGGCGGATGAACAGCGTCAGCAGCCCCGTGCCCTCGACCCAGTCATCCACCTCTTGGGTGAATTCGTAGAGCCCCGGCCCGTTCGTCGAAATCGTGAAAGTCGTCTGCATCGCCGCCCCCGTTTCACTCTCGATAGCGGGTTGGGCCGCGTTTCGCCAGCGATCAGGGCGGAGGATTAGGCCTCGCAGGCCACGCTCGGCAAATCGTCGGTACGGTCGATGAGCATGGGCGAGCCGGAATCGGTGACGGCGGGCATCTGCCCGACCTCTCGCAGGGTCGCCTCGCATTCGGCCAGTTCCTCGGGCGCCACCTTGATCAAGATCACCTCCTGTTCATCACTCGTCAGCGCTTCGGACGCGGCATAGGCAGCGACGGAAACGCAGATGGCAGCGGCGGTCAGAACGATAAGGCGGGTCATCGAGATCTCCTTTCGGCTTGCGGATAGAACGCCACAACGACCGTGAATGTTCCGTGAGCGTCTTTGATGGGTACGCACTCCGCGCCCAATACCGACGCCCGCACCACGATTTCCCGGGCGGACAAACAAAAACGCCGCCCCGATCCGGGACGGCGTTTTTGTTATCGAAAGGGCGACGTTCAGCCGAAAAGCCGCGCGCCCTGCTCGTCGATCATCTGTTTCGCCTTGCGCAGCGAGGCCTCGACCGCGTCGTCGTGATCGCGCAGCACATCGGCGCGGATCAGCTTGTGGGTCTTCGCCTCGCCATCCACCTCGCCCGAGATCGTCGCGGCGACACGGAACTGCCCATCGGCAGCGATTGGCTCCGGCACGATGCGGAAGCCTTTGTATTCCACCGCCTCAGCCTGCGGCGCCGCCGCGCTGTCATCCGCGCCGCCGCCGAAGAGTTTTTTCCAGAACGACATGCTCAGCAGCCCAACGCGATCACTGATCCAGGAACGACCGCAGCTTGCGCGAGCGGCTCGGATGCTTGAGCTTGCGCAGTGCCTTGGCCTCGATCTGGCGGATCCGCTCACGGGTCACCGAGAACTGCTGGCCCACCTCTTCGAGCGTGTGGTCGGTATTCATACCGATGCCGAAGCGCATCCGCAGAACCCGCTCCTCACGCGGGGTGAGCGAGGAGAGCACCCGCGTCGTGGTTTCCTTCAGGTTCTCCTGAATGGCGGAATCCAGCGGCAGGATCGCGTTCTTGTCCTCGATGAAATCGCCGAGCTGGCTGTCTTCCTCGTCGCCGATGGGCGTTTCGAGCGAGATCGGCTCCTTGGCGATCTTCATCACCTTGCGAACCTTCTCCAGCGGCATCTGGAGCTTTTCGGCCAGCTCTTCCGGCGTCGGCTCGCGGCCGATCTCGTGCAACATCTGGCGGCCGGTGCGGACCAGCTTGTTGATCGTCTCGATCATGTGCACCGGAATACGGATGGTGCGCGCCTGATCCGCGATGGAGCGGGTGATCGCCTGCCGAATCCACCAGGTGGCATAGGTCGAGAACTTGTAGCCGCGGCGGTATTCGAACTTGTCCACCGCCTTCATCAGGCCGATATTGCCCTCCTGGATGAGATCCAGGAACTGGAGGCCGCGATTGGTGTATTTCTTGGCGATCGAGATCACCAGGCGCAGGTTGGCCTCGACCATTTCCTTTTTCGCCTGACGGGCCTCTTTCTCGCCCTTTTGCACCTGATTCACGATGCGGCGGAATTCGCTGATGTCGAGACCGACATACTGCCCGACCTGCGCCATGTCGGCGCGCAGATCCTCGACCTTGTCGGCAAAGCGCTCGATGAACATCTGCCAGCCACGGCCCGGCTTTTCGGCCATGCGCTCCATCCAGTTCGGATCGAGCTCGTGGTTGCGGTACTCGTCGACGAATTCGCGGCGGTTGATGCGCGCCTGATCGGCCAGCTTCACCATGCTCGAGTCGATCGACATGATCCGGCGGTTGATGCCGTAAAGCTGGTCGATCAGCGCCTCGATCCGGTTGTTATGCAGGTGCAGACCGTTCACCAGCTCGACGATTTCCGAGCGCAGCTTCTGATAGCGCGCCTCGTCGCCTTCCGAGAAAGTGCCATCCTCGTTCAGCGTGGCGCTGATACGGGCGTCCTGCATCTCGGCGAGCTCTTCGTAGTCGCGGGCGATGCGGTCGAGCGTTTCAAGCACGCGCGGTTTGAGCGCGGTCTCCATCGCGGCCAGCGACATGTTGGCCTGTTCGTCGTCGTCCTCGTCGTCCTCGCGGGCAATGGGATTGCCGTCGGCATCGAGCTCGGGCTCGTCCTTCTTAGGCTTCTCCGAGGTCGCGGCCGAGGCGTCGACCACCGGCTCTTCCAGATCGCCGTCCTCGTCCATCTGGTTGCCGAAAGTCGTCTCGAGATCGATCACGTCGCGCAGCAGGATCTCTTCGGAGAGAAGTTCCTCGCGCCAGATGGTGATCGCCTGGAAGGTCAGCGGGCTTTCGCAGAGCCCGAGGATCATCGTGTTGCGACCGGCCTCGATGCGCTTGGCGATGGCGATCTCGCCCTCGCGGCTCAGCAGCTCGACCGAGCCCATCTCGCGCAGATACATGCGCACCGGGTCGTCGGTACGGTCGAGCTTTTCGGCCCCGCCCGAGGAGAGCGCGACATCGCGGCCCTTGGAGGCGTCGACCAGCTCGGTCGAGCCCTTGTTGGCGTCGTCCTCGCCCTCGCCTTCCTCGTCGTCCTCGGTGACCTGGATGCCCATCTCGGAAAGCATCGACATCACGTCCTCGATCTGGTCGGAAGAGACCTGATCGGGCGGCAGAACCTGGTTCAGCTGGTCATAGGTGATGTAGCCACGCTCGCGCGCCTCGGCGATCATCTTTTTGACCGCCGCCTGGCTCATGTCGAGGCTGTGCGCATCGTCCTGAGTCTCGGGCTTGGCGTCGTCGTTATCTTTGGCTGCCATGAAGTGCTCCGTCAAAGGGAGGCGGCCCGATGGGCCGGCGGTCGCGCGGGTGAAGTGATTCGATTCCCCGAATCATGAGGCGAATCAACTGATTCGGCCACCCGTTTACCCCGTTTTCCTCCAGTTTTCCCTACCTGCACAGCTAGTTCCCGTGCTTGGAAAAGCGAATCTGTTGCATGAGCGCCTCGAAAGCGCTGCGTTCGTCCTTGTCGATCCGCGCCCCGTTGGGCCCGAAATCGTAGTCCATCTCGTCCTCGTCCTTGCGCAGCACCGCCTGATTGCGGGCCTGTGCCGCCTGCGCGAGCCGCCATGTGAGCGCCTCGTCGGCCAGATCCGCCAGGTCCTCCGCGGCCTCGGCGATCTCGGCATCGAGCCCGGTCTGCGCGGCGATCTTAGCCAGCTCCTCGGCCACGGTCAGCCGGGCAAGCGTCGTGTCTCCGGGCTGGCGCAGGCAGGGAACGATGGCGACATGGCGTGCCGAGAGCAGGGTTTCAAGGGCCTCGGCGCCGATTCTCTCCTCCGCGGCGGCACGCAACGCCTCCGGCGACCCGGCGGGCGTGCCCAGCAGCACGTCGCGCAGCGCCGCGCGCTGCGGATCGGCGCAGCGCAGCGCGTCGAGCTGATGTTCGAATTCCGGGATCAGCTCCGGCGTGCAGAGCAGCACCGCGAGGATCACCGCCTCGCGCAGCTCCAGCTCCGCCGCCTCGCCTGCCGCCACAAGCAGCGAGCTCTTGGCGCTGGAGGTGGGCGGCGGCGGCGCGTTCCAGGCGCGCTTGCCGAAGCCCTTGCGTCGTGCCGGACGCTGCGGGCGGAAGAGCTGCCAGCGCAGCTCCTTGATCTCGTCGCCGTAGTGGCGCCGCAGCCCGGGGTCCTGAATGCGCCGCAGCGCCTCGCGCAGCTGCGCGTCGAGCGCCGCCTTGCGCTCGGGGCTGTCGAACACCTTGCCCTCCGTCTCGCGTCGCCAGAGCAGCTGCACCATGGGCAGCGCCGCGTCGAGTACCTTCTTCACCGCCCCCGCCCCTTCGGCGCGCAGCAGATCGTCCGGATCCTTGCCCTCGGGCATCAGCGCGAAACGCAGGGATTTGCCCGCCTGCAAGAGCGGCAGCGCCAGGTCGACCACCCGGTACGCGGCGCGCAGCCCGGCCTTGTCGCCATCGAGCGCCACGATGGGCTCGTCGGAGATCCGCCAGAGCAGTTGCAGCTGCGTCTCGGTCACCGCCGTACCCAGAGGCGCCACCGAGGCGCCGAACCCCGCCTCGCTGAGCGCGATCACATCCATATAGCCCTCGGCCACGATCAGCGGCGCGCCCTTGCCCGCCGCCTCGCGCGCCGGCGCGTGGTTATAGAGATTGCGGCCCTTGTCGAAGAGCTCAGTCTCGGGCGAGTTGAGGTATTTCGCATTGTCGCGCGGATCCATGGCGCGCCCGCCAAAGGCGATGGCCCGGCCGCGCGCGTCGCGGATCGGGAACATGATGCGGTTGCGGAACACGTCATAAGGCGCCTTGCCGCGATCCGAGGGCTTGGCCAGCCCGGCGCCGAGGATCAGATCCTCCGCCACCCCCTGCCCGCGCAGGTGATCCCAGAGATTCTGCCAGCCTTCCGGCGCGAATCCCAGCTCGAACCGGTCCTGCACCGGCCCGGTCAGCCCGCGCCGTTCGAGATAGGCCCGCGCCTCCGAGGCCGCACCGCTGCGCAGCTGCATGCGGAACCAGCGCGTCGCCTGCTCCATCACCGCCGCCAGCTGCTCGCGTCGGTCGGCCTTTTTCGCCGCCTGCGGGTCGCGGGCGGGCATGGTCATCCCGGCCTCGCGCGCGAGGATCTCCACCGCCTCCATGAAGTCGACATTCTCCGTCTCCTTCACAAAGGAGATGGCGTCGCCCTTCGCCTGACAACCGAAGCAGTAGTAAAAGCCCTTGCGGTCATCGACATGGAACGAGGCGCTCTTTTCCTGATGGAACGGGCACGGCGCCCACATGTCGCCCTTGGCCTGGTTCGACTTGCGGTTGTCCCACAGCACCTTGCGCCCCACGACCTGTGTCAGGCTCGTGCGGCTGCGCAGTTCATCCAGGAAACCGGGGGGCAGACTCATGGCCTGAATATCGGGCCGCGCGGCCCCCGAGTCCAGAAGCCCGTGTTTCTTCTCTTGAGAAATACGCACGGCATGCCGGTGCCACATGCATCCCCGCCCGGCAGAGGCGTCAGCCCGCCACCTGCGCGCACAAATCCTGTGCGCCGCAGGCGCGCCGCGCGGTTGCGGCTATTGCGCAAGGCACTGCGCCTCCCAGGCGGCGCCGACCTCTTCGGTCAGCTGCTCTTCGGGCAGCTCCCAGATCCATTCGGCCAACATGTCGCCCGCGGTGCGGTCGAGCGCCTCGCGCAGCGCGCGGCGCGCCTTGGCCTTCGATTCGCCGTCCTTGCGCGCCTGCACAGCGGTCATGACGATGCCTGCGCTGGTCGCACATTGCTCTGTCTTGCTCTGCGCCAACACAGGACCGGCCACCGCCATGGCCACCGCCAGGATCAATCCCGCTCTCAGCATCGCTTTCGCTCCGTCATTATCGCAATTATCGCATTTTCCGCCCTGCCCTACCGCCCCGCGCAGCCAATGTCACGCGGGGCGCGTGCGCGCTTAGGTGGCGGTCACAGGCCCTTCGCGCGATAGCTCTTGGCGACGCGCTCGATGGCGACGATGAAACCGGCGGTGCGCAAATCGGTGACGTCGTTGCGCCCGTGCCAGACCTCGCGCATCGATTGGTAGGCGATGCGCATCGTGTCATCGAGCCCCGAACGCACCAGTTCCAGCTCGTCGGCGCCGCGCAGGTATTTCTGCTTGAAGCTCGGCGAGAGGTTCCAGGCATCGCCCATCGCGGTATCGAGCCGCTCCAGCTCATCGAGAACGAGCTGGTGGCGCGCCTCCTCCTGACGCCGCTGCATGCGGCCGAAGCGGATATGCGAGAGGTTCTTGACCCATTCGAAATAGCTCACCGTCACACCGCCGGCATTGGCGTAGAGATCGGGGATGATCACCACCCCGCGCGACCGCAGGATATCGTCGGCGCCGGCGGTGATCGGCCCGTTCGCCGCCTCCAGGATCAGGTTCGCCTGAATGTTGTGAGCATTGGTGAGGTTGACGACGCCTTCCAGCGCCGCCGGGATCAGGATGTCGCAATCACTCTCCATCACCGCCGCGCCATCGGCGAAGCTGTTGGCATCGGGATAGCCCGCAAGCCCGCCATGGCGGATCAGCCAGTCGCGCACCTTCTCCACGTTCAGCCCCTTGGGATCGTAAAGCGCGCCGTCGCGTTCGATGATCCCGGTGATCAGCGCGCCATCCTCCTCCGAGAGGAACTTGGCGGCGTGGTAGCCCACATTGCCGAGCCCCTGCACGATGATCCGCTTGCCCTCGAGCCCGCCGGTCATGCCGGCGGCGAGCACATCCTCGGGGTGACGAAAGAACTCGCGCAGCGCGTATTGCACCCCGCGCCCCGTCGCCTCGACCCGTCCCGCGATGCCGCCCGCGTTCAGCGGCTTGCCGGTGACGCAGGCGCGGGCATTGATATCGGTGGTGTTCATCCGGGCGTATTGATCGGCCATCCAGGCCATCTCGCGCTCACCCGTGCCCATGTCGGGGGCCGGCACGTTCTGGCTGGGATGGATCAGATCGCGCTTGATCAGCTCATAGGCAAAGCGCCGAGTGATCTGCTCCAGCTCGTACTCGTCGTATTCGCGCGGGTCGATGCAAAGCCCGCCCTTGGAGCCGCCGAAGGGCGCCTCAACCAGCGCACATTTATAGGTCATCAGCGCGGCCAGCGCCTCGACCTCGTCCTGATCGACCGCCGAGGCATAGCGGATGCCGCCCTTCACGGGCTCCATATGTTCGGAATGCACCGCGCGGTAGCCGGTGAAGGTCTGGATCTGGCCGCGCAGCCGCACGCCGAAGCGCACCGTATAGGTGCCGTTGCAGACCCGGATCTTCTCCTCCAGCCCCGGCGGCAGATCCATCAGGGCCGCCGCCCGGTTGAACATCAGATCGACGCTCTGACGGAACGTCGGCTCATTCGCCGGTGCAGCGCTCATTTTCTTTCCTCCCTTTCGTCCGACCGCCCGTTACGGGTCATATCTTACGGACTCACCTTTTAACCTTAGAGCCGCCCATTTCCGCGGCAAATCCCTTTTTCGCCTGATTTGCCATGCTACGGCAGCACTCCGTTAACCCTGGACCGGGGGATTGTTGCAGGCCCCGCAACAGAGCTGCTAGGCCACCCGATCTGTTCATGAGAAATGAAAGAAATTCCCGAATTTCCCATTAAATGCGCCCTAATTTGGCCATCTTGGGGGAGCAAATATCGCGTCAGCAAAATGTGTGTCTGTGGGGGCATATTCCGGGTTTTCCCGGATCGGAAGGAATCGGGATGAAACAAAAACGTTCTATCGAAAAGAGCGCTCATTTCCCACGGACAGCGACCGCCGTTTCGGCCCTGACGAGCCGACTCCGCCGCTTCTCGGGAGAAGACGAGGGAAGCATGACCTTTATGGCGGCGGCCCTGGCTCTGCTGATGATCGTCTTCGGCGGCGTCGGCATCGACATGATCCATGCCGAGCTGCAACGCAACAAGATCCAAAATACGCTCGACCGCGCCGTGCTCGCCGCGGCTGACCTCGACAACCAACTGGATGCCGAAGACCTTGTCGAAGACTATATGGACAAGATGGCGCTCGGGGATGCGCTGATCTCGGTCAACGTCGACGAGGGTCTGAACTACCGCACCGTCACCGCCGAGGGCTATTCGACCATGCCCTCGAACTTCATGTACATGATCGGCGCCGACACGCTCCAGGCCTATGGCCTGTCCGAAGCCTCAGAGCGCATCAACAAGGTCGAGATTTCCATGGTGCTCGATATTTCGGGCTCGATGGATGACGGCAACAAAATGGAAGAGCTTCAGGACGCCGCCGAGGAATTCGTCGATACGCTGCTCAACGACGGGTCCGAAGATCTGGTGTCGATCTCGCTGGTTCCCTACTCCGAGCATGTCAATGCCGGCCCGGAGCTTCTGAGCTATCTTAACGTCAACTGGAAGCATGGCTATTCGCACTGCATCGAGATGCCCGACAGCGTCTTCAGCTCTGCCGCGCTGGATCTGTCCCGCAGATACGATCAGATGCAGCACTTCCAGTGGAACTACGATGGGCACAACACCCGTACCGACACGGTGTGCCCGCGTTACGATTACGAGCGCATCCGCGCGTGGAGCCAGGATGCCGATGCGATCAAGCGCCAGATCGGCCGCTTTCAGCCGCGCGCCGGCACCTCGATCTTCATGGGCATGAAATGGGCCACCGCTCTGCTCGATCCCTCCACCCGTTCTATCGCCAGCGGCATGATCCAGAACGGCACCGTCGACGCGGTGTTCGAGGGGCGCCCGGTCGATTACGACGATGACGAGGTGCTCAAGACCGTCGTGCTGATGACCGACGGCCAGCACGACCGGTCGAACCGCATCCAGGACTGGGCCTACAATTCCGAGGCGGAATACGCCCAGTGGGAGCGGTACAACCTCTGGTACTATCTCGACCGCTATGTGAACTACTGGGAGCGCAGCAGCTTCTACTACCAGAAGTACGATGCCACCACCGGCGACCGGCTGCTGAGCAATATCTGCACCGCCGCCAAGGATCAGGGCATCCTGATCTGGTCCATCGGCTTCGAGGTCAGCGACCACGGCGCCAATGTGATGCGCAATTGCGCCTCCTCGCCGGCTCACTTCTTCCGTGTCGAAGGCGTCGAGATCTCTGATGCGTTCTCGACCATCGCCCACACGCTCAACCAGCTGAGGCTCACGCAATGATCGGCTTCATCAAAAACACTCTGCGCCGTTTCCGTAACGGCGAAGAGGGATCTGTGGTCGTTCCCTTCGCCCTCTGGACCCCGCTGATGGTGGGCATCGCGCTCTCGACGATCGAAATGGGCGCTCTGACCATCCGCCACACGCAGCTGGAACGCGCGCTCGACCAGACCATCCGTGAGGTCAAGCTCGGCACCGGCACGGTCTACACCCATGACCAGCTTAAACAGAGCATCTGCGACAATGCCAGCGCGCTTCCGGACTGCATGGACATGCTGCAACTGGAAATGGTCGTGCTGGATCTGCGCAACTGGGTACAGCCTCCGGAGAATGCCGACTGCGTCGACACCAACCGCGATGTCACGCCCCAGCGCACCTTCGAAGCCGGGCGCGAGCAGGAAATGATGCTGCTGCGCGCCTGCTACAAATACCGGCCCGTCAGCCCGACCTCCTATCTCGGCAGCACGCTGCACACAGATTCGCAGGGCTATACCGCACTGGTGTCGACCGGCACCTTCGTTCACGAACCGCAGTGAGGGTAGTGAGATGCTGAAAACCAAGATCGCCCCCCGCCTGCGCCGGTTCACCCGCGACTCCGAGGGCTACATCACGGTCGAAGTCGCGATCATGATCCCGATCCTGTTCGTGCTTTTCGCGGCGTCCTGGGTGCTGTTCGATGCCTTCCGGCAGAACGCGGTCGACCAGAAGGCGAATTACGCCATCGGCGACATGCTCTCGCGCGAGACCGAAGCCATCGACGCCGGCTATATCGACAACACCTATCGCCTGCTCGGCCTGCTGACCAGAAACTCGGTCGAATATGTCGGCAACGAAGCCGAATACCCGCTCGACATGCGGATCACCATCGTGAGCTATCGCGAGAGCAACGACAAATACTCGGTGGAGTGGTCTGCGGCGCGCGGCGACGCAGAGCTGCTCCGCACCCAGGATCTCGACCCCTACCTGCCCCGTCTGCCGAGCATGATGGACTCGGGGCAGATCATTCTGGTCGAAACCTGGGAGGATTACTTCCCGGTCTTCAATGTCGGCCTCGATCCGCTGGTGATCCGTACCTACAGCTTCACCCATCCGCGCTATGCGCCGCAGGTGCTGTGGGCCGGCGAGAACAACGGCTGGGGCAATGGCGACCAGGACGCGCCGGGCAACTCGCTGTGCAACAACAACGCCGAGAACGCCACCGACTGTAACAACGAAGACGGCTCTCAGAATATCGAGCCGAACGGCGGGTACGATTACTACGGCTACGACGGCTAAGCCCGCCGAACCACAGACCCGGAGCCCGGCCACGCCCCGCGTGGCCGGGCTTTTTCATGCGGGATCACTGCGGCGGCAAGGTGCCGTCGCGCCGTGCCACCAGCAGCGCCAGCGCATCGGCCATCGGCTTGGTGTCGCGCCCGGCGGTCACCCCGCCCACCGCAAGGCGCCGGCCCAGCCGCCACCACAGCCCGGGCTGCCAGGCGCGCGGCGCCGGCGCCCGCAGCCGCACCAGGAACCCGTTCGACGGCTTCATCGCGAACATCGAGCGATCGACCTTCTCGATCTCCTCGACCCGCGCCAGAACCGCACCGGTGCTGTCGCAGAGCATCTCTTCGGTGAGCAGCAGCGTGTGTCCAGTCGCGCGCCACATGAGCTGCGCCATCCAGAGCGCTCCGGCGCCCAGCAGAACGAGGAACAGCTGCCAGAGCAGCCCGGAAGGCGGTTCTGTGACCGCGAGCCAGAGCAGCAGCAGCCCCAGCGCACTCAGCGCGCCAACACCGATTGCCCGGCGCGGCCCCGTCGCCTTTACCCTCGCGATGATCTCGCCATCCGTCATGCGCCCCCCTGCCCTCGCGCGTCAGTCCCGCCGCGGATCGCGGGGATAGACGCCAAGGATCTCCAGTTTCTCGGTGAAATAGTCGAGCTCCTCGAGCGCCCGCCTGACCGGCGGATCCTCGGGGTGCCCCTCGATATCGGCATAGAACTGCGTCGCGGTGAACGAGCCGCCGACCATGTAGCTTTCGAGCTTGGTCATGTTCACCCCGTTGGTGGCGAAACCTCCCATCGCCTTGTAGAGCGCCGCCGGAATGTTGCGCACCTGAAACACGAAGGTGGTCATCATGCCATGCTCGCCCCGGCGCGAGAAATCCGCCTCGGGCTCCATGATCAGAAACCGCGTGGTGTTGTGCGAATGATCCTCGATATGGCGGGCGAGGATATTGAGCCCGTAGATCTCCGCCGCGAGGTCCGAGGCCAGCACCCCCACCTCGCGGGACTGTTCCGCCGCAAGCTCCGCCGCAGCACCTGCGCTGTCGGCGGCGGCCTCGCCGCGGATGCCGTATTGCGAGAGAAAGCCCGCCGCCTGCGGAATCAGCACCAGATGCGCGCGCACGACCTCCAGCTCTTCCAGCGCGACGCCGGGCAGCGCCATCAGGCTGATATGCACCCGCACAAAGGCCTCGTCGACGATGCGCAGCCCGCTTTCCGGCAGCAGTCGGTGGATGTCGGCGACCCGGCCATAGGTGGTGTTCTCCACCGGCAGCATCGCCAGCCGCGCCTCACCCTCGCGCACCGCGCCGATCACGTCCTCGAAGGTGTGGCAGGGCAGCGCCTCCATGTCCGGACGGGCGTCGCGGCAGGCCTGATGCGAATAGGCGCCGAGTTCTCCCTGAAAGGCGATGCGGTTCTTCATGGTCGTGTCCGTTCAACTTTTTTCGACGCAAGAGCCCTTGCGCGTTTGGTCGCGGCTTCTATACCTTGCCAGACGGCAAGGGAAGCCGTAGACACCCGCGCGAGGGATATCTTTGGGGTACGCGACAAATGCTTGACACGATGACGATTACCAAAGCCGTGGGCGGCGTGTGCGGCGCGCTTCTGATCTATCTGCTGGGCAGCTGGGTCGGCGACACGCTGTTCAGCATGGGTGGCGGTCACGGCGGCGAACAGGTGGCGTCCTATGTGATCGAGACCGATGACGGCGATGCCGGCGGTGCCGAGGAAGAGCCGATGGATTTCGCCACGCTGATGGCCTCCGCTGACGCTTCCAAAGGTGAGCGCGTCTTCGGCAAATGCCGCGCCTGCCACAAGATCGACGGCAGCAACGCCACCGGCCCGCATCTCGACGGCGTCGTCGGTCGCGCGATCGACGCGGTGGACGGCTTTGCCTATTCCGGCGCGCTGGAGCAGGTGGGCGAGACCTGGACGCCGGAAAACCTCTTCCACTTCCTGGAAAGCCCCCGCAACGCAGCGCCGGGCACGATCATGAGCTTTGCCGGCCTCAACAAGCCCGAGGACCGCGTGAACCTGATCGCCTATCTGGAAAGCCTGGGCGGCTGAGCCGGGCTTTCGCACCGGCGCGCCCCGCCGCAGGTGCATGACGCCGCTTTTCGAACCGCCGCCTCCGCAGGGAGCGGCGGTTCTTCGTATCGCACGGCAGGCATCCGCAAAGATCACGTTTTCGAAACTTGAACATCCGCTGCGCGTCATCCTAGCCTAAGTGACAAGAGACGCAGACAGGCGCCCGTTCCAAGGCCCGCAACAGGAGAGAGCACGATGACCAAAGACCCGGCAAGCCTTCTCACCAGACGCCAGGCCATGGGCCTGATCGGGGGCGGCGCGATGGCGACCGGTTTCGGAGGTCTGCCGCGCACCGGCTGGGCCGCCACCGATGCCGCGCAGGAGATGATCCGCAGCCACGGCTACTCCTTCTACAACGATCTGAAATACGCCGCCGATTTCACCCATTTCGACTATGTGAATCCTGACGCGCCGAAAGGCGGGGAAATCTCGCTCAGCGCGCGGGGCACCTTTGACGGGTTCAACCGCTGGGCCAGCAAGGGCCGCGCCGAGGGCAATTCCAACGTGGTGGCCGAGGCGATGTTCGGCGACATGCCCTTCGAGGGCGGGCTGCCGGCGGATTCCATCACCGATGCCTACTGCCTGCTGGCCGAAAGCGTGGAATACCCGGTCTCGCAGGAATGGTGCGTGTTTCACATCCGCCCCGAGGCGCGCTTTTCCAATGGCGAGAAGGTCACTGCTCAGGATGCGCTCTTCACCCATAACCTGTTTCTCGAACAGGGCATCCGCAGCTATGCGCGCGGCGTCAAGGAACGCATCGCCGGCGTCGAGGTGATCGACGATCTGACCATCAAGTACCGCTTTGTCGACGGCATCTCGCGCCGCTCCCTGATCAGTCAGGTCGGCGGCACACCGGTGTTCTCGCAGGCCTGGTACGAAGAGACCGGCGAGCGGCTCGACGAACCGAGCCTGCTGTCGCCGATGGCCACCGGCCCGTGGCTGGTGGGCGATTACGAGATCAACCGCTACGTGGTGTATGAGCGCAACCCGGATTACTGGGGCTGGCATCTGCCGATCAACAAGGGGCGGCACAATTTCGACCGCGTGCGGATCGAGTATTTCGCCGACGACGCCGCCGAGTTCGAGGCGTTCAAGGCGGGCATCTACACCTTCCGTCCCGAGGGCAGCACCAAACGCTGGGCCACCGGCTACGATTTCCCGGCGGTCGAGAACGGCACGATCAAGCGCGAATCCCTGCCCGACGGCGCGCCGCCCACGAACACCGGCTTTGTCTTCAACACGCTGCGCGCACCGATGGACGACAAGACCGTCCGTGAGGCGCTGGCGCTGGCCTTCAACTTCGAATGGACGCGCGAGTCGCTGCAATACGGCCTCACCACCCAGCGCAATTCCTTTGTCGAGGGCACCGAGATCGAGGCCAAGGGCGTGCCCGAAGGCGCCGAAAAGGCGTTCCTGGAATCTCTGGGCGACGTGATTCCGCCCGAGATCTTCGAGGAAGAGGCCGTCATGGCCCATACCTCGGATCCGGCCACACCGGCGGACCGCCGCAATATGCGCCGCGCGCTGCGCCTGCTGGCCTCGGCCGGCTGGGAGGTCGGTGACGATGGCAAGCTACGCAACGCGGCGGGCGAACCCCTGACTCTCAAGCTGATGCTGTCCTCGGGCACCTCGGACACGGTAGAGGCGATGGCCACCACCTATGTCGGCACGCTGACCACGTTCGGCGTCACCATCGAGATCGACAAGGTCGATTCTGCGCAATACGCGCAGCGCTACTACGACAAAGACTTCGACATCGTTTTTTTCCGCTACAACACCTTCCTCGCGGCGGGCACCGGGCTGAAACAGATGTTCGGCTCGGAGGCGGCGGTGGTGTCCTCTTACAACCCCGCCTCACTTCAAAGCCCGATGGTCGATGCGATCATCGAGGCGGCGCTCATGACCGAGACCCGCGAGGACGAGATCGTCGCCCTGCGCGCGCTCGACCGCGCCCTGCGCTGGCACCGGGTGATTGTGCCCGCGGGCTATGTCGCCGAGACCTGGATCGCGTCGTATGACATGTACGAGCATCCCGAGACCCTGCCCCCCTATGCCGTGGGCTATCTGGATTTCTGGTGGCTCAATCAGGAAAAACACCAGGCTCTCAAAGCCGCTGGCGTGCTGAGGTAACCCGTTGGGCGCCTATATCCTAAGACGACTGCTGCTCATCATCCCCACGCTGCTGGGGATCATGATCATCAATTTCGCCCTCGTCCAGTTCGTGCCCGGCGGCCCTGTCGAGCAGGTTCTGGCCCAAATGCAGGGCGATGGCGACGTGTTCTCCGGGTTTTCCGGCGGCAGCAACGACACCGGCGAGCAGACCTTCGGCTCCGACAGCGATTATGTCGGCGCACGCGGCCTGCCCAAGGAGTTCATCGAGGATCTCGAACGGCAGTTCGGACTCGACAAGCCGCCGCTGGAGCGCTTCCTCAATATGATGTGGAACTACATGCGGCTGGATTTCGGCGAGAGCTATTTCCGCTCGATCTCGGTCACCGATCTGGTGCTGGAGAAAATGCCGGTCTCGATCACGCTGGGCCTCTGGTCGACGGTGATCGCCTATATCGTCTCGATCCCGCTGGGCATCCGCAAGGCGGTAAAGGACGGCTCTGCCTTCGACACCTGGACCTCCGGCGCGATCATCGTGGCCTATGCGATCCCCGGCTTCCTCTTTGCGATCCTGCTGCTGGTGCTCTTTGCCGGCGGTTCCTACTGGCAGATCTTCCCGCTGCGGGGGCTGACCTCGGACAATTGGGAGACGCTGAGCTGGCCGGCAAAGATCGGCGATTACTTCTGGCATATCACCCTGCCGGTGCTGGCCTCGACCATCTCGGCCTTTGCCACGCTGACGCTGCTGACCAAGAACAGCTTTCTCGACGAGATCAAGAAACACTACGTCATGACCGCCCGCGCCAAGGGGCTGACCGAGCGGCGGGTGCTTTACGGCCATGTCTTCCGCAACGCCATGCTGATCGTCATCGCGGGCTTTCCGGCGGTGTTCATCGGCGTGTTCTTCTCCGGTTCGCTGATCATCGAGACGATCTTTTCGCTCGACGGGCTGGGCCGGCTCGGCTTCGAGGCGGCGGTGGCGCGGGATTATCCGGTGGTCTTCGGCACGCTCTTCATCTTCGGCCTGATCGGGCTGGTGGTGGGGATCATCTCCGACCTGATGTATGTGCTGGTCGATCCGCGCATCGACTTCGAGAAACGCGAGGGCTGAGATGAGCTACGAGCCCGACACCGTGGGCGGCATCCGCCCCCAGCCCGAGCCCGGCATGGCGGTCGAACCGCAGCCAAGGCCCGGTCGCTTTGCGCTCTCGCCGCTGAACAAGCGCCGCTGGCGCAACTTCCGCAGGAACGGCCGCGCCTTCTGGTCGCTGGTGATCTTCCTGATCCTGTTCATCGGCTCGCTCTTTGCCGAGTTCCTCGCCAATGACAAACCGATCCTCGTCAGCTATCGCGGCGAGCTGCGCATGCCGATCTTCCAGTTCTATCCGGAGACCGCCTTTGGCGGCGATTTCCGCACCGAGGCGGTCTATCGCGACCCCGAGGTGCAATGCCTGATCAAGACCGGCGGGCTGGAGGATTGTTTCGACACGCCCGACGAGCTGATCGCCGCGGTCGATGCCGGTGACGATCTCGGCGCGGATGTGCAGGCCGGCTGGATGATCTGGCCGCCGATCCCCTACAGCTTCAACACCCCCGTGGACCGGCCCGGCGCCGCCCCCCTGCCCCCCAACGCGCAGAACTGGCTCGGCACCGACGACACCAAGCGCGATGTCACCGCGCGGGTGATCTACGGGTTTCGCCTGTCGATCCTGTTCACCCTGATCGTCACCGTCTTCGCCTCGATCATCGGCATCGTCGCCGGCGCGCTTCAGGGCTATTTCGGCGGCTGGCTCGACCTGATCTTTCAGCGGGTGATCGAGATCTGGTCGGCGACGCCCTCGCTTTACGTGATCATCATCCTCTTCGCGATCCTCGGGCGAAGTTTCTGGCTGCTGGTGATCCTGACCGTGCTCTTCGGCTGGACGGCGCTGGTGGGAGTGGTGCGGGCGGAATTCCTGCGCGCGCGCAACCTCGAATATGTGCGCGCCGCCAAGGCGCTCGGCGTGTCGAACATGACGATCATGTTCCGCCACATGCTGCCCAACGCGATGGTGGCCACGCTGACCATGCTGCCCTTCATCGTCACCGGTACGATCTCGACGCTCGCCGGGCTCGATTTCCTCGGCTTCGGCCTGCCCTCCTCGGCGCCGTCGCTGGGCGAGCTGACGCTTCAGGCCAAGCAGAACCTCCAGGCGCCCTGGCTCGCCTTCACCGCCTTCACCGTCTTCGCGCTGATGCTCTCCCTGCTGGTCTTCATCTTCGAAGGCGTGCGCGATGCCTTCGACCCGAGAAAGACCTTTTCATGAGCCCGCTGCTTGAGGTGAAAGATCTCGCCGTCACCTTTCATCAGGACGGCCGCGAGATCCGCGCCGTGAAGGGCGTGAGCTTCGACGTCCAGAAGGGCGAGACGGTTGCGCTGGTGGGCGAAAGCGGCTCGGGCAAGTCGGTCACGGCGCTCTCCACCGTGTCGCTGCTGGGCGATGCGGCAAAGGTCGCGGGCTCGGTGCGCTACAAGGACCATGAGATGGTCGGCGCGCCCGACAAGCTGCTGCGCGACATGCGCGGCAACGATATCAGCTTCATTTTTCAGGAGCCGATGACCTCGCTCAACCCGTTGCACACGCTGGAAAAGCAGCTCGGCGAAAGCCTGGCGCTGCATCAGGGGCTGACCGGCGAGGCGGCGCGGGCGCGGATCCTCGACCTGCTGAGTCGGGTGGGCATCCGCAATCCGGAGACGCGGCTCAATGCCTATCCGCACCAGCTTTCGGGCGGGCAGCGGCAGCGGGTGATGATCGCCATGGCGCTGGCCAACGGGCCGGACCTGCTGATCGCCGACGAGCCCACCACGGCGCTCGACGTGACCATTCAGGCACAGATCCTCGACCTGCTGGCCGAGCTCAAGCAATCGGGCGACATGAGCCTGCTCTTCATCACGCACGATCTGAACATCGTGCGCAAATTCGCCGACCGGGTCTGCGTGATGAAGAATGGCGAGATCGTCGAACAGGGCAAGACCGCCGAGATCTTCGGCAATCCCCAGCACGACTACACGCGCATGCTGATCTCCGCCGAAAGCACCGGCCAGCCCGATCCGGTGACGCCCGGCGCCGAGGAGATCGCCCGCACCGATCACCTCAAGATCTGGTTCCCGATCCAGAAGGGCTTTCTGAAAAAGACCGTGGGCCATGTGAAGGCGGTGAACGACGCGAGTTTCGCGGTGCATGCGGGCGAAACCGTGGGCATCGTCGGCGAGTCCGGGTCCGGCAAGACCACGCTGGCGCTGGCGGTGATGCGGCTCATCCAGTCCGAGGGCGGCATCACCTATCGCGGGCAGGATGTGCGCGGCTGGTCGACGCGGGAGCTGCGGCGGCTGCGCTCGGAGATGCAGATCGTGTTTCAGGATCCGTTCGGCTCGCTCTCGCCACGCATGACCTGCGAACAGATCATCGCCGAAGGGCTGGGCGTGCACGGCTCGCCCGACGGCAAGCCCAAGGCGCAGGCGGTGGAGGAGGTGATGCGCGAGGTCGGGCTCGACCCGGCGACCAAGCACCGCTATCCGCATGAGTTCTCCGGCGGCCAGCGCCAGCGCATCGCCATCGCGCGGGCCATGGTGCTGCGGCCCCGGCTGCTGGTGCTGGACGAGCCGACTTCGGCGCTGGACATGACGGTGCAGGTGCAGATCGTGACGCTGCTGCGCGAGCTTCAGCGCAAATACGATCTCGCCTATCTGTTCATCAGCCATGACCTGAAAGTGGTGCGCGCCATGAGCCACAAGATCATCGTGATGAACCAGGGCGATGTGGTCGAGATGGGCGATGCGGAAACCGTCTTCGCCAATCCCGAAACCGAGTATACGCGCAAGCTTTTCGCCGCGGCCTTCGATCTGGCCGGTTAGGCCCGCCCAAGAAATTTCGTACGAAATTTCTTGGGCCCCGGCGCCGCCGCTTTCTGCCCGAGCCAGACCGAGCCCAGCACCAGGACCGCCCCCGTCGCCTGGAGCGGCGACAGCCCCTGCCCCAGAACGGCCCAGCCGAGACCCACCGCCGAGAGCGGGCTGAGAAAACCGAGCCCCGCAACGGCGGCGGGGCCGAGCTTGGCGATGCCCCGGAAAAACACCCAATAGGTCAGCGCGCCGCCCACGAGGCCCAGCCAGAGCAGCCCGCCCAGAGCGGCGGCATCCATCTGCGGCAGGCGCGGGTCGATGATCAGCGCCAGTGGCACCAGCAGCACACCGCCCGCCGTGAGCTGCCAGGCGGCAAAGCTCAGCGGCGGCACCGGCGGCTGCCAGCGGCGGCTGAGCACCGTTCCCGCCGCCATCGAGAGCGCCCCCAGCAGCGCCGCCGAGATCCCCACCGGATCGAGCCGCGCCTCGGGACCGAGGATCAGCATCCCCACCCCGAACAGCCCCGCCAGGGCGGTCAGCACCGAGGCCAGCCGCAGCGGCGTGCCCAGCCAGAGCGCCGCGAGCAGCAGCACGACCAGCGGCTGCACCGCGCCCAGCGTCGCGGCCACACCGCCCGGCAGGCGGTAGGCGGCGATGAACAGCGCGCTCCAGAACAGCGCAAAGTTCAGCAGCCCCAGCACCGCCACGCGGCCGAGCCAGTCGCGCCCGGGCAATTGCCGCGTCACCGCGAGCAGCAGCAGGCCCGCCGGCAGCGCCCGCAGCGCCGCCACCGTCAGCGGTGGCGCGCCCGGCAGGAACTCGGTGCTGACGAAATAGGAGCTGCCCCAGACAATCGGAGCCAGCGCGGTCAGCGCGATATCGGTTGGGCGGGACATTGGGGCCTCATTATCTTGATGTCGAGATACAAATCTTGACATCAAGATAATTAAGGATGCCTTGACGTCAAGACAATATTTCCGCAAATCATGGACATGGATCAGGTCGACAAAATCAAGGCGCAGTGGAATCGCGAACGCCCCGATCTCGATGTCGGGCCGATGGGCACGATCGGGCGGCTCGGGCGGCTGGCGCGGCATCTGGCGCAGGCGCATGCGGAGTGTTTCGCGACCCACGGGCTCAGCCCCGCCGGGTTCGACGTCTTGGCCACGCTGCGCCGGGCCGGCCCGCCCCATGCGCTGACGGTCAAGGATCTGCTGGCCACAACCATGGTAACCTCGGGCACGATGACCAACCGGCTCGACCGGCTGGAGGCGGCGGGCCAGGTGCGGCGCGTGCCCAACCCCGAGGACGGGCGCGGTTTCGTGGTCCAGCTGACCGAGCGCGGACGGGCGGATATCGACGCGGCGGTGACAGATCACGTCGCCAATCAGCATCGGCTTGTCGCCGCGCTGAACAACGAAGAGCGCGCCGCACTGGACGCGCTCCTCGGCACATGGCTTACGGTCTTCGAGGGCTCAGATGGCTGAGCTGTGCCCGGCCTTGGAGAGATCGTAAGCGTCGAAGCTGCGCGCGATCATCCGGGTCAGCGGACGCGCCTCGGGCGGGATGAAAAGCCCGTCCTCGGTGATCTCCAGCAGCCCTTCGAACTGCTCGTTGGCGCGGCTGAACATCGCCTTCAGCGCCGCGGGCGATACGCCGTAATCCTGCTCCAGCTCTTCCGAGCGGATGCGGAAATCGCACATCAGCATTTCGATCATCCGCGCGCGCAGCCGGTCGTCGCCGCCGAAGGCGTGGCCGCGCGACGTGGCAAAGCGCCCCTCGCGCACCGCAGCGGTATAGGCGGAGGTCGCCGGCGCGTTCTGCGCATACCCTTGCGGGAATTTCGAAATCGACGAGGCGCCCAGCCCGATCAGCACCTCGGAGGTGTCGTCGGTATACCCTTGGAAATTGCGCCGCAGCTTGCCGGTCTTCTGTGCGATGGCGAGCCCGTCGTCCGGCGTGGCGAAATGATCGATGCCGATCTCGGCATAGCCGTCCCATGCAAAGAGCCGCCGCGCGGTGTCGAAGAGATCCAGCCGCTCCGCCGGGGTGGGCAGCGCGTCGGAGGGGATCATCTGCTGGCGCTTGGCCATCCAGGGCACATGCGCATAGCCGTAAAGCGCCACCCGGTCGGGCGCGAAGGAAAGCAGCTTCTGCACCGTCTCGGTGATCTTGGCGCGGGTCTGATGCGGCAGCCCGTAGAGGATATCTGCGTTGAGGCTGGCGACGCCGCGCTCACGGATCATCTCGACGGCACGGCGGGTCACGTCATAGCCCTGCGGCCGGCCGATGGTGGCCTGGATCTGCTCGTCGAAATCCTGCACCCCGATGGAGGCGCGGTTCATGCCGCCGGCGGCCAGCACGTCGAGCCGCTCGCCGTCGATCTCGTTGGGGTCGATCTCGACCGAGAACTCCGCATGCTCGGCAAAGGGCGCCACCTCGGCCACCTTGTCGATAAGCGCACGCATCAGGCCGGGCGACAGCAGCGTCGGCGTGCCCCCGCCCCAGTGCAGCCGCGACAGCTTTACGCCGCGCGGCAGATGCGCCTTGAGCAGATCGAGCTCGGACAGCAAGGTCTGCACATAGGATTCGACCGGCCCGAGCGTCGCCGTGCCCTGCGTCCGGCAGGCGCAGAACCAGCACAACCTGCGACAGAACGGCACATGCAGGTAGAGCGAAACCGTGCCGCCCTCGGGCACCGCTTCGATCCATGAGGCAAAATCGCCCGGTGACACTGCATTCGAGAAATGCGGCGCCGTCGGATAGCTGGTGTACCGGGGGACTTTCGCGTCGAAGAGCCCCAGGCGGGAGAGTTGTTTTCGCGTGATCATGCGCCTACACTTAAGAAGGCGCGAGGGTTGGAACATTGACCCAGATCAAGAGTACCGCCAGAGAGCTGGTGATTTGGGTGACCCGCTAACAGGACTGTGAACATATCATGCTGAACGAACGCTCCATCACCGTCTCGCAAGACTGTGCCGAGTGCCCGATCCGGCACCGGGCCGTCTGCGCGCGCTGCGAATCCGACGAGCTGGAGCGGCTGGAAGAGATCAAGTACTACCGCAAGTTCGAGGCCGGGCAGACGGTGATCTGGTCCGGAGACCGGATGGATTTCGTGGGCTCGGTTGTGTCGGGGATCGCGACGCTGACCCAGACGATGGAAGACGGGCGCACGCAGATGGTGGGCCTATTGCTGCCCAGCGATTTCGTCGGCCGTCCGGGCCGCGCCTCCGCCGCCTACGATGTGGTCGCGACCACCGATCTGGTGATGTGCTGCTTCCGCAAGTCGCCCTTTGAGGAGATGATGCGCCAGACCCCGCATATCGCCCAGCGCCTGCTGGAGATGACGCTCGACGAGCTGGATGCGGCGCGCGAATGGATGCTGGTGCTCGGGCGCAAGACGGCGCGCGAAAAGATCGCCTCGCTGCTGTCGATCATCGCCCGGCGCGACGCCTCGATCAATATGCGCGCGGCCTCCAGTACGGTTACCTTCGATCTGCCGCTGACCCGCGAGGCGATGGCCGACTACCTCGGCCTGACGCTGGAAACCGTCAGCCGGCAGGTGTCGGCGCTGAAAAAGGACGGGGTGATCGAGCTCGAGGGCAAGCGCCATGTCACGGTCCCCGACATGACACGGCTGCTCGACGAGGCCGGCGACGATTCCGACGGCGGGATGTTCGCCTGAGCGCCGCTACCGGCGGTCAGGCTTCGAACAGCGTATCGAACCCGCCGAAGATCATGCGTTTTCCGTCGAACGGCATGTCCATCATCTCGCGCCAGCGCGGATCGGTCTCCATCGAGGCCCAGCATGCATCCGCCGTCGCCTTGTCCGGCCAGAGAATCCAAGAGAACACGACCGACTCGCCCTCTTTCCGCTGCACCGCCAGTGGGAACGAGGTCAGCTCGCCCTCCGGCACATCCGATTCCCAGCATTCACGCATCGCCAGCGCGCCGTAATCCTTGAACAGCGACCAGCCCTTACGGGCCGATTCGAGATAGGTCGCCTTGTTGGCATCGGGCACCGGCGTCAGAAATCCAGAAACGTAGCTCATCGCAGCATCCTCCAAACGACGTGTCCCGAGCGTAGCGCCGCAGCCGGTTCGCACCAACAGAAATAGACTGAAGGCGCCACGCCGCAACGCACCCCCCGCCGACCGCCCGCGAGCATGCCCGCGTACCGCGGCGCAACGGAAAAGGGCGGCGCCGGCGGCACCGCCCTCCCCTCTCCTGTCAGGACGCCGCAACGGCGCCCTGCCCCGGTTCCGTCAATGCGCCAGGAACACCGGCACTTCGGCCTGTTCCAGCATATTGCGCGTCGCGCCGCCCAAGATGGCCTCGCGGAAGCGCGAATGGCCATAGGCCCCCATCACCACCATGTCGGCATCCACATCCTGCACATGGCGGCGCAGCACATCAGAGACCCGCGGCATGGTTTTCGACAGCACGTCGATCTCCGCCTTCACACCGTGCCGGGCGAGATATTGCGACAACGCGCCGCCCGGATCCGAACGGTTGGGCCCGTGCTGTGGCGGGTCGATCACCGCCAGATGCACATTGTCGGCGCTTTGCAGCAGCGGCAGGGCCGCGCGCACCGAGCGCAGCGCCTCATTGCTCTCATTCCAGCCGATCACGATCCGCGAGGGCGCGGATTTCGGCGCCACACCCTCGGGCACGATCAGCACCGGCGTCTGCCCTTCGAACAGCGCGCCCTCGGTCACCGGCTCAAGCTCGACGCCGTGTTCCGCGCCATAGGGTTTCGGCAGCACCACCAGATCGGCAAAGCGCGCCCGTCCGGCCACATGGCGCCCGATATCGGCAAGCTGTGCGACACCTTCCTCGACCGACCAGCGGCACTCGGTGCGGCCCAGCGCCTCACGAACGGTCTTGGCAAGCTTCTCCGCATCCGCGGTCGCACGGCTGATGGTCTCTTGCAGGATCATCGCGTTGGCACCGGCGTAGTAATAGCCGGTCTGCGTACGATCGACGCCGAAGCAGAGCACATCGAGATGCGCGTCCCAACCTGCGGCGACCGCGGCGGCATGGTCGATTGTCGGCTGAGCAAGTGCTTCGTCGGTCACGACCGTCAAAATGGTTTTATAGCCCATGGTCTTTGTCTCCTCAGGTTATTGACCTGTCCCCGTCTTTCTACGCCTGCGCGAATGGACGCACTTTGACAATGGTCAATGGCCTGAAGGGAAAGCCTTGATACAGATCAAGGAGTAGAGGCAGGCTTATAGCCATTAACCGCTCAGTCTAAAACCGCCCGTGCGGCACGCGAATCGTGCGGGTCAGACGAAGGGACGAACAATGATCAACTATATCAAGCTCATCGTGCTGGGCGTGATCGCGGTATTTGCGCTGATCGCGGCCAATTACGCACGAGATGTGGCTTACATGGTTCACGCCATCATCATCTTTCTGGTGGCGTCGGGACTTTTCCTGTGGACCCTGCGCCGCACCGATGAACCCGTGCCCGCTGCGGTCGCGGAAAAATCCTATCTCGACGGCGTCGTGCGCGCCGGCGTGATCGCAACCGCCTTCTGGGGCGTCGTGGGCTTTCTCGCGGGCACCTTCATCGCCACGCAGCTCGCCTTTCCGGCGCTCAATTTCGACTGGGCGCATGGCTACATGAATTTCGGCCGCCTGCGCCCGCTGCACACCTCGGCGGTGATCTTCGCCTTTGGCGGCAACGCGCTGATTGCGACCTCGTTCTACGTGGTGCAGCGCACCAGCGCGGCGCGGCTCTGGGGCGGCAACCTCGCCTGGTTCGTGTTCTGGGGATACAACCTGTTCATCGTCCTAGCCGCGACCGGCTATCTGCTGGGCTCTACCCAGTCCAAGGAATATGCCGAGCCCGAATGGTATATCGACCTCTGGCTCACCATCGTCTGGCTGGTCTATCTGGCGGTCTTCGTCGGCACCATCGTGAAGCGGAAGGAACCCCACATCTACGTGGCCAACTGGTTCTACCTCTCCTTCATCATCACCGTCGCCATGCTGCACGTCTTCAACAATCTGTCGATTCCGGTCTCGATCTGGGGCTCCAAATCGGTGCAGGTGTTCTCGGGCGTGCAGGATGCCATGACGCAGTGGTGGTACGGCCATAACGCCGTGGGCTTCTTCCTGACCGCTGGCTTCCTCGGCATGATGTACTATTTCGTCCCGAAACAGGCCGAGCGCCCGGTGTTCTCCTACAAGCTGTCGATCGTGCACTTCTGGGCGCTGATCTTCATCTATATCTGGGCCGGCCCGCACCACCTGCACTACACCGCCCTGCCCGACTGGGCCTCGACCCTCGGCATGGTGTTCTCGGTGATCCTGTGGATGCCCTCCTGGGGCGGCATGATCAACGGCCTGATGACCCTCTCGGGCGCCTGGGACAAGCTGCGCACCGACCCGATCATGCGGATGCTGGTGATCTCGGTGGGCTTCTACGGCATGTCCACCTTCGAAGGCCCGATGATGTCGATCCGCGCGGTGAACTCGCTGTCGCACTACACCGACTGGACCATCGGTCACGTCCACTCCGGCGCACTCGGCTGGAACGGCATGATCACCTTCGGCGCGCTCTACTTCCTGACGCCGAAACTGTGGAACCGCGAACGGCTGTACAGCCTGAGCCTCGTCTCCTGGCACTTCTGGCTCGCCACCATCGGCATCGTGCTCTACGCGGCGTCCATGTGGGTGACCGGCATCATGGAAGGCCTGATGTGGCGTGAAGTCGACGCCAACGGCTTCCTGGTGAACAGCTTTGCCGACACGGTCTCCGCCAAGTTCCCGATGTATGTGGTCCGTGCCCTCGGCGGCGGTCTCTATATCACCGGCGCGCTGATCATGTGCTACAACCTCTGGATGACCGTGAAACGGGCCCCGGCTGTCGAAGCCAGCGCCGCCGCGGCTCATGCCACCCCGGCCGAATAAGGAGGGCCGAGATTATGGGAATTCTCGACAAACACGGTATCCTCGAGAAAAACATCACGCTGCTGGCGATCTTTGCCTTCCTCGTGGTGACCATCGGTGGCCTGGTGCAGATCGTGCCCCTGTTCTATCTCGAGAACACCATCGAGGACGTGGAGGGCATGCGCCCCTACACGCCGCTCGAACTGGCGGGGCGCGACATCTACATCCGCGAGGGCTGCTATGTCTGCCATAGCCAGATGATCCGCCCGATGCGCGACGAGGTGGAGCGTTACGGCCACTACTCGCTGGCGGCGGAGTCGCAATACGACCACCCGTTCCAGTGGGGCTCTAAGCGGACGGGGCCCGACCTCGCCCGCGTCGGCGGCCGCTACTCGGACGAATGGCACGTCGATCACCTGCGCAACCCGCAATCGGTGGTGCCGGAATCGGTGATGCCGAAATACGGTTTCCTCGAAGCCAAGCTGATCGACGGCGAGCACATCCAGGATCTCATGTCGACGCACAAGTTCCTCGGCGTGCCCTATACCGACGAGATGATCGAGGCTGGGCACGAGGACTTCCTGGTGCAGACCGATCCGTTCGGCGATGTCGACGGGCTGTTCGAGCGCTACGGCGATGCCGTCAACGTGCGCAACTTCGACGGCCAGCCGGGTATCTCGGAGCTGGATGCGCTGATCGCCTATCTGCAAATGCTGGGCACGCTGGTCGATTTCTCGACCTTCGAGCCCGACGCAAGCCGCTGAGGAGGACTGAATGGGACACGAAACCTATAACGCCCTCCGGCATTTCGCAGACAGCTGGGGTCTGCTGGCCATGTTCGTCTTCTTCGTCGGCGTGATTGTCTGGGCCTTCCGCCCGGGCAGCCGCAAGACGCACTCGGACGTCGCCAACATTCCGTTCCGGCACGAAGACAAACCCGCCCAGGATTGAGGAGACGGGACATGAGTGACAACAAAAAGCAAGACGATCTCGACTACGAGACGACGGGCCATTCCTGGGACGGCATTCAGGAATACAACAAGCCGCTGCCGAAATGGTGGCTGATGATCTTCTACGCCTGCATCGTCTGGGGCATCGGCTATTCCATCGCCTACCCGGCCTGGCCCGGCGTGCGCACCGCAACTGCCGGCCTGCTCGGCTGGTCGACCCGCGGCAACGTGGAGCAGGCCATCCAGGACCACGAGGCCGAGCTGGCGCCGATCAACGAGCAGCTCGCCTCGGTCGAGCTGACCTCGATCACCAGCGATCCGGAGCTCAATACCTACGCGCTGAATGCCGGCGCCGCCGTGTTCCGCACCTGGTGCGCGCAATGCCACGGCTCGGGCGCTGCGGGGGCCACCGGCTACCCCAACCTGCTGGACGACGACTGGCTCTGGGGCGGCACCATGGAGGACATCCACTACACCGTGTCGCACGGCATCCGGAACGAGGACGACCCGGACGCGCGCTATAGCGAGATGCCCGCCTTCGGCCGCGACGAGCTGCTGAGCGAGGAAGAGATCGCGCAGGTGGCGAACTTCGTCATGACGCTCTCGGGCGAAACCCCGCCCGAGCCGGAGCTGGTCGAGGCCGGTGCAGAGGTGTTCGACATCAACTGCGCCTCCTGCCACATGGAAGACGGCACCGGCGACCGCTGGCAGGGCGCGCCGGATCTGACCGACGCGATCTGGCTCTATGGCGGCGACTACGACACGATCCACGAGACCGTGACCAATGCGCGCTTCGGCGTCATGCCCCCGATGGGTGGCGCAGAGCTGAGCGAGGCGGAAATCCGTGCCGTGGTGACCTATGTCCACGGTCTCGGCGGGGGCGAAGCTTCGGAAGAGTGAGCCCCTCACAGAACACCTTCGGGCCGCAAGGCCCGAAGGCCGGCGCCGGTGCCCCATCCTGTTCGCGCGTTTCCAGGGGCACCGGCGTTTTTTATTGCTCCTCGCGGAGCGGCCTTTCGAGGGATGCGCGAGCTTAGGGCGCGGCTTTGCGGCAGATCAAGGCAGCCCCACCCCGCCACACCAAAACGTGAGCCCTTCAAGCCCGGGCCACTCCCCTCAGCGGCGCAGCCAGCCGCGGCGCGGTTTGGCGCGCGGATCGTCGATCGCCCCTTGCGCGGGCGGGGTCCAGCGGCGCTCTCCGGGTTCCATCCGCGTCGCCGTCATGAAAGTCTGAGCGTAGATACCAAGCATCGTTTCTCTCCATCCTGTTCGTGTTCCTGTAATGAATATTGACCATCGGGCCATTTCAGGCGAGTCAGGAATAATGCCGACATGTAAGCTGAGGTAACATGGACTGGTCCAGCCTGCCGCCGCTCTCCGCCCTGCGCGCCTTTGCCGCCTATGCCGACACCGGCTCGGTTTCCGAGGCGGGCAGCGCGCTGAATGTCTCTCACGCCGCGATCAGCCAGCAGATCCGCAATCTCGAAACCCATCTCGGCGTGTCGCTGCTCGACCGCAGCAGCCGCAAGATGCGCCTCACCCATGAGGGCGAGCGGCTCGCCACCGCGCTGGCCGAAGGCTTCGGCGCGATCCTCGTCGCGACGCAGGAGCTGACCGGGCGCGATACCGACCGCCCGCTGGAGATCTCGGCCACGCCCGGCTTTGCCGCCACATGGCTGATGCCGCGCCTGCCGGGCTTTCGCGCGCATCACCCCGAGATCAGCCTGACCATCGACCCCTCCGCCGCTGTCCGCACGCTGGAGCCGGGCGGGCTCGATGTGGCGATCCGTTACGGCAATGGCGAGTGGCCGGGGCTGGAAAGCCACCTGCTGGTCAGCTCGCCCATCGCCGTGGTCGCCGCCACCTCGCTGGTCGGCGACCGCAAGATCGAGACCCCTGACGACCTGCGCCCCTTCCCGTGGTTGCAGGAGCTCGGCACCAACGAGGCGACGGACTGGCTGGCCGAGAACGGCGTCGAGCATGACCGCAGCCTCGGCCTCACAGCCCTGCCCGGCAACCTGATGCTCGAAGCGGCGCGGCAGGGTCAGGGCGTGGCGATCACCGCCCGGCTCTTTGCCGAGCCCGATCTTGCCGCCGGGCGGCTGCGCATCCTCTTTGAGGACCGGCGCAAGAAAGGCTACTGGCTCGTCACCCGCCCCGGGGTCGCCCGTCCGCCCCTGCGTCACTTCGTAACGTGGCTGCGTCGCGAGGCTGCAAAAGCTTCATCCGAGATATAATGATTGATGCAGGTCAATGTTGCAGCCGCGCGGCGGCGCGAAAAGGACCGCAACCAGGCAACCTGACACCGGAGCGATTCCCCGTGGCTGATACCGAGACTCCCGCCCCCTCCCTTTACGAATCACGCGAGCCGATCTTTCCCCGGCGCGTGAGCGGAAAGTTCCGCAATCTCAAATGGGTGCTGATGGCGGTGATGCTGGGCATCTACTATGTCACGCCTTGGCTGCGCTGGGATCGCGGCCCGGAACTGCCCGATCAGGCGGTGCTGCTCGATCTCGCCGGGCGACGCTTCTTCTTCTTCATGATCGAGATCTGGCCGCACGAGTTCTACTTTGTCGCGGGTCTGCTGGTGATGGCGGGGCTCGGGCTTTTCCTCTTCACCTCGGCGCTGGGACGGGTCTGGTGCGGATATGCCTGTCCGCAGACCGTCTGGACGGATCTCTTCATTCTGGTCGAGCGCTGGATCGAGGGCGACCGCAACGCCCGGCTGCGCCTGCACCGGCAGAAGAAATGGGATTTCCGCAAGGCCCGGCTGCGCGTCACCAAATGGGTGGCCTGGTTCCTGATCGCGCTGGCCACCGGCGGCGCCTGGGTGTTCTATTTCACCGACGCGCCCACGCTCGCGGTCGATCTGGTCACCGGCAACGCTCACCCGGTCGCCTATACCACCATGCTGATCCTCGCCGGCACCACATTCGCCTTCGGCGGCTTCGCCCGTGAGCAGATCTGCATCTATGCCTGCCCCTGGCCGCGCATTCAGGCGGCAATGATGGATGAGGACACGCTCACCGTCGGCTATCGCGACTGGCGCGGCGAGCCGCGCGGCAAGCACCGCAAGGGCGCCGGCGCCGAGAACCTCGGCGATTGCATCGACTGCCGCGCCTGCGTCAATGTCTGCCCCATGGGAATCGATATCCGCGACGGCCAGCAACTGGCCTGCATCACCTGTGCGCTCTGTATCGACGCCTGCGACGACGTCATGGCAAAGATCGGCAAGCCGCGCGGGCTCATCGACTATCTGGCGCTCTCCGACGAAACCCGCGAGCGCGAGGGCCATACGCCGCGCGCGGTCTGGAAGCACGTCTTCCGCCCGCGCGTCATCCTCTACACCGCGCTGTGGTCGCTGGTGGGCATCGGTCTGGTCTTTGCGCTCTTCCTGCGCCCCGAGATCGAGATGACCGTCGCCCCGGTGCGCAACCCGACCTTCGTGGTGCTCTCCGACGGCTCGGTGCGCAACACCTACGATGTGCGCCTGCTCAACAAGCACGGCGAGGCGCGGCCCTTCGAGCTGACGCTCACCGGCAATGACAACCTGACCCTGTCGCTCGAGGGCGAGGACGACACCACCGTCGACGTGCCCGCCAACGAGACCTACCTTCAGCGAGTCTATGTCACCGCGCCCAACGGCACCGAGGAGGCGCAGGACGAGCGCACCGCCTTCAGCCTCTGGGTCGAGGATCTGACCAATGGCACGCGGGCGGAAAACGATACGGTCTTTAACGGACGGGACAACTGATGACCAAGGAACGCAGGCTTACCGGTTGGCACGTACTGGCGATCTTCGTGGGCGCCTTCGGCGTCATCATCGGGGTGAATATCGCGCTGGCCTATAATGCCGTCGCCACCTTCCCCGGGCTCGAGGTCGACAACTCCTATGTCGCGAGCCAGACGTTCGACGCCCGCCGCGAGGCGCAGGAGGCGCTCGGCTGGACGGTCAAGACCAGCCATGACGAGGGCCATGTGGTGCTCGCCATCACCGACGAGAAGGGCTATCCGGTGCAGCCGAAAACGCTCTCCGCCAAGATCGGGCGCACCACCAACGTCAAGGACGACCGCACGCCGGATTTCACCTTCGACGGGCGCGCCTATGTGGCCGAGGATCATCTGGCGCCCGGCTACTGGAATGTATGGCTGAGCGCCGAGGCCTTCGACGGCACCCGCTTCGAGCAGCGCCTGGAACTCTACGTCAAGGAATAAGCCCATGACCGCCGCGATGCGCCCGCCGGCCTCGGCCTGCCCCGCCTGCTCCGCCGCCCCGGCCGCCGAGGCGCTCGCCGCCGCGCAGGCGCCGTCGGATGCGCATGTGGTGCTGTCGCTGCCGACGATCCACTGCGCCAACTGCATGCGCGCGGTGGAGACGGCGCTGAGCGCGGTGCCGGGGGTGCACAGCGCCCGGGTCAATCTGACGATGAAGCGGGTCAGTATCGAGGCCGATCCCGGCCTTAGCGCCGATGATCTCATCCCCGTGGTCGCCGGTGCCGGCTATGAGGCGCATGAGCTCGACACCGGCGCGCTCTCGGCCACGCAGACCGACAAGGCGGGGCGCGATCTGCTGATGCGGCTGGCGGTCGCGGGCTTTGCCATGATGAACGTCATGCTGCTGTCGATCTCGGTCTGGTCCGGCGCCGAGGGGCCGACCCGCGACATGTTCCACTGGATCTCGGCGGCGATCACCCTGCCGACCATCGCCTTTTCCGGGCAGATCTTTTTCCGCAACGCCTGGGGCGCGCTGAAGGCCGGGCGCCTGAACATGGACGTGCCGATCTCGCTGGCGATCCTGCTCGCGGTGGTCACCTCGCTCTGGGAGACCTCGCTTTCCGGCGAGCACGCCTATTTCGACGCCGCCATCGCGCTCACCTTCTTCCTGCTGACAGGCCGTTATCTCGACCACCGCACCCGCTCCATCGCGCGCTCCGCCGCCGAGGAGCTGGCGGCGCTGGAAGTGCCCCGCGCCTGGCGGGTCACTCAGGACGGCGAGGAACAGGTCTCCGTCGCCGATCTGGCGGTGGGCGATCTGCTGCGCGTGCGCCCGGGCGGGCGGATGCCGGTGGACGGAGAGATCACCGAAGGCCAGTCGGAGCTCGACCGCTCGCTGCTCACCGGCGAAACCCTGCCCGTCTATGCCGCCCCCGGCACAAGCGTGAGCGCCGGCGAGGTCAACCTCACCGGTCCGCTGGTGGTGCGCGCCACGGCGGTGGGGCGCGAGACCTCGCTGCACCGCATGGCCGATCTGGTGGCCGTGGCGGAATCGGGCCGCGCCAACTATACGCCGCTCGCCGACAAGGCGGCCAAGCTCTACGCGCCGGGCGTGCATATCCTCTCCGCCTTGGCGTTCATCGGCTGGTTCCTCTACACGCAGGATTTCCGCGTGGCGCTCAACATCGCCGCCGCCGTGCTGATCATCACCTGCCCCTGCGCGCTGGGGCTGGCCGTGCCGGCGGTGACCACCGCCGCCTCGGGCAGGCTCTTCAAGAAGGGCCTGCTGATCAAGGACGGCACCGCGCTGGAGCGGCTCTCCGAGGTCGATACGGTGGTCTTCGACAAGACCGGCACGCTCACCGCCGGCGCGCCGCAGGTCACCAATATCGGCGATTTCACCCGCAACGATCTGGAAATCGCCCTGGCATTGGCCGCGGGCTCCGCGCATCCGCTCTCGGCCTCGCTGACGACAGCCCTGCGCGAGGCCGGCATCGCCCCCGCCACGCTGAGCGATATCGCAGAGGTGCCCGGCCACGGCACCCGGGGCCTCTGGCGCGGCCAGCAGGTGCGGCTCGGGCGCGCCGCCTGGGTCGGCGGCGGGCAGTCCGACGTGACCTCCGCCTGGCTGCGCGTGGGCGACGGGCCGGCACAGGTCTTCACCTTCACCGACAGCCTGCGCGACGGCGCCGAAGAGGCGGTGCGCGGGCTGATCGAAGCCGGTCACCGCGTCATCCTGATGTCTGGCGACACCACCCGCGCGGTGGAAACGCTCGCCAGCCGGCTGGGCATCCCGCACTGGATTGCCGAGGCGCTGCCGCAGGACAAGGCGGCGCGCGTCAGGGCGCTCTCCGACGAGGGCCGCAAGGTGCTGATGGTGGGTGACGGGCTCAACGACACAGCAGCACTGGCCGGCGCGCATGTCTCGATCTCCCCCGCCTCGGCGCTCGACGCCGCCCGGGTCGCCTCCGATATCGTGCTGCTCGGCAATTCTCTGGCCCCGGTCCCCGACGCGATCGCCACCGCCACCCGCGCCACCAGACGCATCCGCGAGAATTTCGGCATCGCCACCTGGTACAATGTCATCGCCGTTCCGCTGGCCATCGCGGGATTGTGTTCGCCACTGATCGCCGCATTGGCCATGTCCGCCTCGTCGATTACAGTGTCGCTGAACGCGCTGCGGCTGAGGTGATCCGATGAATATCCTTCTCTACCTGATCCCGATCTCGCTGTTCCTCGGCGGCATGGGCCTGCTGTTCTTCGTCATCACCGTGCGCACCAAGCAATATGACGACCCCGAGGGCAACGCCCAGCGCATCCTCTCGGGCCAGTACGACGACGCGCCGAAACAGGACTGAGGGCTCAGCGCGCCATGAGCCGCGCATCGCCTGCCCGTGGGGTGGCGATGCCCCATCTGAACCTCTCGATTTATCCCGGCCAAATCCGAAAGGCCTCGACACTTCGCGCGGGCGGAACCAAATCGCCAGCCCGCCGGGACGGGCAGGCGATGCGCGGCGCCTTCGGCTTGTTCCGCGCAGGCCTTGCTCGCAACGCCGCTTCGCCATTACCCCCGCAGGATCATATCCGCCGCCTTCTCGGCGATCATGATCGTCGGCGCGTTGGTGTTGCCGCTGGTGATCGCCGGCATCACGCTGGCATCCACCACCCGCAGCCCGCCGATCCCCTTCATCCGGCACTCCGCATCGAGCGGGGCCTCATCGCCCGCACCCATGCACACCGTGCCCACCGGGTGGAAGATCGTCGTGCCGACCTCCCCCGCCGCCCGCACCAGATCCGCGTCGCTCTCATAAGTCAGCCCCGGCTTGATCTCTTCGGGGGCGTATTTCGCCATCGAGCCCTGCGAGACGATGCGACGGGTCAGGCGGATGCTGTCCACCGCCACGCGCCGGTCCCCCTCGGTCGCGAGGTAATTCGGCGCGATCACCGGCGGCGCCTTCGGATCGGAGGAGGCCAGCGTCACCCTGCCCCGGCTCTCGGGCCTCAGGTTGCAGACGCTGGCGGTCACCGCCGGGAAGCTGTGCAGCGGTTCGCCGAACGCGTCGAGCGACAGCGGCTGGACGTGGTATTCCAGATCCGGCGTCGCCAGATCGGGCCGCGATTTCGCGAAAGCCCCGAGCTGCGAGGGCGCCATCGACATCGGCCCGGCGCGGCGCGCCAGATATTCCAGCCCGATCGCCGCCTTGCCCCAGAGCGAATTGGCCAGCGTGTTCAGTGTCTTCGCCCCGGTGAGCTTCCAGGCGCAGCGCAGTTGCAAATGGTCCTGAAGGTTGCCACCCACGCCCGGCGCCTCGTGCTTCACCTCGATCCCGTGCCCGCGCAGCAGATCCGCCGGGCCGACCCCTGCAAGCTGCAACAGATGCGGCGAGTTCACCGCCCCCGCCGACAGGATCACATCGCCGCCGCAGCGCGCCTCGCGCGCCTGCCCGCCCTGCTCATAGGCCACACCGACGACCTTGCGGCCCTCCCAGAGCAGCCCCGTGACATGCGCATGGGTCTCGACCCGCAACGTGTCGCTCTCGGTGGTGCGCAGGAAGGCCTTGGCGGTGTTCATCCGCCAGCCATTGCGCTGGTTCACGCGGAAATAGCCGACGCCTTCATTGTCGCCGGTATTGAAATCACCGACCTTCGGCAGCCCCGCCTCATACGCGGCCTCCATCCAGTCATCCAGCACCTGCCAGTGCAGCCGCTGGTTCTCCACCCGCCATTCGCCGCCGGCGCCATGCATCTCGCTGGCACCCTCGACGTAATCCTCGGATTTGCGGAAATAGGGCAGCACATCGTCCCAGCCCCAGCCGGGCAGCCCCATCTGGCGCCAGCCGTCGTAATCCGCCGCCTGGCCGCGCAGGTAGAGCATGCCGTTGATCGAGGAGCAGCCGCCCAGCACCTTGCCGCGCGGATAGAGCAGCGAGCGCCCGTTCAGCCCCGGCTCTTCGGCGGTGCGGTAGCACCAGTCGGTGCGCGGGTTGCCGATGCAGTAGAGATAACCCATCGGGATGTGGATCCAATGGTAGGTGTCGCGCCCACCCGCCTCCAGCAGCAGCACGCGCCGCCCGGCCTCCGACAGCCGCTTGGCCAACACACAACCCGCGCTGCCCGCGCCGATAATGACGTGATCCCAGGACATGGCCCCTCCTCCTCCTGCGCCGGCAACCGGGGGTTCAATTGCCTGATACTTGATATCCCAGAGATTTTTGCATGGCGCAACCGCGCTCAGACCGGCAGGGCGGTGGTCTTGAAGACGGTGCGCAGGGCAAAGCTCGACTGCATCTGCGCCACACCCGGCAGGCGGGTCAGGTATTGGCGGTGGATGCGCGCGAAATCCTCGGTATCCTCCGCCACCACCTTCAGGATGTAATCGGCGCTGCCCGCCATCAAGTGGCATTCCAGCACATCCGGCACCCGCGCCACCGCCTTTTCGAACGCCTCCAGCACCTCGTCGGCCTGGGCGCTGAGGGTGATCTCGACAAAGACCGTGGTCGGCATGTTCATCTTGCGCGCGTCGAGCAGCGCCACATAGCCGCGGATATAGCCCTCGGTCTCGAGCCGCTGCACCCGGCGGTGGCAGGCGGAGGGCGACAGATGCACCTGCTCGGACAGCTCGGCATTGGAGATCCGCCCCTGTTTCTGGAGCACCCGCAGGATGCGGCGGTCGAGATCGTCAAGCTCCATGGCGGTTTCTTTCAAGGATTGGGAAAATTGTCGAAGATTTTGCGAACGGCGCGCAGATCAACGCATCAAATCCGCTGGGAAATTGCAAGCGACGCTTGGCAAAATTCCGAAGAACGCAGACGGGAGGAGTCGCAAATGAAGATCGGATGCCCCACCGAAGTCAAACCGCAGGAACACCGTGTCGGGCTGACGCCCAATGCCGTGCGCGAGGCTGTGGCGCATGGCCACGAGGTTCTGGTGCAGAGCGGCGCCGGGCTGGGCGCGGGCTTTGACGATGCCGCCTATCTCGCCGCCGGCGCCCGACTGGCACCCGGCGCGGCAGAGGTCTTCGCCGAGAGCGACATGATCGTGAAAGTGAAGGAGCCGCAGCCCGCCGAGCGCGCCATGCTGCGCGCGGATCAGTTGCTCTTCACCTATCTGCATCTCGCCCCCGATCCCGAGCAGACCGACGACCTGCTGGCCTCGGGCGCCACCTGCATCGCCTATGAGACGGTGACCGACGCGCAGGGCGGGCTGCCGCTGCTGGCGCCGATGTCGGAGGTCGCCGGCCGGCTGGCACCGCAGATGGGCGCCTGGGCGCTGCAAAAGCCCAATGGCGGGCGCGGCGTGCTGATGGGCGGCGTGCCCGGCGTAGGGCCGGCCAATGTGCTCGTGATCGGCGGCGGCAATGTCGGCACCCATGCGGCGCGCATCGCCGCCGGGATGGGCGCCGATGTGACCGTGCTCGACCGCGCGCTGCCGCGCCTGCGCTATCTCGACGACGTGTTTGGCGGCGTGTTCCGCAACCGCTACTCGACCGAAGGCGCGCTGAACGAGCTGCTGGCGCAGGCGGATATGGTGATTGGCGCGGTGCTGATCCCCGGCGCGGCGGCGCCCAAGCTGGTCACGCGCGCGATGCTGGCGGATATGAAGCCCGGCGCGGTGCTCGTGGATGTGGCCATCGACCAGGGCGGCTGCTTCGAGACCTCGCGCGCCACAACCCATGACGATCCGGTCTATGAGGTGGACGGCATCCAGCATTACTGCGTCGCCAACATGCCCGGCGCCGTGCCGCGCAGCTCGACCATCGCGCTCGGCAATGCCACCCTGCCCTTCGTGCTGGCGCTGGCGGACAAGGGCTGGCGCAAGGCCTGCGCCGAGGATCCGCATCTTCTGGCCGGGCTGAACGTGCATGCGGGCCGGCTGACCAATGCCGCCGTCGGCGAGGCGCTGTCGCGCGAGGCGATCACGCCGGTCGAGGCGCTGGAGATCTGAGCTGGGTCTCGATCCCCGGGCCCAGCTAGCGTTCCGCCTTAGCCTCAATACCCGGCGTCGCGATCCACCAGATGCAGCAGCGGCGCGCCCGCCTCGCCGCGGCGGATGTTCTCGGCGACAACGCGGGCGGCGCTCGACACGCGGGTCTCGGCGGCGATATGCGGCGTGACCGTCACGCCGGGATGCGCCCAGAACGGGTGCTCGGCGGGCAAAGGCTCGGTGCGGAACACGTCCAGCGTCGCATGCCCCACCTGGCCGCTGTCCAGCGCCGCGATCAGCGCCGCATCGTCGATCAACGGCCCGCGACCGGGATTGACGATGGCGGCACCGCGCGGCAGCCGCGCCAGCGTCTCGGCGTTCAGGATGTTCTGCGTCGCGGGCGTGTTCGGCAGCAGCAGCACGAGAATCTGCGCGCGTGCCAGCGCCGTTTCCAGCCCCTCCTCGCCATGCAGGCAGGTGACGCCCGCCACATCCTTGGGGCTGCGCGACCAGCCGGTGACCGGAAAGCCCAACCCAGCCAGCGTCTTTGCACAGGCGCTGCCCAGCGCGCCGAGCCCCAGCACGGAGACCGGGCGTTCCGGCGCCAGCGGCGGCACGACCGGCGCCCACTCATGCGATGGATTGACGATATAGGCATCCATCCCGAGATGGTGGCGCAGCACATGGCCCGCGACATATTCCATCATGCCGGTGGTCAGCCCCTCTTCGTCGACCATGCGCGCCAGCGGCACGCGCAGCGTCTCGTTGCCGGTGATGGTCTCGACCCCGGCCCAGAGGCTCAGCACCGCCTTAAGCCGCGTGTAGGGCGTGAAATCCTTGAGCCCGGAACTCGGCGCGTAGACGATGTAATCGACGCTCTCTGGCGGCGCCTCGCAGCTCAGCCGATAGGACAGCCCGTGCCCGTCCAGTGCCTCGCGCAGCGGCGCCCCGTATTCGGCCCAGCTCTCTGGGCCGGCGGAAAAAAGGATCTCGATCATCAGCGTGCCCTGTGGATCTGTGCGCTCTGGACCAGGCCGAAGGCGATCATCAGCACCAGCATCGCCGAGCCGCCATAGCTGACCAGCGGCAGCGGCACGCCGACCACCGGCGCCAGCCCCATCACCATCGACATGTTCACCGCGAAGAAGAGGAAGAAGGTCAGCCCGACGCCCAAGATCAGCAGCGAGGAATAGCGGTCGCGGTTCTGCATGGCGGCGACGATGCAGAACACCAGGATCAGCACGTAGAGCGCCAGCAGCGAGACGCCGCCGACAAAGCCGAACTCTTCGGCGAGCGTGTTGAAGATGAAGTCGGTATGTTTCTCGGGCAGGAAGTTCAGCCGCGATTGCGTGCCCTGCATGAAGCCGCGCCCGGTCCAGCCGCCGGAGCCCATGGCGATCTTGGCCTGAGTGATGTGATAACCCGCACCCAGAGGATCTGTGGAGGGATCGAGAAAGGTGTCGATCCGCTTGAACTGGTATTCCTTGAGCAGCTGCCAGTCGGTGCCGCGAGACAGGAACACGGTATAGACCGCGCCCACACCAGCGGCGATCACGACAGCGAAATAGGCCCAGTGCACGCCTGCGAGAAACATCATCAGCCCACCCGCCGTCATCAGCAGGATGGCGGTGCCGAGATCGGGCTGGGTCAGCACCAGAAAGGTCGGCAGCAGGATCAGTATCAGGGGCGCCAGCACCCAGATCGGCCGCGACACGCGTTTCATCGGCAGCCAGTCGTAATAGGCGGCCAGCGCCATGACGAGGGCGATCTTCATCACCTCTGAAGGCTGGAGCCGCATGAAGCCGATATCGATCCAGCGCTGTGCGCCCATGCCCACCGACCCGAAAAGCTCCACCGCCACCAGCATCAGCAGCGCCGCCAGATAGATCAGCGCCGAAAGGTTGCGCCAGAGCCAGATCGGCACCATCGCTACCACGAACATCGCCGCGAGCCCGAGCGCATAGCGCTTCATCTGCGGTTCGGCCCAGGGGTTCAGCGAGCCACCGGCCACCGAATACAGCATCAGGAAGCCGACGCCGGCCACGGCGCTGAGCAGGATCACCAGCGGCCAGTTGAGATAGAGGATCTTGCGCCAGCCCGACGGGACCGTCTTGACCGTGTATTCGAGATAGCTCACGCGCGTCTCCCCAGCTCGGCCGCGCGTTCCTGACGTTCGCGTTCGAGCCGCTCCTGCTGGGACTTGATGCGGCCACGGTCGGCGGTGGGATAGGCGTCGAGAGGCGGATCGCCTCCGTAAAGCGCCTGAAGCGTGATATCGCGGGCGATGGGCGCGGCGACAGACGAGCCGCCGCCGCCGTGCTCGACCACAACGGATACCGCGATGCGCGGCGCATCATAGGGCGCGAAATTGACGAACAGCGCGTGGTCGCGTTCTTCCCAGGGCACGTCCTGGTTGCGCACCACCCGGTTCAGCACCTGGCTGGTGCCGGTCTTGCCGGCCATGCGCATATTGTCGGCGATGATGCGCGAGCGATAGGCGGTGCCGCGCCGGCTGTTGGAAACCGCGAACATCGCCTTGCGGATATAGCGCAGGTGGCTGGGCGAGAGATCGAGCGCCTCGCCGCCGCCCGAGGGCGCCGCGATACCGTTGACGCTGCGCACGAGGCGCGGCGTCACCGCCCGCCCCGTGGCGACGCGGGCCACCATGATCGCCTGCTGCAAGGGCGAGGTCAGCACGAACCCCTGCCCGATCGAGGCGTTCACCGTGTCGCCGATCAGCCATTCCGCGCCGCGCTCGCGCCGCTTCCAGTCCTTATCGGGCATCAGCCCTGCGGTGACCGCCGACATAGGCACCTCGGGCGCGGCGCCCAGCCCGAGCTTGCGTCCCATGGCGGCGATGTTCTCGATGCCGACCTTGAGCGCCAGATCGTAGTAATAGACGTCGCAGCTGTCGCGCAGGCTGTTTTCCAGGTTCACATGGCCGTGCCCCGCCCGTTTCCAGCAATGAAAGCGGCGCGAGCCCACCTCCATGTAGCCGGGGCAATAGACCGTCTCGTCGGGGGTGATGAGCCCCGCATCGAGCGCCGCCAGCGCGGTGACGATCTTGAAGGTCGAGCCGGGCGGATAGGCGTCCTGCACGGTCTTGGAGGCCAGCGGGCGGTGATTGTTGTCGCGCAGCTCGCCGTAATCCTTCACCGAGATGCCACGGACGAACTTGTTGGGGTCGTAGGACGGCGCCGAGGCGATGGCGAGGATGTCGCCATGCTCCAGATCCATCACCACGGCGCTGGCGCTCTCCTCGCCCAGCCGCGCCTTGATGTAGTCCTGAAGCGCGCTGTCCAGCGTGAGCTGGAGATCGGCGCCGGCCTCGCCCTCGCGGCGATCGAGCTCGCGCATGACACGGCCCACGGCGTTGACCTCGACCCGCTTGGCACCGGCGGAACCGCGCAGCCGGTCCTCGAATTTCGACTCGATCCCGACTTTGCCGATCTGGAAGCGCGGGATGCGCAGCACCGGCTCGGGATCCTCGTAGCGTTCCAGATCGCGCTCCGAGACCGGGCCGACATAGCCCACCACATGGGCAAAGGTCTCGTGCTGCGGATAGACCCGGCTGAGCCCGACCTCGGGTGTCACGCCGGGCAGCGCCGGCGCGTTAACGGCGACACGGCTGATCGCCTCCCAGCTCACCCGGTCGGCGACCGTCACCTGAAGGAAGGGCGGCGAGGTGCGCATCTCCTCGAGCGCGCGCTCCACCTCGTCGCGGTCGAGCTCGACCAGCGCCGAGAGCCGCCCGATCACATCCTCCACATCGCCGGCATCCTCGCGCCGCATGGTGATGCGATAGGTCTGCTCGTTCTCGGCGATGACCCGCCCCTCGCGGTCGAAGATGCGCCCGCGCGAGGGCGGGATGAGGTGAATATTGACACGGTTTTCCTCCGCCAGAAGGCGGAACTCGTCGGCCTGATCGACCTGCATATAGCGCATACGCAGCGCCAGCGCGCCGCCAAAGGCAAGCTGCGCGCCCCCCAGCATCAGCCCGCGGCGGGTGATCTTGCGGTTGCTCTCGGCGCTGTCGCGGGGCGTGCGTCTCACAGGCTTCTCCCGGCATGATCGAAATCGCCCGGCGCCATGCGGCGGACCCCGAGCAGATATTGCGAGACGATGACCACCAGCGGGTAGCACAGCACGGTCACCGCATATCGCATGAGCGCAAGGAAAGACGTTCCCGAGGGCACGATCAAGAGGCCCAGCACCAGCCGGTACGCAATCGTGATCGCCAGCAGCACCGTGGCGACGGCAATCCACTCCATCGCAAAGGTCGACTCGCGGTCGCGCCGGTCGCGCGATTTCAGGAACTCTGTAGCCAGCAGCACCAGCGCCGCCCAGAGCCCCGGCGGGCGCTGGAACAGGATATCGGCCAGCAGCATCACCCCAGCGACGGAGAGCGCCGGCACGTAATCGGGCCGCCGCAGCGCCCAGGCAAAACACAGCGCGACCAGCAGGTCGGGCCCGGCATAGCGCGGCGGCATCATGTCGAGCGGCAGCAGGTGGTAGAACATCACCAGCAGCGAAAGCCCGACAAAGGTGCCGCGCATGATCCAGATGCGCGCGGGGCGGGCCTCAGCCATCGGGCTGCTCCGCCACGCCGGCACTGTCGCTGCCCGGCGCGATCTCCGGCAGGATCAACGCCGAAGGCGCGCTCACCCGGCGCGCGCCGTGATCACGCAGCACGCGGAGGAATTCCAGCCGCTCGTAGTCGGCGGCCAGCCGCACCCGCAGACGCCCGCCCGGATCCTCAGCCACCTGCCCGATGAGCAGGCCCGGCGGGAACACCTCGCCGTCGCCGGAGGTCACGATACGGTCGCCGGGACGTACCTGATCGGCGTCTTCGAGAAAGTCGATGGGCGGCGCGGCGGAATTGTCGCCGGTGACCATCGCGCGCTGCCCGGAGGGCTGGATGATCGCCGGAATGCGGCTGGTGGCATCGGTCAGCAGGATCACGCGGGAGGTATTGGGCCCGACGCCCGAGATCCGCCCCACCAGCCCGATCCCATCCATGGTGGCCCAGCCATCGACGATGCCGTCGCGCGAGCCCACGTTGATCAGTACCGACTGCCGAAAGGGCGAGCCGCTGTCGGCCAGCACCACGCCGGTGATATAGGTCAGGCGCGGATCGAGCCGCACGTTGTTGAGATCGCGCAACCGGGCATTTTCCTGCTCCAGTTGCAGCGCCGCCTCTTTCCAGGCGGTCATCTGCCGCAGCTCGCGCCGCAGCTCCTGGTTCTGGTCGTAGATGCGCTGATAGCTCTGGAAATCGCGCAGGATGCCCACAGCGCCGGTCACCGGCGCCATGGCCCAGTCGAACCCGGGGATCACCGCATCGACGATCTGCGCCCGAAAGCGCTCGACCCGCGGGCTGTCGATGCGCCAGAAGATGAAAAGGCCCACGAGGCACAACAGCAGCACCGCCAGAAGCAGACGCTTCAGCGGGCCGGCATAATCCTCGGAATTGGTTCCTTGCTTGGCCATTCAACCCCTTATAGCAGGCTTGGGGCCGCCGTCACAAAACGCGGATCACGAATCGTAGTCGATGGCGTGGCGCAGCTGCTTTTCATATTCCAGCGCCTTGCCGGTGCCGAGCGCCACGCAGTTGAGGCTCTCGTCGGCAATCGACACGGCAAGCCCGGTCTGCTCGCGCAGCGCCAGATCGAGATCGCCCAGCAGCGCGCCGCCTCCGGTGAGCATCACGCCCCGGTCGACGATGTCGGCGGCAAGATCCGGCGGCGTGGCTTCGAGCGCGGTCATCACCGCCTCGCAGATCTGCTGCACCGGTTCGGAGAGCGCCTCGGCGACCTGTGCCTGACTGATCTCGGTTTCCTTGGGAACGCCGTTCAGCAGGTCACGCCCGCGGATCTGCATCGAGCTGCCGCGCCCGTCGTCGGGCATCCGGGCAGTGCCGATGGAGGTCTTGATACGTTCGGCGGTGGATTCGCCCACCAGCAGGTTCTGCTGGCGGCGCAGATAGTTGACGATGGCCTCGTCCATGCGGTCGCCGCCGACGCGGATCGAGCGCGCATAGACGATGTCGCCCAGCGACAAAACCGCCACCTCGGTGGTGCCGCCGCCGATATCCACCACCATGTTGCCGGTGGGATCGGTGATCGGCATGCCCGCGCCGATGGCGGCTGCGATGGGCTCGGCGATGAGCCCTGCCTTGCGCGCCCCGGCGCTCAGCACCGACTGGCGGATCGCACGTTTTTCCACGGGCGTGGCGCCATGCGGCACGCAGACGATGATCTTGGGTTTCGAGAAGGTCGAGCGCTTGTGCACCTTGCGGATGAAGTGCTTGATCATCTCCTCGGCGGTGTCGAAATCGGCAATCACACCTTCGCGCATCGGGCGGATGGCCTCGATGCTGCCCGGCGTCCGGCCCAGCATCAGCTTGGCGTCCTCGCCCACGGCCAGCACCTTTTTCACGCCGTCCTTGACGTGATAGGCGACGACCGACGGTTCAGACAGGATCACCCCCCGTCCCTTGACATAGACCAGCGTGTTCGCGGTCCCAAGGTCGATGGCCATGTCCGCCGAAAAGGCGCCCATGAGTCTGTCCAGTCCAAACATGCTGCGTCCTGCCCCGAATACTAGGATGGGCCTGCGACTCTCCCCGAGCCCAAGCCGGGGCCCTTATAGGACCGCTTTTACCTGCGCGAAAGGGGCAGGACCGCGCAAATCAGCGTGAAACCGCCTTTGCTCAGGCCGGCCAGGCTGCGGGCACCCGCTCTTGCACGCGTTTGAGCTTCAGTAGGTCCATGTAGTTGCCGATCTTGTGATCCTCGCCCGGGTTCGCCTCGTCCGGGGTCAGCCAGTAAAGGCTGCCGACATTTCGGAAGCCCAGGAAAGCCGGCGGCGCGTGGCAGACCGTATCGTCGATGCGGCAGATATTCAGCACCCAGCCCTCGCCCGCCATGCGCCCGCGCGACTTGCAGGTTTTCGGCGAGGCAAAGGCAATGGTGGGCGTCGAGAGCGAGGCCCCGACGATCTGCGCCGATGCCGCGCCCAGACTGTGGCCAACGATGAATTTCGGCCGCAACCCCTTGGCAAAGGTGTAGACGATCTGGGCGTGTTCGAGAAACCCGCCATGCCAGAGCGTGCCGCTGTCGCCCGGAACCACCTCGAACCCGTGACCGTCCATCGGTCTGCCGCCGAATTGCAAGTTGAAATCGAACCAGTCCGACAGCTCGTTGGTGCCGGGGATCACCAGCGTGCCGTCCTTGAGGTAAAACGCCTGGACGCCGCGAATATCTATGGCGGTATGCACGCGGTCGCCTAGATCATTGGCATAGGCATCGCGGATCAGTTCCGCCGCGCTCATCACGGGCAATTTGGCCATCGGGAAATCTCCTTCGGTAAAATCAATGACGCGAAGTCTAGCCGCTCCGCTCGCGCAATGGGAGTCTTCGCTGCGCGATGCGCGCCGCGATACCTTGTTTCCGCGACCGGGTCGCATACCTCATGGGAAACGCAACGAGGGAGGCCGCCCATGGGGCTCAATGTCTATCTGTCCGGAGAAATCCACACCGACTGGCGCGACCGGATCATCGAGGGCGCGCAGGGGCTCGATCTGACCTTTTCCGCGCCAGTGACCGATCACGCCGCCAGCGACGATTGCGGCGTCGCGATCCTCGGCGCAGAGGAGAACAAGTTCTGGCACGACCGCAAGGGCGCGCAGATAAACGCCATCCGTACCCGTAAAGGCATCGCCGATGCCGATGTGGTGGTGGTGCGCTTCGGCGACAAATACAAGCAGTGGAACGCCGCCTTCGACGCGGGCTATGCCGCCGCGCTGGGGAAATCGCTGATCATCCTGCAACCGCCGGAGCACGATCACGCGCTGAAGGAGGTCGACGCCGCCGCCCTCGCCGTGGCGCGCGAGCCCGAGGAGGTCGTGGAGATCTTCCGCTACGTGCTGACCGGCACCCTGCCCGGCTGACATCGCTCCAAAGTGGGGCGTTGCCCCTCGCGCGCCGGGGCGCGCTCCCCCGAGTATTTGCCGGAAAGATGAAAGCAGCAGATGCCCCCGGCCTTCATCTTTCGCAAAATACTCCCACCGGAGGCGTCCTGCCCCCGGCGGACATTGCAACGCCGCTCAGTCGCGCGGCGGGATGTTCAGCGCCGCCTGCACCGCAGGTCGGGCGAGGAAGCGGTCGAGATAGGCGACGCAGCGCGGATGCTCCTCCCAGCCGACCGCCTCCTTGGCATCGTAGAAATCGAAGGCGTTGAGCCACGGCCCCAGCGCCATATCGGCGATTGAATAGGCGCCCGCGATCCAGTCGCGCCCCTCGAGCGCGGTTTCGATCACGCCCAGCAGCCGCCGCGTCTCGCCGATATAACGCTCGCGCGGGAGCGGATCCTCGACCTTGGCGCCGGCGAATTTCCAGAAGAAACCGAGCTGGCCGAACATCGGCCCCGGCCCGCCCATCTGGAACATCACCCATTGCAGGATCTCATAGCGCTCGCGCGCCGACTCGCCGATGAAATTGCCGGTCTTTTCGGCCAGATAGACCAGGATCGCGCCGCTTTCGAAAAGCCCTAGAGGCGCTCCGCCCGGCCCGTTCGGGTCGATGATCGCGGGGATCTTGCCGTTGGGGTTGAGCGAGGTGAATTCCGCGCCCTTCACGTCGACATCGGCGAGGCTCACCTTATGCGGCTCATAATCGAGCCCCATCTCTTCGAGCGCGGTCGAGACTTTTACGCCATTGGGGGTGGGAAAGGAGTAGAGCTGGATGCGGTCGGGATGTGCGGCCGGCCAGCGTTTGGTGATCGGAAATGCGGACAAATCGGTCATAACGGGTCCATGTCATATCGGAGGAGGAGAGGACGGCCGCGATTTTCCCTTTCGGTTGAACGGCCTGCTGTGTCATGGGATTTTCGTGATACCTTGCACAAGGTCGGGGCAAGCGCAAACCGCGCTCGCGATTTCATAATAGTGGGACAGATGGAATGATCCAGGAATTCAGAGACTTTATCGCCAAGGGCAATGTCATGGACATGGCCGTCGGCATCATCGTGGGCGCGGCCTTTACCGCCATCGTCACTTCGCTGGTCGGCGACATCATCAACCCCATCATCGCGCTCTTTACCGGCGGCATCGATTTCTCGGGCTGGTTCTATGCGCTGGACGGCGGCGAATACGCCTCGCTCGACGCCGCGAAAGAGGCCGGCGCACCGGTCTTTGCCATCGGAAGCTTCATCATGGCGATCATCAATTTCCTGATCATCGCATTTGTCGTCTTCATGCTCGTCAAGACCGTAAACCGGATCAAGTCAGCAGCGGAAAAGCCCGACGATGTCGCCCCCGAGGTGCCGACCGGCCCCTCCGAACTCGACATCCTGATCGAGATCCGGGACTCGCTGAAAAAGTGATCTATGCCGGGCCCGCCCTCGGCGGCGGGCCTGCTCCGGCCGGCAACCGCATCGGTTGCACTGGCCCGGGCGCTTCGCTATCAGGCCCGCAAACGCGGAGAGAGGCGCATGAGCCGTGCCATGAACATCGCCTATGGCAGCGTTGCCGTGGGGCTCGCGGTTCTCGCGATAAAGGCGCTGGCCTGGTGGCTGACGGGCTCTGTCGCGCTGCTCTCCGACGCGCTGGAAAGCATCGTAAATGTCGCCACCGCGCTTGCCGCACTGATCGCGCTGCGCATCGCGGCCCAGCCCGCCGATGCCGATCATCCCTATGGCCATCACAAGGCGGAATATTTCAGCGCAGTGCTCGAAGGCGTGCTGATCGTCGTCGCCGCCATCCTGATCCTGCGCGAGGCCTGGAACGCCTGGGAAAACCCTCGTGTGATCTCCGCGCCCTGGCTCGGGCTTGGCGTCAACCTGACCGCCAGCGTACTGAACGGGGTCTGGTGCTGGGTGCTGCTGCGCGCGGGGCGCGAGCTGCGTTCGCCGGCGCTGGAAGCGGACGGGCGGCATCTGCTGACCGATGTCGTCTCCTCGGTCGGCGTGACCGCCGGCGTGGTACTGGCGGTGTTGACCGGTTGGTGGTGGCTCGACCCGGCGCTTGCGGCGCTGGTGGCGCTCAATATCCTCTGGTCGGGCTGGCAGGTGGTGCGCGGTTCGGTCGGCGGGCTGATGGACGAGGCCGCGCCGGAAGACGAGATCGAGCAGATGCGCGCGCTGATCTCGGCCAATGCCGAGGGCGCCGTCGAGGCACATGATCTGCGCTCACGCCGCGCCGGGCGGGCGCTCTTCGTCGAGTTTCACCTGGTGGTTCCGGGCGGGATGACCGTCGAGGCAGCACATGAGATCTGCGACCGGATCGAGGCGGCGCTGCACAGCGCCTTCGAAGGCAGCCGCGTGACCATCCATGTGGAACCCGAACACAAGGCCAAGCATAGCGGCATCGTCGTGCTGTAGGGTGGGTTTCCAACCCACCATTTCATCAACGATACCGAAACACACCCGTGCCCTTTGCCAGCAGCACGCCCGTGTCGTCGGTGAGCGTCGCCTCGGCAAAGAAGGTGCTGCGCCCGCCGCCGGTCTTGCGCCCTTCGCATATCAAGCGCGTGCCCGCAGGCCGGCCGATATACTGCACATTCAGCGACAGGGTCAGCGCCATGATGCGGCGGTCCGGATCGCCCGTCCAGCAGCCCGAGAGCCCCATGGCCGAGTCGAGCAGCGTCGCATGCACCCCGCCATGCGGCAGCCCCTGTCGGTTGCCGATCGCCTCGACGATCGGCATCTCATAGCGCGCATAGCCCTCGCGCCAGTCAGTCAGATCGTAGCCCAGATGCCGCGAAAAGGGGCTCGGCGGTTCGTTGAAATCACTCATATCAGTCCAGGTTCTTCCTGTTCCAGTTCCAGCGGTGCCGCCGGTGCCTTGAGGTCGTCGACGCGCAGCGGCCCGGTCGGACGCGCCAGACGGTTGCGTACCACCCAGTGCAGACGCTCGGACGCGCGGGTGATCGCCACATAGGCGAGCCGTTTCCAGAGCGGCTGGCCGGCCTCCATCCGCCCCATCCGCGCCGCGACAAACAGATCCGGCGCAAAGACCTGCACCGCCTCCCATTGCGAGCCCTGCGCCTTGTGGATCGTCACCGCCGCGCCATGCAGGAAGGCCGCGCCCATGCGGGCGGCGAAGGGAATGAAGGGCTCTTCCTCGTCGGGTTTCTCGATTTTCACGATGGAGGCCGCCGAGACCTGCGGATCGGGCGCGCCCATCACATGCAGCCGCGAAAAGCCCGGCTTGCGGCCCGGGCCGAGATAGATCACCTGCGCGCCCTTGATCAGGCCGCGCGCCTCCAGATCCAGACGTTTCTTGCGATGTTTCAGCGGCAGCTCGATGCCGTCGCAGATGAGCGGCTCGCCGGGCAGCAGCTCGGTCTCGGGGGCGTCATGCACGGCGCGGAAGGCGTTGATCAGCCGGATGCGCGTGGCGTTGCGCCAGACCAGCACCGGAGAGCGCGCCATGAGATCGACCTCGACCCGCTGCCCCCAGACCACGCGGTCGTCCTGCCGGGCCTTGTCCTCGACCATGCGCTCGAAATCCTGGAACTCCAGCGAGGGATCGGCCAGCGCATGCGCCAGATCGAGGATCGGATTGTCGGCCTCCTGCCGGTGGATGCGGTGCAGTTCGAGCTTCTGACTGTCCTTCACACCGTCGAACACCATCTTGCCGGACTGGTTCACCGGGGCGAGCTGCGCCGGATCGCCGAACAGCACGAGATTGGGGAAGATCTCCTGCAAATCCTCGAACTGGCGATCATCGAGCATCGAGGCTTCATCGACAAAACCGATATCGAGCGGCTCCTCGCGGCGTTTCCAGCCGGTGATGAAATCGCTGCCGCGCAGGCCGGCGGCGGCAAGCGCCGCGGGCACGGATTTGTGGGTCTGATAAGCGGCGAAGGCGCGGTCCATCGCTTCTTCGGTCAGCGCCTCAATCTCAGGCTTTTCGTCGTTGCCCATCAGCCATTCGGCGATGCGCTCATATTCGGGGTCATAGACCGGAGTGTAGAGGATGCGGTGGATCGTGGTCGCCGGCACACCGCGCAGCCGCAGCACGCTCGCGGCCTTGTTGGTCGGCGCCAGCACCGCGAAATTGCGCTTTTCCTTGCGCTTGCGACTTTCGTAATCGCCCGTGACGATCTCAGCTCCGGCGGCGTCGAGCGCCTTGCAGAGCTCCGAAAGCAGCAGCGTCTTGCCCGAGCCGGCCTTGCCCATCAGCGCCATGACCTGCCCCTTGCCCTCCTTGGCGGGCAGGCAGAGCCCCTCGTCGAGATCGACACCCGCATCGCGCAACATCGCCGAGACGCGGTCCCAGGCTTCGGCCTGATCTTCGGAAAATGTGAGGGCGGGCAGATCCATGCGGCGGACCCTAATGCTCCGGGCAGGGGGACGCCAGCGCGCAATGCCCCTGCCCGAGCGATATGGGCGGGGGCCGTGCCCCCGCCACATCTGACGTTATGCCGCCGCAGCAGAGACCTTTTGCGGCATGGCCCCGAAGGAGGCATCGAACCAGGCGCGCGACTGCATCGGCGGGATGCCGGCGCTCTGCGCGACCCGGGCCTGGGCTTCGGGGTTGAACTCCCACAGGCCGACGCTGATGCGCTCGCGCCCCTCGCCTTCGCTGCCGAGCACCTCGGGCGAAGAGCCGATACGCTTGTAGATGCGCACCATGCGGGCATCGAAGACCCCGACGTAATGCTCGACGCCAAAGCCCTGCATGACCTCGCCACCGGCGAGCATCAGCGCGGCGGCGGTGCCGGGATCGGTCTCGCGCGCCAGGCAGAAGCGGGTGCATTCCCAGATGATCGGGCTCTGGATGCGCACGCCGTCGGTGAGGTGCAGGAAGTGCTCGTTGACCATGCAGCGCCCGACGGTGGGCAGCAGCCGCATGGAGCCGCCATGGGTGCCGTCGGGACGTTCCCAGATGACATAGAGCGGGTTGAGCGCATCGTACTCGTCACGCTCCTCGCCATTGGCATCGACATGCACGTCCCAGCCGAGCCGGGTTTTGAACTGATCGGCGCGATCCAGGAACATGGTGCGCTTGAGCAGCGGGAAGGCATTCAGTTGGTCTGCGTAGATAAAACGGATCATAGCTTCACTCCTTTTTGGTCCGATGGAGTGAAAGCTGCTCGACTTTCGCTAAGGTTGCAAAATTTAGCCGCAATTCGGTCACGCCTGAAACAATCTTCTGCCACAAAAATGCCCGATTTCGTGGCGGCGTTCAGACGACGATGAGGCCTCGCGACAAAGCCCTTGCAACCGCATGCGTCGTGTTCATCGCGCCCAGCTTGTAGCGGGCGCTTTCGATGTACACGCGCAGCGTATGTTCAGAAATACTAAGAGTTTCAGCAACTTGCGCACGACTATAGCCGACCGCAAGCAGCGTCATCGCCTCGACTTCGCGCGGACTCAGCGGCTGCGCGGGCTCTGGCGTACGGCCTGGTTCGAGCTCCAGCGCCTTCTGATTGAAGTAATGTGCGACCAAAATAAGGTCGCGACGATTGGTCTCAGTGAATTCTTCCCAATCTTCGTCATCACAGTTGTGACTGACGCTGAAGACGGCAAATTGGCCGTTCGGACCCCGGATGGGAATCGAGTAGCCCTGATTCCCTACGCCATGCGCGATGGCATCCTTCTGGAACGCGCGGGCCGCTTTCGACGACCAGTCGAGGCGCTTCCAGTCGACCGGGTGGAAGTGCTGGTAGCAGCCGATGACCACCGGATCGATGCGCAGATACCCCTTCTCGAGATAGCGCTGCACCCAGACCGGATCGTAGGTGCCGCAGCCATATTGCGTTCCGTTGGCGCTGACCCAATGATAGACAAGATGATCAACTCTGTAGCGGTCTCTCAGGTCTTCGATTGCGGTCTGGAGATCGTCCAGCCGCTGCGCTTCTTCAAGCCGTTCCAGAAGCCCGCCTGTTTCGGGCATTTCCGCCGCAAAGCCCAAGTTCATTCCCTTCGGCGCTCGACGCAATCTCGATCTGTGCGACGAGCTGAGCTTCATCCAACTGCTCGGCCAGCGCGTCCATGGAGTTGGCGCGCGCAAACGTCTTCAGGTCGGTCAATACGTCGATGATCCAATCATGTCGCATCATAAGCCTTCCCGCAGATTATTAACAATCAGTAAATCCACTCTAGACCTGCCCAACGCGCGCCAACATTCACGGATTCCAACTCCCCAGAAATAGTGAGGCAAAAATGTGGAAGCCATTGATGCGATTTACCGTGCCCTGATTTCGACACAAAAAACCGCGAACCGGCGGGCCGATTCGCGGCTTGATTGTGGCGGCTCTGTGGCGGCCCGGTTAGCGCCGCGCGGTCAACGCCTCTTCAAAGGTGCGCAGCCCGGTTTTGGGCGCCTGCACCAGCACCGACATGTTGCCGGGCTTGTGCTGGTTCCGGAGCATTTTCATATGCGCATCGGGGATTTGCTCCCACTCGAACACCTCCGACATGCAGGGATCGAGCCGCCGCTCGACCATAAGCCGGTTGGCGGATGCCGCCTGCTTGAGATGCGCGAAATGCGAGCCCTGAAGGCGCTTCTGGTGCATCCACATGTAGCGCACGTCGAAGGTGCAGTTGAACCCGGTGGTGCCGGCGCAGATCACCACCATGCCGCCCTTCTTGCAGACCAGCGTGGAGACCGGGAACGTCGCCTCACCCGGGTGCTCGAACACCATGTCGACATTCACGCCCTTGCCGGTGATGTCCCAGATCGCCTTGCCGAACTTGCGGGCCTCTTTCATCCACTCATTGTATTCCGGCGTGTTGACCGTGGGCAGCTGCCCCCAGCACTTGAAGTCCTTCCGGTTGATCACGCCCTTGGCGCCCAACCCAAGCACGAAATCGCGCTTGTCCTCTTCCGAGATCACCCCGATCGCATTGGCGCCGGCGGTGTTGATGAGCTGGATCGCATAGGAGCCGAGCCCGCCCGAGGCGCCCCAGACCAGCACGTTCTGCCCGGGCTTGAGCTCATGCGGATGGTGACCGAAGAGCATCCGGTAGGCGGTGGCCAGCGTCAGCGTGTAGCAGGCGCTCTCCTCCCAGGTCAGGTGCTTGGGGCGCGGCATGAGCTGCTGCGCCTGCACACGGGCGAACTGCGCGAAAGAGCCGTCGCCGGTCTCGTAGCCCCAGATCCGCTGCGTGGGCGAGAACATCGGGTCGCCGCCGTTGCACTCCTCGTCGTCGCCATCGTCTTGGTTGCAATGGATCACGACCTCGTCGCCGACCTTCCAGGTCTTCACCTTGTCACCCACCGCCCAGACGATGCCCGAGGCATCGGAGCCGGCGATGTGATACTCCTGCTTGTGCACGTCGAAGGGCGAGATCGGCACGCCCAGACCGGCCCAGACGCCATTATAGTTCACGCCCGCCGCCATCACGAGCACGAGAACCTCGTGGCTGTCGATCTGCCAGGTGTCGACAACTTCCTTCTGGAAGCTCTTGTCCGGCTCGCCGTGGCGCTCGCGGCGGATCGCCCAAGCATACATCTTCTTCGGTACGTAGCCGAGGGGCGGCATCTCGCCGATCTCGTAGAGGTCTTTCTCCGGCGCCTCGTAAGGCGCGATCCCGGTTTGCGTGTCCAAAGCCATCGGGGCCTCCTTCCTGATGTGACCAGTGCTGGTCCTGTTGTGCGAATGCCTCGCGCCGCAGCGCAGAATCGCTGGGCTTCAACAAGGTGAAATAAAGATCGCCGCGCAACAATGCAACAACGACTAAGGTGTATTTTGTAATTTTATGACCGAGCGGATGCAGAAACCACGGAGGCCATGCCGGTTGCCGAGGCGCCGGGCGGCCCGGATCCGATGGGAATTCTCTTCAGAATAGGCAGATGCAGCTCAATCCAGCTAGATTTATCGCAGGGGACACAGCTCAGCGGCGGCATGGTGCCGCTCTCTGACGCAACGGCCCGGACAACGCCGCAGCGCGGCGAATTGACGAGACATAATATTTCGCATATCCAACCCACAACGCAACAAGCTTACCCATTTGATTCTGATTGCCGATGGAGACCGACATGACGGACGTTCAAAAAGACCGCCCCTGGCTGATCCGCACCTATGCCGGGCATTCGACCGCGAAAGCCTCGAACGCGCTCTATCGTAGCAATCTGGCGCGCGGGCAGACCGGGCTTTCGGTGGCCTTCGACCTGCCGACGCAGACGGGCTATGACAGCGACCACATCCTCGCGCGCGGCGAGGTGGGCAAGGTCGGCGTGCCGGTCTGCCATCTGGGCGATATGCGGACGCTCTTCGACGAGATCCCGCTGGAGCAGATGAACACGTCGATGACGATCAACGCCACCGCCCCCTGGCTGCTGGCGCTCTATATCGCGGTGGCCGAGGAACAGGGCGCCGATGTCACCAAGCTTCAGGGCACGGTGCAGAACGACCTGATCAAGGAATACCTGTCGCGCGGCACCTATATCTGTCCGCCGAAACCCTCGCTGAAGATGATCGGCGACGTGGCCGAATACTGCTATACCAATGTGCCGAAATGGAACCCGATGAACGTGTGTTCCTATCACCTGCAAGAGGCCGGCGCGACGCCCGAGCAGGAGCTGGCCTTTGCGCTGGCCACCGGCATCGCGGTGCTGGACGAGCTGAAACCCCGCGTCGCCGACGAGGATTTCCCGGCGCTTTGCGGACGGATCTCGTTCTTTGTGAATGCCGGCATCCGTTTCGTCACCGAGATGTGCAAGATGCGCGCCTTCGTCGATCTCTGGGACGAGATCCTGATGGAGCGCTACGGTGTCGAGGATCCGAAATTCCGCCGCTTCCGCTATGGCGTGCAGGTGAACTCGCTGGGGCTCACCGAGCAGCAGCCGGAAAACAACGTCTACCGCATCCTGATCGAGATGCTGGCCGTGACGCTCTCGAAAAAGGCCCGTGCCCGCGCGGTGCAGCTCCCCGCCTGGAACGAGGCGCTCGGCCTGCCCCGCCCCTGGGACCAGCAATGGTCGATGCGGATGCAGCAGATCCTGGCCTATGAGACCGACCTTCTGGAATATGGCGATCTCTTCGACGGCAACCCGGTGGTCGACGCCAAGGTCGAGGCGCTGAAAGACGGCGCCCGGGCGGAGCTGGCCAATATCGATTCCATGGGTGGGGCCATCGGCGCCATCGACCATATGAAAAGCCGCCTGGTCGATGCCAATGCCGAGCGGCTGAACCGCATCGAACGCGAGGAGACCATCGTCGTCGGCGTCAACAAATGGACCGAGGGCGAGCCCTCGCCGCTGATGGGCGAAGACGGCGGCATCATGGTCGTCGATCCCGCGGTCGAACAGGAGCAGATCGACCGACTGAACGCCTGGCGCGCCGAGCGCGACGAGGCGGCGGTGAAAGCCGCGCTGGAGGCGCTGCGCACTGCGGCGAACGACGGGCGCAATGTGATGCCCGCCTCTATCGCGGCGGCGAAAGCCGGGGTAACCACCGGCGAATGGGCCTCGCAGATGCGTGCGGTGCACGGCGAATATCGCGGCCCCACCGGCGTTTCGAAAGCGGTCAGCAACAAGACCGAGGGGCTGGAGGATATCCGCGAGGCGGTGGATGCGGTCAGCGACCGTCTCGGCCGGCGCCTGCGCTTCCTGGTCGGCAAGCCGGGACTCGACGGCCATTCCAATGGCGCCGAACAGATCGCTTTCCGCGCCCGCGACTGCGGCATGGAAATCGACTATGAGGGCATCCGCCTGACGCCGGAGCAAATTGTTGAAGCGGCCAAGAATGGCGCCCATGTGGTCGGTCTTTCGATCCTTTCAGGGAGCCATATCCCCCTGGTCGAAGACCTTATGGACCGGATGCGCGAGGAAGGGCTGTCGCATATTCCCGTGGTCGTCGGCGGCATCATTCCGGACGAGGATGCAAAGCGGCTGAAAGCAATGGGCGTGGCCAAAGTCTACACCCCGAAAGACTTTGCGCTGAACACGATCATGAGGGATATCGTGACGCTCGTCGATGCCGAGGCCGTTGCCGCTGAATAGCGCCAGACGCCACTCGCGAATAGAAATTGAATAAAGCCGCTCACCCGAAAGGTGAGCGGCTTTTCGCTTTTCGTTAAAGAAAATGTGACATGACACAAATTACACTCTTGCGATTATGCTATTCTTGTAAAAAAGCTCCCCTTACAAAATGGAGACGAGCATGCAGATCGAACTTGAAAGCCTTTCGAAAGACGAACTGAAACAGCTGAAGAACGACGTGGAGAAGGCGCTCAAAACCATCGACGCCAGACGCCGGGCAGAGGCGAAACGCGCTGCCGAACAGGCCGCAAAAGAATTTGGTTTCTCGCTCGACGAGATCCTTTCCGCAGGCGGGACCAAAGGGTCCAAGGGCGCTCCGAAATACGCAAACCCCACCGATCCGTCGCAGACCTGGACGGGACGCGGTCGCAAACCCAATTGGGTGGTCGAGGCGCTCGAGTCGGGCAAGTCCATGGAAGATCTGGCGCTTTAATGACCATTCATATCGCTGCGGAGCCCGGGCAGATCGCCGAAACGGTGCTGCTGCCCGGCGATCCGCTACGGGCGGAATGGGCCGCGAAGACCTTTCTTGAGGACCCGGTTTGCATAAACCGGGTTCGTGGCATGCTGGGGTTTAGCGGCACATGGCAAGGCCACAGGGTCACCATCCATGGCTCCGGAATGGGAATGCCCAGCCTGTCCATATATGCGAATGAGCTGATACGAGATTATGGCGTAAATACGTTGATCCGCATCGGCTCTTGCGGTGCAATGCAGGAAAGCGTGGAATTGCGTGACGTCATTTTGGCAATGACGGCCTCATCCCTTTCCACCCCTTCCTCTGGAATATTCAGAGAGCTGAATTTCTCACCCTGCGCGAATTACGAATTGCTCGCAGCCGCCGTTTCATCAGCCAGAACGCTGAAAACAAAATACCATGTCGGCGGAATCTATTCCGCAGACGTATTCTACGATGAACGCCCCGATCTCAATGAGATCATGACACGGCACGGGATACTCGGCGTTGAGATGGAAACAGCGGAACTCTACAATCTCGCCGCGCGACATGGCGCGCGGGCACTCGCTGTGCTGACCGTATCCGATCATTTGCTGTATCACAAGTCGCTCTCTTCAGAGGACCGGCAAAGCTCTTTCGGCGACATGGTGCAGATCGCACTCGAAGCCGCCTTCGCCCCCGCCGAATAGCGGCACAGATCTTACCGATAGGCGCGCACGCCGCGCCTATCGTCCATGGCTGCCGTCATAGCCATTGCGCGCTGGAGACTGCCAGCCGGCCAGCGCTCCCGCTTTCGGCTGAAGAATTTCCACCCTCAGCGGATAGCATTGCGCGCTATCGGAGCTGTGTTCCGAAGAACAGTCGCCGCCCGGACAGGCGCTGAGCGCGCCCAGCAGGTCGATCTCGGCGAATAATGTCAGATGATCGCCCGGGCGCACCGGGCTCGCCTTCATGAAATACTGGCCGGTATCGCGGGTAAAACCGGTGCACATGAAGACATTCAGCACATCATGCACATGCGGCTCGGCCTCTTGCCGCGTCATGCCGGTGGCATCGGAGAGCGCCCGGATCAGATTGGAATGGCAGCAATGGTGGTATTGCGTGCCCGAGAGGAGATTGCCGGTATAGGGATCGCAGCGGGTGCCGATCACGTCATGCACCGCGCCGCCATAGGCGTCGATCCCATACCAGCTCAGCGTGTCCTCGACGATGGTCGCCATGGTCCGCAGATGCGGGAAAGACGACCACAGCCGCTCGCCGGTGCTCACATGGGTGCCGTGCAGCGCACGGGTCTTACCGGAATAGAAGCGCTCGGAGAGGTCGCCGTCCCGCCAGAGGTTGAGATCGCCGACCTGCGGCCCCTCGACGCTTACGATGCGAAAGAACTGCCCGGCCTTCACCCGAAAATGGCAGGCCTCGCGCGGCGCGGCAACCGCGACGGAGACCGGTTCCGCCTCGCAGAGCGCCGCAGAATAAAGCGCCATGTCCGGCCGTGGCAGGGTTTCCGGCGGATAACAGATTACCGGGGCGATCGCGCGGCGGTCATCGGCATCGGCGGGGGCTTGGCTCATGTCGGGCACTCCTTTCGAGAGCCCGACTGAAGCCGATTACGCCCGCGCCAGCAAGACCACGCGCTCAGACGATCACCGGATCGAGCTCGGCTTCCTGTTCCTCGAGCGCCAGGCGCGCCGCCTCGGCGTCCTCCTCGGACTGGCTGGCCAGCGCCGCCAGTGCAGAGCCGTCATGACTGTACTGGTCGAGCACATATTCCCGTTGCAGCCATTCTTCATATGAATCGATCAGCATGCCCTCGCTCGCCCAGACCTGCGTGTCATGCGCGGCGTATTGCAGGAAGATGTCGCGCATCTCCTCGTGCTCTGCGCCCTCGACATTCTCCTCGAAGCCCCAGGTGGCATAGCCGTAATAGCTGGTCACCGTCAGCTCGCCACTATAATCCGCCGCCGCCTGAGCGGAGAATTCCGAGGCGTGCACATGGTCGGAATGCTCCAGATCCGTGTGTTCGCTGGTATGGTCCTGAATGTGGATCTGATCGGGCGTGTGCCGCTCCATGAGCTGGGTCAGCACGCCGGTCAGCTCTTCGCTGCTATAGGTGGCGCTGCCGTCGACGGCTGTCATCGTGTCGATGCGCCCATCCCAGAGCTTTTCGAGGCTTTCGCCGTCATAGGTCTCCGACCCGGTGCCCTGGAACCCATCGGGCAGGCGCAGGAAATAGAGCCGGATATCGGGGTCGCTGGCGAGATAGGAGCTGGCGATCTCGTGCTCGACGCCGCCCGCCGAGATCGAGACGGTTTCATCGACCCAGTCATTGGCGCCCGCCATCTCGCCATAGGCATCCTTTTCGCCAGCCTCGCGCTCGCTCCAGTATTCCTCGCCCATGCCGGCATCGCCCGAGGTCAGGTAGACCGTGGTCACCGGGGCGTCACCGTCGATGAGATCGCTGATCGTGGGATTCATGAACAGCAGGTCGTCGTCCTGATGCGCCACAAAGATCATGTCGCCGGCGCCTGTCACGGGAGGCGGCGGATCGCCGGGATCGGTCGGATCCGTGGGATCTGTTGGATCGGTCGGATCGGTGGGGTCCACCGGATCGACGGGGTCGGTCGGATCGGTCGGATCGCCCTCGCCCGGATCGGAGGGCTCGCTCAGCGCGGTGACCGCGATGCCCGAGATCTCGCCCACCAGCGCGTCGTCCTCCGGCCAGTTCGATTCCCCGACCAGCAGGTTTTCGCGGTCGACATCCTCCGGCACCACGCCGTCGGCCTCCGCCAGCCGCGCGCCGTCCTTGTCGATCCACATCAGCCCGTCCGGATCGACCCCGGCGCTCCACTCGGCGGTCTCGCCCTGCACGATGGCCCCCTCGGCCACCACGCGATGCGCCTCGCCCTCGGCCCAGATCTCCAGCATCATGTCGCCGGTATTCTCGACCTGACCGAGGATGATATTGTTGCTGTTGGGGCCGTCGCCGAAATCCACCACCCGCTGCCAATAGGCGCCCTGAAGGTCGTCGAAGCGCACGGTGACGTCGATCCGGAACGCGCCGTCGATCTGCGGGATCTCGCCCTCGGCAACCGGCTCCTCGGGCGCGGGCGACGGGTCGGTCACCGGCGGCTCTTCGGGGTCGGTGGGCTCTTCCGGCGGCGTGGGCTCTTCGGGCACGGTCGGATCCTCGGGCTCCTCCGGCGGCACCGGCGTGCCGTCCTGCGTCACGGTCAGGTCCAGCACCACCCCGTCGATGGCCGCCCCGCCGGCCTCGGTCGCATCGCCTACGCTCAAATCATCGCGGGCCACATCGGCGGGAACCACCCCCTGCCCCTCGGCCAGCCGCTCCCCATCCTTCTCCATCCACATCGTGCCGTCGGTCTCCACGCCCACGGCCCAATGCGCCATCTCGCCTTCCGTGATCGCGTCCTCGGCGGTGAGGCTGTGGGTCTCGCCGTCCTGCACGATCACAAAGGTCATGTCGTTGCTGGCGCCGTCCTGCGTCAGCGCAATGCTGCTGGTGCCGGCGCTGTCGGCGAAGTCGAACACGCCCTGCCAGGCCCGGCCCGCCACATCGTCGAAGCGCACCGCCGCATCGACCCGGAACGCGCCCGCAATGTTCTCGGGTTCATTGAGAAAGCCGCCATCCGGCGTCTCGCCCTCGTTGGTGACGTCGAGACCCAGCACCGCGCCTTCGAGCGGCGCGTCATCGGCCCAGTTCGACTCGCCCAGAAGCTCGTTGAGCCGGCTGGTATCGGCAGGCACCACGCCCTGCGCCTCGGCCAGGCGTTCGCCGTTCTTGGCGATCCACATCAGCCCGTCCGGCTCCACCCCGATATTCCAGGTCGCCACCTCGCCCTCGACAATGACATCCGACGCGGTCACCCGGTGGCTTTCTCCGTCCTGATAGATGGCGAACACCATGTCCGAGGTGTTCTCGACCTGCGCCAGCAGGATATTGTCGGTGCCAGGCCCGCTGCCGAAGTCAATGACCCGCTGCCAGTACCCGGCGAGGATGTCGTCGAAGCGGGCGACCACCTCGATCTCGAACGCACCGTTGATATCTTCCATGTCGCCAAGGGCGGCGCTCGGGTCGAAGGGAGGCATGGCGGCTCCTGTTACGCCGGGAACGGCGCGCGCAGGCACGCGCCTGTCCGCCGGTCGGGCTACGGTGGCGCAACTCTAGAGGAAATGTGGCGAAAACTTGCCGAAAACTATGCGTTTCCAAAACGGAAACACCCGAAAGCGATACGCAATCTTCAAATTATTATTGCAGTACAATGCAATAGTCGAAATCAGGAACAACCCGCCAAATCGACCCCGGCGCGAAAACAGCGACAAAGGCGCAAAAGCCCCGAATTTGTATCCGTCTGCACCTTTGACACCGGGCGAATCGCTTTACGGTAACAGCGGCCTACAACCCAAGATAGGTCTCGCCGATCTCGCCGCTGAGATCCGCCATGGCGCCGCTCCAGACGCTGCGCCCGCGTTCAAGGATCACCGCCCGGTCGCAGGCCCCGCGCAGCTCCTTCAGCGATTTGTCGATCACCAGCATCGCCATGCCGCTCTCGGCCTTGAGCGCCGCGATGGCGGCCCAGATCTCCCGGCGCACGGTCGGGGCCAGCCCCTCGGTCGCCTCGTCGAGGATCAGCAGGCGCGGATTGGTCATCAGCGCCCGCCCGATGGCCAGCATCTGCTGCTCGCCCCCCGAGAGCGACGCGGCGCGCTGGCGCCGCCGCTCGCCCAGACGCGGGAACAGCGCCTCGACCCGTGCCGCATCCCAATGGCCGGGGCGCGCGGCGGCGATGAGGTTTTCGCTCACCGTCAGATCGCGGAAACAGCGCCGCCCCTCGGGCACCAGCCCAATGCCCAGCCGCGCGGCCTTGTGGCTTGGCAGGCGGCTCAGATCGTGGCCGTCGAAAACCAGCGTGCCCTGCGCCGGCAGCATCCGGCAGATGCAGTGCACGGTGGTGGTCTTGCCCATGCCGTTGCGGCCCATCATCGCCACCGCCTGCCCCGGCGCGATCTCCAGATCGACGCCAAAGAGCGCCTGGCTCGCGCCATAAGACGCGGTGACCCGGTGCAGGGATAACAGGCTCATGCCTCCTCCCCCAGATAAGCGTCGCGCACCCGCGGGTCGCGGCGGATCTCCTCGACACTGCCGGTGGCGATCACCTTTCCATAGACCAGCACGCTGATCCGGTCGGCCAGCGCAAAGACCGCGTCCATGTCGTGCTCCACCAGCAGAATCGGCGCCTGCGCCCGCAGCCCGTCGAGAAAGCCGGTCAGACGTTTGGAGCCTTCCTGCCCCAGCCCCGCCATCGGCTCATCCATGACAAAGGCCTTGGGCGCCAGCGTCAGCGCGACCGCCACCTCGAGCTGCCGGCGCTGGCCATGGCTTAGCTCGGCGGTGCGCAGCTCCGCCAGATCGGCGAGCCCCACCGCCTCCAGCGCCGCCTCGGCACGGGTGCGCAGGCTTGCGTCCCGATCCGCCCGCGCAAGGAACCGCCATGGCCGCCCGCTGGCCCCCAGCGCACCGAGCAGCGCGTTTTGCAGAACCGTATCCTCCATCGCCAGCGCCGAGGTCTGGAAGGTCCGCGCCAGCCCGCGCGCCGCCCGCGCCTCGGTGCTCGCGCGCGTCACGTCGCGGCCGAGGAACTCGACCCGCCCGATATCGGGGGCCAGCGCGCCGCAGATCTGCGCGATGAGTGTGGATTTCCCGGCGCCGTTCGGGCCGATGATGGCGTGGATCTCGCCCGGGCGCAGGTCGATGGAAATACCGTCGCTCGCCTGAAGCGCGCCGAAGGCCTTGCTTAGCCCATGGGTGGCCAGAACCGGCTCAGCCATCGCGCCGCCTCCCCGCGATCATGCCCACCAGACCGCCCTTGCCGAACAGCACCACCGCCAGCAGGAAAAGCCCGAGAAAGATCTGCCAGAACTCGCTGACCCCGCCCAGAAGATGCTCCAGCAGCACGTAAAACCCCGCCCCCGCCACCGGTCCGAAGAGCCGCGCCACGCCGCCGATGATGACAAAGACCATGATCTCGCCAGACATCTGCCAGCTCAGCATGGAGGGGCTCACAAAGCGGTTGAGATCGGCAAAGAGCGCCCCGGCAAGCCCGGTGATCCCGCCCGAGATCACCAGCGCCACCAGTTGCAGCCGCCTCGGGTCGAGCCCCACGGCCCGCACCCGCGCCGGCACCTGCCGCGCCGCGTTCAGCGCCAGTCCGAAGGGCGAGCGCATCAGTCGCGCATAGAGCAGCAACGCGATGCAGAGCCAGACGAGGCAGATGCCGTAGAACTGGATCGGGACCAGCGTGTTCAGACCGGGAAAGCCGTTGCGCACATAGATCGACAACCCGTCCTCGCCGCCATAGGCCGGCCAGGAGATCGCGAAAAAATACATCATCTGACCGAAGGCCAGCGTGATCATGATGAAATAGACCCCCGAGGTGCGCAGACTCAACAACCCGATGACAAGCGCAGCGCAGGAAGAGGCCGCCACCGCCACAAGCCAGATCACCGGCATGGATTTTGTGCCCTCGATCACAAAGGGCCACTCCATCAGCGCGGTATAATTCTGCGCATGGCTCGCAAGGATCCCCATCGCATAGCCGCCGATGCCGAAAAACACCGCATGGCCGAGGCTCACCAGCCCGCCCATCCCAAGCGCGATGTTCAGCCCCACCGCCGCCAGCGCAAAGATCACCGCGCGGGTGGCAAGCGTGATGGTAAAGGGCTCGTCGGCCCAGAGCGCCCATCCCGGCACGACCACCAGCGCGAGCAGCAGCGCGGCGTTGAGCCAGCTTTCCCGGCTCATGTCCGCGCCCCGAACAATCCGGTGGGCCGCCAGATCAGCACCGCCGCCATCAGGATATAGATCGCCATGGAGGCAAAGGCCGAACCGCTGGCGGCGGCGCTGGCCGGATCGGTGAAGAGCTTGAAGAGCTCGGGCAGCAGCACGCCGCCCAGCGTATCGGTGAGCCCGACCAGCAGCGCGCCAATCAGCGCGCCCTTTATAGAGCCGATGCCGCCGATCACGATCACCACGAAGGCGAGGATCAGCACCGGCTCGCCCATGCCGACCTGCACCGACTGGATCGCCCCCACCAGCGCGCCGGCCAGCCCCGCCAGCGCCGCGCCGAGCGCAAACACAAGCGTGTAGAGCTTGCCGATATCCACCCCCAGCGCCGCGATCATCTCGCGGTCGTTCTCACCCGCACGGATGCGGATGCCGAGCCGGGTGCGGGCGTTGAGCCACCAGAGCCCCAGCGCCACCGCGACCCCCACCCCGATCAGCGCAAGCCGGTAGGCGGGATAGGCGATGCCACCGGGCAGGGTCACGGTGCCCGAGAGCGCCTCGGGGATGTCGAGATAGAGCGGGAAGGAGCCGAAAAGCCAGCGCGTGCCTTCGGAAAAGATCAGGATCAGCGCGAAAGTGGCCAGCACCTGGTCGAGATGATCCTTAGCGTAAAGCCTGCGGATCACCAGCAGCTCGACCAGCGCACCGGCGGCAGCGGCGGCGGCCAGCGCCGCGACCAGCGCCAGCAGGAACGAGCCGGTGAGCCCCGCGACCGTGGCGGCGGCAAAGGCCCCCACCATGTAGAGCGAACCGTGCGCCAGGTTGATCAGCCCCATGACGCCGAAGATCAGCGTCAGCCCGGCGGCCATGAGAAACAGCATGACACCGGATTGCAGGCCGTTCAGGACCTGTTCAGCAAGCAGGATCGGGGACATTGCGGGCGCTCGTCTCGGGCGGGGCCGCCGGGTTTACTGCATCGGGCAGTCGGCGACATAGGCGCTCGACCGGTCCTCGATCGCGGTGGCGACGATCTTGTTGGTGTAGATGTCGCCCTCCTTGATCACCTCGCGGATATAGATGTCCTGGATCGGGTGATTGTTGGTATCGAAGGAGAACTTGCCGCGCACGCTGTCGAACTCGGCGGCCTTCAGCGCCGCGCGGAAGGCATCCGCATCGGCAGGTTCGGCCTCGTCCAGCGCCGAGAGCATCAGGTTCGCGGTGTCATAGCCATAGGCGGCGTAGAGCGAGGGCAGCCGGCCGTATTTCTCCTCGAACGCGCTGACGAAGGTGGCGTTGGCCGGCACGTCGAGATCCTTGGACCAGTTGGAGCCGTTCTTGACGCCGAGTGCGGCGTCGCCCACCGCCTGAAGGATCGCCTGATCGAAGGAGAAGGCCGGGCCCATCACCGGCAGCTCGATGCCGCTGTCGGCATATTGCTTGAGGAAGGAAATCCCCATGCCGCCGGGCAGGAAGAAAAAGATGCTGTCGGCGCCGCTGGCCCGGATCTGCGCCAGTTCGGCGGCGTAATCGGTCTGGCCGAGCTGGGTAAAGACCTCGCCCGCCAGCTCGCCGCCGTAAAAGCGCTTGAACCCGTTCAGGCTGTCATGGCCGGCGGGGTAGTTGGGCGCCATGATGAAGGGCTTGCTGTAGCCTTCGGATTTGGCGAAGGCACCGGCGGCTTCGTGCAGATTGTCGTTCTGGTAGGAGACCGAGAAATAGTTCGGGTTGCAGCCCTTGCCCGCGAGCTGCGCCGGCGCGGCATTGGTCGAGAGGTAGAATTTGCCCTGCGCGGTGGCGGCGGGCACTACGGCCATGGCGAGGTTCGACCAGACAATGCCGGTAAGGATGTCGACCTTGTCGGACTGGATCATCTTGTCGGCGATCTGCACGGCAACGTCCGGCTTGCGCTGATCGTCCTCGACGATCACCTCGACATCGTCGCGCCCCGCCGCGTCCATCGCCAGCAGGAACCCGTCGCGCGTGTCGATCCCGAGGCTCGCGCCGCCGCCCGAAAGCGTGGTGATCAGACCGACCTTGACCTCGGCCTGCGCGGTGGCGGCCATCGCCACCAGGCTCGCGGCGGCGAGAAGCGTTTTCACGGACATTGCGGAACTCCCTGTCTTATCCCTGTTATCCCCTGCCGGATCTGCGCCCGGCGACGGCGCTACGGTTACCGGAATTGCCGGGGATGTCCATGCGGTTGAAGGGGCGGCGCTAACGGAGAGGACCTGTAGCTTCGGCTGCCCACAAGCCTTTGCGCTCGTCAAACCGCTCCACAAGCGCAACAAAAGCCGGGCGCAGTGGCTGCCCGTCGGATGCCGCACTGGCCTTGGAGCTCCGTACTTTATCCCTGCCAAATCCGGCTGACCTCTCAACAAGGCACTTCCGTCACCAAAACGGCAGCTCGCCCGAACGGGGCCGCCGCTGGGCTCGCCTCTCGGCGTTTGCAAGCAAACGCCTGCCGGCAACACATCGCTATGCGATGTGTGAGAGGCGTCTTCGGCTTGTTTCCGGGCCAGAGGCGTGGGGGGCGATGTTCGGGTCCGGATACTCGACGCGGCAGCTTGGGTGAGAATATCCTCGACAACTGAAAAGACGAGGCCCCGGATCAGGTCCGGGGCGGGGATCGCGTGATCCGTAGGGTGGGCAATTTGCCCACCATTCCCCTCTGCTCCATTGCCCGCCCCCTCCCGCCATTCGCAAAATGAAAAAGGCCGACCCCGATGGGGGCCGGCCTTTGGTCCGTGAGTCATGCGGTAGATCTCAGATCGCAACAACATCCAGCGGCGGGAAGCCGTTGAAGCCGACCGAAGCATAGGTCGATGTATAGGCGCCGCAGCAGCGGATGATGATGCGGTCGCCGGCTTTCAGGCCCAGCGGCAGCTCGACCGGGCGCTTTTCGTAGAGCACATCGGCGCTGTCGCAGGACGGGCCGGCAAGGATGCAGGCGCCGAGATCGTCGCCGTCGCGGTCGGTCAGGAACTGGTAGCGGATCGCCTCTTCCATGGTTTCCGCCAGCCCCGAGAACTTGCCGATATCGAGATACACCCAGCGGTGCAGGTCGTTGTCGGATTTCTTCGACACCAGAAGCACTTCGGCGGCAATCGCGCCGGCCTCGGCGACCAGCCCCCGGCCCGGCTCCGCCATGATCTCGGTAACGTCGCCAAAGCGCTCATGCACCAGCCCCATCACGTCGGCGGCATAGTTCATCGGCGCCTCGATCGCCTCGCCATAGAAGGCCGGGAAACCGCCACCGATGTTGAGCAGCGACAGCTCATGACCGGCCTCGCCAGCGGCGTGCCAGATGGCCGCGACCTGATCCAGAACCGGTGCCCACATCTGCGCGCGGCGGGTCTGCGAGCCGACATGGAAGGACAGGCCCACCGGGTCGAGCCCCAGCGCCTTAGACATCGCAATCAGTTCCAGCGCCTTGTCGCGGGCGCAGCCGAATTTGCGGGTCAGCGGCCAGTCGGCTTCGCAGTTCTCGACGATCACGCGGATATAGACGCGGGCGCCCGGCGCGTGCTCGGCCAGCTTTTCCAGCTCTTCCTCGGCATCGGCGGCAAAGAGGCTCACGCCCTGCGCATGCGCCCAGGCGATGTCGGACACTTTCTTGACGGTGTTGCCAAAGGAAATGCGGTCGGCCGTGGCGCCGGCGGCGAGGCACATGGCGATCTCGACACGCGAAGCGGCATCGAAGTTGGAGCCGAGACGCGCCAGCAGGCGCAGGATTTCCGGCGCCGGGTTGGCTTTGACCGCATAGTGGATGCGGGCACGGCCCAGCCCCTGCGCCAGCGCGGCGTATTGACGGGCCACCGCCTGGGTGTCGATCACCAGGGTCGGACGCGCGAACTCATGGGCGCGGATATAGGCCTCGGCGCGCGAGAGGTGCTGCTCGGGGGCAGCTTCGGCGACTTGGGGGGCAAAGACGGTGGATTGACGGGCAGCGAGCCCGGTCACGTATGCGTTCATTGGTCATCTCCAATCAGACCCGGCCATTCCGGTTTCCCGGCGCAGACCGCTCAGTTCCAAGGGAGACGTTACCGTCGCTACGTAACCGCGTGGGTGTGGAATTGCCCACCTCGACAGAGGCGCGTGCGTTGGCGTCTTGAGCGGGCATATGAGGCCAGAGCCGGATTCGATCAAGGGGGAAATTTCGCGATAATCGCAAAAATTTTCCGGGCCGCTCAGCTGTTGTCGCGCAGGCACACCGTCGGCGGTTTTCCCGCCTCGCCCTCGACCTCGGCGCCGCAGTGCACGCAGGTCCAGCGCGTGGCGCCCTCGCCCTGCCGATAGGCGCGCCAGCGGCACTGGCGCCGGCCACGATGCCGGGCGTTGTAGATCATCAGACCGATGAAAAAGGCAACGAAGCCGACAGCAAAGATCATTGCCGGCTCCGTTTCGGGATATCTGCTCTCATGACGCGTAGACTAGCCCGCCGCGCCGGCGGGTCCAGCGGCTCAGGCCGCGCGGTAATAGGCAAAGCCGTCGGTGTCTTCTTCGATCTCGCGCACGGCAGTGTGCACCAGCACCGGCTCGGGCTGATAATAGGCATAGGCCTGTTCGAGAACGGCAAGCGCTTCCTGCGCGTCGATTTTGGAGTCGGATTGTTTTTGCATCGGGTTGGCCTTTCGGTATTGCTCCGTATCCTCCCCTTGCCGGTCGAAATAGACCTTGCCGCGGCGCAGCACACCCCACGATGCTGCAAATGCGAAATGCATCTTTTGCATGGTTCCCCAGGGGCAGCCGCGCGGAGCGGCGCTGCCTTGGGCAGAAAAAACGCCGCGCCCCCCCCGGGAGGACGCGGCGCTCAATAGCGATACCCGGGAGGATCAGACGACCCGGTTCAGCATCATCTTCTTGATCTCGGCGATGGCTTTCGCCGGGTTCAGACCTTTCGGGCAGGTCTTGGTGCAGTTCATGATCGTGTGGCAGCGATAGAGCTTGAACGGGTCTTCCAGCCCGTCCAGACGCTCGCCCGTCGCCTCGTCGCGGCTGTCGATGATCCAGCGGTAGGCGTGCAACAGCGCCGCCGGTCCGAGATAGCGGTCGGAGTTCCACCAGTAGCTCGGGCAGGCCGTCGAGCACGAGGCGCACATCACGCATTCATAAAGGCCGTCGAGCTTCTTGCGATCCTCGATGGACTGCTTCCACTCTTTCTCGGGGCGGTTGGTCTTGGTCTCCAGCCAGGGCATGATGCTGGCGTGCTGGGCATAGAAATGCGTGAGGTCGGGGATCAGGTCCTTGACCACCGGCATATGCGGCAGCGGGTAGATCTTGACGTCGCCCTTGATCTCGTCGAGCCCGTAGATACAGGCCAGCGTGTTGATCCCGTCGATATTCATCGCGCAGGAGCCGCAGATGCCTTCGCGGCAGGAGCGGCGGAAGGTCAGGGTCGGGTCGACCTCGTTCTTGATCTTGATCAGCGCGTCCAGAACCATCGGCCCGCACTTGTCCATGTCGAGATAGTAGGTATCGACGCGCGGGTTTTCACCGGTATCGGGATTCCAGCGATAGATCTTGAACGCCCGGACATTGGTCGCGCCCTCGGGCTTCGGCCAGGTCTTGCCGGTGCGGATCTTGGAATTCTTCGGAAGCGTAAACTGAACCATGGCGAGCCTCTGCTGTCCTTTCGGGTGAGTCTATGGGGTGGCAAGGTCCGGTCCAGCTAGAGCGCCGGACCAAGTGAAGATCTGAAAGGTCATCTCCGGAACACCTCCGGATTGTCCTCGACGAGTTGCGACACCGCCCGCCGGTCCTTGGGGGCAAGCCCCAGACCGTTGAGCTTGCGCATGAGATCCATCGCGCCGGCGGGCAGCGCGGTGTTGGAGGCATCGGGCAGGTCGAACGTGGCGACGGTGGCGTCGTCGAGCCCGGCATGGCGGAAAAGCGCGCGCCCCATGAGGGGGGCCTCTCCGGCCAGATCGTCCTCCATGGCGTAAACCGTGACCGGCGAGGCCACCGCGGCACGGATCGTCGCGATCCCGCTCTCCCAGTCGAGCGGGGGCTGACGGGCAGCCCATGTGTCGAAATCCGCGGTTTCGCCCTTGCGCTTGACCGCCTGCCCCCAGGCGCTGCGCAGCCATTTGCCCATGTCGCGGGTATAGAAGACCAGCTCCAGAGATGCGCCGGCCAGCGCTGTTTCGAGCATCGGCAGATACTGCGCGGCCAGTTGGAAGATCGTCGCCCCGTCCGGTGCGACCACATCGGTGCCAAAGAGATTCTCGTCGGAAATCAGCGCTGTTTTCGCCGGCATCGCCGCGATGGCGGCGCGCAGCAGCTGCGCCTCGCGCTGAAGCTCGCGCGCAGTGGCGCGATTGCGCTTGCGGATGTCGTCGGCGACCGCGCGGCGCCAGCCCCGGGTCAGCGTCTCGCGCGGGCTGGCGGCAAAGCCCTCGGGCAGTTTCGCCGCATTGTCGCGCAGTACGTCCTGAATGAAGGTGGTGCCGGTCTTGCGGAACCCGCAATGCAGCACCACGCGCGACGGCCCTGTCCAGGGCTCCACACGTTGCGAGCTGCCGAAGAGCGGGAGCGCGGTCATAGCGCCCTCCCCTGCAACAGCGCCGGCAGCCCCTCGGCGGCGAGGCAGGTCAGCGTCTCGGGTTTCGACACGATTTCGCTGACGATCTGAACGGTGCTCTGCGTCGGTCCGGTCAGGCTGTCGCCGGCCAGCGCGTAGATCTGCGTCGCAGTCGCGTTGTCGATGATGCAGTCGATGGCCGGCTGCACCGGCACCCCCGGAAAGCGCTCGGTCACCACCTTGGACACGGTCGACCGCGCCGCCGCGCGCGCAATCTCGTCCTGGCTCTGCGGCGAGCAGGCGGCGAGAAGCACGGTGATGAGGAGGGCCTTGCGCAAAGCGGGGTCTCCTAAGGAAACAGTTGGAAGTTGAGCACTTCGTAGATCAAACCGCCACGCATGCAGTCACGAGTGCCCTGTGTGTAAAGGATATCGGTCACGATATCGTCGTTCAAGCCGGGCTGACCCAGCGCTGAATTCTGCGCCAGCGCCTCGATCTGCCCCCTGGTCGCATATTCGAGTGTGCAGTCCACCGCCCGTTCTGTCGGCACGCCCGGCGCTTTCTCCATCAGCACCGGCGCCACGGCGGCGCGCGCCGTCTCAAGCGCAAGATCGCCCCGGTCCGGCGCGGGCTGGAGCACCGTGCAGCCGCTCAGGGCCAGAAAGGCCCCAGCACAGGCCACCCGTCCAGCAGTGAGGATCACTGCCCCAGGCAATAAAGCGTCCCCCTGTACATGCTGGAGGCCCCGGGAGGGCATTGCCCGTATCCCGCCTCAGCCACAGGCACGGCAGACATTTCGCCCGCGTCGCGCTGACGAGCCGCCGCAGACGGGGGCGTGCCGTAGGTGTATCGCTTGACGGTTGCGCCGCTCTCGGTGCGCCGAATCTCGGTCTCTTCCGGGATCCCTCCAGTGGCGCCGGAGACGCTGGGCGCCTCGCCAACCTTGGCGGCGACGCAGGCCATCAGCGCATCTGCACCGGCTTGCGTACCGCCCTGCCCCGGCGTGATCACCGGGTTCGCCACCCCTGCCGGGTATTCGTATGTTCCAGGCGCATCGACCTGGAACATACATTGCGTCACTGGATCGGCTTTTTGCGTGCAAGCGACCAGAGACAGCAACGGCAGAAGGGCAAGCGCGTGACGCATCAGAAGGTGCGGGCCTTCGGCGCGATCTTGGCGAGGCTGATGCCGCCCTCGTCTTCCTTGGTCAGCGGATCGAGCACCACCGGACGGTGGCTGAGCGCGACCTGATTGCCCTCGACGCGGCTGATCGTATGGACCCGCCAGTTGTCGTCGTCGCGCGTCGGATAATCCTCATGCGCATGCGCGCCCCGGGATTCCTTGCGCGCCTCGGCGCCCACAATGGTGGCGAGCGCGTTGGGCATGAGGTTGGTCAGCTCCAGCGTCTCCATCAGATCCGAATTCCAGATCAGCGAGCGGTCGGTGACCTTAAGATCGCCGAGCTTGCCGGCGATGGCTGTCATCTTCTCGACGCCTTCCTTCAGGGTCTTGTCGGTGCGGAACACCGCCGCGTCCTCCTGCATGGTGCGCTGCATCTCGAGCCGCAGTTCGGCGGTCGGCGTGCCGCCATCGGCGTTGCGCAGCCCGTCGAACCGGTCGAATGCCCTGTCCACGGACGGCTGGTTCAGCGCATGCTTCGGCGCGTCCTTGTCGACCACCTTGCCGGCGCGGATCGCGGCGGCGCGGCCGAAGACCACGAGGTCGATCAGCGAGTTGGAGCCGAGACGGTTGGCGCCGTGCACCGAGGCACAGCCCGCCTCGCCCACGGCCATCAGGCCCGGCACGACGGCGTTGGGATCGTCGGCGGTCGGGTTCAGCACCTCGCCCCAGTAATTGGTGGGGATGCCGCCCATGTTGTAGTGCACCGTCGGCAGAACCGGGATCGGCTCCTTGGTGACATCCACGCCGGCAAAGATCTTGGCCGACTCGGAAATGCCCGGCAGACGCTCCGCCAGCGCTTCGGCGGGCAGGTGCGAGAGGTTCAGGTGGATGTGGTCGCCATGCTCGCCCACGCCACGGCCCTCGCGGATCTCCATGGTCATGGAGCGCGAAACGTAGTCGCGCGGCGCGAGGTCTTTATAGGTCGGCGCGTAACGCTCCATGAAGCGCTCGCCCTCGGAGTTCGTCAGATAGCCGCCCTCGCCGCGCGCGCCTTCGGTGATCAGGCAGCCCGAGCCGTAGATGCCGGTCGGGTGGAACTGGACGAATTCCATGTCCTGAAGCGCGAGGCCCGCGCGCGCCACCATGCCGCCGCCGTCGCCGGTGCAGGTATGCGCCGAGGTCGCCGAGAAATAGGCGCGGCCATAGCCGCCGGTGGCCAGAACGACCATCTTGGCGTTGAAGACGTGGAACGTGCCGTCGTCGAGCTTCCAGCAGACCACGCCCTGACACACACCGTCATCGGACATGATCAGGTCGATGGCGAAATATTCGACATAGAACTCGGCGTTGTTCTTCAGCGACTGGCCATAGAGCGTGTGCAGGATGGCGTGGCCGGTGCGGTCCGCTGCGGCGCAGGTACGCTGCACGGGCGGGCCTTCGCCGAATTCGGTGGTGTGGCCGCCGAACGGGCGCTGATAGATCTTGCCCTCTTCGGTGCGCGAGAAGGGCACGCCGTAATGCTCCAGCTCGTAGACGGCGGCGGGCGCCGAGCGGGCGAGATATTCCATCGCGTCGGTGTCGCCGAGCCAGTCCGAGCCCTTGACGGTGTCGTACATGTGCCACTGCCAGTTGTCGGGGCCCATGTTCGACAGCGACGCCGCGATACCGCCCTGTGCGGCGACGGTGTGCGAACGCGTCGGGAAGACCTTTGTCACGCAGGCGGTGCGCAGCCCCTGCTCCGCCATGCCGAGCGTGGCGCGGAGGCCAGCGCCCCCTGCCCCGACCACCACGACGTCATAGTCATGCGTCTCGTATTCGTATGCAGCCATTTTTCCGGGTCTTTCTGTCTCAGAGGGCGATCTTGGCGATGCCGAAAATTCCGGCAGCGGTGAGCGCATAGGACAGGCCCACAACCAGCATGATCAGCAGCTTCCGGGTGGAACCGCTGGTGTAATCCTCGAGCATCACGCGGGCGCCCTTGTGGAAATGTTGCATGCCGACGAAGAGTGTGAGCCCCGCGAGGATCGCCGGAAAGGGCCGCTCGAACGTGGCCAGCGCGTTCTCGTAGCCCGAGCCCAGCGCCCGGCCGAAGATGATGAGGAAGGTGGGAACCAGAAAGGCGAGCGCGACGGAGCTCACCATCATGTACCAGTGATGTTCGGCGCCGCTATGGGCCGAGCCCTTGCCAACGGCGCGTTTGCGGTCGGTCAGGTAACGCATGCTTTATGCCTCCCTCAGATCCAGAAGATGATCACGGTCGCGACGGTCAGCGCCACGGAGCCGTAAATGCAGGCCCAGCCGAGTTTTTCGGCGGTCTTGATGTCGAGCCCCTTGCCCGAGTCGAAGACCAGGTGCCGCAGCCCGGCAAGGTAGTGGTACCAGATGGCCCAAAGCGACCCGAACATGATCAGATTGCCCACCCAGGAGGTGATCCACCATTCGGCGGTTTCAAAGTATTCCGGCCCCGCGGCGAGTGCCAGGAACCACCAGACCATCAGCAGCGTGCCGACGATCAGGGCGTTTCCGGTGATGCGGGTGAGGATGGAGCTCATCGAGGTGAGCTGCGGTCGATAATACGGCCCGATCATGAAGGGGGAGAGCGGGCGCTCGATCCGGGTCTCTTCGGCCATGGCGTGTCCTTTCGGTTCCCTCGTGGCAGGGTTCTAGCGGGTTTCCCGCCCCTCTGTCACCAGAGTGCATGCGCAGCAGGCGGCTTTTTTGATCGCTTTTTGAAAAAATAAGCAGATTATGTGATCACACGCCAAAAACTGTGATCACAATTCGCACGCTAACATTCTGCGGCGCGGAAGATGTTGGAAAGTCTGATTCTGTCCGCGCGAAAGCCCGCACGGACAGATTGAGTCACTCGGGGAAGCCGAGCCGTTGCAGCGCCTCGGTTCCCTTGGCGCGCAGCGCCGGATCGGGCGAGCGGATCTCGCGATGGATCCGGCAGACAAGGCTGCTGAATTCACGTTTCCTGACCAGCGCGCTGATCGTGTCGGGGATCTGTCCGGCAGGCAGAGCCAGAACGTCTTCGGATCCGTGCGGAAGGCTGTTTGCAGACATGGCGGTCCCTCACCTCTTCAGGAACGAATCTCTCCCCGAGGTCAAGTTTAGCGGGACCGCGACATGATTGCGACGAAATCGTTAACAGCCTGGCATACCCTACTGCGGCATAAGCGCCCAATAATCCAGATCCAGCAAGACGTTAGGCAGGTATTTCCCATCCTCTCCCTTGAGCTCGAACGGCGCACCACCCTTGGTCGCCACCAGCCGCAGCCGCACCGCGCCCACACCCGGCGCCGGCGTATCGGCCTTGTCGAGCACCTCGGTCCAGGCCCTCACCGTGTCGCCGGAGAAGCAGGGATTGGCGTGCGCACCGGCATTGAGACCCACGATCATCTGCGCATTTCCCAGCCCGTTGAAGCTCAGCGCCCGGGCCATCGAGATCACATGGCCGCCATAGATCAGCCGCTGCCCGTCGGGCCGGATCGTGGCGTCGAAATGCACCTTGGAGGTGTTCTGCCAGAGCCGCGTCGCCATCATGTGCTCGGCTTCTTCGATGGTCACCCCGTCCACATGGTCGATGGTCTCGCCCACCTGATAATCGCCCCAGCGATGCGGCTCGCCCGCGAGGGTGAAATCGTAATTGTCGAAATTCAGCCCCTGCGGCACCGCCAGATCCTCCGGCGTCAGCACTTTCTTGAGATCGGGGATCACCGTCTCGGGCGCCGGCGCGTCGGGATCGTTCTTCCGCACCATCACCCAGCGGCAATACTCCATCACGGTCTCGCCGCGCTGGTTGCTGCCGGTGGTGCGCACATAGACCACGCCGCTCTTGCCGTTGGAATTCTGCTTGAGCCCGATCACCTCGGAGGACGAGCGCAACGTGTCGCCCGCATAGACCGGGACCAGCCAGCGCCCTTCGGCATAGCCGAGATTGGCCACCGCGTTCAGCGAGATATCCGGCACGGTCTTGCCGAACACCACATGGAAGGCCGCCAGATCGTCGATCGGGCTTTCCGGCAACCCGCAGGCGCGGGCGAACGCGTCGGAGGAATAGAGCGCATACCGCGCCGGGTAGAGCGCGTGATAGAGCGCCCGCTCGCCCGAAGTGACGGTGCGCGGCACCGCGTGGTCGATCACCTGACCGACGCGGTAATCCTCGAAGAAACGGCCCGGATTGGTCTTTGCCATCAATGCTCTCCCAGTTTCGTGTCGGGGGTGTAGGTGCCGTCGACCTCCTTCACCACGGCCTGGCCGCAGCGCATCACGCCATTGGCGGCGTCGAAGGCATAGGTCGGGTCGCCATGCAGCTCCCAGCCCTTGTTCAGGGCGGCGGTCACCTTGTGGCAAAAGGCCGAAGTGTCGTCTTCGGAGAGAAAGCGGTAGAGTTTCATGGTCTTATCCAAAGGTTGGGTAGCCGAGCCAGGTGTGGATCCAGCCGATGACAAGCAGCAGGACCACGCTGGCGGCGGCAAAGATGATGTCCTTGCGGATTGCGCCCTTTGCGGGGGGCGTCCAGCCCGGTTCGGCGCGGTTGATCACGGCCATCTCGACCAGCGTCCAGGCGCCCAGCCCGCCAAAGAGCACAAAGCTCGGCACATCGCCATTGACCAGCAGATGCGCCACGGCCCAGAGCAGAATGCCGGTCAGCATCGGGTGGCGCATACGGTAGAACAGCGCGCCTTTCTTCGGGCCGGGCGAGGTGAAATAGAGCGCCGCCAGCATCAGCAGGTTATTGACCCCCACCGTCGCCGGGTGTCGGCCCCAGAACACCGCGCCATCGGCCATGCGATAGCCGAAGATCATCAGCAGCACCGCGCCCACCAGCAGCAATGCGACGAGGCCACGGCCCTTGCCGCCCAGCGCCGCGCGCTGCGCCGGGGCCACGCGCTTGAAGAGATGCGCCGCCCACCAGAGCGCGACACCGAGAACGAGAAGGATCATGGGGCTCTCCTGTGATCGGGATTCGTTCCGGCCACCCTGCGGTTATTCTCCCAGCGCGGCAATGGCTTCCGCTTTGGCAAGGACGCTCTGCGCGGTCGCCACATGCAGGTTCTCGACGATCTTGCCATCGACCACCGCAACGCCCTGCCCGGCCTTCTCGGCCTCTTCAAAGGCCGCAATCTGCCGTTTCGCCAGTTCGACCTCGGCCTCGGTCGGCGCAAAGGCCGCGTTGGTGATCTCGACCTGTGCGGGGTGGATCAGCGTCTTGCCGTCGAACCCCATGTCGCGGCCCTGATCGCATTCCGCCTTCAGCCCCGCATCGTCCTTGAAGGCATTATAGACCCCGTCGACGATCACGCAGCCGGTGGCCTTGGCCGCCAGCAGGCATAGCCCCAGCGAGGCCATCATCGGCAGCCGGTCGGCGCGGAAGCGCGAGTTCAGCTCCTTGGCCAGATCGTTGGTGCCCATCACCATGCCCATGAGCTGCGGATGCGCGCCGATGGCGGCGGCGTTCAGCATGCCCCTGGGCGTTTCCATCATCGCCCAGAGCGGCTTGTCGGTGAGCCTGGCCAGCGCGTCGAGCTGCTCGGGGCTTTCCACCTTGGGCAGCAGCACCGCGTCGCAATCCATGTCGTTGGCGGCCCTGGCGTCGGCCTCGCCCCATTCGGTCTCAAGCCCGTTGATCCGCACGATCTTGGTGCGCTTGCCATAGCCGCCCAGCGACAGCGCGGCGGCCAGCGTCTCGCGCGCGGCAGGCTTTTCGCCGGGCGAGACCGCATCCTCGAGATCGAAAATGATCGCATCCACGGGCAGCCCGCGCGCCTTGTCCAAAGCCCGGTCCTTGGAGCCGGGGATATAGAGCACCGAACGGTAGGGGCGCAGCGTGAGGTCCATGAGTCTTCTCCCTGTCGAAGAAATAAAGTTGCGTGGTAGAGGTCATTTTTTTGCGAAAAGTGCAAGAGCGGAGTCGCCGCATCGCAGAAAAAAGCGACGAAAGCAGGAGACCGGCAGCACGACCGGGCCGGAACGCCCGCCCTGTTAACCATTCCTTGGGCTTTTCTGCGCAGCCTGTTGGCGCAGGGCGGAAACCGCAAGGCCCCATTCGGGCCGGCATCAGGCAGAGGGCATCACGCAGCGGGCGCAAGCACCGCATGCGACAGCCGAAAGGGCAGAGCGATGAAACGGATACTGGCCGCGCTGACGGGCCTTATCGCATTCGGGGCGACCGCTGCCGGCGCCCAGCAGAACGCCTGCGCGCCGCGCGATCAGGTGGTGGCGAAACTGGCGGAAAGCTATGGCGAAACCCGGCGCAGCATCGGGCTCGGCAGCAACAACAATGTGATGGAGGTCTTTGCCTCCGCCGAAACCGGAAGCTGGACGATCACCGTCACCTCGGTCACCGGCCTCACCTGCCTCATTGCCAGCGGCCAGGCCTTCGAGGCGCTGAACGAGGTCTTGCAGGCCCCCGAAAGCGACGCCTGACTCCTCCCCTGGGCGGCGCGAGAATCGTCCGCCGCCCCGCTACGCTGCCCGAAAAATGCCTCAAGATGCGTCCCGAACGCGCGTCTCGTTAAAACGGTATTCAAAAGCATACCGCGAAACACCACCCTAAGCCGCAGATTTCGCTACCTTTTGCGCCACCATTTCCGGGGCCTCTCCCGCTCCGCCCGGGATTGCCGCCGCGCAGCGCTCTTGCGCGCGCCCGGCCAAACCCTTAGGCAAACCTCGGAATTGACAAATGGAGCGGAGATTAGATCCATGGCAAGACCCAAGATCGCCCTGATCGGCGCGGGACAGATCGGCGGCACGCTCGCCCACCTCGCAGCCCTGAAGGAACTGGGTGACGTCGTCCTCTTCGACATCGCCGAAGGCACCCCCGAGGGCAAATCGCTCGACATCGCGGAATCCGGCCCCTCGGAAGGTTTCGACGCGACGCTCAAGGGCACGCAGGATTACGCCGACATCGCCGGCGCAGATGTCTGCATCGTGACCGCAGGCGTGCCGCGCAAGCCCGGCATGAGCCGTGACGACCTGCTCGGCATCAACCTCAAGGTGATGAAATCCGTCGGTGAAGGCATCCGCGACAACGCTCCGGATGCCTTTGTCATCTGCATCACCAACCCGCTCGACGCGATGGTCTGGGCGCTGCAAAAGTTCTCCGGCCTGCCGGCCGAGAAGGTCTGCGGCATGGCCGGCGTGCTCGACTCGGCGCGCTTCCGTCACTTCCTCGCCACCGAGTTCAACGTGTCGATGAAAGACGTCACCGCCTTCGTTCTGGGCGGCCACGGCGACACTATGGTGCCCTCCGTCCGTTACTCGACCGTCGCCGGCATCCCGCTGCCCGACCTGATCGCGATGGGCTGGACCACCCAGGAGAAGCTCGACGCCATCGTGCAGCGCACCCGTGACGGCGGCGCCGAGATCGTCGGCCTGCTGAAAACCGGCTCGGCCTTCTACGCGCCGGCCACCTCGGCCATCGAAATGGCCGAAGCCTATCTGAAAGACCAGAAGCGCGTTCTGCCCTGCGCCGCCTATTGCGACGGCGACCTCGGCGTTTCCGACATGTATGTGGGCGTGCCCACCGTGATCGGCGCCGGCGGCATCGAGAAGATCGTCAACATCAAGCTCAACAAGGAAGAGCAAGAGATGTTCGACACCTCGGTCAACGCCGTGAAGGGCCTGGTCGAGGCCTGCAAAGGCATCGACAGCTCGCTCGCCTAAGCCTTTCGCCGGGGCGTCAGCGCCCCGGCACTCCCCGGATCAGCCCGGCGAGATCGCCCGGCCCGGAATACCGCTTCGAGCCCGCGAAGACCGGCGAGCGCTCCAGCGCCCCTCCCTCCAGAAGCCGCTTGTAATGCTCGCTGTCATCGGCGTGCTGGCCGCGCTGCGCGATATATTCCACCCCCTTGCGGCCGCGCGTCAGCGGGTAATGCAGGAAGGCGGCTATCGCCTCGGAACAGCGCAGCGCCGTATCCGCCTTGTGCGGCCCGCCGGCAAAGCGCATCCCCTTCTTCCACTTCAGCAGCCCCAGCTTGGTGCAATTGAGCGAGCCGCTGAACAGCTTGCGCGACACGCGGCGATCCAGCCAGGAGGCGCGCGCGTTGATCGGACGATCCAGCCCGAAGCGGTGGCGCACCACCCATTGCGCCACAGGCCCCGCCCCCTTGGGCTTGGGGTAAAAGATCCGGTGCCGCGCGCCACCGTTGAAGATTTTCGGCGGCGACGGGTTCAGCGCCAGCACCTTCGGGGTCACCGGACGCATGATATAGCCCTGCGGAAAATCGTCCTGGGTGTCGAAGAACGGAAAGCTCTCCGCCAGCGACAGGCCGCGCGGGTCGGGATAGACGTGATCGGCGAGCGGGCGGTCATCGTACATGTCGATCATGATGGTCAGCACGACCTCGGCGCCCTCCGCCTCGATCTGCGGGATCAGGGTATCGAGCGCGACCGGCGGCACGAAATGCTCGTCGAGATCGGGCACCAGACTCCAGCGCCCGTCGCAGAGCGCATCCATGATCTCGCCGCGCCACTCCGCCTTGTCGGTCTTGAAATGCGAATGCGGCAGCGGGCGGAACACGGTGACATCGGGCTGGGCGGCGAGAAACTCGGCGGTGCCGTCGCTCGACCGGTCGTCGACGATGAGAAAGCTGGGGCGGCAGATGCGCCGGTAATGGTCGAGAAAGTCCGGCAGGATATTGGCCTCGTTATGGGCCAGCACCACCACCGGCAGCGCCTCGGGATCGTGGCGATCCGGCCCGTATCTCTCCAGATTTCGCATTTTGGCCCCTCCGCGCGCTGTTTCCCCTCGTTACCGCCGCCCTCGCCGGGCGACAATCGCAAAGGCAAATCGGCATAAAAACGCTGATTCTCCCATCACATCGCTAACATCGGGCAAACAGAATTTTTGTTTGTGATCACAGCTCCAAAAAGCGTGATCACAAATCGCAGAAATTCCTCGCAATTCGAGGGACCTGACGATATTTCGTTTAACGCAGGCCGCTATGCATGGGTATACCGGCAACGAAATCGCAGCAAGACGGGAAGATTCTTTCATGAACATCCATGAATATCAGGCGAAGGCGCTTCTGCGCGACTATGGCTGCCCGGTCTCGGACGGCCGTGTCGTTCTGACCGCCAACGACGCCAAGACCGCGGCGGGCGAGCTCGACGGCCCGCTCTGGGTGGTGAAGGCTCAGATCCATGCGGGGGGTCGCGGCAAGGGCTCGTTCAAAGAGCATGACGCCGGCGAAAAGGGCGGCGTGCGCCTGACCAAATCGGTCGAAGAGGCCGCCGAGGAAACCAACCGCATGCTCGGCCACACGCTGGTGACCCACCAGACCGGCCCCGCCGGCAAGCAGGTCAACCGCATCTATATCGAGGACGGCTCGGACATCGAATCCGAATTCTACCTCGCGCTGCTGGTCGACCGCGTGACCTCGCGCATCTCGATCGTCTGCTCGACCGAGGGCGGCATGGACATCGAAGAGGTCGCCGCCTCCACTCCGGAAAAGATCCTGTCCTTCTCCATCGACCCTGCCGTCGGCTATCAGGGCTTCCACGGCCGCCGCGTCGCATTTGCGCTGGGTCTGGAAGGCAAGACCGTCCGCCAGTGCCAGAACCTGCTCGGCAATCTCTACCGGATGTTCGTCGAGAAGGACATGGAGATGCTGGAGATCAACCCGCTGATCCTGACCACCGACGGCAATCTGAAATGCCTCGACTGCAAGGCCGGGTTCGACTCCAACGCGCTCTACCGTCACCCCGATATCGTCGGCCTGCGCGACGAGACCGAGGAAGACCCCAAGGAACTCGCCGCCTCCCAGCACGATCTGAACTATATCGCGCTCGACGGTGAGATCGGCTGCATGGTGAACGGCGCGGGCCTAGCCATGGCGACCATGGACATCATCAAGCTCTACGGTGCGGAACCGGCCAACTTCCTCGACGTGGGCGGTGGCGCCACCAAGGAGAAGGTGACCGAGGCGTTCAAGATCATCACCTCGGACGAGAACGTCAAAGGCATCCTCGTGAACATCTTCGGCGGCATCATGCGCTGCGACGTCATCGCCGAGGGCGTGATCGCCGCGGTGAAAGAGGTCGGCCTCCAGGTTCCGCTGGTCGTGCGTCTCGAAGGCACCAACGTGGATCTCGGCAAGAAGATCATCAACGAGTCCGGTATGGACGTGATCGCCGCCGACGACCTCGCCGATGGCGCCGAGAAGATCGTGAAGGCCGTGAAGGGCTAAGAGACTCCGTGCGTGTTGGTCTTCATCTATGGCATAGCGGTCTGTCTGGGCGCGATTGCGGGCGCAGTGTCCGCCGGCGTACTCATGATTCTGGCCGCTCTGCTTGCGAAGGCGACGCGCGTCTCGATCCCGTTCTCTTCTATCGCCGCTCTGGCTCTGCTCTGGCAGGTCTGGCAGCGCGTCACCTTTCCGATCCGGCAGGGTCTCGCCACGGGCGAGGTCGACGGACCGGGGGGCATCGGCGCGGTGGCCCTGCTTTTCGGAATGCACGCCTTTCTGGCGACCGGCGCGATCAGCGTGCTGGGCCTGAGCATCAGATTATGGATCGAAGCCCGCAAACGCGACGCTTCGAAACTTGAAACTGCAAAATAGGAGGCCGCAATGGCTGTCCTCGTAGACGCAAATACCAAAGTCATCTGTCAGGGCTTCACCGGCTCGCAGGGCACCTTCCACTCCGAACAGGCCATCGCCTACGGCACCAAGATGGTCGGCGGCGTGACCCCCGGCAAAGGCGGCACCGAGCATCTCGGCCTGCCGGTCTTCAACTCGGTCCACGAGGCCGTGCATGTGACCGAAGCCAACGCCTCGGTGATCTACGTTCCGCCGCCCTTCGCAGCGGATTCGATCCTCGAAGCCATCGACGCCGAGATCCCGCTCATCGTCTGCATCACCGAGGGCATCCCGGTACTCGACATGATGAAGGTGAAGCGCGCGCTGATCGACAGCCCCTGCCGCCTGATCGGTCCGAACTGCCCCGGTGTCATCACGCCGGACGCCTGCAAGATCGGCATCATGCCCGGCCACATCCACAAGCGCGGCTCCGTCGGCGTCGTCTCGCGCTCCGGCACGCTGACCTATGAGGCGGTGAAGCAGACCACCGACATGGGCCTCGGCCAGTCCTCCGCCGTGGGCATCGGCGGCGACCCGATCAAGGGCACCGAGCATATCGACGTGCTCGACATGTTCCTTGACGATGACGAGACCGAATCCATCATCATGATCGGTGAAATCGGCGGTTCCGCCGAGGAAGAGGCCGCCGAGTTCCTCGCCGAGCAGAAGAAGAAGGGCCGCTGGAAGCCGACCGCCGGGTTCATCGCCGGCCGTACCGCCCCTCCGGGCCGCCGCATGGGCCATGCCGGCGCCATCGTCGCTGGTGGCAAGGGCGACGCGGAATCGAAGATCGAGGCGATGAAATCCGCCGGGATCGTCGTCGCCGACAGCCCCGCCACGCTCGGCGAGGCGGTCATGGCAGCGATCAAGGGCGCCTAACGCGACCCATGGTCCTGGTGTGCCACGATAAGCGGTTCGTCTTCCTGAAAACGCGGAAGACCGCAGGAACATCCGTCGAGATGTTCCTGCAATCGCTCTGTGCGGCCGATGACGGCCCGCCTGTCGAGAAGACGCATGCCCTTGTGACGCCGCACTATATCGTGGGGCGTCGCCGCATTCCCGAAGACGAGCGCAACGCGCTCGACCTCGTGTGGTACAACCACATGCCCGCCAGCGACGTCCGCACGCAGATCGGCGAAGACGCCTGGCGCTCCTACCGCAAGATCGCGACGGTCCGGAATCCGTTCGATCTCGCGGTGTCGCAATTCTATTTCCGCAACGAGACGCGTGGCACCGCCCTGCCCGACGATCCCGACGCCCATGTCGCCGCCTTTCGCAAGGCCGTGCGAACGCAAAAGTGGCGGTCGAGCGATGTCGTCGTGTTTGACAGAGGGCAGTTCGTGCCCCAGCTCCTGGTACGTCAGGAAGCGATGGAACAGGATCTCGAGGCCGTGTGCGACGCGCTCGGCCTGCCCTTCGAATACAGCCAGCTACCGGTCACGAAACGCACAAGCAATATGCGCTGCGGCCTCTCCGTAGCCGACTACTACGATAACAAAACCGCGAACAGCATTAAAAAGATCTACGGATGGCTGTTCGACTACGCTGGTTACGCAGACACTCCCGCCGGAGAAGATCAGAGGACGCCATGACGGACCAAAGCCCCAACGACCAGTTTCATGCCTCAAGCTTCATGCAGGGGGCGAACGCGGAATATCTCGAACAGATGTACGCCCGCTACGCCAACGACCCGAACGCGGTCGATGCGGCCTGGGCCGAGTTCTTCAAAGCCCTGGGCGATGACGAGACCAGCGTGAAGGCCGAGGCGCAGGGCGCCTCGTGGGAGCGCGCCGACTGGCCGCCGAGCCCAAATGACGACCTGACCGCCGCGATCACCGGCGAGTGGCCCCTGCCCGTCGCGCCCGCCGAGGCGAAAGGCGCCGGCAAGAAGATCGCCGACAAGGCCGCCGAAAAGGGCGTGAGCCTCACCGACGACCAGGTGAAGCGCGCCGTGCTCGACTCGATCCGCGCGCTGATGATCATCCGCGCCCACCGGATCCGCGGCCACCTCGCCGCCGATCTCGATCCGCTGGGCCTGCATGGCCGCGACGCGCATCCCGAGCTCGACCCCAAGGCCTACGGCTTCACCGAGGCCGACATGGACCGGCCGATCTTCATCGACAACGTGCTGGGCCTCCAGATCGCCTCGATGCGCGAGATCATGGGCGTGCTCAAGCGCACCTATTGCGGCACCTTCGCGCTGCAATACATGCACATCTCGGACCCCGAGCAATCGGCCTGGCTCAAGGAGCGGATCGAAGGCTACGGCAAGGAGGTGAAGTTCACCCGCGAGGGCCGCAAGGCGATCCTCAATAAGATGGTGGAGGCCGAGGGCTTCGAGAAATTCCTCCATGTGAAGTACATGGGCACCAAGCGCTTCGGTCTCGACGGCGGTGAATCGCTGATCCCGGCGATGGAGCAGATCATCAAGCGCGGCGGCAATCTCGGGCTGAAAGAGGTCGTGGTCGGCATGCCCCACCGCGGCCGCCTCTCGGTGCTCGCCAACGTGATGAACAAGCCCTACCGCGCAATCTTCAACGAGTTCCAGGGCGGCAGCTTCAAGCCTGACGACGTGGACGGCTCGGGCGATGTGAAATACCACCTCGGCGCCTCCTCGGACCGCGAGTTCGACGGCAACAACGTGCACCTGTCGCTCACCGCGAACCCCTCGCACCTCGAAGCGGTGAACCCGGTGGTGCTGGGCAAGGTCCGCGCCAAGCAGGACCAGCTCGGCGACACCGAACGCCGCGCGGTGCTGTCGATCCTGCTGCACGGCGACGCGGCCTTTGCCGGCCAGGGCGTCGTGGCCGAGTGCTTTGCGCTTTCGGGCCTGCGCGGCCATCGCACCGGCGGCACGATCCATATCGTGGTGAACAACCAGATCGGCTTTACCACCGCGCCGCATTTCTCGCGCTCCTCCCCCTACCCCACCGACAACGCGCTGGTGGTCGAGGCGCCGATCTTCCACGTCAACGGCGACGACCCGGAGGCCGTGGTGCACGCCGCCAAAGTGGCCACCGAGTTCCGCCAGAAATTCGGCAAGGACGTGGTCATCGACATGTTCTGCTACCGCCGGTTCGGTCACAACGAGGGCGACGAGCCCATGTTCACCAACCCGGTGATGTACAAGCAGATCAAGAGCCACAAGACCACGCTGACGCTCTATACCGAGCGGCTGGTCAAGGACGGTCTGATCCCCGAGGGCGAAATCGAGGACATGAAGGCCGCCTTCCAGGCGCATCTCAACGAAGAGTTCGAGGCCGGCAAGACCTACAAACCGAACAAGGCCGACTGGCTGGACGGGCGCTGGTCGCATCTCGACCGGCAGAAAGAGGGCAATTACCAGCGCGGCGAAACCGCGATCAAGCCCGAGACGCTGGCAGAGATCGGCACTGGCCTCACCACTGTTCCCGAGGGCTTCCCGCTGCACAAGACCGTGGGCCGCTTCCTCGATCACCGCAAGAAGATGTTCGAGAGCGGTCAGGGCTTCGACTGGGCAACCGCCGAGAGCATCGCCTTCGGCTCGCTGCTGACCGAAGGGTATCCGGTGCGTCTGGCCGGTCAGGACAGCACGCGCGGCACCTTCTCGCAGCGCCATTCCGGCCTGATCAACCAGGAGAACGAAGACCGCTACTACCCGCTGAACAACATCCGCGAGGGTCAGGCGCGCTATGAGGTGATCGACTCGGCGCTATCGGAATACGCGGTCTGCGGCTTCGAGTACGGCTATTCGCTGGCCGAGCCCAACGCGCTGGTGCTCTGGGAAGCGCAGTTCGGCGATTTCGCCAACGGCGCGCAGATCATGTTCGACCAGTTCGTCTCTTCGGGCGAAAGCAAGTGGCTGCGCATGTCGGGCCTCGTCTGCCTGCTGCCGCACGGCTTCGAAGGCCAGGGGCCGGAGCACTCCTCCGCCCGTCTGGAGCGCTTTCTGCAAATGTGCGGTCAGGACAACTGGATCGTCGCCAACTGCTCGACCCCGGCGAACTACTTCCACATCCTGCGCCGGCAGCTGCACCGCTCCTACCGCAAGCCGCTGATCATGATGACGCCGAAATCGCTGCTGCGTCACAAGCTGGCGGTCTCGGATGCCGACTCCTTCACCACCGGGTCGAGCTTCCACCGGGTGCTGTGGGACGACGCCGAGAAGGGGCATTCGGAAACCAATCTGAAGCCCGATGCCGAGATCAAGCGCGTGGTGATGTGTTCCGGCAAGGTCTATTACGACCTGCTGGAAGAGCGCGACGCGCGCGGGCTCGACGACGTCTATCTGCTGCGGATCGAGCAGTTCTACCCCTTCCCGGCGCTGTCGCTGGTCAAGGAGCTGGAACGCTTCAAGGGCGCCGAGATGATCTGGTGCCAGGAAGAGCCCAAGAACCAGGGTGCCTGGACCTTCATCGAGCCCAATATCGAATGGGTGCTGGGGCGTATCGACGCCACCCACAAGCGGCCGGTCTATGTCGGTCGCGCCACCTCGGCCTCGCCCGCGACGGGTCTGGCCAGCCAGCACAAGGCACAACAAGAGGCGCTTGTGAACGAAGCGCTGACCATCGAAGGGAATTAAGACAATGACGACCGAAGTGCGCGTCCCCACGCTCGGGGAATCCGTGACCGAGGCAACCGTTGCCACCTGGTTCAAGAAGCCGGGCGACAGTGTCGACGTGGACGAGATGCTGTGCGAACTGGAAACCGACAAGGTGACCGTCGAGGTTCCCTCTCCCGTCGAAGGTGTTCTGGAAGATATCGTCGCACAGGAAGGCGACACGGTGGGCGTCGACGCCCTGCTGGCCAATATCGCCCCGGCGGGCGAAGCCGGCTCGACCACCGTCGAGGAACGCCCCTCCGCCACCAAGCCCGAGGCCAAGCCGTCGTCGGACGACGCGACCCCGATCGACGTGATGGTGCCGACCTTGGGTGAATCGGTGACCGAAGCCACCGTCTCGACCTGGTTCAAGAAGGTCGGCGACGCGGTGCAGCAGGACGAGATGCTCTGCGAGCTGGAAACCGACAAGGTGTCGGTCGAAGTGCCCGCCCCCGCCTCCGGTGTGCTGACCGAGATCCTCGCCGAGGAAGGCGCCACGGTCGAGGCCGGCGGCAAGCTGGCGGTGATGTCGGGCGGCGCCGGCGCCGCGGCCTCCGCGCCTGCGGAAAGCAAGGCGCCCGCCGAAGCCCCCGCCTCCTCCGGCGGCAAGGATGTCGAGGACGCGCCGTCGGCAAAGAAGGCCATGGCCGAAGCCGGGCTCGACCCCAAGCAGGTCACCGGCACCGGCAAGGACGGCCGCATCATGAAAGAGGATGTTTCCGCCGCCATCTCCGCCGCGAAATCGGCCCCCGCCCCAGCGGCGGCTCCGGCCCAGGCGCAGCGCGCGCCGAGCCCGGCAGAGGATGCTGCCCGCGAAGAGCGCGTCAAGATGACCCGCCTGCGCCAGACCATCGCGCGCCGCCTCAAGGACGCGCAGAACACCGCCGCCATGCTCACCACCTATAACGAGGTGGACATGACCGAGGTGATGGCGCTGCGGAACCAGTACAAGGATCTCTTCGAGAAGAAGCACGGCGTGCGTCTGGGCTTCATGTCCTTCTTCACCAAGGCCTGCTGCCACGCGCTGAAGGAAGTGCCCGAGGTGAACGCCGAGATCGACGGCACCGACGTGGTCTACAAGAACTTCGTGCATATGGGCATCGCCGCCGGCACCCCGCAGGGTCTGGTCGTTCCGGTCCTGCGCGATGTCGATGCCAAGAGCTTTGCCGAGATCGAGGCGGAGATCGCCGAGAAGGGCAAGCGCGCCCGCGACGGCAAGCTCTCCATGGCCGAGATGCAGGGCGGCACCTTCACGATCTCGAACGGCGGCGTCTACGGCTCGCTGATGTCCTCGCCGATCCTGAACCCGCCGCAATCGGGCATCCTCGGCATGCACAAGATCCAGGACCGCCCGATGGTCATCAACGGCGAGATCAAGATCCGCCCGATGATGTATCTGGCGCTCTCCTACGATCACCGCATCGTCGACGGCAAGGGCGCCGTGACCTTCCTCGTGCGCGTCAAGGAAGCGCTGGAGGATCCGCGCCGGCTGCTGATGGATCTGTAATCGTATCGCCCCGGGCCGGTTCCCCCCGGCCCGGGGCTCCCTGACGCACCATGCCGCGCAACCGACCGGAGGACAGGACGTTGACCTACCATCGCCTCAGCGCGACCCGGGCAGAGGTCATCGTGGGCGACCGCGCCCGGCCTGCAACGCGACCGGAGACCAAGGCATGACCCTGCAACTTCTCACCCGCCACACCAGCTTCGACGAGGCGCATCACGACGCCGACGCCGAGAACCGCGCCAATGCCGGCCTCACCTTGCTACAACGCTGGACAGAAACCGAGGGCGGCGCCACCTGGCTGCTCTACGAGGCCAACGACCGGGCCAGGGCACAGAACTGGCTGAGCAAGGCGCAAAGCCTCGGCCACGCCCCCAGTTCCGCACATTTCCTGAGGACCGCATGACGCCCGAACTCGCTGCCCTCGCCGCCACCGTGTTCGTCCATCTCGCCGCGATGATGTGGTCGCAGCGTTCGCTCGAGGCCGATGTCGGTCGCGAGGGCAACACCGGCCCCCGCGACGGCATCGAAGACCGTCTCTCGGACCGCACGAAACGCATGCGCCGCGCGCTGGCCAACCATGTCGAGAACACCGGCCTGTTCATCATAGCCGTCATGCTCGTCGAGTTCACTGAAAGCAACGGCGTGCTGACCGCCCTCTTCGCCTGGATCTACGTGGCCGCGCGGGCGCTCTACCTGCCCGCCTATGCCTTCGGCTGGGTCCCCTGGCGGTCGGTCATCTGGCTGGTCGGTTTCGTCAGCACCCTTGCCATGATCCTGTTGAGCGTTTTCTGAATGACCCCCGAACTCACCGCCCTCGCCCTCGCCGCGCTGTTGCAGATCGGCCAGATGGCGCTCTTCTCCGTGCTGGCACAGAAACAGGTGGGCCGCGACTATGCCGCCTCGCCGCGCGACACGCCGCGCACGCTCAGCGGCCATGCGGGCCGCGCCCAGCGGGCGATGAACAACCATTTCGAGGGGCTGCTGCTCTTCGCCATCGCCACGCTGCTTGTCACCTATACCGACAAGACCAGCGCCATCACCGTGCTCTGCGCGCTGACCTACCTGATCGCCCGGGTGCTCTATGTACCCGCCTATCTCTTCGCCTGGACGCCCTGGCGCTCGCTCATCTGGGCCATTGGCCTGCTCGCAACGACAATTCTGCTGATCGCCGCGCTTTTCTAGCGTTTCCATTGGCACCAAATATCCCGGGGTGAATGCGGCGCAGCCGCAGAGGGGCTGGCCCCTCCCCGAACAAAAGAGGAAAGGACATCCCATGGCACAATACGACGTCATCGTGATCGGCGCGGGCCCGGGCGGCTATGTCGCCGCCATCCGCTGCGCGCAGCTGGGTCTCAAGACCGCCTGCGTCGAGGGCCGCGACACCCTCGGCGGCACCTGCCTCAACGTCGGCTGCATCCCGTCGAAGGCGCTGCTGCACGCCTCCCACCAGCTGCACGAGGCCGAACACAACTTCGCCAGCATGGGGCTGAAGGGCAAGGCGCCGTCGGTCGACTGGAAACAGATGCTCTCCTACAAGGACGACGTGATCGGCCAGAACACCAAGGGCATCGAGTTCCTGTTCAAGAAGAACAAGATCGACTGGATCAAGGGCTGGGCCAGCATCCCCGAAGCCGGCAAGGTCGTGGTCGGCGACGATACCTACGAGACCAAGAACATCATCGTCGCCAGCGGCTCCGAGCCCAGCTCGCTGCCCGGCGTCGAGATCGACGAGAAGGTCGTGGTCAGCTCCACCGGCGCGCTGGAGCTGCCGAAAGTGCCGAAGAAGATGGTCGTCATCGGCGCCGGCGTGATCGGGCTGGAACTGGGATCGGTCTACAAACGCCTCGGCTCCGAGGTCTCGGTGATCGAATTCCTCGACGTCATCACCCCCAGCATGGACACCGAGGTGCAGCGCAGCTTCCAGAAGATGCTGACCAAGCAGGGGCTGGACTTCACCCTCGGCGCGGCGGTGCAGAAGGTCGAGGCCTCCAAGACCAAGGCCAAGGTCACCTACAAGCTGCGCAAGGATGACAGCGAGCATGAGGTCGACGCCGATGTGGTGCTCGTCGCCACCGGACGACGCCCCTTCACCGACGGTCTGGGGCTCGACAAGCTTGGCGTCGCGGTGAGCGAGCGCGGCCAGATCAAGACGGACGGCCACTGGCAGACCAATGTGAAGGGCATCTACGCCATCGGCGACGCCATCGACGGGCCGATGCTGGCGCATAAGGCTGAGGACGAGGGCATGGCCTGCGCCGAGGTGATCGCCGGCAAGCACGGCCATGTGAATTACGGCGTCATCCCCAGCGTGATCTACACCTGGCCCGAGGTCGCTTCGGTCGGCGCCACCGAGCAGGAGCTGAAGAACGAGGGCAAGGCCTACAAGGTGGGCAAGTTCCCGTTCATGGGCAATGCCCGCGCCAAGGCGATGTTCGCCAGCGAAGGCTTCGTCAAGATCCTCGCCGACAAGGAAACCGACCGCATCCTCGGCGCGCATATCATCGGCCCGGGCGCCGGCGATCTGATCCACGAGGTCTGCGTGGCGATGGAATTCGGCGCCTCCGCCGAGGATCTGGCCCTGACCTGCCACGCCCACCCGACCTATTCCGAGGCGGTGCGCGAGGCGGCGCTGGCCTGCGGCGACGGCCCGATCCACGTCTGAGCCCCCAAGATCCCGAGACAAGGCAAAGGCCCCCGCGCAACCGCAGGGGCCTTTCGCGTCAAAAGCCTTCGAAGGCTTTTGCAATTTCCTTCGAAGGAAATTGCCCGCCCTGCAACCACAATCGCGCGTCGCCCCTAGGGTGGGTTTCCAACCCACCTTCGCACGAAAGCCCGCTCAAATCCCGGCGTCGATCCCCACCACCAGCGCGGCGTCATACCCGCCGGGCTCTTCGCGCATTGCCGCATAGGCCCCCTCGCCCGCGCGCTGTGCGATCCGGTCGTTCCGGTTCCTCGTGTCGCTCTCGCCCCGCGCATTATAGGGCGGTCGCGTGCGGAACAGCACCTGGCTCAGCGCGTCGGGAAAGAAGATCTGGCTGGTCAGCACCGAACGGTCGTCGAGATAAACCTTGTAATGAATATGGGTCGAGCGCCCGCGATACCAGCCGGGATAGATGGTCGCGAACCGCGCCACCCCGTCGTCCCCGGTCATCTGCGTGCCGCGCAGAAAGGTCTCGCCCCGCGTATCGGCGCGCCGGTCGCTGCCCTGCCGCGCATAGCCCGAGTAGTTCCCTTCCGCATCGCAATGCCAGACATCCACCCGCGCGCCCGGCACCGGCTCGCAGGACGCCGTCACCACCTGCATGCGCAGCCGCATCGGCACGCCCTCGCGATCTTCGGTGATATCGCTGCGCACCAGCCCCTCACCCAGATAGTAGGGCCCCTCGGTCACCTCGGGCATGACCATGCAGACATTCGGCGTGATCAGCCCGGCGGATTGTGCCTCGGCGCGCGCCGCCCGGGAAAAAACGCCGATGCCGAAAGCGGCGATGGGGGAGGCGGCAAAGCCAGCCAGCAGGGCGCGGCGGGGGATCTCGGGACGGTCTGCGGACATCGGGGGTCTCCGGAATTGTGATCATCCAGAGTGTAACGCGACGGCGGCAAAGGCCCGTCCCAAACCCTTTTCACGTTTTCGCGGGTTACCAGAGCGTGGTCTTCGCCCGCTCGGGATAGCTGCGGTCCCAGGCGCCGGCCTCGATCTCGCCGCTGGTCATCTCGGCAAGGATCTCGCCCATGCTCGGCGTTTCGGCGCTGTCGTCGCGCCCCCAGATCCCTGAGCGCAGCAGCGCCTTGGGGCATTGCGCGTAGAGCTCGGCGATCTCGATCACCGCGACCGTGGCCGGCAGCTTGCCCTTGTGCTCGAACCGGGCGCGCAGCTCCGCGTCGTCGGTGAGCCAGGCGGTGCCGTTCACCCGCACGACAAGCGTATCGCCCGGCACCATGAACATCAGCGAAATGCGCCCGTCCCGCACGATATTGCGCAGCGAATCGAGCCGGTTGTTGCCGCGCCAGTCGGGCAGTGCCAGCGTGCCGGGATCGAGCTCCAGCACCACCGGACCGTCATCGCCGCGCGGCGTGCCGTCCGTGCCCTCCGGCCCCACGGTCGAGACCACGCAGAAGCGCGACGCGGTGATCCAGCGCCGGTAGGCCGGGGTCATGCGCTGCGCGACCTTGCGCAGCGAGGCGCCGCCGGGCGTGCCATAGAGCGTCTCCAGCTCCGCGATATCCTCAATCCGCCGCATGGCCTGTCGCCTCCTCGTAAAGCGCGTCGCTCGCCGTCTCGACCTCGGTCTCAAGCCGCTTGAGAAAGACGTCCTTCGGCAGCCCCGGCTCGATCACCGGCAGGAACTCGACCACGGCAAGGCCGGGCTTGCGATAGATGCCCTTGCGCGGCCAGAACACACCCACGTTGGTCGCCGCCGGCACGCATGGCTGGCCGCTCTGCGCATAGAGCAGCGCCGCGCCTACCTTGTAGGGCTTGTGCACCCCGGGCGCCACGCGGGTGCCCTGCGGATAGATGATGAGCTGCCCGGGCTCCGCCGCGCCGCGCTCGACATCGCTCAACATCTGCGAGATGGCGGCGCCGCGCTTGCCGCGATCCACCGGCACGCAGCCGATGCGCAGCGCGTATTGCCCCAGAACCGGTGCCCAGAGCAGCTCGCGTTTCATGATGAATTTCGCCGCCGGAACGGCGCTGAAGATCATGATGATGTCGAAAAAGCTCTGATGCTTGGAGGCGATCAACACCTCGCCGGTGGGCGGCGTGCCGCGGATCTCGGATTTAAGCCCGACCATCCAGGCCGCCGTCCAGCGCGACCAGCGGCACCAGAGCTGGCAGGCCACGCGGGCGCCCCGGCGCGACACCATCGCCCAGGGAAAGAACAGGATGCCGATCACCGCCATGGCCCCATAGACCTGCCCGACAAAGATCAGCGAACGCAGCCAGCGGAACGCATATCTCATCAGCTCAAGCCTCCCAATACGCGGCGCGCGGCCACCGCCGTGGCGATAAAGGCCACCGCCGCCGCCAACGGCGGCACCAGCAGCGGAATGAGCCAGTGCCAGTCGCGAAAGCCGAGCCCGGTGAGGAACCCGGCGGTCTCGCTTCCGGCGGGCATCAGCAGCACCGCGACGATGCCCAGCGCCGTGCCCGCCGCAGCCCCGGTGAGCGCGCGCAGGGTAAAGCGGCGCACGAAGGCGCGGGCGATATAGATATCGGTGGCGCCCACCAGCCGCAGCACCGCGATGACCTGCGCATTCGCCGCCAGCGCCGCATTGGCCGCCAGCGTCACCATCGCGCCCACCGTGGCGGCGATCAGCAGCGCCGAGACCCAGCCCAGCAGGTTCAGCCGCGCCGCCGCCGCCACCAGCGGCTTGCGCCAGCGCGCGTGATCGTCGAGCACAGCGCCCGGCACCTCGGCCTGCAAGCGCAGCCGCAGCCCCGCCGGATCGTAGCCCTGTTCGGTTTCGATCACCTCGATGAGCTGCGGCACCGGCAGCGAGGCCACCGGCAGATCCGGGCCGAACCAGGGTTCGAGCAGCGCCTGCTGCTCGGCCTCGCTCAGCGCGCGGGCCGAGGCGACACCGGTGGTCTGTTCCAGAAGCCGCAGCGCGGCGGCGGTCTGCGCCGCCATCTGCCCCTCGGGGGCCGAGATGCGCACGGTGGAGGCACGGGCCAGCTCGTCGCCCCAGCTTGCTGCGAGCCGCCCGGCGGCCAGCGACAGCGCCAGTGCGAAGACCGCGAGAAAGGCCATCGCCGCGGCCACAAAGAGCGTCAGCCGCGCGGTGAAGCCGGTGGGCGGCACCACCCGGTCGGCGGCCTTGTCGCCCTTGGCGAGCGCGCGGAAGGTGGCGGGCGAGAGCTTCAAAGATCCGCCCCCGCGGTCTGGAGCCGGCGGTTGGAGATCCGCAGCACCCGCGCCTGCACCTGTGCCTTGGCAGCGCGGATCAGTTGCAGATCGTGGGTTGCGATGAGGATGGTCTTGCCCATGCGGTTCAGCTCCACCAGCAGCGTCAGCAGCCGCTGCGACATCTCCCAGTCGACATTGCCGGTTGGCTCGTCGGCCAGCACCACCTCGGGCGACATGATCACCGCGCGGGCCAGCGCCGCGCGCTGGCGTTCGCCGCCCGAAAGCTCCGGCGGCAGCGCCATGGCGCGCCCGGTCAGCCCGACCCAGGCGAGAAGCTCGCGCAGGTTCTCGTCCTGCCCCGGCACCGCCTGCCCGGCAACGGCCAGCGGCAGCGCCACGTTCTCGGCAACCGGCAGGTGATCGAGAAACTGGCAATCCTGATGCACGACCCCGACGCGGCGGCGCGACAGCGCAATCGCGTCGCGGTCCATATGCGTCACATCGCTGCCGAAGAGCCGCACCTGCCCCGAGGTCGGGCGCAGCGCGCCGTAGCAGAGCTTGAGCAGCGTCGTCTTGCCGGCCCCGGACGGGCCTGTGAGGAAATGGAACGACCCGGCCCCCAGTTGCAGCGACAGATCGGACAGAAGCTCTCCGCCGCCATAGCTATAGGCCACATTTTCGAGCTCGATCACGCGCAAGCACCCCAGGGAAGTCAGCCCCTGTTGTGCATGAGCCGCGCCGCATATGCAATCCGCCGCACTGCCCGAAAATGGGCTTTCCCCGCCAATCGCGGTAACCTATTGTCCCGCAATAAGGACCGCCCGAACACATGCAGGAAGATGGGGCCAGATGCGGCTGATTTGCCCGAATTGTGGCGCTCAATACGAAGTGCCCGCCAACGTCATCCCCGAGGGCGGGCGAGATGTGCAATGCTCGAATTGCGGCCACACATGGTTCCAGGCGCATCCTGACGACGACGCCGATCTGGCCGACGAGCTGGGCCGCGCCCTGCCCGATACGGACTGGTCGCCCGAACCGGAGCCCGAGCCGGAATCCGATATGACCGTCGAAGCGCCCGAGCCAGAACCTGCCCGGGAACCCGAACCGGAACCCGACGAAGAGCCGGCGCCGCAACCGGCGCAGCGAGCGCGCGGGCTAGACCCGTCCGTGGCGGAGGTGCTGCGCGAAGAGGCCCAGCGCGAGGCCGCCCGCCGCGCTGCCGAGGCCGGATCACTGGAAAGCCAGCCGGAGCTGGGCCTCTCCGAACCAGCCGAGGACGAGGCCGCCCGCCGATCCCGCGAGGCGCGCGAACGCATGTCGCGGATGCGCGGCGAAGAGGAAGAGCCCGAGGCTCAGGTAGACGAAGCCCCGGAAACCGTGGCAGCTGCCGCCGCCGCCGGCTCACGCCGCGAATTGCTGCCCGATATCGAAGAGATCAACCAGACGCTGCGCGCCTCCTCCGAGCGCCGCAGCATGGAAACACCGCAGGGCCGGGCCGCCATCGAGGAAGAGGACGACGCAAGGCGCGGCGGCTTCACCAGCGGTTTCCGGCTGGTTCTGGGGCTCGCCATCTTCGCCGTGGCGCTATATCTCGCCGCTCCCAAGCTTTCGGAGATGATGCCCGGCATCGCACCGGCGCTCGACGGCTATGTGGCGCAGGTCGATGGGCTGCGGCTGTGGCTCGACGGGCAGGTGACAGCGCTGTTGCAGATGCTCGACGGGATGAGTTCCGAAGCGACCGGTGAATAGCCCGGACGGTGGGCACTCCCGCCCACCCCAGGCAGCCCGCCATTCCCGCTGCCAACGCCTTTCCGCAACATGCCGGCGCAGCGCGGCTTGAACGCTCCCGCCCTTGGTGTCACGCTGCGAAAAACGGCAAGCAGAAGAGGCAGGAATGCAGGACAGTCAGGCACCGCTGGAAATCGTTTCTCCCGACGCACCGGATCCGGAGCTGTTCTCCGATGCCAGCGCCGCTGTCGACCGGCTTTGCGAGCTCTACGATCTCTCAGTTGGCTTTCTGCACGATCGCTTCCTCGATGCCATGGCCAGCGGCCATCCCGGCGCGCGCTATCGCGCCTTCTATCCGGAAGTACGGATCACTACCTCGACCCATGCCAAGGTCGACAGCCGGCTGAGCTTCGGCCACGTCCCCGCACCCGGAACCCATGCCACCAGTATCACTCGGCCCGATCTCTTCCGGCACTATCTCAAGCAGCAGATCGGGCTCCTGCTCACCAATCACGGCGTGCCGGTGCAGATCGGGCTTTCGACCACCCCGATGCCCGTGCATTTCGCCGTCGCCAATTACCCAGACCTCTCGGTGCCACAGGAGGGGGCGGGACGCTTCATCCTGCGCGACGTGTTCGACGTGCCGGACCTCGGTGTGACCAATGACGACATCGTCAACGGCGTCGCCAAGCCGGCGGCGGACGGCGCCGGGCCGCTCGCGCCCTTCACCGCGCAGAGGGTCGATTATTCGCTCGCCCGGCTGGCGCATTACACCGCCACCGATCCGGTGCATTTCCAGAACCACGTTCTCTTCACCAACTACCAGTTCTATGTCAGCGAGTTCGAGGCCTATGCCCGCGAGCGGCTGGCCGATCCCGACAGCGGTTATGTGAGCTTTGTCTCGACCGGGAATGTCGAGATCACCGACCCGGACGCCGAGATCCCGCCCAGCCCCAAGATGCCGCAGATGCCGACCTATCATCTCAAGCGCGCCAATGGCTCGGGGATCACGCTGGTCAATATCGGCGTCGGCCCGTCCAACGCCAAGACCGCCACCGACCATATCGCGGTGCTGCGCCCGCATGCCTGGCTGATGGTGGGCCATTGCGCCGGCCTGCGCAGCTCGCAGAGCCTTGGCGATTTCGTGCTCGCGCATGCCTATCTGCGCGAGGACAAGGTGCTCGACGACGACCTGCCGGTCTGGGTGCCGATCCCGGCGCTGGCCGAGATCCAGGTGGCGCTGGAGACCGCCGTGGCCGAGGAGACCCAGCTCGACGGCTACGATCTCAAGCGGATCATGCGCACCGGCACCGTGGCCAGCGTCGACAACCGTAACTGGGAGCTGCGCGACCAGTCCGGCCCGGTGCAGCGCCTGTCGCAATCCCGTGCCGTGGCGCTCGACATGGAGAGCGCCACCATCGCCGCCAACGGCTTTCGTTTCCGCGTGCCCTACGGGACACTGCTCTGCGTGAGCGATAAACCGCTGCACGGAGAGCTCAAACTGCCCGGCATGGCGAGCGATTTCTACAAGACTCAGGTTGCGCGTCACCTGATGATCGGTATACGCGCCATGGAACGACTGAGGGGGATGCCGCTGGAACGGCTGCACAGCCGGAAGTTGCGTAGCTTCGAGGAAACAGCTTTTCTCTGACGCAGCGGAAAACGGCCAAAACCGGCACAAAATGCGCAGTTTTCACTTGCAAACCTCCCCTAATCGTTGTGATTGAACTCCATATGATGTTATATTCTCGCGATGAGGCCCAATCCTTCGGGCAGTTAAGGAGACCATGAAATGGCGAAACCGATGACCAAGACCCAGCTGGTGGCTGCTCTGGCCGAAGAGATGGGCGCCGACAAAAAGACCGCGACCACCGCGCTGGACGCGATCACCGATATCATCACCAAGGAAGTGGCCGCCGGCGGCGCCGTGACCCTGCCCGGTGTTGGCAAGATCTACTGCCGCGAGCGCCCCGAGCGCATGGTGCGCAACCCCGCCACCGGCGAGCAGTTCAAGAAAGAGGCCGACAAGCAGGTCAAGATGACCATTGCCAAGGCTCTCAAGGACAGCGTGAACGGCTAATCCGCCTCCGCTGCCTGCAAGCACCAAGGGTCGCTCCGGCGGCCCTTTTTTCTTGCCCGAATGTCAGACGGTCTCTTCGGTCCAGACCTCGAACCCTGTAAGGGTGTTCTGCCCGAAGCTGTGGATCAGCGGCACATCCGCCGCGTCGCGCCCGCGCGCCACAAGCACCCGCCCGATGCGCGGCATCGTGTCGTTGTTGCGCGGGTCGAAAACCCACCAGGCGCCGCCCAGATAGACCTCCATCCAGGCCGAGAAATCCCCCGGCGGATAGGGCGGCGGCACGCCGATATCGCCCAGATAGCCGGTGCAGTAGCGCGCCGGAATGTTCATGCAGCGGCAGAGCGTGACCGCGAGATGGGTGAAATCGCGGCACACCCCGCGCGCCTCGGCATAGGTCTGCGAGGCGGTACGGGTGGCACGGGCGTATTCATAGCCGAAGGTGACATGCCGGTGGGCGAAATCGCAGATCGCCTGCACCCGCCGGCTGCCCGAGGGCACCGCCTCGAAGAGCCGCCAGGCCTCGTCCGAGAGCAGGTCGGTGTCGCAATAGCGGCTGCCCAGCAGATAGGTCAGCGTGTCCTCCGGCAGTGCCTCCACCGGTGTCTGCGGCAGGTCGGGCGGCACCGGATCGGGCGCGCCCGTATCGTGCAGCACGCCGGAACTGCCGATGCTGAAGGCGCCTGCGGGGGCCACCAGCTTGGTGCACCAGTTGCCGAACCCGTCGCGATAGGCGGTCAGCGGGACCGACGGCGTGGTGACGACATAATCGGGGCGTTCGAGATCGCCGGCGCGCGAGTAATGCGCGCTGAGCAGGGCGATCATCGGGGTGGGCTGCGGCAGGTCGAGATGAAAGCGGCAGCCGAATTTGATGCGCATGACGCGTGGCCCTCCGGTTGGGGGCGCTGGCGGCACCCGCCGCGCGCCCGTCCTCTCCCCGTCTTAGGCCATGGCGCGGTATTTGTCGAAACATGGCTGCGGATCGGCGCCGGGTTTCGCGCATCGCAAAGCGGGCGGGCAAAAACTGCCCACCGGCTCGGCACTTGCGCTTTCATCTTTCCGCAAAATACTCCCGCCGGAGGCGTCCCGGCCTTTCCGTCGCGCTCAGCCCAGGCTGGCGAGCGCCGCCTTCTGTCGCCCGTCTTCGGTGAAGTTCGCGGGCGCGAGCCAGGCCTCAAGCCGGGCTTTCACCTCGGGCCATTCCCGGTCGATGATCGAGAACCACGCGGTGTCGCGGTTGCGGCCCTTGACGATCACCGCCTGCCGGAAGGTGCCCTCATATTTGAACCCCAGCCGCTGCGCCGCCCGGCGCGACGGCGTGTTCAGCGCGTCGCATTTCCATTCGTAGCGGCGATACCCCAGCGTGTCGAAGGCGCGCGCCATCATCAGATACATCGCCTCGGTGGCGGCGGCGCTCTTCTGGAGCTTTGGCGCGTAGTGGATATTGCCCACCTCGATCACCCCGTTGGCAGGGTCGATGCGCAGATAGGAGCAAAACCCCTGCGGCGTGCCGTCAGGATCGCAGATGGCGAAGAACAGCGGATCCGCGCTCTGCGCCGCCTCCGCCGCCCAGCTCTCGGCCTCGGCGAGATCGACAAAGGGGCCGCGTGGCAGATAGGTCCAGTTGCGCCCGGCGGCATCCTCGGCAAAGGCCGCGTAGAGCCCTGCCGCATGGGCGGGGCTCAGCGGTTCCAGCCGCACATAGCGCCCGTCGAGCGGTTCATGCGGCGGGCGGGGTCGCGGAAAAGACCCGTCGACCGGAAGGCCGACGGGCTGACCGAGATCGTTCATCCTGTTCTGGGACATGGGTCAGGCAAAGACTTTCGTAAGGCTCTGGTCCACCGCGTCGACGATCTGGTCGATATCGTCCCTGGTGGCAATCAGCGCAGGCGCAAAGCAGAGCGTGTTGTTGAGGCCGGGCACCGAGCGGTTGGTGGCCCCGATGATGACACCCGCCGCGTTGCAGCCCGCGACCACCGCGCCTACCTCTTTCTCCGAGACGGGCTCTTTGGTGGTGCGGTCGGCAACCAGTTCGGCGCCGAGGAACAGGCCCTTGCCGCGCACATCGCCAATCACGGCGTGCTTGTCCTTCAGCTCGGACAGGCGGTCGAGCATGTAGTCCCCCATGGCAATGGTGTTGTCGAGCAGCCCTTCATCTTCGATGATTCGCATGTTTTCAAGCGCCGCCGCCGGCCCGGCGGTGCAGCCGCCAAAGGTCGAAATGTCGCGGAAGTAGTTCATCGGATCGCTGGCATCGTCCTTGAAGAGATCGAAGACGCGCTCGGAGGTGACGCAGCAGGCAATGGCCGCATAGCCCGAGGCCACGCCCTTGGCCATGGTGACGAAATCCGGCTCGATGCCGTAATGCTGGTAGCCGAACCAGGTGCCGGTGCGACCGACGCCGCAGACCACCTCGTCGATATGCAGCAGCACGTCGTATTTGCGGCAGATCTCCTGCACCCGCTCCCAGTAGCCCGGGGGCGGCACGATCACGCCACCGCCGGCGGTCACCGGCTCCAGGCAGATCGCGCCCACGGTGTCGGGGCCTTCGCGCAGGATCACCTCTTCGATGGCGTCAGCGGCGCGCTTGCCATAGGCCTCGCCGGTCAGATCCCACTGCGCACGGTATTCCAGGCAATGCGGCACCTCGACAAAACCGGGCGCGAAGGGGCCGTATTGCGCATTGCGCTCCAGTTGCCCGCCCGCCGAGAGCGCCCCGATGGTGGTGCCGTGATAGTCGCGCTCGCGGTAGAGGATCTTGTGCTTCTTGCCGCCATAGCGCTTGTGCGCAATCTGGCGGACCATCTTGAAGGCCTTCTCGTTCGCCTCGGAACCGGAGTTGGTGTAATAGACCCGGCTCATGCCCGGCATCTTCTCGATCAGCTTCTCGGCAAAGAGCGCGCCGGGCACCGAGCCCAGGGCGCCAGCGAAATAGTTGAGCTTCAGCAGTTGTTCCGAGATCGCATCGACGATGGTCTTGCGGCCATAGCCCACATTCACCGTCCAGACCGCGCCGGACACGGCGTCGAGCGCCTCGCGCCCGTGCTGGTCCCAGACGCGCATGCCCTTGCCCTCGACGATGATGCGCGGATCGGTGGTCTCGAACGCCTTGTGCTGCACCAGATGGTGCCAGACATGGGCCTTGTCTGCCTCGACAACGTGGCTGAGATCGTTTTGCGTGAGGGTGCCGTCCATCTTGATATCTCCCGGAAAAGCGTCTCCGGCGCCTGGCCGGTCTGCGCCGGATGTTAGCACACGTATGGATGCCGGACGCAACTCCCCAGCCATGCGCCCGGGCGGCTTTCGCAGCAAATTGTGGGGAAAACCGGCAGCGCCGGAGGACCGGCCATCGGGCCCGCCGTACGGCCGGCGCCTGCGATCCAAGCGGGACACGCCCGGCAAGGTTCCGACGCGCGGGGACGCTGGCGCCTGCCGCGTTTCGGCGCGGCCACCGGGGCGGGCAGAGCACCCGCCCCGGACATCTGTCTTAGCTGCGCACCAGCGTTTCGTAGGCGCCGGCGATGTCCTTGGCCATCGCACCGACCTCGAAGTTGTAGTCGCCGATCTGACCGACCGGGGTGACCTCGGCGGCAGTGCCGGTCAGCCAGCACTGCTCGAACCCTTCCAGCTCGCCCGGCATGATGTGGCGCTCATGCACCTTGACCTGACGCTCCTTCAGCATGCCGATCACCGTCTGACGGGTCAGCCCGTTAAGGAAGCAGTCCGCCTCGGGGGTGTGCACCTCGCCGTCCTTCACGAAGAAGATGTTGGCGCCTGTCGCCTCGGCCACATAGCCACGGTAATCCATGAACAGCGCGTCCGAGCAGCCCTTGGCCTCGGCCTCGTGCTTGGACATGGTGCAGATCATATAGAGACCCGCAGCCTTGGCATGAACCGGGATGGTCTCGGGGCTCGGGCGTTTCCAGCGCGCGATGTCGAGCTTTGCGCCCTTCATCTTGGCGTCGCCATAGTAATTGCCCCATTCCCAGGCCGCGATCGCGAGGCGCACCGGGTTGCGCGCCGAGGCGACCCCCATATCCGGACCGGCACCGCGCCAGGCCACCGCGCGCACATAGGCATCGGTGAAGCCGTTGACCTTGAGCACCTCGTCCTTGGCCGCGTCGATCTCATCGGCGGTAAAGGGGATCTCGAAATCCAGCTCGCCCGCAGAGAAATGCAGACGTTCGGAATGTTCGTGGCCGAGGAAGATCTTGCCGTTATAGGCGCGCTCCCCCTCAAAGACCGAGCTGGCGTAATGCAGCGCATGGGTCAGGACATGTACCTGCGCGTCCCGCCACTCCACCAGCTTGCCGTCCAGCCAGATCTTGCCGTCGCGGTCGTCATAAGCCCCTTCCATTGTCGATCTCCTTCTAGGTGCTTTTTACTTTTGTTGCGCGCCTTACGTCCGCTTCGGACACAATGTTGCGTAAAAACTGAGACTCGCTAACAGTTCGCTCTTGGAATGTCAACAAGACTGACTTAAAATGCCGCAAAAGACGGGAGGCGAGAGGCAAGGCAATGGCAGACGGGCCGGGCACGCAGGGGCATGGCGGCGAGTCGCTGCTGTATCTGACGGACGAGCAGCTGCGGCAGGGAATCGAGGCAATGTTCTTTGCCTATCGGGGATTTACCGCAGATCCCGACCGGATCTTGCAGAGCATGGATTACGGCCGCGCGCATCACCGCGCGATCCACTTCATCAACTGCGCTCCGGGCACGACGGTCAACAACCTTCTGTCGATCCTCGGCGTCACGAAGCAATCGCTCAACCGCGTGCTGCGCACGCTGATCGGCGACGGGCTGGTCGAAAGCCGGATCGGCCGCGCCGACAAGCGCGAGCGGCATCTCTATCTCACCGAGGCGGGCAAGGAGCTCGAACACAAGCTGTCAGATGCCCAGCGCGCGCGCATGCGCGCCGCCTATCGGCAGGTCGGCCCCGAGGCGGTGGCGGGCTTTCGCCAGGTGCTCGAAGCGATGATGGATCCCGACATGCACCGCCACTACTCCGGCCTGAGGGAGGCACGCGGATGAGCGATCCCGACGCCCACCTGCTGATCGTCGATGACGACGAGCGCATTCGCGGCCTGCTTCAGAAATTCCTGATGCGCCACGGTTTCCTGGTCAGCGCCGCGCGCGACGCGGCGCATGCAAGGCGCCTGCTCGAAGGGCTGGAATTCGACATGATCGTGCTGGATGTGATGATGCCGGGAGAGGATGGCGTTAGCCTGACCCGCGCGATCCGCCAGACCAGCACCACGCCGATCATGCTGCTCACCGCCAAGGGCGAGACCGAAGACCGCATCGCCGGGCTCGAGGCCGGGGCCGACGATTACCTCTCCAAGCCCTTCGAGCCCAAAGAGCTGCTGCTGCGCATCAACGCGATCCTGCGGCGCATGCCCGAGACCACCGCCGACGAGGCCACGCCCAAGCTGCTGAGCCTCGGCCCGATCCGCTACGACATCGAACGCGGCGAGATGTGGAAAGGCGAGGACATGGTCCGGCTCACCGCCACCGAAAGCCAGCTCATGCGGATTTTCTCCGCCCGCCCGGGCGAGGCGCTGAGCCGGGGCAAGCTTGTCGAAGAGCTCGGCCGCGACAAGGGTCAGGCGCAGGAGCGCGCCGTGGATGTGCAGATCACCCGGCTGCGCCGCAAGATCGAGAGCGATCCAAAACAGCCACGCTATCTGCAAACAGTGCGCGGCGCCGGCTACATGCTCGCCCCCGACTGAACGCCGCTTTTTCGGCAGATGCGCGCGATCCGGGCAATGCGGCTCAAATCTCCGCAAATCGCGGCTTGCCCGGGCGCGGCATTCGCGGAATCCTGTCGCGGAGTGACGTCAGGGAGGCTCCGTCATGACAACCGCGCTGATCACCCATGCCGAGTGTCTGGATCACGTCACGCCGCCGGGCCACCCCGAGCAGGTCGCCCGACTCGACCATGTGCTGCACGCGCTGGCGCCGCTCGATCTCTTGCGGCTGGCGGCACCGCCGGCCAGCGATGCCGATCTCGCCCGCGTCCATCCGCAGCGCTATATCGACCGCATCAAGGCTGCCGAGCCCGAAGCGGGCGAGCATCCGCTCGACGAAGACACCTGGATGTCGCCCGGCTCGATGCGGGCGGCGCGGCGCGCGGCGGGGGCGGCGATTCGGGCGGTCGATGCGGTGATCTCGCGCGAGGTGGCGAATGCCTTCTGCGCCACGCGCCCGCCCGGCCACCATGCCGAGCGCGAGAAACCCATGGGGTTCTGCCTGTTCGGCAATGCCGCGCTCGCGGCGACATACGCGCTCGATCATCACGGGATCGACCGCGTGGCGGTGGTGGATTTCGACGTGCATCACGGCAACGGCACGCAGGATCTGCTCTGGGACGAACCCCGCGCGCTCCTGATCTCGTCGCAGCAATTCCCACTCTGGCCGGGCAGCGGCGCCGCCACCGAGCGCGGTGGCCATGACAATGTGCTGAACATCCCCCTGCCCCCGGGCAGCGGCGGCGACGAGATGCGCGCCGCCTATCGGCGCGACGCCTTTCCCCGGCTCGCCGCGTTCAAGCCCAACCTGATCGTGATGTCCGCCGGCTTCGACGCGCATCGCGACGACCCGCTGGCGCAGCTCGCCTGGTCGGCGGAGGATTTCCGCTGGCTCACGCATGAGCTCTGCCGGATCGCGGCGGAACATGCGCGCGGGCGGGTGGTCTCCCTGCTGGAAGGCGGCTATGATCTTTCCGCGCTGGCCGCGTCGGCCAAGGCGCATGTGGAAGAACTGATCGAGGCAGGAAAATGAGCGACACACCGGTCGAGGAGATGAGTTTCGAGCAGGCCATGGCCGAGCTGGAACAGGTGGTGAACCAGCTCGAACGCGGCGAGGTGCCGCTGGATCAGTCCATCGACCTCTATACGCGCGGCGCCAAGCTCAAGGCGCATTGCGAGAAAAAGCTCAAGGACGCCGAGGAAAAGGTCGCCCAGATCACCCTCGACGCCGAGGGCCAGCCCGCCGGCCTGAAAGCCGCCGAAGGGCTCTGACACCCCATGTTCAGCGAGTCTCTGGAGGCCGGCGCAGGCGCCGTGGCCGATCATTTCGACATGGTGCTGAGCGGTTTCGCCGATCTGCCGGTGACCCATGCGATGCGCTACGCGGTGACCGGCGGCAAGGGTCTGCGCGGCTGGCTGGTGCTGGAAAGCGCCCGGCTGCACGAGGTGCCGCAGGCGCAGGCGCTCTGGCCCGCCTGTGCCATCGAGGCGATCCACGCCTACAGCCTCGTGCATGACGATCTGCCTTGCATGGACGACGACGCGCTGCGCCGGGGCCTGCCGACGGTGCATCGCAAATGGGACGAGGCGACCGCCGTGCTGGCGGGCGACGCGCTCCAGGCGCTCGGTTTCGAGATGCTGGGGGACCCGCGCTGCCATGACCGCTCGGAGGTGCGCGCCGATCTGACGCTGAGCCTTGCCCGCGCGGCGGGGGCGCGCGGCATGGTGCTGGGCCAGGCGCTGGACATGGCCGCCGAAAGCACCGCCACGCCGCTCACGCTGGACGAGATCACCGCCCTTCAGGCCGGCAAGACCGGCGCGCTGATCCTGTGGTCGGCAGAGGCCGGCGCGCGGCTGGCTGAGGCCGATCTGGCACCGCTCACCGCCTATGCGCAGCGGCTCGGGCTCGCCTTCCAGATCGCCGACGACATTCTCGATGTCGAGGGCGACGCGGCGACGGTCGGCAAGGCCGTCGGCAAGGACGCGGATCGCGGCAAGGCGACCTTTGTGTCGCTGCTCGGGCTCGACGGCGCAAAGGCGCGTGCACAAACCCTTGTGACAGAGGCCTGCGACGCCCTATCTCCCTATGGTAAACGGGCCGATACCTTGCGGGAGGCCGCCCGTTTCGTTATCTCCCGCCGGAACTGAGTGCCAAGGGACGCCATGCCTCACAAGCCCCAAACACCGCTGCTCGACAAGGTCGCCACCCCCGCCGATCTCAAACGCTTCTCCGATGCCGAGCTGGATCAGCTCGCCCATGAGCTGCGGGCGGAGACTATTTCGGCGGTGTCGGAAACCGGCGGCCATCTCGGCGCCGGGCTTGGGGTCGTTGAGCTGACCGTGGCGCTGCACGCGGTGTTCGACACGCCGCGCGACAAGATCATCTGGGATGTGAGCCATCAGGCCTATCCGCACAAGATCCTCACCGGACGCCGCGAGCGTATCCGCACCATCCGCCAGAAGGACGGGCTCTCGGGCTTTACCAAGCGCAGCGAAAGCCCCTTCGATCCGTTCGGCGCCGGCCACAGCTCCACTTCGATCTCTGCCGCGCTCGGCTTTGCCGTGGCGCGCGATCTCGGCGGGGTCTGCGACACCGGCGCGGGCGATGCGATTGCCGTGATCGGCGACGGCGCGATGTCGGCTGGCATGGCCTATGAGGCGATGAACAATGCCGGCCACCTGAAAAAGCGCCTGATCGTCATCCTGAACGACAACGAGATGTCCATCGCGCCGCCCACCGGTGCGATGTCTTCCTATCTCTCGCGGCTCTATGCCGAGGCACCGTTTCAGGATCTGAAAGCCGCCGCCAAGGGCGCCGTCTCGCTGCTGCCCGAACCCTTCCGCGAAGGCGCCAAGCGCGCCAAGGAGATGCTCAAGGGCATGGCCGTGGGCGGCACGCTCTTCGAAGAGATGGGCTTTTCCTATATCGGGCCGCTCGACGGGCATGACCTGCACCAGCTTCTGCCGGTGCTGCGCACGGTCAAGGCGCGCGCCACCGGGCCGATCCTGCTGCATATGCTGACCACCAAGGGCAAGGGCTATGCCCCGGCCGAGGGCGCCGCCGACAAGGGCCATGCCCGCGCCAAGTTCGACGTGGCCACCGGCGAGCAGAAGAAAGCGCCCTCCAACGCGCCCTCCTATACCAAGGTCTTTGCGCGCGAGCTGACGCGGCTTGCCTCCGAGGATCCGCGGATCTGCGCGGTGACTGCCGCCATGCCCGACGGCACCGGGCTCGACTTGATGGCCGAGCGCTACCCCTCGCGGGTGTTCGACGTGGCCATTGCCGAGCAGCACGGGGTGACCTTTTCCGCCGGTCTCGCGGCGGGCGGGATGCGGCCTTTTTGCGCAATGTATTCGACCTTCCTGCAACGCGGCTACGATCAGGTCGTGCATGACGTTGCGATCCAGCGCCTGCCGGTGCGCTTCGCCATCGACCGCGCCGGGCTGGTGGGCGCAGACGGCGCCACCCATGCGGGCGCCTTCGACATCGCCTATATGGCGAACCTGCCGGGCATGGTGGTGATGGCCGCCGCCGATGAGGCGGAGCTCAAGCACATGGTCGCCACCGCCGCCGCGCATGACGACGGCCCCATCGCCTTCCGCTATCCGCGCGGCGAGGGATCGGGCGTCGAGATGCCGGAAAAGGGCGAGTTGCTGGAGATCGGCAAGGGCCGGATGATCCGCGAGGGCAAGCGCGTGGCGCTGCTCAGCTTCGGCACGCGGCTCTCGGAAGTGATGAAGGCCTGCGAAAAGCTCGAAGCGCGGGGGATTTCACCCAGCGTCGCGGATGCCCGCTTTGCCAAGCCGCTCGACCGCGAGCTGATCCTGCGGCTGGCGGCGGAGCATGAGGCGCTGATCACCATCGAGGAAGGCGCCGTGGGCGGCTTCGGCAGCCATGTGGCGCAATTGCTCGCCGATGAGGGGGTGTTCGACCACGGGCTGAAGTTCCGCTCCATGGTGCTGCCGGATACGTTTATCGACCACGCCAGCCCCGACGATATGTATGAAAGCGCCGGGCTCGACGCGAAGCATATCGAGGAAAAGGTGCTGACGGTGCTGGGGGTGGAGCTGCTCAGCCGTCAGGCGTGAGACCGTAAATTCAGAAGGGTCTATTCCAGCTCAGCGCCTGAGCGGTTTTATTCTGCACGATCTGAGCAGGAGTTTATAGAGGTTCTGATCGCGTGTGTTGAAGCGGAATTCAGTCTCCTTGAGAAAGACGGGA
>NZ_JAEKIS010000013.1 GCF_017311415.1 Salipiger abyssi | reverse complement strand
CTCCTATGACGGTCTGGTCGAGGCCGGCTTCAAGCGCCATCACCGGATCAATCACGGCAAGGCTCAGTTCGCCAGAAACGGTGTCCATATCAACGGCATCGAAAGCTTCTGGAGCTACGTCAAGCGCCGACATCAGAAATTCAACGGGCTACGAAAAACCAGCTTTCCCGTCTTTCTCAAGGAGACTGAATTCCGCTTCAACACACGCGATCAGAACCTCTATAAACTCCTGCTCAGATCGTGCAGAATAAAACCGCTCAGGCGCTGAGCTGGAATAGACCCTTGGGGAAAGATGAAGCTGCGGGATGTGGTGGATCGTTGGCTCGGCCGATGGTCCGAACGCGATGTTTCCGCATCGGTCGCAGCGGCCGGTGCGGAATGTGGCGTGTGCCCGGGACGCGGACCATCGTCATGGCGTGGCGACGACGAAATCCCCTTCTCCGAGCGCGACGCCGTCGACACGGACGATGAATTCGCGTGTGTAGCTGCCCTCAAGCGTCGATCCGGTGCCATTGAGGACGATATCTGTATAGGCGTCGTCCGGGCCGACCTCGATCGAGCTGACCTCAAGGGACTCATTCATCGTCGGGGCGCCGATATCGCCTAGCTCGCCCCAAGAGAGCAGGCGGTCGTAATCCTGGGCAAAATCGCCTGTCGTCACGCTGTTTACGTCGAGAGTGAGGATCAGCATGTCCTCTGCCGGATCGAAATCGGTGATCCGGGCCACCAGCATGGGCGCGTCGTTTTCGCTGTCAACATGGTTGAGCGAGATCGACATATCGAACATGTCCGCGCCATCGCCGCCAGTCAGGTCTATCTCGTAGTCGGTTTCCGTCGCATAGCTGTTGCCACCGATGGCGGCGTTGGGTGTCTCGCTCGGTCCGAGATCCAGATCGGCCCAGATGGTATCGTTGCCATCGCCGCCATCAATGGTGGTGTCCTGGTCGAGAACCCTGACATAATCGTCGCCATCGCCGGCCGACACCATGGAGTAATGCCTGACCGCGACATAATCGTCGCCGGTCCCGCCGTCGATGTCGGCGAAGCCTTCGAGCGCGTTGATCACGTCGTCTCCGGCGCCGCCATCGACCGTCTGGATACCGAACTCTTCGCCGCTGAACGGGGTGCTTTCGAGATAATCGTCGCCGTCGTCGCCATAGAGCGTGACCGCTTCGCCGATGAGCCTGTCGTCACCTTCGCCGCCGCGCAGGATGATACCGCTCTCGTAGCTGATTGCGCGCAGCGTGTCGTCGCCGTCCTGTCCGTCCGCGGTGAACTCCCGGAGATCGGACGGCCGCAGCAGAGATCCGTTGTCGTGAATGTCGATCTCGTCGTCGCCGTCTCCGCCGAGCAGGCTTTCTGCATTTCCGGCCAGTTCGTCCGCCGCGAGATCCCGGTAATCCGTGATGGTATCGTTGCCGTCGGTTCCGGCGAGGACGCTGGTCCCGTCGTCGAGCTGGGTAAGCTGGAAACTGTTGCCATAGGTGGTGGCAGGATCCTCCGGCGTTTCTTCGGGGTCTTCGGGATCGTCGGGCATGTCCACCGGCTCCTCGGGCGTCTCGCCGCCCTGGTCCGGCATGTCGTCGACCAGGTCGTCTTCGTGCGTCACCTCGTCGCCGTCGTCATCGTCATCGTTCGAGTCGCCAAACCCGAATGCCGCCGCGCCCACCAGCGACGCCATCAAAACAAGCATCCATTCCATTGTCGTACCCCCAGAAAACAACCAACAATTGCAACGCTATAGCGTTGCGCCCGGGGCACAAGAGATTCTGGCAAAAATGAGGCATATAAAAACGATACCCGCGATGCCGCGGGTATCGTTTCGACTTTCAGAACAATTTCGCAGCCTCAGCCCGCGCTGGCGTTCAGCGCCTCGATGATCGGCACGAAATCCGCCGCCTTCAGCGAAGCACCGCCGACAAGCGCGCCGTCGACATTGGAGACGGCAAAGATCTCGGTCGCGTTGCCGGGCTTCACCGAACCGCCATAGAGCAGCCGGACGGAGCGGCCCACGCCCTCGCCAAAGCGCTTTTCGAGACGGGCGCGCATGAAATCATGCACCTCGCCGATCTGGTCGGTAGTGGGCACCTTGCCGGTGCCGATGGCCCAGATCGGCTCGTAGGCGATGACCAGATTGTGCCCGGTGGCGCCGTCGGGCACCGAGCCTGCGAGCTGCCCGCCGATGATGTCGAGGGTGTTCTGCGCCTCGCGCTCGGCCAGACTCTCGCCGACGCAGAGCACAACGTTCAGCCCGGCCTCCCAGGCGGATTTGCATTTCTCACGCACATGTTCGTCATGCTCGTCGTGATCGGTGCGGCGCTCGGAATGGCCCAGGATCACGTAGGTGGCGCCGGCATCTGCCAGCATCGGCGCCGAGATGTCGCCGGTATGGGCGCCCGAGGCGTTGGCGTGGCAATCCTGCCCGCCGATGGCGATGCCCTTTGCCGTCTGGGCCGCCGCCGCGACCAGCGTCGCGGGCGGGCAGATCAGCACTTCGGACGCGCCGTCCGCTGCCGCTTCCATCCCGTCGAGCTCCGAAAGCGCCGCTTTCAGCCCGTTCATCTTCCAATTGCCGGCGGCAAGTTTCCTGCGCATGATCTCTCCCGTTTTCGTTGCGCGCCCATCATCAGGGCCGGGGCGGCGGCGTCAAGGGCGCAGGGCGGAGAGACATGCCGCAGAGCCGGCGCGAGCCTCAGTTTGCGTCGCGCTCGGCCTGAAGCTCGTCGATATCCTTGAATTTGATCGATTCGCCGCAGCCGCAGGCATCGGTCACGTTCGGATTGTTGAACTGGAAGCCGGATTCCAGAAGCGAGGTCTGGTAGTCGATCTCGGTGCCGAAGAGAAACATCTGCGCCATGGGGGCGATCATCACCCGGGCGCCGTCCTGCTCGACGACCTCGTCGTTGCCATCGGCTTCGTCGACGAAATCCATGGTGTATTCCATGCCGGCGCAACCGCCCTTCTTGAGGCCGATTCGCAGGCCTGCACGGCCGTCACGCTCCATGAGCTTGCGGACCTGTGCGATGGCGGCGGGGGTCATGGTGACCGCCTGTTTTCCCGGAATGCCAAACATGAGCATGCCTCCTTACGGAATGAATCTAAGCGCTGGCCCGGTCCGAAACAAGCGGGCGGGCAGGGTTGCCGGCGACGGTCGCGCCTTTTTGCACGTCTCGGGTCACAACTGCCCCCGCGCCGATCACCGCACCGTCGCCGATGGTGAGGCCCGGCAGGATCAGCGCGCCGCCGCCGATCCAGACATCGCGGCCGATCCGCACGGGCCGGCCGAGCTCCAGCCCGCTGGCGCGCTCTTCCGCGCCGCGCGGATGATCGGCGGTGAGGATCTGCACATAAGGGCCGATCTGGGTGCCGCTGCCGATATGGATCGGGCAGACATCGAGCAGCACGCAGCCGTAGTTCAGGAAGACGCCGTCGCCGAGAAATACGTTCCAGCCATAATCGACATAGAGCGGCGCCCGCAAAGCGCAACGCTCGCCACGCCCGCCCAACAGCGCATCGAGCAGTGCGTCCCGTTCGCCATCGCCGACAATTGTCGCGTTATAGGCGCGCATCAGCTCCTGGGCCCGGCGCCGGTCTGCTGCGAGCGCGGGATCGCCGGGGTCGTAGAGCAAACCCGCGATCATCTTGTCGCGCTCGCTCATGCGATCACATGAAACCCAGCTCGAGCCGCGCCTCGTCCGACATCATGTCCATGCCCCAGGGTGGATCGAACACCATCTCGACATCCACGTCCTTGATGCCCGGCACCGCGCCGACGGCGTCCTGCACCCAGCCGGGCATCTCGCCGGCCACGGGACAACCGGGCGCGGTCAGGGTCATGATCACCTTCACGGCGTTCTCGGTGTCGATCTCGACCGTGTAGATGAGACCCAAATCGTAGATGTTGACCGGGATTTCCGGATCGTAGACAGACCGGCAGGCCTCCACGACCGTGTCGTAGAGCGGGTGCTCGGTGCTGGAGGGCGCAATCAGCGGCGCGCCTTCGAGCGGTGCATCATCCATGACCTGGACCTCTGTGTCGTTTCCTGAGCGAATATATAGGAAATGATGCCCGGAGCGTAAAGGCCATCTCGCGCCCGCCGCCGCGTCTGAGTTCAGACGAGATAGGTTGCGATCCAGTTCCGCACGTCGGCGAGCCGCCCCCGCGCCACCGGAACCGCCTTGCCGTCGGCGAGCCGCAACACCGGCTTGCCGCTCTCGCGGTCGAGCCCGGCGACTGCCCCGCGCGCCACCCACCAGGAGCGGTGCGGCTGGACCCCGTCCTCCGGTCCGGTCTGGGCGACGATATCGGAGAGCCGTGCACGCTGGGTGAGCATGTCGTCGCGCATGCGCACGTGTACATGGTGCTCATGTGCTTCGATGAGCTCCACCGCCTGAAGCGCCACGGGCTGACCGCCGATCACCAGCAGCCGCCCGCCGCCGTCTTCCGTGTCGGCGGGAGCCGGGTATGTCGGCGCCGGCTTGGGGCCTGGGACAGGCACGGGGGCGGGGGCGAGGACGCGCGGCAGCACGAAGCGCATATACATCGTCTCGAACACGATCACCGTGATCGCGATGAACAGCATCCGCTCGAACAGCATCGGTTTCAGCGCTTCGCCGCTGATCAGCGAAACTCCCGCCTCGATCAGCAGCAGGGTGGGTGCGAAGCTGAAAAGGCTGATGATCGGCCAGTAAATCGCGGGTCTTGGCAGGATCTGGCGCAGTGCAGCGATAGCGACGATCAGCACCGATTGCAGCGCCAGATACAACAGAAACGCCACCAGCCAGGCCAGCAGAAACACCGCCGCCGGCAATTGGCCTGCCAGCCCACTGGGATCGGCGGCAATGAGAATCACAAAGACCAGCGACATGTAGCGCCAGGTCAGCCGGTTCTGGAACAGGTCCAGAAACTGCTGCGCGCTCAGCTCCAGCGGCTCAAAGGTCGCGCTTCTCAGGTGCAAATCGAGGTGGAGGAATCTGGGCACTGGGACGAAATTTCGCTCTGACGCTTAAGCGCAACAGATGCCTGTTATTATTTGGGAATTCAAGGCGATCCCGCAGATCTTTCGCGGTTTTTGAAAGCGGGTGGCAGGTTTGCGCGAACATCGCCGCATGTTCGCCGGTCGGTGCCGCATCGCTATGCTTTTTTCAATTTTGCCGTGTTGTGCTAGGATCAACTCTACCGAGCCTGAGGTGTGGATCTCTCTGCCGGCCCCAAACCGGGCTCACCCGGATTTTCGGGTGAAGCGGGGCGGTGGCGATCCTGAAGCGGGCGTGGTGCGCGGCTCTTTACCGCGCGTGGACTGGGGGGCGTCGTTCGGGCGCCCGCGGTGTCGGCCCCATGGGGATCGGGTCCGATGTCGCGGCTGCGGTTGTGGCTGGTGATTTTTCGCCGGGCGCTGGCGGGAGTCCGGTCCTGTCCGGGATGGGGATTGTGTGAGGGACGTATTTGAATAGAGGTTGGAGTGGATATTTTACCTGAGGGAGAGCCTGACGTGCTGGCGGCGCTGGTATCGGAGGCGCAGGGTATATCGGGACAGACGGCAATACCACGATTGTTGAGAACGGCAGCGGCGCTTGTCGAATATGCTGGTTATGAGGTGGCCCGGTCGGAAGCTTCGGTTCGTGTGACCCAGATCATTCTGCTCGCGGCGGAGCTCGACCGCCTGGCGGATGCCGTCGAAACCCATGAAAGCGATGCAATTCAACCCCGGCGGATCGGCGGCTGACTTTGAAAACGCACCGCCGGGAAGGTGTCGCGGAATCGCCGCGCCATGCATGGTGAACGGCCATTGGCCTGTGCGAATCGCGAGACAGTAGGGGCGGGGGGGGCGACGGCCCCCGCGTGACAGGCGCGTGCCATGCGCGGATCGCCATGCCCCGGGGCGCGGATCGTGCGCGACAAACCCTGCCACGCATTATGCGCTGCGCGACGGGGCAGAGTCTTCGCAGCGTTCACGGAAGATCGGCGAAGGGATTTCCATCGGTCGTGTCTCGCCGTTCAAGATCTGTGTGTTGGGCTATCCTTTTGATATGGTGATATGATTTCTCGTTTTTCGCCTCGCCGGCGTGCCCGTGCGCCGTTCCGGATAGGGTTTTGCGGCGATTTCGCGGAAATTGCCGGTGGCCGGCGATCAAAAGCGCTTGACGGGGCATTGGTGCCCGCCTAGAAGGGCCTCCACATTCGGGGACGCGCTCCTCGGAGGCAGTGAGCGGTTGTAGCTCAGATGGTTAGAGTACCGGCCTGTCACGCCGGGGGTCGCGGGTTCGAGCCCCGTCAACCGCGCCACCACTGCCCCGATCCACGCACCCCGCCTGATGCGCGGTTGTAGCTCAGATGGTTAGAGTACCGGCCTGTCACGCCGGGGGTCGCGGGTTCGAGCCCCGTCAACCGCGCCACTTCTCCTTCTTCCCGGACGGTGCAAGGGCGCAGATATCGCCCCGTTTGTCTGGTTTGAAAGAGAAGAGGCGACAGGCCCGCCTTTGACTGGCCCGGATCTTCTGCTCTTTGGCACATACGCCTGTCGAACCGGGCCGCTTGAGAAGCGCCGGGACTCGCTGTAAACCGCGCCGCATTGCCCTCGCGCCCAGGACCGATCCGTCATGAAATTCCTCGACCTCGCCAAAGTCTATCTCCGCTCCGGCAGCGGCGGGAATGGCTGCATCTCGTTCCGGCGCGAGAAATATATCGAATTCGGCGGGCCGGATGGCGGCGACGGCGGCGATGGCGGCGATGTCTGGGCCGAGACGGTCGACGGGCTGAACACGCTGATCGACTTCCGCTATCAGCAGCATTTCTTTGCCGAGAATGGCCGTCCCGGCATGGGTCGGCAGCGCACCGGCAAGGATGGCAACGATATCGTGCTGCGCGTGCCCGTTGGCACCGAGATCCTCGACGAGGACGAGGAGACGGTGATCGCCGACATGACCGAGCTGGGCGAGCGCGTGCTGCTGGCGCGCGGCGGCAATGGCGGCTGGGGCAACCTGCATTTCAAGACCGCCACCAACCAGGCGCCGCGCCGCGCCAATCCGGGGCAGCCGGGGGTCGAGCGCACGGTCTGGCTGCGGCTGAAACTGATCGCCGATGTCGGGCTGCTGGGCCTGCCCAATGCCGGCAAATCGACCTTCCTCGCCGCCACCTCCAATGCACGGCCGAAGATCGCCGATTACCCCTTCACCACGCTGCATCCGAATCTCGGTGTCGTGGGCGTGGACGGGCGCGAATTCGTCGTGGCCGATATTCCTGGGCTCATCGAAGGCGCGCATGAGGGCCGGGGGCTCGGCGATCTCTTCCTCGGCCATGTGGAGCGCTGCGCGGTGCTGCTGCATCTGGTCGATGGCAGCTCGGGCACGCTGCTGGAGGATTACGACACGATCATCACCGAGATCGAGGAATACGGCGCCGGGCTCGCCGACAAGCCGCGCATCACCGTGCTGAACAAGATCGACACGATGGACGATGAGGAGCGCGCCTTTCTGCGCGAAGAGCTGGAGGCGCGTTCGGGCGGCAAGGTGCTGCTGATGTCGGGGGCCTCGGGTGAGGGCACCACCGAGGTGCTGCGCGCGCTGCGGGCCTTTATCGACGACAAGCGCCTGCGCGAGGCGCCCGAGGACGACACCCAATGGCAACCCTGAGCGCGGCCACGCGCCTTGTCGTCAAGATCGGTTCGGCGCTGCTGGTGGACAAGCATAGTGGCGCGTTCCGGGGCGAGTGGCTGCGCGCCATGGCCGCCGATATCGCCAGGGTGCGGGCGCGCGGTACGGATGTGATTCTGGTCTCTTCGGGCTCCATCGCGCTGGGGCGCGGGCTGCTCAACCTGCCCGCCGTGACGCTGCCTCTGGAGCAGAGCCAGGCCGCTGCCGCCGTCGGCCAGATCCGGCTGGCGCGCGAATGGGAGGACGCGCTGGCGCCGCATGGCGTGACCACGGCGCAGGTGCTGGTGACGCTGGAGGACAGCGCCGACCGCCGCCGCTATCTCAACCAGCGCGCCACGATGGAGACGCTGCTGGGCTTCGGCGTGGTGCCCATCGTGAACGAAAACGACACCATCGCCACCGATGAGATCCGCTATGGCGACAACGATCGTCTGGCGGCGCAGGTGGCGGTGACAGTGGGGGCGGATCAGCTGATTCTGCTCTCGGATGTGGATGGGTTCTATTCCGCCAACCCGTCGCAGGATCCGAGCGCGCGCCGCTACGACGTGATCGAGGAGATCACCCCCGAGATCGAGGCGATGGCCGGCGATGCGGGCTCTGGGCTCTCCAAGGGCGGGATGAAGACCAAGCTTCTGGCGGCCAAGACCGCGACCGCGGCGGGCTGTGCCATGGCGATCACCGAAGGCTCGGTGCTGCATCCGCTCTCGGCGCTTGAGGCGGGCGCGAATGCCACATGGTTCACCTCCCGGCTCGATCCGCACGCGGCGCGCAAGCGCTGGATCGCGGCGATGAAGCCTTGCGGCGAGGTGACCGTGGATGCTGGCGCGGCGCGGGCGCTGGATCAGGGCCGTTCGCTGCTGCCGGTGGGGGTCACAGGGGCGTTGGGTGCTTTCGGGCGCGGCGATCCGGTGGTGATCCGAGATCCGCGCGGCGCGACACTGGGGCAGGGCCTGACGCGCTACACCGCCGAGGAAGCGCGGCAGATCCTCGGGCATCATTCCTCGGAGATCGAGGCAGTGCTTGGCTATCCCGGTCGTGCGGTGCTGATCCACCGGGACGACATGGCGCTGTAAGGGGGAGGCGCGCGCGGCTGCCGGTCTTTCGTCTGTCGTGGACGCTCGAACGCTGGCCGCGCGGAACAAGGCGAAGCCGCCGCGCCATCGCCGGCCCGTCTCGGCGGGCTGGCGATTTGGTGACATCGGCACTGTGTGTCTAGGTCTTTCGGATGTGGCCGGGATAAATCGAGAGATTCGTCAGTCAGTTCGCCATCCCACGGGCCGGCGATGGCGCGGCTGTCGTTGCTTTACGATGGTGGCGTGTGGAAGTGGCCTCGTAGGGTGGGCAATCTGCCCACCGCGCACAGCGTTGAGGCTGCGGCTTCAGGCGCCTCCTCAGAACCCGCTGTCCTCCGTCGCGGGGCGGCGCTATAAGGGGGCTCCTGACAACGCACCACAAGGGTGAAAGCGATGAAAGACATGAGCGATATTCCCGCGATCATGACCGAAATCGGCCGCCGCGCCAAGGCGGCCGCAGCCGAGCTCGCCTTCACCCCGCCAGCCCGCAAGACCGAGGCGCTGGAGGCCGCCGCCGAGGCGGTCTGGGCGCGCCGGGCGGAGATCGTCGAAGCCAACAAGCAGGATCTCGCCTTCGGCCGCGACAAGGGGCTGAGCGATGCGATGATGGACCGGCTTCTGCTCACCGAGGAGCGGATCAAGGGCATCGTCGACGGGCTCCGTGCCATTGCCGCGCAGAAGGATCCGGTGGGCAAGGTCATCGCCGAATGGGACCAGCCTTCGGGGCTGCATATCCAGCGCGTGCGCACGCCGCTGGGCGTGGTGGGGGTGATCTATGAATCGCGTCCCAACGTCACCGCCGATGCCGGCGCGCTCTGCCTGAAATCCGGCAATGCGGTGATTCTGCGCGGCGGCTCGGAGAGCTTCCATTCCTCCCGCGCGATCCATGATTGTCTGGTCGAGGGGCTGCGCAAGGCGGGCCTGCCCGAGGACGCGATCCAGCTCGTGCCGACCCGTGACCGTGCCGCCGTCAGCGAGCTGCTGACAATGACCGATTATGTCGACGTCATCGTGCCGCGCGGCGGCAAGGGGCTCGTCGGGCTGGTGCAGCGCGAGGCGCGGGTGCCGGTCTTCGCCCATCTCGAGGGGATCGTGCATATCTATATCGACCCGTCGGCGGACCCTGTGAAGGCGCTGAGCGTGGTGATGAACGCCAAGACCCGCCGCACCGGCATCTGCGGCGCCGCCGAATGCCTGCTGATCCACCGCGATGCGGTCGACACGATCGGTCAGGGCGTGATCCGCGCGCTGGTCGAGGCCGGGGTCGAGGTGCGCGCCGACGAGGCGCTTCAGGCCATCGCCGGCACGGCGCAGGCGACCGAGGCGGACTGGGGCTGCGAATATCTCGACAAGATCATCGCCGCCAAGGTGGTCGAGGACGAGGACGCGGCGATTGCCCATATCCGGCGCTACGGGTCCAGCCACACCGACTGCATTCTTGCCGAGGACGAGGCCGCCATCTCGCGCTTTGTCGAGCGGGTGGACAGCGCCATTGTGATGGTCAACGCCTCCACCCAGTTCGCCGATGGCGGCGAGTTCGGCATGGGCGCCGAGATCGGTATCGCCACCGGCAAGATGCACGCGCGCGGCCCGGTGGGGGCGGAGCAGCTCACCTCGTTCAAATACGTGGTGCGCGCGGACGGTGCCGTGCGCGGCTAGCGCTCAGGCGATCTCGATGGTGACGGCGGCCTCGCCTGCATGCACCGCCAGCTTGCGCCCGCGTTCGGGGGCAAGCATCGCCAGGCAGGCGAACTGAACCGAAGCCGGCGTCAGCTCCATGCTCAGCCTCTGGCTGGCGAGCTGCTCCCAAAGGGCCGGCTCGACCGAAAGGCGCGGGCCGGTGCCGGTGATCTGCCACAGCCCATCGTCACGCGAGATCTGCACCTGACCGCCCAGCGGCAGCGCCGTCTCGCAGCACAGCATGGCGAGGCAGGCGAGCTGCACCTGGCTGCGCTGCGTCGCCTGCGTCGGCAGCCACTCGACCCGCAGCCGACCGCCGCGGCAATACGCCGTCAACAGCTTGGCCGCCTCGCGGGCCCCGATCTCCTGCTCGTCCGAGGCGCTGCCGAAGGCGACACGGAAGAAATTGATGCGGGCCGCCGCCGATGCGCAGCTCTCTTCGATCAGCGACATCTCTTCCGGCCCGGGTGCGCCGGCCAGCGCGATCAGCTCCAGCCCGTTCGAGATGGCGCCCACCGGGCTCACCAGATCGTGACACAGGCGCGACCCTACCAGCGTCGCCAATCTGGCAGTATCGTTGGACATCGGCGGCTCCCTTCAGGATGGTCAGGACATGGAAGACCTAAACGCATTACTCGAACCCGGCATGCTGGTGACGCATCCCGACCAGCCCGACTGGGGCACCGGGCAGGTACAATCCAACATCGGCGGACGTATCACAGTCAACTTCCGCGAGCAGGGAAAGGTCGTCATAGACGGAAAACGTGTTGGCCTCCTCCCGGTCTTTGACGAATAACCTAGGGGTCGAGATCTTTCGGAATGGTTAACCACGCCTCACGGGCGATGGTGCCGAAAGCGGTTTCCCTCACGCCCGCGCCGCATTAAGAACGCGGGAACGTGGAGCGAGAGGCAGGGATGGCGCTGGACGAGAGCGATTTCACGGTGCGGCTGGCGCGCGACGCGGCGGATATCGCCGCGGCCCAGCGGCTGCGCTACGAGGTCTTCGTCGAGGAGCTGGGCGGCGGCGGCGCGCTGGTCGATCACGACCGGCGACTGGAGCGCGACCGGTTCGACCCCTTTTTCGATCACCTGATTCTGACAGATGCCCGGCGCGACGGCGCGGTGGTCGGGGTCTACCGGCTGCTGCGCGACGATCAGGCGGCGGCGGCGGGGCAGTTCTATTCGGAGGACGAATACGATCTCACGCCATTGCGCCGCTCGGGGCGTCGGCTGCTGGAGCTGGGGCGCTCCTGCCTGCATCCCGATTATCGCGGCGGCACGGCCATGATGCATCTGTGGCAGGCGCTGGCGGACTATGTCGCCGAGCACGGCATCGAGATCCTCTTCGGCACCGCCTCCTTTCACGGCACCGATGTGACGCCGCTGACGCAGCCGCTGTCGCTGCTGCATCACCGCCATCTCGCGCCCGAGCCGCTGCGGGTGCGCTCGCGCCGGTTCCAGAGCATGGATCTGATCCCCGAGGCAGAGATCGACCGGCGGCAGGCCATGCGCGAGGTGCCGGCGCTGATCAAGGGCTATCTGCGGCTCGGCGGCGTCGTGGGCGAGGGCGCTTATGTGGATCACGATTTCAACACCACCGATGTGTGCCTGATCATGGACACGGCGCAGCTCAACGCCAAGGCGGCAGGGATCTATACGCGGGGGCGCGGGTGAGCGGCCCGACATGGCGCGGCGACGCCCCGCCCGAAATCCGGCTGCGCGGCGCCGACTGGTTGCGGGTGGCCTGGCGCGGTCTGCTGCTGGGCGGGCTGGTGCTGCTCGGGCTGGCGCTGAAGCTGCTGCTTCGGCTGATTGAGCGCCCGCTCTGCGGTCAGAGCCGCCCGGTCACGCCGTGGATTTCCCAGGGCGTCTGCCGCGCCGCCTTTGTCATTCTGGGTATTCCCGTCAGCGTGTCCGGCCCGCGCATGATTGGCCCCGGCGCGCTGGTGGCCAATCATTCCTCCTGGCTCGACATCTTTGCGCTGAACGCGCGGCGCAATGTCTATTTCGTTTCCAAGGCCGAGGTGGCGAACTGGCCGCTGATCGGCTGGCTGGCGCGCGCCACCGGCACGGTGTTCATCACCCGCGATCCGCGTCAGGCCGCAGAGCAGAAACGCGCCTTCGAGGAGCGGCTGCTGCACGGTCACCGGCTGCTGTTCTTTCCCGAGGGCACATCGACCGACGGCCAACGGGTTCTGCCTTTCAAATCAACGCTGTTTGCGGCGTTTTTCAGCGATCACCTGAAGCATGAGCTGCAAGTGCAGGCTGTCACGGTGATTTATCATGCGCCAGAGGGCGAGGATCCGCGATTTTACGGCTGGTGGGGCGATATGGAATTTGGCCCGCATCTGCTCAGGCTGCTGGGCGCAAGGCATCGCGGACGGGTGGAGCTGATCTATCATCCGCCGGTGCGGGTGGATGCGCATCCCAACCGCAAGACGCTGGCGGCGCATCTCGAAGCGCAGGTGCGCGCGGCGCATCCCTCCGGCGGGGCCTGAGCCTCAGCGCATGGCGGCGATGAGCGTCTTCAGCGCCGCCGCCGCGTCTTCCTCGTCCCAGATCTCCTCGCCGATGCCGAAGAAATCGGTGACCGGCGTCAGCGCGGTCACCAGCTCCGGGGTCACTCCGCCCTCGGCCACCACCGGCAACTCGATCATCTGCGACCACCACTCGAAGAGTTCGCGTTCCGCCAGCGTGCCGTCGCCGAGCGAGGCGCCGCCCACCGGGCCGAAAGAGACGTAATCGGCGCCGTTTTCGCCGGCGGTCATGCCGTCATGTTTCGAGCTGCCGCAGAAGGCGCCGACGATGGCATCGGTGCCGAGCTCCTTGCGGGCGTGGCGCACCGAGCGCGAACCGTCGGTGAGATGCACCCCGTCGAGCCCCAGCCGCTGCGCCAGCACCACATGGGTGTCGATCACCAGCGCCACGTCATGGGCATGGGCGACCTCGCGCACGGCATCGGCGGCGCGCAGCAGCTTGTCCTCGTCGCGGGTGGCTAGCGCCAGCCGGATGCAGGCGATCTCGGCCACATCGAGCACGGCAGAGAGCCGCGCGGGAAAGGCGCTGAGATCGAACTCCGGCGGGGTGATGAGATAGAGCTGGGGCAGGTCGGTTTCGGCCATGTCAGGGCTCCTCGGGTGTGATCCGGCCCCTATATCGCGTTAAACGGCGCGGTGCCAAGGGGTTACTTGGGCGGCAGCATCGCGGTGAAGGCCAGCGCCATGTCGAGCAGGCGCGCGCGGATCTCGTCATCGGCCATGGCATATTCATCGGCTTCGACAAAGCCGCCCATGCGACGCCCGCCCATGATCGCCGGCGCCACGCCGGGCAGCGCCTCGGCCTCCTCCAGCGCCTCCTTGCCGGTGCGGAAGAGCCCGCCGGCGCCCCGGATGCCGCAGATCATATTGCCATCGCGCAGGAAGCACAGCGCGCCGAACATGCGTTTCTCGCCGAGCCCGGGCAGCGCGCCGAGCGCGTCGCGCAGGGTTTCCGCCAGTCCCTCGTCATAGGCCATGGGCGCTCCTCTCGTCGGTTCGCGCCCAGCTTATCGGGCGGACGCCTCCGGCGGGGATATTTTTTGCCAATGGAAGCGGGCTTGCCCTTGATTTGCGGGGCCTTTACTCAGGCGGCGAGAGGATTTGGAGGGGCGATGCCCGGCGAACAGACACAACCGGCCTTTGTGCTGGTCCGGCCCCAGATGGGCGAGAATATCGGTGCTGCGGCGCGGGCGATGTGGAATTTCGGCCTCGACCGCATGCGGCTGGTGAGCCCGCGCGACGGCTGGCCGAACCCGGCCTCGGTGGCGATGGCCTCGGGCGCGGGGCGGCTGCTGGACGCGGCGGTGCTGAGCGAGGACGTGGCGGGCGCGGTGGGCGACTGCGATCTGGTCTTTGCCACCACGGCCCGGCAGCGCGGTATGACCAAGACGGTCTATTCGCCGGAAGAGGCGATGCGCGCGGCGGCGGCGCGGCTGGCTGAGGGTGGCCGGGTTGCCGTGCTCTTCGGGCCGGAGCGTGCGGGGCTGGAGAACGCCGATGTGGCGCAGGCCAATGCGATCATCTCGGTGCCGGTGAACCCCGAATTCCCCTCGCTGAACCTCGCGCAATGCGTGCTGCTCTGCGCCTATGAGTGGCGCCGGGCGAGCGCCGAGATCGAGGCGCGGCGCGACGAGATGGCGGGCGCGGCCTGGGCCAGCGGCATCGAGGTCGAGAAGCTTGCGGAGCATTACGAGCAGCGGCTCGACGACGCGGGGTTCTTTTTCCCCGAGCACAAGGCGCCGGCGATGAAGCTGACGCTGCGCAACCTCTGGAGCCGCATGCCGCTGACCAGCGAGGATGTGCGCACGCTGCACGGGATCATGCGGCAGATGGTGCGCTGGAAGGAACGCGGCTGAGGGTTTGGCCGGCGTTGTCTTCGGGCGGTGAGAGTGAGGCCCCGGATCTGGTCCGGGGCGGGTGTTTTGCAGCCTGCGGCGATGCAGCCCGGGCGGCGGGGTCGGGCGGGGTTGAAGCACCTCGGGGGCGGGCCTATCGTCCGACCGGATCAGGGAGAGGAACATCATGGCCGAAAAGCGCAAGCTCTTCGAAGAGGTCGGTGCCGAGGCGCCCAGGGCGCAGCCGGCGGGCGGCATGATCGACAAGGGCCGGGGCGGCGCGCGCGGCGCCATCCGGCTCTGGCTGATGCTGCTTTTTGCGCTGGTCATGGCGATGATCGTGGTGGGAGGGCTGACGCGGCTCACCGATAGCGGGCTGAGCATCACCGAGTGGAAGCCGCTTACCGGCGCGCTGCCGCCGATGAGCCAGGCCGACTGGGAGGCGGAGTTTGCGCTCTATCAGCAGATCCCGGAATTCCAGTTGCAGAACAACCAGATGACCCTTGCCGAATTCAAGGGCATCTATTGGTGGGAATGGGGTCACCGGCAGCTTGGCCGGGTGATCGGACTGGTCTGGGCGCTGGGTTTCGTGGGCTTTCTGGTGGCGCGCAAGATCCCCACCGGCTGGACCGGGCGACTGCTCGGCATCGGCGTTCTGGGCGGGGTGCAGGGCGCCATCGGCTGGTGGATGGTGTCCTCGGGGCTGGAGGGCGAGATGCTTGACGTGGCCTCCTATCGGCTGGCGACGCATCTCGGGCTGGCCTTTGTCATCCTCGGCTTCATCGCCTGGTACGTGTTCGCGCTGGGGCGTGACGAGCGCGCGCTGATGCAGGCGCGACGCGGGCGCGAGGCCAAGCTGTTTTCCATGGGCACCGGGTTGATGCATTTCGCCTTCCTGCAAATACTCCTCGGCGCGCTGGTCGCGGGCATCGACGCCGGGCGCAGCTATACCGACTGGCCGCTGATGGCGGGCGGTTTCTTTCCGCCGCAGCCCTTCGATCTGGTGCCGCTCTGGCGCAACTTCTTCGAAGATCCGGGGCTTGTGCAGTTCATGCACCGGATGGCGGGCTATCTGCTCTTTGTCTTCGGTCTCGTGACCTGGCTCAGGGCGCGCAAATCGGCCAATGCCGACACGCGGTTCCGCTTTAACGCGGTGATGGCGATGCTGGCGCTTCAGGTCGTGCTGGGCGTGGTCACCGTGCTCTATGTGGCGCAGATGCATATCGCCATCACCCACCAGATCGGCGCCGTCGTGCTCTGGGTGCTGATCATCCGCGCGCGGTTCGGCGCGCAATATCCCAAGACCCAATCCATCCGGGGGAGCGCGACATGAGCGCCTATGACGAGTTGATGAGCCATGAGCGGGAAACCGGCGCGCTGGCGCAGGTGGCGGGCCGTCTCGGCTGGGATCAGGAAACCATGATGCCGCGCGGCGCTGCCGATCAGCGCTCCGAAGAGCTGGCGGCGATGGAATCGGTGCTGCACGCGCGGCGCACCGATCCGCGCATCGGCGACTGGCTGGAGGCAGCCGCGGGCGAGGCGCTCGACGAGGAGGGCGCCGCGCAGCTGCGCCATATCCGCCGCAGCTATGAGCGGGCGAACCGGGTGCCGGCGAAACTCGCCTCGGATCTGGCGCGGCTCACCAGCCGCGCGCATCGCGTCTGGGCCGAGGCGCGGGCGGATGACGATTTCGCCGCCTTCGCGCCGGTGCTGGCCGAGGTGGTGCAGCTCAAGCGCGAGGAGGGCGCGGCGCTGGCGGCGGGGGGCGATGTCTATGACGCGCTGCTCGACGATTACGAGCCGGGCGCCTCCGCCGCGCAGCTTGCGGAAATGTTCGGAGCGCTGCGCCCGCGCCTCGTGGCGCTGCGGCAGGCGGTGCTTGAGCAGCCGCAGCCGGCGCCGCTGGAGGGCACTTTCGACGAGCAGGCGCAGATGAAGCTGTCGCGCATGGTGGCCAAGACCTTCGGCTACGAGATGGCGCGCGGGCGGCTCGACAAATCGGTGCATCCGTTCACCGCCGGTAGCGGCGACGATGTGCGCATCACCACGCGGACCAATGCGCTCGATCCGTTCAATTGTCTCTATTCGACGATCCATGAGGTCGGCCATGCCTGCTATGAGCAGACGATCCGCGGCGGCTATCGCTTCACGCCGCTGGGGCAGGGTGTCTCCATGGGCGTGCATGAGAGCCAGAGCCGGATCTACGAAAACCAGCTCGGTCGGTCGCGCGCCTTTACCGGCTGGCTCTACGAGCGGATGACCGAGCTTTTCGGCGATCTCGCGATCGGCGGGCCGGAGGCGTTCTATGCGGCGGTGAACCGGATCCATAACGGTTATATCCGCACCGAGGCGGACGAGGTGCAGTACAACCTGCATGTGCTGCTGCGCTTCGATCTCGAACGCGCGCTGATCGCCGGCGATCTCGAGGTGGCCGATCTGGAAGCGGCCTGGAACGAGCGCTTTGCCAAGGATTTCGGCTTTGCCGTGGACAAGCCTTCGGACGGGGTATTGCAGGATGTGCACTGGTCGGCGGGGCTTTTCGGCTATTTCCCCACCTACTCGCTGGGCAATGTCTATGCCGGCTGCCTGCACAAGGCGCTGCGCGCGGCCGAGCCCGATCTCGACGCGCAGCTTGCGGCGGGGGATCTGGATAAGGCCACGGGCTGGCTGCGCGACAACGTGCAGCAATATGGCGGGCTCTACGAGCCGCGCGCGGTGATCGAGAAGGCCTGTGGCGAGGCCCCGAGCGAGGCGCCGCTGCTGGATTATCTCGAAGCCAAGTTCGGCGCCATCTACAGTCTTTAAGTGTGCGGGCGTAGGGTGGGCAATTTGCCCACCGCTGCGCAAGGCCCTCTTTTCTAAACGAAAAAAAGGCGGCCAAAAACGCGGCCGCCTAGTCTTCGGGTGTTATTCACTGGTACGGGTAGAAGAGAGAGTAAAAGAGAGAGAGAGGCTCGCGACGGGTTCAGATCGCCCCGCGCCAGCCTGCACGCACCACACTGAACTTGCCGCCGCCAAAGATGATGAGCGGCAGACCAAGCAGCACCACGATGGCACTGCTCAAAAGAACCTGGCTGTCGGCGCTGCTGAGCCCGGGATGAACGACTTCGAGCCCGAGATAGAGCGCCAGACCCATCAGCGCGACGACGCGGGTCCGCACGCCGAAAAGCAGCCAGATGCTGACGGTGAAGAGAAGCGCGCAGATCACGGCAGCGGTCAGGCCGACATGGCGGGGCGAGATATACCAGCCGATCTGCATGGCGTTGGTCTGAAAGAACTCGCTGGCCACCGTGTAGCCAAGGATCGCGGCCAGCACGATGCGCAACGCGCATTGCAGCGCGGAAAGAATGTCTGACATTGGTTTTTCTGCTCGGATTTCTTCTTTTGGTTGAATTTAACCTGCGCGAAACCGCCGTAAGTTCCAATAGTTAATTTTGAAAGGCTGCACTTGCAGAAATAGACTATTGCCCGGCGGGTATGGTCTGAGCGGCCTGATCGAGCGCCTCGAAGCAGGTGGTGACCCATTCGAGCGTGCGGCGGATCCCCGGATCGTTACGGCGGCTTTCGTGATAGAACAGCCAGCATTCCTCGGTCTGCGTCGGGGTGTCCGGCTGCAACGGAACCAGCTCGGGATCCTGCGCCGCCAGAATGTCGGGAAGCGGGCCGGGCAGGCGGGTTTCCTGCATCAGCCTGTGCAGCGCCATGACATGATCGACCCGCAGCCGCGGCGCGCGGCCAAAGGCCTCGTGACCGAAACGCATCAGCGCTTGTTCGTCATGGGCACCGCTGAGGCCGGCCCAGTTCTCGAGGCATCCGCCCTCGCGGTAGCGATAGAAGCGGAAGGTCAAGCTGCCGACTTTGCGCGCGATGATCCGGCCTTGTGCGGGACGAATGAACTGAATGACCAGATCGTTCTCGCCAAGGCCCTCTCGGAACATCCTGTCGGAGAAATCCAGGCGGATGCCGTCGAGCATCCGGTGATGCCTTTTCAATCCGGGAAACAGCACCAATGCAGTGATGATCGGCACACTGCCGAGGCTGATGGTGACCGGTTCCGCAGTGTTATTGACCGGCCGGCTGTTCAGCGTCGCCTGAAGTTCGCCGTCGAAATTCTGCGCCAGCTGGATCAGCGGAGACACCGCCTCGGAGGGACGCCAGCCGTCGCCGGTCTTGATAAAAGCCGGCATGCCGAGCGTTTCCGAAAGCCGGTCGATGCGGCGCGATACCGTGGCGGTATTGGTGCCGAGAATCTTGGCGGCGGCGGTCATCGTTCCGGTCTTGGACAGCGCAACGAGAAAGCGCAGATCGTCCCAGTTGGTCATAGCTCTCGCGGTCGTTTCAGGTGGTGACAAAGGCAACACACGATGCGCGTGGGCGCGGAACAAAAAACGGAAACGCGTTCTGGAGGAAAGGACTGAGCGTGGCTCTCCCCGAGGGATAGCTAGTGCTTAAGATCCGTCAGGCATTCGCGCAATTCCGATCTTTCGGAACTGCACTTCGCCCGCGCGTATGCGCGTTAGCCTGTCCAAGTCGTCTCTGACCTTATCATCCGCGTGGGAAGACAACGGCTCAAGCTTTACGTGGGGGAAATGCCGACTGATACAGTCGGGATTTCCCGTCCGTTGCATTTAGGCTTCGGTTTCGTCGCGCCTCAGCCGAAAAGCGCGCCGAAACTGCTGCGATAAAGCTGCGACAGCTCGGAAAGCGGCGCTTCGGAGCTGCCGAATTTCACCGTGTCGCCGGAGAAATGGCCAACGGTCTGGATCTCGACACCGGCCTGTCCCGCCGCAATCATCAGCGCCTCGGCCTGATCGAAGCTGCACGCGATGAGATAGCGGCCCTGATCCTCGCCAAAGAGCTCGGCGGTGTCGGCGCTGTTGAGTTGCACGCCGGTGCCCGAGGCCTCGGCCATCTCGAAGGCGGCGAGCGCCAGCCCGCCATCGCTGAGATCGGTGCAGCATTTGATCCAGTCGCGGTTGTCGCGGATGAACGTGCCGTTGCGCTTTTCCTCGGCCAGATCCACCGCGGGCGCGTCGCCCTCTTCGCGGTTGAACACCTCGGCAAGCAGCGCCGACTGGCCGAGATGGCTGCCGGTCCGGCCCACGAGCAGCGCCACATGGCCGTCGCGCGCATAGCCCAGGATCGGTTCCTCGCCGGCGGCGATGAGGCCGACGGCGCCTATGGTGGGGGTGGGCAGGATGCCCTCGCCGTCGGTCTCGTTATAGAGCGAGACATTGCCCGAGACGATCGGCATATCGAGCGCCGAGCAGGCCTCGCCGATGCCGCGCAGGGCCTCGACGAACTGGCCCATGATTTCGGGTTTTTCCGGATTGCCGAAATTGAGGTTGTCGGTGGTGGCCAGCGGCAGGGCGCCGACGGCGCTCAGGTTGCGATAGGCCTCGGCCACCGCCTGCTTGCCGCCCTCGACCGGGTTTGCCTTGACGTAGCGCGGCGTCACGTCGGAGGTGAAGGCCAGCTTCTTGTCGGTGCCATGCACGCGGATCACGCCCGAGCCGAAGCCGGGGATGCGCATCGTGTCGGCCATGACCTGGCTGTCATATTGCTCATAGACCCATTCGCGCGAGCTGTAGTTCGGCGACGAGATCAGCGCCTTCAGCCCGTCCACAGGGTCGATCTGCGGCACCTCGGCCAGCTCGGTCGCGGGCTCGGAGGGCTCCCACGGGCGGTCGTATTCCGGGGCGGAGGAGGACAGGCGCGACAGCGGCATGTCGGCCATGCAGACGCCATTGTGCATGATCAGGAAGCGGTCTTCCTCGATGGTCTCGCCGACGATGGCAAAATCCAGATCCCACTTGTCGAACACCGCCTTGGCCTCGGCCTCTTTCGACGGGTCGAGCACCATGAGCATGCGCTCCTGGCTTTCCGACAGCATCATCTCGTAGGCGGTCATGTTCTCTTCGCGCTGCGGCACCTTTTCCAGATCCAGCCGCACGCCGAGGCCGCCCTTGTCGCCCATCTCGACCGCCGAGCAGGTGAGGCCGGCAGCGCCCATGTCCTGGATCGAGATCACCGCGCCGGTCTGCATCAGCTCCAGCGTCGCCTCCATCAGGCGCTTTTCGGTGAAGGGGTCGCCGACCTGAACGGTGGGGCGCTTTTCCTCGATGCTCTCGTCGAACTCGGCGCTGGCCATGGTGGCGCCGCCGACGCCGTCGCGTCCGGTCTTGGCGCCGAGATAGACGACGGGACGGCCGACGCCGCTGGCCGCCGAGTAGAAAATCTTGTCGGTATCGGCGAGGCCCGCGGCAAAGGCGTTGACCAGGCAGTTGCCGTTATAGGCGGGGTGAAAGCGCACCTCGCCGCCGGCGGTCGGCACACCGAAACAGTTGCCGTAGCCGCCCACACCCTCGACCACGCCATGCACCAGGCGCCGGGTCTTGGGATGGTCCTTTTCGCCGAAGCTGAGCGAGTTCATCGCCGCGATGGGCCGCGCGCCCATGGTGAACACGTCGCGCAGGATGCCGCCCACGCCGGTGGCCGCGCCCTGATAGGGCTCGATATAGGAGGGGTGGTTGTGGCTTTCCATCTTGAAGACCACCGCCTGACCGTCGCCGATATCGACCACGCCGGCATTCTCGCCGGGGCCGCAGATCACCTGCGGGCCGGTGGTCGGCAGGGTCTTGAGGTGGATCTTGGAGGATTTGTAGGAGCAATGCTCGTTCCACATGGCCGAGAAGATGCCAAGCTCGGTGAACGTCGGCTCCCGGTTGAGGATTTGCAGGATACGCGCGTACTCGTCGGGCTTGATGCCGTGCGCTTCGATCAGCTCTTCGGTGATGGCCGGTTCCTGCATGATGCTTCCCCTCTGGCAGACTTGGGGGCTCTTTAAGCCAAGCCCGGCGCAGGGGGAAGGGGGCGCGGACGCTCAGGGGCGGATCGCCGAGAAAAGGTTGATACGTGCGGGAATTTCGCATCCCTCCGGCGTATCGTATTCGGCAAAGCGGCGTTCGACGGCGGCGAGGATCGCCTGCGCATCCACCTCGCTGCCCTCTTTGCTGCGCAGCTGCGCGGCCACCGGGCCGATATGGCGCGCCAGAGCCGCTGCCTCGGCGGTGCCGCCGGGCATGTTCAGCGTGGTGGCGACCTCTTCGGAGCGGATGCGCGCGGCGCCCGCCTCGGCCAGCAGCGCCTCGACCCGGGCGCGGTCGGCAAAGGCGGTGGGGCCGGGGGCGTGCGGATCGCCGGGGGCGGAGGGGCCGAGCCGCGCTGCGGCCTCCTCGGCGGCGATGCGGAACCAGCCATTGTGTTCCGCCGCCGCCCAGGCGGCAAAGACCAGCCGCCCGCCGGGGCGCAGATGTGCCAGCAGATTGGCAAAGCCCGCCACCGGATCGGCAAAGAACATCAGCCCCATGCGCGAAACGCAGAGATCGAAGGGCGCGCCCTCATGTGCCCAGACCTGCGCATCGGCGACGACGAAATCCGGCGCGCAGATCGTCAGCTCCGCCGCCCGTTCGCGCCCCACAGCGACCAGCGGCGCCGAGATATCGAGCCCCAGCACGTGGCCTTCGGGTCCGACGCGCTGCGCCGCCGCGATCGCCACCGCGCCGGCGCCGCAGCCGATATCCACCACGCGCTCGCCCGGCTGCGGATCGGCGGCGTCGAGGATGAGCCCGGTGAGCCTTTCATGCAGGATGTCGAGCTCGCGGTGCAGCCGCACCCAGTGCCGGCCCGGGCCGGTGCTCCAGAAAGATTGCTGTGCCGTGTTGGGTGTGGTCTCGGTCATGCGATCCTCCTGATGTTTCCGCAAACACTACCCACGAATCCGGAGGTATGGCCAAAAAAAAGGCCGAGCACAAAGCTCGGCCGAAGTCCAACAGGGAGGTATGAAGATGATGCGCGCTAGGGCGCTTCAAGCTTCATCTGCCGAATATGTTATCAGTTCTGAGTCGATCAAGGTTTAAGACGCCGCAGGCGCAGCATTCCCGCCATGTGTGTGGCGCATGGCTCACACTTTTTACGGGAATTCAGTCTGCGCCCATCGCTCTAAGTTGCCGCCGATGCGCGAAGATTTCGTCCTGAACGAAGTCTCGGAAGGCCGATACCCGCTTGGAATGACGCAGTTCTTCGGGATAGGCGAGGAACACCGGCACCTCGTTGCTTTCGACATCGGGCAGCACGCGGATCATCGAGGGGAAGTCCTCGATGATGTAATCGGGCAGCACTCCGATCCCGAGATTGGCGATCACCGCCTGAAGCACGCCGAAATAGTTGTTCACCGTCAGCGCGGTCTGGATGTCGTAGGTCAGCAGCTCCTGCACCAGCAGCTTGCCGGCGCTGACCTGCGCCGAAACCGGGTTCTGGCAGATCAGCCGGTGATTGGAGAGCTCGTCCAGCGTTTGGGGTTCGCCCCGCAGCGCGACGTATTCGGGCGAGGCATACATGCGCATCTTGACCGACATCAGCCGCTTGCGGATCAGATCCGCCTGGCTCGGCTCCTTCATGCGGATTGCGACGTCGGCCTCGCGCATGGGCAGGTCGAGTACGCGCTCTTCCAGCATGAGGTCGATCTTGAGATCGGGATATTTTTCGTAGAGCTTGGTCAGCCGCGGGGCCAGCCACAGCACGCCGAACCCGTGGGTGGTGGTGACCTTGAGCTCGCCGAACACCTCCTCCTCGCTGTCGCGGATGCGCGCGGTGGCGGCGTCGATGCGCTTGACCATCGCGGCGGTGGCGTCGAACAGCAGTTCGCCCTGTTCGGTCAGAATCAGCCCCCGCGCATGGCGGTGGAACAGCGTCGCGTTCAGCGACTCCTCCAGAGAGCGGATCTGGCGTGACACGGCCGATTGCGACAGATGCAGCGCATCGCCTGCATGTGTGAGGCTGCCCGCATCGGCCACGGCATGAAAGATTCTTAGCTTGTCCCAGTCCATGGCGGTAACTTTCCCCGATTGCGGGCCCTGTATACGACACAATGCACTAATGGGAACCTATGGTTTCGTAACTCGGCAAAATCACAAAAATTTCCCTGTGATGGTCAGCTTAATTGACCTATTCTTGCATCATACTGCCCATCGGATGAGCGTTGGGAGGCGCACATGACCAAGCAAGAGATCTCGCTCGAAGACCGCTTCGATCTGGAGAAAAGCCCGGTGCTGCTAAACGGTACCCAGGCGCTGGTACGGCTGATGCTGATACAAAAGGCACGCGACCGCGCAGCAGGGCTCAACACCGCAGGATATGTGACCGGATATCGCGGCTCGCCTCTCGGCGCCGTGGACATGCAGATGCGGCGTGCCGGCAAATACCTGACGAAAAACGATATCGTCTTTCAGGAAGGTCTGAACGAAGACCTGGCCGCAACCGCCCTATGGGGCAGCCAGCAGGCCGAGCTGCGTGGCGAAGGCAAATATGACGGGGTCTTCGGGCTCTGGTACGGCAAGGGGCCGGGGATCGACCGCTCTGGCGACGTGATGCGGCACGCCAATATGGCGGGCACCTCGAAACACGGCGGCGTGCTCATGGCCATGGGCGACGACCATACCGGCGAAAGCTCCACCGTGCTGCATCAGTCGGAATGGGCGATGGTGGATGCCTATATGCCGGTGGTCTCGCCCGCCGGCGTGCAGGAAATCATCGACTACGGTGTATATGGCTATGCGCTGTCGCGCTTTGCCGGTGTCTGGGTCGGGCTCAAGACCATGAAGGACACGGTCGAGGCCACTTCGGTGGTCGATGGCCGCCCCGACCGCATGTCGCTGGTTCTGCCGCAGTTCGACATGCCGCCTGGCGGGCTCAATATCCGGCTCGGCGACAATCCGCACGACCAGGAAGCGCGGATGATCGACTACAAGCGCTTTGCGGCAGAGGCGTTTTCCCACGCCAACCGCATGGACAAGCGCATGTGGGGCAAGCCCGGCGCCAAGATCGGCTTTGTCGCGGCGGGCAAGAACTGGCTCGATCTCGAACACGCGCTGGCGCTGCTGGGCATCGACGCCGACGAGGCCGAGCGGCTCGGCATCACCACCTACAAGGTCGGGCAGGTGTTTCCGCTCGATATGAAGGGCTTCCACGACTGGGCCGAGGGGCTCGACCTGATCGTCGTCGTCGAGGAAAAGCGCAAGCTCATCGAGGTGCAGGTCAAGGAGGCGATCTTTGACGACCGCCGGGGCCGCCGCGTCTGGGGCTGGCACAAGGGTGGCGGCGCCGGTTCGATGCACGGGCCGGAGCTGTTCCAGACCAAGGCGGCGCTCGATCCGATCATGATCGCAGAACGGCTCGGCGACATCCTGATCGAGGAGGGACGCGGCACCGATGGCATCAGGGCGGCGCTCCGGTCGCTCGCCGATGCGCGTAAATCCGACAATGCCGAGGATCTCGCGGCGCGGCTGCCCTATTTCTGTTCCGGCTGCCCGCACAACACCTCCACCAAGCTGCCCGAGGGCAGCCGTGGCTATGCCGGGATCGGCTGTCATTACATGGTGCAGTGGATGGACCGCGAGACCACCGGCTTCACCCATATGGGCGGCGAGGGCGCGAACTGGATCGGCGAGGCGCCGTTCTCGACCACCAGGCATGTCTTCCAGAATCTCGGTGACGGCACCTACAACCATTCGGGCGTACAGGCCATTCGCGCCGCCGTCGCGGCGGGCACCAGCATCACCTACAAGATCCTCTTCAACGATGCGGTCGCCATGACCGGTGGTCAGCAGAACGAGGGCGGGCTGAGCGCGCAGCAGATCACCGAGGAACTGCTGGCGATGGGGGTGAAACACGTCGCTCTGGTCTATGACGAGAAGGAAGAGATCGACCTCGACGCCTTTCCCAAGGGCATCGAGAAACACGAGCGCGCCGAGATGGACACGGTGCAAAAACGCTTTGCCGAGATCGAGGGTGTTTCGGCCATTGTCTATGTGCAGACCTGCGCCGCCGAGAAGCGCCGCCGCCGCAAGCGCGGCAAGTTCCCCGATCCCGACCAGCGCGTGTTCATCAACACCGATGTCTGCGAGGGCTGCGGCGATTGCGGCGTGCAGTCGAACTGCGTCGCCATCGTGCCGGAAGAGACCGAGCTTGGCCGCAAGCGCGCCATCGACCAGTCGAGCTGCAACAAGGATTTCTCCTGCCTGAAAGGCTTCTGCCCGAGCTTCGTGACGCTGGAGGGGGCGAAGATCCGCAAGGGAGAGACCACCGCGCTTGAGCTGCCCGACATGCCCACGCCGCAGCTTCCCGAGATCGACGGCACCCATAACGTGGTGATCACCGGCGTCGGCGGCACCGGTGTGGTGACCATCGGTGCGGTGCTGGCGCAGGCGGCGCAGATCGCCGGGCTCGGCGCCGGCATGATGGAAATGGCCGGGCTCGCGCAGAAGGGCGGTGCGGTGCATATCCACTTGCGGCTGGCCAATCGCCCCGAGGATATCTCGGCGGTGCGCGTGGCCATCGGCGAGGCCGACGCGCTGATCGGCGGCGATCTGGTGGTGAGCGCCGGCGCCAAGACGCTGGGTCTGACCCGCGCGGGCCGCACCGGTGCGGTGGTCAACAGCCACGAGATCATCACCGGCGATTTCACCCGCGACACCGAATTCGCACTGCCCTCCGACCGGCTGAAGCTGGCGCTCGAGGCGCGGATGCAGGACCGGGTGCAGCTTTTCGACGCCAGCGAGCTGGCGCGCGCGACGCTGGGCGATTCGATCTTTTCCAACATGATGATCCTCGGCGCCGCCTGGCAGCGGGGGCTGGTCCCGGTGCCGCATGATGCCATCGCCCGGGCGGTGGAGCTGAACGGCGCGGCGGTGGAGAAGAACCTGCGCGCCTTCGAGATCGGCCGCTGGGCCACACTGCATCCCGAAGAGGCGGCGCGGCTGCTGACGCCGAATGTCGTCGACAAGCCCAAGACGCTCGACGAAAAGATCGCCTTCCGCGAAAACCATCTCATCGCCTATCAGGGCAAGCGGCTGGCCAAGCGCTATCGCCGGATGCTCGATCAGGCCGAGGACACGCGCCTGCGCGAGGCGCTGGCCAAGGGCTATCACAAGCTGCTCGCCTACAAGGACGAGTACGAGGTGGCGCGGCTGCATCTGGAGACTCATGACAAGGCGCTCGCGACCTTCGAGGACGGGTTCAAGATGTCCTTCCACCTGGCGCCGCCGATGCTGTCGAAGACCGGCCCCGACGGCCGCCCGGTCAAGAAGCGCTATGGCGAGGGCATGTTGCGCGGCTTCGGTGTGCTGGCAAAGCTCAAGGGTCTGCGCGGCACGCCGCTCGATCCGTTCGGGCGCACGGCGGAGCGCAAGATGGAGCGCGCGCTGATCGCCGAATACGAGGCCGATATGGCCGAGGTGCTGCCCAAGGTCACGCCCGAGACGCTAGACGCCACCGTCGCGCTGGCCGAGCTGCCGCTGTCGATCCGCGGTTTCGGCCCGGTGAAGGAGAAGAACCAGCAGCAGGCCGCCAAGCGCCGCGAGGAGCTGCTCGCGGCGATCCGTCAGGGCGGGGCGCCGCTCGCGCAGGCCGCCGAATAGGTCTGCGGCTTCCGTCGGAATGGATTTTCCGGCACAACCTGCCTAAGAGCAAAACAGCGCCGCGCGACTCGCGCGGCGTGCGAGGCGGAGGCAGGCAGATGGCGGTAGGTGTGTTCGATTCCGGACTGGGCGGGCTGACGGTGCTCGACGCGGTGGCCAAGCGGCTGCCCGAGGTGCCTTTCGTCTATTTCGCCGACACCGCCAACGCGCCTTATGGCGTGCGCGATGCAGACGATATCTACAACCTTACCACCGCTGCGGTGGAGCGGATCTGGGAGGCGGGCTGCGATCTGGTGATCCTCGCCTGCAACACCGCCTCTGCCGCCGCGCTGCGCCGGATGCAGGAGAGCTGGATCCCCCGCGACAAGCGCGTGCTGGGGGTCTTTGTGCCGCTGATCGAGGCGATGACCGAACGGCAATGGGGCGACAACTCGCCCCCGCGCGAGGTGGGCGTGCAGCATGTGGCGCTGTTCGCCACGCCCGCCACCGTGCGCAGCCGCGCTTTTCAGCGCGAGCTGGCCTTCCGCGCCATCGGCGTGGATGTGGAGGCGCAGGCCTGCGGCGGGCTTGTCGACGCGATCGAAGAGGGCGACATGATCCTCGCCGAGGCGCTGGTGCGCTCGCATGTGGACGCGCTCAAGCGCAAGATGCCGACGCCGCAGGCGGCGATTCTCGGCTGCACGCATTACCCGCTGATGCAGGACATCTTTCAGGACGCGCTGGGGCCGGAGGTCTCGGTCTATTCGCAGGCCAATCTGGTGGCCGAGTCGCTGGCGGATTATCTCCAGCGCCATCCCGACATGCTGGGCTCGGGCAGCGAGACGCGCTTTCTCACCACCGGCGACCCGCGCAAGGTGTCGCGCCATGCGACACGCTTCCTGCGCCGCGAGATCGCGTTCGAGGCGGCCTGAGCCCCCGCGTCAGGGCGCCGCAATTTGATCTGGCGCACTTACATCCGGGCTTTTGAATGCCATATAGTGTAAGCTGATGAACATCCGCGGCGGACTCGGGTAGGAGGAGGCACCATGTCGCTCAAATCGCTGAAGAAGCAGCGCCGCATCCAGGTGGTTGCGCTCGCCGCCGTGGCGCTGGTGATCTCCACCGCGCTGATCGGCTATGCGATGCGCGACGGCATCAACTTCTTCCGCTCGCCCAGCCAGGTGATGGAGGAGCCGCCCTCGCCGAACGAGACCTTCCGCATCGGCGGTCTGGTGGAAGAGGGCTCGCTCATTCGCGGCGACGGTCACGAGATCCGCTTCAACGTGACCGATGGCGGCGCCACTGTCCCGGTGATCTTTGCCGGTGTGCTGCCGGATCTCTTCTCGGAAAACCAGGGCATGGTGGGCACCGGGCGCTATGTGGACGGGGTGTTCAAGGCCTCGGAGATCCTCGCCAAGCATGACGAGACCTATATGCCGAAAGAGGTGATGGACGCGCTGAAGGAGCAGGGGGTCTACAAGGAGCCCAGCAGCTGAGCTTCGGTCTTTCGGGAACACCCGAAAAAGGGCTGAGCTGATCGAGGGCGCGCCGTTTGGGCGCGCCTTTTGCGTTTTACGTCAAAGGCATCTCGAAAAAGCACAGCTCTTCGGCCTCACCGGGCGCATAGGTCAGGTAGGGTCCGCATTCGCGAAACCCCATGGCAAGATAGAGCGCGCGGGCCGCATGCAGGGTCTTCATCGTGTCGAGCAGGGCGCGGCTCTGGCCGCGTGCCCTGGCGCGCGCCAGCAGCTCCTGCACCAGCGCGCGGGCGGCACCCTTGCCCCGGCCTTCGGGCGCCACATAGAGCCGCTTGATCTCGCAGCTGCCATCCTCCAGCGCGTGCGACATGGCGCAGCCGACGGGGCTGCCTCCGGCCATTGCCAGCAGCACCGCGTCATGCCCCTCGGGCAGTCTGGCCAGCGTCTCGGCATAGGCCGCTTCGGGATAGAAGCTGTCGACCAGCACGCGGCCCATCGGGTCGTGTTCGGCGAGGTGCCTACGGTAATCCATGCAGAGCGCGCGTACCGCTGCCAGCTCCTCCGCCGCGCGGGCGTCGCGAATCTCGATCTCTGGCATTTCAGCGCCTTTCCCTATCGTTTCGGGATATCCCGAAATACCCGCGCTCAGCGCTAACCCCTATCCCGGAATGAAAAAAGCAGCCCCGGGGGCTGCTTTTCCCAATCGCCGGGGCAGGGTGTGCCCTCAGGCGTTGGCTTCGCGGATCTTCTCGGCGGCATCCTTGTTATAGGTCACGCCGCTGGTCTCGAAGAGCTGGTCGAGCTCACCCGACAGAGTCATCTCGGTGATGATGTCGCAGCCGCCGACGAATTCGCCCTTCACATAGAGCTGCGGGATGGTCGGCCAGTCGGAATAATCCTTGATGCCCTGACGGATCCCGTCGTCGGCCAGCACGTTCACATCGAGGAAATCCACCCCCATGTAATTCAGCACGCCCGCAACGCGGCTGGAAAAGCCGCATTGCGGCTGGGTCTTGGTGCCTTTCATGAACAGCACCACATCATTGGCTTTCACCGTGTCGTCGATCGTCGTCTTCGCGTCGGTCATCGTGTTCTCCTTACGAGGCGCCGCTCTTTCGCGCGCCTGGCCCGCCAGTATCGCGAGCCGTGTCTCATGAAGCCGGCCAGATCCGCGCACCATGTGGATACGCCGAGCAGGCCGCTTGGCTCTGTCATCAGTCGGGCGACTTGGTGGTCAGCGCAAGCGCGTGCAGCGCGCCGTTATTGCCGTCCATCTTGCCCTTCAGCGCGGCATAGACCGCGCGCTGCTGCTGAACGCGGTTCTTGCCACGAAAGCTCTCGTCGATCACCTCGGCAGCATAGTGATTGCTGTCCCCCGCAAGGTCGGTGATTGTGATCTTCGCATCGGGAAAGGCGGCCCGTATCAGCTGCTCGATCTCCGTCGCTTCGATGGCCATGTGGCGAAACTCCGCTGTTCAGTGTCCTGTCACTCAGATGTAAGCCCCATGCCGCACCTACGCAAGCATGCGCCGCATGTCAGCATGCCAACTCGACCCAGACCGGGACGTGGTCGGAGGGCTTTTCGCGGCCCCGGATCTCGCGGTCGATCTGCACATCGGTCATCAGATCGGCGGCCTGCGGCGAGAGCAGGACATGGTCGATGCGGATGCCGTTGTTGCGCTGCCAGGCGCCGGCCTGGTAATCCCAGAAGGAGTAATGCCCGGGGCCGGGGTGGCGGGTGCGAAACGCTTCGGTGAATCCCAGGTTGAGGATCCGGCGAAAGGCGGCGCGGGTCTGCGGCAGGTAAAGCGCATCCTCTTCCCAGGCCTCGGGTTTCGCCGCGTCCTCAGCCTGCGGAATCACGTTGTAATCGCCGGCCATGAGGAACGGCATTTCCTCGTCCAGCAGGGCGCGGGCGCGCGCCTCCATGCGCTCCATCCAGGCGAGCTTGTAGTCGTATTTCGGCCCCGGCGCCGGGTTGCCGTTGGGCAGGTAGAGCCCGCAGAGCCGCAGCGCGTGGGTGTCGCCCACCACCGTCGCCTCGATCCAGCGCGCCTGCTCGTCCTCGTCATCGCCGGGCAGGCCGCGGGTGACGTCCTCCAGCGGCAGTTTCGACAGAATCGCGACGCCGTTGAAGCCTTTCTGACCGTGGGTTTCGACCTGATAGCCGCGCTCTTCGAAATGCTCGCGCGGGAAGGCCTCGTCGACGGATTTGATCTCCTGGAGCAGCGCCACGTCGGGCTTGGCCTCGTCCAGCCAGTCGCTCAGGGCCGCGATGCGTGCCTTGACGCCGTTGATGTTGAAGCTGGCGATCTTCATGGAGCCCTCCGCTGCGCTCGCCCAGCTATCGCTCAAGCACCGCTCGGGGGCAAGCCCGCAGCCGGTTTCGCGAAGGCGATTCGAGCTTAAGACACAGCGATTCGCAGGTTTCCAGAGGGCACAGAAACTTATCCACAGAAAATATTTCCCTGTGGAGAAACGAGAATTTTCAACTTTTCAGGCCGACTAGCGGCGGTCTTTCATGTGCATAAATTGTGTATTGTTCAACCTATGCAAGAAAGCATATTGCCAGAAACACGCATTGGCGGAAACCCTGAAACGGCCAAATGGCACGAACTTCAACGCCTAAATCGGCTTTTTCACACAGGGGTTTCCAGAATGTCCGCTCAACTCAAGCATGCAATCACTGAAGAATCCGTTGACGCGCTCGGTGCGGATCTGTTCGGCGGCGACGGCTGCTCGATGTTCACCTCGGGTGCCGCGCCCATGGGCAGCGAAACGATGACCGGCGATGCGCTGGAGATGTTCACCTCCGGTGCCGCTCCGGTGACCGGTTCCGCCGCGACCGGCGAGGCCACCGGTCTCTTCACCTCGGGTGCCGCGCCGATGGGCAGCGCCACCATGACCGGCGAGGCCGTCGCGCTCTTCACCTCCGGCGCCGCACCGGCGCAGTCGGAAACCGCCAGCGGCGACGCGGTGGAGCTCTTCACCTCCGGTGCCGCGCCGGTGACCTCCGAGGCCTCGCAGGGCGATGCGGTCGAGATGTTCACCTCCGGCGCCGCACCGACTGCCAGCGACGCGATCCGTGGCGATGCCGTGGAAATGTTCACCTCGGGCGCCGCGCCCAAAGGCACCCGCGCCGCAGCGGGCGAGGCCACCGGCCTGTTCACCTCGGGCGCCTGATCGTCCGATGTCTTTGCAGCGGGCGTCTTGGGGATGAGACGCCCGCGCGCACCAGAAGGAAGAGGCCCGACATGACCAATGTGATCGCGCTCCGGCCCAAAGCCCGCGTCGCCACGCCGGAAACCGGCGCCGCCGCGCTGCTGACCAGCTTTGCCACCTGCCGACGGCGTCAGGAGGATGTGTTCTGGCTGAAGGAAAACGCCGAGCTTCTGAACATTCTCGAATGCACCGGCACCATGTTGCCGCGCGCGGCGCTGGAGGCGCTGGCAGGCTTTTACGAGACGGTCGAGAAACGACTGGCCTTTTTCCCGCAATATTACCGTTTTCTGCTGTCCATCACGCTGGATCTCGAGGATCTGGGGATGGAGGGCGACACCGGCGCGATGCTGGCCGACCGCGCGGCGCGTGAGGATTTCGCCGGCGCCGAGCTTTCGGACCTGCAACGTATGGAGGCGCGCCGGCTTCTGGCGCGGCGCGATGTGGACGGTCCGGAGGACGCAGGACTGGCCGACCGGCTGCGCGCGTTTTGCGCCCGGACGCAGACCTTTGCCTTGCCGAACAAGAAAGCCGCCTATGAGCTGACCCATATCGTCTTTTACCTCAGCGAATACGGGCGGCGCGACCCCGAGCTGGGGGCGGAGGCGCTCACCAGCCTGCATTTTGCCGGCAATCTGGCATTTCTTGAGCAGAATTCCGATCTTCTGGCCGAAATCTGCATCGCGCTGCGCTATGCCGGCGCCGAGCCACCGGCGCTCTGGACGGGCTGGCTGGCACGCGAGACGCATCTGTTTTCCGTCGAGCAGGGCGAGGGGCTCTCGGTCGCCGACGATTATCACGATTTCCTCGTGTGCAACTGGCATGCGGCGGTGACGGGGGCCGAGCCCTTCCGCAAGCCGCTGGTGGCGGAGCGCATGCGCTTCACCCGCTCCGAACGTGTCGCGGCACCGCTGCGCGAGCTGTCGGAGGCGCTCTTTGCCGAGGGCGATGCGCGCCGTCCGGACTGGCCGGTAATGCGGGCGCGGATGCAGGCGCGGCTGTCGCCGCAGACGCTTGATGTGGTCGATACGCTGGCCGGGCAATCGGCGCATTTCGACGCCTTCTTCGAGGGCTTCGCCCGCGCGGGGCAGGCATGAGCGCCGCGCGCAGTGCGCTGGCGGGCGCCGGGCTGGTGGCGCTCTATACCGGCGCCATCGCGGCGGCGGACGGCATCACCAAGCTGATCGCAGGCGGCTATGCCGCGCCGCAGCTCTTTGCGCTCTCTTCGGGGCTGGTCATTCTGCTGTCGCTGGCCGCTGCGCGGCGCGGCGGGCATGGCGGGCTGCGCACGCGCTGCCGGGGTGTCATGGCGCTGCGCGCCATGCTCACGGTGCTGGCGGCCATCGGCTTCTTTCAGGCCTTCCGGCTGCTGCCCTTTGCCGATGTCTTCCTGTTCATCGCGCTGATGCCGCTGATCGCGGCGGCGCTTTCCGGCCCGGTCCTGGGCGAGCCGGTGCGCCCGGCGGTGTGGCTGGCGCTGAGCCTTGGCGCGGCGGGGGTGCTCTGCCTGATGCCGGCGGGGCGGCTGGCGGTCGATCCGGGCCATCTCTGGGCGCTTTTCGCGGCGCTGACCGGCACCGGCTCGATGGTGGCGGCGCGCTATATCGCGCGGATCGAACGGGTGCCCTTGGCGCAGGTTTTCTGGCCCAACCTCGCGCTGATGCTCACCATGGGCGTGGCGCTGCCCTTTGTCTGGCAGCCGATGGGGCTGGCGGATCTGGGCTGGGTCACGGGCTATGCGCTCTTTCTCTTTGCCGCGCGCTGGCTCTCGGTCGAGGCGCTGCGGCTGCTGCCGGCCTATGTGGCGACGCCGCTGATGAATCTGCAATTCGTCTGGATGGTCGCCATCGGCTGGTGGGGCTTTGGCGAGCTGCCGGGCATGGGCACGATGCTGGGCGTGGCGCTGGTCGTGGGCTCCGGGCTCTGGCTGGTCGCCGACGAGGCGCTGCCTGCCCGCCGCGCGCTCCGCGCCTGATCCTTTCCCTCTGAGGCCGCCCCGGGGTCCACGCGATCCCGGGGCGGTGTCTTGCGCGCCCCGGCGCTTTGCGGTAGCGGCAGCACCTTCCCGCCGCAAAGGATACCGCCATGCCCGTGCCCGCCACGCTTGCCGTCGATTTCGGAACCTCGAATTCCGCCGCCGCGATGCTGGAGCAGGGCGCATTGCGGCGCATCGCGCTGGAGCCCGGGGCCGAGACCCTGCCCACCGCCGTGTTCTTTCCCGAGGAGGGCGGCGCCATGCGCATCGGCTCGGCGGCTGCCGAGGCGTTGATCGCAGGTGAGGACGGGCGCTATATGCGGGCGCTGAAAAGCGTGCTGGGCACGCCGCTCTTTCACGAGAAACGCCTGATCGCCAGGCGCCGCCGCACGCTGGCCGAGATCGTCACCGCCTTTCTGGTCGAGGTAAAGACCCGCGCCGAGGCGCAGACGGGCAGGGCGTTCGACCGGGTGCTCTCGGGCCGTCCGGTGCATTTCCACAGCTCCGACACCGCGCGCGACGCGGCGGCGCTGGCGGATCTGCGCGGCTGCTACGAGGCGGCGGGGTTTGCGCAAGTGGCGTTCCTCTATGAACCCGAGGCGGCAGCGCGCGCCTTTCAGGAGGCCGACCGCCCCGGCGAGCTGGGGCTGGTGGTCGATATCGGCGGCGGCACCTCGGATTTCTCGGTGTTCCGCGCCGCGCCGGAGGGGATCGAGATCCTCGCCTCGCATGGCATAAGGCTGGGCGGCACCGATTTCGACCGCTCGGTCTCGCTGAGCCACGCCATGCCGTTGCTGGGGCTCGGCTCGCAGTTGCGCCGGCCGCTGGGCGAGGGGCTGCTGCCGGTGCCCAATGCGCTTTACGTGGATCTGGCGACCTGGGCGATGATCCCGTTTCTCTACACCGCCGACACCCTGCGCGCCGCCCGCGACATGAAGCGCCATGCGGTGGAGCCGGAGAAATTTTCCCGCCTTGTCAGCGTGCTGGAGGATGAGCTGGGCCACGAGCTGGCCTTTGCCGTGGAGCGCGGCAAGATCGCCGCCAATAGCGGCACGCCGGGTGCCGCCATCGAGATGGGGGTGATCGAGCGCGGGCTTGCGGCGCCGCTCACAGCCGGGGCGCTCGCCGCCGCGCTGACGGAGGCGGGCGAACAGTTGCGCCACGCCATGTACGAGACGTTGCACCGTGCGCAGGTCACGCCGATGCAGATCGGTGCCGTGGTGCTGGTCGGCGGGTCGAGCCTGATGCGGCTGGTGGCCGACGCGGCGCGCGCGGTCTGCCCAGGCGCGCGGCTGCGCCGGTCGGAGGCGTTCACGGCGGTGATCGACGGTCTGGCGCTGGCCACCGCCTGAGCGCGCTCACATGGCGAAGCTGGTGCCGCAGCCGCAGGAGCTGGTGGCGTTGGGGTTCTCGATCACGAACCGCGCGCCGATCAGCTCTTCGGTGAAGTCGATCGTGGCATCGGCGAGGAACGGCAGCGAGATCTGATCGACGACCACGCGTTCGCCGCTGCCTTCGAGGACGAGATCGTCCTCGGCGGGATCGTCGAGCGTGATTTCATACTGGAATCCCGAGCAGCCGCCACCCTCGACCGCAACGCGCAGGGCCTTGCCCTGGGCATTGGCGCCGATCTCGTTGAGGCGGGCAAAGGCACGCTCGGTGACTTTCGGAGGCAGGTTCATGTCTGGACTCGCAAAGGTTTATCTCGGGAGGCACCCGTAATATAGGAAGAACAAGGACAGGCGGCAACCGGGCGAGACGATCCGGGCCGCATAGCAGAAGGCGACCCGCATGGCGATCTACGCTTGCGACCCGGCACAAGCGCGCGGCAGGCGCGTGACGGAAGAGGAAAGCGCGTTCCGCTCCTGCTTCCAGCGCGACCGGGACCGCATCATTCATTCATCGGCCTTTCGACGGCTCAAGCACAAGACCCAGGTCTTTGTTGAGCACGAGGGCGATTTCTTCCGCACCAGGCTCACCCATTCCATCGAGGTGGCGCAGGTGGCGCGCACTATGACTGGCGCGCTGGGGCTCAATACCGATCTCACCGAGGCGGTGGCGCTGGCGCATGACCTCGGCCACACGCCTTTCGGTCATACCGGAGAGGATGCGCTGCACGAGCTGATGGCGCCTTTTGGCGGCTTCGATCACAATGCCCAGGCGCTGCGCATCGTGACCTCGCTGGAGCGCCACTATGCCGAGTTCGACGGGCTCAACCTCACATGGGACACGCTGGAGGGCATCGCCAAGCACAACGGCCCTCTGCTGCCGCTGGCCGAGGGCAAGGCGCTGCCGGTGACGCTGGCGGAGTATAACACCAGCCACGATCTGGAGCTGCACACCCATGCCAGCGCCGAGGCGCAGGTGGCGGCGCTTTCGGACGACATCGCCTATAACAACCACGATTTGCAGGACGGGCTGCGCGCCGGGCTCTTCACCGAGGACGAGATTGCCGAAATGGCGCTGATCGCCCCGGCCTATGCCGAGGTCGACCGGCGCTATCCCGGGCTCGAACCCTATCGGCGCCGGCACGAGGCGCTGCGGCGGGTCTTTGGCTATATGGTCGAGGACGTGATCGACACCAGCCGCGCGCGGCTGGAAGCGGCGGCGCCCGGCTCGGCGGAGGAGATCCGCCATCTGGGCCGCCCGGTCATCGCGTTCTCCGACGAGATGTGGGTGAAGCTGAAGGAGGTCCGCGCCTTCCTGTTCCGTCGCATGTACCGCGCGCCCTCGGTGATGGAGATCCGCACCAAGGTCACGCAGGTGGTGCGCGATCTCTTCCCGATCTACATGGAGCGCCCCGAAAACCTGCCGCAGCGCTGGCGGCAGGAGATCGACGCGGCGCAGGACGAGGCGGCGCTGGCGCGGCTGGTGGCCGATTACATCGCCGGCATGACCGACCGCTTCGCGCTTCAGGCGCATGCGCGGCTGATGGGGGTCGATATTCTGCACGATCTGCCCTGACGTCTCCGAAAGCAGGGCTGGACAGAAACTGCCCGCGTGCCATTTGCTGAGCGCAGGGCCGCGCTTGCGCACGTTTGCGGCGCCATGGGGCGGCAATACCGGAAAGGACGACGATGGCAGTGGCGGAAAGCGCGGGGCTCGCCCCGGTACTGGGATTTGCGCTGGTGGGCGTGCTGGGGGTGGGCTCGCAATGGCTCGCCTGGCGGCTGCGCATGCCGGCCATCGTGCTGATGCTGCTCGCGGGGCTCGCGGTCGGGCCGGGGCTGGGCGTGCTCGACCCCTCGCGCGATTTCGGTTCGCTGATGCAGCCGATGCTGGCCATCGCCGTCGCCATCATTCTCTTCGAAGGCGGTCTGACACTGAGCGTGCATTCGCTCAGCGACGCCGCCACCGGGGTCAAGCGGCTGGTGTTTCTCGGCGCGCCGCTGGGTTGGGCCGCCTCCAGCGCCGCGCTGCACTGGGGCGCGGGGCTCTCGTGGGAGGCCTCGGCGGTGTTCGGCGGCATCATGATCGTCACCGGCCCCACGGTGATCGCGCCGCTGCTGCGGCAGGCGCGGCTGAAGCGGCGGCCGGCGGCGCTGCTGCAATGGGAGGCCATCGTCAACGATCCGGTGGGCGCGCTGGCCGCCGTGCTGGCCTTCGAGGTAGTGACGGTGCTGCACAGCGCCGCTTCGGTCAGCACCGCGGTGACCGACATGGTGGTCGGCATCGTAGGCGCCATCGTGCTCGGCGTCGCCGGGGGCTGGGGACTGGCGCGGTCGTTCCGCAACGCGCTGGTGCCGGAATACATGAAGGTGCCGGTGCTCTTCGTGCTGCTGCTGGCGGTGTTCGCGCTGTCGGACGCGCTGCTGCACGAAAGCGGGCTGCTCGCGGTCACCGTCATGGGGCTGTGGATCGCCAATGCCGATCTGCCGAGCTATGTGGAACTGCGCCGCTTCAAGGAACACGCGACGATCCTGCTGGTCTCGGGCGTGTTCATCCTGCTTGCCGCCAATATGGACCGCGAGACGCTGGCCTCGCTCGACTGGCGGGCGCTGGTCTTTGTGCTGGCGGTGGTGTTTCTTGCGCGCCCCCTGCCGGTGCTGGTGGCGCTGGCCTTTACCAATGTGCCCTGGCGCGAGCGGCTGCTGGTGGCCTTCACCGGCCCGCGCGGCGTGGTGCTGGTGGCGGTGGCGGGGCTCTTTGGCGAGCGGCTGGCGCAGCTCGGCATTCCCGACGGCGACCGGGTCGCGCCGCTGGCCTTTGCGCTGGTGGCGGCGACAGTGGTGCTGCACGGCTTTACCCTGACCCCGCTGGCACGGCTGCTGGGGCAGAACGCCACGGCGACGCCGGGGGTGATGATCGTCGGCGGCTCCCGCTGGGCGGCGGCGCTGGGGGCGGCGCTGAAAAAGCTCGACCTCCCGGTGGTGGTGGCCGACCCCAACCACGCACATCTGCGGCAGGCCCGCGAGGCGGGGCTCGAGACCTTCTGGGGCGACATCCTGTCGGAAGCCGCCGAGCACAAGCTCGATTTCGTCACCTATGACAAGGTGATCGCCGCCACCGACAACGATGCCTACAACACGCTTGTGGCCACCGATCTGGCGCCGGAATTCGGCCGCGAACATGTGTTCCAGCTCAAGCGCGTGCGTCAGGCCTCGGCGCGCCACGCGCTGCCGGCGACGCTGGGCGGCGGCAAGATCGGGCTCGACGAGACGTTTTTCGAATCCAATGCGCGTCTGTCGGAGGGCTGGGAATTCCGCGTCACCAAGCTTAGCGCCGAATTCACGCTGGAGGACTGGCGCGCCAAGAACCCCGAGGCGGTGCCCTTTGCCGATCTCGGCCCGAACGGCACGCTGCGCCTGCTGGGGCCGGAGGACAAGCCCAAGGAGACCGAGGGGACGCGGCTGCTGGTCTTTGCCCCCAAGCGTCAGGAGCGCAAGGAGGACCGGCGCGACGAGAACGGCAACGACACGATGAAAAGCGCCTGAGCCCGCGTCGGGGCGGCCATCAAGAAACTGTCACGTTCCGTCGTTAGGACAGGCCCGTTTCCGACGGAGTCTCCCCATGCGCGGCAAGGACGTGACGCTCGACAGCGTTTCCATCACCTATCCCAACGGCTTCACCGCGGTGGCGCCCACCGATCTGCGCATCGAGGCGGGCGAGTTCTTTTCGATCCTCGGCCCCTCGGGCTGCGGCAAGACGACGATCCTGCGCGCGGTTTCGGGCTTTATCGAGCCTTCGCAAGGTCGCGTGCTGATCGGCGGCGAGGATATGGCGGGCAAGGGGCCGAACGCGCGGCCCACGGCGCTGATCTTTCAGAACCTCGCGCTGTTCCCGCTGATGCCGGTCTGGGAAAATGTCGCCTTCGGGCTGGAGGCGCGCGGCATCGGCAAACGCGCCCGCCGCGACAGGGCGCAGGAGCTGCTGGATCTGGTGGCGCTCGGCGATCAGGGCGACAAGCTGCCCTCGGAGCTTTCCGGCGGTCAGCGCCAGAGGGTGGCCATCGCCCGGGCGCTGGCGGTGGAACCCTCGGTGCTGCTGCTCGACGAGCCGCTCTCGGCGCTGGATCTGAAGCTGCGCCAGCATATGCGCGCCGAGCTGCGCGCGATCCAGCGCAAGACCGGGGTGACCTTCATCTACATCACCCACGATCAGGGCGAGGCGCTCACCATGTCCGACCGCATCGCGGTGATGAACAATGGCGTCATCGAGCAGGTGGGCAGCGGCGACGAGATCTATTCGCAGCCCCGCACCGCCTTTGCCGCCAGTTTCGTGGGCGAGATCAACCGCTTCGAGGGCCGTGTCGAGACGGTGGAGAACGGCACCGCCCGCATTGTCACGCCGCTGGGCCGGTTTCGCGCCCGCAACCCCGAGCAGTTGGCGCCGGGCGCCGACGCGATGCTCTTCGTCCGGCCCGAGGCGATGGTGCCGGGCCATGCGGAAAACCGGCTGTCGGCACGGCTCAAGCGCCGCGATCTGGAGGGCGCCTTTCTCAACCTCTTCTTCGAGGCGCAGGGGGTGGAGCTTTCCGTTCACGTCACCAATGACGGGCGCGCGCCGGAACTTTCGGGGCAGGATCTGACGGGGCTGGGCTTTTCCGCCGAGCGTGCGGTGATCCTGCCGGCGGGGCCGCTGGCGCGCACCGGCAGCGAGCTCGCGGCGCAATGAACGGGCTTTTGCGCGGATACGGGCGCGGGCTGACGCTGGCGTTTTTCGCCGCCGCCGCGCTCTGGGGGCTGATGCTGATCGTGCTGCCACAGCTCACCATGCTGGAGCGCGCGATGACCGCGCCGGCCCGCGCGCTCGACAGCTCGGCGGCGCAGATGCTGATGCGCGACGCTCGCACCTGTATCTCGGTGCTGGAGAGCTATGCGCCCGACGCGGCCAGGCCCTCCGGCGGGCTGGCCATCCCCTCGCTCTCCGGCCCGGCGGCACCCACCTCCGGCCTGGCGCTGCCCTCGGTAAGCGGCGCGGAGACAACCGCGCGTCCCTATATTCTGCAATGCGACCGCGCCACCACCCATACCGCGCTGGTGCGCTCCGCCGGCGAGCCGCGCGCCTGGCTCGACGAGACCTACGGTCTACCGCTGCTCAGCGTTTCCGACAGCGCGCCCATCGCCGAGCAGAAAGCCACCGCCGAGGAAATCGGCGCGCTGGCGCTGAACCTTTACGGCGAGCTGAAAGAGCGCGAGGCCAAGGCCAACCTCTACACGCTCGAGAATTTCGCCACGCTCGCGAGCGCAAGGCTGATCCCGCAATCCGACGCGCGGCGGGCGGAGGAGAATGCGAAGCTCTCCAACAGGCTGCTGGCACTGATCGGGCTGCGCTTTGAGGCCGACGGTCAGACCTATGAACGCATCGGTCTGGTGACGCTGACCCGCACGCTGGTGCAGGCGGTGATCGCCACGGCGCTGGCGCTGCTGCTCTGCTATCCCATCGCCTACAAGGTGGCGCTGGCCACGCCGCCGCGCCGGGCGGTCTGGCTCTTCCTCGGGCTGGTGATCCCCTATGCCATTGTCGAGCTGATGCGGATCTATGCCTGGACCACGATCATCGACAATGCGGGGCTGCTGAACGGGCTGCTGCAATGGCTGGGCCTGATCGCCGAGCCGATCCAGTTCAAGCGCTTCCCCGGCACGGTCTTTCTGGTGATCGTCTACACCTATGTGCTGTTCATGGTGTTCCCGATCTATAACGTCATGAGCACGCTCGACCGCAACCAGATCGAGGCGGCGCGCGATCTTGGCGCTTCGCCCTGGCGGGTGCATCGCCGCATCATCATTCCGCATTCCAAACCCGGCATTGCCGTGGGCACCATCGCCACTTTCATGCTGGCGGCGGGGGCGTTTTCGGTGCCGCGCATTATCAGCCGCGGCCTTCAGGCCGAATGGTTCAGCCAGACGATCTACAACAAGTTCTTCGAGAGCCCGAACGCCAATACCGGCGCCGCCTACAGCTTTGCCTATACGCTGGTCTGCTTCGCGCTGGTGGCGCTCTTCATGTGGCTGATGCGGACGCGTCTCAAGGATTTCGCGAGGGTGCAATGAGCGATCTTGCCGATACACGCAGCGGCGCGCCGGTGTTTCGCCTGCCGCGCCTCATCAGCGCCGACGGGCTGCTGACGCTATACACCTGGGCGTTCCTCGCCTTCATGTTCCTGCCGCTGCTGCTCATGGTGCTGTCGTCATTCAACGATGTCTCGCCGCCCTCGGTGACCGACTGGCGGGGCATCACCGGCAAATGGTACGCGTTCTTCTGGATGCCCGAGGAGGCGCTGCGGGCAGACCCGGTGCTGCGCGCGCTCGACCGCGACCGCTTTGTCGGCTGTTTCGGCAATTCGGTACTGGTGGCCGCGCTCGTGGTGCCGCTGTCGCTGATGCTGGGGCTGGCCGGCGCGGTGCTGCTGACCCGCTGGCGGTCGCGCGCCAATGGCGTGCTCTGGTGGGTGCTGCTGTCGCCGATGCTGGCGCCGGGGATCGTGCTGGGGCTCTCGGCGCTGGTGTTCTGGGGACGGCTCGGCGTGGATGCGGGGCTCTTCACCATCGTCATGGCGCAGACCACCTTTATCGCCGGCTATCCGATGCTGATCCTGATGGCGCGGCTGCAACGCCAGCCGGTGGAGCTGGAGGAGGCGGCGCTGGATCTCGGCGCCACGCCGTTCCGGGTGTTCCGCCGGCTGACGCTGCCCTATCTGGCGCCGGCGCTGGCCTCGGCGGCGGTGATCGCCTTCATGGCCAGCATGGAGAATTACAACACCACGATGTTCGCCAAAGGCGGCGCCTGCACCTTTGCCACCGAGATCGGTGCCATGGCGCGCAACCCCAACGGCCACCCGCCGGTGATCAATGCGGTGGGCACGGTGATCATTCTGCTGACCGTGGCGGCGGCGGGGCTGCACACCGTCCTCACCCGACGCGAGGCGCGGTGACCCGCCGGCGCGGCGCGAGGATATAGAGCAGTAGCGCCGCGATCACGATGGCGCCGCCGGCGAGCATGCGCAGGCTCGGCGCCTCGCCGAGGCCAATCCAGACCCAGAGCGGCCCCAGCACCGTTTCGAGCAGCATCAGCAGGCTGACATTGGCCGCCTGCGTGTGGCGCGAGGCGGAGGACAGCGAAAAGAACGAGACCGGCAGGATGGCGAGCCCGGTGACAAGGATCGCCGCGACATTGCCCTCTGTCATCGCTGCGGGGCCGGTGAGCGCGACCCCGGTCAGCCCGGCCAGCGCCGCGCCGGTGCCGAGCGCCGGCAGCAGCGGCAGCGCCGGCGCGCGGCGCAGGGTGACAAAGGTGCTGGCAAGGCTCAGCGCCACGCCCAGCCCGCAGAGCGCCCCGGTGAGGGCTGTGCGGTTCACCGCCACATCGCCCTTGCCCGAGACCGCCAGCGCGATGCCCGCCAGCACGGCGGCGATGGCGGCCCAGGTGGCGCGGCTGGTGGGCTCGCCCAGCAGCAGCCGCGACAGCAGCGCCGCCCAGACCGGCCCCGTTGCCACCGCCAGCAGCACCACCGCCACCGGCGCCGCCGCGATGCCCAGCGGGAACAGCGTCGCGTTGCAGAACTGCGCCAGGATCAGCACCAGCCCGGCGCGGCTCAGCAGCGGGCGCAGCGCGCCCGGCGTCCGCCGGCTCAATAGCCAGCCGCTCCAGAACACCGCGCCGACGCAGAGCCCGCGCCAGCCCAGCATCTGCCAGCCATGCATGCCCGAAAGCCGCATGAGCAGCGCATCGGGCGTCAGCGCCAGCGCGCCGAACGCCGCGAGCGCGAGGCCGAAATAGGGGGAGCGGGACATGGGCGGTCTCCTGGGGGGGGAACACAAAAAGCCCCGCCCGAAACCGTCCGGGCGGGGGCAAAAGGGCAGGGGATGCGCTCAGGAATAGAGCGGCTGCATCCCCATCTGCATATGGAGCTGATTGACCACCACCTCGGAGAGCCCCATCGCCTTGGCCAGCGTGTCGAGGTAATCGGCCTCCTGCTGGGTGTCGACGCGGATGGTCATCAGCGAGGCGGCATAGACCTGCGGTTTCTGCGCCTCGGGCGTGTCGGCGGCGAGCCCGGCCACATCGACCGGCGCCGCGAGCTGCGCCTTGACGAAGGCGATGTCCTCGGGCGTGGCATCGTCGCCGACGGTTTCGAGGATCTTGGCCTGTTCCGCCTTGTCGATGCCGCCATCGGCCTTGGCCGCCTGGATCATCGCGCGCAGCATCAGGCCGGCGGCCTCCTCGGCTTCGGGCGGGGCGCCGGCCGCGCCCATCTGGTCGAGCATGCCGCCGACCCCCTTGCCGCCGGTTGCCGCCGCGCCGCCCATCATGGCAAACAGCCCGGCCATGCCGGCACCGCCCTGACCGCCGAGCGCCGAGAGCAGCCCGCCCTTGTCGCCGCTGCCACTGCCGGTGCCGCCGAGCCCGGCTCCGGCCATCATCGCGCCAAGCCCGCCCTGCTGCATCTTCTCCATCATCTCCTGAAACTGGCCGCCGCCCAGCATCTGGCCGAGCTGCGCCTGCTGCGCGGTGCCGGGCTCGCTGCCCTTGACCTGCGCACCGCCGCCGAGCAGGGCGCCCAGGCCCTGACCGCCGGACATCTTGTCGACGCCGCGCGCCGCGGCATAGCCGATGGCGACCTTCGCCAGCGTTCCCATAAGACCCATTTTCCGGTTCCTCCCGTCATCGGTGATCGAGCATCTTGCCGCCACTCTGGCAGAAAGCCGCCCCCCGCGTGAAGGGAAATTTCCCCGCGCCGACGCGGGCTTCGCCGGTCAGGTGCCGCAGAAGGTGGCGGGAACGACCTCGGCGGGCAGCGGCGGGCGGCGCAGCTCCTCAGCCTCGGGCTGGTCGTCAAAGGGATGGGCGAGCACACCGCGCATGTGGTGAAAGGCGCGCTCGTCGCCCTCCACCGCCGCCGAGATCATCTGTTCGATCCGGTGGTTGCGCGGGATAAAGGCGGGGTTGCTGCGCCGCATCAGCGCCTGCGGGTCGTCCTCGCCCTCGATCCGGGCGCGCCAGCGCGTCTCCCAGGCGTCAAAGGCCGTGGGGTCGGTGAACTGGTCGCGCGCGCCGCCATCGGCAAGCGCGCGGAAGGTATTGGTGAAATCCGCCTGCCCCTTGTGCATCAGGTCGAGCAGCTCGCCGATCAGCGCGCCGTCGTCGGGCGTCGGCGCGGAGATGCCGATCTTGGCGGCAAAGCGCGTCAGCCATTCGCGGCGCAGCGTGTCGGCCATGCCGTGCACGATCTCGGTAAAGCGTTCGACCGCGGCGTCGGCATCGGGCATCAGCGGCACCAGCGCGGTGGCGAGCTGCGCCATGTTCCAGATGATGATATCCGCCTGCGCCGCATAGGCGTAACGCCCGTGCCGGTCGATCGAGGAATAGACCTGGCCCGGGTCGTAGCTGTCCATAAAGGCGCAGGGGCCGTAATCGATGGTCTCGCCCGAGAGCGTGCAATTGTCGGTGTTCATCACCCCGTGGATGAAGCCGAAGCTCATCCACTGCATGACCAGCGCCGCCTGCCGGTCGCAGACCTGCTGGAGCAGCGCATCGGGGCTGGTGGCGCCGGGATAGTGGCGCGCGGCGGTGTAGTCGAAGAGGGTTTGCAGATCCTCATACTGCCCGCGCGAGGAGAAGAACTGGAAGGTGCCGACACGGATATGGCTCTGCGCCACGCGGGTGAGGATGGCGCCGGGCAGCGGACGCTCGCGATAGATGTCCTCGCCGGTGCGCACGGCGGCCAGCGCCCGGGATGTCGGCACGCCGAGCGCGTGCATCGCCTCGCTCACCACATATTCGCGCAGCACCGGCCCCAGCCAGGCGCGCCCGTCGCCGCGCCGGGAATAGGGGGTGGGGCCGGAGCCCTTGAGCTGGATGTCGCGGCGGATGCCGTCGCGACCCACCACCTCGCCCAGCAGATGCGCGCGCCCGTCGCCGAGCTGCGGCGAGAAGCCGCCGAACTGGTGCCCAGCATAGAGCTGCGCCAGCGGGTCGGCGCCCTCGGGCAGCACATTGCCGGCAAAGACCGGTCCGAGGCGCGGATCTTCGGTGCCGGTGATGCCCAGCTCCTCGGCAAGCGCCTCGTTGAAGGCGATGAGCCTGGGCGCGCTCACGGGGGTGGGCTTCAGCCGTGTGTAGAAATAGCCGGGCAGGCGGGCATAGCTGTTGTCGAAGGGGATGTGCAGGGTCATGGCACTCAGATAATCATGCGTGGCGCGAAGGGAAGGGTGAGGCTTTGCCCTCAGGATACCCGCATTTCCCTTGGCGTCCAATCGGGGGCGGTCACTGTCCTGTGCAAAAACGCGCATATCCCGCGCGAAACCCGGCGGTTTGCGCATGCGCCGATTGCGCTATCTTCAGGTCATAGCCCGAGAACGAGGAGGCCGATATGAGCTGGAACCCTGCGCTTGACCCGCATTGCCCCACCGGAGACGAGGTGGATGCCATCGACACGCTGATCCTGCCGCGCGCCCGCGATCTCGGCGGGTTCGAGGTGCGCCGCGCGCTGCCCGCGCCGAAGCGGCAGATGGTCGGCCCGTTCATCTTCTTCGACCAGATGGGCCCGGCGGAATTCCTGCCGACGCGGGGCATGGATGTGCGCCCGCACCCGCATATCGGGCTCGCCACGATCTCTTACCTGTTCCGGGGGCGCATGCATCACCGGGATTCGCTGGGCACCGATGCCTGGATCGAGCCCGGCGCGGTGAACTGGATGGTGGCCGGAGAGGGCATCACCCATTCCGAACGCACCGACGACAAGACGCAGGTCGACCCGATGCCCTTCTTCGGCATCCAGACCTGGGTTGCTCTGCCAAAGGATCACGAGGACCGCGCGCCGCTCTTTCAGCATGCCGCCGCCGACGAACTGCCGTTTCTCGAAGGCGAGGGCAAACAGGTGCGGCTGGTGCTGGGCGATGCCTGGGGCGCGCGGGCGCCGGTCGAGACCGACTCGGAGATGTTCTATGCCGATGCGGTGCTGGAGGCTGGCGCCGCGATCCCGCTGCCGGACAATCACGAGGACCGGGGCGTCTATGTGGTCGAGGGCAGTGTCTCGCAGGCCGGCACCAGCTATGAGGCCGGGCAGATGATGGTGTTCCGCCCCGGCGACCGGGTGTCGCTGAAAGCCGGGCCGCAGGGCGCGCGGGTGATGCTGCTCGGCGGCGCGACGCTGGAGGGGCCGCGCTATATCTGGTGGAACTTCGTCGCCTCATCGAAGGAGCGCATAGAGGAGGCCAAGGAGGCCTGGCGCCGGGGCGACTGGGAAAACGGCCGCTTTCACCTGCCGCCGGGCGACGACGCAGAGTTCATTCCGCTGCCGTGAGGCCTGGGGTCTAGAGGACGCGGCTCATCAGAGCGTAGCCCTCGCGCAGCTGAAAGCGGTTGCGCCCGTAAAAGCGCTGCAACGGTTCGTCGGTGCGGTCGGCTTCGAGATGCACCGCCTTCACACCCGCGTCGCGCAGCCCGGTGACCAGCTGGTGCAGCGCTTCGCCGCCCATGCCGCGCCCGCGCACGGCGGGGCGGATGAAGATCTCGTCGAGCACGGCGTCGAGCCCGCCGAATTCCAGGCTCCAGCCGAAGCTCACCAGTATATAGCCGACCGGCGCCTTGCGCGGTCCTATGAGCCATATAGCCCCGTGCGGCAGCCCGTCGAGAATGGGGGCCAGCGCGGCGCGGATATGGGCCTCGTCCGTGCCGTAACTCTCTTCTGCGTGAAAAGCCGAGACCAGCGGCATGAGCCTGTCGATGTCCTCGGATCCGGCGAGATGCAGCGATTTCATAGCCGCGCCAGCCGGTCCGTCAGCAGGGCAAAGAACCCATCCGAGTCGAGGTCGCCGATATAGGTGGCATTCTTCGGACGGTCGGTCACCCCCCACCAGTCTGCGACGGTCATGCCGCGGGTCAGCTCGGAGACCGTCTCGATCTCGACATTGATGAAGCGGCCGGTGAAGAGATCGGGCGCGAGCAGCCAGGCGGTGACGCACGGGTCATGCAACGGCGCGCCGTCCCAGCCGTATTTGTCGCGGTCGAAGCGTTCGAAGAAATCGGTCATCTCGGCCACCGCCTCGCCGACCGGTGTGCCGAGCGCGCGGAAGGCATCGTTGCGCGGTTTGGTCACCAGCGCCTTATGCGTGACATCGAGCGGCATGACGGTGAGCGGCACGCCCGAGTGGAAGACGATATCCGCCGCTTCAGGATCGACATAGATATTGAACTCGGCGGCGGGGGTGATGTTGCCGACCTCGAAATAGGCGCCGCCCATCAGCACGATCTGCTTGACCCGGCCGACGATATCCGGCGCCCGCTGAAACGCGGCGGCGATGTTGGTCAGCGGTCCGAGCGGGCAGAGCGTCACGGTGCCTTCGGGTTCCTGACGAAGCGTGTCGATGATGAAATCCACCCCATTCCGCGATTGCAGGGGCATGGTAGGGGCGGGCAGGACGGGGCCGTCGAGACCGGTGGAGCCGTGCACATGCTCGGCGGTCACCAGCGCGCGGCTCAGCGGTTTGTCGCAGCCGGCAAAGACCTTGATATCCGGGCGGCCGGCGAGTTCGCAGACGATGCGCGCGTTGCGTTCGGTCAGCGCCAGGGGCACGTTGCCCGCAACGGCGGTGATGCCGAGAACCTCAAGCTCTTCCGGCGAGGCAAGCGCCAGAAGAATGGCGACCGCGTCGTCCTGGCCGGGGTCTGTATCGATGATGATGCGCTGCGCCATGATATTTCCTTACTAAGTACCTGACAGGGGTGGCATGCAGGCTGGCGGTGTTCAAGCGCCAAGCCCGGCCAGAGGCAAATCACAGCATCATCGCGCTTTTCCTGCCGCTTGTCATTGCCGACCTGTCACGGGGTGTTAGACTCGTCAGGCAGTTAGGGTTAGGGAAGGGCGCAATTAGCGCTAACATCTGAGCATGCAGAGAATCGGAGATACGCCAGAAATGGTTTCCCGCGTCATCCCGGTCGATCCGTTCGACCTCGTTATTTTCGGCGGCACCGGCGATCTGGCGCGGCGCAAGATCCTGCCCGGGCTGTTCCGGCGGTTCTGCGCCGGACAGATCCCCGAAAACAGCCGCATCATCGCTGCCGCCCGCTCCGAGATGGACGATGACGGCTATCGCGAACTCGCCCGCGAGGCGATCGAGGAGTTCGGCCGCAAGAAGGGGCGCGACAAGAAGGCGGTGAAGGCCTTCCTCAAGCATCTTTACTATGTGCCGGTCGATGCCAAGGGCGAGGGCGGCTGGAAAGAGTTGAAGGAGCGCCTGCGCGATGACGACGACGTGGTGCGCGCGTTCTATTTCTCCGTCGGGCCGAGCCTCTTCAGCGATCTCGCGGAGGGGCTCCAGGTCAACGGGCTCAGCCACCGCGACGTGCGCATCGTGGTCGAGAAACCCTTTGGCCACGATCTCGAAAGCGCGCGCGAGCTCAACGAGGAGCTGGCCAAGCATTTCCACGAGGATCAGATCTATCGCATCGACCATTACCTCGGAAAGGAGACGGTGCAGAACCTGATGGCGGTGCGCTTTGGCAATATGCTGTTCGAGCCGCTGTGGAACGCGCAATACGTGGATCACATCCAGATCACCGTCTCCGAGACGGTGGGCGTGGGCGGTCGTGGTTCCTATTACGACAACGCCGGCGCCATGCGGGACATGGTGCAGAACCACCTGATGCAGCTTCTGTGCCTGATCGCCATGGAGCCGCCGGCGCGGTTCGAGGCCGACGCGGTGCGCGACGAAAAGCTCAAGGTGATCCGGGCGCTCGATCCGGTGGACCCGGACCAGATCGTGCGCGGGCAATATACCTCGGACGGGCAGATGCCCTCCTATCGCGAGGATGCGGAGAACCCGACCTCCAAGACCGAGAGCTATATCGCGCTGAAATGCTATATCTCCAACTGGCGGTGGGCCAACACGCCCTTCTATCTGCGCACCGGCAAGCGGCTGAACGCGCAGGCCTCGGAGATCGCCGTGGTGTTCAAGGACGCGCCGCATTCGATCTTTGGCATCGACGCGGGGCGGCATCGCAATGTGCTGTCGATCCGGCTTCAGCCCAATGAGGGCATGACGCTGGGTGTGACCATCAAGGAGCCGGGGCCGGGCGGCATGCGGCTGGTGGACGTGCCGCTCGACATGTCCTTTGCTGAGGCGCTGGGGCCGGAGGCCGAAGAGGCCGCCGATGCCTATGAACGGCTGATCATGGATGTGATCCGGGGCAACCAGACGCTGTTCATGCGCGGCGACGAGGTCGAGGCCGCCTGGGCCTGGACCGATCCGCTGATCGAGGGCTGGGAACGGCGCGGCGACTCGCCCAAACCCTATGACGCCGGCAGCGGCGGGCCGGACGATGCGGCCTTCCTGATCAACCGCGACGGTCGCCGATGGAGGAGGATACAGACGTGACCTACGAGTTCCGCGTCTATCCCGACCGCGAAATGCTGGCGATGGATCTTGCCAACCAGATCGCCGGCGAGCTGCGCGCGGCGCTCGGCCATCAGGAGCGCGCGGCGCTGGCGGTGCCGGGCGGCACCTCGCCGGGGCCGGTTTTCGACGTGCTCTGCGCCGCCGATCTCGACTGGTCGCGCGTCGATGTGCTGCTCACCGACGAGCGCTGGGTGCCGGAAAGCTCGGAGCGCTCGAACACGAAGCTGCTGCGCGAGCGCCTGCTGATCGAGCGCGCGGCCGCCGCCCGCTACCTGCCGCTTTACGCCGACGCGGAACGGCCCGAAGATGCCATGGACGATCTCTGCGCGGCCATCGAACCGGCGCTGCCGCTGGCGGCGGTGCTGCTCGGCATGGGTGCCGACCTGCACACCGCCTCCATCTTTCCCGGCGCCGACCGGCTGAAGGATGCGCTGGACGAAGATGCGCCGATCCTGCTGCCGATGCGGGCACCGGGCGCACCGGAGCCGCGTATTACGCTGAGCGCGCCGGTTCTCGATGGCGCCTTGAAAAAGCATGTGCTTATTTTCGGTCAGGAAAAACGCGATGCGCTGGAAAACGCGCGGGGAATGCCGCCTGCCGAGGCACCGGTGAACGCGGTGCTCGACGAGGCCACCGTGCACTGGGCCGAATAAAGCGAAAATGGGATTTGATCATGTGGGATGAGCTGACGAGCCTCGCCGCCGCGCGCGACGGGCGCCGTATCGACGCGCTTTTTGCCGAGGATCCGGGACGCGCGCAGGCATTCTCCATCGCCAGCGACGGGGTGCTCTTCGATTTCTCCAAGACGCAGATCGACGGTGAGGTGAGCGCCGCGCTGGTGGCGCTGGCCGAGGGCGCGGAGGTCGCCGCGCGGCGCGACGCGATGTTTGCGGGCCAGAAGATCAACGAGACCGAAGGCCGCGCGGTGCTGCATACCGCGCTGCGCAATCTCGACGGCGCGCCGGTGCTGGTGGATGGCGAGGACGTCATGCCGGAAGTGCTGGAGACGCTCACGCGAATGGAGGCGTTGGCTGCGGAGATCCGCAGCTCAGGCATCACCGATGTGGTGAATATCGGCATCGGAGGCAGCGACCTTGGCCCCAAGATGGGGGCGATTGCGCTGGCGCCCTTCCATGACGGGCCGCGCTGTCATTTCGTCTCCAATGTCGATGGCGCCGATATCGCCGACACGCTGAAACGCTGCCCGCCCGAGAGCACGCTCTTCATCATCGCGTCGAAGACCTTCACCACCATCGAAACCATGACCAACGCGAAAACCGCCTGGGACTGGCTCGATGCGCAGGGCGTGGGCACCGACGGCAAGTTCGTGGCGCTGTCCTCCAACCTGGAGAAGGCGGCGGAATGGGGCATACCGGAAAGCCGCGTTTTCGGCTTCGAGGACTGGGTCGGCGGGCGCTATTCCATGTGGGGGCCCATCGGGCTCTCGCTGATGATCGCCATCGGCCCGGAGGATTTCCGCGCCTTCCTGCGCGGCGGGCAGGCGATGGACAGGCATTTCCGCGAGACGCCGCTGGCACAAAACATGCCGGTGATGCTGGCGCTGGTGGGGATCTGGCACAATCAGATCCTCGGCCATGCCACCCGCGCTGTGCTGCCCTATGACAACCGCCTGGCGCGGCTGCCGGCCTATCTTCAGCAGCTGGAAATGGAGAGCAACGGCAAGAGCGTGAGCATGGACGGCGCCGATCTGGCGCAGAATTCCGGCCCGGTGGTCTGGGGCGAGCCCGGCACCAATGGCCAGCATGCGTTTTACCAGCTCATCCACCAGGGCACCCGGGTGGTGCCCTGTGAGTTCATGGTGGCGGCAAAGGGCCACGAGCCCGACCTGGCGCATCACCACGCGCTGCTCATCGCCAATTGTCTGGCGCAGTCCGAGGCGCTGATGCGCGGGCGCTCGCTCGACGAGGCGCGCGACAAGGTGGCGGGTGCGTTCGAGGGCGAGGAGCTCGAACGGCAGGCGCGGCACCGGGTGTTCCCGGGCAACCGGCCCTCCACCACGCTGATCTATCCGCAGCTCGATCCCGAGACGCTGGGACGCATCGTGGCGCTCTATGAGCATCGGGTCTTTGTCGAAGGCGTGATCCTCGACATCAACTCCTTCGACCAGTGGGGCGTCGAGCTCGGCAAGGAGCTGGCCACGGCGCTGGGGCCGATGGTGACGGGCGACGAGCCGTCCGATGGCAAGGACGGCTCGACCCGGCAGCTTCTGGACTTCGTGCACAGGAACTGCTGAGCGGGCGGTGGGCAGATTGCCCACCCTACCGCCGAGTTCCGTAGGGTGGGCAATCTGCCCACCGTTTCCTCTCGGTCATCGCATTCCGGTTTCTCTGGAATTGTTCCCTGACATTAATGTCATGAGCGGGTTTTTGCCCGGGTGGAACGTGTCCGGCACCGGCGTGTTGTGGCTGTATCAAGTCACGAAGACAACACACGGAGGAAAGACCATGAAACGCCTTACCGCAACCGTTGCTGCCATCGCACTGACCGCCGGCACCGCCTATGCGCAGAGTGCCGAGACCGACGAAACCAAGACCATGCCCAAGCAGGAAACCGGGGCCATGGAATCGATGGAGAACAACGCCGACGCTGCAATGGCCGAAGGCGAAGACGCTCTGGAAGAGACCGGCGACGCGATCTCGAACACTGCCGACGCGGCCGGTCAGGCTATCGAAGACGGTGTCGAGGCGACCGGTGACGCGATGCAGACCGCAGCCGACGAGACCGGCGATGCCATGCGCAACGTCGCGAGCGACGCGAAAGCGCTCTTCGAAGGTGACGCGGACGGCATGATCCGCACCCGCGATATCACCGGCGGCACCGTCTATGCGATCGACGCCGATGGCGAGATGACCGACTGGGACGACTCGATGGGTTATGACGCCGTGTCCGACCAGTGGGACAATGTCGGTGAAATCGAAGATATCGTGCTGACCTCCGACGGCTCCTTTGAGGGTATCGTGGCCGAGGTCGGCGGCTTCCTCGACATCGGCGACAAGCATGTCCACCTCACGATGAGCGACGTGAAGCTGGTGCCGGTGGATAACGACCGTTACGCCGTGGTGACGAACTTCACCAAGCAAGAGCTGATGGACATGGAAAATGTCGATGAGTCGGCCATGAACTGATCCGGCACATCGCCGCAGGATGAGAGGCCGGGGCAGCACTGCCCCGGTCTTTTTTTGTGAAAAAGATATTTTATTGCAGGCTAGTACGGGGTTTCACGAAATGTCGAAACCCGGCTCGGCAAGGGTGAAACCGTCAAAGCGGAAGCCCGGCGAGACAGTGCAGCTCACTAGCGTCCACTCGCCGGTGCTGCGCGCCGCCTGCCAGTGATGGACCGGTACCACGAGCTGCGGCCGCGCGCCGCTTGCCAGATCGGGGCCGAGCATCAGGTCGCGGCGCGGGCCGTCCGCGTCCGGCGCCATCGACAGCACCAGCGGCGCGCCGGCATGCCAGAGCCAGATTTCGGCGGCATCCACCCGGTGCCAGTGGCTGCGCTCACCCGCCTTCAGCAGGAAATAGATGCAGGTCCCCGCCGGCCGCGCGCCCTCGGGCGCCTCGGCCACCCAGGTCTGCCGGTAATACCCGCCCTCGGGATGCGGCGAAAGCTCCAGCAGGGTGATGATCTCCTCGGCGGTGAGGGGCGGGGTCATGGCGGTCTCCGTGCGGTGGTCTGAAGCTTGGTTAACCAGTTTCTGGCGAGCTTCGGGAAGGGGGCTGTCCCCCGACCCTGAGGCAAAGAGGCGCGAGAGACCAGAGATGACCGCAGAAACAGAGGTACGGCGGATCGCCGAAGAGATCCTCGCCCGCGAGGGCGGCTATGTGAACGACCCCGACGATCCCGGCGGGGCGACGAAATACGGGGTGACGATCCACACCATGCGCCGGCTGGGGCTGGATCTGGATGGGGACGGCGATGTCGACGCGCGGGATGTGCAGCGGCTGAGCCGGGCGCAGGCGGTGGAGATCTTTATCCGGCATTATTTCGACCGCCCGCGCATCGGCGATCTGCCCGAGGTGCTGCATGCCACGGTGTTCGACATGTATGTGAATGCCGGCGGCAATGCGGTGAAGATCCTGCAACGGCTGCTCAACCGGATGGGCGAGCGGGTGGTGGTTGACGGCGCCATCGGGCCGCAGACCATCGCCGCCGCCGCGCGCGCCTATGCCGGCGCGCCGGATCACCTGGCCGACGCCTATGGTATCGCGCGGCGGAATTATTATTTCGCCCTGGCCGATGCCCGCCCGGCGAGCCGCAAATACGCCCGCACCCGCGCCGGCGGCAAGGGCGGCTGGATCCGCCGGGCCGAGGATTTCATCTCGCCGCGCTTTCATCTGACGGAGGCGCAGTTCCGCGCCCGGGTGGCGGCATGGGGATGATCGACCGCACCATGGGGCTGCTCTTTGGCGGCGGCGGCACTGTTCTCCGCGACACGGCGGAGGTGTTCCGCGTCAACGCCGAGGCGCAGGCGGCGCGCGAGGCGGGGCTTCAGGGCAAGGCGCTGGAGCAGTTCGCGGCGGAGTTCCTCGGCCAGCGGCCATCGCGCTTCGACCGGTTGATGGATGCGCTCAACCGCGTGCCGCGCCCGGCCATGGCTTTGGGAACGCTGGGGCTTTTCGTTTCGGCCATGGTCGATCCGGTGTGGTTCGCCGAGCGCATGACCGGCATCGCGCTGGTGCCGGAGCCGCTCTGGTGGCTGCTGGCGGTCATCGTGGGGTTCTATTTCGGCGCGCGGCACCAGACCAAGGGCCAACAGTTCCGCCGCGAGATGGCGGCGACGGTGGCGGCGGTGCCCGAGGTCATGGGGCAGTTGCGCGGGCTCGAGGCGCTGCGCGCGCAGACGGAGCCGGAGGAGCGGGAAGAGACGGCGCCGAATCCGGCGCTGGCGGAGTGGCGCGCCGCGCGGTCCTGAGCGCGGGTCCCGGCCGCCGGGGCGGTTTGTGAGTATTTGAGAGAAAGATGAAGGGGCGGGGCGGTTTCAGGGCCGCCCCGTCGCCATATCGGATTGCGACAATGTGAACAGGGCCGTTCCGCGATTTCCGTTGGCCGGGCGGGGGCGGTTCAATATACACAAGGGCATGGTTACCGAACTTGGACATTTCGCCCTGATCCTCGCCTTCCTCGTCGCCTGCGTGCAGGCGGTGGTGCCGATGGTGGGCGCGCAGAAACGCTGGCCCGGCTGGATGGCCGTGGCCGAGCCCGCCGCAACCGCGCAGTTCCTGCTGACAGCGCTCAGTTTCGCGGCGCTGACCCATGCCTTCATCACCTCGGATTTCTCGCTGCGGGTGGTGGTGCAGAACAGCCATTCCGCCAAGCCGATGCTCTACAAGATCTCGGGCGTGTGGGGGAATCACGAGGGCTCCATGCTGCTCTGGGTGCTGATCCTGTCGCTTTTCGGGGCGCTGGCGGCCTGGTTCGGGGGCAATCTGCCGCCGACGCTGCGCGCCCGGGTGCTGGGGGTGCAGGCGATGGTGGGGGTGGCGTTTTTCGCCTTTATCCTCTTCACCTCGAACCCGTTTCTGCGCATGGCGGTGCCGCCCTTCGACGGGCAGGATCTGAACCCGCTGCTGCAGGATCCGGGTTTGGCCTTTCACCCGCCCTTCCTCTATCTCGGCTATGTCGGGCTCAGCATCTGTTTCAGCTTTGCCGTCGCCGCGCTGATCGAGGGCCGCGTGGATGCCGCCTGGGGGCGCTGGGTACGGCCTTGGACGCTGCTCTCCTGGGTGTTCCTGACCATCGGCATCGCGCTGGGGTCGTGGTGGGCCTATTACGAGCTCGGCTGGGGCGGGTTCTGGTTCTGGGATCCGGTGGAGAACGCCAGCTTCATGCCCTGGCTGCTGGCCGCCGCCCTGCTGCATTCCGCCATCGTGGTGGAGAAGCGCGAGGCGCTGAAGAGCTGGACGGTGCTGCTGGCGATCCTCGCCTTCGGATTCTCGCTCATCGGCACCTTTATCGTGCGCTCGGGCGTGCTGACCTCGGTGCATGCCTTTGCCACAGATCCCGAGCGCGGCGTGTTCATCCTGGGGATCCTGGTCTTCTTCACCGGCGGCGCGCTGACGCTCTTTGCGGCGCGGGCCAATGTGATGCAGGCCAAGGGGGTGTTCGGCATCGTCAGCCGCGAATCCGCGCTGGTGGTGAACAATATCCTGCTGGCGGTGGCCTGTTTCGTGGTCTTCACCGGCACGCTCTGGCCGCTGGTGGCCGAGATGCTGTTCGACCGCAAGCTGAGCGTCGGGGCGCCGTTCTTCAACATGGCCTTCACCCCCTTCATGGTGGTGCTGGGGGCGATCCTGCCCATCGGCGCCATGCTGAGCTGGAAGCGCGGCAAGCCGGGGCGGGTGATGCGCCAGCTGGCGCCGGCCTTTGTCCTGGCACTGGCCGTGGCGGGGCTGTTCTGGGCGATGCAGACCGGGCGCAGTCTGCTCGGGCCGATCGGCATGTTCCTCGGCACCTGGCTGATCGCCGGGTCGCTCACCGATATCCTCAGCCGCCTCGGCAAGAGCCGCGATTTCGGCCGGCTGCTGCGCCTGCCGCGCGCCGACTGGGGCAAGGCGGTGGCGCATGCGGGGCTGGGCGTCTGCATGGCCGGCATTGCCGGGCTCATGGCCTGGGAGCAGGAGGATATCCGCGTCGCGCAGCTGAACGAGCCCTTCACGGTCGACCGTTTCGAGATCGAGCTGCTGGGCGTCGAACGTGTGCAGGGGCCGAACTACATCTCGGATATGGGTGAGGTCGCGGTGCGCGAGGAGGGCAGGGAGATCGCCCATCTCTACCCGGAGAAACGCACCTATCCAGTGGCGCAGATGCCCACCACCGAGGCCGCCATCGACTACCGTTTCCTGCGCGATGTCTATGTGGTGATCGGTGACGCGCAGCAGGGCGGCGGCTGGACCATGCGGGTCTATATCAAGCCGCTGGCCAACTGGATCTGGGCGGGCGCGATCCTCATGGCGCTCGGCGGCGCGCTGAGCCTGTCGGACCGGCGGTTCCGCGTCGCCGCCGGTGCGCGCAAGAGCGCAAAGCTGCGGCAGGGGGTGCCGGCGGAATGAGACGGCTGATTGTCTGGCTGGGCAGATCCCCGGCGCTGCTGACGCTCGCGTTCCTGCTGGTGGCCAATCTCGCCGCCGCCGTGCAGCCCGACGAGATGCTCGACGATCCGGCGCTGGAGGCGCGGGCGCGTGAGATCTCCAAGGGGCTGCGCTGCCTGGTCTGTCAGAACGAGAATATCGACGATTCCAACGCCTCTCTGGCACGCGACCTGCGCCTTCTGGTGCGCGAGCGGCTGGTCGAGGGCGACAGCAACGAAGAGGTCGTCGAGTATCTCGTCGATCGCTATGGCGAGTTCGTGCTGCTGAAACCCACCTCCGGCGGCTGGAATTGGCTGCTCTGGGCGGCGGGGCCGATCCTCTTTGTGCTGGCGCTGATCACGGCGGGGTTCTACCTGCGCGGTCGCGCCACCGCGACGCCGGCGAGCGAGGCAGGGCTTTCCGACGAAGAGCGCGCGCGGCTGCGGCAGATTCTGGACGAGCAGGGCTGAGCCTGCTAAAGCACGGGCAGGGTCGGCAGTTCACCCAGTCTCCGCCAGTCGCTAAACCTGCATCTTCATCGCTTTTCCTTTCCCCGGCGATACCCGATGGACAAGGGCGGATCTCCACCCCGAGAGGGGCGCGGTATCGGTTCCGGAGGATCTGATGACCCGTGACGTGATATCCCTGACGATCGACGATCTGTCGCATTTCGCCCGCAGCCTGCGCGCAGGGCTCGCCAGCCCGCCTTCGCATCTGGAGATGCTGGGGCAGATCGCCCGCGCGGCGGGCTACCGCAATTACCAGCATCTGCGTGCCAGCCATGCGCCCGCGCCTCAGGCGGATCGCAAGCGGGTCGAGCGCGCGCTGCGGCATTTCGACGGGCAGGGGCGGCTGATGCGCTTTCCCGGGCGCACGCGGATGCAATGGCTCTGCCTCTGGCCGCTCTGGGCGCAGCTTCCCGCGCGGCAGGAGATGAGCGAGCGCCAGATCAGTGTCCGTATCGACGCGCTGACCGGGTTCCGCGATGCCGCGCAGCTCCGCCGGTCGATGGTCGAGGCCGGGCTGGTGACGCGCACCGTGGACGGTGCGGTCTATCTGCGCCGCGAGCAGGCGCCGCCGCCCGAGGCGCGGGCGCTGATCGCGGCGCTTTCGGCGCGGCTCTGAGGCGGGGTTTGCCTTTGCCAAACCGGTCGGTTCCGTGTTCCATGCGCCCGATGCGACAGCGAGGCGGGACATGATTTACGACACGATCAAACTGGAGGAGGCGGAGGGGGTGGCGCTGATCACCCTGTCCCGGCCCGAGGTGATGAACGCGCTCAATACCCAGATGCGCGCCGAGATCGCCGACGCGGTGCGCCAGGCCGGGCGCACGGCCCGGGTGCTGGTGATGACCGGCGAAGGCCGGGCCTTCTGCTCGGGTCAGGATCTCGGCGACCGCGAGACGGCGGCCAATATCGACCTGGAGCGGGTGCTGCGCGACGAATACGCGCCGATGCTGAATGCCATCGTCGATTGCCCGCTGCCGACCATCGCGGCGGTGAACGGGGCTGCGGCGGGCGCGGGGGCCAATCTGGCGCTGGCCCATGACGTGGTGATCGCGACGGAAAGCGCGTTCTTCATGCAGGCCTTTGCACGTATCGGGCTTATCCCCGATGCCGGCGGCACCTGGGCACTGCCGCGCCAGATGGGGCTTGCCAAGGCGATGGGGGCGGCGCTCTTTGCCGACCGCATCAGCGCGCGGCAGGCCGATGACTGGGGGATGATCTGGGAGGCGGTGCCGGATGCGGAATTCGAGGCGGTGTGGCGCGCCCGGGCGGCGCATCTGGCCAATGGGCCGACCCAGACCTATGCCCGCATCAAGACCGCGCTGCGCGGCGCCTTCGAGAACGATCTCGACACCCAGGTGGAGCTCGAGTCGCGGCTTCAGGGCGAATGCGGCAAGAGCCGCGATTTCAAGGAGGGCGTGGTGGCCTTCCTCGAAAAGCGTCCGCCGAGCTTCGAGGGACGGTAGCGCGGCGGCGGGTTACTCCGCCGCCTGTTCCTGCGGGCGCAGCACCAGCCAGATCAGCGCGCCGCCGGCGAGCATCAGGAAGGGCGCCATGGCCATGTTGACCGCCGTCCAGCCCTCCTGCGCGGTGCCGCCTGAGCAGTTCATCAGCCCGCCCGAGGCCAGCGAGGCCATGGTCACGCCGCCAAAGACCAGCAGGTCGTTTAGCCCCTGCATGCGGCCGCGCTCATGCGCCTCATGCGCGCCGGCCAGCATGGTGGTGGCGCCGATGAAGCCGAAATTCCAGCCGATGCCCAGCAGCACCAGCGCCAGGAAGAACTGCTCCAGCTCGACGCCCATCAGCGCCACGCCACCGGCGCAGGCAAGGATGAAGAGCCCCAGGGCGACGACCTTTTCCACCCCGAAGCGACCGATCATGTGGCCGGTGAAGAAGGAGGGCACATACATCGCCAGAACGTGCGCGGTGACGATATTGGCGGCGTCGCCGGTCTCGAACCCGCAGCCCACCACCGCCAGCGGCGTCGAGGTCATCACCAGGTTCATCAGCGCATAGCTCACCATGGCGCAGATCACCGCCACGGCGATGCGCGGCGTGGTCAGCAGCTCCCAGCGGCTGCGGCCCTTGGGGGCGTCATGGGCGGGCACCGGCGGCTTGGGGATGTCGAGGAAGAGGAACATCACAGAGCCCACGAGGTTCACGGCGATCACCGCCGCATAGGTGCCGAGGAAGGGGATGACGAAGGCATTGGCCGTGAGTTTCACAAGCTGCGGCCCGATCACCGCCGCCAGCAGCCCGCCCGCCATCACGTAGGAGATCGCCTTGGGCCGGAACGCCTCCGACGCGGTGTCGGCGGCGGCAAAGCGGTAAAAGCCCTGCGCCGACATGTAGATGCCGGTCAGCAGGCTGCCCAGCAGGAAGATCGGGAAGGAGGCGGTATAGAGCCCCCAGGCGCCCACTGCGCCACCAAGCGCGCCGCCCAGCGTGCCGAGCGCGAATCCCGCGCGGCGGCCAAAGCGCTGCATGAAGGCCGAGACCGGCGTCGCCGCCAGCATCGAGCCCAGCACGATCATCGAGATCGGCAGCGTGGCGAAACAGGGATTGCCGGCAAGCGACTGTCCCGCCAGCCCGCCGATGGTGAAGATCATCGGCATCTGCGCGCCGAGAAGGGCCTGCGCGGCCACCAGCACGGTGACGTTGCGTTTGGCGCGGGAGTCTTGAACGGTATCCATGGGGGCAAGCCGTAGGATGCGGCGCGACCTATCGCAAGGGGGGAATATGTTTGGCAGCGCACAGTCAGGGCGGCTAAGAGGGAGAGGATGAAGGATTTTCACGCCTCTGTTCTGATCGTCGGCGGCTCTGCCGAGGCCCGCGCGCTGGCCTCGCGCCTGCCGGGCTGCGCCGTGCGGCTTTCCGCGCCCGAGCGGATGCCGCGCCCCTGGCCGGCGCCGGTGAGCCACGGGCCGGTGACGGCGGGTTGGCTGGCGGCGCAGGGGGTGGGCGCAGTGATCGAGGCGGCGCATCCCTGCGATGACGACACCGCCTTTGCCACCGCGCACGCCTGCGCCTCGCTGGGGCTGCCGCATCTGCAACTGGTGCGCCCGGAATGGCGCCCCGGGCGCGGCGACCGCTGGGCGATGCTGCGCCATGCCAGCGAGGCGGCGGCCTGCGTGCCTTGCGGCGCCACGGTGCTGGCCTCGCTGGGGCGCGGGCGGCTGGCCGGGCTGCGCAATTTCGACGGCTTTGTCTATGCCCGAACCCTGTCGCCGGCGATGGGCGGATTTCCGCTGCGGCGCGGACGCTTTCTGCCGAGACAGGGGCCGTTCACGCCGCGCGGCGAGGCGGCGCTGATCCGGCGGCTGGGAATCGGCTGGCTGATTCCCCACAATGCGGGCGGTGCCGGCGGCTGGCCAAAGCTCGCCGCCGCGCGGGCGCTGGGGCTGCCGGTGGCGATGCTGGCCCGCCCGCGCCGCCCAGAGGGCGCGCGGGTCGAAACGGTGCGCGAGGCAATGGACTGGGCGGGGCGATGGCTGAGATTGGACGCATAATCGAGGGCGACGCCTGCGTTGCCGAGGGCGCGAGCTGGCTTGCCGAGGCCGAGCCGCGCTTTGCCCGGGCGTTGGAGCGCACCGGCCCGCTGCCGCTGCGCCTGCGCCCGGACGGGTTCGGGCAGCTTCTCTCGGCCATTGTCAGCCAGCAGGTCAGCGTCGCCTCGGCCCGGGCGATCTGGGCCAAGCTGGAGGCGGCGGGCATGACCACGCCCGACGCGATTCTCGCGACCGATGAGGAGGGGCTGCGCGCGCTCGGTCTCTCGCGGCAGAAGGCCGGCTATGCCCGCGCGCTGGCCGAGGCCGGCATCGACTTCGATGCGCTGCGCCACGCGCCCACGGGAGAAGTGGTCGAGACGCTGGTCGCGGTGAAGGGCATCGGGATCTGGACCGCCGAGATCTATGCCATGTTCTCGCTCGGCCGCGCCGATGTCTTTGCGCCCGGCGATCTGGCCTTGCAGGAATCCGCCCGGCTGCTCTTCGATCTGCCGGAGCGGCCCAAGGAGCGCGCGCTGCGCCAGATGGCCGAGGCCTGGAGTCCCTGGAGATCGGTTGCAGCACGGGCGCTCTGGGCCTACTACCATGTGGCGAAACAGCGAGAGGGGATCGTATGACCCGCGTTCTGCAAACCGGCCGCAAGGAGCCCGTCTCGGGTGAGAAACGCTCCTGCGTGGTCTTCCTGCACGGCTATGGCGCCAACGGGGCCGATCTTCTGGGGCTGGCCGATCCGCTGGGCGAGCATCTGCCCGACACGCTCTTTGTGGCGCCCGACGCGCCCGAGAGCTGCGCCGGGGCGCCCTTCGGCTATCAGTGGTTCCCGATCCCCTGGCTCGACGGCTCCTCCGAGGAGGAGCAGGAATCCGGAATGGCGCGCGCGGTGGAGGATCTCAATGCCTTTCTCGACGCCCTGATGGTCGACGAGGATCTGCTGCCCGAACAGGTGGCGCTGGTCGGGTTTTCGCAGGGCACGATGATGGCGCTGCATGTGGCGCCGCGCCGCGAGGATGAGGTTGCCGGCGTGGTCGGGTTTTCCGGGCGCCTGTTGCAGCCCGAGCTGCTGGCCGACGAGGTGGTGAGCCGCCCGCCGGTGCTGCTGGTGCATGGCGATGCCGACGATGTGGTGCCGCCGCAATCGCTGCCCGACGCGGCGGAGGCCTTGCAGGAGGCGGGTTGGAAAGAGGTCTATGCCCATATCATGAAGGGCACCGGCCACGGCATCGCGCCCGACGGGCTGTCGGTGGCGCTGGCCTTCTTGCGGGACAAGTGCGGGTTCTGAGGGGACGGTAGGCAGAGTGCCCTGCCTACGGCGGAGCATTGCCCTGGCGCGGGACAAGGCCGAAGGCCGCCGCGCCATCGTCATGCTGAAGGCATGCCTCTGGCATGACCCGTCCCGTCGCACCAAAGGTGCGCCGTTTATAATCGGCACGCCTTTGGCGTGACGGGCTGGCGATTTGGTGACGTCAGCGCGAAGTGTCGAGGTCTTTCGGATGTGGCTGGGATAAATCGAGAAGCTCAGAGGTGAGGTCGCCACCCCACGGGCCGGCGATGGCGCGGCTCTGTCTGGGCCGGCACTCGTAGGGTGGGCAATCTGCCCACCACTCCCGTCAACCGCCGCTCAATACCCCCGCCAGATCCAGCCGCCGCCAAAGATGCGGCTGCCGTTCGGGTCGTAGAACACGCATGCCTGGCCCGGGCTCACGCCTTCCTCGGCGACGATCAGCTCGACCTCTGCCTCGGTCTCGGAGATCGGCCGGATCACCGCCTCGCGGGGCGGGCGGGTCGAGCGCACCTTGACCGAGAGCGGCCATTCCGCCTGCGAGGTGAAGGGCGCGTCGCCCAGCCAGTTGATCTCGCGCACCGGCACCTTGCGGGTCGCAAGCATCTCTTTCGGGCCCACCACCACGCGCTTGTTGTCGACATCGAGCTTGACCACATAGAGCGGCTCGCTCAGCCCGCCGATGCCGAGCCCGCGGCGCTGGCCGATGGTGTAATGGATGACGCCCCGGTGCTCGCCCAGAACGCGCCCGTCCGCATGCACGATCTCGCCCGGCTCGGCGGCGCCCGGACGCAGCTTTTCGATCACCGACGCATAATTGCCGTCCGGCACGAAACAGATGTCCTGGCTGTCGGGCTTGTCGGCCACGCTCAGCCCGTATTTCGCCGCCAGCGCCCGCGTCTCGGCCTTGCTCTTCAGGTGGCCGAGCGGGAAGCGCAGGTAATCGAGCTGCTCTGGCGTGGTGGAGAACAGGAAATAGCTCTGGTCGCGATTGGCGTCCGCCGCCGAATGCAACTCGGCGCCGTGATCGCCCAGCATGCGCTGGATGTAATGGCCGGTCGCCATGCAATCGGCGTCGAGATCCTTGGCGGTGCCCAGCAGATCCTTGAACTTCACCCGCTCGTTGCAGCGGATGCAGGGCACCGGCGTGGCGCCGCCGAGATAGCTCTCGGCAAACTCGTCGATCACCGCGTCACGGAAGATGTTCTCGTAATCCAGCACGTAATGCGGAAAGCCCATCTGTTCGGCCACGCGGCGCGCGTCGTGAATGTCGATCCCGGCGCAGCAGGCGCCTTTCTTGGCCAGCGCCGCGCCATGATCGTAGAGCTGGAGCGTCACGCCCACCACGTCATAGCCTTCCTCGGCCAGCATTGCCGCCACGACCGAGCTGTCGACGCCGCCCGACATGGCGACGACCACGCGCGTCTCCGACGGCGGTTTCGGCAGGCCGAGCGAGTTCAGAGTCTGGGCGTCGAGGGGCATTGGTCTCTCCTGGGGAATACCGCCGGAATATAGGAAAATGCGAAGCACTCTCAAGGGGCGGTTTTAGACAGCGTTAAATCGTGCGCGGTCAAATACGTCTCAGCCGGAACGACTGGGACAAGAACAATGTATTTGAAGAAAATCGACGGCCCGCGCGCGGTGACCCTCCCGGACGGCACAATCATGACCCGCGCCGACCTGCCGCCGCCGGAAACACGACGCTGGGTGGCCTCGCGCAAGGCAGCGGTGGTCAGGGCGGTGCGCTACGGGCTGTTATCTGAAAAACAGGCGCTGGATCGCTACGGCCTCAGCTCCGAGGAGCTGGGCGAATGGATGCGCGCCGTCGCCTGCCATGGCGAGGAGGCGCTGAAGGCGACGCTGGTGCAGCGGTTCCGCGCGCCGGGGCAGGGCGTGACCGAAGGTTAACTTCCGATGAAAGCAACCTGCGATTGAAATGACTCCGCGTTTGTCTACAGTAAAGAAGCATTAACCTATTTCCGACAGGGTCGGCATAAGGGACAGAACAAGCGGAGAACAGCTTATGCGCATCCTTCTGGTGGAAGACGACCCGACCACATCGAAAAGCATCGAGCTGATGCTGACGCATGCCAATCTCAATGTTTATGCCACCGACCTCGGCGAAGAAGGCATAGATCTCGCGAGGTTATACGACTACGATCTGATCCTTCTCGATCTCAACCTGCCCGATATTCATGGGCATGAGGTGCTGCGACAGCTGCGCCTGTCACGGATCAACACGCCCATCCTGATCCTCTCGGGCGCCGACGATACTGAGAATAAAATCAAGGGCTTCGGCTTCGGTGCCGACGATTACCTGACGAAACCCTTCCATCGCGACGAGCTGGTGGCGCGCATTCACGCGATCATCCGCCGCTCCAAGGGCCATTCGCAATCGGTGATCCGTACCGGGAAAATCTCGGTCAATCTCGATGCCAAAACCGTGGAAGTGGGCGGAAAGCCGGTGCATCTGACCGGCAAGGAATATCAGATGCTGGAATTGCTAAGTCTGCGGAAAGGCACGACTTTGACAAAGGAAATGTTCCTCAATCACCTTTATGGCGGCATGGACGAGCCGGAATTGAAAATCATCGACGTGTTTATCTGCAAATTGCGGAAAAAACTTTCCGAGGCGACGGGCGACGAAAATTACATCGAGACGGTCTGGGGCCGCGGCTATGTGCTGCGCGATCCGGAGCCGCGCTCGGACGAGCCGCCCGCCATCGCCGCCAACGGCTGAGCGGCTGGACGCCGCCGCCCCCGCGCCCTATCACTTGCCCCAGACGGCGTGATACGGGGGCGCTTCCATGGCGGATGAGGCAATAGCGGAACTTGCGGTCGAGGCGCTGACAGAGGCGCAGGCGCGCGACGAGCTGGCGCGGCTCGCCGACCTGCTGGCGCAGGCCAATCGCGCCTATCACACCGAGGACGCGCCCGAGATCAGCGATGCGGAATACGATTCGCTGAAACGGCGCAATGCCGCGATCGAGGCGCGCTTTCCCGATCTGAAACGTGAAGACAGCCCCTCCGAACAGATCGGCGCGCCGCTGGCGGAGGGATTCGCCAAGGTCCGCCACGCGCAGCGCATGATGTCGCTGGGCAATGCCTTCGACGCCGGGGAGGTGCGCGAGTTCGACGCCCGCATCCGTCGCTATCTCGGTCTCACCGATGGCGCAGCGCTGGCTTTCACCGCCGAGCCCAAGATCGACGGGCTGTCGCTGTCGCTGCGCTATGAGGACGGCGTGCTGATGCAGGCCGCAACGCGCGGCGATGGCAGCGAGGGCGAGAACGTCACCGCCAATGCCCGCACCATCGAGGACATCCCCGAACGGCTCGACGGCGCCCCGGCGCTGCTGGAGGTGCGCGGCGAGGTCTATATGAGCCACGAGGATTTCGCGGCGCTCAACGAGCGGCAAGAGGCGCAGGGCGGCAAACGCTTCGCCAATCCGCGCAACGCCGCCGCCGGCTCCCTGCGCCAGCTCGATTCGGAGATCACCCGCGCCCGCCCGCTGAAATTCTTCGCCTATGGCTGGGGCGAGCTCTCGGCCCCGCTGGCCGAGACCCAGAAAGGCGCCATTGACCGGTTGCAGGCGCTCGGTTTCCAGACCAACGACCTGACCCGTCTCTGCGACGGGCCGGAGGAAATGCTCTCCCATTACGCCGAGATCGAGGCGCAGCGCGCGACGCTCGGCTACGATATCGACGGCGTGGTCTACAAGGTGAACGACCTCGCGCTTCAGGCGCGGCTGGGCTTCCGCTCGACCACCCCCCGCTGGGCCATCGCGCATAAATTCCCCGCCGAGCTTGCCTGGACCCGGCTCGAAGCCATCGACATCCAGGTCGGTCGCACCGGCGCGCTCTCGCCCGTCGCGCGGCTGACGCCGGTCACCGTGGGCGGCGTCGTGGTCTCCAATGCCACGCTGCATAACGAGGATTACATCGCCGGGCGCGACGCCTCCGGCAACCCGATCCGCGACGGCAAGGATATCCGCATCGGCGACTGGGTGCAGGTCTATCGCGCCGGCGACGTGATCCCGAAAGTGGCCGATGTCGACCTGTCGAAACGCCCCGAAGATGCGCAGCCCTACACCTTCCCCGCCATCTGCCCGGAATGCGGCTCCGAGGCGATCCGCGAGGAGGGCGACGCCGTGCGCCGCTGCACCGGCGGGCTGATCTGCCCGGCGCAGGCGGTTGAAAAGCTGAAGCATTTCGTCTCGCGCGCCGCTTTCGACATCGAGGGGCTGGGCGCCAAGCAGGTGGAACAGTTCTACCGCGACGGCTGGATCAGGGAACCCGCCGATATCTTCACGCTGAAGGCGCGCTACGGCGCCGGCATGCAGCAGCTCAAGAACCGCGAGGGCTGGGGCGAGAAGAGCGCGGCGAACCTGTTCGACGCAATCGACGAGCGCCGCAAAATCGCGCTCGGCCGGGTGATCTTTGCGCTCGGCATTCGCCATGTGGGCGAGGTGGTCGCGAACGATCTGGCACGGCACTACCTGCGCTGGGACGCGCTGATCGCCGCCGTCGATGCCGCCGGCCCCGCCGCCGCGCGCCACCGCCAGGCCGAGGCCGCGGTGGAGGCCGAGCGCAAGACCGCCGCCGCCGAAGAGCGCCGCGCCCGCATCAAGGAAACCCGCGATGCGGTCTGGTCCGAGGCGCCGCAGGTCGCGCCCGAGGCCCGCGCCGCCTGGGAGGATCTGGTCGGCGTCGACGGCATCGGCATGACCGTGGCGGTGGCGCTGGTCACCTCCTTCGGGCAGGAGGCCGAGCGCGCCTCGATCGACCGGCTCGCCGCCCATCTCGACATCCAGGAGGCCGAGCGCCCGGCCACCGAGGGCTCGCCGGTGGCCGGCAAGACCGTGGTCTTCACCGGGTCTCTGGAAAAGATGACCCGCGCCGAGGCCAAGGCGCGGGCCGAGGCGCTGGGGGCCAAGGTCTCGGGCTCGGTCAGCAAGAAGACCGATATCGTCGTGGCCGGGCCGGGCGCCGGCTCGAAGGAGACCAAGGCGCGCGAGCTGGGGGTGGAGATCATGGACGAAGACGCCTGGCTGGCGCTGATCGGGGCATGACCCAGCGGCCCGAGGCGCTCTGGCCGCTCTTTGCCGAGCTGAAGACGCTCGACGGGGTGGGCCCCAAGACCGCGCAGGCGCTCGAAGGGCTGGAGATCGTCGCGCCGCGCGATCTGCTGTTTACCCTGCCGCATTCGGTGATCGACCGCCGCCCGCGCGCCACGGTGCAGGGCGCCGATCTGCCCGGGGTGGTGACCGTCGAGGTGACGGTGGGCCGCCACATGAAACCGGTGCAGCGCGGCCGGCCCTACCGCATCCATGTGGAGGATGCGCAGATCGGCTTTCAGCTCGTGTTTTTCCACGGGCGCGAGGATTACCTCACGCGGTTGCTGCCCGAGGGCGCGCGGCGGCTGGTCTCGGGCCGGGTGGAGCTTTTCGACGGCATGGCGCAGATGGTGCATCCCGACCATATGCTGCCCCCCGAGGAGGCCGCAACCCTGCCGGAGTATGAGCCGGTCTATCCGCTCACCCATGGCGTGACGCAAAAGCTGATGACGCGGGCGGTCGCGGATGCGCTGTCGCGCGCGCCGGCATTCGAGGAATGGATCGACGGGCCGCTGAAGGCGCGCGAGGGCTGGCCCGACTGGCGGGCGGCGCTCGCGTCGGCGCATGCGCCGCAGGGCGCGGGCGATCTGACCCCCACGGCGCCGGCCCGGGCGCGGCTCGCCTATGACGAGCTGATGGCGCATCAGCTGACCCTGGCGCTGGCCCGCGTGCACCGCCGCAAGGGCAAGGGGCGGGAGACCATGGGTGACGGGGCGCTGCGCCGCAAGGTGCTGGCATCGTTGCCGTTTCGCCCGACCGGCGCGCAGGCCCGGGCGATGGACGAGATCGCCGCCGACATGGCCAGGCCCGAGCGCATGAACCGACTGTTGCAGGGCGATGTCGGCGCCGGCAAGACGCTGGTCGCCTTCATGGCGCTGCTTATCGCGGTCGAGGCCGGCGGGCAGGGGGTGATGATGGCGCCGACCGAGATCCTCGCGCGGCAGCATCTCGACGGGCTGAAACCCTTTGCCGAAAGCGCCGGTGTGGTGCTGGAGCTGCTCACCGGTCGCGACAAGGGCGCCGAGCGTCGCGCCAAGCTGGCGGCGCTGGTGCGCGGCGATATCCAGATCCTGGTGGGCACCCATGCGGTGTTTCAGGCGGATGTGGAATTCGCCGATCTGCGGCTGGCGATTGTCGACGAGCAGCACCGTTTCGGCGTGCGCCAGCGGCTGGAGCTGGGGCGCAAGGGGGCGGCGGCGGATGTGCTGGTGATGACCGCCACGCCGATCCCGCGCAGCCTGGCGCTGGCGCAATATGGCGACATGGACGTCTCGCTGCTCGACGAGAAACCGCCCGGGCGCAAGCCGATCCGCACCGCGCTGATCTCCTCCGAGCGCATGGAGGAGGTGGTTGCCCATCTGCGCAAGGCGGTGGCCGAGGGGCGGCAGGCCTATTGGGTCTGCCCGCTGGTCGAGGAGAGCGAGGCGGTCGATCTGACGGCGTCCGAGGAGCGCTTCAAGCATCTGCGCGCGGTGCTGGGCGAGGGCGTCGTGGGGCTGGTGCATGGCCAGATGCCGCCCGCCGAAAAGGATGCCGCCATGGCGCGGTTTGTGGCCGGCGAGACCAAGGTGCTGGTGGCGACCACGGTGATCGAGGTCGGGGTGAACGTGCCCAATGCCTCGATCATGGTGATCGAGCGCGCCGAGTGGTTCGGGCTGGCGCAGCTGCACCAGCTGCGCGGGCGCGTCGGGCGGGGCGAGGCGGAAAGCACCTGTTTGCTGATGTATCAGCCGCCGCTGGGCGAGGCGGGTATGAAACGCCTGACCACCCTGCGCGAGACGGAGGACGGGTTCCGCATCTCCGAGGTCGATCTGGAGATGCGCGGCGCCGGCGATCTGATCGGCACGGCGCAATCGGGGCTGCCGCGCTTTCGCGTGGCGGATCTGGAGCATCAGGCGGGGCTGATGGCGATGGCGCAGAGCGATGCGCGCAAGCTGCTGGCCGAGGATCCGACGCTGCAAAGCGAGCGCGGGCAGGCGGCGCGCGTGCTGCTCTGGCTGATGCGGCAGGACGAGGCGATCCGTTTGATTTCAGTGGGTTAGCCGCGCGCGCCTCTGCTGAAACCTGTTTTGTTCTCAAATGTTCTCAAAAAGTTCTTTACAGATCGTAAAGCGTATGAGAACAAAAGGGTAACAAAACGCCAGACAGGGAATGCCACCATGATCGACACGCTTCGCAAGGTTCTGACCCGCGCCGAATCCACCCTTCTTCAGGATATGATCGGCGGCGTGTCTTTGGTGGTCATTCTTCTGGGGGCGTTGCACCTGCCCAGCTTCTGAAAGGTTTTCCGTTTCTGCCTGCGGTCTTTTCCCGGACCGGTCCCGCATCACTGTCCCGATGCAAGGCGACTGTCCCCGCTGATGTGCCCCCGGCCTGCCTGAAACCCGGCGGCACGCACCGGTCCGTTTCCCCAAAAAGACACGCCACTCGCCGCCGCCTCCTCCCCCGGAGCGCGGCGGCTTTTTCTTGTGGGGCCGCGCTCAGAACCGGTAGGCGAGCCGCAAGCCGCCCCAGTGCTTGCCGCGCACGGTGATCGGGGCGGAGAGATCCTTCATCATGACGAAATTGCCGCCGCCCATGTCGCGGCGATAGACCTGAAGCAGGAAGGGTCTGGTGTTGCGCCCGGCCTTGAGCCCGACCCGGTCGTCAAAAATCCGGCGGTTGCGGCTGTTGGCGGCGTTCCAGACCGGATCGCTGCCCTGGGGCTGGGAGAATTTGCGGTTATGCGTCGGCAGATAGCCGTTCCGGTCGACCGCGGCGCAGAACACGATGCGCGGATCCTGCGACAGTACCGGCTCCTGGATCGGCGGCAGCAGCGTGTCGGTGAGCGTGGTGAAGGCGGTCAGCGCCTGCTGCGGATCGGTGCCGGGCACCGGCTTGTAATCGCTGTCGAAAAGCGCCGCGCCCGAGATCCGGCCCGCCTCCAGCGCCGCCTCGAAGCTTTGCGAGACGCGGAGCGCCAGCTCCTTGACCTGCGCGATCATCGCCGCATCCTCGCCGGTGCCGCCGATGGCCACCGCATGTTGCAGGATCGCCTCTGATCCGTCGACCAGCCGCTCGCAGCGGCGCGAGGCCTCGTCGACCCCGCGCGTCACCTCGCCGACCGAGCCTTGCAGCCCGGTGACCGTGGGGCGCAGCTCCTCCACGGCGCTGCTCGCGCGGTCCATATCCATGGCGATGCGGGCGGTGGCGCTTTGCAGCGTGCCCATGCGCTCGCGGATCTCCGACAAGGCGGCATCGGCGGCCTCGGCGCCCGAAAGCACGGTCTCCGCCTCCTGAGAGGTGTGCAGCGCACCGGAATTCAGCGCCTCGATCCAGTCGGACATGCGCGCCACGGTGGCGGAGATCGCCTGCACCGCCGCGCCGGTCTGCTGGCTGAGCTCGTTGATCGCCTCGGCGACGATGGCGAAGCCGCGCCCGGCATCGCCGGCGCGCGCCGCCTCGATCTTGGCATTGACGGCGAGGATGTTCACCTGGCTGGCGATGGAGGCGATCTGGCTGTTGGAGGTTTTCACCGCGCCCAGCATTTCCTCGACCGCGTCGTTTTCCGCATGTACCGATTTCACCCAGCGTGCCAGTTCGCGCGCGGCGGTGCCTGAGCGCGCCAGCGTGCCGATGGAGGCCTCGACCTGCGCGCTGGCCTCGTCGGCGCCCCGCGCCACGTCGCGGATATCGGCGGAGACCCGGGCATTGGCGGCGGCGACATTCTCTGTCGCCTTGCCGACCTCGGTCAGGGTGGAGAGCTGGCTGAGGCTGCGCGCGTCGAGCGCCTGGAGAAAGCCCGAGATATCGACAACCTCGCGCCCGAGCGCGGTGGCGCCCCGGGTCAGGCTGGTCAGTTCCCGCGCCGCGCCCGGCGCGCCAAGTGAGGGATCGTGTTGCATGCTGGCCCTGCGCTGTTGCAGCACCGGCATAAACCGCAAAACCTCAATATGAGCTTAAGCGCTCTGCGCCTGACGCGCCTCTTCCGCCGCCTCGCTGGCGGCGTCGAGCGCCAGCAGGATCGAGGCGTGGCGGTTCTTGTAGGCCTGTGCCGGGCGCAGCACTTCGAGCCCGTCGAAGGGTGCGGGCGGGGTGGGGCCGTCTTCCTTCAGCATGGCGCGCAGCGCGTCGCGCGCTGCCGAGATCTCTTCGGGGGTGCAGCCGACAATCGACGAGCCCACCACCGAGGCGGAGGCCTGACCCAGCGCGCAGGCCTTCACGTCCTGCGCGTAATCGGCGACCTTGCCGTCCTGCATGCGCAGATCAACGGTGACCGTCGATCCGCAAAGCGGCGAGCGTTTCTTGACGCTGGCATCGGGCGCCTCCAGCCGGCCTGTGCGCGGGATATCGGCGGCCAGTGCGAGGATGCGCTGGGAGTAGAGCTTGATCAGGTCGGTCTCGGCGGACATGGCTTTCCCTTTCGGATCGTCTCCCATAGATAGGGGGCGTTTTCGAGACTGCAAAAGGGTTTTTGCGCAATGAGCTTCGATCCCGCCACTTTGGTCTATGATGCGAACGGCCTCATCCCCTGCATCGCGCAGGCGGCGGAGACCGGCGAGGTGCTGATGATGGCCTGGATGAATGCCGAGTCGGTGGCAAAGACGCTGGAGACCGGGCGGGTGACCTACTGGTCGCGCTCGCGCAAATCCTTCTGGGTGAAGGGCGAGAGCTCGGGCCATGTGCAGGAGCTGGTCGAGCTGCGGGTGGATTGCGACCGCGATTGCCTGCTGGCGCTGGTGAACCAGACCGGGCCGGCCTGTCACACCAACCGGCGCTCGTGTTTCTACACGGCGCTGCGCGAGGGCGACGAGGTCGAGATCATGACGCCGATGGCATAGGCCTCACGGCTGCGCGAGGGGCGGAACACCATCGCGCGCGGGCGCGTTTCCTCTGGAGAAACCCGGGAGGTTTATCATGCCTATCATGCGACTTTCATCCGCCGTTCTCATCCTCGGCCTGGCGATCGTGGCGGTCTATCCGCTGCTCGGTCCTGTCTTCGGCACCGCGCCGGTGGACGCGACACAGGTTGCCGATGCGCCCTGGTGGCTGATGCCCGTGGGCTATTTCACCGCCTTTATCGGCGCGGCGGGGCTGTTCATCGGCTGGGCGCGGAAAAAGGAAAAGACCCGCTGAACGTGAGCGCCCGCGCCGGTCAGAGACCGACCATGGCGCGGATTTCCTGCGGGCTCTTGCCCTCGGATCGGTAGAGCGCGATGGCGCGGGCGTCGTCGCGTTTCGCCAGCCGCTTGCCATGCTCGTCGCGGATCAGCCGGTGGTGGTGATAGACCGGCGTGGGCAGATCCAGCAGGCGTTGCAGCAGCGCGTGGATGCGCGTGGCCTCGAAGAGATCGCGGCCCCGGATCACATGGGTGATCGCCTGCGCCGCATCGTCCACCACCACAGCGAGGTGATAAGAGGCGCCCATATCCTTGCGCGCCACCACCACATCGCCGATGTCGCGGATCATCTCGTCATCCGAGGCGGAGATCGTGCCGCTCTGGCCATCGGGTCCGGCGCCGGTTTCGGCGAAGGTGAGCGGCGCCGTGAGCTTTGCGCAGGCGCGCGCCATGTCGAGCCGCAGAGTCACATCCTTCGGGCGCGGGCCGGCGGGCGGCGTATCCGGGCGGCAGGTGCCGGGATAGATCAGCCCGTCCGGCCCGGTGAGCGGGGCGCCTTCCTGCGGGGCAGAGAGCGCCTCGCGGATGTCGCGGCGGGTGCAGGTGCAGGGGTAGAGCAGGCCCATCTGCCAGAGCCTGTCCAGCGCCGCTTCGTATTCGCCGAGATGCTCGGATTCCCGCCGGCAGGGCTCTGGCCAGTCGAGTCCCAGCCAGTGCAGATCCTCCTTGAGCTGCACCTCCCATTCCGGGCGTGCGCGGCTTTGGTCAAGATCGTCGATGCGCAGCAGAAATGCGCCGCCCGCCGCCCGCGTCATGTCCGAGGCCAGCAGTGCCGAATAGGCATGGCCCAGATGCAGCGGGCCGGTGGGCGAGGGCGCAAAGCGGCTGCGCATCACTCGTCGCGGTAGCTGCGCTCGATACGGCGGGTGCGGCGTTCCTCGCCGGATTGATAGATCAGCACCCAGGCCAGCAGGATGAACATCGGATGTGTCAGCCCGCCGGAAAAGATGATCGCCGGGATCCAGATCACGAAGACCACGATCGACAGGATCGGTCGGCCCGTCAGCAGGATCGATAGCGGCGGCAGGAAGAGCGCGAGCACATAGTTCATGCGGGCACCTCCTGCGTGGCCAGCCAGCCCGACCAGGCCTCCTTGGCGCGGTCGGTATAGGCCTTGTAGCGGTCGCGCCGGCCCCGGCGCCCGCCCTTGAGCCCCTCGACCGGGCGGAACAGGCCGAAATTCACGTTCATCGGCTGGAAGGTCTTGGCCTCGGCGCCGCCGGTGATGTGGTGGATCAGCGCGCCATGGGCGGTGTCCTGCGGGATCTGCGGCAGCGGGTGGCCGAGGAGCTCGGCAGCGGCCATGCGACCGGCGGCCAGCCCCATGGCAGAGCTTTCCACATAGCCCTCGACCCCGGTGATCTGCCCGGCAAAGCGGATATTGGGGCGCGAGCGCAGGCGCATCTGCGCATCCAGCAGCGTCGGCGAGTTGAGGAAGGTGTTGCGGTGAATGCCGCCGAGCCGGGCAAAGCTGGCATTCTCCAGCCCCGGGATCATCCGGAACACATCCGTCTGGGCACCGTATTTCATCTTGGTCTGAAAGCCGACGATATTGAACAGCGTCCCGAGCGCATTGTCGCGGCGCAGTTGCACCACCGCATAGGCCTTTTCCTCGGGCTTGTGCGGATTGGTGAGGCCCACGGGCTTCATCGGGCCGTGGCGCAGGGTCTCGCGACCGCGCTCGGCCATGACCTCGATGGGCAGGCAGCCGTCGAAATAGCCGGCGGTTTCGCCCTCGTGGAACTCGGTCTTGTCGGCGGCGAGCAGGGCGTCGATGAAGGCCTCGTACTGGGCCTTCGTCATCGGGCAGTTGATATAGGCCTTCTGCTCTTCCTCGGTCTCGCCCTTGTCATAGCGCGATTGCAGCCAGGCGACATCCATGTCGATGCTCTCGGCATAGACGATGGGGGCGATGGCATCGAAGAAGGCGAGGCTCTCGGCGCCGGTCTCGGCGGCGATGGCGCGCCCCAAAGCGTCCGAGGTCAGCGGGCCGGTGGCAAAGATCCACTGGCCGTCCTCGGGCAGTTCGGAGATCTCCTCGCCCGAGACCTCGATACCCGGATGCGCGGCCAGCGCATCCGTCACCGATTGCGAGAACGCCTCGCGGTCGACCGCCAGCGCGCCGCCGGCGGGCAGGCGATTGGCATAGGCCTGACGCATCACCAGCCCGTTCGCTTGCAGCATCTCCCAATGCAGCAGGCCCACGGCGTTCTGTTCGTGATCGTCCGAGCGGAAGGAGTTGGAACAGACCATCTCAGCCAGCTTGCCGGTGCGGTGGGCGAAGGTCTCCACCTTGGGGCGCATTTCGTGGATCACCACGTTCACGCCCATCTGCGCCGCCTGCCAGGCCGCTTCGGATCCGGCCATGCCGCCGCCGACGATATGCAATCTCTGTGTCATGACGGGGCAGATAGGGGATCGGAGGAGCGGTGTTAAGGGGGAAAGCGGCGGAAGTGCGGGCGCCGCGGCACGCAGCACGTTGGCTCTGCGCCAGAAGGGCAGGGATTTGGCCACCCGATGGCAGGATTGAGACGCTCTGGAAATACCGCGCGTTCTGCCCGGATCAGGTCCGGGGGGCATAAAACCTCAGGCAGTGCCGTAGAGATCCGCTGCGCGGCGTTCGAAGGCGCGCACGATGCGCTGCATCGCCTCGTAAAAGAACATCCCTGCCGCGCCCTGGAGAATGCGGTTCTTGAATTCGAAATCGACGAAGAAATGCACGTCGACGCCGCCCTCCGCCTTGTCCTCGAACTGCCATTTCGAAATCATGTGGCGGAACGGCCCGTCGAGATATTCCGTGTCGATCCGGTTTTCCTGCGGATAGAGCGTCACCCGGCTGCCGAAACGTTCGCGGAACACCTTGAACGAGATCACCAGATCCGCCAGCATCACCTCGTGATCGCCATGTTCCTCGCGCGAGCGGATGCGCGCGGCGGCGGTCCAGGGCAGGAATTCCGGGTAGCGGGCCACATCGGCCACGAGGTCGTACATCTGCTGTGCCGTGTAAGGCAGGTGCTTGGTCTCGGAATGGGTCGGCATGTCGCTGGTCCGGCGTCCCTTTATCGCGTGACAGTGGGTTCCCATTTCGTATGCTGGGCGCGGCTTTGCAAGGGGGACGGGATGACAGAGCGGCCATATGTCGTAGACGAGATGATCTCGGCCAAATCCATCGCCGCGCGGATCGAGGCGCTGGCGCGCGAGATCGGTCGCGATTTCGGCGGCACCGACAAGCTGGTCGTCGTGGGCCTGCTGCGCGGCAGCTTTGTCTTCATCGCCGATCTGGTGCGCGAGCTCGACCTGCCGGTGGAGGTGGATTTCCTCGAAGCCTCCTCCTATGGCGACGCCATGCAGTCGAGCCGCGAGGTGCGCATTCTCAAGGATCTGCGCTCGCCCATCGAGGGGCGCGACGTGCTGGTGGTCGAGGATATCGTCGACACCGGCTTTACCCTGCATCACGTATTGAAACTGCTGGCCTCGCGCAGCCCGCGCAAGCTGCGCACCATCGCGCTGCTCGACAAGCCGGCGCGGCGCGAGGTGGCGCTCAAGGCCGACTGGACGGGCTTCGAGATCCCCGACGAGTTCGTGGTCGGCTATGGCATCGATTACGCGCAACGCAACCGTAACCTGCCCTTCATCGGCAAGGTGCGCTTCCCGGAGGGCTGACATGAACCCGCTCTGGTTGCTCCGCATGGCGAAATGGGCGCGCAACCCGCCCTCTTCGGGACGTGTGAAACTGGTGCTGGCGGTGATCGCGTTCTGCCTCGCGCTTTATGCGGTCGAGCGCTGGGTCGGCTGGCCCGACGCGCTGAGCCCCGAACGGCTGCGCGTTCCGAACCGCGTTTCGCCCTGACGCGCCTTCACATATGCGCGAGGAGAATGTCATGTATGCCCGTATAAAGTGCGTATCGGAAAGTCTATTCAATCAAGGGAAACGTTGCTCAACTGTCTGTATTCCGTGACAAAACCCTCTCCGAGACCTGCCTGGGCCGTCAGGGTGATGCCCTAACGTCAGTCGGCCCCTCGCCGCCGTTCCTCACAAGAGGGTGTTGTCAGATCGTCGCAGAGCGGCACACTCTTCCGCAGCTTCGCTATGTCGCCATACCGGCGCCAGCTTTTGCCACTGGAGGATTTGCATGAACCGTTTCCTGACCGGCCTCGCGGCCCTTTCCCTTTGCACCGCCGGCGCAGCCTATGCCCAGGATTACAGCGCGCAGCTCAAGGCGCGGCAGGGCCAGTTCCGTATTCTGGCGATCAATCTCGGCACGCTGGGCGGCATGGCTCAGGGCAAGATCGACTACGATGCCGAGGCCGCGCAGATGGCGGCCGATTCCGTCGTTGCGGTGTCGATGATCCATCAGGGCCCGCTCTGGCCCGAGGGCAGCTCGGAAATGGGCGTCGACGGCACCCGCGCAAAAGCGGAGATCTGGGACAATTTCGACGATTTCGGCGCCAAATGGTCCGGGCTCGGCGAGGCCGCGCTGAACATGCAGGCCGCCGCAGGCACCGGACAGGAGGCGCTGGGGCCGGCGCTGGGGCAACTGGGCGGCGCCTGCAAGGCCTGCCACGACACCTATCGCGCGCCGGAATCCTGAGCCTATGCGCAGACTGATCGCGGGTCTCGTCCTGGCGGGGCTCGTCGCCGCCGGGATCGGCTGGATCGTCACGGCGCCCGACCGGTTGCCCGAGGGCAGCTTTGCCGGTGTTGAGGGCGACGCCGTGCGCGGCGAGCTTGTGTTCACAGCCGCCGGTTGCGCGTCGTGTCATCACGCGCCGGATGCCGACGGCGAGGCCAAGCTCGTGCTGGCGGGCGGGCAGCGCTTCGCCTCCGATTTCGGCACCTTCCTCGCCCCCAATATCTCGCCCGACCCCGAGCAGGGCATCGGCGGCTGGAGCCAGGAAGCTTTCGCCAATGCGGTGATGCGCGGCGTCTCGCCCGGTGGCGCGCATCTCTACCCGGCCTTCCCCTATACCGCCTATGCGCGCATGGACGACCGCGATCTGGTGGATCTCTGGGCGTATATGCAGACATTGCCCGCCTCGGATACGCCGAGCCAGCCGCATGAGCTGGGCTTTCCGTTCAATATCCGCCGGGGCCTGGGTCTGTGGAAACTGCTCTATTTCGATGATGGCTGGGTGATGGAGGAGGCCGAGGGCCAGGAGCTGGTGCGCGGCCGCTATCTGGTCGAGGCGCTGGCCCATTGCGCCGAGTGTCACACCCCGCGCGACGCGCTCGGCGGGCTCGACACCGGGCGCTGGCTGACCGGGGCGCCCAACCCCAACGGGCGTGGTACGATCCCGGGGCTGACACCGGATCACCTGAGCTGGGAGGCGAGCGACATCGCCTACTATCTCGAAACCGGATTCACACCGGAGTTCGACAGTGTCGGTGGGCATATGGTCGAGGTGGTGGAGAATTTCGCCAGCCTCGCGCCGGAAGACCGCGCAGCGGTGGCGGCCTACCTCAAGGCGCTGCCGGACGGAGGGGCGATGGAGTAGCCACGCGGCCCGGCGAGGCGCTTGTCCGGCGCAAGACGATCCAGCAACCGCAGGCCCGGCCAGAGGTGCCGGGGCAATCGGTGATCAGCAAGAGCATGGGCCTGCAAGGAAGCCCGCGCAGAGGCCCCGGATCAGGTCCGGGGCGGATCCCGTAGGGTGGGCAATTCTGCCCACCGATCCCTAATCTTCCGCCAGCGCGTCGCGCAGAAGTTCCAGGGCGTGGTGGGTGGCGGCCGCGCGCACATTGGCGCGGCCGAGCGCACCGAACTCTACCGTCTCGGTCAGCGTCTCGCCGTCGCGGGCGAGCGCGAAACACACCATGCCCTCGGGCTTTTGCTCCGATCCGCCGGGGCCCGCCACGCCCGAGATCGCCACCGCGAAATCGGCCTCCGCCGCGCGCCGCGCGCCTTCGGCCATCTCGCGCACCACCTCTTCGGAGACCGCGCCGTGCACATTCAGGGTCTCCGCATGCACGCCCAGCATCTCCTGCTTGGCGGCGTTGGAATAGGTCACCACGCCACGATGGAAGATGTCCGACGAGCCGGCCACATCGGTCAGCGCCGCCGAGACCATGCCGCCGGTGCAGCTTTCGGCGGTGGTGACGGTGACGCCACGTTCGCGGGCGCGCATCAGGATATCGCGGGCGATGACTTCGGTCACATCAGGACTCCATGGGCAAGGGCGGCGAGTATGATCGTGACAATAGCAGAAAACACGCCGGCAATCACGTCATCCAGCATCACCCCCAGCGCATCGCCGCGCCGGTCGGCCATGCCCACCAGCCAGGGCTTCCAGATGTCGAAGAGCCGGAAGAACACAAAGGCCGAGATCCAGCCGGGATAGAGCCGCCAGAGCTCCACCCCCATCATCGCCGCGCCGTAGCCCACTGGGAAGAGCGCGATCCACTGGCCGACCACTTCGTCGATGACGATCCAGGACGGGTCGTGATCGCCGCTCTGGGTCAGCGCGCGGGTGGCCACCAGACCCAGCGCATAGGCCAGAGCCGTGGCGATCAGCAGCAGCCAGAACCCGCCGGCGAGCAGCAGCGCATAGGCGACGGGCAGGGCGGCGAGCGAGCCCCAGGTGCCCGGGGCGGGCTTCAGGAAGCCGATATAGAGGAAGGAGGCGATGGCTTTCATGGTTTCACCAGCGTTGCGGTTGCAATGGCGGCGATACCTTCCTCGCGACCGGTGAAGCCCAGCCGTTCCGAAGTGGTCGCCTTGATCGAGATGCGGTCCGAGGCAAGCCCGGTGATGCGCGCCATTTCCGCTGTCATCTCAGCGGCATGCGGGCCGATCTTGGGGCGTTCGCAGATCAGCGTCAGGTCGATATTGGAGATCGCGAAGCCCTTCGAGCCCGCCAGCTCTACCGCGTGACGCAGGAAGATCTCGGAGGCGGCGCCTTTCCATTGCGGGTCGGAGGGCGGGAAATGCCGGCCGATATCGCCCTCGGCCATGGCGCCGTAAAGCGCATCCGTCACCGCATGCATGCCGACATCGGCGTCGGAATGACCCTGAAGCCCGCGCCCGTGCGGAACCTTGATCCCGCAGAGCACAACGTGATCACCCGCGCCGAAGCGGTGAACGTCATAGCCATTGCCCAGACGGATATCCATCGCGTCTCCCTTCAGCAGCGTTTCGGCCCGGGCGAAATCCTCCGGGCCGGTGATCTTGAGATTGCGTTCCTCGCCCGGAACGATGGCAACGTCCAGCCCCGCGGCGCGGGCGACCTGCACATCGTCGGCGGCGGCTCCGGTCTGCGTCGCATGGGCGGCGGCAATGGCGTCATAGCGGAAGCCCTGCGGCGTTTGCGCGCGGTAGAGCCCGGCGCGGTCGCGGGTGCCTGTGACCTGGCCGTTTTCGCCGATCCAGAGCGCATCGGTCACCGCCAGCGCCGGCGCGGCGCCGGGATGGGTGGCCAGCGCGGCGACAACCGCGTCGATGCTGGCGCGGCTGACGCAGGGGCGGGCGACATCGTGGATCAGCACGCGCTCTGGCGGCGCATCGGCCAGCGCCGCGAGCCCCGCGCGCACCGAGCCCGCGCGATCCTCCGCGCCGTCGACAAGCGTCACCGGCAGCCCGGCGGCGACCGCCTCTGCCAGTGCGCGGTCGTCGGGGTGAATCACCAGCACGAGGCGCGGCAGATGGGCAAAGGCCTCCAGCGTCCAGCGCGCCACCGGCTTGCCGGCGATCTCGCGCCACTGCTTGGGCAGAGCGCCCCCGGCGCGGGTGCCACGCCCGGCGGCAACGATGATGACGGCTGTGTCCATGGGCCTCGCTCCTTCCCGGCTTCTCTAGGCATTGCCCCGGGGCTGCGCAATGCGCTCTGGCGCCGCGCTCAAAAAATAGGCAAACTGCATTGTGATGGGGCGGGGCGGTGCCCAAACAATTGAATGTACTCGGGCCTCAGGTTACCTCCCAAGCATCTGCACAAGGAATAGGCGCTTGAAACTCCCTCTGGGCGACCGGTCGATCTCCCCTCCTGTCCTGCTGGCCCCGCTGGCGGGCATTACAGACCTGCCGTTCCGCTCTCTGGTGGCGCGCTGGGGCGCGGGGCTCGTGGTCTCCGAGATGATCGCAAGCGGCGAGTTTCTCACCGCGCGCCCCGGCACGCGCGAAAAGGCCGAGCTGGGGGCGGGAATCGAGAACACCTCCGTCCAGATCGCGGGCCGCGCGCCCGAGCCGATGGCCGAGGCCGCGCGCATGGTGGCCGATATGGGCGCGCGCGTCATCGACATCAATATGGGCTGCCCGGCGAAGAAGGTCACCGGCGGCTACTCCGGCTCGGCGCTGATGCGCGAGCCCGACCACGCGCTGCGGCTGATCGAGGCGGTGGTGGGGGCGGTCGACGTGCCGGTGACGCTGAAGACGCGGCTCGGCTGGGACGACGGCACCCGCAACGCCGCCGATCTGGCGCGCCGGGCCGAGTCGGCAGGCGTGCGGATGATTGTGATCCACGGTCGCACGCGCTGCCAGTTCTACAAGGGCCGCGCCGACTGGGCGGCGATCCGCGCGGTGAAAGAGGCGGTCTCGGTGCCGGTGGTGGCCAATGGCGACATCGTGGACGCCGCCAGCGCCCGCGAGGCGCTGCGGCTCTCGGGCGCCGACGGGGTGATGGTCGGTCGCGGCGCGCAGGGCGCGCCCTGGCGGCTGGCCGAGATCGCGCATGCGCTTTACGGCGCCCCGGCGCCGGTGGTGCCGCGCGGCGCGGATCTGACGGAAATCGTGCTGGAGCATTATGAAGCGATGATCGCGTTTTACGGCGCCGACCTGGGTGCGAGATGCGCCCGCAAACATCTGGGCTGGTACATGGATGCCGCCGGCACGGAGCCGCAAATGCGTCGCGAGATCCTGACCGAGCGCGACCCCGCGCAGGTCAGGGCGCGGCTGCGCGTGGCGCTCGAAGACGCGTTGGCGGAGGCGGCATGAACAGCGAGCTTCAGATGCAGCTCTGGTCCTCGCTGCCGGTGCCGGCCATCCTGCTGGATGCCGAGGAGCGTATCGCCGACATGAATCCGGCGGCCGAGGGGTTTATGAACAACTCGGCGAAATGGCTGATCGGCCAGCCGATCTGGGACCGGCTGGCGGTCGACGCGCCGCTGGAGGAAAGCCTGGCGCGGGCCCGCGAACACGGCACGCCGCTTTTCGTCAACGATGTCGATGTGGGCACCGGATCGCGCCCGCCGCTGGTCTGCAACCTCCAGATCGCGCCGGTGCAGAACTATCCCGGCTGGTTCATCATGCTGATTTCCCCGCGCGAGCTGGCGGGGCGCATGACCCAGAGCCATTCGGTGAAATCCGCCGCGAAATCCGCCATCGGCATGGCCGAAATGCTGGCGCATGAGATCAAGAACCCGCTCGCCGGCATCACCGGCGCGGCGCAGCTGCTGAGCATGAACCTGTCGAAAGACGATCTCGAGCTCACCGACCTCATCGTCGCCGAGACCCGCCGCATCGTGAAACTGCTCGAACAGGTCGAGCAGTTCGGCAATCTCTCGGCACCCGAGAAGAAGCCCGTCAACATCCATGACGTGCTCGACCGTGCCCGCCGCTCGACCCAGCTCGGCGTCGGCGCGCATATGAAATTCATCGAGGATTACGACCCCTCGCTGCCGCTGGCCTTCGGCGATCCCGACCAGCTGTTGCAGGTGGTGCTGAACCTCCTGAAGAACGCGGCAGAAGCCGCCGACCCGAAAGAGGGCGGAACGATCCGGCTGCACACGTTCTATGAACATTCCTTCCGGATGCGCCGCGCCGACGGCACCACGCAGAAGCTGCCCCTTCAGGTCGAGGTGATCGACGACGGCCCCGGTCTGCCCGACGACATCAAGGGCGATGTGTTCGACCCCTTCGTTTCGGGGAAGGAGAACGGCACCGGGCTGGGGCTGGCGCTGGTCTCCAAGATCATCTCGGACCATGACGGCTGGATTTCCGTGGATTCCGTTCCCGGCCGCACGGTCTTTCGCATTTCGCTTCCGCGCGCCCCGCGCGAGACAGAGGAGAAGAGATAATGGACGGCACGGTTCTAGTCGCAGACGACGACCGCACGATCCGGACGGTTCTGACCCAGGCGCTGACCCGCGCGGGCTGCAAGGTGCATGCCACCAGTTCGCTGACCACGCTGATGCGCTGGGTCGGCGAGGGCAAGGGCGACGTGGTGATTTCCGACGTGGTCATGCCCGACGGCAACGGGCTGGAGATGCTGCCCAAGATCCACCAGGACCGGCCCGACCTGCCGGTGATCGTGATCTCGGCGCAGAACACCATCATGACGGCGATCCAGGCGGCCGAGGCCGAGGCCTACGACTACCTGCCCAAGCCCTTCGATCTGCCGGACCTGATGAAGCGCACCGCCAAGGCGCTCGACAACCGCAACCGCGCGCCGAAGCGCGACGAGGTGGCGACGATCGGTGCCGACGGGCCGGACGAGCTGCCGCTGGTGGGCAAGACCCCGGCGATGCAGGCGCTTTACCGCCTCGTGGCGCGGGTGATGAACACCGATCTGCCGGTGCTGATTTCGGGTGAGAGCGGCACGGGCAAATCGCTGATCGCCCGCGCGGTGCATGATTTCTCCGACCGCCGCACGCTGCCCTTCATCACCGTGACCGGCGCCGACCTGTCCGATCTCGAAGGCCCGGCGCGGGTGCTGGCACGGGTCAAGGGCGGCACGCTTCTGATCGACGAGATCACCGACATCCCCGACGAGATCCAGGCGCGCGTGGTACGCATGATGGATATCCCGGGCGAGCATGTGCCGCGCTTCATGGCCACCTCGCAGGGCGATCTGGCCCAGGCGATGGAGGAGGGCCATGTCCGGCAGGATCTTTATTACCGGCTCTCCGGCGCCACGATCAACGTGCCCAGCCTGCGCGAACGGGTCGAGGATATCGCCCTGCTGACCGAGCATTTCCTCGCCCGCTCCGAGCGCGAGGGCGCGCCCAAGCGCTGGCTCTCCAAGGACGCCGCCGAGCTTTTCCGCGCCTATAGCTGGCCGGGCAATGTGCGGCAGCTGGAAAATTCCGTGCGCCGGCTCAGCCTGACCTCGCGCGCCGAGGAGATCAGCCGGTCCGAGGTCGAGGCGGTGCTGGGCAATCAGCCCGATACCGGCCCGATCCTGCGCGGTGGCGATGCGGAGAAGCTCGGCACCTCGGTGGCCCGCCACCTGCGCCGCTATTTCGATCTGCACGGCAATATGCTGCCGCCGCCGGGGCTCTATGCCCGCATCCTCAAGGAGGTCGAGGCGCCGCTGATCGAGATCGCGCTGGAGGCCACCGGCGGCAATCAGGCGAAATGCGCCGATCTGCTGGGAATCAATCGCAATACTTTGCGCAAGAAGATCACCGATCTGGATATTCGCGTGACACGCCGCCGCAAACTGATGTAAAAGGGTCACATAGATGTGGCCGCGCTGCTTCGTTTTCGGATGGAGTTGCGAAGAAGCCACAGAATATGGCGGTCCGCTGCTTCGAGCAGCACATCCTGGCGAGGTATCTCTGTGGCCACTCGGGCACGGAAATCTGTGGCGCGTAGCATGACGTGGACCCGGCTGAGCCGTCTGCGCCGTCAGCGGCGGGTGCAGAACGTGGCGACGCTGGGGCTCGTGCTGCTGGGGCCGGTTCTGGCCTTTGCCACCTTCATGGTGCTGGGCCCGCTCGACAGCGGCAAGGGCACGGAGATGAGCCTGCGGCTCGTGCTGCTGGCAGATCTGGTCTATGTGCTGCTGCTGGCGGCGCTGGTGCTCTTCCGCGTGGCGCGAATGATCTCGGACCGGCGGGCGCAGTCGGCGGGGTCGCGCCTGCACCTGCGGCTCACAGGCGTGTTCGCGCTGATGGCGCTGCTGCCCACGGTGACCGTCGCTGTCTTTGCCGTGCTCACCATCAATATCGGTCTGGAAACCTGGTTCTCCAGCCGCGTGCAGAATGTGGTGGGCGCCTCGCTCGCCGCCGCCGAGGCCTATGAGGCCGAGCAGCGTCGCGGACTGAGTGAGGACGTAGAGGCGCTCGGGCGCTTTCTCGATGCTGCACGTCGGGCGAATTTCGCCTTGGATGACGGGGACATACGGCAGATTCTTCAACAAGGGCAGGGGCAGATCCAGCGCGGGCTGCGCGAGGCCTATGTGATCGACGGCGCGGGCGAGATCCGCGCCCGGGGCGAGCGCTCCTATCTCTTCGATTACGAACAGCCGAACATCGCGCAGATCGCGCAGGCCGGCGAACAGGGGCTCGTGCTGATCCCCGACTGGGACAATCACGAGCTGCGCGCGCTGGTGCCGCTCGACGCCTTTGCCGACCGCTTCTTGTACGTCAGTCGAGAAGTGGATGGCAACCTACTGAATTTGCTGGATGAAACGCAGGCGACCGCGCAGTTCTACCAGCAGCAGGAAAGCGAACGGGGCCGGCGGCTTTTCGATTTCGCGCTGCTCTATCTGGGCTTTGCGGTGCTGCTGATCCTCGCCGCCACCTGGCTCGGCCTGTGGTTCGCCGAACGTCTCGCGCGCCCGGTCGGGCGCCTCACCGGCGCGGCGCAGCGGGTCGGCGGCGGCGATCTCGACGTGCAGGTCATCGAGGACGAGGGCGACGACGAGATTTCCATGCTCGGGCGCTATTTCAACCAGATGACCCGGCAGCTCAAGGCGCAGCGCGAGACGCTGCTGGAGAACACCCGCCAGATCGAGCGCCGGCAGCGGCTGTTCGATTCCGTGCTGTCCTCGGTCACTTCCGGGGTGGTGGGGCTCGACGATAGCGGGCGCGTGACCTTCGTGAACCGCTCCGCCGAGCGGTTGCTGGGCTGGCACGAGACCAAATCCGAGCTGCCGATCACCGTCGCGGTGCCGGAATTCGGCGCGCTTTTCGACAAGCTGCGCGGCAGCGGGCAGGAGACGGCGCAGGAAGAGGTGAAAGTCAGCCGCGAGGGCCGGCTGGAGCACCTGCTGGTGCGTCTTTCGGTGCGCCGCCGTCAGGACGGCTCGCTCGAGGGCTATGTGATCGCCTTCGACGACGTGACCGATCTGGTCAGCGCGCAGCGCATGGCGGCCTGGGGCGACGTGGCGCGCCGCATTGCGCATGAGATCAAGAACCCGCTGACGCCGATCCGGCTCTCGGCGGAGCGCATCAAGCGCAAGTTCGGCCGCATGGTCGAGGGCGAAGATGCCGAGAAGCTGGGGCAGATGACCGAGGTCATCGTGCGCCAGACCGAGGATCTGCGCCGCATCGTCGACGAGTTCAGCAAGTTCGCCCGCATGCCCGAGCCCGAACGCCGGCCCGAGGACGTGGTGGCGCTGTTGCGCGGCGCGGCGCTGTTGCAGGAGACCGGGCAGCCGGATGTGCGTTTCGTCATCGACCTGCCGGCGATGGAGATGCCCGCCGAGCTCGACGCCACCATGATCGGCCAGGCGTTGACGAATCTCATCAAGAACGCCGGAGAGGCCATTGAATCTCTTCAGGAAAAGGGCGTGCCAGAGGGCTATGTTCCGGAGATCCGCGTGAGCCTCGTCGAAGAGGACGGGCGGGCGCTGATCCGCATCATGGACAATGGCATCGGCCTGCCGGAGGACCGCGCTCGGCTCTTCGAGCCTTACGTGACCACCCGCGACAAGGGCACCGGGCTCGGCCTGCCCATCGTGAAGAAGATCATCGAGGAGCATGGCGGCAGCCTTGCCCTTGAGGATGCGCCGCTATTCGACGGCGCCACCCATGCCGGGGCGATGGCGGTGATCCGCCTGCCGCTCGGGCTCGCGCCGGCGCGTCCGGCCCATATGACCAGAGTGATTTCAGAATTAGAGGGGCAGACATGAGCGATATCCTGATCGTGGACGACGAGCGCGACATTCGCGAGCTGATCGGGGACATCCTCGAGGACGAGGGCTACACCACGCGGCTGGCGGCGAATTCGACCGAGGCGATGACGGAGGTCAATGCAGAACCCCCCGGGCTGCTGATCCTCGACATCTGGCTGAAGGACAGCAAGATGGACGGGATAGACATCCTCAAGACCGTCAAGCGCGACAATCCCGATATCCCGATCATCATCATCTCGGGTCACGGCAATATCGAGATCGCCGTCGCGGCGATCAAGCAGGGCGCCTATGACTTCATCGAAAAGCCCTTCAATATCGACCAGTTGCTGGTGGTGATCCGGCGCGCGATGGAGACCTCGCAGCTGCGGCGCGAGAACAGTCAGCTCAAGCGGCGCGAAACCGAAGTGGCGCAGATGGTGGGCGAAAGCGCCGCCTTCCGCGCGCTGGTCAGCCAGCTCGACAAGGTGACGAAATCCAATGGACGCGTGATGCTCACCGGGCCTGCGGGCAGCGGCAAGGAGGTGGCGGCGCGCTACATCCATGCCCATTCCGGCCGTGCGCAGGGGCCGTTCGTGACGGTGAACTGCGCCGGCGTCGCGCCCGAGACCATGGAAGAGGTGCTGTTCGGCCGCGAGACCCCAGAACGTGGCATCGAGCCGGGGCTGCTGGAGCAGGCGCATGGCGGCGTGGTCTATTTCGACGAGGTCGCCGACATGCCGCTCGGCACCCAGTCGAAGATCCTGCGCGTGCTGGTCGACCAGAGCTTTACCCGCGTCGGCGGCGCCGACAAGGTGCGGGTCGATCTGCGGGTGATCTCCTCGACCAATCGCGATCTCGACGAGGAAATCGCCGCGGGCCGCTTCCGTCAGGAGCTTTATCACCGGCTCAACGTGGTGCCGATCGCGGTGCCCTCGCTGGAGGACCGCCGCGAGGATATCCCGCTGCTCGCCGGCTATTTCATCGAGGCCTGCAACAAGTCTCAGGGCCTGCCGGTGCGGCCGCTTTCCGAGGATGCGATTGCGCTGATGCAGACGATGATCTGGCCGGGCAATGTGCGCCAGCTCAAGAACCTGGTGGAGCGCGTGCTGATCCTGGGCGAAGGCACCGGCCCCATCGAGGCGCGCGAGCTGCCGCAGGAGGCGCCTGTGAGCGGCGACGAAGAGGGGCGCGTGGTGCTTTCGGGCACGCTGGCGACCCTGCCGCTGCGCGAGGCGCGCGAGGCCTTCGAGCGGGAATATCTGCTCACCCAGATCAACCGGTTCGGCGGCAATATCTCGCGCACCGCGGCCTTTGTCGGCATGGAGCGCTCGGCGCTGCACCGCAAGCTGAAATCGCTGGGCGTGGTGACCGGCTCGAAATCCGGCGGGCGCATCGCTTATGTGGACGAGGATCATGTTCAGCAGGCGGGGTGAGGGGCGGCATCTGCGCGGAGTTGCGCTGAGCATGCTGGTCGCGGCGCTGGCGGGATGTTCGGCGCCGGTGGTCTCGACCCAGGCCTCCGAGACAAGCGCGAGCGCCAGCGCGCAGGAGGCGCGGATCGCCGAGGTCGCGGCGGAGCTGCGGGCGCTGGGGCCGGGGGTCGATCCGGCAGAGGCGGAACGCGCGGCGCGCATCGCGGTGCTGAAGCCGCTCGACTGGGCGCGAGACTGGCGCGTGGTCGATCCGCCGCTCGTGCATAATTTCAAGGTGGTGAACGGGTTCCGCGACAAGGGCGTCTGCCAGGACTGGGCCGATGCGCTGGAGATCGCGTTGCATGCGGAAGGCTTCCGCACGCTGGAGCTGCACCGGGCCATCGCCAATGCCCGCAATCTCAGCCTCGAACACGCGACCGTGGTGGTCACCGCGCGCGGCCAGAGCTGGGAGCAGGGGCTGATCCTCGATCCCTGGCGTCTGGGGCAGGGCCGGCTCTGGTCGGCGCGGGTGCAGGAGGATCCTCGCTACACTTGGGAGTCGCGTGAGGCGGTACGGGCCTGGCATAGCGACTGGAAGGCGCGCACGCCGGCAGCGGGCTAGCGCGCTCCGCGCCGCCCTGCCTGCCCGGCGGGCAGTGAGCGGCACGCCGCCCGGCTTTTGGGCAGCGACGGGATTTTTGCACTGGAAGTTCCGGAACCCGCGATACATACTCGCCCGGAAGAGGGAAAGCCGCAAAGCGGCAAAAGGCAAGAACAAAGGCAATTTCAATGGCTTCGGACAGACAAAACCTTCAGGACGCGTTTCTCAACCATGTCCGCAAAACCAAGGTTCCGGTCACTGTATTCCTCATCAACGGCGTGAAATTGCAGGGTGTCATCACCTGGTTCGACAATTTCTGCGTGCTTCTGCGCCGCGACGGCCAGTCGCAGCTCGTCTACAAGCATGCGATTTCGACGATCATGCCGTCGCAGCCGATCAACCTGTATGACGGCGACGGCAACGATTGAAGGAACACGCCACGCATGTGACCCGCGCCTGGGTCCTGCATCCTGACATCCGCTCGGATCGCGACCGGCGCGATGCCGAGATGGCTCTGGAAGAGGCGATGGCGCTGGCTGCCGCACTCCCCGACCTGGAGGTCGCGGGGGGCGTTGTCGTGCCGTTGCGCGATCCGCACCCGGGCACGCTCTTCGGCTCCGGCAAGATCGCCGAGCTGAAGACGCAGCTCGAAGAGGACGAGATCGAGCTGGTGCTGGTCGACGGGCCGGTGACGCCGGTGCAGCAGCGCAATCTGGAAAAGGAATGGGGCGTCAAGCTGCTCGACCGGACCGGGCTGATCCTAGAGATCTTCTCCGACCGGGCGGCAACGCGCGAGGGCGTGTTGCAGGTCGAGATGGCGGCGCTTTCCTATCAGCGCACGCGGCTGGTGCGGGCCTGGACCCACCTTGAGCGTCAGCGCGGGGGGCTGGGCTTTGTCGGCGGCCCCGGCGAGACGCAGATCGAGGCGGACCGGCGTGCCATCGACGAACAGCTCGTGCGGCTGCGCCGGCAGCTCGATAGGGTGGTCAAGACCCGCGATCTGCACCGCAAGGCGCGCGCCAAGGTGCCGTACCCCATCGTTGCGCTGGTGGGCTATACCAACGCGGGAAAATCCACGCTGTTCAACCGGCTGACCGGCGCCGAGGTGATGGCCAAGGACATGCTCTTTGCCACGCTCGACCCGACCATGCGGGCGGTGCGGCTGCCCACGGGAATCGAGGTGATCCTGTCGGACACGGTGGGCTTCATCTCCGACCTGCCGACCGAGCTGGTGGCCGCCTTCCGCGCCACGCTCGAAGAGGTGCTGGCGGCCGATATCATCCTGCATGTGCGCGATATCTCGCATCCCAATACCGAGGAGCAGGCGCGCGATGTCGCGGCGATCCTGAGCTCTCTGGGCGTGCGCGAGGAGGTGCCGCTGCTGGAGATCTGGAACAAGACCGACCGGCTGGAACCGGAGGCGCGCGCGGCGGTCGCAACGCGGGCCGAGCGCGAGGAGACGGTCTTTGCCGTCTCGGCGCTGACCGGCGACGGGCTCGATCCGATGTTGCAGGCGGTGACCGGGTGGCTTCAGGGCGAGACCGTGGAAGAGGCGCTTGTGCTGGGCTTCGACGACGGGCGCCGGCGGTCCTGGCTCTTCGGCAAGGGGCTGGTGCAGGACGAGCGTCAAGAGGAGGACGGGTTCCACCTCACGGTACGCTGGTCGGCGAAGGATCGGGCACAGTTCGAAACGCTCTGAGCGAGGCTAAGCGTTTTTGAAAACGCTTGCAAATTCCTTGGAAGGAATTTGTGGCGCCTCAGGCGAAGAGCGGCGCTTCGGCGGCCAGGATCGCGCGCGCGGCAAGGTGGCGCGCGCTCTGTCGTAACGATGGTGCGTCCGGCGTCGCCGCCCAGATCCCCAGCGCAAAGAGCCGTTGCAGCACAAGCGACACCTGCTGATCGGTTCCGGTCTCGCCATAGCCGCGCCTCAGGGCCCTTGCGCTGCGGTGGAGATCGCCCGCCGCGCCGGGCTGCGCCATGGCATCGACGAGCAGCGCCACCAGATCGCGCAGCGGCTCGTCCGGCCTGTCATTCTCGAAATCGAGCCCGACCAGCCCGGTGTCCGTCGCGACAAGATTCGACAGGTGCAGATCGCGATGGGTCACCGCGCGCCGTGCCGGCTTGCCGCGCAGTTCCAAGGCCATCGCCTCCAGCGCGGCCACCGCGTCACGAAACGCCGCGATCTCGGGGATGGCGCGCTTGCCCTCCGCATGCCAGCCGAGCAGCCGGTGTAGCCAGGCGATCTGGCCCTTGGGCCGGAACGGATGCGCCTCGGCGCTCAAATCATGCAGCGCCGCCAGCCAGCGCCCGGCGTCTTCCAGCCGCCGCTCGGCCTCATCGGCGCTCAGATGCGGCCAGAGCGCGGCGAGGCTCGGCCCGTCCGCATAGGCCATGCCCAGCACCAGCCGCGCCTCATCGAAGAACAGCACCTCCGGCGCCTGACCGGGCAGGGCGCCGGCCACAGCTGCCTGCCGCGCCGTCTGCGCGCGCGCCTTCTCGGCCCCGGCGGGGGCGAAGACCTTGACCGTCAGCCGCTCTTCGGGATGGGCCGCGCAAAAGACCTGTGCGCGCAGCGGCTTGTCGATGTTCTTGAGACAGCCCAGCCCGTAATCGCGCCCGGGCCGCCGCTCCGCCAGCGCCGCGCGGGCGAGCGCCCGCGCCTCGGGCTTGTCGAGATGCGTGGCGCCGGCAGGGCCGGTCATTGCGCGACCGGAACCAGTTGCGTCACCCCGATCGAGGCCGCCCGCGCCAGCCCGGCATCGAGCGACATCGGGATATACTCGCCGCGCCGCCAGAGCGTGCCGAGATCGTCGTAATGGCGCGACAGGAAATGCCCCGATTGCCCGGTGGAATTGATAAAGACCGAGCTGTCGGGATCGGCGAAATCGTAGACGCCGCGATAGGTGGCGCCATGCACGCTGAGGAAGGGCTCGGGATCGCGGCCCGAGGTGCGCCCGCGCTCAAGGGTGAAATCGCCGCCCGAACTGCTCTGGCGGATATTGACGAAATAGCGCAGCAGCGGGATATCGCCCAGCACCGTATGCTTGTGCATCGCCTGATGCGCATCGCCCCAGCGCAGGCTTTCCAGCGCCGTGCCATACTGCTCGCCGATCCAGACCAGCGCGTCGTCGAGCGCCATGCGCGAGATGTCCGAGCAGCTTTCCACCGCGACCGAGCGGATCACGTCGCACCAGACCCCGGCGCCGTCCACATTGCGATAGACCCGCTCGATGAACAGCGGCTCCACATGGTCGAAGGCATCGGCCAGCGGCCCCAGCTCGTCGCGGATCAGCCGCTCCTGAAGCGCGCGCAGCCAGGCGGCATAAATCAGCGGCTCGGGCAGATGCTCGTTCATCTCGCCGTTCCAGTTCGCCAGCAGCTCCAGCGCGCGCTGGCGCTGACGCTCCGGCGTGCCGGCGGGGGCGGCCTCTCCGGTATACCACAGATCGCGCCCGATCAGCGGCAAGAGCGTGCGCGCGGCGGGCGAGACGGTGTCGAGCTGGGCTTCGATGAAACTGTCGCGGGTGTGCACCTGCCGGCCCTGCATGAGCTGGGTCCAGCGCATCACCCGCTGGCTGTCGCCCCAGTCATAGCTCACATGCAGCGGGAAGGGCCGGTCGATGATCTTGTTGTTGGTGTTGCCGACGATGCCGCCCGCCGGGTCGGTCCAGACCGGGTTGGAGGCGTCGGGCAGCATGCCCTGCCAGCGGTTGGTCTCGATCCAGCCGGGCGAGGGCAGGCGGCCCTGGCTCTGATGCGCGGCATCGCGGCGCGGCATGGCGCCTACCAGCTTCAGCCCGATATGCTCGCGGTCGATCACCGTCAGCATCTGCGAAGGCGCTACGTAGAGCGGTGCCGCGTCCAGCGCCTCGTCCACGCTGCCCGCCCGCATCAACCGCAGCGCGCCGCTGAGGGACGTATCCTCGCCCGAAAGCGCCGTCCAGCTCATGCTGACCACATGGCCGGGCGGGGTGATCGCCTCCAGATCGAAGCGGCTTTTCGGCAGCACGGGGCCGTTGTCGGTCCAGCGCAGGGTGACGGTGACCGGCGCCTCGTCCTTGATCTCGACGATGGTGCGGCGGGTCTCGAAGCGCTTCCAGCCGTCGGGTGTGCGATATTCCTGCGGATTGTCGGGGTTCAGCTCCTCGATATAGAGATCCTGGTCGTCCAGATAAGACGAGGTGATCCCCCAGGCCAGCCGCTGCGAGCGGCCCAGCATCACCGCCGGCACGCCGGGAATGGTGCCGCCGATCACACCGCCCTGGGCCAGTTGCAGCCGCGCCAGATACCAGGTCGAGGGCGCGGTAAAGCCCAGATGCGGGTCGTTGGCCATGAGCGTGCCGCCGCCCGCCGAACGCGCGGGCGCTGCCGCCCAGGCGTTGGAGGCGCCGGCAAAGCCGCGTTCGGGAACCGGCGAGAGCGGGCCCTCCGGATGCGGCGTGCCGGCGTAGCGCGGCAGGGTCTTGCCGGGAAAGAGGCTGGCGTAGTCGGGCAGGGCGGCGGTGCCGCTGCCCGGCGCGTCGGGCAGGATATCGGCCAGCCGGTTCGGATCGGGCAGCAGCAGCGAGGTGCGGGCGCGCAGGATTTCGTCGCGGAACTGGCCGGAGAGTTGCAGCGCCATGAGCTTGACCAGCGCGATGCTGTCGGCGGGCTGCCAGGGCGCCACCGGCGCGTTGAACAGGAAAAACTCCGGCGCACCGCGCCCGAGGCTCTCGGCATTGATCTCGTCGATGCGCGCATTGACCCCGGCGGCATAGGCGCGCAGCGCCGCCAGCGCCTGCGGATCCTGCGCCGCCACCGAACGCACGGCCAGCGGGTAGAGATCGAGCCGGCGCAGCAGCAGGTCGGTGTCGAGCGTGCGCCGTCCGAAGATCTCCGACAGGCGTCCCTGCACCGTGCGCCGCATCAGCACCATCTGCCAGAGCCGGTCCTGCGCATGGGCATAGCCCAGCCCGAAAAACGCATCTGCATCGGTTTCGGCAAAGATATGCGGCACCGCGGAATTGTCGCGCACGATCTCGACCCCGGCGCCGATGCCGTCCACCGCCAGCTCCTTGTCGTAATCGGGCAGCGAGCGCGAGGCGAGGTAATAGACCAGCGCCACTACGATGACGGTCAGAAAGATCGCCGCCGAGGCGAGCCTGAGAAGCCATCGGAAGAGTGTCGCCATCAAGAATGCTCCGCGGTTTCCGGTTTTCCGGGGCTTAGCGCGCCGCCGCCCCCTTGCCAAGGGGCGGGGCAGACGCGACAACGGGTTGGACGTCAGCGATAACGGGAGGTTGAACCATGGCGAAATGCGCGTTTCTGGGGCTCGGCGTGATGGGCTATCCGATGGCGGGCCATATGGCTGCGGCGGGCCATGAGGTCACGGTCTACAACCGCACCGCCGCCAAGGCGGAGAAATGGGTCGCCGAGCATGGCGGCAAGATGGCGCCGACCCCGCGCGAGGCCGCCGAGGGCGCGGAGTTCGTCATGGCCTGCGTCGGCAATGACGACGATCTGCGCGCGGTCTGCCTCGGCGCCAGCGGCGCGTTTTCCGGCATGACCGAGAGCGCGATCTTCGTCGATCACACCACGGTTAGCTCGATGGTCACGCAGGAGCTTTATGCGGTCGCCAAGAAGAACGGCGTCGGCTTTGTCGATGCGCCGGTCTCGGGCGGGCAGGCGGGGGCGGAAAACGGTCAGCTCGTGGTGATGTGCGGCGGCGATGCGCCCGATTACGCCATGGCCGAGCCGGTGATCGACGCCTATGCCAAGCTCTGCAAGCGCATCGGCGACAGCGGCGCCGGGCAGAAATGCAAGATGGTCAACCAGATCTGCATCGCCGGGCTGGTGCAGGGGCTCTCCGAAGGGCTGGCCTTTGCCGAAAAGGCGGGCATCGACGGGCGCGCGGTGGTCGAGGTGATCGGCGGCGGCGCGGCGGGGTCGTGGCAGATGGTCAACCGCTACGAGACCATGCTCGACGACAAGTTCGAGCACGGTTTCGCGGTGGACTGGATGCGCAAGGATCTGGCGATCTGCCTCGCCACCGCCGAGGAAACCGGCGCTGCGCTGCCGGTCACCGCGCTGGTCGATCAGTTCTACAAGGATGTGCAGGCCATGGGCGGCGGCCGCTGGGACACCTCGAGCCTCATCAAACGGCTGAAATCCTTCGGATGAGCCGGGCGGCGGGGCCGCGCCCGGCTCACGCCGCCACTCAGGTGGTCAGGATGCTCGCCCCGGTGCCCTGGCCGCTTTCCAGCGCTGCCAGCGCCTCTGCGGCTTCGGCGAACGGGTAGATCCGCGCCGGCGCCACCGCGATGCCGCGGTCGATCATCTCGAACACCGCCGCGCCCGCCGCGCGATAGGCCTCCGGGTCGGCGGCGAAGGCCATGATGCTGGGCCGGGCAAAGCGGATCATGCGCCTCGGCGCGATCTCGGCAACGGTGAGGGCCGGGCTCTCGCCCGCCGCCTGGCCGATGCTCGCCACCGTGCCGTCCGCGCGGGTGCAGGCGATGCTCTGGCGCAGACGGTCGCCGCCGACCCCGTCGATGGCGAAATCCACCCCCGCACCGCCGGTGAGCGCCTCGATCTCCGGCTCCAGCGCCGTATCGCGCCCGGTTATGACGTGATCCGCCCCCAGCCGCGTCGCGATCTCGGCCTTCTCGGGCGTGCTCACGGTGCCGATCACCGTCGCGCCGAGCGCCTTTGCCCATTGCGTCAGCAACCCGCCGAGCCCGCCCGCCGCCGCCTGGATCAGCACGGTGCTTTGCGGCCCTACCCGATACACCCGGCTCAGCAGCATATGCGCCGTCATGCCGCGCAGCATCCAAGCGGCGGCGATCTCCGCGCCGATGGCATCGGGCAGCGGCAGCGCCCGCCATGCCGGCAGCAGCCGCTGCGTCGCAAACCCTCCGGGCTGGGCGCAATAGGCGACGCGCTGGCCAATGGCAAAGCCCGACACGCCGTCCCCCACGGCCTCGACAATGCCGCAGCCCTCGACGCCGGGAATCGCCGGCTCGGGCAGCGGATAGAGCCCGGTGCGGAAATAGCTGTCGATGAAATTGACGCCGATCCGCTCCTGCCGGATGCGCAGCGTGCCGGGGCCGGGCGCGCCGGCCTCCCAATCGATGCGCTGCAAACGCCCGTCGCGGCCCGGGGTGACCAGTCTGAATGCCTGTTCCATTGATCGTCCTCACTTTCGTGGGCGATCATAGGGTTTGCAACATGTGCGTAAATTATCGAAATATCCGCAGTATATGGGAATAAATTCACATTATCCGGCAGGGCCATGAACTGGGACGATCTCCGCCATTTCGCCTGTTTCGCCGAGGCCGGTTCGCTCTCCGGCGCGGCGCGGCATCTGAAGGTCGAGCATGCCACCATCGCGCGCCGAATTGCGGCGCTCGAGGCAGAACTGAACCTGAAACTGGTGGACCGGCGCGGACGCAGACTCGTGCTGACGCCGGCGGGCAAACGCATCGCCGCGCTCTCGGCGCAGATGCAGGGCGAGGCGGAGAGCGTGCTGCGCTACGCCCGCAGCGCGACGATGACGGTGAGCGGCGATGTCACGATCAGCGCGCCGCCGGCCTTTGCCGCGGCGCTGATGGCCGCGCCGCTCACCGGTCTGCGCAAGCAGCATCCCGAGCTGAATATTTTCATCTCAGGCGACATCCACACCGTCTCGCTGGAGCGCCGGGAGGCCGATATCGCGATCCGCCTGCACCGGCCCGAGCACGGCGCGCTGACGGCGGTAAAGCTGGGCGAGATCGCCTTCCGCCTCTACGCGTGCCCGGACTACCTCAGCGGCAGGGCAGAGAGCGACTGGGCGTATATCCGGCTGGGCGGCGCGCTTGCAGAGGCGCCGCAGCAAAGCGCGCTTGGCGATCTGGCCACGGGCAGGGGGCTGGCGGCGGATCAGATCGAGATGCAGCACGCCCTGGTGCGCGCCGGTGCGGGTGTCGCCATGCTGCCAGATTTCCTCGCCGCCTCCGATCCGGCCTTGACGCGCGCCGCACCGGGCGCTCCGCCGCTGACGCGCGAGGTCTGGATGATCTGTCACACGGATATGGCAGCATCGGCCCCGGTGCGCGCCGTGTTCGAAACGCTGAAAACCATGCGCTTCTGACGGCTCCTCGCCGTGCTTTCGGTTTCCATTGGCCAAAAATATCCCGGAGGTGAAGCGCGCCTCGGCGCGCGAAGGGGGCAGCGCCCCCTCCCGCCGTCCCTCAGCCCAGCAATGCGTCCATGGTGATCTCGGCATTCAGAAGCTGCGAGATCGGGCAGTTCTCCTTGGCCGTCTTGGCCGCCTTGGCAAAATCTTCTTCCGAGGCGCCCGGCACCTTGGCGGTCACTTCCAGATGGCTCTTGGTCACCGCGAACCCGTCGCCGGATTTTTCCAGCGACACCGTGGCGGCGGTAGAGATGTCGTCGGCGGTAAATCCTGCCTCGCCGAGGATCTTGCTCAGCGCCATTGAAAAGCAGCTCGCATGCGCGGCGCCGATCAGTTCCTCGGGGTTGCTGCCCGGCTCGCCCTCAAAGCGCTTGTTGAAGCCGTAATTCACCGCCTTCAAAGCGCCCGATTCCGTTGAGATCGTGCCGGTGCCGTCCTTGAGGCCGCCTTTCCAGTTCGCGGATCCCGTCTTGCGGATCATGTCGTACTCCTTTGCGGTTCATGTGCTGCGCCGGGTTTGCGGCGCCCTCCCAAGCCAACGCGCGCATCGGGCCAAGGTTGCATCGCAGGCAGGCCTGCGCCGCGAGGGCGGGCATATTCATCCTGCCTTCACATTGCATATTGTCTTTTCCACACCCGTTCCCTTATGCTGTCGGACAGGCCTCCTGAAATCCGGGGCCACCAGAGTTTCGCTGCACCGGCGCTGTCCTTTTTCCGGGGACCCGGCGCAGACCGATCGGGCCGAAAGGCCACCCGAAGACCGCCCGCACCGCACAGACGCGACGGGCCGTAAACAGGCGCAGCCGGGGCTAACCCGCGCATGCGTCGGAGAAGAACCGCGATGAAGCGTGCGACGCAGACGAGGCACCAGGGCGAAGGCAGACAGTCTTCCCGTGCCTGCGCGCCGCAACTCGCCCAGACAAGCCACGCCGCAACACCTCTTCGTCCCCCTCCCGGAGGAGCAGGGGCGCTTGCGCCGTGCAGACGGACAACATGGCAAAGAAAATGCTCATCGACGCCACCCACGCGGAAGAAACCCGCGTTGTGGTGGTCGACGGAAACAAGGTCGAGGAATTCGACTTCGAATCTGAGAACAAGCGGCAGCTAGCCGGCAATATCTATCTCGCCAAGGTGACGCGGGTGGAGCCTTCGCTCCAGGCGGCCTTTGTGGATTACGGCGGCAACCGCCACGGTTTCCTCGCCTTCTCGGAAATCCATCCCGATTATTACCAGATCCCCGTTGCCGACCGTCAGGCGCTGATGGAGGAAGAGGCCGCGCTTGCTGCCGAGGCCGACGACGAGGACGAGGCCGACAAAGAAAAGTCGCGCTCTTCGCGTTCGTCCCGGTCGCGGTCGCGCCGGTCGCGGTCGCGGTCCAAGGCCGAAAAGGCCAAGAGCGACGACAAAACCACCTCGGCGGACGTTTCCGAAATCAAGGGGATGGAAACCATCGACCTTGGCGATGGCACGGTGAGCGAGGACAGCACAGGCGACGATACCGCCGAGGGGCTCTCGCCCATGGAGCTGGTCGCCGAGGCGCCGGTTGCGGAGCCTGCCGAAAGCGCCGATGAGGCGCCCACCGCGGTCGAAGATGCGTCGAAACCCGATGCGGCAGAGGCTGCGCCCGTCGAAGACGAGGCGCCCGCAGCCGCGCCTGAGTCGGACGAGAGCGACGAAGACGACAGCGACGACGATAACGACGACGACGCCCCGCGCGACGACAGCATCGAATCCGTCGCCGATGACGACACCGAGGAAGACATCCGCCCCAAGCGCAAGCCGCGCCCGCGGAAATACAAGATCCAGGAAGTCATCAAGGTGCGCCAGATCATGCTGGTGCAGGTCGTCAAGGAAGAGCGCGGCAACAAGGGGGCGGCGCTGACCACCTATCTGTCGCTCGCGGGCCGCTATTGCGTGCTGATGCCCAACACCGCCCGGGGCGGCGGCATCTCGCGCAAGATCACCAACGCCACCGACCGTTCCAAGCTCAAGCAGATCGCGCAGGAGATCGACGTGCCCAAGGGCGCGGGCCTGATCATCCGCACTGCCGGCGCGAAACGCACCAAAACCGAGATCAAGCGCGATTACGAATATCTCCAACGGCTCTGGGAACAGATCCGCGAGCTCACGCTGAAGAGCATCGCGCCGGCCAAGATCTATGAGGAGGGCGACCTGATCAAACGCTCGATCCGTGACCTCTACAATCGCGAGATCGACGAAGTCCATGTGGAAGGCGAAAAGGGCTACCGCATCGCCAAGGACTTCATGAAGATGATCATGCCGTCCCACGCCAAGAACGTGAAACACTATGTCGACCCGATGCCGCTCTTCGCGCGCTATCAGGTCGAGAGCTATCTCAGCTCCATGTTCAACCCGACGGTGCAGCTCAAGTCGGGCGGCTATATCGTGATCGGCGTCACCGAGGCGCTGGTCGCCATCGACGTGAACTCGGGCCGCGCCACCAAAGAGGGCTCGATCGAAGAGACCGCGCTCAAGACCAACCTGGAAGCCGCCGAGGAGGTGGCCCGCCAGCTCCGCCTGCGCGACCTGGCCGGTCTGATCGTGATCGACTTCATCGACATGGAAGAGCGCAAGAACAACGCCGCCGTCGAGAAGAAGCTGAAGGACAAGCTCAAGACCGACCGCGCCCGCATCCAGGTGGGCCGGATCTCGGGCTTCGGCCTACTAGAGATGTCGCGCCAGCGTTTGCGCCCCGGCATGATCGAGGCGACGACACAGCCGTGCCCGGCCTGCCACGGCACCGGCCTGATCCGCTCCGACGACAATATGGCGCTCAACATCCTGCGCCAGATCGAGGAGGAGGGCACCCGCCGCCGCTCGCGCGAGGTGCTGGTGAAATGCCCGGTGGGCATCGCCAACTACCTGATGAACCAGAAGCGTGAACATGTGGCGCAGATCGAGGCCCGCTACGGCATGGCGGTGCGGATCGAGGGCGACATGCATCTGGTCTCGCCCGATTTCTCCATGGAGAAATTCAAGACCGCCACCCGCAACGTCGCCGAGGTGCTGGCGCCGGTGGTCTCGGTCGATACCTCGCTGATGGATCAGATCGACGAGGACATCCCCGACGAGGAGGAAGAGGACGAGGCCACGGGCGAGGTCACGACCTCCGAGGCCGAAAACGGCTCGGACGAGGACAGCAAGCCCAAGAAACGCCGTCGTCGTCGTCGTCGCTCGCGCTCCAAGAACAAGGAGAATGGCGAGGACAATGGCAACGGCTCGGGCGACGAGGGCGATTCGAACGACGCCTCCGATCAGCCCGCCGAGACCGTAGCAGAGCCCGCGCCGGCTGAAACCGCCGATGACGCCGCGCCCGCGGCGGAAGAGGCGGCCCCAGCGTCCGAGGAGGCCGAGCCCCCGGCCAAGCCGAAACGGACACGCTCGCGCTCGCGCTCGAAGACCCCGAAAGCGGCACCTGCCGAAGAAACCACCGAGGCGGCTCCCGCTGAAGATGCGGCGCCCGCCGAGCCCGTCGCGGAAACCGTCGAAGCTCCGACCACCGAAGAGACGCCCGTCGCCGAACCCCTCGCCGCAGAGCCGGCACCGGAACCGGCCTCGGAAGCGCCTGTTGCCGGGTCGGCGGTCGAGGACAGCCCCGAAGCGGCGCCTGTCGCAGAGGAAGAGGCGCCGGCGCCGGAGACCGATGCTCCCGAAGCGCCGGTCGCGGAAGAAAGCTCCGCCGAGGAGACCGCCGCAGACGCGCCGGCTCCGACTGAGGAACCGGCCCCCGAGGCGCCGGCGGAAGAGCAGGACGACGCGCCCGCACCGACCGCCGAAACGCCTGCCGAGCCGGACCCGGTGGCCGAGACCGTCGATGCCGAGGATGACGGCGACGACAAGCCCAAGCGGCGCGGCTGGTGGTCCATCGGCCGCTGAGCCAGCCCTCGACGAACGAAAAAGCCCCGGATCCGCTCCGGGGCTTTTTGCGTCGAAACGCGACGTAGGGTGGGCAATCTGCCCACCGTCCCCCGCGTCTACATATCGCCCCGGCGGATCACCCAGATCGTGACGCTGCCCTCCTCCTGCTGCGTCTCCAGCGCATGCCCGGCCTCGGCGCAGAAATGCGGCATGTCCACCACCGCCACCGGATCGTCCGTGCGCACGCGCAGCACCGCGCCGGGCGCCAGCGCCAGCAGGCGCTTTCGGGTCTTCAGAACGGGCAGGGGGCAGAGCAGCCCCGTGGCATCGAGCTCTTCCATGCGCCCCGAATTACGCGCGGCGCTGCCGCCTGTCCACGGGGATGTGACCCTGCGCCGCGTGACGGCGGCGCCGTTATCTTCTATGAGCGGCATATGTTCGGAATCGACCTCATCGACGCCAGCCTCTGGCCGGCCATGTTCGTGGCGCTCGCCGCCGGGATCGTCTCGTTCCTGAGCCCCTGCGTGCTGCCCATCGTGCCGCCCTATCTGGCCTTCATGTCCGGCGTCAGCATTGCCGAGATGGAGGCCGGCGGCCGCGCCCGGCTGCGCGCCTTCCTCGCCGCGCTGTTCTTTGTGCTGGGGCTCTCGACGGTCTTTGTGCTGCTCGGCTTCACCGCCTCCTGGCTGGGCATGTTCTTCCTTCAGAACCAGCTGCTTCTGGCGCGGATCTCCGGCGTGGTGGTGATTGTCTTCGGGCTGCATTTCCTGCATGTCTTCCGCATCCCCTTCCTCGACCGCGAGGCGCGGATCGAGACCGGCGAGACCGGCGGCTCCGCCTTCGGCGCCTATATCCTCGGGCTGGCCTTCGCCTTCGGCTGGACCCCCTGCATTGGCCCGCAGCTCGGCGCGATCCTGTCGATGGCCGCCTCCGAGGCCTCGGTGGCGCGCGGTACGGTGCTGCTGGCGGTCTATGCGGCGGGACTGGGGCTGCCCTTCCTGCTGGCGGCGGTGTTCCTCAGCCGCGCCATGGGGATCATGAACCGGCTCAAGCGCCACATGGCGCTGATTGAAAAGGTCATGGGCGGGCTGCTGATCGTGGTCGGGCTGATGCTGCTCACGGGCGCCTTCTCCGCCTTCTCCTTCTGGCTGCTGGAAACCTTCCCCGCGCTGGGGGAACTGGGCTGATCCGGGCCTCATCTTTCCAGAAATACTCAAAAATTCGCGCCCTCGGGCGTGCCTCCGGCGGGAGTATTTGGAGAAAGATGAAAGACAGTCCGCTGTCCGATACGCGCCATACTCTTGCCGTCTGTGTTGTATAAAGACAGGATCGAGGCAAAGAAGGCAGAGAGATGGGCAACGATCCCGTGGCAGAGCAGGAGGTGGCGCGGCGGCGGGTGTTCTACATCCCCGGCTACGACCCGATTCATCCCAGACGCTATCGCGAGCTCTACCGCAAGGAGGGCGCGGCGCAGGCGGAGATTTCCGGGTATGGGATCGGGCTGAAACCCAAGACCACAAAGGGCCCCTATGGCTGGCATGTCGCGGCGGAAATGGAGGGCGCGGCTGTCGAGGCGGATGTGGAGGTGCTGGTCTGGTCGGATATCGTGCGCGACAGCATGTCGACCTCGATCCCCGCGACCTATCTGCAACTGATCCGCACCGCCTGGGAATATATCGCCACCGGCGCGCTGCGGCGGCTCATGCGGCTGCGCAAGGGGCCGGTGATCGCGGCGCTCTATCCGGTGGGTATGCTGTTGCTGCAACTTCTGGTGGCGCTGCTGGCGGGGTGGGGCGTTTATGCCGGGGTGCAGCTCCTCCGCCCCTGGCTGGGCGTCGTCGCGGTGGGGCTCGGTGCGGTGGCATGGGGGACGGTGGCGGTGCTGCTGCTGCGCTGGTTCAAGCGCAAGGACGGCAAGCTCTTCGCCTATTACCTGATGCATGACTACGCCTATTCGGCACAGTATCGCGGCGCCAACCCGCCGGAGCTGGAGGCGCGCATGGCGGCATTCGGCGACACCATCGCCGAGGCGCTGCGCTCGGAGGCCGACGAGGTGCTGGTGGTGGGCCACAGCTCGGGCGCGCATCTGGCGGTGTCGATCCTCGCCGATCTCATCCGGCAGGGCCGGGTGCCGGCGCGGGGCCCGCGCCTGGCCTTCCTGAGCCTCGGGCAGGTGGTGCCCATGGTCTCCTTCCTGCGCGACGCCTACCGGCTGCGCGCCGATCTCGCCTATCTCTCCATGCGCCGCGAACTGACCTGGGTCGATGTCACGGCGCCGGGCGACGGCTGTGCCTTTGCGCTCTGCGATCCGGTGGCGGTCTCGGGCGTGGCGCCGGCGGGCAAGCGCTGGCCGCTGGTCTTCTCGGCGCAGTTCACCAGATCGCTCAGCCCCGCGCGCTGGAAGGCGCTGCGCTGGCGGTTCTTCCGGCTGCATTTCCAGTATCTCTGTGCCTTCGACGCCCCGCTCGACTACGACTATTTCCGCATCACCGCCGGGCCGCTCAGCCTCGCCACGCGCTATGCGGAGCGCCCGCCCTCGAACAGCCGCATCGACGTGCCGGTGTCGAAATTCACGTCGGTCGCGCCGTGACCCCGCCGAAACCCAGATCGCGCCCCGACAAGGTGTCGCTGCGCCGCTATGTGAAGCTCTTCCGCGAGGACATCCTCTCGGCGCAGCCGGCGCGGCTCTATCGCGCCTGGATGGCGGAGTTCAAAACCCCCTTCTTCCGCTCCTATCTGATCAACCAGCCGGATCTGGTGAAGACCGTGCTGAAGGATCGACCACTGGATTTCCCCAAATCCGGACGCATCTCCGAAGGGCTGCGCCCGCTGCTCGGCGACTCGGTCTTTCTCACCAATGGCGCGCTCTGGCAGCGCCAGCGGCGGATCATCGACCCGGCCTTCGAGGGCGGGCGGCTGCGCGAGACCTATCCGGCCATGTGGGAGGCGGCGCAGGCGGCGCTGGCGCGGCTGAGTGCGCGCGCGGGCGAGGTGGTGGAGATCGAGGAGCAGACCTCTCACGCTGCCGCCGACATCATCTTTCGCACGCTGTTTTCCATCCCCATCGAGGATGCGCTGGCGCAGAAGGTGTTTCACGAATTCCGCGCCTATCAGCGCACCCAGCCGATCCTCAACCTCGCCGCCTTCTTTCCGCTGCCGCGCTGGATGCCGCGATTTTTCCGCGCCGACACCAAGGCCGCGGCGAAACGCATTCGCGGCCTCATCACCGAGCTGACCGAACGGCGCATGGCCGAGATCGTGGCGCGCCGCGCGCCCGACGATCTGGCGACCAAGATCATGACGACCGCCGACCCGGAAACCGGCGAGCGGTTTTCCACCGATGAGATGGTCGATCAGGTGGCGATCTTCTTTCTTGCCGGGCACGAGACCTCTGCCTCGGCGCTGGCCTGGGCGCTCTACCTCGTGGCGACGCATCCGGAGTGGCAGGAGCGGCTGGCAGAAGAGGCGCAGGCCCTGGGCGATGCGCCAGATTTCGCCGATATCTCGAAACTCAAGCTCTCGCGCGACGTGTTCCGCGAGGCGCTGCGGCTCTACCCGCCGGTGCCGATGATGGTGCGCGAGACGACCTGCCCGGAGCGCTTTCGCGACCGCGATCTGCCGAAGGGCGCGCAGGTGGTGCTGAGCCCCTGGCATCAGCACCGGCACGAACGGCTCTGGGACAATCCCGACGGGTTCGACCCGGCGCGCTGGGGCACCGAAAATGGTCGGCAGTGCATGCGCGAGGCCTATATGCCGTTTTCCGCCGGGCCGCGCGTCTGCACCGGGGCGGGCTTTGCCATGGTCGAGGGGGTGCTGATGCTCTCGCTCATCCTGCGCGATCTGAAGCTCACCGCGCTGCCCGACAAGGTGCCCGAGCCGGTGGCCTTTCTCACCGTGCGTGCCCGCGACGGGATCCACTTGGCGGTGGACCGCCGTTAGCGGCGGACGTTAGCGTTAAACCCGGCGCGGCCACCTATCCAACCCCGTGGCCTTGGTTTATGCCTGTCGCAACAGGCATTTTCAGCATGGGAGAGAGGGTTCCTCATGAGCGTTTTCGACGAACAGAAACAGAAGATGGCGACGGGCCAGGGCTTTATCGCCGCACTCGATCAGTCGGGCGGATCGACCCCGAAGGCGCTGAAGCTCTATGGCGTGGAAGAAGACGAATACAACGGCGAAGCCGAGATGTATGGCGAGATCCACAAGATGCGCACCCGTATCATCACCGCGCCGGACTTCACCGACGCCAAGGTGCTGGGCGCGATCCTCTTCGAACGCACCATGCGCGCCGAGATCGACGGCATTCCGACCGCCCAGTATCTCTGGGAAAAGCGCGGAGTCGTGCCTTTCCTGAAGATCGACAAGGGGCTTGCCGACAAGGAAGACGGCGTGCAGCTGATGAAGCCGATGCCGGGGCTGGAAGAGCTGCTCGCCGAGGCCAAGGCGACCTTCGGCATCTTCGGCACCAAGGAGCGCTCGGTGATCCACGAAGCCAATGAGGCCGGGATCAAGGCGGTGGTCGCGCAGCAGTTCGAAGTGGGCAAGACCGTGGTTGCCGCCGGTCTGGTGCCGATCATCGAGCCCGAGGTCGACATCAACTCAGCCACCAAATCCGAGGCCGAGGAGATGCTGAAAGCCGCCATCGCGGCGGAGCTCGACGCGCTGCCCGAGGGCGACGATGTGATGCTGAAGCTGACCATTCCGAGCGTTGACGGTCTTTACGATGAACTCGCCGATCATCCGCGCGTGGTGCGCGTTGTGGCGCTGTCGGGCGGCTATTCGACCGATGTGGCCTGCGAAAAGCTTGCCAAGCAGCCGAAAATGATCGCGTCCTTCAGCCGCGCGCTGGCCGAGGGCCTGTCGAAGAAGCAGTCGGACGACGACTTCAACGGTCTGCTCGGCAGCAATATCGACAAGATCTATCAGGCCTCGCTCTGAGGCGGCGCGCCCGGTCGGGCGCGGAATGTGATTGCGGGGAAGCGCGCCGGGTTTGCGGCGCGCTTCTTGCGTTTTGGGAGGTGGGTTGGAAACCCACCCTACGGTGTGTCTTCTCCAACCGCGGCGCGCAGGCGGCGGCGGGCGCGGGCGAGCCGCGACATCACCGTGCCCGGCGGCAGCCCCATGGCGCGCGCCAGGGCCGCCGGCTGCGTCTCGCCCGCGATCACCCGGCGGAGCAGGGCGCGGTCGGCCTCCGGCAGCCGCTCGACGGCGCGCAGCACCTCGGCAGTGAAGCAGGGCAGTTCGGCATCCCCGGTCTGCGGCTCGGCAGCGCTGTCGAGCGGCGAAAGACGCTCTGCCCGGCGTCGCTGCGCCTGGGCGCCGTGGCGCAGGGCGGTCATCATGTAGGGCAGCGGCGCCGCGATCTCGGCGCCGTGTTCTGATCGTTCGAGATAGCCCAGGAGCGCGTCCTGGACGAGATCCTCCGCCTCGGCGGAGCAGGGGCTCAGGCGGCGGGCGCGGGCGCGCAGCCGGCTGAGCGTGTCACGGGTCATATCCATGCAAGGCACTATGACGGCGGGAAAATCCCCGGCCAGAGGGGGGAATCCCGCCGAGCGGCTTTCCCCTGCCTTGTTTGGGCGATGCGCCGCGCAGCCGGCGGGCCGGTTTCGGCGGGGGGCCGCGCGTTTCGGGGCGGGGTGCGAAACGCGGGAACGCAAACGGCCGCTCGCGCCTCTTACCTTGTGAAAGCCGCCGGGAGTGGCGCTTTCGTCATCAACCACGACCCTGAAGGGAGTACTCACATGACCAAGCAGATCCTGACCGCCGTCGCTTTCGCCGCCACTGCCGCAACCGCCGCGCTGCCGGCCTTTGCGGCCGAAGAGGCGGATGTGAACGGTGACGGCATGCTGACGGTGAGCGAGGTGCAGGCGGTCTGGCCCGAGGTTTCGACCGACGGGTTCATGTCCATGGATTCCGATGGCGACGGTCTTCTGAGCGAGGAAGAGGTCGCGGACGCCCGGGAACTGGGGTCGCTGCCCGAAGAGGGCTGACCCCGGGGTCGCGCCGTCCCCGGTTCCCCACGGGGGCGGCGCGCCATTCAGGACCGCGCGATATAGCGGTCGCGGCGGTGGTTCACGGTGATCAGCAGGTTCAGCACCACCGCGCCGAAGAGCGACCAGAGCACCTGTTCCCAGTCGAAGAGGAACAGCGCCAGCGCGAAGACGCAGAGATCGAAGCCAAGCTGCACATGCCCGGCCTTGATGCCGCGCGTGTCCTGCGCCCAGAGCGCCACGATGCCGACACCGCCGAGCGTGGCACCGTGCCGGAACAGCAGCAGCAGACCGACCCCCGCTAGCATGCCCGAGAGCCCCGCGCCGAGCGCCGGGTGCAGATGGTTGATCGTCAGCACCAGCGGCAGGCTTTCGGCGATGCTGGCCATCAGTGCCACCGACAGGAAGCTCTTGATGGTGAATCGCCAGCCGAGCTGGCGGATCGCCAGCAGGTAGAAGGGCAGATTGAGGATGAAGAAGATCGCGCCGAAGGGCAGGCCGGTCGGATAGGAGAGCACCAGCGACAGGCCGGCGATCTGGCCGGTGAAGAGCTCGGAGGCGCGCAGGAACTGGATCGACAGCGCCACCAGCGTGGTGCCGGTGACGATGGCCTGGATGTCCTCCCAGAGCGTGTGCCGATCCGGCGGGGGATTGTCGAGAAGCAGCATGTCATGAGCCATGACGCGGGCACGCGGACCGGTCAAGCGCGTTTGCGCTGTGACCCGACGTCCTATGCGGGCGCCGCGTTTGCGGTGCTCACAAGATGGTAAGCGGGGCAAACCCCGCCCCCCTGAATTTGTGCCGGGCATGCGTCTCTGGCTGCCGCCCGGCACAAAAGTCTTCGAAGACTTTTGCAAATTCCTTCGAAGGAATTTGCCGCCGGCTCAGCCGGCCAGCGCCTTGTTCAGGTTCTCGTCGATCTTTTCGAGGAAGCCCATGGTGGTCAGCCATTTCTGATCCGGTCCCACCAGCAGCGCCAGATCCTTGGTCATCCAGCCCGCTTCCACGGTGTCGACGATGACCTTTTCCAGCGTCGTGGCGAAAGTCATCAGTGCCTCGTTGCCGTCGAGCTTCGCGCGGTGCTTGAGCCCGCCGGTCCAGGCGAAGATCGAGGCGATGGAGTTGGTCGAAGTCGACTTGCCCTCCTGATGCTGGCGATAATGCCGCGTCACAGTGCCATGCGCCGCCTCGGCTTCGACGATCTTGCCGTCCGGCGTCATCAGCTGCGAGGTCATCAGCCCGAGCGAGCCGAAGCCCTGCGCCACGGTGTCGGATTGCACGTCGCCATCGTAGTTCTTGCAGGCCCATACAAAGCCGCCATTCCACTTCATGCAGCAGGCGACCATGTCGTCGATCAGCCGGTGTTCGTACCAGATGCCCTTGGCCTTGAACTTGTCGGCGAATTCCTCGTCAAAGATCTTCTGGAAGGTCAGCAGGAACTGGCCATCGTATTGCTTGAGGATGGTGTTCTTGGTCGACAGGTAGAGCGGCCAGCCCAGATCCAGTGCATAGTTCATCGAGGCGCGGGCGAAATCGGCGATGGACTCGTCGAGATTGTACATCCCCATGTAGACGCCCGAAGACGGCGCCTTGTAGACCTCTTCCTCGATCACCGTGCCATCGTCGCCGACGAATTTCATCGTCAGCGTGCCGGCACCGGGGAATTTCATGTCGGTGGCCTTGTACTGGTCGCCAAAGGCGTGGCGGCCGATCACGATGGGCCTGGTCCAGCCGGGCACCAGGCGGGGCACGTTCTTGCAGATGATCGGTTGGCGGAACACCACGCCGCCGAGAATGTTGCGGATCGTGCCGTTGGGCGATTTCCACATCTTCTTGAGGCCGAACTCCTCGACCCGCGCCTCGTCGGGGGTGATCGTGGCGCATTTCACCGCGACACCCACCTCCTTGGTCTTTTCGGCGGCGTCGATGGTGATCTGGTCATTGGTCTCGTCGCGGCTCTCGATGCCGAGATCGTAGTAAAGCAGGTCGATGTCCAGATAGGGCAGGATCAGCTTTTTCTTGATGAAATCCCAGATGATACGGGTCATCTCGTCCCCGTCCATCTCGACGATCGGGTTCTCGACCTTGATCTTCGACATGCGGTGCACCTTTCATGGCAGATTGCAGCGGATGCTTATGCTGTAGCGCAGAAACCGCAGCGCGAAAAGGTGTGTATGCCTTTGTATACCAAATTGTCACGACTTTGCCATGAAAAGCCCTGCGCCCATCCGGAGGGACAGGGCCGGGCGGTGAATTTCGCGTCATATCGGCTTCGCGCGCGGACGATCCGGACGGAGCAATGTCAGGCGGGCTGAGCCGCTTCGATCCGGGCCAGCCAGCGCATCAGCAGCAGCGCCAGAACCGCCTCGACAAAGATGCCGGAGGCCAGCGGGATCGGGGTGCCGTCGAACATCAGCGCGTTAGGCACGGCGATCAGCACCGCCAGGACGGTAGAGACCGAGCCGATGATCGAGGCAGCCAGCCCGGCGATATGGCCCACCGGTTCCATGGCCAGCGCGTTCACATTGCCCACGATCAGCCCCATCTGGAAGAACAGCGTGAACTGCCAGAGCAGGAAGACGGCAAAGCCGATTTCGCCGGAGACGCCGCCGGCAAAGAGCAGAAGCGCCGCGCCCGAAGTGACGACCTGAACCGTGAGCATCGCGGTGATCAGAAAACGCATGCCCAGCCGCATGACCAGGGTGGCGTTGAGCACGCTGCCGCTGGCCGCCAGTACCGCGATGGCGCCGAACCAGATCGGAAAGCTCTCGCCCCGGCCGAAGCTGATATCGTAGATCTGCTGCACGTTGGAAATCATCGAGAACAGCATCGCCATGACCAGCGATTGCACCGCAATGGAAATCCGCACGATCGGGTGGCCCAGAAGTTCGCGGATCGCGGCCCAGATTGCCGCGAAGCGAAACGGCCGGCGGTGCTCGCGCGGCAGGGTTTCGGGCAGGCGGATCATCAGCCAGAGCGACGAGAACGAGGCAAAGATCACGAAGGCGATAAAGATCCCGCGCCAGCTCGACATTTCGATGATCACCGCGCCGATGGAGGGTGCAAGCGCGGGAAACAGCGTGAAGACCATCATCACGAAGGACATGATCCGTGCCATGTCCCGGCCGGCATGCAGATCGCGCACGATGGCGAGCGCCACCACGCGGGGTCCGGCGGCGCCGAGCCCCTGCAAGAGCCGCGACAGCAAAAGCAGCTCGAGCGTATCCTCCTGCGCCGCGACCAGCGACATGGCAATATAGAGCGCCGCGCCGCCCAGGATCACCGGCTTGCGTCCGAACGTGTCGGAGAGCGGGCCGGTGAACAGCGTGCCCAGCCCCATTCCCAGGACGAAGCTGGTGATCACCAGCTGCGCGCGGTTGATGTCGTCGGGTGTCAGTTCCTGCCCGATCTCGGGCAGTGCGGGCAGCATGGCGTCGATGGAAAACGCAATGGTGGCAAACAGCATCGCCAGCAGCGCGATGAACTCAACTCGTCCTGGACCTGAACGCATGAAATCTGCAACCTCGGTGAAACGGCCCCGCCGGCACGGTATGTCGCAGGGATTTGGGAAAGCGATTTATCGCTACCAACCGGGCTATCGGAAATCGGTTCCGCAACACAAGCGTGTTTCGACCCGTGCCCGGCGGAAGTCCGCCATGCGCCATGCGCATGGCTGGCCCGGATCACTCTGCGGTGTCGGGTCGTTTGTGTGCGTCCGGTTCTGGTTCCGGCGTGTCCTCGTTCGCCGCCTCTCTGCCGAGTTTGGCGATCAGCCACTCGGTGTGCTCCTCGCGCTTGCGCATGGCGAAGAGGCCGAACTGCTGCACCGCGACGGCAAAGATGCCGAGCCCGAGCAGAATAAAGACGGTGGTGCCGATCTTGCCCGCCACTGTCACCGGGATGTGGTTGCCATAGCCCACGGTCGAAAGCGTCACCACGGTGAAGAAATAAGAGTCGAGCCAGCTCCACCCCTCGACGAGGTGGAAATACACCGTGCCGATGGCGATGATGCCCAGCACCGTCGCCACGAGCGTCAGAATGCGCAGCCGTTTCATGCCCGCCGCGCCCGGCTCAGGCCAGCGCCGCCGCCTGCGCGCCGCCGTCCTTCAGTTCGGCGATGACCCGCGCCCAGAGATCCGAGGGCTGCGCGCCGGGCACCGCGTGCTGGCCGGCAACCACGAAGGTCGGCACCGAGGTCACCCCCATGCCGCGCGCCGCCGCGTCCATCTCGACCACTTCCTTGCGGTCGGCATCCGAGGCCAGCAGCCGCAGGATCAGGCTGGCATCCAGCCCGCAGCTATCGGCGATATCGCCCAGAACCTCGCGGCTGCCGATATCGCGGCCTTCGACGAAATAGGCGCGGAACAGTGCCGAGACCACCGGCGTCTGCACGCCTTCGATCCCCGCCCAGTGGATCAGCCGCTGCGCGTCCAGCGTCGAGGGCGTGCGTTCGATGGCGTCGAGATTGATCTCCACCCCGGCCTGCGCGGCGTGCTCGGCCACCGGCATATAGGCCTCCACCGCACCCTCCTTGCCGCCGAACTTGCCTTCGAGATAGGCGCGCCGCTCCATGCCTTCGGCGGGCATCTGCGGGTTCAGCATGAAGGTCCGCCAGCGCAGAGTGAACGGGTGGTCCGGGGCGTCCTGCAAGGCGCGGTCGAGATAGGCCTTGCCGATATAGCACCAGGGGCAGATCGGATCGGAGAAGATGTCGAGCGTGACCATGTAATACGTCCTTTTCCGGCCTTCCTAACAGGGTCGCGCGGCGGAATCGACCGCTGAAAGGGTCGGTGTTGCGCGCTCACCCGGTGCTGGTCTCGGCCAGGCTGCGCAGCGTGTCCATGTCGAGAAGCCGCACAGCCCCCCGGTCGAGCGCCACGATGCCGCGCCGCGCCAGCGCGTCGAGCCGGCGCGAGACCACCTCGCGGGCGGAGCCGATCGTGGTGGCGATCTCTGCGTGGGTGGCGCGTAATGTGCCATCGGTCGCGCCGTCGAGAAGCGCCTGCGCCAGCCGGCATTCGACCCGCTGAAACGCCACCTTTTCAAGCAGATGCATCATGTTTTGCATGCGCTCTGCGAAGGCGCGGAAGACAAAGCTGCGAAACGCCGCGTCGCTCTCCATGAGCCGCAGGAACAGCGCGCGTGGGATCATCACCAGCCGGCAGGCGCGGCGGGTGACCGCCTCGCCGGAATAGGTCTCGTCGCCGAGCAGCCCCAGCGTGGATTGCACGCAGCTCTGCCCGGGCTCGACCGCATAGAGCAGGATCTCGCGCCCGCTGGGGCCGGTCAGGAAAACCTCGACCCGCCCCGAGAGCACGATGACGAACCCCTGCACCGGATCGCCGGGGCGGAACAGCACGCTGCCCTGCGGCAGTTCGGCGACGGGCAGCCGGTCGAGCGCCGCGACGGTCTCGGGCGCAAGCGGCGGCAGATGGGCTGCGACGGGGCTGGTCTTGGACATGCGCGCAGAGTGTCAGGCGACGCGGGCAGGGTCCAGAGCCCGCAGGTGCGGCTTAGCCGCGCCCGCGTTTTTCGAACCTCGGCAGCATGGCCGAGAAATCCATGCCCTTGCCGCCCTCGTCCTCGACGAAGCTCTTGTAGAGCGCCAGCGCCGCGGCACCCATGGGGGTGTCGGCATCGGCGGCCTCGGCGGCCTGCTGCGAGAGGCCCAGATCCTTCAGCATCAGCTCGGCGGCAAAGCCCGGCTTGTAGCCATTGTCCGAGGGCGATTGCGGCCCGACGCCCGGCGCCGGGCAATAGGCGTTCATCGACCAGCTATAGCCCGAGGACGTGGAGACCACATCGAACATCGCCTCGCGCGAGAGCCCCAGCTTGTCGGCCAGCGCAAAGGCCTCGCAGGTGGCGATCATGGTGACGCCGAGGATCATATTGTTGCAGATCTTCGCCGCCTGACCATTGCCCGAGGGGCCGCAATGCACCGCCTTCTGCCCCATGATGTCGAAGAGCGGCTTGGCGGTGGCAAAGGCCGCCTCGGAGCCGCCGACCATGAAGGTCAGCGTGCCGCCGGCCGCGCCGCCGATGCCGCCCGAGACCGGCGCGTCGAGCGCGCCAAGCCCCGCGGCCTCGGCTTGTTCGGCCACCGCGCGGGCGCTCTCCACATCCACGGTGGAGCAATCGAGAAACACCGCGCCCGGCGCCATGGCCGGGATCAGCTCGGCGGCGACATCGCGCAGGATCGCGCCGTTGGGGAGCATGGTGATGACCACCTCGGCGCCCTTCACCGCCTCCGGCCCGCTGGCGGCCTGTGCCACGCCTTCCGCCGTGGCGCCCGCTACGTCGAAGCCGGTGACCTCATGGCCGGCTTTTGCCAGGTTGGCGGCCATCGGCGCGCCCATATTGCCCAGCCCGATAAATCCGATCTTCATGTCTGTCTCCTCCCTTGCGCGGCGCGTCACAGCGCCAGTTCGTCCGCGCCCAGCGGCGCCAGGAACCCCGCGACCAGATCGGGGGTGATCTCTTTGAGCCTGTAACGCCAGCGCGGGTTGCGGTCCTTGTCGATGATCTGCGCGCGCACGCCTTCGAGGAAATCGCCCATCTCCGCCGCGCGGTGCGAGACCCGGTATTCCTGCCGCAGCGCGCTGCGGATATCGCTCTCTTGCGCGCGCAGCCGGGCGAGCATCTCCAGCGTCAGCGCCATGGAGAGCGGCGAGTTGCGCGCCACCGCCTTGCGCGCGGGGTCCGCGATCTCGCCCTCCGCCTGCTCCAGCCGCGCGGCGATCTCCGCCAGCGGGCCGGCGGCGAAGAGCGTGTCGATCTCCGGCTGCGCGGCGGCGAGCGGGCTTGCGGGCGGGGTGTCGGCGGCGGCGTCCAGCGCGGCCACGTCACCGGTTTCCGCAAGCGCCTGTTTCAGCGCCGGCCAGAGGGATTCGGGGATGAAGCAATCGGCAAAGCCGGCATGCAGCGCGTCGCCCGGACCCATGCGGGCCGCGGTCAGGCCGAGATAGGCGCCAAGCCCGCCCGGCGCGCGCGCCAGCAGCAGCGAGCCGCCGACATCGGGCACGAAACCGATGCCGCATTCCGGCATGGCGATCTGCGCGCTCTCGCCCACCACGCGGTGCGAACAATGCCCGCCGAGCCCGACGCCGCCGCCCATGACGAAGCCGTGCAGGAAGCTGACCACCGGCTTGGGGTACTCGGCGAGCTTGGCGTTCATGCGATATTCGTCGCGCCAGAAGGCCCGCCCGGCCTCGTAATCGCCCACAAGCCCGGCACGGTAGACCGCCGCGATATCGCCGCCGGCGCAGAAGGCGCGCTCGCCCTCGGCGTCGATCATCACCAGCGAGACCTGCGGATCGTCGCGCCAGGCGTCGAGCGCCGCCTCGATCGCGAGGCACATCTCGTGGTCGAGCGCGTTGAGCGCCTTGGGGCGGGTGAGGGTGATGCGCCCGGCGCGGCCCTCGATGTTGGTGTGAATGTCGGTCATGAACAGGTCTTTCCGTTGGCGGCAAAATCCTTCGAAGGATTTTGCAAATCTCTTCGAAGAGATTTGGTGCGCGCCCCGCCGGTCATCGCGCGACCAGCGTGCGGGCCACGATCAGCCGCATGATTTCGTTGGTGCCTTCGAGGATCTGGTGCACGCGCAGGTCGCGCACGATCTTCTCGATCCCGTAATCGGCGAGATATCCATACCCGCCATGCAGTTGCAGGCATTGATCGGCAACCCTGCTGCCCGCCTCGGTGACGAATTTCTTCGCCATGGCACAGAATTTCGTCGCATCCGGCGCGCCCTGGTCGAGTTTCCACGCCGCCTGACGCAGGAAGGTGCGCGCCGCCTGCAACTCGATCTCCATGTCGGCGAGGCGGAATTGCAGCGCCTGGAAGCGGTCGATGCTCTGCCCGAACGCCTCGCGCTCGGCCATATAGGCCAGTGTCGCGTCGAGCGCCGCCTGCGCCGCGCCGAGGCTACAGGCGGAGATATTGAGCCGCCCGCCATCGAGCCCGGCCATGGCGTAGTTGAACCCCTTGCCCTCCTCGCCGAGCAGGTTCGCCGCCGGCACCGCGACCGCGTCGAACTGCACCTGCCGCGTCGGCTGCGAGCGCCAGCCCATCTTGTCCTCGAGCCCGCCGAAGCTGAGCCCCGGCGCGCCGTCCTCGACCACGATGGCCGAGACCCCGCGCGGACCCTCGCCGCCACTGCGGGCCATGACCACATAGGCATCGGAATAGCCGCCGCCGGAGATGAAGGCCTTGGTGCCGGTGAGGCTGTAGCCCGTGTCGGTCTTTTCCGCGCGGGTCTTCAGCGCCGCCGCGTCGGAGCCGGCGCCCGGCTCGGTCAGGCAGTAGGAGAGCACCGTCTCCATGGTCAGCGCCTTGGGCAGGTAGCGCGCGCGCAGATCCTCGGAGCCGTAGGCGTCGATCATCCGGGCGCACATATTGTGGATCGACAGGAAGGAGGCGACCGACGGGCAGGCCATGCTGAGCGCCTCGAAGACCAGCGTCGCATCGAGCCGGGTGAGCCCCGAGCCGCCGTTCGCCTCGCTCACATAGATCCCGCCGAGCCCCAGCGCGCCGATCTCGGGCCAGAGCTCCTTTGGAATGCTGCCCTGTGTCTCCCAGTCGCGGGCATAGGGTGCGATATGCTCCTGCCCGAACCCGTAGGCCATGTCGAAAATGGCCGTTTGTTCTTCGCTCAGTGCGAAATCCATATGGGCTCCTCCCTGCCGAGATGGAAATTGAACGATTGTTCATAATGTGCCGGGAGTCGCCACGGGATGCAAGGGCAAGCGGCAGGGATTGCGCCGAGGCGGGGCCTCGTCGCCGGAGGCGCGCGCCTGCGGCCCGCGCGGTGCGGGTGGCAGCGGCGGCGCGAGGGGATTTTTTGAGTATTTGCAGAAAGATGAAGGGGCGGGCGCGCGGGGATCAGGCGCGGGCGCGGGTGGCGAGCCGGTCGCGGATCACCGTTTCGACCTTTTCGAGCAGCACCGCATTGTCGAATTTCGCCACCGCCGTGTCGCGGGCGGCGCGGGTCATGGCGCTGCGGTCGGACATGTCGAGCAGCTGCGCGATGCGCGCGGCAAAGCCCGCCTCGTCCCATTCCGGTACCAGCAGCCCGTTGACGCCGTCCTCCACCGCCTCGGGGATGCCGGCATGCCAGGTGGACAGCGTGATGCAGCCGCAGGCCAGCGCCTCCTGGATGGCGGTGGGCAGGCCCTCGGTATTGCCGTTCGCGGCGGTGACCGAATGCTGGAGGAAGGTCTCGGTGGTGGTGAGATGTTCGCGCACCGCGTCATGCGGCAGCGCGCCGGTGAAGGTCACCTGCGCGGCGATGCCGAGCTCGGCGGCGAGCGCCTTGCAGGGATCGAGCAGCGGGCCGTCGCCGATGAAGGTGAGATGCGCCTCGCGGCCCTGCGCGGCCCTGGCGAAGGCGCGCAGCGTGACCTCGGGGGCCTTTTTCTCCACCATGCGACCCACGGCGAGGAAGGAGCCGGGGCGTTTCTCGCCTGGGGTGAAGCGGCGGATATCGACGCCGGAGGGCACCACATGGGCATTGGGATGGGTGACGCCGTGGCGGGCGAGATTGTCGAGCAGGAACCGGCTGACCGAGAACACTCCGTCGAGCCTTGGCATCATGCGCCTGTAGGCGCGCACGATCTGGCGCGAGCGCAGGGCGAAGCTAGCATCGGTGCCGCGGAAATAGGTGAAGACCGGCAGGTCCAGCTCGGTTGCGAGCCTGGCCACCACCAGCGCCTGGGTGCCGAATTCGGCAAGGATCACCTCGACCTTCTCCGCGCGCAGCCAGTCGGCGAGGCGGCGGCGGTTGTCGCCGAAGGGCAGGCGGCCGGTGCCTTCCAGCGCGGCGTTCCAGCCCATGGCGAAGGGCGCACGCAGCCTGTCGGCGGGGCTGAGGGGGGCGCGGCGCACGAAGAGCGGCTTGCCCAGCGGATCGGTGCCGTTGAACCGGCCCGTTAGCACGCAGGTGTCGCCGCCGAAGATGTGTTCGATATGGCGGTTGATGAAGGTTTCGCCCGGAACGAAGAAATCGGAGGTGACGATGCAGGTCTTCATGGCGGTCTCCGCTAGCGCTGGCCGGCGCCCTTGTGCCCCGGCGGCGCGGGCCTTGCAAGGGAGCCGCGCGCCGCCCCTCAGATCCCTTCGTGGAACTCTTCGATGAGATGGCCGACCACCGCGCGCATCCGGGCCTCGCCGTCGCCGCCCGCCGCCTCGGCCGCCGCGCGCTGGCGGATCGAGGAATTGCCCTCGGCAACGATGCGGCGCATACGCTCGATCTCGGCCAGGCAGCCGAGCGCCTCGGCATCCTCGGCCAGCAGCGCGATCAGCTCTTCGGCGAGATCGGCGAAGGGCACGATCCGCGCCGCGCCGAAATCGATCAGCCCCTCGGTCACGCCATAACGCTGCGCCCGCCAGCGGTTTTCGCCGATCAGGAAGTTCTCGTAGATCCGCCAGCGCTGGTTGCGCCGCCTCAGTCGCCAGAGCATGCGCATCAGGCACTGGTTCACCGCCGCCAGCATCAGCGTGTCCTCGAGCCGCGGTTGCACATCCATGATCCGCGTCTCCAGCGTCGGAAAGCGCGAGGAGGGGCGCAGATCCCACCAGATCTTGGAGGCGTCCTCGATCAGCCCCAGATCCACCAGCACCTGCACCGAGCGCTGGTAATCCTGCCAGTTGGTGAAATTCGGCGGCAACCCGGTGCGCGGCAGGTTGTCGAAGACGGAAATGCGGTAGCTGGCGAGCCCGGTATCCTGCCCCTGCCAGAACGGCGAGGAGGTGGAGAGCGCCAGCAGATGCGGCAGGAAATAGCTCGCCTGGCGCATCAGATCGGCGCGCAGGCTGTCATCGCCCAGCCCCACATGCACATGCATGCCGCAGATCAGCATGCGCCGCACCACGCCGCCGAGATCGCGGCGCAGGTCGTTATAGCGGTCCTTGTCGGTGTGGTGCTGGTTCTTCCAGTCCGCCAGCGGATGGCAGGAGGCGGCGATGGGCGTCAGGTTGAACCGCGCGGCCTGTGTCGAGACGGTGCGGCGCAGGCGGCGCAGATCCTCGCGCGCGGCGGCGATATCGGCGCAGGGGCGGGTGCCGATCTCGATCTGGCATTGCAGGTATTCCGGGGTGACCTGGCCTTCGAGCTCTTCGGAACAGGCGGCGAGCAGCGCCTCGGGCGCCTCGGCCAGCGCCAGGCTGTCGCGATCGACGAGAAGATATTCCTCTTCGATCCCGAGGCTGAATTCCGGCGCATCCATTCCGCGTCTCCTCCCCCCGTGCGCGACAAGAAAAGCAGAGAGCGGCGATTGCGGCAAGGCCCGGGCTATTCGGCGGCGATCAGGAAATCCGAGATCGAGCGTTCGGGCTGGCGCAGATGCGCGAGCGCCGGCGCTTCGCGGCGGAACACCTCGATCTGATAGGGCAGCGCGGTTTCGGCGATCTGGTGAAACATCCGTGCGGCGCCAAAGGTGAGGTCGTCGGGGGCGAAGACCGCGTATCTGGTGCCGGGCAGCACGCGCCCGGTCAGCCGGGTCTGGGTGGCCACGAGCGAGAGCGTTTGCAGAAAGTCCGTCTCCATGTCGTTGACCGCCGACAGGTCGGCGAGGTGGGCGGTATCGGCGCGGGTGCGGGGGTCGGTCAGGATGCTGTCGAAAGCACGTAAATTGTCCACAGGGGTGACGTTGCCGTGAAAACGGGCATACGCGAGATTGCGGCTTTCGAAGACGGAAACGTCTACAGCCATGATGCACCACACCAAAACAGGTGGTTTAAATATATCTTTTCTGGCGGATTCGGACAAGGCGTGTGCAGGCAGTGTCCGCTGCGCCGGTCTGCCGGCTCAGTCGGTGCCTTCGAGCAGCGCTGCGAAACTCGGCAGACCGACGCCGAGCAGGGAGAGTGTTCCGGTCTCGCTTTGCTGGACCAGGGGAACCACCGCGTCGATGCCGTCCCACGAGCGCAGGATCACCTTGGAGACCTCAAAGGCCAGCGGCGTCGGGGCATAATAGACGATCATCGTCTGAGCGCCGCCGCCGATAAAGGCATCGGCCTTGAGTGCCTGGATTTGCATCAGTTTGACGAAATCCTGCTCGATCCCGGTGATGCGCGACAGGTCGACCAGATGTTTCTGCCCCGGACTCGACTCTGGATGCTGGGTATAGGCGCCGACCGCGCGGATCGTATCGTCGAACAGGGCAAAGCCCTCGTAGCGGATATAGACGATACCATGCTGTGGCAGGATACGGAACGAGACGGACATGCGGGAACGGCCTGTGGAACGGAACTGCCGGACGTGACCCTGGCCCGACCGGTTTGATCAAAATGTCTGCAATATGTCGAAAAAGGCAATCCCCGAAAGGGTCTGGTTTTCCGGAATAGGACGAGACGCGGACCCGCGGCACAGTGGTGGCCAGATTGCGACCCGCCATTTTGGAGACCGCATCATGACCCGCATCGCCTTTTTCTCGCTGATCCTCGCCGCGCTGACGCTGGTTGCCGCATCGGGCGCCGAGGCGAAAACGACGTCCGAGCGCGGCGAGCTGAGCGGTCTCGGCGCCGAAAAGAGCCCGCGTGACGGGTTTGCCAGCGATGGCGGGCTGGGCGACACGCGCTAAATGCCCTGAAACGCAACGCCCCGGGCCGTCGAGGACCCGGGGCGCGTAGCGATTTAACAGGCGGAAGAGGTCAGTCCATCGCCTTGAAGTTGAATTCGCCGCCTTCCTTGATGCCCGAGAACCAGCGCGCGGTGACGGTCTTGGTCTTGGTGTAGAAGCGGAAGGCGTCTGGGCCGTACTGGTTGAGATCGCCGAAGGCCGATTTCTTCCAGCCGCCAAAGGTGTGGTAGCTCAGCGGCACCGGGATCGGGAAGTTGATGCCGACCATGCCGACATTCACCCGGTTGGCAAAATCGCGCGCGGTGTCGCCATCGGCGGTAAAGATCGCCGTGCCGTTGCCATAGGGGTTGTCGATCACGAGGTTCAGCGCGTCTTCGTAGCTGTCGGCACGCACCTGGCTCAGCACCGGGCCAAAGATCTCTTCCTTGTAGATCTCCATATCCGGGGTCACGTTGTCGAACATCGACGGCCCGACAAAGAACCCGTCCTCATAGCCCTGAAGCTCGAAGCCGCGCCCGTCGACCACCAGATCGGCGCCCTGATCGACACCGGACTGCACCAGCTTTTCGATGCGGTCCTTGGCGGCGGCGGTGATGACGGGGCCGTAATCCACGTCGTCGCCGGCGGTGTAGGGGCCGACCTTGAGCTTTTCGATGCGCGGCACCAGCTTTTCGACCAGCGCGTCGGCGGTTTCCTTGCCGACCGGCACCGCCACCGAGATCGCCATGCAGCGTTCGCCCGCGGCGCCGAAGCCGGCGCCCACCAGCGCATCCGCCGCCTTGTCGAGATCGGCATCGGGCATGACGATCATGTGGTTCTTGGCGCCGCCGAAGCACTGCGCGCGCTTGCCGTTATTGGCGGCGCGGCCATAGATGTACTGCGCGATCGGGGTGGAGCCGACAAAGCCCACGCCGGCCACGGTCTCGTTGTCGAGGATCGCGTCGACCACCTCCTTGTCGCCGTTCACCACCTGAAGCACGCCGGCGGGCAGGCCGGCCTCGATCACCAGCTCGGCGAGGCGCAGCGAGGTCGAGGGGCAGCGCTCGGAGGGTTTCAGGATCATCGCGTTGCCGCAGGCCAGCGCCGGGCCCATCTTCCACAGCGGGATCATCGCCGGGAAGTTGAACGGGGTGATGCCGGCGACCACGCCCAGAGGCTGGCGCATGGAATAAAGGTCGATGCCCGGGCCGCCATCGTTGGTGAACTCGCCCTTGAGCATATGCGGCGCGCCCATGCAGACCTCGATCACCTCCAGCCCGCGCTGCACGTCGCCGCGCCCGTCGGGCAGGGTCTTGCCATGCTCCATCGAAACCAGCTCGGCCAGCTCGTCCATATGCTCGTTGATGAGCGCGCCGAATTTCATCATCACGCGCGCCCGGCGCTGCGGGTTGGTGGCGCCCCAGGCCTTCTGCGCCTCGGCGGCCTTGGCGACGGCCTCGTCGAGCTCGGCGGCGGTGGCCAGCGGCACCTTGGCGATGGCCTCGCCGGTGGCGGGGTTGAACACCTCGGTAAAGCGGCCCGATGTGCCCTTGACGTGCTGGCCGTTGATGAAATGGGTGAGCTCTTTCACGGTCGATCCTCCGGAGTCTTTCATGATTTGGCGGCAGGTTAGTCTTGCATAAATGCCGATCACAGAGGTAATCGGGCAAAAAGGTTTTGCAAAAACGCAAAGGATACCCTGCGGGAGAGATGCCATGCGGGAGAACTGGGACGACCTGCGGATTTTCCTCGCCGTGGCGCGGGGCGACAGCCTGTCGGGCGCCGGCCGCGCGCTGCGGATGGATCCGGCGACGGTGGGCCGCCGCGTGGCGCGGCTGGAGGAGAGCCTCGGCCAGCCGCTCTTTGCCAAGAGCCCGCAGGGCTATGCGCTGACCGAGGCGGGGGCGCGGCTGCTCTCCCATGCCGAGGCTGCCGAGCGGGCGCTGGGGCAGGGCACGCAGGCGGTGCGCGGCGCGGCGGGCGAGGGCATGTCGGGGCAGATCCGCATCGGCGCGCCGGATGGCTGCGCCAATTTCCTGCTGCCGCAGGTGGTGGCGGAGATCGCCGCCGAGAACCCCGAGCTGGAGGTGCAGATCGTCGCCCTGCCGCGCATCGTCAACCTGTCGCGGCGCGAGGCGGATCTGGCCATCGGCGTCTCTGCCCCCACGGCGGGGCGGCTGGTGGTGCAGAAGCTCACCGATTACCGGCTGCATCTGGCCGCGTCAGAGGATTATCTGGCGCAGCACCCGCCGATCCGCACGCTGGAGGATCTGCGCGATCACCGCATCGTCGGCTATATCCCCGACATGATCTTCGACAAGGAGCTGGATTACCTCGCCGATATCGGGCTCGAACGGGTCGGGCTGGCGTCGAATTCGGTCTCGGTGCAGTTCCACTGGCTGCGCCAGAGCGCCGGGCTGGGAATCGTCCACGATTTCGCGCTGCCGGCGGCGCCGGGGCTGCGCAAGGTGCTGGCCGACCGGGTGGAGCTCACGCGCAGTTTCTACCTCATTCGCCATGCGGATGACCGCAGATTGGGCCGGCTCGACACATTTGCCCGCGCACTGGTGCAGGGGGTACGGCGGGAATTGACCCGGCTCGAAGGTCTGACTTGACAGATTGTCGCAGTGCGGGGACGCTGAATGCACATGCAGAGACGCGATTGGAGGAGAGCCGAATGCAGGTGCAGCAAATTCTCAAGGACAAGGCCGACGACGGTGTCGTCACGGTGGCTCCGGGCACGAGCGTCGCCGCGGCGGCGCAGGTGCTGGCCGAGCGCCGTATCGGCGGCGTGGTGATCTCCGAGGACGGGCAGACGCCGTTGGGCATCCTGTCCGAACGCGACATCGTGCGCCGCATCGCTGCGGAGGGCGGTGTCTGTCTGACCAGCCGGGTGGACGATCTTATGACGAAAGCAGTGCAGACCTGTACCTGCGCCGAGGACAGCGATGTGGTGCTGGCGCGGATGACAGAGGGCCGGTTCCGTCACCTGCCGGTGGTCGAGGACGGCGTAATGGTCGGGATCATCACCATCGGCGACGTGGTCAAGGCGCATATCTCTGAACTGGCAATGGAGAAAGAGGCGCTTCAGGGCATGATCATGGGATATTGAAGCCCCCGGAGGCGCCGCCCGATTCCCGCAGGGCCCATGGCGGCGCGCCGGCGCGCGAGGCATGGATTCGGTGTGATCCGCCGGGGCGTTACCCTTGTTTGCGCTGCCATGTCCCCGCACCGGGCCTCTGGCGTAAAATCTCCTGCCTTTCGGGGTTGCATTCATTTGGGCAATATTGTTGCGTGCCGGGAATTGGGAAACTGAGGAGGCCCCATGCGCATCGGTCTTTACCCCGGCACATTCGATCCGATCACCCTGGGCCATATGGATATCATCAGCCGCGCCGCCGCGCTGGTCGATCGTCTGGTGATCGGCGTGGCCATCAACCGCGACAAGGGGCCGCTCTTCACGCTGGAAGAGCGCGTTGCGATGATCGAATCCGAATGCCGCGCGCTCTCCGAGCAGACCGGCACAGAGATCGTGCCCCATCCGTTCGAGAATCTGCTGATCGACTGCGCCCACGATGTCGGCGCGCAGATCATCGTGCGCGGCCTGCGCGCCGTGGCGGATTTCGAGTATGAATTCCAGATGGTCGGCATGAACCGGGCGCTCGACGACAGCGTCGAGACGGTGTTCCTCATGGCCGAGGCGCGGCATCAGGCCATTGCCTCGAAGCTGGTGAAGGAAATTGCCCGTCTCGGCGGCGATGTGAGCAAATTCGTCACCCCGCCGGTCCATGAGGCGCTTAAGGCACGCTTCGCCTGAGCTTTTGCCCTGCCGCGTGCGGTGGGTTGAAAACCCACCCTGCGGATCTCGTGTAGGGTGGGCAATGTGCCCACCGTCCGCAGGAAAAGCGCGCGGCGATCAGCCCCGGCCGTAGACGGCCTGGCTGGCGATGCGGCGGGCGTCGCCGTGATAGATGTCGAGATCGAGCGCCGTATCCAGCGGCAGGCTGCGCAGCTCGCGCAGGGTGCGGCGGTAGCGGGCGCGGCGGTCGAGCCGCTCTCTGAGGGTTTCGTAAAGGCGGGTCATGGGTCTCTCCTTGGGACGCCTTCTGTTTCTGATGGCGCTAACCTGGGGAATGCTGCGTCGCAGCACAACTTCCGAAAACCCAAACCCGGCCTGCATGTTTTGCATGGCGGCCTCGTGGCCCCGCGCGGCCCGTGGCCGGGTAAGACCTTCTCAGCCTTTCCGCATCGACGTTAACGCCATGTCGTTCAAGAGGTGACGGGATGGAAATCCGAACCGCCGGTGCGCTGCCGCAGCGCGCTCCGATCTTGGCGATGGCATGCGCGCGCCCGGCGCGGATACGCCGTCCACAGGCCCGGCGACGCGGCGACGGGCCATTCCACTGCCCACGCCGGTAACGGTGGGGTTGCTTCCGTCCCATCCGGCTGCGCCCTCGGCGGAGCAGGGCGCAAGGCAGGGCTATGCCGCCGCGCGCGAGGTTCTGAAAGACGAGGGGCGGGGCCATCGCCGGCCCCGCCCCTCGAAATTGTCTGCGTCGTCAAAGCGACGGAGGATCAGATTAGCTTGCCCAGTGCCACAGCGGTGTCGGACATGCGGTTGGAGAAGCCCCATTCATTGTCATACCAGGTCAGGATGCGGCACATGCTGCCCTCCATCACCTTGGTCTGATCGGTGTGGAAAACCGAGCTGTGCGAGTCGTGGTTGAAATCCGACGACACGAGCTTCTTGTCGGTGTAGCCGAGAATGCCCTTGAGCGGGCCATTGGCGGCAGCGCGGATCGCGTCGTTGATCTCTTCCACGGTGGTGCTTTTCTTGGCCTCGAAGACCAGATCCACCACCGAGACATTCGGTGTCGGCACCCGGATCGCCACACCGTCGAGCTTGCCGTTCAGCTCGGGCAGCACGAGGCCCACGGCCTTGGCAGCGCCGGTGGAGGTCGGGATCATCGACATCGCCGCGGCGCGGGCGCGGTAAAGATCCTTGTGCATCGTGTCCAGTGTCGGCTGGTCGCCGGTATAGGAGTGGATCGTGGTCATGAAGCCCTTTTCGATGCCGATGGCATCGTTCAGCACCTTGGCCACCGGCGACAGGCAGTTGGTGGTGCAGGAGGCGTTCGACACCACGACATCGTCGGCGGTCAGCGCGCTGTCATTGACGCCGAAGACGATGGTCTTGTCGGCGCCGGAGGCCGGGGCCGAGACCAGCACGCGCTTGGAGCCATTCTCCAGATGCAGCGCCGCCTTTTCGCGGGCGGTGAAGATCCCGGTGCATTCCAGGGCCACGTCCACATCGCCCCAGGGCAATTCCTTGGGGTCGCGGATCGCGGTGATCTTGATCGGGCCGCGGCCCACGTCGATCGTGTCGCCATCGACCTTCACCTCGACCGGGAAGCGGCCGTGCACGCTGTCGAATTGCAGCAGATGGGCGTTGGTTTCGACCGGGCCGAGGTCGTTGATGGCGATCACCTCGATATCGGTGCGGCCCGATTCAATGATAGCGCGCAACACGTTGCGCCCGATGCGCCCGAAGCCGTTGATGGCGACTTTGACGGTCATGGATATCTCCTCGCTGTTCGGTATCCGGCTGATGCGCGCACGTCATCAGGTTGCCAACGCTAAGTCAACCTGCGCCACGCCGGGGGCTCTGGTTTAGCGCCGGAACTCAATGCCAAAAGGCCAGCCAATCGAGCAGAACGAACAGCTTGCGGCCCAGAAACAGCATATGTTCCGAGCCATAGAGCCAGATATCCGCCGCCAGCGCTGCGACGACGATCAGGCCGATCCATATCGCGATCCGATTGGTCATGGCGCCGTCATGCCAGAGCGCAGGGGCGCTGTCACGCGCCTTCTGGCAGGGGGCTCCGGGGGGTGGACATGAGCTCTTCGATGAAGAGGCTGAGGAAGGCGCCGCGCCCGGTGACCCCGGCCTTGCGATAGATGCCGTTGAGGTGGGATTTCACCGTGCCTTCCGCCGAGCCCCGGATTTCGGCGATCTCGGCGATGGCCAGCCCCTTGAGCGTCAGCATCGCCACATCCTGTTCCGAGGGCGTCAGCCCCCAGCTGTCGAACTGCGCCGCAACGATGTCGTGAAAGGCGCCGGCGGCCAGCGAGAGCTGCCGCTCAAGATGTGCCTTGCGCCGCAACAGTGCCATCAGCCAGCGCAGCTCGACCGCGACCGCCGCGATCAGCGACAGCGCCGCCAGCAGCTCCACCACGAATTCCCAGTGGGTGAAGGGCGGCCAGCCGATCTCGATCCCATCGCGGGCGACATCGAAGAGGAAGAAGGCCGCGCAGAGAATCTGCACGGCGATCAGCCCGACAAGCGGGGCGGAGCGCTCGGCTCCGGTCGGTGTGGCGGTTGTCATGCCTCGATATTTGCCCCATCCGGCACGTTTTTGACACCCGTAATCATCGCGCCGGGCAGGTTCACCCCGGTGCGCAGGCTTTCGAAGACCACGGCGGCCACATGCAGCAGCACCGAGATCTCGGCCCAGCCGACCAGAACCTCATGCATCTCCTCGACCCAGCCGATGCCCCAGAACATGGTGGTGGTCATCATCACGCCGGTGGCGACGATGCCAGCGAGGGTCAGCAGCAGGTTGTAGATCATCAGCGCCCCGATGGGGGTGTGCATCAGATGCACCCGGCGGCGGCCGGTGGCCATATCGGTGAGCTGGCCGCGGATGCGTTCGCGGTTGGGCAGGAAGCTGGCGAAGCGCGCCGAATGCGGGCCGACAAAGCCCCAGATCAGGCGCAGCGCGATCAGCCCGCCGATGGCGTAGCCGACCCATTCATGGGCGGCGCTCTCGTCGTCGGTGAAAAAGGCGTTGGCGGTGAAGAGCCCGGCGAGGCTCCAGTGGAACGCCCGCAGCAGCGGGTCCCAGACGGGGTGGCGGGTCATGGCGATGCTCCTTTACGGCGATGTGCATCGGCCCCGGAGCGATGCCCCGGGGCCGCACGTGGCTCAGTCTTCGGTTTTGGAGCGGACCACGTTCAGGTCGGCGTCGAGATAGAGCTCGAAGCGCGCGCCGTCTTTCAGCGCATAGACCTCGATCATGCCGTCCTCATTGTCGATCTTGCGCACCTCGTAGCCTTCGGCGGTGAGCTTTTCGCGCACCTGGGCGGCGGTCTCGGTATCGACATCGGGCGAGGCCATGGCGGGGGCGGCGAGGGTGAGCGCGGCGAGGGCGGCGGCGAGGATCTTGGTCATGTGGTGTCTCCTTGGGTTACGACGCGGCAGCGGGCTGTGCCCCTGCCTCGGAGACCGATCTGACGGCGCGTGCCCCCGGTTGCCATGGGTCGAAAGATGCAGGATGGGCGCCCTACAACTTTGGTTGAGGGCTGTTTTTCACGGGTTTTGTGACGAGCGCGTAAAAAAGGGTGGGCAGATTGCCCACCCTACGGGGGATCTCGTTGTCGGGCGTGGCCCGTAGGGTGGGCAATCTGCCCACCGCCCCCGGTCCGAACCGCTCCCGCGCGATCAGCCCTGGCGCGTGCTCTTTGCCGCGGCGGCCAGCCACAGCGCCACGAGCACCAGGCTCACGATCGCGTTCCAGCTCGCCATCGACAGGCCGAAGAGATCCCACAGCACCTCGTCGCAGCGCTGGATTTCGGCGCTCATGATCTGGTTCAGCAGATCGTCGGCGCTGATCCCGGTGATCTGGCCCGACGCGGTGCAGCTGTCCGGACCCGGCCACCAGCCGCGCTCGACCCCGGTGTGATAGACCCCGATGCCGCCGCTGGTCGCGGCAGACAGCGCCCCGAGCAGCGGCATGAGAGGCCCGCGTGTGGCCAGTGCGCCGGCGCCGAAGAGCACGGCGGCGGCATGCGGCCAGCGCTGCCAGAGGCAGAGCTTGCAGGGCGGCAGGCCGCCCAGATACTGAAAGCCGAAGGCGCCCAGCAACACCGCGGCGGAGCCGGCGGCGGCGAGCAGGACAAGGAGCGTGCGAGAGCGTTTCAAAGATACCTCACGAGGTAGAAGCCACCCAAGAGGAGCAGCACGAAGAGGGTGAAGACGAGGCCGAGCCGGCGCTCGATGAAATCGCGCACCGGCGTGCCGAAGCCCCAGAGCAGCCCGGCCACGATGAAGAAGCGGAAGCTGCGCGCGACGATGGCGGTCACGACGAAGGTGCCGAGCGGCATCGCCGTCCAGCCCGACATGATGGTGATCACCTTGAACGGGAAGGGGGTAACGCCCGCGATCAGCACTGCCCAGAAGCCCACCCCGTTGAAGCGCGCATTGAACGCCTCGATGTGATCTGCCTTGCCGAGCGCCTCCAGGATCGGCCGGCCCAGCCCTTCAAAGAAGAAATGCCCGATGCCATAGCCCGCGAGCCCGCCCAGCACCGAGGACACGGTCGCCACCAGCGCGATCAGCCAGGCCCGGCGTGGTGCCGCCAGCACCATGGGGATCATCAGCACATCGGGCGGGATCGGAAAGACCGAGGCCTCGATGAAAGACACCGCCGCCAGCGCCCAGAGCGCCCGCGGATGATCGGCGAGCGACATCGTCCAGTCGTAGAGGCGGCGCAGCATGGCGGGATCTCCGGGTTTCCGTTGCGCAGGAAGCATGCCGGGGCGTCTGGCGCAACCGACGAATTCGTGTTGCCCCTGCGAGCGTGTCCCGCAGGCCGCGCGCTGCCGCTCCGCTGGGCGCCACTGCCGCCGGGCAGGTCGGTCTGCGTTTACGCCCGGCGCCGCCGGCGGCGTCCGCCGCCCTCGTCGCCCTTCTTGAAGCCGACCTGCGGCAGGGTCACCTTGCGCGCCAGTTCCGGGAATGGATCGGTGGCGTGGGGGATCGCGTTGGCGGCGACGAAATGCTCCTGAAAGCGTGGCTCGATGGCGGTCTCGACCTTGGTGATGGCGCCCACATCCGTCTCGATCTGCCGCCGCGCGGCGAGGTTGCAAAGCGCGATCCGGGCGCCGGTGCCGGCGGCATTACCCGCCGAGGTCACCTTGTCGAGCGGCACATCGGGGATCATCCCCAGCACCATGGCATGCAGCGGCGAGATATGCGCGCCGAAAGCGCCCGCGAGCACCACCCGGTCGACCTTATCGACGCCGCGCGTGTCCATCAGCAGCCGCGCGCCCGCATAAAGCGCCGACTTCGCCAGCTGGATGGCGCGAATATCGCCCTGGGTCACGGTGATCAGCGGCCCGCCGGTGGCGCGCCCGTCATGCAGCACATAGGCATGGGTGCGCCCCTCGGCGATGCAGCGCGCGCTGCCGGTCTGCTCCGCCGAGCCGATCAGCCCCGAGGCGTCCAGCACGCCGGCCATGCGCATCTCGGCCACCGCCTCGATGATGCCCGAGCCGCAGATCCCGGTGATGCCGCTGCGCGCCACCGCCTTGGCAAAGCCACGCTCGTCCGACCAGAACTTGCTGCCGATGATGCGGAACCGCGGCTCCTTGGTCTCCGGGTCGATGCGCACCGCCTCGATGGCGCCGGCGGCGGCGCGCTGGCCGGAACTGATCTGCGCGCCCTCGAAGGCGGGGCCGGTGGGCGAGGAACAGGCCAGCACCCGGGTCTTGTCGCCGAGCAGGATCTCGGCATTGGTGCCGACATCGACGATGAGCACGAGGTCTTCGGATTTGCCGGGCTGCTCCGACAGCGCCACGGCGGCGGCATCGGCGCCGACATGGCCGGCGATGCAGGGCAGGATATAGACCTGCGCCGAGGCGGGCAGGGTGGTCAGCCCGAGATCGGCGGCGGTGAGATTGAGCGCCGAAGAGGTGGCGAGCGCAAAGGGCGCCTGTCCCAGCTCCACCGGGTCGATGCCCAGCAGCAGGTGATGCATCACCGGATTGCAGACAAACACCGTCTCGAGGATCAGCGCCGGGTCGATGCCGGCCTCGCGCGCGATCTCGCTGGCCAGGGTCGAGATCGCCTCGCGCACGGCGGTGGTCATCTCGGCATCGCCGCCGGGATTCATCATCGCATAGGAGACGCGGCTCATCAGATCCTCGCCAAAGCGGATCTGCGGATTCATGATGCCCGAGGAGGCGATGACGGCGCCGCTGTCGAGATCGGTCAGATGCGCGGCGATGGTGGTGGAGCCGAGGTCGATCGCCAGCCCGTAGATCCCCGCCTCGTGCAGTCCGGGCCAGGCGGCGATGAGGCGCGGATCGGCGGAAATATCGGTTTTGTGCAGAGCGATGGTGATTTTCCAGTCGCCTTTACGCAAGATAGGTTGCAGGGAGGCAAGTGTGGAAAACTCTGTGGATATCTTTTCGATACCCCATTGCGCCTTCAGCGCCCGCGCGATGCGTTCGAGATCGCCGGTCGGCTCGTGCATGTCCGGCGCCTCGACCTCGATGTAATAGAGCCGCGTCGCCGGGTCCATCTCGATGACCCGCGCCGAGGCCGCCTTGCGCACCACCTGCCGGTGCACCTGGCTTTCCGGTGGCACGTCGATCACCACATCGCCGAGGATCTGCGCCTGACAGCTCAGCCGCCGCCCGGGCGGCAGGCCGCGCTTTTCGTCATAGCGCGCCTCGACCGTGTTCCAGCCCGAGAGCGCGTCTTTGCTGGAATGGATGCCGTGTTTGGGAAAGTCGCCGAAGCCCGGGACCACCTGGCATTTCGAACAGATGCCGCGCCCGCCGCAGACGGAATCGAGATCGACGCCGAGCTGCCGCGCGGCGGTCAGCACGGGGGTGCCGGCGGGAAAGCGGCCGCGCTTGCCCGAGGGGGTGAAGACGACGAGGGGATCCTGGGTCATGACGCGTCCTGCTGGCTCTTATCTCAAGCATAGGCGCTGTCGCCGCGGAGAAATAGCGGCGAAGCGAACATGCGCGGGCCGGATGCGGCAGGGTGCGGGACGTCGCTTATACGCGATGCGCCGGACGCGAGCGGCTTTCAGCGTTTCCGTCGTCCGCTTATCAGACCGTAGAGCCCGGCGGCAGCGATCAGGCAGGTGCCGAGAACGACCGGCGAAGACGGAACGGTCCCGAAGAACAGCGCGGCCCAGATCGCGGCAAAGCCGAGATAGGCGAAATCCAGTCCCGCCACGACGACTGTCGGGCCGAGCTGATAGGCGCGGGCCAAAAGCACATGGATCGCGATCGATATGAGCGCCAGAATCACAATCGCCGGCGCGGTGTCCATGCCGAGCGGCACCCAGGCCGTGAGCAGGAACGGATAGCGCTCCGGCATATCGACAAGCGCGGAAGCGATCATGCCGGTAAGACCGGCTGCGGCAAAGACGAGATTGAGCGAAAAGGTCAGCACCCAGGCATTCAGCGCACCCATGCGCCCGCGCGTCGCGACCATCGCAAGCGCGTAGCACAGAGCCGAGGCCAGAGGGATCAGCGCGGCCATGGAAAATGCGTCTCCTGCGGGTCTCAGCACGATCAGGACGCCGATGAACGCGGCAAGAACGGCGATCCATTGAGGCATGGCGATGGGCTCTCGCAGGAAAAGGCCGGAAAACACGACGATGAGCAGCGGACCGGTGTAGTAGACGGCGGAGACCACCGGAAGTTCCAGCACCGGCAGGCCAGCGTAGAAGAACACATACATCGCCACGATCAGCGTCGAGCGGAGCAGCACATGCCGGGTCACGGCCGGGCGAAGCTGCCCGTGACCGGTGCGAAGAACCAGAACCGCCAACAGCGGCAGGATCAGCACAGAGCGTAGAAAAAACAGCTGCCACAGCGGCAGCCCCGTGCTCAGCAGCTTCACCAGCGCATCCTGCAACGCCATGAGCGCCGTGGCGCAGAGGATCGCTGCGGGGCCACCAAACCGGGCGGAATCAGGCGCTGTCTCCGTGACTTTGCGGATCGTTTTGAGCATAATTGGTTCCGAGGATTCTATCTTTCATCAAAAAAATGGATATAAAATTTAGATGAGTCAATGGCAGGACGACAGGGAGGGCGCGGCCCGGGGCAACGCGAGGGACACACAACAGATCGTCGGTGCGCGCATGCGCGAGCTTCGCAAGGCCAAGGGGATGACCCTGCAACAGCTCGCCGGCGCGACCTCGCTTTCGGTTGGCTATCTCAGCCAGCTGGAACGTGAGCAGGCGGTGCCGTCGATCCGCGCCCTCAGCACGATTTCCCGAGCGCTCGGCGTAAACATCAGCTGGTTTTTTCCGGATCCGGACCGCACCGCCGATCCCGAGGCCGCGGTGGTCGTCCGCGCCGCCCGCCGTTCCGCGCTTCGCTTCGAGTCCGGTATTCGCGACGAGCTTCTGTGCCCGACGCTCGGCGGGAATCTGGAGATGCTGCTCTGTACCTTCGAGCCCGGCGCCAGTTCGGGCGATCTTTATGCGCATGACGGTGAAGAAGCCGGCTATGTCAGCGAGGGGCAGCTCGAACTGCGCATCGAGGGAGAAACCTATCTCCTGAATGCCGGCGACAGTTTTCATTTCGACTGCAACCGCCCGCACGGATATGCCAACCCGACGCAGCAGCGAACGGTCGTCGTGTGGAGCGTGACGCCGCCGCACTACTGAGCGATGGCAACTGCCCGGCGTCTGGGAGCGACACAATGGGCTCAGCCGCGCGCCGGCGCGGTCGAAGCTGCCGGGTATTTCGCCCTCAGTCCGCCCTCAGTCCGTGCCCAGCCAGCGCAGGATATCGGCGCGGTTGCCGTCGAGCTCCGGCGCGGCGGGGCGTGCCGGACGGTCTTCCATATCCGACATCTTGATCGGGTTGCCGGCGGCCTTGAAGCTGGCGCGCCCGTAACGGTCGAGCACATCGACGATCATGTTGCGCGACAGAAGCTGCGGATCCTTCATCACCTGCTCCATGCTCTGGATCGGGGCGCAGGGCACGCCGGCGGCAGTGAGCCTGGAAAGCCAGTGCGAGCGCGGATGTTCCAGCGTGGCGGCCTCGATCAGCCGTTTCAGCAGCCGGACATGGGCGAGCCGGGCGGCATTGTCGGCAAAGCGCGGATCCTCGGCCAGCGGCAGTTGCAGCGCGAGGCAGAGCCGCTCGAACTGCGCATCGGTCCCGGCGGCGAGCACGAAGGGCCCGTCGGAGGCGGCCACCGCTTCGCAGGGCGCGAGCGACGGGTGGCGTGTGCCGGAGGCCTGCGGCGCGGGGCCGAGCGCGGTCTGCGGCACCGCTTGCTCCATCAATGCAAGCTGCGCGTCGAGCAGCCCGATATCGACCCGCCGTCCGCGCCCGGTCTTCTCGCGGTCGTAGAGCGCGGCGAGGATACCATGCGCGAGGAACATGCCGCCTGCCAGATCGCCGACCGAGCTTCCCGCCCGCGCTGGTGCAGCCGGCGTGCCGGTCAGCCCCATGAGCCCGCCGCGTGCCTGCGCCACCGCGTCATAGGCCGGACGCTTGGCATCGGGGCCGGTCTGACCATAGCCGCTTACCGAGGCATAGATCAGCCGGGGCAGGCGATGGCGCAGCGTCTCCCAGTCGAGCCCGTGCCGGGCCATCACTCCGGGGCGGAAATTCTCCACCAGAACATCGGCGCGTTGCAGCAGCCTGTCGAGCACGGCGCGGTCGGCGTCGGCCTCCAGATCCAGCGCAATCGAGCGTTTGCCCCGGTTGATCGCGGCGAAAAAGCCGCTCTTGCCGTCTTTCAGCGGCGGCAGGGCGCGGGCGCCGTCACCGCGCCCCGGGCGCTCGACCTTGATCACCACCGCGCCGAGATCGGCGAGGATCATGGTGGCATAGGGGCCGGAGAGAATCCGGCTGAAATCGACGATGGTAACGCCGGAAAGGGGAAGCGACATGGGCCTTGGGCTCTCTGATGTCCGGTGCTGCTCACGCTCAGCTTTCCGCACTGGACCGCCATGCGCAAGCGCAACCTCCGCGATGCGCTCAACCCCGCCGACCGGGCCCACGGGGCGGGGCCACTGGCAACCGCCGCCGCAGTGCTATATGTTGTCTCGAAGAGACCGACCTATCGCGGGGAAGAAATGGTGCGAGACCTCAAGATCCCGACACAGCGTCATCCGGAAAAGGCGCATCGCAAGGACAATCCTCAGCCCAAGAAACCGGACTGGATCCGGGTGAAGGCGCCCACCGGCAAGGGGTATCAGGAAACCCACCGCATCATGCGCGAACACAAGCTCGTGACCGTCTGTGAAGAGGCGGGCTGCCCGAATGCCGGCGAATGCTGGAACCAGGGTCACGCCACGATGATGATCATGGGCGATATCTGTACGCGCGGCTGCTCCTTCTGCAACATCGCCACCGGGCGCCCCGATGCGCTCGACGTGTTCGAGCCGGGCCGCGTCGCCGATGCGGTGCAGAAGCTGGGGCTGAACCATGTGGTGATCACCTCCGTCGACCGCGACGATCTGGCCGATGGCGGGGCGGAGCATTTCGCCCAGACCATCCGCGCCGTGCGCCACCGCTCGCCCGGGACCACGATCGAGATCCTGACGCCGGATTTCCTGAAATGCGCCCCCGAGGTGCTGGAGACCGTGGTCGCGGCCAAGCCCGACGTGTTCAACCACAATCTCGAAACCGTGCCCGGGCTCTACCCCTCTGTGCGTCCGGGCGCGCGCTATTTCCATTCGCTGCGGCTGCTGCAACGGGTGAAAGAGATCGACCCGTCGATCTTCACAAAATCCGGCATCATGGTCGGACTCGGCGAAGACGCCCAGTCCGTCCGGCAGGTGATGGACGACATGCGCGCCGCGAATGTGGATTTCCTCACCATCGGGCAATACCTCCAGCCGACATCGAAACACCACGCTGTGGACCGTTTCGTCACGCCGGAGGAATTCGCGAATTATGAAAAGACCGCTTATGGCAAGGGCTTTCTGATGGTCTCGGCAACGCCGCTCACCCGGTCGAGCTATCACGCCGGCGACGATTTCGCCAAGCTGCGCGCGGCCCGGGAAAAGACCCTGGCCGAGGCCTGATCCGGACCCAGGTCTTTCATCTTTCCGACAATACTCCCGCCGAAGGCGTCCGCATTGGCCGCCTTCGGCACGCCGGGCACAGGCCGCCACGGCACCGCCGCCAAATTCCTTGCAAGGAATTTGCGCCCCGCTCAGCCGCGGGCGCGGGCCTTGACGTATTTCAGCACATAAACCCGGATCGCCGAGGCCAGCCCGGCCTCGAGCCCGCGGGTCTCGTCGATCTCCGCGGCGAGCGCGTTGAGCGCCTTGCCCTCCGCCCGGGCGATGGCGCGGAACTCGTTCCAGAACGCCTCCTCCAGAGATACCGAAGTGCGGTGCCCGCGCAGGCTCAGCGAGTGTTTGACCGGTCGTCCCGTCATTCGTCGCGCCTGTGACCGTCGAGATCGCGCGCGGCTTTCTCCTTGCGGGCGAGCTCGCGGGATTTCTCGGCCTTGCTGCGACCGAACTTGACCGCGTTGGAATCAGCCTTGGCGCGCTTTTCGGCGCGGGCCTTCTCCTTGCGGTAGCGATTGAGATTCACCGGGGTGGTCATGCACCGAGCTTATCGCGCCTAGGCCAGCTCCGAAAGCGTCGAGATCGCTGCCGTTACGCCATGGCGAGGATCGGCCCGTCGAGCAGGGCGGTCAGCGTGCCGAAATACCCGCCCGAGCGCGCCGGGCGCAGCGGATCCGAGGTGATCGCCACGGCCAGATCGCGGTCCCGGTGAAAGGCGATGACCTGCCCGCCATAGCCGCGCGCCAGCCCATAGCCCGAACGGGTGAGAAACCAACCGTAGCCATAGCCCATGCCCGACCAACGCGAGGTGGTGCGCGGCTCCAGCGAGGCCTCCAGCCAGTCCTCGGCGACGACCCGAGCGCCATCGTAGCTGCCGCCGTCGCGCATCATCCAGGCGACGCGCAGCATGGCGCGCGGCGTCAGCGCCATTTCGTTGCCGCCGAGATAGTTTCCCTGCGGATCGCGCGTCCATGCGGGGATCTCGATCCCCAGCGATGTGCCCAGGCCCTCGCGCATCTGTCGCAGCAGGCTCTGACCGGTCGCTCGCGCCAGCGCCGCGCCAAGCACATGGGTGCTGCCGGTGGAATAGAGCATGCGCCCGCCCGGCTCGGCCACCATCGGACGCGAGAGCGCATCGGCCACCCAGTTGCCCGACGACACCCAGGCGCCGTAATTGCCGCCAGATGTGCGCTCCAGCCCGGCGCGCAAGGTCACCAGGTCTTCCATGGTGATATCGCGCACCCGGGGATCGGCGGAGGAGGGGATCAGCCCCGGCGCGATCTCGCCCAGCGTGGCATCGACCGAGGCGATATCGCCGCGCTCCAGCGCGCGGCCCAGCATCAGCGCCACGAGGCTCTTGGAGCAGGATTTGATATTGGCCGCCGCATCCAGCCCGCGCCCGCGTGGCGCCTCGGCGAGCAGCAGCTCATCGCCGCGCAGCACCTGGATGGAGTGAAGCTGATCCTCGGTCTCGAGAACGGACGCGACCTCCTGTGCCGAGGCAAAGCGCGGCGCGAGAAAGGGCGTGGCGAGGGCGGTGCTGAGAAAGATACGGCGGTCCATACCGGCAAAGATATGGCAGCCGCGGGCGGCGTGCAGGCGCAGGCCGTTCACATCTGCGTAGGGTCGGGCGCGGGGGATACCCCCGCGCCGCAAAAAATCAGTCCTTGGGGCCGATCATGTCTTCGGGACGCACGACGCGGTCAAAGGTCTCTTCGTCGACAAAGCCGAGCGCGATGGCTTCCTCGCGCAGCGTGGTGCCGTTCTTGTGTGCGGTCTTGGCGACCTTGGTGGCGTTGTCATAGCCGATGGTCGGCGCCAGCGCCGTCACCAGCATCAGCGATTCCTTCATCAGCTTCTCGATGCGCGTCTCGTTGGCCTGGATGCCCGACACCATATTGTCGGTGAAGGCCGAGGCGCTGTCGCCCAGAAGCTGCATGGATTGCAGCACGTTGTAGCTCATCATCGGGTTGTAGACGTTGAGCTCGAAATGACCCTGCGAACCGGCCATGCCGACGGCGGCGTCATTGCCCATGACATGGGCGCAGACCATGGTCAGCGCTTCGGCCTGGGTCGGGTTCACCTTGCCCGGCATGATCGAGCTGCCCGGCTCGTTTTCCGGCAGGATCAGCTCGCCCAGACCGGAGCGCGGGCCGGAGCCCAGCAGGCGGATGTCGTTGGCGATCTTGAAGAGGCTTGCCGCCACGGTCTTGAGCGCGCCCGAGAACATCACCATGGCGTCATGCGCCGCCAGCGCCTCGAACTTGTTCGGTGCGGTGACGAAGGGCAGGCCGGTGATCTCGGCCATGTTCGCGGCCACGGCCTCGCCCCAGCCCTTCTTGGTGTTGAGCCCGGTGCCCACGGCGGTGCCGCCCTGTGCCAGTTCGTAGATGTCGGGCAGGCAGGCCTCGACGCGCTGGATGCCCTTGCGGACCTGATGCGCATAGCCCGAGAATTCCTGGCCCAGCGTCAGCGGCGTGGCGTCCTGGGTGTGGGTGCGGCCGATCTTGATGATGTCCTTGAATTCGTCCGATTTGGCTTCCAGCGCGGCCAGCAGCTTTTTCAGCCCCGGCAGCAGCACGTCGCGCGCCTGCATGGCGATGCCCACATGCATGGCGGTGGGGAAGGTGTCGTTCGACGACTGGCCCATATTGCAGTGATCGTTCGGATGGACGGGCTTCTTGCTGCCCATCTCGCCGCCCAGCATCTCGATGGCGCGGTTCGAGATCACTTCGTTGGCGTTCATGTTCGACTGGGTGCCCGACCCGGTCTGCCAGACCACCAGCGGGAAGTTGTCGTCGAACTTGCCCTCGATCACTTCGGACGCGGCGGCGATGATCGCGTCGGCGATCTTTGCGTCCATCGCACCATTGGCCTTGTTGGCCATGGCGCAGGCCTTTTTCACCACGCCGAGCGCGCGGATGATCGGCACCGGCTGCTTTTCCCAGCCGATGGGGAAGTTCATGATCGAGCGCTGCGTCTGCGCGCCCCAGTACTTGTCTGCGGGAACCTCGAGCGGGCCGAAGCTGTCGGTTTCGGTACGGGTCTGGGTCACGGGAACCTCCTTTGATCGCGGTCGCGAAATCTCTTACTCCACGTCACGGGAAAGGCAAGGCTGTATACCTTGGGATACCGTTAACATGCGCCTTTCGGGCGGTCAGCCGGCGTCGCGATGCAGGGTCAGCACCTGCGCCGGCGGCAGGTTGCCCCAGACCACCGCGCAGCGTCTTGCGCGCAGGTGCAGCACCCGCATCAGCCGCGACGACACCGGCACGCCGGGGCCATAGGTGTACTGGATGAAGGGCGCGCCGGGTGCGAGCTGCCGGAAGGCGGCGCGCAGGATGCGCGCCTGGAGCGGCGCCGGAAAGGACAGCAGCGGCAGGCCCGAGACCACCGCGCGCAGCGGCGGCAGGCCGAGCGCGCCGACGCTCTGCGCGCCGCAGTGATGCACGGTGAGATCGGGAAAGCGTTGGCGCAGCAGCCCGGCGAACTCGTCGTTGATCTCGATGAGATGCAGATCGGCGGGGGCGATTCCCCGGGCGAGGATCCGGCGGGTGATCTTGCCGGTGCCGGGGCCGAGCTCGACCACTGGCCCGGCGCCCTCGGGGATGCAGGCTGCCATGGCGGTGGCCAGCCGGTCGGAGGCCGGCGCCAGCGCCGAGACCGATTGCGGGCTGCGCAGCGCCTGTCCCAGAAACAGCGAGAAATCGGCATCGGGCCGGAATCGCTCGGGCAGGCGCAGGCGGGAGGACGGCGCCCCGGAGGGCCTGGTTTCGGGAACTGTCACCGGTGTCTGGCGCTACTGCTTGCGGAACGCATCGAGCCGCACGACCTCGGCATCGTGCTGGGTCTCGCCCTCGCCGGGGCCGTCGGGCCCGTCTTCCGGCGGGGTGGGGTCGTCTTCGTCCTCATCCTCATGCGTCTCGAAGCGCAGGCCGAACTCGACCGACGGATCGACGAAGGTCTTGATCGAATCATAGGGGATATAGAGCCGCTCCGGCGCCTCGCCAAAGCTGAGCGTCACCGCGAATCCGTCATCGGTCACTTCGAGATTGTCGAAGCGGTGCTGAAGCACCACGGTCATCTCTCCCGGATAACGGTCGGACAGCCAGTCGGCGATCTCCACATCCGGGTGCTGGGTGTCGAAGGTTATGAAAAAATGATGCTCGCCGGGCAGGCCGCGCTCCCGAACGTCCTCCAGAACGTTCTGAATGAGGCCGCGCATCGCGCGGTGCATGAGATTTCCATAGTCGATGCCGCCAGACATGGCACAAATCCTTGTGTCGGTTCTGTCACCATATTCGATTTGGCGGCGAGGAAAAGACTCTGCGACCGGAAAATTCTCCGCTCAGCCCAGCAGCCAGCCGGCGAGCGCGCAGAGCGCCAGTGTCAGCGGCACCGAGCGTTTCAGCCCGATGAGCAACCCCGCCGCCAATACCGCCAGTGCCAGCGCCTCCGGGCGCAGGCTTGTGAGCACCGGGAGCGTGGCGGCGAAGGGCGCGGGGGCGGCGAGGGTTTCGGCAAAGAACACATGCAGCGCGAACCAGAGCGACAGGTTGGCGATCACCCCCAGCACGGCGGCGGTGATCGCGCTCAGCGCACCCTTTAGCCGCGGTCGCGCCAGCAGCCGTTCCAGATGCGGCGCAAAGGCAAAGATCCAGAGGAAACAGGGCAGGAAGGTCATCCACAGCGTCAGCACCGAGGCCGCCAGCGCCAGCGGCCAGCCACCCGCTTCATGACCGATGAGCTGCCCTGTGAACTGGGTCACCAGGATCAGCGGGCCGGGCGTGGTCTCGGCCAGCCCCAGCGCGTCGACCATCTGTTCCGGGCCGAGCCAGCCGCGCAACTGCACCACCTCCTGCGCCATCCAGGCCAGCACGGCATAGGCACCGCCGAAGGAGACTACGGCGAGCTTGGCAAAGAACAGCCCCAGATCGAAGAGCAGCCTCTGCCCGAAGGCCCAGAGCAGCGGCAGCGGCGCCAGCCAGAGCGCCGCCCAGAGCGCGATGCGGGGCAGGGTGGACGCGCGCTGCTGCGGCGCGGCGATGGCCTCGGGGGCGGCGCTGCGCGACAGCGCGCCATAAAACCCCGCCGCCGCGATCACCAGCGGGAAGGGCGCCGCGAACAGGTAGAGCGCGGCAAAACCCAGCACCGCGATCACCACGGCGTCGCGCCCGGTCAGCGCCCTTTTCCACAGCCGCGCCAGCGCCTGAAGCACGATGACGATCACCGTCGCCTTGACGCCCAGCATCAGCGCTTCGGTCTCGGGGCGGGCGCCATAGGCGGCATAGAGCGCCGCCAGCGCCGCGATCACCAGCGCCCCGGGCAGCACGAAGAGCGCCCCTGCCAGCAGCCCGCCGGCGGTGCCGCGCAGCCGCCAGCCGGCATAGGTGGCAAGCTGCATCGCCTCCGGCCCGGGCAGCAGCATGCAAAAGCTCAGCGCCGAGAGGAACTGCCGCTCGCTCAGCCAGCCACGCTCTTCCACGAGCACCCGGTGCATCAGCGCAATCTGCGCGGCGGGGCCGCCGAAGCTCAGCAGGCCGATCCGGGCGAAGGTGGTGAAGAGCAGGGAGAATGCGGGCATGTGCGCGGTGTGACCGGGCTCTGTAACGGCGCCATGACGGGCGCGCCGCTCAGCCGGTGACACGCGAGATTTCCCGCAGCATCTTGCGTCGCAGCGTCTCGGCAAAGGAGCGGTGGCCGCGCGCGGTCATCACGAAGCCATCGCGTGTGATCAGCGCGCGGCGGTAGAAATTTGTGATGGCGAGCCCATGCCCCGGCGCTTCGATGGCCAGCCCGTTCACGGTGATCCCGGCGCGCTGCGCCCGCTGCCGCGCCGCACCGGTGGAGCCGCCTGCATTGGGCGTGCCGTCGCCCGAGACGTCGATGACGCGGCGGGCGCAGTCGGGCGCCGCGGCGAAGCGGTCGATGGCGCTGTGCAGCGCCGAGGCCGGCGCGGTGTCCGAAAGCACAAAGGCGCGCTCCATGGCGCGTGCCCGCGCGGCAAGGCGGGTGACGTCTTCGGGGCTGCGCATCTGCACCCAGCCGATGCTCATCTGCTGCCGCCCGTCGCCGGCCCATTGCATCACCGCCAGCGCCACCTTGTCCTGCACCAGAATCGCCGCGATCCCGGGATCGGCCAGCGCGCTCGCCAGCCCCTCCGCCTGCAAGCGGTACTCGCCCGCATCCACCGAGTTCGACACATCCATCGCCAGCAGCAGCGCGGTCTCGCAGGCGCGCGCGGGCGCGGCGAGCAGGGCGAGGCAGAGGCAAAACGCGCGCAGCATGAGCGGATGCTGGCAGGGCGCGGGGCACCGGTCAATTGCGCTGATAGGGGGAGGGAAGTGCAGGCTTCTGTTGCCAGGTGCCTGCGAACCCCGCCTTACGCTGCTAGGCGCAAGGGCTTAGATTTCGGTCTTGCTACTGCTTACGCAGCAACTGCAACCGGAGCATGATTGTCGTTGGCAATTATGCAATTTGCACCGATAACGGTGGTGGCTCACCGGGACAAAGCTAACCCCTTTAGACGTTCGTCGATCCTGTTTCGGCCCCATGCTCCCCCCAACGAAGGGTGATATGGTGGAGCCGCCGGGTACCGCCCCCGGGTCCGATCCGCTTATTACGAGCGCGTTTATGTCCATAGTTCCCGAGGGAACGCTGGAAATATAGGCAAGCCGGGCGCGGAATCAAAGGGGGGATCGTCACGGATTGCGCAGAAATTCCGGCACCATGCAGCGGCGGGACGTCCGGGACGCCTCTGGCGGGCGTGGTTTGCCAGGAGAAGACGGGCAGGGCGCGACGGGTTTGACAGGCCCGCGTCGTCTTCTCTTTGCAAATACGCCTCTTCGGGCGGGCCCTCTATGCATGGCATGACGCTTTCCTTCGGAGCGCCCATGCGCTAAAGCCGCGCGCAAGAAACCCGGAGGGCGGCATGAGCGACGGCAAGAACGGCATCACCTATGCGGATGCGGGCGTGGATATCGACGCGGGCAACGCGCTGGTCGACCGCATCAAACCCGCGGCGAAGCGGACCAGCCGGGCGGGCACCGTCACGGGGCTGGGCGGGTTCGGCGCGCTCTTCGATCTGAAGGCGGCGGGCTACAGCGATCCGGTGCTGGTGGCGGCCACCGACGGGGTCGGCACCAAGCTGCGCATCGCCATCGACACCGGCCATGTGGACGGGGTCGGCATCGACCTTGTCGCCATGTGCGTCAACGATCTGGTGTGTCAGGGCGCCGAGCCGCTGTTCTTTCTGGATTATTTCGCCACCGGCAAGCTCGACACCGAGAGCGCCGCGCGGGTGATCGAGGGCATCGCCGAGGGCTGCGTGCGCTCGGGCTGCGCGCTGATCGGCGGCGAGACCGCCGAGATGCCGGGCATGTATCCGGCGGGCGATTTCGACCTCGCGGGCTTTGCCGTCGGCGCCATGGAGCGCGGCAGCGAGCTGCCCGCCGGCGTGGCCGAGGGCGATGTGCTGCTGGGGCTGGCCTCGGACGGGGTGCATTCCAACGGCTACAGCCTCGTGCGCAAGCTGGTCGAGGTCTCGGGGCTGGGCTGGGAGGCCGATTGCCCCTGGGCCGAGGGCTCGCTTGGTGAGGTGCTGCTGACCCCGACGCGGCTCTATGTGAAACAGGCGTTGGCGGCGGTGCGGGCGGGCGGCGTGCATGCGCTGGCCCATATCACCGGCGGCGGGCTGACCGAGAACCTGCCGCGCGTGCTGCCCGAGGGCATGGGCGCCACGATCGACCTCGGCGCCTGGGATCTGCCCCCGGTGTTCAAATGGATGGCCGAGACCGGCGGCATGGCGCAGGCGGAAATGCTCAAGACCTTCAACTGCGGCATCGGCATGGTGCTGGCGGTGGACGCGGCACAGGCCGAGGCGCTGACCGCGCTGCTGCGCGCGGAAGGCGAGACCGTTTATACGCTGGGCACCGTCACCGGCACGCCGGGCATGGGTTATGAGGGCGCGCTCTTTTGAAACGGGTCGCCATCTTCATCTCGGGCGGCGGCTCGAACATGGTGAAGCTGGTCGAGAGCATGACCGGCGATCACCCGGCCCGGCCCGTGCTGGTGCTGTCGAACAATGCCGATGCCGGCGGACTGGTGAAGGCCGCCGAGATGGGCGTGCCCACGGCGGTGGTCGATCACCGGCCTTTCAAGGGCGACCGCGAGGCGTTTCAGGCCGCGCTTCAGGCAGAGCTGGAAAAGGCCGCGCCGGATATTCTCTGCCTTGCCGGCTTCATGCGGGTGCTGACCGCGAGCTTCGTGCAGAACTGGCAGGGGCGGATGCTGAACATCCACCCCTCGCTGCTGCCGAAATATCGCGGGCTGCACACCCATGCCCGGGCTCTCGAGGCGGGCGATGCGGAACATGGCTGTACGGTGCACGAGGTCACGCCGGAGCTGGACGAGGGCCCGATCCTCGGGCAGGCCACCGTGCCGGTGCTGCCGGGCGACACGCCCGATGCGCTGGCGGCGCGGGTGCTGGTGCAGGAGCACCGCCTCTATCCGGCGGTGCTCAGGCGCTTTGCCGAGGGCAATCGCGAGATGCTGCGGCTCGCTCAGGGCTGAGCCCGGTGCGTGGCGGCATTGCCGTGCCAACCGTCGGGCGTCAGCTCTGCCGGCGGCGCCATCAGCGCCGGAACGCCGATGAGCACAAGCAGGACAAGCGCAGCAAGCCAAGGCATCAGAGCGGGGCGCGCGGCGCGGTCGGACGACCGGTGCGGGGCGCTGTGAAGATCGAGAATCGTCATATCGGAACCTATGAAAGACGCGGGTTGCGGTGATGACGCCGGTATAGCCGGGCATCGGGTATCTTAAAAATGAATGGTTGTTTTGGGTGGCATCACGGAGTGGAATGAATCCGTGTTCAAAACCCGTCACTGCCTGCCTCAGGGCGCGGTTTTCTTCGCGATATCTTTGCTCTGGCGCACGCACGGGTGTAGGAGGGCAACCCAGCGAGACGCAAACGATAAGCAAGAGCGGCCGGAGCCCCAATGAAGACGATCACCACGACACAAGAGCTTGCCGCGTTCTGCGAGGCTGCGGCAGAGGCCCCCTATGTCACGGTCGATACCGAATTTCTGAGGGAACGGACCTATTATTCAAAGCTCTGCCTGATCCAGCTCGCGGCGCCGGGCAAGGGCGACGAGAACGCGGTTCTGGTCGATCCGCTCGCCGATAATCTGTCGCTCGATCCGCTGCTCGACCTCTTCCGCGACACGTCGGTGGTCAAGGTCTTCCATGCCGCACGGCAGGATCTGGAGATCTTCTTCATCGATCACGGTGTGATCCCCGATCCGCTCTTCGACACGCAGGTTGCGGCGATGGTCTGCGGCTTTGGCGAGCAGGTGGGCTACGAGACGCTGGTCAAGCGCATCGCGCGGCAGTCGCTCGACAAGAGCTCGCGCTTCACCGACTGGTCGCGGCGTCCGCTGACCGATGCGCAGAAGAAATACGCGCTGGCCGATGTCACCCATCTGCGGGTGATCTACGAGCATCTGGCAAAGGAGCTGGAGCGCACCGGCCGTGCGCGTTGGGTGGCCGAGGAGCTGGCGGTTCTGACCGACCCGGAAACCTATATCACCCGGCCCGAAGAGGCCTGGCAGCGGGTCAAGACGCGTTCGTCGAGCCCGCGCTTCCTGGCACTGGTGCGCGAGCTGGCGGCCTTCCGCGAGGATTACGCGCAGTCCAAGAACATCCCGCGCAACCGTGTCTTCAAAGACGACGCGCTGACCGAGCTGGCCTCGACCAAGCCGGCGACGATGGAGGATCTGGGCCGTTCGCGGCTGCTCCTGCGCGAGGCCCGTAAGGGCGCCATCGCCGAGGGCATCCTGGCGGCGATCCAGACCGGGCTCGACTGCCCCAAGGACGAGCTGCCCAAGCCCGACAATGCCCGCGACCAGTTGCAGGTGAACCCGGCGCTGGCGGATCTGCTGCGGGTGCTGCTGAAGGCGCGCACCGAGGCGTCGGGCGTGGCGGCACGGCTGATCGCGCCGGCGGCGGATCTCGACGCGATGGCGGCGGGCATGCGTGACGTCAAAGCGCTGACCGGCTGGCGCCGCGAGGTGTTCGGCGAGGATGCGCTGCGGCTCTGCGAAGGGCAAATCGGGCTCGCGGTCAAGGGCCGCGAGGTCGCGGTGATCGAGATCTGAGATCGCGGTTTTGCGTGGTGGGTTGCATGGTGGGTTGAAAAACCCACCCTACGGCGCCTCTATGGTGGGTTAAAACCCACCACCCCGTTTTACCGGCGCGTCACGCGGGCGTTGCTCGCCCCCTGAACGCGGATCTCGCGGATGCCTGCCAGTTCCTGCTCGGTGAGCCAGAGCGCTGCCGTGACCATGCGCGCGCGCGGCCCCACATTGCGCGGCCCCGCCGATTGCAGCGCGCGCAGATCGTAAACCAGCGTATCGGCATCGCTGGCGGCCTCGTCCTCGACGATACGCACATCGAACGGGCCGGCGCGGTCGGCGATGCCGGTGACGCGGATGATCGCACCGCCGGGGCGGCGCTCGATCAGCAGCTCTTCGATGGTCTCGACCGGCCAGCCGCCATAGGCTTCTTCTTCGGGCCGAAAGATCGAGGCGCGGCGCGCCGGGATCAGCGGGTTGTCGGCGCCGGTGGCGGCAGTGTTTACGGTCACCGGCTCGCTGCCTCCGAACCAGTTGAACGGGTTCATCCGCGACTCGCGCACGGTGCCGCAGCCTGTCAGAACGACGCCCGCGACGATCAGGACCGAGAGAGATGTCTTCATGGCGTCACTGCCCCTTGCCTGCCTGTGCGTGAGGGTTATCGCATTGTGCCAGGCTTGAAAAGCATCCCGTGCAGGGGCTGGACCTTTCCGCCGCGCCTGCCTACCTCTGGAGGCGACAGCAGGAGACGGATATGGCACAGGCGGCGTTCGAAGAGGTGGTCGAGGATTTCGAGTTTCTCGAGGATTGGGAAGACCGCTACCGCATGGTGATCGAGCTGGGGAAGGCGATGGAACCCTTGCCCGATGCGCTCAAGGTGCCCGCCACCAAGGTCGAGGGCTGCGCCAGCCAGGTCTGGCTGCACCCGGCGGTTGAGGAGGGGCATTTCCATTTTCAGGGCGACAGCGACGCGATGATCGTGCGTGGCCTGATCGCGGTGCTGCACCGGCTCTATGACGGTCTGCCGGTGGGCGAGGTCGGCAAGCTCGACGCCCGCGCCGAGCTGGGCCGGCTGGGTCTGAACGACCACCTCTCGGCACAACGCTCGAACGGGCTGCGGGCGATGGTGGAGCGGATCCGGGAGTATGCGGCGGGGGGGTGAGGAGGCGCCTGCCGGCGAGCTTGGTCGGGCTTGTGTCGCGTTTTTGGACGTAATCGTGAAGGCCCGTCTTGCCGATTTGCTGGACGCGGGCCTTACCTATGCCGATGTGTTCAAGCTGGTGCGGGTGGTTGATGATTGCTGCGAGGGGGAGGGCGCAGTAATAATCGCGCTTTGGGGCACAGAGGGATGAGAAAGACCCTGCCAAACAGAAATCCCAACTAAGTCATTGACTTTTATGGGCTTTTTCGTGATTGGCTCCGGCGGTAGGGATCGAACCTACGACCAATTGATTAACAGTTTCCGGAGTTGTTTGGCGGGTTTTAGGTAAGTGTTTGAATTTAAATAAAACGTGTGTCGGTCGGACTGTCGCAAAACAGGACAAAAAGGCCAGTTTTGGAGGGCATCCGCGCACACTCCACGCACACTGCCGGACACACTGGCCCTCCTTGGACACACAGTTAGTAGCGGGGAAGGCTTCAGAATCGGAAGGCTTCCGGCCGAGGAAGTTATCGGCCACCGTGGTTCGCCCGCTGTCGACGAAGTGGATGATATTGAGAAAAGCGTTGGCCGAGGGCCTGGTTAAGGATGAACGGGGCGGGGGCGCAGACTGCGGTTGCCTTGTCCTGCCAAGAGACGGTCCCTTACGCCCGCCACAGGCTCCTTAGCCTCGCTGACACCAGCTTCTTTTGCGCTGGCAGTCGTTAACGGCTGGTTTCCGAAGACTCAAAACCGCGAGATCCCCACGCAGCGCTGAACTGCGCTTCGTGCCCGGCGTAGGGCAGGGCGCGAGGCAGCCCTTTACCGTCATTCGGCCCAGACACAGCGCAGCGACGAAGGCCCAAAAGGGCGGGCTCCACACAGTATCTCGTGTGCCGAAAGCAGACATTGGTCTGCCATGTGATCGGACAACTCAAAATTTGCTCAACCGCCTTGTGTGCGCACTCTTTGACTGGGAAGAGAAGGTGATGCAAGGATGTGTACGGCTGGTCCCGAGCGATTTCGCTTGTGAACTTTGCCCGCCACTAATGCAACAAGAGAGACGTGCCAATTCGCTAGAAACAAGTTCTCGTAGCGATGGGCTTTCAAGAGATGGTTTGAATATTGGCGATTCAGAAAAGAGATCGGTCCACTTTACCGAAAGGGATGAGCGAGGATCTTCTCAGAGAGATATCTGAGGAATATCTGCTCCCACTATTTTCGGGCGCGGCATTAGACGCGTCTTCTGAACGTTCGAGCTCCTCAGAGGCAACTGTCGCCTATCTCAGTCCTCAAAAGATTGGGTTTAAGGTGAACAAATCGGATACATACCGGCTAATATTTCGAAGAGATCAGCCGTTCGCGAAGAAAAAGGACCCCGCCCGAGAAATTCGGGTAGTTGAAGCCTTCTCAAGTATCCTGGCTGAAATGAACGACGAGCTGAAGGGAGACCTCAAAGCCGATCTGCTCTCGACCTTCCAAAGGCGAGTAGTTGCTCGAGCGGTCTCTGAAGAATCCATCGAGAAGAACGTTCTTGCCTTGCTCGATCAGATGTCGAACTGGTCGACGCGACTTTACGAAGGTACGCCTATAACCGGGGCGATAGGCATCGATCCCTTTGCGAAAGCGAACACAGGCATTAAATTTGACCTTTTTGCTTCGAACGACATAGGTGCCGTTCTCACGAACGGGTACAATAGCATGCTGGTATTCGATGAAGGTCTGAGTTTTATTCAGCACCTTTCTCTAAATCATCAGGTTAAAACGGCTCCGGCAAGCCCTTCGATGCAATCGGCAATTTCTAACTGGACTGCAGGCCGCGAAGGTAGGGTTGCAGTTGCACTCAATGGATATGGAGAGTTGCTAGTCTTTCGCGATGGCCAGCTTCTCTTCTCAAGGCGGAATGGGGTTTGGCATTTTCTTACCCACAGTCCGATCTTGGGCCAAATGGCCGTGCCGCGTGATCCAAAGATTCGTGGAGCAATATATGAATCTATTCTCGACGCTTCGTTTGGGAGGCGAGGTGCCTGCCTAGGAATTGTTGGCTCTGGTCAACGCGAGAGTTGGCACTCGCTAGTAGCCGAATTTGACAGGCTGGACCTAATAACTTCAGAAAAAACAAAAGCGCTTAGCGCCATCGTACAGAAGCGGCCCTTCCACGAACTGGACCGTACTCTTAGGGAAGAGTTGCTTTCAATCGATGGAGCAACACTACTGGATCATAAGGGTAATGTGCTGGCAGTCGGCGCTATAGTAAGGATCAGCAATACTGGCGATGGCGGCGGCCGGTCATCGGCCGCCCAAGGGTTGGCTAGGTTCGGCCTTGGAGTCAAAGTCTCGCAAGACGGAAGTATAATAGGCTATAGACCCACATCGAGTGGGAGTTCTGAAGTCTCGCCTGCATTTAGGTTGATGTAGGCCACGGCGCGAACTTCGTTCGAGTGCAGCTAGAGGAATGTGCCGCCAGAAGCTATTAGCTTTAAACCCGCTTTGCTGCAATGGATCCCGCTGTATTTAGCCCGCGTGGGGCATTGCGGTTCGTCCAGTAGATTCCTCGCATGGACTTGAAGTTCGGATCGATCTCGACGTGGGCAGCGCCGAAATGAAACTGCTCATCCGTTGGCTGAGGTGCAGGGGTCTCGTTTTTGTAGACATATGTGAGAGTGAACCGACCCGACTCGCGGTCTTTTCTCGGCTCGACTACAAGTGTGTTCGAGGTCGAATACTTGTCATCGGCATCAAAACGGATGTAGAGCCTGAACCAGTTCTGAACGATCTCGAATTGCCCGGGCACCAGTGTATTGATGGTTTGCGGGTCGGTGCCTGCAAAATCCGGATGATACGCTGCCATCGCGGCGATGTTTGAGTGGATTTCAGTTTGCCAGCGCCCGTTTAGATCGGGGAAAACCCAGCTGTTTAGCAGCGGGAAAAACCCCCAAAGCTTGCGCCACAGAGGGGTTGCTCCAAGCACCAGGCTAATGAGCCCGAAGGTGGCCGGGGTCGTGTAGATGAGACGCATGAGTTCCGAGCCCGTCTCTGGCCGGATCAGCACCGCGTTGATGGCCAAGCTTACCCCGAACAGGATGAACAGAACCCAATTCAACGCCGTTTTATCTAGGACTCTGTACAACCGCGAGATTCCTCAAGATCTGGTTTGTTTTTCGCCCGTCTATCCTATATCATGTGGTGTGTGATGTCACGAACTCGGTGGGTCCTATGTCAACTATGAATGCCCATGCTCTGTTTCTCGGCGCGAACACGAGCGCGTCCTACCATCAGGCGATCTTGCTGCCGGATGATACGCGCCGCGCCCTGTTGCAGGCCGACCGGAAGCTTCGCGCCGCTATCCGCCGCGCCGCCGCCGTGGCCGTTCAGTTCGGCAAACAGATGGCGCTCGCCACCGATGCTTACCGCGCCTCCAAGCAAGCGCCGCCGACCCTTGATGTTCGCTTCCTTCTCCAAGGGGGCCTTGCCTATGACACCGCCGTCGAACCGGCCTTCATGCCGCCGCAGCAATGCGACCGCGACACGGGCGTCTATGTAAAGACTTCGTTCTTGGCCCGTCAGGAACCCGGTCTTGCCGCTAAGAAATTCTTCGAACTGGTCGAGACTGCCATCAATCCTCTGTGTGATGCCGAAGGCTGGACCATCAAGAAGAAGAGTACCTGTGTGCGGGTCGAGATCAGCCCGTTCATGCATATCGATTACCCGCTCTACGCGATCCCTGATGATGCCTTCGAGACCTTGGAAAAGAGCCTTCGCGATGCGACGGGTGAAACGCTGGTGACCGCCGCATCCCAGATGCTTACTATGATGGACCGTCATCGCACGCTTCGCATCCCTTCCGACCGGATCATGCTCGCACACCGCGAAGAGGGCTGGGTCCAGTCCGATCCCCGCGCCCTTCATGACTGGTTCGAAGAACAGTTCTCACGCTACGGGCCCCAGGTCCGGCGTCAGAGCCGATACTTCAAGGGGTGGCGTGATTTTGCTTTCGAGCAAGGCGGGCCGTCTTCGGTTGCGCTCATGGTCTGTATCGCCAACTGCTACCGCGAAGGTCTTGTCTCTGCTGACGAGGCACGAGACGATTTGGCGTTTCATCAGGTCGCAGGCGCGCTTTCAGAATTTATGCGCGATCCTATCCAGAACCCGGTCTTGGACGTTCCGAGCGCCCTCAACGACTGGGACGAAATCGAGCGTGCCCGCTATCGCAGCGCCGCGAACCAACTGCACGAGACGGTCGGCACCGCGCTGAACGGACATTACTTGCAAGACCTGACCGTGCAGCGCCTTCAGAAAGCGCTCGGGCGGCGCGTGCCGAACCGCCCCGATCTTGTCAAAGCTCATAGCAAGGTGCCCGAGATCGCCGCCCCTGCGGCGGTTATCTCCAGCGCACCGCTCAAGACCACGGCGCGCACGACTTCGGGGTGATGAACGCTTGGCAGCGCGTACGTGAGGTTCTTGCCGGACACGGGTTTACCCTCGTGCCAGGCTCCGGGCGGGATCGGTATCAAGGCCAGGTTAAGGTTGGCACGGTATCAGTATCCTTAGAAATCGAGATCACCGATTACGACTTTCTAGACCTGCCGAAAATCCGGGTGCTAAAGCGCGACACTCTTCCCAAGCGCCTCACCGCTCATATCGTCAGCGACGGCACCCTGTGCTATGCGGAAAAAGCCACGTTCTTGCTCGACCGCTACCAGCCTGATCGCAGCGTTGCATCCTGTCTTGAGCAGGCCCGCACAACGCTCAACACATTGCTTCACGGCAACCCGAGCTCAGCCTTCATGACTGAGCTGGCTGCCTATTGGAGCGCCACGCCCTATTGCCTTATCGATGAACAATCGGGATTAACGCGCTGCGTGTTCGGAGTATGTACGTTTCAAAACGGTCCACAAATCCTCATTGCAGGAAAGAGCGAAGAGCGCCTTCAAGCCTGGACCGAAAAGGCCGGGGGGACATTCAGCAAGACCTTCGAAGCGCCGGTGGTGCACGCGATTGATGCGATCCGTCCGCCATCATCCGGCACGTGGTGGGCGACAACCATCTTGACCGGCACCGTCAGGCAAGTTGGCCGCCGCCGCCAGCCGTAGGGAGGGCGTAGCCCGACCGAAGGCTGGCGGCGGCGGCGCGGTTCTCTTCACGGGGG
>NZ_JAEKIS010000012.1 GCF_017311415.1 Salipiger abyssi | reverse complement strand
GCCAAGATCCTTCCCGCACCGCAGCAATCGCGAAACGCCTGACAGGAAAGGCGCTCGCGCCCCTTTCAGACCTCGATATTCTGCGCTCGCGAACGAGTGTTTTTCCACGGAATCGGCGGACAGCCGACATTCGCTGCAACCGGTCAACGTTGGGGTGAATGCCGCAAAGCCGCCCGTCGTCGGGCGAGCCGAAGCCGGTGTCTGATCCCCAGATCGCCCATTTGCAGTGCTGGTCTGTTTCGGCCAAGGCAGCGCGGTTCGATCGACTGCCTGCGATGCCAGCGCGCATCGGTGCCGGCGGGCCTTGGAAGCTTTCAGGCGGTCAAACCATCGATCAATACGGCAAAGGGTGCAACGTCCCGTCAGGCAGCATCACGGGCAGTCTCAGGTCTTCTACGCAAGATGTGTCAAGATCGCCTGCCGGGTCCTCCATGTAGGCAGCCGTGATGTCCTTCGCGCATTGGCTGAACCGGATCGTGCCGTGCCCCGACTCTGGCACGACGACCAGTTTGGCATTGGCGAAGTCCTGCACGGCGAGCGCGCCCCAGCTGACGGCGGTCTGGGTGTCCAGCTCGCCATTCATCGACAGGACAGGCACATCCGTGGTGCCGACCGAGGTCCAATCCTCGCGCGGATGCTTGGGAAAGTTCTCGCAGGCCGCATGGAACGACACGACACCTTGCGCCATGCCGTCCTGAAGGACCGGCCCCCACGAGCCTTCGGCCCTCATCAGCTCCATGAACTTTTCCATGGAATTCCAGCCGTCCGAGAAATCTTCCTGACAGGCGTAGAGGTAGGTCTGGAAGGCACCCTCCACGGTATCGACCGTCGCCTGGTTGTCGACGCGGATCAGATCGAAGACCCGCGCAAGGTCGGACGGGCTCAGTTGCCGCGCCAGTCGCGTCAGAGCGGACGCGGTCTCGGCAGGGAAATGGGTGTCAGCCAGTGTGACCAGGGCGTCTGCAGAGGGCTCCTCGAAGCGCAGGGCGAGGTAGTCCCGGCCCGCATCGAGTCGATCCGTCAGCTCCGGCAAATCCTTGATCGCCGCGGCCAGCCGGGCATCGAAGACCTGTGCCACATCGGTGCCGCGGGTATCTGCGTCAAGGTCTGTCTCGAGCAGCTGCGCGGAACGGGTGACGGTGCCCTCGGCAAGGCGGATGTGCTCAGCGGCGGCCAGCATTGCGTCGACCTGGGCCATTTCCGCGTCGGCAAGCCCGGCGGCCAGGGCCGCTGTGCGCACGGTTTCCGCGGATGCGTTTGTGGCTTTCGGTGGAATCTCTCCGGCCGCCCATTGGTCGGCGATGGTCGGGTCGCCCTGTTCCAGCTGGGTGACCATGAGCGGGATGTAGGGCGTCATCGCAGAGTAATCGCCGTGGATGTTCACCCGGTAGTTGAGGATCTCGTAGAGAACATTGACGTCGATCGGCCCCTGCGCCCCATCCACCGGCTCGGCATCCAGCGTCTCGAACAGCTGAAAGGTGCGGTCGATGATGTCGGGATAGGCAGCATTGCACACCGGGTCGCGTTCGCAAGGTTCGAGACTGGCCCGGATCGGTTCGGAATGCGCCTGCCAGATCATCGAATACAGCGGCAGCCACGGCGGTGCGTTGCCGTCGATGATCGCCGACCTGATGCCGGGCGGATCCTGCCGGAGGATCTCCATCGTCAGCTTCGTGCCGTAGGAAATGCCGTAGATGTTGTAGCTGTCATATCCGAGGGCCGACATGACGGCGGGCACATCCTTTGCGTTCTGTTCGGTGTTGATGAGGGAATAGTCGATCCCCTTGGCATCGAGCTCGGCCAGGCAGCTCTTGATGAGGTCCTGTTCCAGCACGGCGGCGGCGACGTCCGCCCCCATTTCGACGACCGGGGCAAGATGGTCGCCGAGTGTCGCGTAGCAATCCATGTCGGGTGCGCTGGAATCCACGCCGCGCTCGTCGATGGCGATGATATCGCGACGCGCGCGCAGGTGTTCGAAGAACCCGATCGTCCGCCCGACGCGGGACACCGTGCCGTCCCCCGGCCCACCGTGCAGATAGATGACCGGATCGGGTTCGGGCGACAGGGAATGCGCCTTGTAGAGATTGAAGGCGATGTCGATCTTGCGGCCATCCGGATCGCCATGATCGTAGGGCACCTCGACCAGGCCGCAGATGACCGTCTTGCCGTCGATTTCGGTTGGGGCCACCGGGCGGGCGCAGGGCGTTATCGTGACGGGATAGGCCGCGTCCTGACCGCCGGCTTTCAGATCGGCGAAGGCTTCGGGGTCAGGCTCGCCGATGAGGGCGGCGATCAGGGCGAAGATCTGGTCGGGCGACATGGCAGGTCCTTCCGGTCAGTCAGTTTTCTGGGGGATGTGGAATTCCGGCTTCAGCCCTTCGGTGCAGGCCGCGTTCACCGGGGCGTCGGGGTCTTCAAGGAACCCCAGGGCCACGTCCCGCGCGCATTGCGAGAACTGGATCACGGCGTGCCCGGCTTCGGGGAACAGCACCGCCTGGCCGTTGGACAGGGTGCGGATCACCATTTCGGCGGCATCCGGGTTGGTCTGGGTATCCTTTGTACCGGACATGGCCAGAACCGGAATGTCGCTGACAACCGGGTCGTGGAAGCCGTCGCGCGGGTGCTTTTCGAAGAGGTCGCAGAAGTCGTATAGGCGCAGCGTCGACTCCCGCGTGCCCGCGTCGATCACGGGGAAGCGATAGCCCTTCGACACCGCATCGAACCCCTCGCGCGAGTTGAAGGGGTAATCCTCCTGGCAGGCGATGATGCCCAGGGTGAACATCATCCGGGACTTTGCCGTCAGATTGGCCGCGTCCACGCGGGCGCGTTCGTAGAATGCGGCGATATCGTCGTCCGTCATGGCGGCGAAGAGCCCCATGATGCGAGGGGTCTCGGTTTCCGGGACATGGGAGGCAAGGAAGGCGGCGACGCGGTCGCGGTCGGGAGACTGGCCGATGAAGAGCACGTAGTCGTGCAGGAACGCCAGAAGCGCGTCGGCCTCCATCGTGGTCGCGACCTCAGACAGCGCCTCGTCCAGCAGGGCCTCGGTCCGGGCCGCGCCCGACCCTGACAGATCGTCCGACAGGGTCGTCATCAGCCTGGCGATGTTGTCTTCTTCCATGCGCATGGCCTCGGCCTGTTTCAGGACGAATTCCGCCAGGGTCCTGTCCAGCGGATCGAGGCCCTTGCCGTAGGCCGCAAGGATCGCATCGGACGACTGCGGCGGGTTGAAACCGCCCGCCAGCAACGTCTGCAGCGTCGCGGTCTCACCCTTTGCCAGTTCGGTGTAGACCTGTGGCAGGTAGGCGGTGAAGGGCATGGCCCGCTTGTTGCTGAGCTCGAGGATCGCCTGGACGAAGCTCGGATCCAGCTCTTCCCCGGACAGGATCACCTTGGGCTCTTCGGCAAGCCGGCGACCGGCGGCGCTGATGATTTCTTCGAGGTCGGGATAGGCGTCGGCGCAGGCTGCGTCGGCTATGCAGTAGTCGACCATCCAGCCAAGCGCCTGGTCCGCCGGAACGCCGTTGGTGTCATAGGCCGGATTGTCGACGCGGCTGATGCTGTCGATGACAACGGATCGCAGACCCTCGGGCGCGATACGCAGCAGTTCCTGCCCCAGCTTGGTGCCGTAGGAAATGCCGAAGGCATTGTATTCGGGGTAACCGAGGGCATGCATGATGGCGCGGACGTCCATCGCACTCTGGGTGGTGTTGTAGGGTTCAAGGTCGGTGCCTGCCTCCACGGTCTCGGCCAGGCAGGTGGCCAGCGGCCCATCTGCGCCGAACATCGTGTCATCGTCGGGCTTCGCGAAGGCGAGGAAATCCCCGGCCAGCTCGTTGTAGCAGGCAATCGTCTGGTCCGAGATCCCGGAACCGCGCTGATCAAAGAGCACGACATCCCGCCGGTCGCGCAGGAAATCGAAGATCTTCGCATTCATAGGGATGGTCTGCACGGTATAGCCGCCGGGGCCACCGTGCAGGTAGATGACCGGGTCGGAGGCAGGCGCGGCGGACCGGGACTTGAGCACGGCGAAGGCCAGCGGGATCGTCTCTCCGGTCTCGGTGCCGTGGATTTCCGGGACGGACACCCGGCCACAGATGACCGTCTTGCCCTCGACCTCCAGCACGCCGAGCGGTCGCGGGCAGGTCTCCACCGTCACGGGATACCTGTCGTCATGGCCCCCCTGTTTCAGTCGATCGAACGCCGGGTCCGTTGCCGATGTCATCAGGGCGATGAGGGTCAGGATGATCTGATCGGGGGACATGATGCGCCTTTCGGGTCAGGGCTTGCAGGGTGGTCGATGGCCCGGCGCCACGGGACGCGCGGCGCCGGGCCGGACGTGCGGATGTCACCCCGGAGCACCCGGGACGAGGGTGTGACATCCGTGACGTTCAGAAGAGCACATACCCACCGGTGCCGTTGGTCAGCGTAATGGTCAGGGTGCTGCCATTGCCGCTGCGATTGCGGACAAGAACGGCCAGTCCGTGTGCGCCGCCGACGCAGTGAACGTTCGTGCTTTCGCTTCCGACCGTGCCGGGAGCGTGCCGCAGGAGCCCAGTGCAAGTCAGCCCGTCACCGGACACGGTCAGCGCATAGGCGCCTTCCTTGTGCCCGAAGATCCTGCCGTTCAGCGATGCGCCGCCGTAGATCGTGCCGGACCCCGAGACGTTGACGTCGGTGGTGGACGCACCGCCGCTGTGGTCCGCACCGGGGCTGTTTTCGCGCAGATAGCTTGCCACGGCCTGGTCCGCTGCCGACCGTTGCGCGCGGGAACACGAACTTCCCGCGGTGATCACGCGGCCGATGGGATTGAACAGCGCCGTGCAGCCACTGGCAAAGCGCACCTCGATCTCGCCCGAACTGCGCGCGTGCAATTCCGGCACGTCTGGCCGCCCCGCAATGGTGCCGCCGGTCGGCGCACCGCTTTCGCGCAGATACCGCCCTGCCGCCCACCCTGAGATTTGACCGTTCGGCGTCTCGAGGTGACACCAGCGGGCGGTCCCTTCGCCCCGGCAGCCAAGGTTGCGGAACACCGCGCCGTTCGGTGCCCGTGCGACCACCCGGTTCGATGTGCCAGGTCCGGAGCGGATGTTCAGCGTGTCGTTCGACGCCACGCCCGTGACTTGCCAGTAGTCCGGCCCCATCTGTGCGAGGGCAGCATCCGGCAGCGACACGAAAGATGCGAGGGTCAGGGTCATCGCTGTGGTAGCGGTTCTCATGAACCGCAGAAATCTGGGCATTCCGGTGTCTCCTCTCGACAAAAAGGTGGCTGTCAGCCTGCGAAACGACAGGATGTTTGCTCTCCGTAGACGTCCTCGATCTGTGGCCCGTCCCCAAGCGACACGCTGCCCCATTGGACGACGTAGTAGGCGCCGGGCATATCCGCCGACATGAGCGCGCCGACATGGACGCCGTCTCCCTCTTCGACACGGATGCCGGGCAATTCGGTCGCGAATTCATAGACCGTCAGTGACCGCGCCCCGTCGCCGCACATCAGCTCGCGGATGTCCGACGGGTCTTCCAGCATCCACCGAGCGGTCAGTTCGGCCTCGCGTCGCAGATACTCCGTCTCGACGCAGGCGCGCAGGTCGGGCTCTTTCCAGCATTCGTCCCGGCCCTTGATCCAGCCGCGCTGCGTGGCCCGCAACGTGTCCTCGGCCTCCTGCGCCCCGGCATCCAGCCCCCTGGTGACGGCCAGCGCGGCGCCGAACCGGTCCGCAAGCCGCCGGTCCAACGCCCCGAGCGCCGCGTCGTCACAGACCAGTTTCTCGGCCGAGCTTTCGGCCCTGGTGCAATCGAAGGCCGGTTCGTCCTGCGCGCGGGCTGCCAGTGGCAGGGTGGACCCCAGGATGAGGACGGTAAGCATGAGCTTGTGCATCGGGCGACCTTTCTTTGAAAACCGGGAAACCTGCGTCATTCAGGAGCCCCGCCGACCATCGACAGCCCGAAGATCGTCCAGTCGTTCAGGATGTGCGTGCCCGCCGAGGCCCAGATGTTGCGGGTGATGAGATAGGGCATCAGCAGGATGATCCGGATGGGGACAAGGCCGATCAGCGCCTGGGGAACGTTCCATTGGTAGGTGGGAAGGTGGATCAGCGCAAAGATCACCGCGGCGCCAAGGGCCGCCAGCGCAATCGCGGTTTTCCTTGGCAGGCTGCGGTCAAGGAACGTCAGGACGGCAAGGAAGGGCAGGATCGTGAAGACCTCTTCCCCGACCAGCTGGATGGCGGTCCAGCCGAAGAACAGCACCCGGTCCAGCCCCGATGCCGACGCCGCCCTGTCGCCTGCCGGATTGGCCGCCGTGTGAAGAAGACTGGTCACCAGCAGCCCGAGCGCGACCGTCACGACCGCGTTCAGCAGGAAGAACCCGACGATGATCTTGGCGTCTCTCCGCCTGACGGGTCGGAACAGCGCCAGCGGTGCATGTCGGCCCGCGACGATGACCAGCGTGGCAAGAGGGATCAGCAGAAACAGCAGCGCCGGGATGAACGTGCCCGGACCCGTCGGAAATATCGGTTGCGTCATGTTGAGCGCTAGGAACGCAATTGCGACTGACGCGAGCACCATGAGCCAGCCTGCGGCGGAAATGGAAACCGGGGCGCCACGATAGAACGGCAGATCGCTACCCGCCCGTTCGAACCGGAACATCTCGCGCCCCGCAGCAGCGTTTTCAGGTGATCGGACCATTCTACCTCAACCTTCGCACGCGCCATCCGACTCAACGCATTCCGTGATCCGTGACGCTGCATGGACGCTACGCTGTTGCAGCAGGGCCGGGCTATCCGCTCTGCGTGGCGTCTGTCCGAATTGCGTTTGAATGCGCGCGCGCCCTGCGAAACGTGGTTGAGGGCGCCTCTCCGAAGGCCGCGCGATAGGTCTGCGCAAACCGACCCAGATGAGAGAACCCGCAGTCAAAGGCGATCGCGGTCACCGAAGGGCCGCCTCCGGCGAGCAGACGCCGTCGGGCCCTGTCCAGACGATGCGCCGTCAGCCGTTCCCAGGGCGATTGTCCGACCGACTGCCGAAAGGCATCCTGAAGCTGGCGAACGGATACACCGAGCGCCTCGGCCATGATCGGCACAGTGAGGGGCTCGCCAAGATGGGCCACCATGTAGTCCTCGGCACGGCCCACAAGCGCGTGCCGTGGAGTGTCGTCGATGATCTCGTCCATGCCCGTGAGGAACAACATGCGGATATGCTCAAGAACGAGCGCCGCGAACAGGTCCGATGCCGGGCGGTGGATCAGCGTCGGCATCGGGGACGCGAGGTCTCTGAACAGGTAGTCCATCAGCGCCTTGAACCCGGCGAGGGCGTTGGGCGCGATCGGCAGGACCGGATCACCCGCAACCACGGGCAGGATATGGCGGACCGGGGCGGCATCGAGCGAAATCTTGACAAGGTTGGCGCGGAAATCCCGGCGGTTGCCTTTTTCCACGCGTGTCCAGCGCTCTGATGGGCCAAGCGCTAGTGCAGCCCCTTCCTCGATCACGGATTTCCGGCGGTCCATGTGAACATGCGTCCGTCCCCGCGTCGGGATCATGACCGTCAGGTATTTGTCATCGGCGAGGTCGATTTCATGGCCAGATGACGTGACGCCAAGCAGGCTGGTCCCGATATCGGGAAAGGCCGCCGAATGTATCGACAGCTTCCTGTCGGGGCCATTCGACATATCGAAATGATCTGGAGCACTGAAAAGCAGTGACCCGAAGTCGGCGCGACCGCGGGCATTTTCTTTCCAATGTCTTGAGTGGTAGCTTAACATGTTTGGGCGCATCCGGCGTCAACCTATGAGAAAGCTTACCGGGTAGCTGCTGATTTGTCTGCGCTTTTCCGCGCCGCATCTGAGCGTTTCTATCCAGTCGCTTGCTGAACAGCATCTGCCCGCGCCATCCCACACTTTGCAGGTGACGCGCTGTGCCATATCCTTTCCAGGCGCCAGCATGTTCGAGGAGGTGCCGCATGGGTCAGGATCGGAAACTGCGACGACGGGAGCTCGCGGCCCTGGCCGGGGCGGCCGGGCTGGCCTTTCTTGCGGGGCCGCTGGCTGGTCAGCATGTCTTCAAGGAAGTGAACGCTCTCCAGCCCGGCGAATTCACCTGGCACCCCGAGAGGCAGCCGGACGGGCCAGTGTCGGTTGTCGTCTCACTCGATGAGCAGCGGGTCCATGTCTATCGAAACGGTGTGCGCATCGCGGTGTCGACCTGTTCGAGCGGAAAGCCCGGGCACGAAACCCCGACCGGTGTTTTCGTCGTGCTTCAGAAGGACCGCGATCACCGGTCATCGACCTACAACAACGCGCCGATGCCGAACATGAACCGGCTGACATGGGGCGGGATCGCTCTGCACGCCGGGAACCTGCCCGGATATCCGGCCAGCCACGGTTGTGTCCGGCTGCCGCTGAAATTCTCTGCGCTGCTCTTCGAGGTCACGCATCTGGGGACGCCGGTCATCATAGCGGCCAGCGGTTCGGCGCCGGACAGCGTTGTCCACCCAGGGTTCATCCTCGGGAATTACGAAGAGACCGAGTTCGAGAAGGTTCTCGAGACGCTGACCCCGCGCCAGCACCCGTCGGACTGGAACATGGAAGGGACCTATCCGATTACCTCGATCGTGGCGTCCTCCCACGATGAACGCATCATTATCCTCGAGAACGACCGACAGGTCGCCGAAGGTCCGCTCACCTGGGATGGCAAGCCGCTTGGCCCGCATGTCTACGTGCTGCACGGGCCCGACGACGGGTCGCGTGGCATGCGGTGGCAGGCGCTGACCTATGATGGCTCTGCCGAACAGGCTGACCATGACCTGACCCGCGTGGGCACGGAGAAGGCGTTCGCGGAGGTGATCGCCAGCCACAGCCATCCCGGTATGATCTTCGTCTTCACCGATCTTCCCCTGCATCCGGACCGGCGATCCGGGCGCGATTTCGTCATCATGTCCTGAGAGGAATGACTTCATGCGCCTGTTCGCTCTCGCCCTTGCCTGCATGACCGCGCCTGCCGCAGCGTCGGACTGGACCATTGCGAGAGTCGACGGCGCGGCAACGATCGGCGCGCCCACGGTCACGTTCGCCGACGGGGGTATCTCCGGCTCGACCGGGTGCAACGGCTTCACGGGCCAGGCCGACGTGGCAGCCGGGGTCTTGCAGCTCTCTCCCGCGTTGGCCATGACCCGTCGCGCGTGTCTGGGCGCAGCGTTGTCTGCGCAGGAGAGCCGCCTGACGACCCTGTTGCAGGGCGACGTCCAGATGCAGGTCGATCCCTTTGACGACAGCCTGACGCTTGTCGGCAACGGCGTGACCGCGCGCCTTGTCCCCGGGCTCCCTCAGCCAGAGATGTCATCGGCGGCCTATGTGATCGTGTCCGGGGTCGATGCCACGTTGAACATCCGCAGCGGGGCCACGACCTCTGCCGGCGTGGTCGCACATGCCCCGCTTGGCATCATCCTTCGCAACGAGGGATGCGAAGAGGGTGGCGACCGAACGTGGTGCCAGATCAGCTTCATCGATGCGTCGGGGATCGAAGGCTGGGCTGCGGCGGAGTTTCTATCGCCCGCGTCTGCCATTCGTCGCGCGGGCGCTGAACTGTTCGATCAAATCGGCCGTGTGGATTGTGGCACCCTGGACGGTCCTGCCGCGCCCTGCGACTTCGGCCTGGCGCGTGAAAACGACGGGTCCGGGGCGATGCTGATCTATCTGCCAGACAACCGGCGTCTCCTCCTCGAATTCAGCGGAGCCTCCGTCGTGGTCAGCGGCAGCGACGGCGCAGCCGAGTTCGCGACCGAAATGGGTGATGCAGATGTCATCGTGACCTCCGGAACCGATCGCGTGACACTTCCCATGACAGTGTTACTCGGTGAATAGACTGGTCGACTATATCGCGGGCTTGTCCTGGGTAGGGCTTGCCGCAGTGCCCCTGGTCGGCGCAATTTTCAGAAATCCGAGCCTGTCCGCAATCAACGACATCATGGTCACAGTGTTCACCACAATCGGCGCTTTTGTCGCTTGGCGAGCAGCAACGATTGACCGGCTGCTCTGCGATCTTCCCGACTGCATGGAGACTCGTCGCGCTCGACAGGTCGAGCTTATCGCCACATTGGCGATGCTTGGCTTCGGAACACTATGCCTGACGGGTGCTTCTCTACGGATATGGTCGGAAGGTGCTGCGGTCTTCGGATAGGCTGGCACTATCCCTGCTCTGTTTGTAAATCGCACTGCAAAGCGAATGAATCGGACAGGTTTCGATCCATCTGCTGCACTGCGGCATTCTCAGGATGCACGAACGTCCGCTCTGGGCCGAGAGTGTCAGGCTGCGCGCAGAAGACTGCCAGAGGCGGCCATATCTACCAATTGGTCCGTGCCCAGCACCAACTCAGAGAAGGCCCTCCGCCTCGGCCCGCCTACGGCCGACCATTTCGAGCAGCCAACCGAGCTCAGGATCCTCACCTGGATCGGTCAGCTCTGCCGTCAGCGTGGCGTAGTGCCTGACGTCCTCGGCCGACATGTCGGGGAACTTTCGCATAAGCTCGAAGACCGCATCCAGCCCCGCCTTCACGAAGCTCGCGCGGTCTTCCCGGCTGATCGGATAGGGCTGGCCGACAAAAAGGGCGTGCAGGTCGCAGTTGAAGCGACCATAGAGCCTCGCCACTGCGTCTGAGGGGATCGCGCGCTTGCCGCGCTCGAAGTCCTGGAGGGTCCGGCGGCTGACCTGCAGCACCTCTGCCATCTCTTCCTGCGACAGCTTGTAAGACTTGCGCAGCGCTTTCAGGCGGATGTGGGGCTGGCAAATGTCTCTTCGCCGTTCACACTCCTCCCGGAACAGCTCGCGCTCCATCGCCTCGGATGCTTCGTCGTCGTTCTCGGGCCGTGGGCCGAACCTGTACTTCGCCATTCCTTACACTCCCAACTACCGATATGCGCAATATATGGCGCAAAACTTCCAATGTGATCCCATTATATCTCATTTAATTGCCTCAGACCACCGGAGGCAGGTACTGCTGGGACATGCAGAAAGGAGCGCATGATGGACCGAATTGTTGAAGGAGGGCGGACACCCGAAGGCTGGTGCCAACTCATGGCAGAGCAGGGCATCCACCTGTCTGCAAGAACGCTGCGGCAGAAGGCGCGGCAGTACGGCGCCTTCTACGCCATGGGGCAGGCGATGTTCCTGCTGCCATCGCACGTCGAGGTGATCCTGAAATCCGAGGCCGCGCGTCGCGCCCCCGGTTATCGCCGCAACCCGTCGGCGACACGCGCGGCGCACTGACGCCATCTTGCGGAGGACCAGATGCCCACGTCCCGCCTGCATCCCGAGTACACCACCCCGACCGACCTTGCCGAACACCTCGGCATGTCGGCCCGGACGGTAAACGAGAAGGTGGCAGAGCTGGGGGCCTACGCGAAGCTGGGGCGTCGCAAGGTCATGTTTCCGCACCATGTTCGCTCATTCATGGAGGCGATCCAATGCCCCTCACACTCTACCGGCGCGGTGACGTCTGGCACTTCCGAGGAACGGTTTCCGGCAGGCGATTACGCGGCTCTACGGGCACGTCTGACCGGAACATCGCCGAGCGGATCAAGGCAGAAACGGAAGCCAAGGCATGGGACCGGAAGTTCGACGGGCCGGGCGCAGGGCTGACGATGGCACAGGTCTTCACCGCATATCTGGACGCCGAAAAGCCGGAACGGTTCCTGCTGCGCCTTGCGGACTTCTGGAAGGATATGCCCGTCGACGAAGTCCGCGCCGAAACGATCCGCCAAGCCGCGCGGAAGATCTATCCGCATGCGGCAGAGCCGACCTGGAACCGCCAGGTGATCAAGCCGACGCAGGCCGCAATCAATCACGCGGCCGAGCTTGGCTGGTGCCAGCGGCTCTCCGTGAAGCGCTACAGCGAAGACCCTGCGATCAAGACGCCAGCCACCCTGACTTGGGTGCGCGCCTTCGCCCGTCAGGCAGAGCAGGACGGGTTGCCGCACCTCGCAGCCATCTGCTTGTTCATGTATGGCACCGCCGCGCGGGTCGGGGAAGCCTGCCGTCTTCAGTGGCGGGATGTCGACCTCGCCGGATCAACTGCGAAGATCCAGTTGCAAAAGCCGCGGCCCTGGAGCCGGATTGCCCACCTTCAGCCGGACCTCGTCCGGGCGCTGGAGAGCATCCCCTCGAACCGCAGGCCGGATGACAGCGTCTTTGGCTATGCCGGTCGCGGCAGCGTTCGGGGCCCCTGGAACAACGTCGCCGCCCGCGCCGGGATCGAGCGGCTGACGCCCCATTGCTGCCGACATGGCTTCGCCACCTCGATGCTGCGGAACGGCTATGACGTGAAGACCGTGGCCGAGCGTGGCGGCTGGAAGGATGCCACCACGGTGCTGCGCACATACGCCCACGCGATCGAGGACAAGACCGTCACCGACACGCTGTTTGACACATCAGCGACACAGCGCCCCGACAACGAGGAACCAAGCTCATGAAATATATGGAAGAATCCGGGACAACGCCTGTCCCTCGTTGGGAGGGGTGTCCCGCTGCGGGGGATACTCCTGTCCGGCAACACAAGCAAGATCCAATGTGATCATGCCGCATTGGCTGCCCTGACCGCCGCGCGACAGTCGCCGCAAAGCGTCTCCCGCTCGTCGCCGGCCCATCGATAGACTTTCCGGGCAACCGCAGGGTTTCAAACGGATCTCCACTCGAGTGTCAGGCGCCGGCGCGAGCGCGGAGCGGTGCGAACTCAGGCACGCAGCGCTGTCGGCTTGGCAAGGCGACCTGTGGTCGGCGGCCCCTGCCACGCAGCGCGCACCGCATCGAGCGACCCGTTACAAGCGGCAGAGAATCGGCAAAACGAGCCGTCCGGCCCCGCCCAGTCTCAGCCCGCGGCGCTGCCGCGCATCGCGGCCGTCAGATCCTTCATGAGGCGGGTCTGATACTGGTTGAGACGCTTGCCCTCGCGGCGCACCAGATAGGCGGGCACGGCAAGGCGCATGCCCAGCGTCTCGATCTCGCGCAGGACACCCGAGGCCAGTTCGTCGCGCACCGAGCTTTCGAACAGAAATGCCATGCCGGCCCCGGCGCGCACTGCCTGCTTGATCGCCTCCGCATGACCGAATTCCATCGCGATCCGGCGCGTCGACACTCCATGCCGCCGCAGCGCCGCCTCTTCCAGCTCGCGGCGCGGCGTGCCGGTCTGGGCGGTTACGAACCAGTGTTTCGAAAGTTCGGCCGGTGCGATCCGGGGGGCAACCGACCCGGACCTGTCAGACGCCACCAGCATCAGCCGTTCGTCGCGGACCTGCTCGATCTGCAACCCCGCGAGTTCCTGGCGCGGATCGAGTATGGTGAAGGCGAAATCGCAGCCGCCGCTATGCACCGCATCCGTGACCGAGGACGGCGGCGCCACCCGGACCGAGATCTGCGCGTTCGGATGCCGTCTGCGGAAATCCGAGATCATGGCTGGCAGGATGAACGAACCGATCGTCATCGAGGCGCCGACACTTGCCGCACCGCGCAGCCCGCTCTTGCTTTCCATCAGCTCGCGTTCCAGCTCCAGCGTCCGGACGGTGATTTCCTGCGCCCATTTCAGCACCCGGCGCCCCTCGTCGGTCAGGACTATTCGGCGACCGTTTCGCTGCGTCAGCGGGGTGCCCAGCTTTTCCGACATCGCCTTGAGATGCGCCGACACCACCGGCTGCGCGATGCCAAGCCGCTCTGCCGCCCGCGACACCGATTCAAGCTCTGCAACCATGCAGAACACTTCGAGCTTGTGCAGGGAAAGCTGTGAAACCGCGGAGCGCATATCATATCTCATAAGCTATGTTACGCTGATAAGATATATATTATTCGGTTTTCTTCAGGGTTGCTAGCTTTCGCCCACGGAACGAAAGAGGAGGCCTCGATGCCCGAAGACATGCTCCCGCCCGACCAGACCCAGCTGGTCGATGCCGCCATTGCCGAACTGGTGGTTGCCAACCGGATTCTCGACCATGAAGGCGTGATCGACAATTTCGGTCATGTCAGCGTGCGCCACCCGGTTCACCGCGACCGCTATCTGCTCTCGCGCTCGCGCAGCCCGGGCAACGTGACACGCGACGATATCATGGAGTTCACGCTCGAAGGCGAGCTGCTGAGCAAGGATCACCGCTGGCCCTATAGCGAGCGGCACATTCATGGCGCGCTCTATAAGGACCGCCCGGATGTGAACGCGGTGACGCATCACCATGCGCGCTCGATCATCCCGTTCACCATGAACAATATCTCGCTGCGGCCGATCTTTCACATGTCCTCGGTCATCGGCAAGGAGGTGCCGATCTGGGAAAGCCAGGATGAGTTCGGCGATACCAATATGCTGGTCGACAGCATGGAGATGGGCCATTCGCTGGCGCGGACGCTGGGTCAGAACAGCGTCGCGCTGCTGCGCGGGCATGGCTGCATCTGCGTCGCCCCCGACATCAAGTCGGTCTGCATGATCTCGATGGGTCTGCGGGACAATGCCGAGCTGGTACAGCAGGCGCTCCAGATCGGCGAGCCGGTTCCGCTGACCGATGGCGAGATCGAAAAGACCAGCGCCATGCTTCTGGGCAAGATGCCGCTGGCACGGGCCTGGGACTACTGGGTCGCGCGCGCCGGATATTCCGGCCTGTGACCGCCTTGCGCGCGCCGAAAGAACCAGAGGCGCGCGCGAGCGATTTTCAACCAAGGGAGGGGAAAATGAAAATCTTCAAACTGTCCATGCTTTGCGTCACCGCCGCGATTGCGTTCGGCGACATCGCCGCCGCGCAGTCGCTCGGCATCGGTGCGGGCCGTCAGGGCTCGCAGAACTATGCCAGCAATGCCGGGCTCGCCAGCTTTCTGACCGAAGAGGCGGGCATGGACCTGCGTGTCCAGTCTTATGGCGGCTCAGGGCAATCCATGCCATTGATCGACGCCGGGCGGCTCGACCTTCAGCTGGTGCCGAGCCCGGAATTCGAGGAAGCCGCCGGCGGCAAGGGCGCGTTCAAAGGCCGGCAGCTGTCGCAGCTGCGCGTTCTCGCCTCGCTCAGCCCCTCGGTCGTTGGGTTCATGGTGCGGGCGGATTCGCCTTATACCAAGGTCTCCGACATCGCGGGCAAGACCATCACCTACGGCTATTCGGCGCAGCCGAACCTTGTCACGCAGGTCGAGGGCATGCTGGCCGCCGCCGGGCTGTCCATCGACGAGATGGAGCCGGTCATGGTGCCTTCGGTGCCCAATGGCGTGGACGAGTTCATCGCCGGTGCGGCTGACGTGGCCTTCTTTGCACTTCAGGGCGGCAAGACCCGCGAGGCCGACGCCGCGGTCGGTATCCGCTGGCTCGCGCTCGACGACACGCCGGAGGCGGAAGCCGCGATGCAGGGCGTTCTGCCGACCGGATACATCAAGACCGTGGAGCCCGGCCCAACCGCCGTGGGCGTGGCGGAGCCGACGCCGATGATGGGCTATGACTATGTGCTGGTGGCCGGCGCGCATGTGTCCGACGAGGTGGTCGCAAAGATCCTCGGCGCGCTGCATGACGATCCCGACGGTGTCCGCGCCATCCGCTCGACCTTTTCCGAGTTCGCGGTCGACACGATGGCGCCGGACTTCGGCGGGCTGCCCTACCATCCGGCCGCCGTCGCCTACTACAAATCCGTCGGATTGATGGACTGACGCAGATGGGATCCGCCGATCATAACGCTCCCATGACGCCACGCGCGTCATGGGCCACGCTGCTGGCGCTGACGCTGAATATCCTGCTGGTCGCCCTGCCGGTGGCCTATGCGGCCAATCTTCAGCGCCAGCTCGGCCTCTCTGTCTATGACGCGCAGCTTCTCGTGACGGTGCTGTCGATCGCCCTCGCCAGAGGGTTTTTGCAGATCCATATCGAGGGCGAGAAAGGCCCGCTGCTGCGTGGGCTCATGCTGTTCTGCGCCGCTCTGACCCTTGGGGTGGGCTTCTATGTCGGGCTTTTCTACCCCGAGATTTCCATGGACGCACCGTTCATGCCGCCCTGGCTGATCGCGCTCTCTGGGGTGCTCTTCGGCGCACTCATGCTGTCCCTGCGGCGCAGCGTCGGCATGGGCATTCTGGTGGTCGTGCTGCTCTTCCTGGGCTACGGCCTCTTCGGCCACCTGCTGCCCGGCGAGCTGCGCAGCCGCCCGAGCAGCGCCGCCGAGCTCGTCACCTATCTGGCCATCGACGCCAACGGCATGCTGGGCACGGCGTTGAAGGTCGGCGTCGTGATCGTGATCCCCTATCTGCTCTTCGGACAACTTCTGGCGCGCTGCGGCGCCGCCGATTTCTTCAACGATATCGCTCTCGCCGGCATGGGGCGCTTCCGGGGCGGGCCGGCCAAGGTCGCCGTCGCGGCCTCCGGCCTCTTCGGCTCGATCTCCGGCAGCGCAGTCGGCAATGTGGTGGGCACCGGCGTGGTCACCATCCCGATGATGAAACGGGCGGGCTTCAGCGGCACCTATGCCGGAGCGGTCGAGGCCGTCGCCTCCACCGGCGGCCAGCTCGTGCCGCCGGTGATGGGCGCCGCCGCCTTCATCATGGCGGATTTCATCGGAGTGGATTATGCGGTCGTCATGCTCGCCGCGCTGCCATCGGCGGCGCTCTATTACCTGGCGATTTTCATCAATGTCGACCTGAACGCCGGCAAGGCGGGGGTCACGGCGATCCCACATGAGGATCTGCCCTCTGCGCTCGGAACCCTGCGCGAGGGCTGGCATTTCCTGCTGCCGTTCGCCGTGCTCTTCTACGGCCTTTTCGAGCTGAACATGCGGCCGGAGCGGGCGGCGATCTGGGCCATCGTGACGCTCTTCGCGGTCAGCCTCGCCTTTGGCTACAAAGGCCGGCGCATCGCCTTGCGCGAAAGCTGGAGCGTGCTGGGCGAGGCCGGAATTGCCGCCTCCGGACTGGTCATCGTCTGCGCCGCGGCCGGGCTCATTATCGGGGTGCTCAATATCTCCGGCCTGGCCTTCAACCTGACCCTGCACATCATCAATGCCAGCGGCGGGTCGGTTTTCCTGCTCGCTCTGATCACCGCGCTCATCAGCATCGTGCTGGGCATGGGAATGCCGACCGTCGGGGTCTATGTGCTGCTGGCCACGCTGGTGGCGCCGGCGCTGGTCGAGGTCGGCGTGCCGGTCGTGGCCGCGCATCTCTTCGTGCTCTATTTCGGCCTGCTCTCGATGGTCACGCCGCCTGTCGCACTCGCCGCCTTTGCCGGCGCCAATATCGCGCAATCGAGCCCATGGGACACAAGCCTCGCCGCGATGAAACTGGCCTGGCCCGCCTATATCGTGCCGTTCCTCTTCATCTTCGCGCCGTCCTTGATCCTCGAGGGGGACTGGCTGCATATTCTTTGGGCGCTCGGCTCGGCGATCCTCGGCATCCTGATGGTCACTGCGGCGATGGTAGGGTTCCTGCACCGAAGGGTGAGCGGCCTTTGGCGTGGCCTGCTGGGTCTCGGGGGGCTGCTGGCGCTATTGCCCGCCGGGCTGTTTCCCAGCGCGATCTGGACGGATGTCGCCGGCGTGGCAATCTTTGCGCTCGTCTATGCCAGCCTGCTGCGCGGGGCCGAGCCACGTCGCCCCCTCAGCCATGCCACGGGACAGACGGAAAAGTGAGCGCTTCCTGCGCGATCAGTCGGCGGTCCCGTCGCGGGGCCGCTGATAGGGCGAAGACACCGCCTCGACCGAACGCACGAGTTTGTTCACATCGTCCATATGTTTGCGGCTGGCCTCACCGAGCCGCTGCGCGACACCCAGGGTCAGAACGTTGACAATGGTGATCGCGGCGGAGAATGAGATCAGCGGCGACGGCGATTGTCCGCTGCACCGCAGGGCGTGATCGGCCACGCGCGCGCTGGCGCCCGCGCTGATATCGGTGATCAGAACGGTGGTCGCGCCAAGCCGGCGCGCCTCCGTGATCAGTCTGGGCAAGACCGTCGGGCGCCGGCGAAAGGCAAAGATCAGCAGCACATCGCCGGGATCGAGCAACGCCAGATCCCGCGACCAGGTCGCGCTGTCGCCTGAGATACCATGCACGCCGCGCCGCACCTGCCCGAGATAATGCGTCGCGATCTCCGCCAGCCCGACGCTGGCGCGCAGCCCCATGACCCAGACCTTTGGAGCCGAGGCGACGCGCTCGCACAGCGCTTCGATCTCGGCGGGGTCGATGGTCGAGAAGGTCTCGGTGATATTGAAGCGGTCCGCCTCGATCACATCGCTCCAGTTCGGCGCCACCGCGCCCTCGGGCACCTGCGGCGCGCCCCAGGAAAAATCGTTGCGGACGGATTGCTGAAGCTCGCGGTAGTTGCGATAGCCGAGGCGCCGGACCAGCCGGTCGGCGGTGGATCTGGAGACATCGGCCAGCCGGATCAGCGCTTCCTTGCGGAGATGGCCCATATCGGCCTGATAGGTCAGAAACACCCGCGCCAGCCGTTTCTCGGCGACCGAAAGCTCTTCCCAGGCTTGAAATATGCGCGTTTCCAGAGCGTTCGTCCTTGCGCCGCGAAGATGTCCGGAACCGGAGGGTATTTTTCCAACCCCGGCGAGGTCAAGGCCGGCAGGCGCGCGGCGCGCGACACGCGCCTGCCGGCTCCGTCCTGGTCTCGCTCAGTCGACAATGGCCGGGATCGGCTCGGGAACACAGGTCTCGACCGCCGCCGCCGCGATCTCGGCGGCGGTGCGGAACCCGACACCGGGCTTGCGCCGCGCCTTTGCGACCCATGCGCCGACCGCCCTCGCCCGCGACATCCGCCCCGATCCGAAATCAGCGCGGCAGGACAGCGACAGCGGCAGATAGCCGCCGGCCTCGTGCAGCGCGTTCAGCTCCTCGCCCCAGATCCTCTCGACAAGCGCCAGCGGGTGCTTGGCACCGTGCAGGACCGTGTCGGTCAGGAACTCGAATACCGGCAGCTCGGCCAGCACCGCACCGCCTCCGGCGTCGAAGACATAGGGGCGGTCATCGTCGTAAAAGCTGCTGTCATAGGTAAAACCGAGCCTTGGCAGGCGCTGCATCAGCGCATCGCTCAACCGGCCATCGGCAGCCCGCCAACCGGTGACCGGCGCGCCGGTCACCTCGCGCAGACGGTCGAGCTGTTCTTCCAGGCGGGCCAGCCGCTCGGGATGGCGTGGGTCGCAAAGACCAGCGGGCGCGAGCAGCGCAAGCTCGTGACCGGCCTCGACGATCGCCTCGGGCATCTCCGGGTAGCGCAGCGCATCGTCGGGGTCGGTGAAAAACGTGGCCTTCACGTCTTCGGCCCGGAACACCTCGAGCAGGTTCCAAAGACCTTCACGCAAGGCGTAGCGGCCATGCGAGTGCCGTCCGAGAAAGCCCTGCTCTATCGCCGCCTTGCCATCCCGCGCGGTGACTTCGAGCGTCACCCCGAGAAAGGCCGGACAGGCCGGAAAACCCGTGTCATGAAAGGCGACGGTCAAATTGCCAGCTCCTCGAATGCCTCGGCCCCCGCGAGGACGTGTTCCGCCACCTGTTCCAGCGTGACGAACGCGACATCCGCGTGGCTCTTGATATGCTGCAACAGGCGGTCGATCACATTCGCCCGCGCCGGCATTCCCGAGCCGAAACCCGGGCGCGGATGGAAGGTCAGAATGAAGAAGCCGTGGCCGCCATAGACGCTGTCGAACTCTGCGCACCATTCGCGCTCGACATCCGAAGGCGCCGTGCGCGCGTCCTGATACCAGGAGGTATCGCTGAGAATGGGCGTGTTGTTGGGTATCTCGACCATCGCCCCGGGCGCGTCGTGTGGAGCAAAGAGATAGGGCGTATCGGTGTCCTTGTCGCTGGAATCGTAGATATAGCCCATCGATTTCAGCACCTTCATCGTGTGGCGGGTCTTCTGCCCGTAGGGCGACCGCCAGCCGCGCGGCGCCTTGCCGATGGCGTCGGAGATGAGATCGTGAGTCAGGCGGAGCCTGCGCTCCTCTTCCTCGTCACTCATCATGAACCCCTCGTGCATATAGCCATGCGAGCCCACCTCGTGCCCCTCGGCGGCGATGCGGCGGATCAGGTCTGGGGATTGCTTGCAGTCATACCCGGGGATGAAGAAGGTCGCCGGGATGCCGTGGCGCTGGAACATGTCGAGGAAGCGCGGCACGCCGCGGCGCGCAGCGTAGCGCCCCATGGAGTGGATGCCGAGCGGCGCCTCTCCGATACCGGCCTCGTTGCCGTCGCCATCCATGTCGACGGTGATCGCGACGGCGCATCTGGCCTCCCCCGGCCAGGGCTGTGCCGGGCGCGCGCCGGGCGCGCCCGATGTCCGGCGCGTAGCGCGCCGGAGTTCGGGGAGATAGGTACTGGTCATTCCGATCCTCAAAATTCGCGGTCGATACGTTCCTGCGCCTGCGCAAGCACGGTTTCGGGATCGGCATCGGCGACCAGCACCTCTTCGAGCGCCGTCATGACGAACCGCATGATCGAATTGGTCCGGGTCTCATAGCCGGGAATGAGCGGGCTGCGCGAGGTCTTGGCCAGCTCGACCATTTCCTCTGCCCAAGGGTGCTGCGCCGCGAATTCCGGCAGCATGGGCACATCCGTCGCCAGCGCGTCCGGACCGGACACCGCACGCAGCGCCACCTGACCGTCGGGGCCGATCAGCCAGTCGAGGAAATCGAACGCCGCCTCGCGGTTCTCGCTGCTATCGGATACGGTGATGAAGAGCTGGTTGTGCGCGCCAACATGCTCGAAAGGCAAAGGCGCCGTATAGAGATCTGTGGAGGGCATGGCGCCGCCCGACGCGATATTGAGCGAGCCGCCGGTATTGTCGATGCTGAAGCCCATCTGCTCGGACTTGAAGCGGTTGCGCTGGGTCGACATGTCGTCGCCGCGCGGAATGACATCCGCGTCATAGACCTTTTTGAAATCGCGGAAGGCCGCCGCCAGCTCGGGCGTGTCGATGGTCAGATTTCCGGCATCGTCCACATAGTGCACGCCGTTGCCAAAGGCCCAGTTCTGGAAATCCAGGCTCCAGACTTCGAACTCGTTCATCTGGTGACGCGCGGCAAAGCCCTGCGCACCGGTCGCCTCCTTGACCATACTGGCGGAGGTTATGAGCTCGTCCACGGTGGTGGGCACGGAGGCCCCGGCCTTGTCCAGAAGCGCCTTGTTGTAGATCAGCCCATAAACCGCGCGCTGCCATGCGATGCCATATTGATGGCCGTCGATCATGCCGCTCTCATTGGTAATGTTCAGATCGTCGTGGCCATCGACCACCGGGGTCAGATCCGCCAGCAGCCCCGCATCCGCGAGCGCGTAAAAGACCGGTTCGAGCATGATGGCCAGATCCGGACCCTGCCCTGTCGCCAGCTCGGTGGTGATCCGAGCAGCGAATTCAGACGAGGGAATGGGGCGCTGCTCAAGCGTCACATGCGGCGCAACCTCCTGATATTTCAGAAGCGCATTCCAGAGGTTTTCCCCCCGCAGCGCATCGAGCCACTGGGAGTTCGCGATCGTCAGCGTGACGGGCTCCGGCGCATCCTGCGCCGCCGCGCCGAGCGGCAGCGCGGCAAGCGCCATAACAGACGCGCACCTTGCGAATTGGAGGAACTTTGAAGCGGATGTCATGAGGGCTCTCCTTGTTGGTCGAGTACATCAGTGTCGCGCATCTGTTCGATGCGTCTTGTTACCTTGGGTAAGGATAAACAGGCCGCTGAAAGCAAAGAAGATTATTGTTCAGGCAAATACGCCATTTGAGGTATTACTGGGATGCAATCCGTCGCACCCGAACCCGAAAGGATGCCCAACTCACTGATTTTCATTAATGCGCTTCTTCTGACACCGAAAATCATGACGCATTTTCCTGAGAAAAAGTGCATTCGCAACTCGCCTTTGCGCATCCGACGCCTTTTCGAACACCAGCGATCCAACCCTGACCTGCGGTTTTTGATTGACTCGCGTCGTTGCTTCGAGTCCGGCACGCCGCCCCACCCATCCAGATGTCGCACAAAGTTTCATCGGACGGAGATTCTCCGCCTGAAACTTTTTTCCCAAAATTCGCGTAATTATTTCCGAATAGCGATGCGCTCCTGTCAGGAATTCCCTATTTTATCATTAAAAATCATAATATTATTGCAAATTTTTCAAATGACGACTTTGCGCCCAGAGTCGTGTGCGAAAAGTCTCAAAACTGCACCCGCTCCGCAGCGACCAAATTTCAGACACTCCGATCACCGCGGCTGCGAAGGCGCTTGTCGGAGGCGTCGGTGCTCCGCTCTTGTGACTGAAACCGCCGACCTTCCGGCGCAAGCCATTCAGACAGAGCGCACTATATGACCAGACTGGACGCCCCGACGAAACCGCTACCGCGCATGGAGCGCCTGCTGGACGGGTTCGTCCCCGATTTCGATTTCGAGCCGGTGCCGCCGCTCGCCGAGGCGGAGTTCGAAGACCGTTTGCGGCGCATCCGTCAGGAGGCCAGCGCCGCTGGCCATGATGTGCTTCTGATCCACAGCGACAGTATCGGATCCTACAAGACCTCGAACTCCTACCTGCGCTATATCTGCGACTGGGCACGCGAAGGCATGCTCGTCATCCCCACCGATACCGACAAGCCGCTGGCGCTCTACACGATCTTTTCCAGTTCGGTCGTCCTGCCCCCGGCAGGCGAGCCGGTTCTGGTGGAGGACATCTGGCAGATCGGCACATGGGGCCGCGAAACCTATAACCGCCCCGGGCGCGGCGTCGACAAGGTCGTCGAGGCGACGGCGCGGCATCTCGCCGATCTCGGCCTGGCCAAATCGCAGATCGGCCTGATCGGCGACGCCACCTCCGCGCCCTACTGGGGCGGACTGCAACAGCTTTTGCCCGCCAGTCGGTTCGAAACCTGCAATGCGATCGTCGACCGCATGCAGCGCCGGCGCAGCAAGGCCGAGCAGGCGGTCGTACGGGCTGCCGCACAGCTTGCCTGCATCGGCATGCAGGCCGCCTATCATGTGATCCGCCCCGGCGTGACCGATCACGAGATCTATGCCGCTTTCACATTTGCGCAAATGGCGCGCGGCGGAGAAACCGGCGACGGCTATCAGATCGGCATCAATCCCTGGGGCACCCATTGCGGCAAGCCATACGGCCATGTGGTGCGTGAGGGCGAGCTTATCAATCTCTACATTTCTGCGGTGCAATACCACGGCTATACGGCGCAGATCGCCCGCATGATCGCCGTCGGCGGGATCACCGACGCGCAGGAAGAGGTTCTGGCGATGTGCACCGAGGGCGTGGAGACGGCCGCCGCGCTGGTCCGGCCGGGCGCCCTGATTTCTGACGTGGCCAACGCGTCTTTCGAGCCCTATATCGCGCGCGGCTATCTGACCGACGCCGACAGCCGGACCATGCCGTATAACTGGAGCGCGGGCGAGAACGGCGCCCCGCTGAAGGTGCCAGCGCAGCATGTGCCCAACCCAGACTGGGAGGCGATGGGCCGCCGTGTCAACCATGTCTGGCCCGCCACCAAGGGGCCGCACAACCCCAATGTCGGGCATTCGGTCTCGATGCCGAAGATGCCGCCCTACAACATCCAGTCCAACAACCATGCCCGGCTCGAAGAGGGCATGACCTTCGTATTGCATTCCCAATGGCTCGACCCGCTGAAGGCAGGGGCGAACATCGGGGATTGCTATCTCGTGACGGAAACAGGGGCAGAGAACCTCTCCCGTCACGTTCCCCTTGCGGCTCATCGCGTTCCCGCCTGAGCCGGCTTCAGACAAAAAACATCCAACGAGAGGACCCTTGTCATGACCTTCAACCGACGCATTCTTCTGGCCGGAGCGGCCAGCATCGCCCTGATCGCCGGCGCGCTTGGCTCGCCTGCGCTGGCACAGGACCGGACCGAACTGGTCGTTGCCAATTCGCAATGGCTCGACGCGCTGCGCGGCTCGCGCCTCTGGGCCGCCCTCGAAAAATACGAGGAGGTCAATCCCGAGATCGACATGGTGCAACAGGCCGTCCCCTACAACGAATATGCCGACCGGCTGATGACCGAGATGGGCGCCGGGCAAGGCCCGGATATGGCGATCGTGCAGGAAGGCATGCTCTACACCATGGCCGATGCCGGCTTTCTGCTGCCGCTCGATGCCGCCGCCGAAGGCATTGACCTGAATGTCACCAATGAAAACGGCGTTATCGGTGGCGAACGGCTCGGCATTGCCTGGCAGCGCGCGGTCTATGCGCTGATCCACAACGACGCGATCCTGGCAAAAGCAGGGGCCGAGGTGCCGACCGATGTCGACAGCCTGATCGCCGCCGCACAGGCCGCAACCGAAGCCACCGGCGCCATCGGCCTCGCCGGGCGGCATTCCATGAACGAATTCAACGCCTGGTTCATGGACTTCCAGAACTGGGCCTACGGGTTCGGCGTCAACTGGGTCGATGCAGACGGCAATCTGACCATCAACACGCCCGAGGCGATCACCGCGGTGACGAACTTCGCCAAGGCCTACAGCGCCGGCATCATGCCGATCGGCGATCCGATGACCACACAGCGAACCCGCTTCAAGGAAGAGCAGGTGGCCTTCGCCATCGAAAGCTCCGGCGGCGCGCTCAACGTATCCTCGGGCGGAGAGATGCCTTCCACCGATCTGGGCGCGAGCAAGCTGCCATTCCCCGAGCCGGGTGCGCACCAGCAGCTCTTTATCGTGCTGAGCCGCCATTCCGAGCATCCCGAAGCGGCGCTGGACTTCATCGCCTGGATGCTGGGCGACGAGGCGCAGCAGGCGCTGCGCGACGTGTCCGGCCCGGATGCCCTGGCGACCGACGTTCCGGTGACCGAGGATTTCATTGCCTCCAATCCTTGGGCACCCGCCTTTGCCGAGCTTGCGCAAAATTCCCGCTCGACGCTGATCCCGGGCTATGAAGTCGAAACCACCTCGATCATGCGCATCGTCATGACGGCGGTCGAAAAGGTCCTGCTGGGGGCCGAGACCGCAGAAGACGCGCTGGCCGAGGCCGAAGCCGAAATCAAGGCCGACTTCAACTGATCCTGGCCTGACACCCGAAAGGACCGCGACAAATGCAGACGGTGCAAACGACAGGGCTTGCCTCCACAAGCCGCAAGAACCGGACAAGATCCGGTCGGCTGGCGGCACTTGTTCCCTACGCTTTTGTCGCGGCTCCGCTCGCCTATCTCGGCGTCTTCATGTTCTGGCCGCTTGGTCGCCAGATCTGGATGAGCCTCACCGATACCAGGCTGATGAACCCCACCCATGGCGATTTCGTCGGCCTGGAAAACTACCGCGATCTGCTCACCGACCCGCAGTTCTATACCTCGCTCAACGTGACCATCCTCTACACGCTGTGGACGGTCGTTCTGGGTGTCGGGCTGGGCACCGTCGCGGCGCTTGCCATGGATCGCCCATTCAAGGGGCGCACGATCATCCGTGCCATCCTGCTGTTCGGCTGGGCGGTGCCCAACGTCGCCGCCACGCTGGTCTGGCTCTGGATCTTCAACGGGCCCTCGGGCGTGGCGAACGAGATCACCGAATGGCTGGGGCTGGGACGCATCCAGTGGCTGACCTCGATCCAGTGGGCCCTGCCCTCGATCCTCGCGGTCACGGTCTGGCAGGTTGCGCCCTTCGTCATGCTTGTGATGCTGGCAGCGCTGCAATCGGTGCCGGAGGAGGTGCGCGAAGCCTGCCGCATCGACGGCGCCGACGGGCTGAACGTGTTTCGCAACGTCACCCTGCCCTACATCATGCCGACCATGCAGCTGGTTTCGCTGCTGGTGGCGGTCTGGTCGATCCGGCGGTTCGAAATCATCTATCTGCTGACCGGCGGCGGCCCCATCGGCTCGACCTCCACGCTGGTGGTGCAGATCCGCCTGACCGCCTTCGAGGATTACGAACTCGGCCTGGCCAGCGCCTATGGCGCGGTGGGCCTGCTTCTGGCGCTGCTGGTGGCGCTGATCAACTACCTGTTCGAGCGCCGCCGCGCCAAGGTGATGTCGAAATGAAAAACGCCCCGCTGACCGCCGCCTTGCGCGCCCTTCTGATCGTGGTTCTGGTGACCTTCGCGGGCTTCCCGATCTATTGGATGGCCTCCACCGCCCTCAATGTGAACGCCCAGCTCTACAACACCGGGCAGGTGCCCTGGCTCCAGTTCGGCAATCTGCCAGAGCTGTTTCGCGAGCTGGTGGAGCTGCCGCTGCTGCGCTGGCTGTTCAACACCGGGCTGATCGCCGGCGGCACCACAGCGCTCAGCCTCACGATGGGCTCGATCCTCGGCTACGCCCTGTCGCGCTTCCGGTTCCACGGACGCGGCATGATCGGCTTTCTGATGTTCATGACCCAGGTGATCCCCGAAGCGCTGCTGGTGGTGCCGCTTTATGCGATGTTCATCACCATGGGGCTGCTGAACAGCCTGTGGGGGCTGGTGCTCGCCAATGTCGGCTTTTCGCTGCCGGTGGCCGCTTTCATCCTCAAGAGCGCGATGGATGCGATCCCCTATGAGATCGAGGAATCCGCGACCATCGACAATTGTCCGCGCGTCGGCATCCTCACCTTCATCATCCTGCCGCTGATCGCCCCCAGCCTGGCCGCCGCCGCCGTCATCTCGTTCTTTGCCGGCTGGAACGAATTCCTGTTCGCGGCCACCTTCCTAATGGACCGCGAGCTGTGGCCGACCTCTGTGGGGCTGGCCAGCTTCATCGGCCAGTACGAAACCCCGCTCTCGGCGGTGATGGGCGCAGCGCTCGTCTTTTCGCTGCCCGCCGTCGCCTTCTTTCTCCTCGTCCAACGCAAGATCGTCGCCGGGTTGACCTCTGGTGCGGTGAAAGGCTGATCAGATGCCAAAGATAGATTTCAACGGTATTTCCAAGACGTTCGGATCCAACACCGTCATCCGCAGGTTCAATGCCAGCGTCGAGGACGGCGAGTTCCTGGTGCTGCTCGGGCCGTCCGGCTGCGGCAAGTCCACGCTGCTGCGCATGATCGCGGGGCTGGCGGATATCTCGGGCGGCGACCTGCTGTTCGACAGCCAGCGCGCCAATGACTGGTCGCCCAAGGAACGCGGTGTGGCCTTTGTGTTCCAGAGCTACGCGCTCTATCCGCACATGACGGTGCGGTCCAACATCGCCTTTCCGCTGGTCATGGCGGCGTTCCGCAAATGGCACCACATTCCGCTGGTGAACATGGTCCAGCGCTGGCGGGTGATGCAGCAGCCCGAGGTGAAAGCGGCGGTGGAGCGCATAGCCGAGCAGCTCGAACTGACCGCGCTGCTCGACCGCCGCCCCGGCAGCCTTTCTGGCGGGCAACGGCAGCGCGTGGCGCTGGCACGGTCGCTGGTGCGCGATCCATCGCTCTATCTGCTGGACGAGCCGCTCTCCAATCTCGATGCCAAACTGCGCACCCAGATGCGCTCGGAAATCACCACCCTGCATCAGAAGGTGAAAAAGACCTTTGTCTACGTCACCCACGATCAGGTCGAGGCGATGACCATGGCAACCCGCATCGTGGTGATGAACAGCGGTATCATCCAGCAGATCGGCACACCGGACGAGATCTACGACACGCCCGCCAATACCTTTGTCGCGCGCTTCGTCGGTGCCCCCCCGATGAACCTGATCCCGGTGCAGATCGTCGGCGACGAGCTGAGCGCCGAAGGCATCGGCTGGACACATTGCGGCGGCACACCGGAACGTGCGAACAGCGCGATCTTTGGCATCCGCCCCGAAAAGATGACGATTTCCGCCACGGGCGACGGCCGCATGCCCGGCACTGTCGCGGTGATCGAACGGCTGGGCGCCGAAACCATCCTGGGGTGCCGGCTGGGCGACGGCGAGTATGGCGGCATCAGCACCGAAAATCTGGTCTTCGTGCGGATGCCTGGCCATCCGCCCCTTGGCCTCGGCGCCGCCTGTACTCTCGACTACGACGATGCAGATGCCGTCTGGTTCGACAAACCCACCGGCCAGCGGGTCACGCCGCTGCCCGCCACCGCGACGCCAGAGGCCGCAAGCGCGCTCTGAGCCCACTCGCCGAACCCCGCAAGGAAAGGACACCCGTCGTGGACCGGTTTCTCGTCTCCGCCACTGGCCATAGCCTCAACTACCTCCCGCACTATGTCGCCGCCCAAGAGGGCTATTTCGCCGAGGAGGGCCTCGCGGTGTCCGAGGTCGTGCCGCGCCCGTGGGATCTGGTGCTCGATCACATCCGCAACGGCAATGCCGAAGCCGCGCTCGGCGGCATCTGGGTGCCCTCCATGTTCCACGGGCGCGGCCGGCGGCTCGTGCCTTTCGCGCAAGTGTCGAACCGCGCACCGCTGGCGCTGGTCGGGCGGTCGGCGGGCACCCCGCGCTTTGACGCGCAGACGCTGGTGGGCAAGACCGTGCTGATGAAGGGATCGAACGGCGCCAGCGTCGGCATCTTCCTCAAGATGATGCTGCGCGAAAACGGCGTCGAGCCCGATCGTGTGAACTACATCCAGGATCTCGACGCCGGCATTCTGCAAGACTGCTTTGCGGGCGGCATGGGGGATTACCTGCTGATCGACCTGCCCGGCGCGCTGGCCGTCGAAGCTGCCGGCAAAGGGCATGTGGCCGCGATCTTTGCCATCGACGGCGGCGATATCCCCTGGAGCGTCTACTACACCGAAGGGCTGGCGCCAGACGACACCCGCCCCGCGCGCTTTGCCCGTGCCCTGGCGCGCGGCATGCGCCGGGTCAACGAAGGTGACGCGGCCGGGATGCGCGACATGCTGGCAAAGACCTTCCCCAACATCGACCCCGGCATTTCGGTCCGTGTCGTGGAGATCTACCGCGCGCAGAACATGTGGACCACGCCGCGTATCGGCGAGGCGTCATACGCCCGTTGGCAGACCGGCATCGCCGATGCGCATCTGACGGCGGCGCCGATCGCGTATGACACGCTCAACGACGGCGTGCCGACCCTGCCCTTCGCCGCGCGGGGGGCCGCATGATCCGCGTCGCCGTCACCAACCCCAACACCACCGCCGCGATGACCGAGAGCATCGCCGCTGCCGCCCGGCTTGCCGCCGCGCCGGATGTGGAGATCATTGCCGGCCAGTCGGTCAGGGGCCCGGCGGCCATCGAGGGCCCGTTCGACGGAGCGCTGGCGGTGCCGGGCATGTTGGCGCGGATGCGCGACGCCGAGGCCGAGGGCGCGCGCGCTCATGTCATTGCCTGTTTCGACGACACCGGGCTCGACGCGGCGCGGGCCTTTCTCGAACGCCCGGTCGTGGGCATCGGCGAAGCGGCCATGCATGTCGCCTCGCTGCTCGGCCACAGCTTTGCCATCGTCACGACGCTATCGCGCTCGGTGCCGGTGCTTAGCGACAACGTGGCACGATACGGGCTCGCCTCGCGCTGCCGGGCGGTGCTGGCCAGCGACATCCCCGTCCTGTCCCTGCACGATCCCCGGTCCGGCGCGCCCGAGATCATCTCCGGCCATATCGAGACCGCCCGCGCACGGGGCGCCGAGGCCATCGTCCTGGGCTGCGCCGGCATGGCCGAGTTCGCCCGCACGCTCGAAGCCCGGCACGGCCTGCCGGTGGTCGAAGGGGTCGGTGCCGCGGTCGGTCTGGCCAGCCTGCTCGCCCGCCAGAACGCGGTGAGCTCGCGACAGGGTGTCTGGGCACGCCCCTCCCGGAGTCATCTCGTTGGGTGAGTGTCGGCCGGCAACGGCGCCCGGCGCGTCACTTCTGCGGAAGCGGAGTCGACACGTCGTCGAATTCCGAGACCAGGTCGTCGATGCGGCGGTAGCGTTCGATTGCCGACGCGCCCATGGCCGCATGCACCTGCCAGGCCAGGCAGTTGATCAGCGTCACCGCCGCAGCGAAAGAGTTGAAAGGCGCCGGGCTCTGGGTGTGGCAGCGCAGGGTCATATCCGCCGCCCGGGCGCTCGCCCCGGCGGAGCGGTCGGTGATGAGCAGCGTCTCGGCGCCGGCCTGCCGCGCCTCTTCGAGCAGCCGCACCAGAACCCGCGGTCGGCGTCGGAACGCGATCACCAGCAGCAGGTCGCCCGGCCCCACAGCCGCCACCGACCGGGACAGCGCTCCCGCGCCGTAATCGAGGATCTGCACGCCGTCGCGGATCAGGTTCAGATAGTGGTCGGCGTGGAGGGCAAGACCCTCACCGCTGCGCATCCCCATGATCCAGACGCGCCGCGCCTCGGCGACCCGCCGGGCGATCTCGCTCAGGCGCTGTTCGGAGATGGTCGCGAGCGTCAGGCGGATATTCTCCAGATCCGCTTCCATCATCTTCGCGGCGCTCGCCCCGTGCTCGGTGCTGACCGGCAGACCGGCCTGCGGCGATCCCCAGAACTGCTCGGTCCGGATCGCACGCTTGGCCTCGGTATAGCTTTTGTAGCCCAGTGCCCGGATCAGCCGCGCCGCCGTGCTCTTGGACACGCCGGCCTTTTCCGCCAGCTCGACGGCGGTGAAAAGCGGCAGGTCCATCTGGTGTTCCAGCAGGACATCCGCCAGTCGTTTCTCCGATCGCGTAAGGCCGGCATGCGCACGATAGATACGCGCCTCGAGCGACAGCCGCTCAAGACCCGATTCCGCCGATCCGTTGAGAGAACCCGTCTTTGTCATCTTTCCAAATGAGCAGGTCGAACCCCAAATGAAAAGCTACAAGATCGTTGCGCCGACCGACGCAGAGCGCACCGCCCTTCTGGAGGCATTTCCCCGCATGACAGAGCTGAGCGCCGAGCTGCGCGACAAGGCGCAGGTCGCCTGGGCCTCCATGGTGGCGAGCTCGTCTTTCGCGGAGATCGGCGCGGTGCCGTTCTCGCACGGCTCGAAGGCGCGGCTCATCGACCATACCAATGATGTGATCGAGGCAGGGCTGGCGCTGCATGCGCTGGCGGAAAGCCGCTGGGGATGGGAGGTCGACCGCGAACGGCTGCTCGCCATCCTGCTGCTACACGATCTCGACAAGCCGCTGCTGATGCGGCGCGAAAACGGGCTGGATATCGACACACCCGTATCGAGCCGCATTCCGCATGGGGTGCTCGCGGGGCTTATGCTGGCCGAACTCGGCGTGGGCGAGGAGATCATCGCCGCCGTCGCCACGCATGCCACACACGCGCCGCTGCGCGGCCCAGATCCGGAAGTGCTCATTCTGCATTACGCCGATCTGTTCAGCGCCGACGCGGAAATCCAGCTGACCGACAGGATGCCGTTCTTCCGGCGCTGTCGCTGAGCGCGGCGCACGGGATCAGGAGGCAAAGCCCAGCCTGTCCTTCATCCAGTAGTACCGCACGCCGATATCCATCACCGGCCCGCGCAGCGCATGCCAGCCGATGGGCCGGATCGGCGTTTCCGGCAGCGGCAGCGGCGTCCCCTCGGCAAGCCGGTCTGCCAGCGCCGCGCCCATGGCGGTGGCCATGGCCACCCCGCGCCCGTTATAGGCGGCGACCGCCCAGAGCCCCGGCTCGGGCTCGTGGATATGCGGCAGGTGATCCATGGTCAGCGCGAGATGCCCCGACCAGGCCATCTCGACCCGCGCGTCCGCGATCTGCGGAAAGAGCCGGCGCATGCCCTGCTCCAGCGCGTCCTGCAAGCCGGTGGAATAGACCGGCCCGGTGGCGCCGCGCCCGCCGATCACAAGGCGGCGGTCCGGCGTCAGGCGGTAGTAGAAGGCCAGCTTGCGGGTCTCGGAACAGCAGGCGCCCTGCGGCAGGATCGTCGCGGCGACCGCCTCGTGCAGCGGTTCGGTCGCGACGATGGAGGATTGCACCGGCAGGATCGAGCGCGCCATGCGCGGCATGAGCCTGTCGTCATAGGCGTTGGTCGCCATCACCACGGTCTGGCCGCGCAGGTGGCTGCCGCCGAAGTCGACCCGCCAGCCCGCGCCCTCCTGCGTCACCGCCGTGGCGCGCGCACCGGTGACGATGCGCACGCCCGTCGCCCGTGCCGCCCGCGCAAGCCCCCGCGCATAGGAGAGCGGATTGACCAGCCCGGCGCGCAGATCGCGCCAGCCGCCGTGATAGACCCGCGTGCCGGTGGCCTCTGCCATGGTGTCGGCGTCGTAGATCTCGACCGGCGCGCCCTCGCGCTCCCAGTCCCGCGCCCGCGCATGCACGGCGCTGAGGGCCTTGGCCGAATGCGCGCCCTGGATCCAGCCCTGCCGCGTCGCGGCGCAGGCGATGCCATGCCGCTCGATCAGGTCGAACACCCGGTCCGCCGCGCCGCCGGCGAACTCCACCAGCCTGTCGCCCGCCTCCGCACCCCAGCGGGCACGCATCTCCGCCGGGTCGATCTTGAGGCCCGGGATCACCTGCCCCCCGTTTCGCCCCGAGGCGCCGAAACCGATCTTTTCCGCCTCGATCAGCGTCACCGCGACGCCGCGCTCGGCCAGGTGCAGCGCCGTGGAGAGCCCGGTGAAGCCGCCGCCGATCACCAGCACCTGCGCGTCCTCGGGCGCGTCGCTCCCCGGGTCCGGCTCCTCTGCGGTGGCGTACCAGAGCGAACGGTCCCAGAGATCGGCGGAAAGGGTCATGAGCGCATCTCCATCCGGGCGCGCCGCGCGCCGCCCGGAGCATTGAACGATAGCGCGATTGGTTTCACCGCCGCCCGGGCTTTGCAAGGCAGGGCACAGGCAAAGGCGCGGAAATCGCCCACATGCCGGCGGATCAGCCCAGTTGCGTGGCGCGCCGGGTCAGCCAGAGCCGTCGTGCGAAGGCCAGCCCGAAGAGCGCCGTCAGGATCAGCACGATGGTGGGCGCGGGCGCGCTGTCGAGAAACACGCTGAGATAGGTGCCGCTCAGCATCGAGAACAGGCAGGCGAGGCAGGCGACCACCAGCATGTGGCCGAAGCTGCGGGTCACCAGGAACCCGATGGCCCCCGGCGCGATCAGCAGCCCAACCGCCAGGATCAGCCCGGTCGCCGTCAGCGTCGCGACGATGGTCAGCGACAATAGCGCCAGCAGCCCGTAATGCAGCAGCCCCACCGGCAGGCCCGAGACCCGCGCCTGCGCCGGATCGAAGGCATGCAGCAGCAGGTCCTTCCAGCTCAGCAGCAGCGCCGCGGTGACAAAGAGCGAGATGATACCGGCGGTCCAGAGATCCTGCGTCCCCACCCCCAGCATATTGCCGAAAAGGATGTGGTCGAGATGCATGGCGGTGTCGATCTGGGTGTAGATGACGATGCCGAGCCCGAACATGCCGGAAAACACGATGCCCATCACCGTATCCTGCTTGACCCGGCTGTTGCGCGACAGAAACCCGGTGGCGAGCGCCGTGAACATGCCCGCCGCAAAGGCGCCCAGCACCAGCGGCAGCCCGGCCACATAGGCCAGCACCACACCGGGCAGGATGGCATGGCTCACCGCGTCGCCCATCAGCGCCCAGCCCTTGAGCACCAGAAAGCACGACAGCAGCGCCGTGGGGATCGCCACGATGGCGCAGATCAGGAAGGCGTTCTGCATGAAGGCGAACTGGAAGGGCATCAGAAGCTCGCTCATGCCACGTCCTCCCGCAGCGCCTCGGCGGCCCGGCGCCGCGCTGCTAGCATCCCGTGCCGTGGCGCAAAGACAAAGGCCGCGAGGAAGAGCAGCGTTTGCAGCACCACGATCACCCCGCCGGTCGCGCCGTCGAGGAAAAAGCTGAGATAGGCGCCGAAAAAGGCGGTCAGCGCGCCGATGGCGACGGAGGTCACGATCAGCCGGGGAAAGCGGTCGCAGAGCAGATAGGCGGTGGCGCCGGGCGTCACCACCATGGCGACCACCAAAAACGCCCCCACCGTCTGCATCGCCGCCACCACCGAGGCCGAGAGCAGCGTGAAGAACACCGCCTTGAGCAGCCCGGGCCGCAGCCCGATGCTCTGCGCGTGCGCCTCGTCGAAGAACACCGCCATCAGGTCGCGCCACTTGGCCAGCAGCACCATCAACGACACCAATCCGATGATCGCCAGTTGCAGCGTGTCCCCCGGCGAGATCGCCAGGATATTGCCCATGGTGATGGTCTGCACCGAGACCGCCATCGGGTTGACCGAGACCATAAACAGCCCCAGTCCGAAGAAGCTGGTGAAAATGATGCCGATGATCACGTCTACCTTGAGCCCGGACCGTTCGGACAGCATCAGCATCGCCGCCGCCGCCAGCCCGCCCGAGAGGAACGCGCCCAGCGCAAAGGGCAGGCCCAGCATATAGGCGCCGGCAACCCCGGGCACGACCGAATGCGAAAGCGCGTCGCCGATCAGCGACCAGCCCTTGAGCATCAGATAGGCGGAGAGAAAGGCGCAGACCGCGCCCACCAGCGCCGAGACCCACATGGCGTTGGACATGTAGCCATAGGCAAAGGGCTCCAGCAGCACGCTCACTGCTCCTCTCCGCGCACGCGGGTCTCGTCGCCGTATTGCACCAGCGGGCGCTCGTCATCGGTGAGGATCGTCACGCGGCGCGCGTCGTCGTCCTGATGCAGATCGCCACCGCCAAGGGTGAAATGCCGCAGCACCCCGCCAAAGGCGCGTTCGAGGTTCTCGCGGTTAAAGACGCGCGCGGTCGGGCCGTGGTCGAGCACCGTGCCCTTGACCAGAACCGTGCGGTCGCAGAACTCCGGCACCGAGCCCAGATTGTGGGTCGAGACCAGCATCACCCGCCCCTCCTCGCGCAGCTCGCGCAACAGCGCGATGATCTGCTCCTCGGTGGTCACGTCGACGCCGGTAAAGGGTTCGTCGAGCAGGATGATCTGCCCATCCTGCGCCAGCGCCCGTGCCAGGAAGACGCGCTTTTTCTGCCCGCCCGACAGCTCGCCGATCTGGCGGTGACGGAACTCCAGCATATTGACCCGGCGCAGCGCGGTCTCGACGGCGTCGCGGTCGGCCCGGCTCGGGCGGCGCAGAAAGCCCATATGGCCGTAGCGCCCCATCATGACCACGTCCTCGACCAGCACCGGAAAGGACCAGTCCACCTCTTCGGCCTGCGGCACATAGGCGACGAGGTTGCGTTTCAGCGCCTGTTTGACGGTGTGGCCCAGCAGCCGAATCTCGCCCTGTGCGACGGGCACAAACCCCATGATCGCCTTGAAGAGCGTCGATTTCCCGGCGCCGTTCACCCCTACCAGCGCGGTCACGCTGCCGCGCGGCACCGCAAAGCTGGCGCGGCGCAGCGCGGTGTGGCCGTTGCGGTAGGTCACCGTCACGTCGCGGGCCCATAACCCCTCGTCCGGCGCCTGCGCGTGCTCGGCGGGATCGGATCGCTGGATCATCTCTGGCATCCTTCCGGCTGTGGTCATGGCGCGCTCACTCGCCGGTTCCGCTCAGGCCGCGCGCGATGGTCTCGGAGGTCACCCGCAGCAGGTCGAGATAGCTGGGCACCAGGCCGCCGGGCTCCGACAGGGAGTCGACATAGAGCACCCCGCCATAGGCCGCGCCGGTCTCGCGGGCGACCTGTTCGGCGGGCGCCGTGTTGACCGTGCTTTCGCAGAAAACCGCCGGAATGTCATGCGCCTCGACGCTGTCGATCACGGTCTGCACCTGCCGGGGCGTGCCCATCTGGTCGGCATTCATCGGCCAGAGGTAGAGCTCCTGCATGTCGAAATCCCGCGCCAGATAGCTGAACGCGCCTTCGCAGGTCACCAGCCAGCGCTGCGGCTCGGGGATCTGTGCAATCTCGTCGCGCAGCGGCTCCAGCGTGTCGCGCAGGGCCTGTTTGTAGTCCTCGGCGTTCTGCGCGTAGGTCGCGGCATTCTCCGGATCGTACTCGGCAAAGGCAGCCGCGATATTGTCGATATAGATCAGCGCATTATCCAGCCCCATCCAGGCATGCGGGTTGGGCTTGCCCTCATAGCTGCCGGACCCGATGGCGATCGGGTCGATGCCCTCGGAGAGCGTCACCGAGGGGATATCGCCGAGATTGTCGAGAAACTGTGCGAACCACAGCTCCAGATTGAGCCCGTTCCACAGGATCAGGTCGGCGCCATGGGCGCGGAACAGATCGCGTGGCGTCGGCTCGTAGCCGTGGATCTCGGCCCCCGGCTTGGTGATCGAGACCACCTCCGCCGCATCGCCCGCCACGTTCTGCGCCATGTCGGCAAGCACGGTGAAGGTGGTCACGACCTTCATCTTCTCCGCCGCCAGAGCAGCCTGCGCGGAGCAGAGACCGAGAAGGACGGCGGCGGCAAGGCGCATCGGAATCGCGTGCATGGGCTCTCCTTTCAGATTTGCGTCATGTAAATGCGAACCATTCTCACCTGTCAAGCACGTAAATGAGACGCAGTCGCAGGTTCAAATTCTTGCAAGCCTCTCCCGCCGGCGATACCAAGGGGCTCACTTCACGGATGGGCGGATCGGATGAACGCGGAAACGACGGAATTTGCCGACGCGCTGCGCGCGGCGGGGCTGCGGGTCACCCAGCAACGCATGAGCGTTCTGTCGATTCTGATGGAGGCGCAGGACCATCCCAATGCCGACGAGGTCTTTACCCGCGCCAAGGAGATCGACGGCTCGGTCTCCTTCGCCACGGTCTACCGCACGCTCGCGGCTCTGGAAGAGGCCGGGCTGATCCGGCGGCTGAGCTTCGAGAACGAGCCGGCGCGGTTCGAGATCATGCCGGTTTCCGAGCACGACCACATGGTCGATATCGACACCGGCGAGGTGATCGAGATCGACAGCGCAGAGATCAACCGGCTGCGTCAGGAGCTGGTGGCGCGGCTGGGCTACGAGATCGTCCACCAGCACACGCTGATCCGCGCCCGCAAGAAGCCGGTGAGCTAGGCCCCCGATGACCGCGCTGATGATTCAGGGCACCGGCTCGAACGTGGGAAAGTCTCTGCTGGTGGCCGGGCTCTGCCGCGCGGCACGGCGGCGCGGGCTTTCGGTGGCGCCGTTCAAGCCGCAGAACATGTCCAACAACGCCGCCGTCACCGCCGATGGCGGCGAGATCGGTCGCGCCCAGGCGTTGCAGGCGCTGGCCTGCGGACTGCCGCTGCACACGGATATGAACCCGGTGCTGCTGAAACCCGAAACCGATACCGGCGCGCAGGTCGTGGTGCAGGGCAAGCGCCTGACCTCGACCCGGGCGCGCGACTATCCGCAACTGAAACCGCGTCTGATGGCGGCGGTGCAGGAGAGCTTTGCCCGGCTGCGCGCGGCCCATGATCTGGTGATCGTGGAGGGCGCCGGCAGCCCCGCCGAGGTCAATCTGCGCCGCAATGACATCGCCAATATGGGCTTTGCCTGCGCGGCGGATGTGCCAGTGGTGCTGGCCGGCGATATCGACCGGGGCGGCGTGATCGCGCAGATCGTCGGCACGCAGGCGGTGCTCTCCGAGGAAGACAACGCGATGATCGCCGGCTTCCTGGTCAACCGGTTCCGGGGCGATCCCCGCCTCTTCGACGACGGCTATGCGCTGATCGTCGACCGCACCGGCTGGCCCGGCTTCGGCGTGCTGCCATGGTTTCCCGATGCGTGGAAGCTGCCCGCCGAGGACGCGCTCGACATCGGCGCGCCGGAGCGCAGCGGCGGGCTGCATGTGGTCTGCCTCGCGCTGTCGCGGATCGCGAATTTCGACGATCTCGACCCGCTGGCGCAGGAAGACGGTGTGCGGCTCACCATGCTCGGCCCGGGTCGTGCGATCCCGGGCGATGCGGATGTGGTGATCCTGCCCGGCAGCAAATCCACCCGGGGCGATCTGGCGTTTCTGCGCGCGCAGGGCTGGGATGTGGACCTTGCAGCGCATATCCGGCGCGGCGGCCATGTGCTGGGGATCTGCGGCGGCTATCAGATGCTCGGGCGCAGCGTCGCCGATCCCGACGGGATCGAAGGCGCGCCGGGCACCGATCCCGGGCTCGGCCTGCTGGAGATCGACACGGTGATGACTGGCGACAAGCGGCTGACGGAAACCCGGGCGGTGCATGCCGCCACCGGCACAGGGTTTCACGGCTATGAGATTCATATCGGCCGCAGCGACGGGCCCGACCGGGCGCGGCCCTTTGCCACGGTCGAGACCCGGCCCGAGGGCGCCGTCAGCGCAGATGGCAGGGTCTGCGGCAGCTACCTGCACGGCATGTTCCGCGACGACGCCTTTCGCGCTGCCTGGCTGGCGGGGTTCGATGTGCAGGCAGCGGGCCGCTACGACGCCGCAGTCGAGCAAGTGCTTGATGCGCTGGCCGAACATATGGAAGCACATCTCGACGTGGAGGGGCTGCTCGGCCTGGCACGCTGAGGCGCAAACCGTACAGCCTGACGTTGACCCGAGTCTTTTTGTAAGATACCCGGTTCCGCAAGCCGCATCATGACGCCAGAAAGCCGTCCCCGCACCCCCGTGAGGCGCCATCCAGCAAGCGCGGCATGTCACAAACCGGGGACATTCCAATGAACCAGACGACACGGGGGCTGCTGCTCCTGACGACGGCGTTCTGCGCCGGAGGCGCCGCCATGGCGCAAGAGACCGACCCGCTGTTTCTCGGCACGCTGCGCATCGAGGGCGTGGCGGCACAGAACCTGCTCGGCAACGACGAAATCACCGAGGAAGAGCTGGAAGCGCGCAACCCGGCCACGGTGAAAGACGTGTTCGCCGGCGAATCCTCTGTCACCGTGAGCGGCGGCTCGGCCATGGCGCAAAAGGTCATGGTAAACGGTATCGAGGAATCGCTGCTGTCGGTCACCATCGACGGCGCGCGCCAGAACAAGGGCGCCTTTCACCACACCGGCAATGTGCTGCTCGACCCGTCGCTGCTGAAATCGGTCGAGGTGAGCGAAGGGCTCGCCCCCGCAGATGCGGGCCCCGGCGCGCTTGGCGGCGCGCTGGCCTATACCACAAAGGATGCGCGCGACCTGCTCGAACCGGGCGATCCCTTTGGCGGCATCGTCACCCTCAGCGGCGGCAACAACGGCACGGGGCTGCGCAGCACCCTGTCGCTCTTTGGCCAGCAGGGCGGTTTCGAATGGCTGCTGAGCACGACCAGCCAGGAGGGCGACGATTACGAGGACGGCGATGGCGACAGCATCGACGGCACCGGCGCCAAGCTGGACGATTACATGCTCAAGCTGGCCTTCACCTCCGAGACCGGCAAACGCCTCTCCTTCTCGGCCTCGCAAACCGAGGACACCGGCGCACGCGCCTCGCAGGGCGGCTTTATCCGTGCCGATTTCGCCGGTCTGACAAGCCCCGGCCGACCGACCGAAATCATCGACGGCTACGCCCGCCGCAGCTCTTACACGCTGACCTATACCGACGAGGCGCCGGAGAGCTGGTTCGCGCCCACCGCGCAGCTGACCTATAACGAGCAGGAGGTCGATGTCGGCAGCAATTCCGGGATCAACACCAGCCTGTCGGGCACTGCAAAGAACGAATGGCAGCTGGCCAACGGCACACTGACCGCTGGCCTCGATTTCTTCGACGAGAGCGCCGAGGCGACCGAGGGCGCCGATGGCGACGAGAGCCGCTTCAATGTCGGCCTGTTCGCTCAGGCGCGGCAGGATATCAGCGACCGCGTCTCGGTGAGCTACGGCGCGCGCTACGACTATCAGTGGTTCGAAGGCGCCGATGGCAGCGATTTCGAGGATGGCGGTTTCAGCGTCAACGGCGCCGTCGACGTGGTGCTGACCGACAGCCTGACGCTGAACGCGGGGCTGGCCTCCACCTGGGGCGGCTTCGCCCTGGGCGAGGCGGCGCTGGTCGATTTCCGCACGCCCTGGACCTATGACGATTTCGAAGCCTCCCGCGCCAATGCCGCGCGGCTGGGACTGCGATATGAGGCCGGCCCCTGGGCGGTCAGCGGCGCGCTGTTCCACACCGAAATCAGCGACATCACCGCTGTGCTGCCCGATGGCGGCGACCGGGGCGCACAGGCGGATATGGTCTCGCGCGGGTTTGACGGGTCGGTCAGCTACACCGGCACGCGCGGCTTTGCCAAGCTGAACTACACCTATGCCGATGTGGAGCTCGACGACGACACGGTCGGCACCACCGCCTATTATATCGGCCGCCCGGTGGGCAGCATCATGGCGCTGGAGGCGGGCTATGACATCTACGACAACTGGCGCGTCGGCGGCAGCGCCGAGATTGCGCTGGAAAACAGCGATACCGATCCCGACCTGCCGGGCTATGAGGTGCTGAACCTCTACACAAGCTACACGCCGAGAGGGTTCGACAATCTCGAACTGCGGCTCGATATCCGGAATGTGTTTGACGAAACCTATGCCAGCCGCAGCTCGGACGGGCTCGATTCAACCGGCACGGTCGTGCCGCTGACGGAGCCGGGCCGTACCTTCCTTGTCACGGCTAAAATGCGGTTCTGAATAGCACGCAGAGCGCTGAAAACGAAAAGAGCGGGCAGCGATGCCCGCTCTTTTTTTCTTGCACAACTGCTTTGCAGGTCGTGACGACCCTGCGTCAGGCCGCCGCCCAGGCCATCCCGGTGAACTCTTCGCGAAAGGCGAAGCGCTCCAGATGCTTGTCGATGATGCCACGGGCGCGCTCCAGCCCCTCATCGCTCTCCGCGCTGATCTCTGCCCGCAGCGCCTCGCCGGAAGCGCTCAGCGTCGCCGGCCCGGTCGGCAGCGCCATACGGGCCGAGGTTTCGTCATACTCCACCTCGATCTTGTGGGCGAAATGCTTGCAGAGCTGTTGAAGATATTTCGACGCGTTGGACGTCTGGAAAGTGCCGGTCTCGTGCAGGGGCATGGCTGCGCTCCAAAAGTTGATTGTTTATGTCAGATTATGCATTGCAGGCGCAAAGAACAATCCGCTATCTAGCAAAATAGTTCTGCGAAGCCGGCGATCCGCCATGCCACGCGCCCATTTCCGACCGGGATCTTACAGATGCGTACCCTCCTGATCGCGGGACTGCTGGCCTGCGCCAGCGCCGCCTCCGCCGACACCGTCAGTGTCGAAACCGCCACCGGAACCGCCGAGGTGCCCGCCTCCCCCGAGACCGTCGCCGTGTTCGACGTTGCCGCCATCGACACGATCTCGGCGCTCGGTCAGCCCATCGCAGGGGTGCCGCAGCCGCTCTATATCGACCGGCTGGAGGCCGCGACCGAGGGGGCCGAGCCCGTCGGCACCCTGTTCCAGCCGGATTTCGAGACGCTGGCGGTGATGCAGCCCGACCTGATCGTCGTGGGTGGACGCTCTTCCGCCCAGGCCGAAGCGCTGGAACAGATCGCGCCGGTGATCGACATGACGATCTGGGGCGACGGCATGGTCGAACAGGCCAAGGCGCGCATCGACGCCTATGGCGAGATCTTCGGGCGGCAGGACGCCGCCACCGAGCTCAGCGCCGCGCTCGACGCCAAGCTCGCCGAGGCGCGCGAGACCGTCGCCGGCAAGGGCAACGCGCTGATCCTGCTGACCAATGGCGGCAAGATCTCGGCCTTTGGCGCCGACAGCAGGTTCGGCTGGCTGCATGGCGCGCTGGATCTGCCCGAGGCGCATCCAGGCCTCAGCTCTGAATCGCACGGTCAGGCGGTTTCCTTCGAGTTCCTCGCCGAGACCGATCCCGACTGGCTGCTGGTGATCGACCGGGGCGCCGCCATCGGCGCCGAGGGCGAAGCCGCCGCCGCGACGCTCGACAACCCGCTTGTCGCCCGCACCAAGGCGGCGCAGCAGGGCCATATCGTCTATCTCGACGCGGCCCCGCTCTATATCGCCGGCGGCGGCGCGGGCGCGATGATGCACACGCTCGACGAAATCGTCGCCGCCTTCACCCCGGACGAAGGCTGACGCCCTTTGCGCCGCTGGCTCTTCCCGCTTGCCGCGCTTGCCGGTCTCATCGCGCTCAGCCTGTCGCTGGGCGCGGCGAGTTTTGGCGAGGATGCGGGCTGGCTGCTGATGGTGAGCCGCCTGCCCCGCACGGCGGCGGCGCTGCTGGCGGGCGCCGGGCTGGCGCTGGCCGGGGTGGTGGTGCAGCAGGTGGTGCAGAACCGGCTGGTCGAGCCCTCGCTCACCGGCGCGCCGGAAGCGGCGATGCTGGGGCTACTGGCGGTGACGCTGCTGGCGCCGGGCCTTGCGGTGGCGGGCAAGATGCTGATCGCCGCCGGCTGCGCGCTGGCCGGCATGGCGGGCTATCTGGCACTGGCCGCGCGGCTGCCACGCGAAGACCCGATGCTGCTGCCCATCGTCGGCATGGTCTATGGCGGCATTCTCGGCGCCATCGGCGTCTGGGCCGCGTGGTCCGCCGATCTCATGCAATATCTCGGTGCCTGGCGGCTGGGCGAGTTCTCCGGCGTGATGCAGGGGCGCTATGAATGGCTCTGGGCCATCGCCGCGCTGGCCGGGCTGCTTTACGTCATCGCCGACCGCATCACCATTCTGGGGCTGGGCGAGGCGCAGGCACGCAGCCTCGGGCTCGACTATGCGCAGACCCGCGCGCTGGGGCTGGTGGTGGTCTCGGTGATCACCGCGCTGGTGCTGGTCACAGTCGGCGCCTTTCCCTTTGTCGGGCTCGTGGCGCCCAACCTCGTGGCGCGCTGGCGCGGCGACAACCTGCGCGCCAACCTGCCGCTGATCGCGCTCGGCGGAGGCGCGCTGCTGCTCGCTGCCGATGTCATCGGGCGGCTGATCCGCTACCCGTTCGAGATCCCCGCCGCCACCGTGATCGCGGTGTTCGGCGCCGGCGTCTTCCTCTGGCTGCTGCACGCCGCCCCGGGGCGCCGACATGGCTGAGCGTCGGGTGCTCTGGCTGGCGCTGGCGCTGATGGCGCTTTGCGCCGCGTTCCTCGCCTGGCAATTGCGGGCGCCGATGGGCTTCATTCTCGGGCTGCGCGCCGCCAAGCTCGGCGCGCTGGTCTGCGTCGGTGCCGCCACCGGAGCGGCCACGATCCTGTTCCAGACCGTCGCCTCGAACCGGCTGCTGACGCCGGGGCTCGTCGGCTTCGACGCGCTGTTCATCCTGCTGCAAACGCTGCTGGTGCTGGCGCTCGGCGGCGTCGGGCTGGCGCAACTGCCCTCCAGCCTGCGTTTCGGCATGGAGGTGATCGCGCTCGCCGCCGCCTCCACCGCGCTTTTCGGCCTGCTGCTGCGCCGCGACGCGCGCGACGTGACCCGGATGATCCTGACCGGCATCATCCTCGGCGTGATGCTGCGCGGGCTGGCCGAGATGGTGCAGCGGCTGATGGACCCGTCGGATTTCGCGGTGGTCCAGCAGGCGATGTTCGCAAGCTTCGGGCGGGTCGATCCGCAGCAGCTCGCGGTGTCGGCCGTGGTGCTGCTTGCCGCGCTGGCCGCCGCGCTGCGCATGGCGCCGGCGCTGGATGTGGCAGCACTCGGGCGCAGCACCGCGCGCGGGCTTGGGCTCGATCACGACCGGCTGGTGCTGGTGACGCTGCTGCTGATGGCGGCGATGGTCTCGGTCTCGACCGCGCTGGTCGGGCCGATCACCTTTCTCGGCCTGCTCACCGCCTCGCTCGCCCGCCAGCTCACCGGCAGCCACCGCCATGCGATCCTGCTGCCCGCCGCCGCGATGATCGGCGCTCTGATCCTCGTCGCCGGGCAATTCGTCTTCGAGCGGCTCATGGGCAGCCAGTCGGCGCTGGCGGTGATCGTCGAGCTCTTTGGCGGGCTGCTCTTCCTCGCCCTCGTCCTGAAACGGAGACGCCGATGATCGAGATCGCCGATCTGCACTATTCCGCGGGCCACACCCCGATCCTGCACGGCATCACCACGACGCTGGAGCGCGGCGGGATCACCGCGCTGATCGGGCCGAACGGTGCCGGGAAATCGACGCTGCTGCACTGCATCTCGGGGCTGGAAAAACCGTCCTCGGGCAGCGTCCGCATCGACGGCATCGACCCGTTCACCGTGCCGCATCGGCAGCGCGCCAGGACGGTTGCGCTGCTGCAACAATCGCCGGCGCTGGTCAGCCGGCTGAAAGTGCGCGAGCTGGTGGGCTTTGGGCGCTGGCCGCATCACCAGGGCCGCCCCGGGCCGGAGGACGCGGCCCAGATCGACCGGGCGCTCACCGCCTTTGCGCTGGACGATCTCGCCGGGCGCAGCATCGACACGCTGTCAGGCGGGCAGCGGCAGCGGGCCTTTATTGCGATGACTTATGCGCAGGATACGCCGTGGATGCTGCTCGACGAGCCGCTGAACGCGCTCGACCCGCGCCACGCCCGCGATCTGATGGCGCGGCTGCACGCGCTGTCGCGGGACGACAAGCGCAGCATCGTCATCGTGCTGCACGACATCAACGCCGCCGCCGGCTGGGCCGACCATATCGTCGCGATGAAGGACGGGCGGATCCTGGCGCAGGACAGCAGCGCCGCGCTGCTCACGCCGGAGGTGCTGCGCGAGGTGTTCGACACGCCCTTCGACCTGCTGCACCACAAGGGTCGGCCCGTGGTGGTGGCGCGCTGACACCCGCGCGCGGCGTGATGGCGTCTTGCGCCGCCCCGCGATCCCGTGAACAGTGGCGCCCATGAGCGACACCCTCTCCCAAAGGATCGAGGCGCGGCGCGAAGAGCTGATCGCGCTGACCCAGGATCTGATCCGCATCCCGACGCTGAACCCGCCCGGCGAGAATTACCGCGCGGTCTGCGACTATCTCCGGCAGCGGCTGGAGGCCCGCGGCTTTGCCTGTCAGATGATCCGCGCCGAGGGTGCCCCCGGCGACAGCGACCGCTATCCGCGCTGGAACCTCGTCGCCCGGCATGAAGGGGCGCAGGGCGGCGACTGCGTGCATTTCAACTCGCATCATGACGTGGTCGAGGTCGGCCATGGCTGGACCCGCGATCCCTTTGGCGGCGAGTTCGACGGCGACCGGATCTTTGGCCGCGGCGCCTGCGACATGAAGGGCGGGCTCGCCGCCTCCATCATCGCCGCCGAGGCCTTTGTCGAGGCACATCCCGGCTACGCCGGCACCATCGAGATCAGCGCCACGGCCGACGAGGAATCCGGCGGCTATGGCGGTGTCGCCTATCTGGCGGAGCAGGGGTTTTTCGCGCCCGAGCGGGTGCAGCATGTGATCATCCCCGAACCGCTCAACAAGGATCGCATCTGCCTCGGCCATCGCGGCGGCTGGTGGGCAGAGATCGAGACCAAGGGCGAGATCGCCCATGGTTCCATGCCGTTCCTCGGCGATTGCGCCGTGCGCCATATGGGCGCGGTGCTGGCGGCCTTCGAAGAACGGCTCTTCCCCGCCATGGCGGCGCGGCATACCGATATGCCGGTGGTGCCCGAGGGCGCGCGGCAATCGACCATGAACATCAACTCGATCCATGGCGGCCAGCCCGAGAACCCGCCGGATTTCGACGGGCTGCCCGCCCATTGCGTCCCCGATAGCTGCCGCATCGTCATCGACCGGCGTTTTCTGATCGAGGAGACCGTCGAGGGCGTGCGCGACGAGGTGATCGGGCTGCTCGAAGATCTCAAGGCCCGGCGCGCCAATTTCGACTACGAAATACGCGAGCTGAACCGGGTGATCCCGTCGATGACGGACCGCGACGCGCCGGTGGTGCGCACGGTGACCGAGGCGATCCGCGAGGAGCTGGGTGCGGAGGCGACCTATGTCGCCTCGCCGGGCAGCTACGATCAGAAACATATCGACCGCATCGGCAAGCTGAAGAACTGCATCGCCTATGGGCCGGGCGTGCTGGAGCTGGCGCATAAGCCCGACGAATGGGTCGGTGTCACGGATATGCTCGACAGCGCGCGTGTGATGGGCCGCAGCCTGGAACGGCTGCTGACCGGCTGAGGCGGTCAGTCTTTGCCGGCAGCGGCCATGGCACCGTCAAAAATCACGTCGCAGCGTAGCCCGGCCGGCAGAGCAAGCTCTTCATTTGCGATCTCCATACGCACCCCCACCGTCGCCGTCGCCGCATCGAAAATACGGTCGATCACCGTGATCTCCGCAGCATATAGGGAATCGAGCGGTGGCTCGGGGCGTATCGTGACCGGCTGACCCAGCGCGAGGCGGTCATAGTAGTCGATCGGCACAAAGGCCTCGACACGCAGCCGGTCGAGCTTGGCGATGGTGGCGATATGAGCCTCGCCGTCGCGATATTCGCCGGGGTTGAGCAACCGCTCCATCACCACCCCGTCCACCGGGCTGCGCATGACCTTCTGCTCCAGCCGCGCCGCGGCCTCGGTGACCTGCATGGCGGCGAGGCGCTTCTCCAGATGGGCGAGGTCCAGCTCCTTCTGCGCGACCTGCGCCTCGAGCCTGGCCTCCTGCGCCTGCGCTTGCGAGACCGCATTGGTTTCCGCCAGTTGCTCGTTGCGCTCGGCCCGGCTTTCGAGAAACGCGATCCGCGCTTCGAGCGAGGCAATCTGCGAAGAATCTTCGGCGCGGGCGCGGGCGATTTCCAGTGCGATTTCCTCGAGATCGGTATTCAGGCGCGCCACGATCTCGCCCTTTTCGACCTGGTCGCCGCGATCCACGAAAACCTCATCGACGATGCCCGCCACCGGGGTGGAAAGCCGAATCACCTGATTCGGCTCGATCAAACAACTTATGGGAGGCATCGCCTCTTGTGAGCACACGGATGACGAAAGTAACACGACAAATACCGCTGCCCAGGGAAAAGAAGACACAAGATGCTGGGGGTGACGGGAGGTGCATAGACAAGCGAAAGAGCTGATTCTCATAAAAATGTTCCCTTCTGCCGTCGGGTCATCTTAGTCTTCAAAATATCGATCAAGCGGATTCGTTTTCAAGTCGTCGTTACTTCAAGGCCATTTCGGCCCCCAGGAGAGGGGGAGCAGATGAAAAAATTGGAGGAGCTCCATTCCAGGAGGCTGCTTGACGCCGAAGGGCGCTCGGGCGGCGGACGGGGCCGACCGCGCAACGCCAAGAGCATATTGCGGGGCGAAAGCATTCTGAGCCGCGGCCTTCACGTCGAAATGCTCGAGCCCCGGCTGCTGCTCTCGGCGGACCTTATTCCCGTCGCCGGCGAAATCGAGGTTCCGGGCGAGACGGATTTCTACACATTCGAACTCGCCGAAGAGCGCAGCATCCTCTTCGACACGCTGACCGAACGCTACGATCTGCAATGGTCCCTGGAGGGGATCGGCGGCCAGATCGTCGCGCCCACCGATCTCGGCAACAGTGACGGTGCTTCGGGCGGCGAGATCATCGCGCTCGACGCCGGCAGCTACACGCTCGCCATCGACGGCGAAGGCGACGCGCAGGGCGAATACGCTTTCCGGCTGCTCAACATCGAAAATGCCGAACCGGTCCAGACCGACACCGTCATCGCCGGAACGCTGGAACAGGACGGGCGCGAGACCGACCTCTTCCAGTTCGACGTAACCGCCGGCACCGAGCTCTTCTTCGATGCCCGCAGCCAGAGCGCGGGATCGGCGACCTGGCAGTTGGTCGATCCCGATGGGGCGACCGTTTTCGGGCCGCAGAGCTTCAGCACCTTCAGCGATGTCACGCGCTTTGCCGCACCCAAAACCGGCACCTATACCCTGATGCTAGAGGGCCGCGTCTCGAACGGCACGGATCTCGACTATTCGTTCATGATCGCGCAGGTGGTCGACGAGACCCGCGGCATCGAGATCGGCGAGACGGTGCGCGGCGTGTTGAGCCAGCCAGGGCAGAAACACGCGCTGACCTTTTCGGTCGACACCGACACCGCGGTCTATCTCGACGCGCTCACCGACACGCCCGTCTCCTATTCGCTGACCGGTCCGCGCGGCACCGTGCGCAGCGATATCCAGCTCAACCGTGCAGATGGCGGCAACGCGCCGGGCCTGCTCGAACTGACCGCGGGCGACTACACGCTGACCGTCGGCGGCGGCGATGACGATATCGGAACCTACGGCTTTCAGCTTCTGCCGATTGACGCCGCGCAGGCGATAGATCTGGCGGATCCGGTTGCCGGAACGCTCGGCGATCAGGGCACCGGAATTTTCGGTACGCGGATTGACTCCGGGGCCGACCTCCCCTCGCCCGGAAAAGCGCAGCAGTTCTCGCTGTCGACACCGATCATGGAGATCGCCGACGACGAGGCGCTGACACCCGAGACGCTCACGCTGGAGCTTTGGCTGCGCCCGGATGCCGAGGACTGGTACGATTTCATCGCCGGCAAGACCACCGCCGGCGCGCTGAACGACGGCTACGGCTTCCACATGACCAACAGCGGGGTCGCGTTCTTTCTGAACGACTGGTTCAACTCCAGCAGCCAGGTGAGCGCGGATCTTCAGCTGGGCGTCTGGAGCCATGTCGCAGCGACATATGACGGCGCATCGATCAAGCTCTACGTGAATGGCGAGCTCGCGGCCGAGCAGGCCTATTCCGGCACCATCAACCATACCGCGGATCCCTTCATGATCGGCGGCAATTCCGAGGGCTACCGCTTTCAGGGGGCGGTGGACGAGCTGCGGCTTTGGGATCACGCACGGACCGCCGAGGAGATTGCGGGCGGCTACGATCAGGTCGTCGCCTCTGCCGAGGGGCTGCAATTGTCGCTGGGCTTCGACGCTACGGCGCCCGAGGGCGCCGAGGACCGCTCCGGCAACGGGTTCGACGCCACAACACTGTCAGGCCATGCCACCGAGGCGCATCTTTACCGCTTCGACGCAGAGGGGGGTGAAGCGCTGGTGCTGAGCAAGCTCGGCTCCGGCGTCTATTTCAGCGTCTACGACCCCGACGGTAATCGGATCTTCGCCCCCAGCACCGGCGACGGCGCCGATATCGAGCTGCCAGAGATCGCTGGCCGCTACACGGTGATCGTCGAAGGTCATATCGCGAATTTCGGACCGCGCGATTACGAGTTCGTGCTCGTGCCACCCAGTACCCAGACCCTTAGCCTGACCATCGGCGAGCTGGTCGAGGGCACACTTGAGGCCATCGGCGAGGCCGACAGCCACAGCTTCACGCTGGATGCGGCGACCAAGCTCTATTTCGACTCCGTGTCGAGCGGACGCAGCGATATCGAATGGATGCTGCTCGGCCCGCGCGGGATCGAGGTCGATGCCCGCAGTTTCAGCGCGTCCGATTCCTATAATGTCGCCAACGCCATCCTCATGCTGCCCCCCGGCGACTACCGGCTCGTGGTCTCGGGCCGCGCCGCCGCCACCGGCGATTACAGCTTCCGCCTCGCCGACATCGGCGAGGCCACAGAGATCGGCTATGGCGACGAGGTCACCGCCGTACTCAGCCCCGGCAGCGCGACACAGATCTACCGCTTTGATGCCGAGGGCGGCGATGTCATCTCCTTTACCGACGACAGGCGCTCGGCCTATGGCCGCCTGATCGATCCGTTCGGCCGCGAGATCTTTGCCAACGACCAGTTCGCCGACCGGGGCGAGATCACCCTGCGGGTGGCCGGCAGCTACACGCTCATGGTCGAGGGCTTTCCCTACAACGCCAATTCCGAGTCGATCTCTCACAGCTTCGTGCTGAACCATCTGCGCACCTCCACCGTGGCCAGCCCGAGCGGCACGAAGATCGCTCTGGGGGCGGCGGTGGAGGGCAATATCGCGCAGGCCGGCGAGGAGGACAGCTATGTCTTCACGCTCGACTCAGCCGCGACGGTCTATTTCGACGCGCTCGGCGACAACACCAACCTGCCCTTCCTGAGCCTGTTCGGACCGCGCGGCATCGAGATCGAGAACCGCCCGCTTTACCGGCTGAATGGCGACAACGCCTTCGAAGCGGTCACCTTCGACCTGCCAGCGGGCACCTATCAGATCGATATCGCGCATTTCGGCGACACGACGGGCACCTACGGGTTCCGGGTGCTCGACCTGAGCGAAAACACCGAGATCGAAATCGGCACCGCCGTCACCGGCACGCTCGACCCGGCGCGGCAGACACAGGTCTTCACCTTCGAGGCCAGCGCCGGCCAGCAGCTCAGCTTCAGCGACAGCAGCCTCGGCGGTGTCCGCTACCAGCCCGTCTTGCGCGTGCTCGACCCGTGGAACCGCGAGATCTTCGGCCCGCAGGGGCTGCGGAACGCGCCGGCGCTGGATATTCTTCAGGACGGCACCTACACCCTGCTCTTCGAGGGCGATCCCTACGAGACGGTCGCGACCCTGCCCTTCGGTTTCACGATCACCGAGGTCGAGCACAACACCGAAACGCTCACCCTGGGCGACACGATAGAGGGGCAGATCGGCACGGTGCACGGCACCGACACCTATGTTCTGACGCTCGACGAAACCACCGACATCGTGCTCGACGGCCTGGCGCGCTCGGATGACGGATTTCTCGACATCCGTGGACCGAATGGCTTTTCGCGCTCGCTGCACCTGAACGGGGTGGACGGTTTCGATACCGGTCTCAACCCCCTCCTGCGGCTGGCCGCCGGGCAGTACCGTTTCACCATCCGCAGCGACGATTTCTATAATCGTCCGACCTACAGTCTGCGCGTACTCGACGCCGCCGGCGGCAGCGAGATCGCGCTTGGCGAAGCGGTGTCCGGCACGCTGGAACCGGGCACCGAAACGGATATCTATCGCTTCACCGTCGAAGCGGGCCAGGTGATTTCCTTTGCCGATGTGGCCAATGCGGGCGGCGGCTATAACGCGTCCTACCGCCTGATCGACCCGCTGGGCGAGGTCATCGCCGGGCCGACGCGGCTCGAAGGATCGGGCGGGCGCACGCTCGATCTGGCCGGCACCTATACGCTGCTGATCGAAGGCCGGATCTACGAAAACCCGGACAATACCGTCACCTACGGGTTCACCCTGCTCGATCCGCAAGATCCCGATCCCCAGGCCCTGACGCCCGGGACCGACATCGCGGGCGAGATCACCCGCGCCGGTCAGCAGCATGTCTATACGTTCGAGCTGGACGACGACGCGCTGCTCTATCTCGACAGCTTCACCAACAATTACGCCATGCGCCTGCGTATCGAGGGGCCGGAGGGGCTCGACCGGCTCTACCGACTGCGCGATGCGGACAGCGTCGATTTCGGCACCGGCAACCCGGCCATCGCCGCGGCAGCAGGCAGCTACACCGTCACGGTCTTTGCCGACGGCGCGACCACCGGCGCCTATGATTTCACGCTGCGCGATCTGGCGGCGGGCACCGATATCGGCCTGGGCGAGATTGTCGAGGGCACGCTCAACCCCAAACGCGAGACCGATGTTTTCCACTTCGACGGCACGGCCGGCGACAGCCTCGTCCTCGACCGGCTGCGCCTCAGCGGCAACAACCAGACGGTCTATTGGCGGCTGATCGACCCCTCCGGCAACCAGGAGATCACCCGCAGCAGCTTTCAGGATGCAGGGCCCTACACGCTCAAGCGCAGCGGCACCTACACGCTGCTGATCGAGGGCCGGATCTATGAAGGCGACACCGGCGAGACCGACTACAGCTTTATCCTGCAACCGGCGGTCACCCGCAGCTTCGACGCAGATGCGGACGCCGCAGGCGCCTATGGCGGTCTTCTGAACACCGATGGCCCGGATGGCGCGACCGCCCAGGGCTTCACCGGGTTCGAGCAGGTGCAGATCGACGACCCGGCGGTGAATATCACCGGCGATGTGTCCTTCTCGCTCTGGGTCAAGGCGGATGTGCCGCAGCGCACATGGCAGCCGCTGGTCTATCACAGCGACAGCGACGATGCGCGCGACCGGCAATATACGCTCTGGCTGAACGCGGCGGGCTATCTGCATCTGACATCGGCGGACAGCTCTGGCCAGATCACCGTGAACTCCCCGGCCGGGCAGATCGTGCCCGAGACCTGGAACCATGTGACCGGTGTGGTGGATCGCGGCAATGACGAGCTTCGGCTCTATGTCAACGGAACCCGCGTCGCGACGACGGCGCTGCGCGATCAGGACAGCGTCGAGGCCAGTTCGCCGTTGCGGCTGGGCGGCGGGCCGAACAGCGGCGAGGCGTTCGAAGGCGCCATGGGCGGCTTCACCCTATACGACACTGCGCTGAGCGACGACGACGCGCTAGCGCTGTTCGAGGGCGACGAGATCTCCGCCGCGCCGGTCGTCGACCTGCCGATGACCGAAGAGGCGGGCGCAGATACGCTGGCCGATGCCAGCGGCAACGATCTCGCCGGCACCGTGGTCGATCTGACCGAGCCGCTGGCGGGGCTGTTCAAGGGCCGGCTCGAAGCCGCGGGCGAGGTGCATGTCTACAGCTTCACCCTGGACGAGGCAAAGCGCCTCTACTGGGACACACTGGGCGACCGCAGCGATATCCGCGCCGAGCTTCTGGGCCCCGGCGGGGTCAGCATCACCCGCGAGCTCGACGACACCGGGCACAGCTCGACGGGCGGCAATTACAGCTTCGAGGCGCCCGCCGGCGAGTATACGCTGACCGTGCGCGCCAATGCCGGGGTTAAGGCCGCCTATGCGCTGCGGCTGCTCGACTTCGCCGAGGCAGAGCCTGTCTCCACCGACGGCACCGCCGTCGAAGGCGCGATCCCCGCCGGGCGCGCCTCGGCAGCCTTCGCCTTCGACGTCGAGGCAGGCGACCAGATCCTCGTCGATCTCGCCAGCATTGAGAACGGCGCGGGAGGCGCGGGCTGGCGGCTCTTCGATCCGTTCGGACAGCTCGTCTACGGACCGAGCAGCGCATCGGATATCGGCGCCACGACGATGCAGTTCACCGGGCGCTACACGCTAGTGCTTGAATCGAACCGCAACCAGCAGCCGCAGCAGGACATCGCCTACAGTTTCCAGGTCCACCGGATCAGTACCGAGACCGTGCCGATCACGCCCGGCGGCGACAATCCCGGCGGCGATCCGATGGCAGTCGAAAGCCCGATCGGACAGGCGGTGCGGTTGCGGGGCGCCGAACATCTGGTCGTTGCCGACGATCCGGCGCTCGACCTCACCGGCAATCTGACGCTGGAGGGCTGGTTCCGGGTCGAGCGCCTCCACAACACCTGGACACCGCTGCTGTCCAAGACCGGCGATGACGGCACCCGCACCTACGATCTCTGGCTGCACAGCAACGGCTCGATCTATTCCTCCACCGACCGCGATGCCGGCGGCCGCGACAGCATCCAGACCAGCGCCGGGGCCGTGCAGACGGGCGACTGGTTCCATGTCGCCTCAGTCTTCGACCGCGCCGCGGGCGAGCAGCGCATCTATCTGAACGGCGCGCTCCTCGCCACCGAAGCGATGGCGACCTCTGTCGCCAAGGCCAGCGACGGCGATCTGCTCATCGGCTGGACACGCGAGATCAGTAACAGCTACGGTCTGTTCGACGGCGCGGTGGACGACATCCGCCTGTGGTCGACCGCGCGCAGCGAGGCGCAGATCGCCGAGAGCTATGAGGCGGCGCTCTCCGGCGACGAGGCCGATCTGGAGCTCTACCTGCCACTCGACGAGGTCGCCGGCGACCGCACCACGCCGGAGGCGAGCGGCGCCGGGCTGACCGCAAGCCTGATGCATCTGCTGCCCCAGGGCGTGACCGGCATCATCGACACGGTCGGCAAGCAGTACGACTATACCTTCACGCTGGACGCGGAGACCCGGCTCTATCTCGACAGCCTCTACCCCTCCGCCGGCCTGCAATACGAACTGCGTGGGCCGTCTGGGCTGATCGTCAGCCGGAACCTCTATCAGGCCGATAACAGCGGCAATCCCGTTCTGACGCTGGGCCCCGGCGATTATACGCTGCGGATCAAGGGAGACGGCAACACCACCGGCGCCTTCAACTTCGCGCTGCTCGATCTCGCGGCGGCGACAGAGCTGACGCCGGGCACGGCGGTGTCGGGCGAGTTGCGCCCCGCCAACCGGACCCATGCCTACCGGTTCGATGTCGCGGGCGAGGCGGAGGTCTTCCTGCAAAACCTCTCCGAGCAGGGCCGCATGGACTGGCGGCTGATCGACCCGTTCGGGCGCGTGCATCTCTACGAGAACCCCGGCGACCGGACGGTGTCGCTGCCCTATGACGGCACCTGGACCTTCCTCGTCGAGGGCGAGATCGCGCCTGGCAGCCGCTCCGCCTATGAGATCGCGGTCTTCGAGATCGCCGACGAAGATCCCGCGGAGCTGACCTTCGACATCGTACAGACGGCGGATATCGACACGCCCGGCCAGGTGCGCCGCTTCGCCTTCGATGTGAGCGACCCCAAGCGCATGGTGATGGACAGCCTCGTCTACAACAGCGCGCTGCACTGGTCGCTGACGGGTCCGCAGGGCGACGTGGTCACCGACCGGAATTTCGCCAATTCCGACGGCAACCGCTTTGCCGACAACCCGGCGTTGTTGCTGGGCGAAGGCAGCTATGTGCTGTCGATCTGGGGCAATGGCGCGCTGACCGGCGCCTTTGATTTCCGGGTGATCGACCTCGACAACGCCACCGAGGCCTTCTTCAACGACGAGACCTTCGGCAACCTGCCAAGCAGCGGGCTCGGCACACGGGTGTTCCGCATCGACGGCACCCGCCATCAGCGCTTCGATTTCGACTCCATCGAACGGCCCGCCAGCAATACCGGCTGGCGGCTGCTCGATGCCTCCGGCAACCAGGTTTACGGCTTCCGCCGCATGGGCGACGAGAGCGGCTTTGTCCTGCCCGATGCCGGAAGCTACGACCTGCTGCTCGAAGGCGCGGTCTCGGACGGCGAGACCGAAAACGGCTATCGCTTCGAGCTGGTGAGCCCGGCCTATCCGCCGGCCATCGGAGACACGCTGGAGGAATTCGGAACCGGCTCCTCGATCGGACATGTGCTGATCAATCACGGCGGCAGCGCTCCGACCGAGGTCTCGCAGGGCGGTGGCGCGGCGGTTCTCAACCTGCTCGACGTGCTGTCGGCCAATGACCAAAGCTCGATTGCCTTCTCCGCCACCCGCGAGGGCCGCGCCGAGAGCTATGCGGTGTCCTTCGACTACGACTTGACCGCGCCCGCTTCCGGCGAGCCGGGCAACGGTTTTTCGCTGCTTCTGCTTCCGACGGGCACCTACGGCGCCGGTGGCTCGGTGGATTTCCTGGGGCTCGAACCCAACGCGCCGAACGTCTTCGGCGCGGTGATCGACATGTATCAGGACGGCGGCGACGGCGCGGTCCCGCATCTGTCGCTGCATTTCGGCTCCGAACTGATCGAAGTGCCGTTCAGCGAAATCGGGCTCGGGCTGGCCGACCTGATCTCGACCCCCGGAAAGCTGTCGCTCAGCATGGCGCGTGCGTCGGGTGGCGCGACGGTGACCGTCAGGCTCACCACCGACGGCACCGAAACCACGCTGATCGAGGATTTCTTTGTCGGCGGGCTCGATCTCGACGACCGCCGCGTCGCGATACAGGCGCGCAACGGCACCACGACGGTCATGGGAATGACGGTGGACAATGTCGCCATCTCGACGGCGGCGGCCAGCTCCGCGCTCAGTGCCGCACCGGGCGATATGCTCGAAGGCGAGCTGACCGACGGCGCATCGGTCGACCGCTACCGGATCGTACTCTCGGAACCGGCGCGCATCGTTTTCGATGCGATGACCGACAATGGCGATCTCTTCTGGAGCCTGGACGGTCCCGTCAGTCTCGGTGCACGGCGGTTCACCCAGACCGATTCCTACGACTTCACCACGAGCCCGCTGGCCGACCTGCCCGCCGGCACCTACACGCTCAATGTCTACACGGGCGGCGCCTCGGTCGGCAGCTATGCCCTGGCGCTGCGCGACGCGACAGCACCGACCCTGCTCGAGACGGGAGAGACCGTCGAAGACAGGCTTGATCCCGGCAACAGCACGGCGATCTATGCCTTCGACTGGGCCGGCGGCGATACCCGCGCCCTGCTCGAGACCGTCGCGGTCAGCGGACCCGATTCCTACTGGAAACTGGTGGCGCCCAATGGCAGCGTCATCTCCCAGCGCAACCGCACCGAGGCGGATTACGAAACCACCGGTCTCTCGGTCGCCGGCCGCTATCTGCTGCTGATCGAGGGCCGCACCGGAATCGGCGAACCGGTGGACTACGCCGTGACCCTGCGCGAACCCGGCACCGGCACCACGGCCATGACACTCGACACCGTGGTGAGCGGCGAGATCGAGGCCCCCGGCGACCGTCAGGACTTCACCTTCACGCTCGACAACGACACGCAGATCCTGCTCGACACGCTGACGAATTCAAACCGGCTGACGCTGACGCTCGACGGCCCGCAGGGGCAGATCTACACGCGCGACCTCAACGCCGTCGATTCCACCTATCGCAGCGATGCAGCGGTGCTGTCGCTGCCGGCAGGCAGCTACACCGTCCGGATCGACGGCAAGGATCTCGATACCGGCGCCTTCTCCTTCGCGGTCCGCACGCTCGCCTCTGCCGAAGAGCTGACCCTCTCGGAACAGACCGACCTGACATTCGATCCCGGCAACAGCACCCAGATCTTTATGTTCGATGGCGAAGCAGGCGACAGCTTCTATCTCGATTTCCTCGAAGGCACGCTACAGGGCCGCTGGAAGATCGTCGACAGCTTCGGCCAGCTTGTCGGCAGTACGACCAATCTGCGCTCCGACATCACCACGCTTTCGGTAAGCATCGCCGGCACGCACTACCTGATCATCGAAGGCATCGTGACCCAGAGCGAGGAGCAGACCCATTCCTTCCGCCTGGTTCCGCTCACCGGATCCGCCACCGCGCTGGAATTCGACACCACGGTCGAAGGCTCCGTCGATCTTCCGGGACAGACCGCGAGCTACACCTTCTCGCTGAGCGAGGCCAAACGCATCCTTGTCGATGTGCAGACGCCCTATAACGGCAATTTCCAATGGAGCCTCAGCGGGCCGCGCGGTAAGGTGGCAGAACGGCGCTTCACCAATAGCGATGCCGCCAACAATCCCGGCTCCGCGCCACTCTTCGATCTGATTCCGGGCGATTATACCCTGACGGTGACACCGCTGAACGGGGCCACCGGGGATTACAGCTTTTCGGTGCTCGATCTTGCGGAGGCCGCGCCGCTGACGCTGGGCACCGCGGTCTCCGACCAGCTCGCGCCGGGCAGCGAGACGCGGGCCTACAGCTTCGATGCCAGCGAGGGCGACCGGCTGTTCTTCGATTTCGGCAGCAATGTCGATTTCAACAGCTGGTGGCGCCTGATCGATCCCTTCGGCAATCAGGTGTTCAGCGACTACGCTCGCGACGTCGATACCCGGACCATGCCGCATACGGGCCGCTATATCCTGCTGCTAGAAGGCAATCTCGGGGCGCCCGACAGCCGGGATTTCAGCTTCAACGTCTTCGCCAACCCCCTGCGCGAGCCGGTCTCGCTCACGCTCGAGGATGTGCCCGCCGCCGATCTGGTGCCCAGCGATTTCGTGGTGACGACCGAGGATCCGCTGGAAAGCGGCGGTACGATGCCGCTGCAATGGACGCTCACCAATACCGGCGATCTTCCGGTGACCGGCGATTTCACCAGCCGGATCACCATCCGCCGAGCCGAGGACGGCGCGATCCTTTCCGATCTTGTGGTGCCCTACGATGCGGGCGAAAGCGGCAGTATCGCCGCCGGCGACGCGATCACCCGCACCGCCAATCTGCAACTGCCCGCAGGATCGCAGGCGGTGGGCGCGATCACGGTGACGCTGCGCGTCGACGTGAACAACAATGTCGAGGAGCTCAACGACGCAGGCGACGCCGAGGTAAACAACGATGTCAGCCTCGAGACGGAGATCGTGCTGGCGGCGAGCCCCGATCTGGTGGCGCGCGACGTCACGGTCACGCCCGCGTCGGGATGGGAAGCGGGCGATACGGTCACGTTGGGCTACACGCTGGCAAATGACGGCGGCAAAGCCGCCTCGGGCGTCTGGACCGAACGTCTGATCGTGACCAACCGCAACACAAACCGCGTCGTCCTGAGCCAGGATCTGCGCACCACCGATGAGGAGCCGCTGGCGGCAGACGGCACCCGCGACCGCAGTTTCGAATTCGGCTGGCCCGACGGGCTCGACGGCACCGGGCTCTACGATTTCCGCCTGGTGCTGGACGCGCTCGGCGAGCTGCCCGAGGCCAATGACGAGGATACCGGCGAAAGCAACAACGAGAGCGTAACGCAGATCGCGTCCGGGCCGGATCTCGTGGTTTCCGAGATCACCGTGGACGAGACAGAGCCCGCAGCGGGCGGCACGCTCACGGTGAATTGGACGGTGGCCAACGAAGGCGCGGCGGCAACGCCGGGTGACTGGTACGACCGGGTGCAGATCCGCAATTTGACGACCGGTCAGATCCTGCATGACGTGGCTGTCGCCACCGAGGGGCTGCGCATCGCATCGGGCGAAGATGCCACGCGCAGCATGGCCTTCGATCTGCCGCATGGCGCGGCGGGCGTCGGAGAGCTGCGCGTCACCGTCTGGACAAACCGCGACAGCAGTTTCCGCACGACGCTGCACGAAGCCCGCGACGGGCTCTCGGTCAGCCAGGCCGAAAACAACAACGACGCACGGCTCGACGTCACCTCCATCTCGCGACCCTATGCCGATCTGGTGGCGACCATCACCGGTGTGCCTGCCGAACCGCGGGGAGGCGAAAGCGGCACGATCTCGTGGAAGGTGGTGAACGAGGGCGCGGTGGCGACCGAGGCCGCCGCCTGGGTCGACCGGGTCTATGTCTCGCAGGACGCCGTGTTCGACGAGACCGACACGCTGGTGACGACTGTCACGCATACCGGCGCGCTCGATATCGACGGCGAATACACGGTCTCCACCGATGTGACGCTGCCCATCGGCATCGAGGGCGATGTGCATATCCTCGTTGTGACCGATGCGGATGCGGCGGTGCTTGAGCCCGACAGCCGCGGCAACAACACCGATCACCGGCAGGTCACACTATCCTCGCCCTATTCCGATCTGGGCGTTCAGGCGCTGGTCTCGCCGGACGGATCCTATCTCGCCAACGAGGAAATCGACGTCGCCTGGCGCGTCGCCAATTTCGGCCCGAACCCGATCGGCGCCACCGCCGGCGGATGGGTTGACCGGGTGTATCTCTCTGCCGACGAGAGCATCGATGGTAGCGATTTCCTGCTGGGCGAATTCTTCCGCGACAGCGCGCTGGCGGTCGATGCGAGCTATTCGCGCTCGGCGAGCTTCCTGCTGCCGCCGGGCTATGTCGGCGATTTCCACATCATCGTGGAGACCAATGCCGACGGCATGGTTTATGAACGCGGCGAGACCGGCAACAATATCCGCGTCTCGGCCAAGACCTTCGGCCTCGCCGCCGCCCCCTCCGCCGATCTGCGCGTTACTTCCGTCGATGGACCGACCTCGCTGGTGCCCGGCGAGACCGTCGAGGTCACCTATGTGGTGCGCAACGACGGCGAAGCGACGGCGCGGGCGCCGTGGACGGATTCGCTCTATCTGACCGGGCCGGGGCTCGGCTCCGGCCAGCGGCTGGTCCAAACCGAACGGCCCTTCGACCTCGCATCGGGCGAAAGTTACGAGGTCACGGTCGATGTCACTGTGCCGGATGTCGGCGAAGGCGAATATCGTTTTGAGCTGCGTGCCGATTCCGCCGGCGAGGTATTCGAGGGCGGTCGCGAGGACAACAATTCCGGCGAGGGCGCGGCGCTCAGCCTGCGGCATCCGAACCTGGTGATCGGCACGGTCACGCTCGACGAAACCAGCCCGCAATCCGGCGACACGCTGCGGGTGAGCTGGGAGGTCGAGAACACCGGCACCGGCCCGGCCCGGCTCGACTGGTCGGACGGTATCTGGCTCAGCCGCGACTCCGAGATCGACCCGCAGGACATTTTCCTCGGAGATTACGCTCAGACCGCACCGCTCGCCGATGGCGACACGGCGGCGGCCTTTGCCGACGTTGCCCTGCCGATCTCGGTCTCGGGCGCCTGGTTCATCCTGGTCGGCGCGGACCGCGAAAACACCGTGTCCGAGCCGGGTCACGAGGACGACAACACCGGCGCCACGGCGCTGAACGTGGCGCTGGCGCCCTATGCCGATCTCGAGGTGACATCGGTCTCGGCACCGAACCTGACAGTGGACGATCCCGGCTTCGTCACCGTGGACTGGACGGTGCGCAATACCGGCACCGGACGCGGTATCACCGACAGCTGGACCGACCGTATCGTGATTTCGACCGATGACGAGATTGGCAACAGCGACGATATCGAGCTGGCGCGGTTCGAGCATACCGGTGGGCTCGACAAGGATGGCGAGTACAGCCGCAGCGAGAGCTTCTATCTGCCGGCGGCTCTGAACGGGCGCTTCACGCTCTACGTCATCACGGATTCCGAAGAAGGGGTTTTCGAGAACGGCCAGGAAGCCGATAACCGGCTGGCGCTCGAAGGCTTTTTCGACGTGGCACCGATCCCCTACGCCGATCTGGTCATGCAGGAGGTCACGGCGCCGGAAACCGCCAATTCGGGCGACTCGGTGCGGCTGAGCTGGCGGGTGAAGAACGAGGGCATCGGCCTTACACAAACCAGCAACTGGACCGATCTGGTCTATATCGCCGACAATCCCGACGGCACCGACCGCGAGCTGGTCGGGCGCTTCGAACATCTGGGCTTTCTTGCTCCGGATGCGGAATATTCCCGCGAGGCGCTGGTCCGTCTGCCAGACGGCTGGGGGGGGCCCGCCTACTTCTTCGTCGACGTACCCGGCGGCACCAACACCAACCGCTTCGCTGCGCCCTACGAGTTCGTCTATACCGACGAGAAGAACAACGGCGTCTCGAACGCGGTCGAGGTCACGCTGACGCCACCGCCGAACCTGGTGGTGACCGCCATCACCGCGCCCGAAACGGCGCCCGAAGGGTCGCCCATCGATGTCACCTGGACGGTGCGCAATGCCGGCACCGGCACCGCCGAGGGCCCCTGGACCGACCGGCTGGTGCTGCGCAAATCCGACGGGTCTGGCAACGACATCACCATCGGCAGCTACAGCTATGACGGGCCGCTTCAGGCCAACACCACCTATACGCGGCGCGAGCAGATCATCCTGCCGACCGAGACCAACGACCGTTACGACCTGATCGTCATCACCGATTTCGGCAATGACGTTTACGAGCACAACGACGAGGACGACAACGAATCCGCCGCCGATACGCAGATTCTCGTGTCGCGGCTGCCGCGTCCCGATCTTCAGATCTCGGGCTTTCAGACCTCCGACAGTTTCACCGCCGGCGGCACCGGCTCGGTGCGCTGGACGGTGATCAACCAGGGGCCGGTGGCCACCGATGTGCCAAACTGGACCGACAGCGTCTATCTGTCGCTCGACGACAAGATCAGCTTCGACGACATCCGCCTGGGCAGCTTCTCCAACGAGGCCGCACTCGATACCGGCGAGGAATATCTCAGCCAGGAGGCATTCTTCCAGATCCCGATGCGCTTCCGCGGCGACGTCTATCTGCTGGTGAACACCGACAGCGGCGACGCGGTCGAGGAATGGCCGAACGACGGCAACAATCTCGGCGTTCAGAAGATCTATGTGGAGCCGATCCCCTTCGCCGATCTCGTCGTGCACGATGTGGTCGCGCCGACGCAGGCCTTCGAGGGCAATCAGGTCACCCTGACCTATACGGTTACGAACCGCGGCGCCGGCGCCACCAATCTGGGCGCCTGGGCGGAACAGATCTGGCTGACCGTCGACAAGAACCGTCCGCATCCCGGGCAGGGCGACATTCTGCTCGATACGCTGCAATACAGCGAAGGCGTGCTCGATGTCGGCGATGGCTACGACCGCACGGTGACGGTGCAGCTGCCCGATTCCGTGCGCTCGGGCAATTACTACCTGACGCCCTGGGTCGATCCCTACGGCACGCTTCTGGAAGACACGCTCGCCGTCAACGTCAACGAGGACGATCCGACCGAGCTCAACTCCAACAACTACAAGGCCGGTGGCGGCGAGGTGATCGGCCAGCCGCCCGTGTTCAGCATAATCGGCGATCCGCCGGATCTGACCCGCCCCGACCTCAATATCGCAATCGACGCGGTCACACCCGAGGCGATCTCCGGCGTCGAGGGCGAAAACGCCTTCTCGGTGACCTATACGCTGGGCAATACCGGCGACAAGGAAGCGCGCGGCGGCTCTGTGCAGCTTGTGCTGACGACCTCGCCCAGCCTCAGCGCACCCGGTCAGGAAAGCTGGAACCTCGGACGTTTCGATCTCGACACGATCGGCATCGGCGGCAGCGTCACCGTCACGCAGGATTTCCTCCTGCCGCCGGGGGTCGACGCGGCCTATATCCATGCCATTGCGGGACAACCCGGCGATTCCAACCCCGACGACAACGCGGCGGTGGCCACCACCCGGATCGAGTCGCAGGAGCCCAACCTGCGCGTCGTGGAAATCGTGCCGCCGGAAGAGGCCTTCTCCGGCGAAAAAGTGGAATTCACCTATACTGTCCTGAACGACAGCGAAGACGCGATCTGGGACGGCACGCAATACTGGCGCGACGAGGTCTGGATTTCGGCGGATCCGACCTTCATCCGCAACCGCGCCACGCAGCTCAAGACCCTGACCATCTCCAATGCCGCCGGTCTGGCCGGCGGCGAGAGCTACAGCCGCACGGTCGAGGGCACGCTGCCACCTGGCATCGACGGGCCTTACTACGTCTATGTCTTCACCAATACCGGGATTGAACTGGAAGAGCACCGGCGCCCCTGGCCGATCGAGGGCGGCAATATCTCCTCCGGCGGCTCCCTCTATCGTCGCAACGCCTTCGAGCATCCGGAAGGCGCGATGCTTCAGGGCACATTCGACGTCACCTATCGCGAACCCGACCTACAGGTCACCGCGCTCGACATTCCCGACGATCTGCATGCGGGCCAGACCATCGATATTTCCTTCGAGGTCACCAATGTCGGCAACCGGGCGACGCGCGAAACCTCCTGGACCGACCGTGTCTACCTGTCGCTCGACAGCTCGCTCGACGTGGGCGATTTCCTGCTGCGCCGCGAGGAAGGCACGCGCGAAGTACGGGCGGCGAACCTTCATGTCGGTGCGCTGGATCCGGGCGAAAGCTATACCTCCACGGTGACGGTCACCCTGCCCTTCGAGATCGAAGGCGATTTCCACATCCTCGCCGTGGCCGATGCCGACCTGTCCGACAGCTCACGCTCGCATTCGACGATTTCCGACCGGCTCCCCGGGCTCAACGGCAGCTCCACCGGGGTGGTGCGCGAATTCCAGGGCGAGGGTAACAACACCACCTTCGAGGCGGTCGAGATCGGCCCCTATGTGGCGCCCGATCTGGTGGTCACGCAAATGGATGCCAGCGAGCGCGCCGTGCGCGGGCAGGACTTCACCGTCAGCTACACGGTGACCAATCAGGGCGGCCCGATCCCCTTCCAGCAGGCGGGATGGGACGATCTGGTCTATCTCAGCCGCGACGCACTGCTCGATATCCGCTCCGACCGCTTCATCGGCACGATCCGGCACGGCGAGACGCTGGGCGCGGGCGAAAGCTACGATGTCGAGCGCACCTTCACCGTGCCCACCGACATGCCGACGGAGGCCTATTACGTCTTCGTCGTCACCGACCCGTCGCGCAGCGGCAATCGCGGCACGGTCTACGAGGTCGACGACGCAAATAACGACGCGCGCTCCGATGTACCCATGGTGATCGAGCTGCCGCCGCCCACGGATCTCGAAGTCACCGATATCACCCTGCCCAGTTCGGCCCGAGCCGGCGAGCCGATCACCATCAGCTGGACGGTCACCAACCAGTCCGACGACGTGATCGCCGAGGGCGCCTGGTCGGACACCGCGTTCCTGTCGACCGATGGCACCTGGGATCTCAAGGACCGCCCCATCGGCCGGGTGCAGAGCGCCGGCCCGCTCAACCCGGGCGAAAGCCGTACGGTCACGCTTGAGACGACGATGCCGGCGGCGACACCGGGCGGGTATCGCGTCATCGTGCGCACCGACATCTTCAATCAGATCCATGAGGGTGTGAACGAGGCCAACAACACCACGGTCAGCCCGGACACAATCGAAACCACCGTCGATGAGCTGCTGATCGGCACGCCGACCACCGTTTCCGTCGAGAATGGCGGCGAAAAGCTCTACCGCATCACCGTGCCGCCGGAAGAGACCCTGCGCGTGACCGTGTTCTCCTCGGAAGAGAACGCGCTCAACGAGATCTTCCTGCGCCATGACGCGCTGCCCTCGGCCAATGCCTTCGACGCGACCTATGACGGGCCGCTCTCCAGCGACCTCATGGCGCTGGTGCCCTCGACCGAGCCGGGCACCTACTATGTGTCGCTGCGCAATTTCTCCGGCCCCGAGGGCGGCACCGACCTCACCGTCCTGGCCGAGCTGCTGCCGCTGGTGATCACCGACGTGGATACGGACCGCGGTGGCGATTCCAGTTTCGTCACCACCCGCATCACCGGCGCCCAGTTCGCCGAGAACGCCACGGTCAAGCTGGTGCGCCCGAACATCGCCGAGTTCGCGCCGGTCAACTATCGGATCGTCAATTCGAGCGAGATCATCGCCACCTTCGATCTGACCGACGCGCCGCACGGGCTCTATGACGTCATCGTCACCAATCCCTCCGGCGCGCAGGCGCTGGCGCCCTACCGCTTCCTGGTCGAGCGCGGCATCGAGGGCGATGTGACCATCGGCATCGGCGGTTCGCGCGTGGTGCTGCCGGGCGAAACCGAGACCTATTCGGTGGCGCTGCAAAACCTCCAGAACCTCGACGCGCCCTATACCTATTTCGAAGTCGGCGTGCCCGAGCTGAACTTCAACCCCTATGTCTATGGCCTGCCCTTCCTCGACTTCTTCACCAATGTCCGCGGCGAGCCGGACGGCGCCGCCGGCAGCGACAACGAGGATGTGTTCTGGGCCGGACTGGAGAGCATCGTCAACAAGGACGGCCAGCTTGCCACGCGCGGCTATCTCTACGATCTGCCCGCCGACGGCTTTGCCGGTTTCACCTTCAACGTGGCGGCCTATCCCGGTCTCCAGGCGCTGCATGACGAGGCGTTCGACGCCTTCCGCGCCCGCATGTCGACCGTGCTGCCCGAACTCGACGGGATTCTCGAAGAGGGCGGTGAAGGTGCCATCGGCGAATGGTACGACGCGGTGGTCGAAAAGGCGACCGAGGCCAGCCCGGCGCTCGGCGCCGCTATGGCCGCCTTCCCCTTCGAAGACCTCTACAACCAGAACGTGGCGAAGCCGGGCGAATGCGAGATCCCCTTCATCCCGTTCCGCTTCCACATCTACGCCACCGCGACCTCGATGACCCGCGACGAGTTCGTCGCGCATCAGACCGCCATCGCGCTGGAGCTGCGCGAGAACATCCTCGCCGCCGATGACGCCGCGGCGCCGCTGGTCGCCATCGTCGCCGATCCCGATCTCTGGATCGACTTCTATCTCGCTGGGCTCGAACAGGCGGGCATCCTGCGCGACGAGGCAGATATCCCGCCGATCCGCGAACAGCAGGAGATCCTGTCGCTGATGGCGACGCTGGCCTCGGGCATTCTCTTTGGCCCCGCCGGGCAGGAGATACGCTCGGACGGCGACATTCTGGGCTTCTTCGAGCAGCTCCGCACGCTTTACGGCCATGAAGAAGGCATGATGGCCGAGATCGAATACTGGGACGAGCGCCAGAGCGATTGCTATATCGGCGAGATCCCGGTGCCCGCGCTGCCCGAATTCGCCGACTACGATCTCGGGCTGAGCAACGAGACGCATTTCGAGGCGGTGCGCATCTACGTGCCCTGGGTGCCCTTCGAAGAGCGCGGTGCGGCGCTGCCGGTCGACTTCATGAACCAGAGCCCGGCTACGGTGGATGGCGACGAGTTCGAAGCGCTCGATTTCTCCGACTATTTCGCCGATCCTGCCAACACCGGCGCGCTGGCGTCGATCAACGGGCCGCAAACGCTGGAGACCGAGGGCTGGTTGCCGGGCAGCGAGGATCTGCCCTTCACCGTCAAGTTCGAGAACGATCCGGCGTCTTCGACCTATGCCAACCAGATCGAGGTGGTGACCCAGCTCGACGACGATCTCGACCCGCGCAGCTTCCGCCTTGGCGACATCCGCATTGGCGAGATCACAATCGACGTGCCGGACGACCGGTGGTTCTATCAGGACGAGATCGACTTTTCCGACACGCTGGGCTTTGTCGTGCGGATCAGCGCGGGCATCGACCTGTTTCAGGATCCTGCTACGGCGCGCTGGGTGATCCAGGCGATCGACCCGCTCACCGGCGAAAAGATCCAGAGCACCACCAAGGGCCTGCTGCCGCCGAACACCGAGGGCGGCAAGGGTGCGGGCTTTGTCGGCTACACCGTCAAGCCCGCCGACGATATCGACACCGGCTCGCGCATCACCTCTTCCGCGCGGGTGCTCTTCGACACCGCCGCGCCCGAGGACACCGGCGAGCTGGTACAGGTGGTCGACGGGCGCGCGCCCGAAACCACCATCGGCGCGACCCGGATCGAGGGCACCGACAGCTACGATATCGAATGGGACTCGGTCGATGATCCCGGCGCCTCCGGCGTGCGCCATGTGACGATTTACGTGGCCGAGGACGGCGGCGATTTCCGCATCTGGCAGCGGCGGCTGGAGCAGCCGAGCGGCACCATGATCTTCGAGGGTGAGGCCGGCAAGAGCTATGAGTTCCTGGCGCTCGCCACCGATATCGCCGGCAACCGCGAAGAGCCCTCCGACGGTTCGGCGGTGACCGCCGACGGTCAGCCGGTCAATCTCGGCGGAACCGAGACGGTCGACGAAACGACAGCGCCGAATTTTGGCCGCGCCCCGGCGCCGAAGGACACGCCTTCGACCAACGACCTCTTTGTCAAAGCCAGTGAAAACGTGCCTGCGGCCGACCCGCTGGTCGATCTGCCGGAATTCGACAGCGTCCTGAACCCGTTCCTTGGCAACGCCTTCGCAACCGGCTTCCAGTCCTCGCAGACCGGTATCGCGCCGATGGCGATCCTCGAGACCTCGACCGGCGATGTCCTGATCTCCGGCGGGCTGAACCGCGGCGAGTTGTTCCGCTTTGACGCGCAGGGCGGTACGGCGGACGGGACCACGCGGCTCATCCAGCTCGACGACCCGATTTTCAACCTCGCCGAGGATGCGGATGGCGCGATCTGGGCCACGACCGGCGGCGGCGCGCTGCTGAAGCTCGATCCGGAGACCGGCGGCGTGGTGGCGCGCTACGGCGATGGCCTTACGATGGGGCTCGCCATCGAAGAGTCCACGGGGCTCATCTATGTCGGCGCCAATTCCGGTATCCTGACCTTCAATCCGGTCAGCGAGACCTTCAAGCAGTGGAGCCGCGACGAAGGCCTGCGCATCGGCTCCATCGCCTTCGACGATCAGGGGACGCTCTGGGCGGTAACCTGGCCGGATCGCAGCCAGGTGGTCAAATTCACCGAGCGCCAACGCGCCGAGATCGTGCTGGAATTCGACAGCCAGATCGACTCGCTCGCCTTCGGGCGCGAGGGCACGGCGCTGGAGGATCTGCTCTTCATCTCGGCCAATACCGGCGCGGTGTCGGATACCGGCGAGGCGGCAGAGGGCGCGGCGCTGACCATGGTCGATCTGGAAACGCTCCAGCGCATCGAGATCGCCAAAGGCGGCACGCGAGGCGACGTCGTCGCCACCACCTCGGACGGGCGCGTCCTTATCAGCCAGTCGAACCAGGTGGATGTGGTGAGCCCGGCCTATGCGCCGATGGTCGTCGCCACCAATCCGCCCAGCGAGGCGGTGGTGCCGCTGCCCTTGAGCGTGCTGACGGTGCGCTTCGATCAGGACATGTTCGCGGGCGACGCAACCTCCACCGCCTCTGTCGCCAATCCCGAGAACTACACGATCACCGGTGCCGATGGCGGCGAGATCACCCCCAACACGATCATCTATGACGCGGCCAACCGCGTCGTGCTCATCAAGGTCTCCAATCTCGGCGCCGACGATTACACCCTGACTGTGTCGGGCGACGTGACCTCGACGCAGGGCCTGCGGATGGGCGCGGATTACGTGACCGGCTTCACCGGCATCCAGGATCTCACCGCGCAGATCGAGGTGGAATTCGGTGCCACGCGCTACAACCGCGCGCTCGGCACAGTGTCCTATGACGTGACCGTCACCAATACCGGCGACGGCGATATCGTGCTGCCGGTTCTGCTGCTGCTCGACCCGCAACGCGGCTATTCCGGCGTGCCCGGCGACGCGGACGGGCAGACCGACCAGGGCGTCTGGCTGCTCGACCTGTCCGCCTCGCTGCCGGAGGACGGCCGGCTCGCCGCCGGCGCCAGCACGACTGGCCAGACCGTGGCCATCGCCACGCCCGATCGTCAGCGGGTGCAGTTCTCCGCCGGGATCGCCGCCTCCACAGGCCCCAACAAGGCGCCGGTGCTGACGGCAACGCCGCCCGAGACGGCGACTGTGGGCGAGGCCTTCGCCTTTACCGTCACCGCCGAGGATCCCGATGGCGACAGCCTGATCTACAACCTGATGAACGGCCCGGCGGGCATGGAGATCGACGCCGCCACCGGTGCCCTGACCTGGACCCCGGACGAGACCGCCAATTCCGAAGAGCCGGTGACGGTGCAGGTCTTCGACGCCCGGGGCGCCGTCACTGTGCTGCGCTTCGTGCTGAGCGTCGAGGGCGGCAACGCAGCACCGGAATTCCTTTCCGTGCCCGCCGAGGTCCGCGCCAGCGAGGGCGAGCTCGTGGAATTCGAGGTGGTCGCCGCCGATGTCGATGGCGACGAGGTGGTGATCTGGGTCGACAACCTGCCCGAAGGCGCGGTTTACGACGCCGAGCGCCGCGCCCTGTCCTGGCAGGTGGGCTATGAACATGCCGGCACCTATACGCTGACCGTGCGCGCCTCGGACGGGCTGCGCGAGATCGCCACCAATGTGACGCTGCTGATCGCCGAGGCCGCCCGCCCCGTCACCCTGCGCACGCCCGGGCGCCTGACCGCGTCCGAGGGCGACCGCATCCGCTTCAACCTGCAAGCCGAGGCAGAGCCGGGCGCGCCGCTCTCCTTCGGTGTGGTCAACGGCTCCCTGCCCTTCGGCGCGACGCTGAACGCGGCCACCGGCGAATTCGAATGGACACCGGGCTACACCCAGGCCGACACCTACGAGGTCACCTTTGCGGTCTCGGACGGCACCGGCGTCGCGGTGCAGACCATGGAGATCGAGGTAACGCCCGACAACGGCGCACCCGTCTTCGACAATTTCGACGGGCTCCAGATCTTCGAAGGCCAGCGCTTTGCCCTGCGCGCCTTTGCAAAGGATCCCGACAATCCGTTCTACGAACCCGGCTACCGCGACGGCGAGGGCACGTTCCACGAGCTCGGCGACCTGAGCAAGACGGTACAGATCGAGGTGGTGGGCGAACTGCCCGACGGCGCGAGCTTCGACGCCGAAACATGGGAACTTCTCTGGACGCCGGGTGCGGACCAGGCGGGCACCTATGAGATCACCTTCCGCGCCACCGATGACGGCGCCGAGACCGGCGAGCCGCTCTCGGTGGAGGAAACCGTCGAGATCAAGGTGCGCGACCTCAACCTGCCGCCCGTGCTGTCGGAGCTGGCCAATCTTTCTCTCGCGCGGGACGAGGTGCGCGAGATTCCGGTCTCGGCCACCGATCCCGATGGCGACCCGATCCAGCTCACCCTGATGAACGAGCAGCCGGGCCTGCCGCTGCCCGATTTCATCACCTTCACCGACAATGGCGACGGCACCGGCGTGATCCGCATCGCGCCGGGCGTCGGCGACCGGGGCGAGCACGCGGTGACCATGGTCGCCTATGACGATGGCGGCGATCAGGGCACGCGGCGCGGCGCGCTCCACACCTTCGTCATAGACGTGCAGAGCGACAACGAGCCGCCGCAATTCGCCTATCAGAGCGATATCGTCGCCGTTGCGGGCGAAGAGCTGTCGCTCGAACTGAACGCCTCCGATCTCGATCAGGACGCGCTGACCTTTGCGCTTGATGGGCTGCCTGACGGCGCGCTGCTGACCATGGATCCGCTGATCTACGGCCGGGCAGTGCTGACATGGACCCCGACGGCGGCGCAGATCGGCAGCTATACCGCCGAGGTCGCGGCCACAGATACCGGTGCCGAGGGGCTGACCGATCCTGCCACCACCACGCTGGCCTTCGGGCTGACGGTGCGGGCGGCGAATACGGCGCCCATCCTCGATCCGATCGGCCTCATCGAAGGGGTCGAAAACGACCCGATCTCGGTCACCTTCGGCGCCAGCGACCCCGACGGCGACGCGCTCACCTACAGCGCGGCCAACCTGCCCAGCGGCGCGGTGTTCGACCGTGCCACGGGCAAGCTAGACTGGACGCCCTCTCCGGTGCAGGCAGGCACTTTCACGGTGAATGTCACCGTTTCGGACGGCCACAGCGCCAGCAGCGAAGACGTGACCATCCAGATCGCCCAGTCGAACCGCGATCCGGTCTTCGTGCCGATGACCACGCAGCTCGGCCGCGACCGCGCCGAGATGCGCTTTACCGTCGTGGCCGACGATCCCGATGGCGACGATCTGAAGCTCAGCGTCGTCTCGGGCCTGCCGGACGGTGCCGCCTTCTCGGAAGAGCGCGGCGAATTCGTCTGGAACCCGCAATACGACCAGACCGGCACCTACACGGTGATCTTCGGCGCGCAGGACACCTCCGGCGCCGAGGCGCGCTACGCGGTCGACATCATCGTAGCCGATGTGAACCGCGCACCCGAAATGCAGGTCTCGGATCGCAGCTTCCTGATCGGCGAGGAAAAATCCTTCACTCTCGAAGCCAGCGATCCCGACGGCAACGATCTGACCTTCTCGGCGCTCGAGCTGCCGGACGGCGCGGAGCTGGATGCCGAAACCGGCGTGGTCACCTGGACGCCGGGACCGGGGCAGGAAGGGGATTACTACGTCACCTTCATCGCCGGTGACGGCCGCGACCAGTCGCGCCAGACCATCGTCATGCGCGCCACGCTGGAGCCCGAGCTTCCGGTCGTGCGGATCGAGCTGACACCGAGCTTCGCCGCCGTGCCCGGGCAGCAGGTGCTGGTCCAGATCGTCGCCGACAGCCTGTCCGACATCACCGGAATCTCGCTCTGGGCCGATGGCAACGAGCTGACGCTCGACGATTTCGGCCGCACCCTGCTAACCCCCACCCAGGCCGGCAAGATCGAGCTTCAGGGCTTTGCACAGGACGCGGACGGCAATATCGGCACCCAGACGCTCGACCTCAAAGTCCGCGATCCCGAGGACCGCGCCGCGCCGGTGATCTTCATGGGCGACGGGCTCAACCTCTACCAGCTCGACGGTGTGGTGGAGATCGGCGGACTGGTCGAGGACAGCAATCTCGATTTCTGGAAGCTGGAGCTGCGCTCCGCCGATGGTCAGACCCTGATCCGCGAATTGGCCTCCGGCGAAGAGGCCACCGGCGGCCTGCTGGCCGAACTCGACACGCGCACCCTGCTCAACGGCTTTTACTCGCTGCGCCTGACGGCGGCGGATATCGGCAACCGCTATTCCGTGCGGAATGTCGATATCGAGGTGAACGGCAGCGAAAAGATCGGCCGTTACCTGGCGGCCGAGACCGACCTGACCGTCGATCTGGGCGGCGTACCCTTCGAACTCACCCGCCGCTACGACAGCCTTTCGGGCACCGACCGCGATTTCGGCAGCTGGTCGGCGGGCTTCGATCTGGACATCGCGCTCAGCGCGGAAAAGACCGGGCGCGAGGCATACGGTATCTATTCCGCGCTGGCCGACGACTCCCGGCTCTACCTCACCGCCCCCACCGGCGAACGTCTGGGCTTCACCTTCCAGCCCGTCGAGGAGACCGTCGGCGCGCGCAGTTTCTACCGCGCCGCCTGGGTCGCGGACGGCGAGAGCGGCTGGACGCTGAGCTCTGCAAATATGCTGCTGCGGAAATCCGGCGGGCACTACTTCACCGCCGATGACGGGTTGCCCTACAATCCGACCGATCCGTTCATCGGCAGCGCCCAACCCTTCGAGCTGACCGCCCCCGATGGCACCAAATACGCCGTGAACAGCGAGGGCCGCGTGCAGGAGATCCGCATCGGCGAAGAGCGGCTCTTCGTCGGGTCGAGCGGCGTCACGGCGGCGAACGGCGCGGTGCTGAGCTTCCTGCGCGACGACGCGGGCCGCATCGTCCGCGTAACCACGCCGGACGGAAAGGCCACGGTCTACAGCTACGACAGCGAGGGGCGGCTGACCCGCTACCGCTCGCTCGAAGACGGCTCGGGCGGCAAGTTCGGCTATGAGGGCGACGACCTGGTCGTCTCGGCAGGCGCGGCCGGCGGCGGCAAAGTCATCGTCTACGACGGTGCGGGCGGCATCACCGAGCATGATGTGACCGACGATCTCGGCGGCATCACCCAGTTTACCGGGCGCAGCGTCGCGGGCGACGCCACCGCCGGCAAACAGTTCTATACGCTCACCATCCGCGAAAGCGATCTCGTCAGCGGCGCCGGCGGCAACGGGCCCATCGTGCGCGTCGCAACCTCCGGCGAGGATACCCAGCTCGAGATCGACGGCGCGCTGCTGCTCGGCACCCACCGCAATGGCGGCCAGACGGTGGCGCTCTACCGCTTTGCCAAGGCGGGGCTCTATACGCTCGGCATCGAGGGAAGCGGCGCGTTCGACCTGGTGGTCGGCGCGGCGGGCGATCTGAACGGAGACGGCGCGGTCAACGGCACCGACAGCGATCTGCTGCGCGACGGCGCGGCGGGCAGCGATATCACCGGCGACGGCGTGGTCGATGTGCAGGACCGCCAGGTTCTGAACGTCAATTTCGGCATCCGCGGCAATGCCGCACCGGAAGTGGCCGAGACCCTGCCCGAGATCTTCACCCATGAGGATCTGCCGGTGCTGGTGCGGCTCGACGAGATCGCCAAGGATCTCGAAGGCGATCCGGTGTTCTTCCGCATCGTCTCGACCGAACATGTCGGCGCGCGTTTCACCCCAGACGGCGAATTCCTGCGGATCATCCCGGACGACAATTTCACCGGCGCCGCCTCGATCACCGTCTCGGCGGATGACGGCTATGCCTCGACCCCGGACATCACGCTCGACATCACCGTCTCCGATGCGGCGCTGACCGAGCTGACGCTGTTGCAACGCGCATTCTACTTCCAGGAAGCGGGTCAGGTGACCGAGCTGGTCGTGGTCGGCCAGTTCGAGGACGAGGCCGATGTCATCCTGCCCTTCGATTACGTCTCGGTCTCCTCCGCAGATCCCGATATCGTCAAGATCAGTGACAACGGACTGCTGACCGCGCTCACCGAAGGCGATACCTATATCCGCGCCGACCGCGGCAGTCTGAGCGCCGCCACCGCCGTGGCCGTCGGCATCGCCGAGGATCCCAACGGCTCGGTCGCGCAGATCTTTGGCATCGACGCCTATCCCGACAGCGTCACCATCGTGCCCGAGGGCGGACGGCGCCAGATCGTGACAGAGCTCGGCACGCTGGGCACCGACTATGTGACCGGCGCCGAGGACGGCGTGGTCTATGTGCCCGGCAACAGCGATATCATCACGGTCACAGATGGCGGCATGATCGAGGCCGTTGGCGAGGGCCAGACCACCGTCACCGTGATCTATCGCGGCGCCGAAGAGGTGCTGACCGTGACCGTGGCGCCGCCGGTCGAGGGCGCCAGCGTCGAGATGGGCACCGAGGGCGGCGCGATGCGCACTCCCGACGGCATCGAGATCGCCATCGGCGCCGGACAGCTGTCCGGCGACGCGACGATCACCGCCGAGGCAAAGACCGAGGCCGAACTGGATCTCGACGTACCGCCCGATTTCGACTTCGTCAGCGGCGGCGTGATCGACATCCAGGGTGGTGAACTCAACGGCCCGATGCAGCTCGCGACCAAGGTTTCGGGCGACGTGGCGCAGGCGGGCGACGAGGTGCTGTTCTTCGTCCTCGACGATTTCAGCGAACAGACCGACGGCGAATACGGCCAGATCTGGCGTCTGGTCGACAGCGGCACCGTGGACGAGAACGGCATGGCGCGCACCGCGTCGCCGCCCTTCCCCGGCCTGTCCGAACGCGCGAGCTATCTGGTCGCCAAGGCGAACCAGCCGCTGATGGACGCATCGCTCTACCTGCCGACGCTGGCGCGCGCCTCGGTCGCGGTGATCCCGGCAATGGCCATCGGCCTCGCCACTGGCGGGCTGGCCGGCGCCGTGGTCGGGCTCGGTCTGGTGGCGGGCATCAGCTACATGGCGTTCAAGATGACGCCGGCCAAACAGCGGATCGACGTCTATCAGGATTTCCTGGAAGGCAAGACATGGTCGAAATACGAGGCCGACGCCGACCCGCAGGGGGTCACCGGGCGGCTTAATATCTCGGCCAAGGTGCCTTCGACACCGCTCACCGCCGCGCCTGGTGAAGCGCCCAGGATCACCTCGGTCGACCCGCATCTCACCCCGGGCGGCAATGTGCTGCTTACGGTGAAGGGCGACAATCTGTTCTATGGCACCGACAGCGGCAATGCCGCGAATTTCGGATCGAGCCTCGCCAACACCAGACTGAAGATCAAGATCGGCGGCTATGTCCGCTATATCCAGGGCAGCGAGTTCACGCCGCTGGAAATCAACCTCGACACCGGCAGCGGCTCCTTCAACGTCGCGCTGCCAAACGACATTCTGGTGTCGCGGGCGGAATACACTTTCGAACGGCCCAAACCCAACGGGGCGGCCGGCAACGTGGACGGCTGGAGCGCCTCAACCGAGGCGATCCCGTCGCAGAGCTTCACCGTCAAGAACGAGCGCGGTTACGGGGTTGTCGGCGGCTCGCAATATGAGGGATCGGTCAACCAGACCATTCTTCAGGTTTTCGATGTGCTGCCCGCCGGCATCAACAACGAGACCAGCGAACCCGAAGGTGGCGGCGTGCCCGAACAGTCGGAGGTCGTCACCAATATCAAGCTGATGGACGGCACCCAGCCAATCACCGGCTGGCCGACGGATGTGGTCCTGTCCAAGGATCTCTCCGCCGCCTATGTGGCGACCTATCAGGGCATCGCCATCGTCGACATGCTGAGCCTGCGCCAGTTCGATGCCTTCCCCGAGCTCGAAGGCACCAACATCATCAAGATCCCCGGCCGCGCGGTGCAGCAGCTGACGCTCTCAGCGAAGGGCGACTACCTCTACGCCGCCGGCAACGGGACGATCCACGTAATAGATCTGCGCCCGCAATCGCCCGACTACCTGAAGCAGCGGCAGATCAACCTGCCGATCCCAGATCAGGCGCGCGAGCGCGCTAACGGCAAGATCAACGACATCGCCCTCGATGCCGATGGCCGCAAACTCTATGTCGCGGTACCGTTTGCCGGCATGTTCGGCGATGGCGGCTGGGCGCGTTCGCGCGGCGACGACGGCAAGATCTATGTCATCAATGTCGACCCCGCCGATGCCGAGCGGGCGCTGAACGGCGAATCCACCACCTATCTGTCGGTAATCGGAGAGCTCAACGGCCATGCCGACCCCTACGATATCGAGCCGACCAGCGACGCCAAGAAGCTCACCTTCGTGTCGCGCGGCGAGCAGCGGCAGGGGATGTATTTCATCAATGTCCGGGATGACACCGCCGAAGGCTACGACGCCTGGGTCGAACCGCTTCCCGCGATCCCCGATCAGGCCCAGCCCAACCGCTTCCCGCTCGAACTCAACCGAGGCGATATCGGTGTGCGCTATAACGGCTTCGTCCTGCCGTTCCCGCCGATCCTGATCGACGACTACCTGCCGCTCAGCGGCCAGCGCTACGATCTCGACATCCGCAACCCCGTCGCCGTGAAGGTGACCCCGGACATGTCCTATGCCTTCGTGGCCGATTACGATCTGTCGCGCTATCTGCTCTTCAGCGATCCGGTGCTTGCCTACGAGATCGAACGGCGGCACGAGCTGGGCAACAATATCGGCCTGATCCGCAACCCGTTCAGCATGGACAAGACCGCCTGGGAAGAGCTGAACGTCGCGCGCGGCGTGAGCTACAAATACGGCACGCGCGGGCTGGTGGGCTCGACGAGCCCGATCCCCGACCAGTATCTCAGCGAGCTGGCGATGCGCCCGGACGGCAGCCAGGTCTTTGCCAATTTCCGCAACTCTGGCGCTCTGGTGACGCTGAACACCGACGGCATCATCCTGGCGTCGGATCTGGCCATCAGCGGCGCGAACGGCACCGAGCTTGGCCGCAACCGGACGCTGCCCATCGACCTCGAACGCGGGCTTTTCGGCATCGGCGACGCGAAAATCCGCACCGATGTGAACGGCACCAAGCTTTATGGCGACTCGCTCGACATCGTGTTCTGGGGCCGTGGCCTCGACGTGCAGAGCGAGGTGGGTCTGGAACTCATCGCGCCGCAGGGCGAGATCACCGCCAACGGGCCCGATGCCGACAAGCTCCGGTTCGAAGTGCATCTCGATCCCGCCAAGATCGGCGTGCCGCAATTCGAGATGGATCTCTATGTCTCGACCCAGGCTGCGGGTGACGGGCTGTTCCCGGGCGATCCGTTCCGCGAACGCTCCTGGCTGGGCAATGACGACCCCACCCAGTCTGCCGACTATCACCGCTACCGCCTGATCAACACCGCCGACACCGAGGGCAAATGGGCCTTCAAATCGGGCAAATATTACGTGCTGAAGGGCGACGGCACCATCGACGAGTCCAAGACCCGCGACCTGACGGACGAGGATGTCGAAGGCGATCCCAAACACGCGGTCGTTATCGAAGCCGCGCCCGGCTTCGGCAACGCGCTGACCGGCGGGCAGAGCTATTACTGGGGTGTCGAGGTCAAGAATACCGGCGGCTCGCTGACCGGCTCTCGCCGCTTCACCACCTCGGCGGTGATGCCGAAACAGACCCCCTTCTCGACCGTGAACGTGCTGACGCATGGCTTCCAGATCGAAGGGCTGCTGCCGGATTACGCCAACACACCGCTGAACGAGGACACGCTGGCGGCCTGGCTGAACTCCGCCGAGATCCTCAACAAGGCGTCGGGCGGCGGCGCGATCCTTGTCTACAACCGCCAAACCGGCAAATGGCACGAATACGATCCCGCCGAGGCCGAAGGCGCGCGCATCTCCGACGATGCGGTCGAACCCGGCTCGCTCAAGCGCAAGGAGGCGGTGACCCTCGTCCTCGACTGGTACCGCGAAAGCAACATCTCCGACAGCGGCTTCTCGGAGGCGGCGGCGGATGCGTTCTTTGCCTCGCTGGTGCAGCTCGATCTCGATACCAATGGCGACATCTTCAAGAGCCCGCTGCACTTCATCGGGCATAGCCGCGGCACCTCGGTGAACTCCGAGATCATCCAGCGCCTCGGCGTGCGCTTCCCCGAGAGCGAAGGGAAGAACATCGACATCCACATGACGACGCTCGATCCGCACGATTTCAAGCAGGACTCGCTGAAGGTCGAGCTGCAAAAGATCGTCGAAAGCTGGATCACCGCGTTCAAGTTCGGTGCAACGCTGACCTCCTTCGCCAACCCCGCGCTCGGCGCGTCGATGCTGCGGGTGATCAACGGCGTCGAGACGGGCACGCAGCTGCTGTTCAAGCTGGCGGGCTATGTCGGACTTCAGGCCGCGTCGATCCCGTGGGACGATTTCAACGATCCCAACGTGCAGGTCTGGTCGAATGTCGACTTTGCCGACAACTATTTCCAGACCACCGCCCCCACCGGCGACAGCAACTTCAACAAGCTGACCGGGCTCAAATTCTTCCCGGTAACAACACCCAACGGCACCGCCGTGCCAACGGCGAATGACGGCAAGGACAAGCAGCCCACCAAGCACGGCATGGGCGTGCCGGATATCGAACTCGACTTCACCAAGGCGAAAGTGCCCGGCTTTACCGAGGCCGACGCGCTGGCGACACCGCACAGCCGCATTACCAACTGGTATCTCGGCACCGCCGATGTGAATTCGGGCTTTGTCGGCGGCGTCGCGATCCCGCGCACCATGGGCGACGAGGGGCTGGCGATCAACAGCACCGGCGACGAGGGCCTGTTCGGTCAGCTCGGCAACATGTTCGACGACGGCTTCACCAAACAGCCCTATTACGGCGTCGATCCGGTGGCCTTCGAGAAAGGCTGGACGGCGGTCAAGACGCATTTCAAGAAGTATTTCGAGAACGCCAACGTCAACCCGGGCACCGAAAAGACCAACTCCACCCGCACCGAGGCCATCGGCACCGGCTTCTACTTCTCGACCGTCGCCGGCAACCCCGATATCCGGCCGCCGGCAGCGGATCGCAAACGCACCCAGCTCGATTTCGACAATACCGAAGTGTCTCGCCCGGCTTTCGAAGACGGCAAGAAAGCAGTCTACGAGCCCGTGCCCACCGTGTTCAACGGCGATTTCTCGCATGGCACCCGGCACGCGATGACCAATTACGTGAAGTGGATCCTCGGCTCGGGCTTCTCCTCGATCGTGGGCGGCAGCTGGGACGACTTCAAGAAGGCCTATAAGGAGGCCGGCGACGCCAATGTCTCCGGCGTGAAGAAATTCGGCGCGAAGACCTCGGCGGTGAACGCGCTCCTGCCGCAGCTGCCGCCCGAGCTGGGCCGCTTCCCGCTGCATTATGATCTGCCGGGCTGGTCGATGCATGGCGGCATCGAGGGCACGGGCACCGACAGTGACAACCGGGCCCAGTTCCCCGACGGGGTGGACGAGGGCACATCCTATACCTTCGACCTGTTCTCGCGCGCGACCGCCGAAAGCTGGGGGCTTGCCGGCCCGGTGGATATCACCGGCCTGTTCCTGATGAACATGAATTTCGGTGCCGAAGCGCTCGATGTCATCGGCCGGGTGATCAAGCCGCTGCTCGAGAAGAAGCTGAAGGAATTCGCCGACAAGTTCACCAACGACAATTACACCGGCGAATACACCGATACGGAGAAAAAAGACCTGATCCGCAAGGACTACGCTGCCAGCGTCGGCGGCGAGGTCGTGCCGGACGGTGACGGGTTCAAGATCGTCAAGGATGGCGAGACGCTGCTCGGCAACGATGCGCTGTCGCGCAATGTCGATGCGACGCTGAAATTCGTGATCGACGACAGCACTGCGATGCGTGTGCTGGCGCAGGTCTTCGATTTCCTCGTCTCCGCCGCGGCCAGCGACCCGGTCGTGTCGGATACGCTGAAGAGCTGGGCTGGCGACAAGTTCGCGCTGAACGGCGGTGTGCCGTCGCTGGTGAAGATCCTCGACACCCCGATCGACCGCACCAATGACGACACTATCGCGGCATCCAAGGCCGCGCGTGCCAAGGCATTCACCGATTTCGCCTCCTGGGCCGGAAAGAACCTGCTCAGCTTCTTTACCCACAAGTTCAAATGGGATCTGAACCCGGATTACGCGCTGATCTTCGGCGGCTCGAAATCGCTCAAGGAACTGATCCGCACCTTCCTGCCGGAAACGCAGTTCACCATCGGCGGCAACACCATGTCGCTGCCCGATGTGTTCGACAGCGCCATCGATGCGATCGGCCAGATCGACTCCATCACCCACAACCGGATGCATATCCCCAGCGATATGGAGACGATCCAGTTCGAGGCGTTCCTGCCGCTCAACCCCAACGATGACGTCACCGCCGAGGTGATCTTCACGACGATGGACGGTAAAGCGCACCACGCGAAGGCTCTGGTGACGAACGACAACGGTGTGACCGAGCGGAAGGACAAGTATTTCTTCAAGCCGGGCTTTTTCTCGACCCAGACCGCGCGCTTCGAGATCCCCAAGGACGTCAAAGGCCAGGTCGCCAACGTCACGATCACCAATACCGGGCTCGAACGCGCGCCGGCGGAGTCTTTCACCGAGCAGTTCGCGGAATTCCTGTCGACCTTCAGCTTTGGCGCGGCCCTGTCGGATGCGGCATCGGTCGTCATGGTCATCGACGACGTGAAGCTGACCAAGACCGCCTCCAACCAGACCGCGAGCAGCGTCGGCGATGGTGCGGTAGCGATCACCGTCGCCGAAGCCCAGGCGCTGGCCGAGGTGGCCGAGGGCATCTGGATCGACAGCGCGCTCATCCCCGATGCCGAGGGCAAGCTCTCCGATCTGGTGATTCAGATCTCCGATCTTGAAGGCGCGGCGCTGGCGCTGGCCGATGGCAACACCATCACCATCGACGCCGACGCCGCCGGGCACGGCTGGTTCCTAGACGCGACTCCGCTGGACCAGGCCGAATTCACCGCCACCGACCTGCCGCATCTCTTCGCCGCGGAAACCGGCTCTGGGGCCGAGGGCCGTATCGACCTGCTGACCGTGCTGATGCACGAGATGGGCAACATCGTCGGCGTACCCGATCACGTCGATCCCGGCAGCACCTATCTGATGAGCCCGATCATCGACACCGGCATGCGCCGGCTGCCCTCAGGGCCGGATGTGGGCGACTGGTCGGCACTGATCGAAGAGGCCAACGACATCGCCGGCGCCGACGGCATCCAGCGCGGCGCCCCGACGACGAGCGGCACCGCCGCTGCGGCGGCTGTCACCGCCGCGCCGCTGACGGTCGATACCGATCAGGCATTTACCAATGGCGGGTTCGATGACGGGCTGACCGGCTGGACCACCACCGGCAATGTGCAGGTGACCGGCGGCAAGGCGCGGCTCGACGAAGCCTCGGGCGTCATGTCCGGACTGGCGCAGGGCTTCCAGCTCCCCGACGGGATCACCGGGCTTCGCTTTACCCTGTCCGACATCACGCTTGGCCAGCCCGATGACGGCCCGCCGGATGCCTTCGAGGTCGCCCTTTTCGACGGCGAGACCGGGGCGGCGCTGCTGCCGTCCATCGCCGATCTGGCGGGCACCGACGCGGTGCTGAACCTTCAGGCGGACGGCACGCTCTACCAGTCCGCGGCGGTGGGCGTCGCGCGCGGTCAGGATGGCACCATGGTGGTCACCATCGACCTGACCGGCCTCGCCGAGCGCCCCGAAAGCCTCGCCATCGCCTTCGATCTGATCGGGCTCGGCGCGGCGGATGCGGCGGTCAGCGTCGATGCGGTAACCCTGCTGGGGCTCGCGCCCAACGACGCGCCCTTGGCACGGGGTGAGACCGCCGCCACTCAGGAGGACACGCCAGTCGAGATCGACCTGCTCGCCAATGACAGCGATCCCGAGGGCGACCCGCTTATCGTTCAGGTCGAAAGCGGCCTCGGAGCGGCGACGCTGCTGCCGGTCGCCGGCGGGCTGTTCCGCTACACGCCCGAACCGAACGCCTCGGGGCAGCAGACGATCACCTACCGTCTTTTCGACGGGGTGAACCGCTCTGATGCGGTGACGCTGACCATCGAAATCGCACCGGTCAACGACGCCCCCGCGCTCGATGCGATCCCGGATGCGCGCGTGCCGCAGAACCAGGCGGCGCGGGTGCAGGTGGAAGCGAGCGATCCCGACAACGCCCGCACCGAGCTGACGCTGACGCTCGACGCGGCGCCCGACGGTGCCAGCATCGACAGCGCAACCGGCCTCATCACCTGGACGCCTACGGCGGTCTCCACCGAGACGTTTACAGTCCGGGCGACCGATCCGGACGGCGCCTTCGTTACCCGCAGCTTCACCCTGTCGGTAATGGCCGCGCCGGTGCTCACGGCAACCGATGTCAGGGTTCTGGAGGGCGAGGCGCTGGCGCATTCCGTCTCCGCCACCGATCCGGACGGCGACGATGCGGCGATCACCTATGCGCTGGTCAGCGCCCCCGCATGGCTGGAGATCGACGCGGCCACCGGGGCCATCACCGGCGACAGCAGCGACCATGCCGGGCGCTACACGGTGACGGTACAGGCCACAGACGAAGACGGCGTTTCCACCCAGGCCGCCTTTGTGCTGGCGGTCAATGCCGCGCCGGTCATCAGCGCCGCGAGCCTCGTGCTCGTCGAAGGCGACCCGCTCTCGGCGACGCCGCTGACCACCGATGCCGACAGCCCAGAGGATGAGCTCAGCTTTGCCAAACTCAGCGGCCCGGACTGGATCACCGTCGATCCCGACACAGGTCTTGTCACCGGCGACAGCACCGGCAATGTCGGTGCCGTCGAGGTCACGCTGCGTGTCACCGATGCCGAGGGGCTGAGCGACGAGACAAGCTTCACCGTCACCGTCCGCGCCCGACCCACCCTCGCGGCAGAGGACGTGACGCTGATCCAGGGCGACACGCTGAGCCACGCGGTCGCCGCGACCGATGCCGACACCCCCGCCGACCAGCTCACCTTTGCCAAGGTGGCCGGGCCGGACTGGATCGCGGTCGATCCCGAAACCGGCACGCTCTCCGGCGACAGCAGCGGTCAGGCCGGCCCTGCGGAAGTGACCGTGTCGGTCACCGATGCGGACGGACTTTCGGCCAGTGTCACCCTTACTGTGGATGTCAATGCGCCCCCCAGCTTTACCATCGCCGACACCACTGTCGTGGAAGGTAACGCGCTGAGCATCACGCCGCGGGTCACCGACCCCGACAACCCGGCGGGCAGCCAGCGCTTTGCCACGATCTCCGGCCCGGATTGGATCACTGTCGATGCGGAAACCGGCGCCGTAACCGGCGACAGCGGTGGCCAAGTGGGCAGCCACGAGGTGCGGGTGCGGATCACCGATCCCGACGGGCTGTCGTCGGAAGCCGGCTTCACCGTCACGGTTCTTGCGCGCCCGGTTCTGACCGTCGCAGACATCACCGTGGTCGCGGGCGAAACGGTCTCGATGCAGCCTGCCGTTGCCGACAGCGACAGCCCGGCGGCGGAACTGAGCTTCGCCAAGCTCGCCGGCCCCGACTGGATCGTCGTAGATCCCGAGACAGGCGCCGTGACAGGCGACAGCAGCGGGCAAGCGGGCGTCGCACAGGTGACGCTGCGGGTAACCGATGCCGATGGCCTCTCCGATGAGGCGCAGTTCACCGTCGATGTGAACACCCCGCCGGTCCTGGTGCTGTCCGACATCGCGGTGATCGAAGGCACCGGTATCGACATCACGCCGGAGGTATCCGACGTGGACGACCCGAACGGCGCGCGCCGGTTCGAGATCGCCGGCGGCCCCGACTGGCTGACGATGGATGCGGAGACCGGTCAGATCACCGGCGACTCGACTGGCCACACCGGCCAGAGCACCGTGACCGTCCGTGTCACGGATGCCGATGCGCTTAGCACCGAAGTGAGCTTCGTGCTCACCGTGCGCGGCCGCCCGGAGATCAGCGCCACCGACGTAACGCTGGTTCAGGGCCAGACGCTGAGCCATGCGGTCACCGCGACCGATGCCGACACACCCACCGACGCGCTGCGTTTCGCCAAACTGGCCGGGCCGGACTGGATCACCGTCGATCCGGCGACGGGCACGGTTTCGGGCGACAGCAGCGGGCAGGCGGGCGCCGCGCTGGTGACCGTTCAGGTGACCGATGCGGACGGGCTCAGCGCCGAGGTGAGCTTTAGCGTCGACGTCAACGCCCCGCCGAGCTTCTCGGTCGCCGATACCACGCTGGTCGAAGGCGGCGAGCTGCGGCTCGAACCGAACGTCGCCGACCCAGACAATCCGGACGGCCCCGCGAGCTTTGAAAAGCTCTTCGGCCCCGGCTGGATCAGCGTCGATCCGGTGACCGGTACGATCACCGGCGACAGCGCGGGCCATCCCGGCGCGTTCGAGGTCCGCCTCCGCACCACCGATTCAGACGGGCTCACCACCGAGACAAGCTTTACGGTGACCGTGCTCGCGGTGCCGCAGATTTCGGTCGCCGACACGACAATCGTGGCCGGCAGCCCGCTGCGGATCGCGCCGGCTGTCAGCGATGCAGACAGCCCGCTCGCCGAGCTGAGCTTTGCCAAGCTCGCCGGGCCGGACTGGGTGGTGATCGATGCCGCGACCGGCGAAATCACCGGCGACAGCACCGGCCAGGCGGGCCGCGCATCGGTGACACTGCGGGTGACCGATGCCGAGGGGCTGAGTGCGGAAACGAGCTTTACGCTCGACGTCAATACGCCGCCGGTCCTGACCGCGCCCGATATCACCGTGGTTGACGGCGTCGCCGTCGACAGCACATTGGCGGTGACCGACGCAGACGACCCGGCGGGCATGCGGCGTTTCGAGCTCGTCGACGGTCCGGACTGGCTCGCCATCGACCCGCAGACCGGGCGCCTGACCGGCGACAGCAAGAACCGTACCGGGATCGCGCTGGTCACCGTGCGGGTGACCGACGAAGACGATCTGAGCGCTGAAGAAAGCTTCTCTCTCGTCGTTCTCGGCACGCCCCGGATCACCGCAGCCGATGCCACGCTCACCGAGGGCGAGACGCTGCGCCACCCAATCTCCGCAACCGATGCGGACACGCCCGCCGAAGAGCTGCGCTTCGTGAAGCTCGCAGGCCCCGACTGGGTCACGGTGGATCCGGCAACCGGCACACTCGGCGGCGACAGCACCGGACGCTCCGGTGTCTACGAGGTCCGGCTGCAAGTGGCGGACAGCGACGGCCTGACCGACAGCGCCACACTGGTGCTGACCGTGCGTGCGGCCCCCGTGCTGAGCGGCGACGACGTCACGCTGATCGAAGGCGCGGCACTCGATCTGCAACTTGTCGGGCGCGACAGCGACACCGCCGGCAGCGACCTGCGCTATACGCTGGTCAGTGGCCCCGACTGGATCGCCGTCGATTCCGAGACCGGGCGGGTGACCGGCGACAGCGACGGCCAGGCCGGCACGCATCAGGCCCGGTTCCGGGTCACCGACCCGGACGGTCTGTCAGGCGAGGTGACGCTGACCATCGACGTCAATGCGGTGCCCGTCCTGACCGGCAGCGACGTGACGCTGATCCGCGGCGAAGCGCTGTCCCACCCGGTGGCAGTTGCGGACGCGGACAGCCCGCTTTCGGCGCTGACCTTCCGGATACTGGCAGGCCCCGACTGGATCTCCATCGACCCGGCCACCGGCACGATCAGCGGCGACACGACCGGCCAGGCCGGCGAGGCGCTGGTGCGGATCTCGGTCACAGATGCCGACGGGCTGGTCGCGGAAACCGACTTTATCGTCGATGTCAATGCGCCGCCCGAGGCCGACAACCTGTCCTTCGACCTCGTCGCCGGTCAGCCGGTCTTCTCGATGATGAGCGTTCGGGACGACGATGGACCGCTCGAGGCATTGTCCTACCGACTGATCGACGGTCCGGACTGGCTGAGCATCGACCCGAACACCGGGCTTTTGGTGGCCGACACCACCGGCCATGCCGGCGAGACCGCGGCAACCGTGCGCGTCACCGATGGCGACGGGCTCAGCGCAGACGCGCAAATCGACATCAATGTCAGTGCGCCGCGTCCGACCGGCCCGGGCCGCGTCGTCTACAATCAGGTCCGTCTGAGCCGCGTGACGCCTCCCTCAGCACCAGTGCCGCCGAGCCGGATCTCGACCGCCCCATGGGAAGGCCGGCTTGTGCAGCCCATCGTGACCAGCGACAGGAACGTGTCGGGCATCAGCGGCGGCAATGGCGCCCACATGGTCCCTGTGCTTTTCGAAAGCTCCGGCGGCATCACGCAGATGGTCGTTGAGATCACTCACCGTCCCGATGCGATCTGGATGCTCGACGCGCTATCCGGTGTCTGCCTGCCCTATGGCGTGACGATCTACAGCCGCGTCACCGGCGAGGATTACGAGCCCCGCATGCTGGTCACCGTGACCTCGGAACAGCCGCTACCGGAAGGTGTGCTCGACCTGTTCCGCCTGCGAATCCTGCTGGGCGGCAACCCGATGCAGGCCGATCTGAGCATTCGTGCCATCGAGATCAACGGCCAGCCGGTCGAGGATGCCCCCGAGGCGCCGTCACCGGCGGACGGTACGCCGCTGCTGATCGACGTGGAGGATGTGCATTTCGAACAGGCGGCACAGCTGCCAGAGGCGTTCGACGTGACGGTGAGCGGCTTCGGCGCATCGGGACCGGGCGAGAAACTGATCGACCCGGAAGCGGTGCTCGGCGGCTTCCTGGCGCTGCGCTTCAGCGGTCTGACCGGAGCGGAGCGGGTGACGATGACGCTCGGCTATGACGGGCTTGCACCCGATCCAGAGGCCGCCCTGGCGCTGCTCGACGGCGCCTCGGTTGCGGTCGAGGACCGGCCGGAGGCGGGCGAAATCGCGGTCACCGTGTCCGATCTGCCGGCGCTCTTCGCCGAAATGGCGGCGCTCGCCTGCATCGCCTTCACCCGTCCGCCGCAGGGCCGCCGGACCGGCACGGTCCGTCTGAAAGGATTGCAGGTCGACGGAGCCGACCTGCCGGTCGAGGAAGAACTCTCCGACTGGACAGGCGCGCCGGCGGCCCCCTACAGTATCGCAGCGGCAGCGCCGGGCCGGCTTTCGGTTCCGATGGTTCAGGCCCCGGTGAGAGCGCCCGACAAATAACAGTGACGCAGTACATTTCAGCAGGACTTAGACGCAATGGCCAAAACCGCAGAAGACAAGGCTCCGGCAGCGGACTCCGCCGCGGCGGACAAGGGCAGCAACGGCACCGAGCACAGCACCGGAACCGGCCCGCGCAAACGTGAGACGACGGTGCCGCCGAGCCAGGTCAAATTCGACACGCAGTCCCTCAAGAGCAGCTACTGCAATGTCTGCAACGGCTCTTCGACGCGCGAGGAGGTAGTGGTCAATTTCGGCGTCAACGACAGCTGGGACATGGGCGCGCCGCAGCTTCTGGTAAAGCTCGAACACCGGGTCGTCATGTCGCCCCATGCCGCCAAGCGCCTGCGCGACATGCTCGTGCGGCTGATCGACGAGCATGAGACGAGATACGGCAAGCTCGGCGACTGAGACAGGATCGGCTGAATGGCGATCGGACGCGCCTCGGACATGCCGCCATCCTCGGCGGGAGCCGCTTCGGACCCGGCGCCGCTGGGCCTTGAAAAGAGCCTCTGGTCCTCCTTTGCCAATGCCCGCAGCGACACCGCGCGGCTGACCGCCTGGCTGGCGGTGCTGGTCAATCGCGTGCCCTCCGCCACACTCGGGGTGTTGCTGCATCCCGATACGGGCGCCGGTGCCTATGTGCCGCTCGCCGTGGTGCCCGACCCGCGCCGCGACCTCTCCGCGCTCGGCGAGATCGCACAGAAGACCATCGCCAGCGGCCGCCCGGCGACCAGCCGCGCCGGCGACGGCTCGGTAAGCTACGCCGCCTGCCCGGTGCGCGCCGGCGACGGCCCCGCCGGCTTTGTCGTCGCGATGGAGCTGCGCGGCTGTGCCGATGCCGAATTGCAGACCGCGCTGCGCGATATGCACTGGGCGGCGGGCTGGCTGGCGGCGCAGCTCTGGGAGACGGCGGCAAAGGACGGCGTGGCCATGCTGCGGCGTGCCGATGTGGCGCTCGACATTCTCGCCGTGGCCTCCGAGCACCGCAAGCCGGCCGCCGCCGCCATGGCCATCGTCAACGAGGCGCAGACCGTGCTCGGTTGCGACCAGATCTCCATCGGACTGGTGAAGCGCCGCCGCAGCGCATCCCGGATCAAGCTGCTGGCAATGTCCTACTCGGCCTGGTTCCGCAAGCGATCGGCGGTGACCGAGGGGATCGAGACGGCGATGGAGGAGGCCTTTGACCAGCAGGCGAGCGTCAGCCACCCGGCGCTACCATCCATCGCACGCGCCGTGTCGGTGGCACATGCGGAACATGTGCGCACCAGCCGCACCAGCCACATGATCACCGTGCCGCTGTCGGACGAGGACGGCCCGATCGGCGCGATGACCTGCGAACGGCGCGCCGCGGACGCGCCCTTCGACGAGGACACGCTGCTGATGGCCGAGAGCATCGCGGCGCTGATCGGCCCGGTGCTCGAGATGAAGCAGCGCAACAACCGCTGGTTCGGCGGGCGCCTGGTCGATACGGCGCTGCATGTGCTGGGCGTGCTGTTGGGGCCGCGTCATCTGAGCTGGAAACTGCTTGCGGTGCTGCTGCTGGCGCTGGTCGTGGCGGCCGCGACCGTGCCGGGCCCGTTTCGCGTGCAGGCCGACGCGGTACTGCGCGGGCAGGAGATGCGCAGCGTCGTGGCCCCGTTCGCGGGCTTCATCGACGAGGCGCCGCGCCGCGCCGGCGACAGCGTGGCGCGCGGCGATCTGCTGGTGCGGCTCGACGACAGCGACCTACGGCTCGAAGAGCTGCGCTGGCGTTCAGAGATCGACCGGCTGGTCTCGCAATCGCGCGAGGCGCAGGCCGAGTACGACCGCGCGCAGGTGGCGCTGCTGGAGGCGCAGATCGCACAGGCCCGGGCGCAACTCGCACTGGCGCAGGCGGAGCTGGCGCGCACCCGGCTGGTGGCGCCCATCGACGGCATGATCGTCTCGGGCGATCTCAGCCAGAAGCTGGGCGCGCCGGTGCAGCTGGGCGAGGTACTGTTCGAGATCGCCCCGCCCGACCGCTATCGCGTCGACATCTATGTCGACGAGCGCGACCTGCCTTTCGTCGCTGCCGGCCAGAGCGGGCAGCTCGCGCTGGCAGGGCAGCCGACCGAAGGCCTGCCCTTCGAAACCACGCGCCTCACCCCCATCGCCGAGCTGCGCGACAGTGCCAACACCTTCCGCGTCGAGGCCTGGCTGAGCGACACCCCGCCCGGCCTGCGCCCGGGGATGGAGGGCGTCGCCAAGATCGACGCGGGCCGCGAGCTGCTCTCCTGGGTCTGGTCTCGGCGGCTGGTCGACTGGCTGCAGCGCACGCTCTGGACATGGCAGCCGTGACATGGCGGAAAGTTACCTCAGCTCGATCTGGTACCGTGTCGCCGACCTTCAGCCGCGCCTGCGCAGCCATGTGAAGGTGCACCGGCACCGCTATCGGGGCCGGCCCTGGTATGTGCTGCACGATCACGCCTCCGGGCGGGTCCACCGGTTTTCCCCCGGGGCCTATATGCTCATCGGGCAGATGGATGGCGGCCGCACCGTGGACGAGGTCTGGCGGTCGCTGGCGGAGGCCTATGACGAGGAGGCCCCCGGGCAGGACGAGGTGATACGGCTGCTGTCGCGGCTGCACCAGAACGACCTGATTCAATATGCCGGATCGCCCGATGTGGCGGACCTGCTGGAGCGCTACAACCGCAACACGCGGCAGATCCTCAAGCAGAACATGCTCAACCCGATGAGCTTTCGCCTGCCGCTGATCGACCCCGACGCGTTCCTGCGCAAAACGCTGCCGGCAGTGCGGCCGTTGACCGGGTGGTTCGGCCTGCTGCTGTGGCTCGTTGTGGTGAGCTGGGGGCTGATCACCGCCGCGATGAACTGGGCGCCGCTGACCCGCGATATCGCCGACCAGATGCTCGCGGCATCGAACCTGATGATCGCCGCAATCACCTATCCGCTGCTCAAGGCGGTCCACGAACTGGCGCATGGCTATCTCACCCGCGCGCGGGGCGGCGAGGTACGGGAAATGGGCGTGATGTTCCTCGTTTTCTTCCCTGTGCCCTATGTCGATGCCTCTGCCGCCGCCGCCTTTCGCAACAAATGGCACCGCGCGGCGGTCTCGGCAGGCGGCATCTTTGTCGAGACCTTCGCCGCCGCCGTGGCGCTGATCGTCTGGGCCTCGGCAGAGCCTGGCATGGTGCGGGCCGTGGCCTATAACGTGGTGCTGGTGGGTGGGCTCTCCACCCTGCTGGTGAACGGCAACCCGCTTCTGAAGTTCGACGGCTATTACGTGCTGTCGGACATCGTCGAGATCCCCAATCTGGGCAATCGCGCGAACAAGTATTGGGGCCATATCGTCCAGCGCCATGTCTTTGGCGCGAAACAGCTTCGCGAAGAGGTGGCCACGCCGGGCGAAAAGGCCTGGTTCGTGCTCTACGCGCCGGCGGCCTTTGTCTATCGCATCGTCATCATGGTCGGCATCGCGCTTTATGTGGCGCAGAAGTTCTTTCTGCTCGGCGTGCTGCTGGCGATCTGGTCGGTGTTCAACGCGGTGGTGAAACCGCTCTTCAAGAACATCCGCCATGTCATGACCGCACCGGCGCTGCGCAAGGTGCGGCGGCGCGCCAATGCCTGGACCTTCGGCAGCATCGGCGTGGCGCTCGGACTGGCGCTGCTGATCCCGCTGCCGCTGCGTACCGACACCCAAGGGGTGGTCTGGCTGCCGGACGAGGCGCATCTGCGCGCCCGCACACAGGGCTTCGTCACCGATCTGATCGCGGCGGAGGGCGCGCGGGTCGGGCCACAGGACCGGGTCGCGGAGATGGAGGAACCGACCGTGCGGGCACGCATCGCGGTACTCGAGTGGCGAGTCGAGGAAATGCGGCGGCGGCTCACCGCGACCGAGGTGCAGGACCGGCGCAGCGCCGAGGTGGCGCGGCTAGAACTGCGCGAGGCAGAGGCCGAGCTCGCACGAGAGCGCGACCGCATCGCCGAACTGACGATCCGCGCCGCGATCCCCGGCACTTTCCAGCCCGCTCTCCCCGGGCGCGAGCTGGTCTCGCGCTATGTCTCGGAGGGCGATCTCATCGCCTATGTGCTGCCCGACGGGCCGCGCCAGGTGCGCGCGCTGGTGCCGCAGAAAGACATCGCGCTGGTCCGCAACCGGCTGCAAGGCGTCGAACTCAAGATCGCCGGGCATCTCGACCGGCCCGTCCCTGCAAAACTGCTGCGCGACGTGCCGCAGGCCACACCGCAGGCGCCGGCGGCGGTGCTGACGACAGCGGGCGGTGGTCCATTCCTCATCGACCCGACGGATAGCGAGGGCGCCACTCTGCTGGAACAGGCCTTTATCTTCGACCTGCTGCTGCCCGAAAGCGCTCAGGACGCCCCCTACGGCACACGGGTCTATGTTCGGTTCGATCATGGCAGCGAACCGGCGGCGTTGCAGATCTGGCGGCGCGTCCGGCAGCTCTTTCTCAAGCAGTTCAATGCCTGAGCTCGCGGGTTTCCTCGGCCTTGGCCGGGTGCGGCTCGGCACCGGCCCATATCCGGAACTGGCGGATCTGCGCGGCAACGCGGTAGATCTCTGGCTCGAACGGCGGCTTGGCTGGCTGGCGGCGCGGCTGCCGCTAACCCGCCGCCGGCTCGACCGGCGGGCGGCGCGGGTGCTGCGGCATGAGGCGGCGCTGGCGACGCTGAGCGATGCGGAGCTGCGCGACGCGGCACAGCGGCTGCGCCCTGCCCTGCTGCGCGGCACCGACGCCGCCGCCATCGACCGGGCCTTTGCCATCGTGCGCGAAGCCTCGGCCCGGGTGCTGGGCAAGCGGCACTACAAGGTACAGATCATGGGCGCCATCGGGCTCTACGAGGGGCGCATGATCGAGATGGCCACCGGCGAAGGCAAGACTCTGACCGCCACCCCCGCCGCCATCGTTGCCGCGCTCTCGGGCAAGCCGGTGCATGTGGTCACGGTCAACGACTATCTCGCCGGGCGCGACGCCGAGGAAACCGCGCCGCTCTACGATTTCTTCGGCCTTACCGTTGGCGTGATCGACAGCGACATGGACCCCCACGCGCGCCAGCAGGCCTATGCCCGCGATATCGCCTATGTGTCCAACAACAACCTGACCTTCGATTACCTGCGCGACCGGATCGCGCTGGCCCGCCGCCGCGGACGCGCCCGGCGCAAGACGCTGGAGATGGTCTCGGGCCACGCAGCGCAGCCGCTGATGCTGCGCGGGCTGGCCTTCGCAATCGTCGACGAGGCGGATTCGGTGCTGGTGGATGAGGCGCGCACCCCGCTCATCCTGTCCTCCACCGCCGACGACCCGGAGGCCGGCAACACCTACGCCACGGCGCTGGAGGTTGCCCGCGCGCTGAGCGAAAGGCGGCACTATACGGTCGACCGGATGAACCGACAGATCGTGCTGGAGGACGCCGGCAAGTCGGCGCTGGAGGAGAGTTGCGCGGCGCTCACCGGGATCTGGCGGATCCGCCGCGCGCGCGAGGAGCTGGCGCAGCAGGCGCTCTCGGCCCTGCATCTGTTCGAACTGGGCCGCGACTACGTCCTGCTTGAGGACAAGGTGCAGATCGTCGACGAATTCACCGGGCGTGTCATGCCGGACCGCAGCTGGCAGGGCGGGCTGCATCAGATGATCGAGGCCAAGGAGCGGCAGGAGATCACCGGCCGCAAGGAAACGCTGGCGCGGATCACCTATCAACGCTTCTTCCGGCGCTATCTCCGGCTGGCCTGCATGACCGGCACCGGAATGGAGCTCGCCGGCGAGCTGCGCGACACGTTCGGGCTTTTCACCACGCGTATTCCGCGCCACCGCCGCAACCGCACCCGCCATCTGGGCGCGCGGTTCTGTCGCGATGCCGAAGCGAAATGGCAGCGCGTCGCGGCCCGGGTCGCCGAAATGCATGCCGAGGGGCGCCCGGTGCTGGTCGGCACGCGTTCGGTGGAGGCGTCGGAGGCCTGCGCTTTGGCCATTGCGGCGCTGGGGCTGCCTCATGAGGTGCTGAACGCCACGCAGGACCGCGAGGAGGCGGAGATCATCGCGCAGGCGGGCCAACCCGGCGCGATCACCGTCGCCACCAATATCGCCGGTCGCGGCACCGATATCCGGCTCGGCGAGGGCGTGGACGCGGCAGGCGGACTGCATGTGATCCTGACCGAGTTCCACGAAAGCGCCCGGATCGACCGGCAGCTCTACGGGCGCACGGGCCGGCAGGGGGCCAATGGCTCGACCGAGGCCATCGTCAGCCTGGAGGACACGCTCTTTACGCGCTTCGCCCCCACGCTGCTGCGGCTTGCGCGCACGGCTCCGCTGCCGCCGGTTTTCACCCTTCTCCGCCGCGCCGCGCAAAGCAGAGCCGAGCGCGAATACGCCACCACGCGCCGGGAGCAGACCAAGCTCGACCGCCAGCTCGAGCGGGCGCTGGCCTTTACCGGGCCGGTGGAATAGGCACGGCGGCCCGCCAGCGCTCAGAACAGCTCGAGATAGCGCCTGATTTCCCAGTCGGTGACCTGACGCAGATAATCCTGCACCTCATAGCGGCGCGAGCGGACGAAATGGTCGACGAACCCGTCCCCGAAGAGCGCCCGCGCCGTTTCGCTTGCCTCCAGGCGATCGGTGGCTTCGACCAGGTCGCGCGGGAAGCGGGTGTCGCGGTCGGGCAGAACGTCATAGGCGCTACGGTCGAGCGGCGCACCGGGCTCCGCGCCGGTTTCGATCCCCCACAGACCCGCCGCGAGACAGAGCGCCATGGTCGCATGCGGGTTGGCATCCGCCGAGGGCACGCGGAACTCGACGCGGGTCGCCTCGGGAGAGTCGTTGATGATCCGCACCGCGGTGGTGCGGTTCTGTACCCCCCAGCTCGACCATGTCGGCGCCCAGGCCCCGGGCACCAGACGCTTGTAGGCGTTCACCGTATGCGCGGTCATCACCAGCAGTTCGGGCATAAGCGCGAGCAGCCCGCCGATGAACTGCCGCGCGATCTGCGACAGCCCATCGGAGGCGCTGGGGTCGTGAAACACGGGCTGCCCGTCTTTCTGAAGCGAGATGTGGAAATGCCCGGACTGACCCGAAAGCTCCGGATCGAGCTTGGACATGAAGACGGTGGTCAGGTCGTTGCGGGCGAAATAGGCGCGGGCGAAGTTCCGGAACAGCGCCGCATCATCCGCCGCCTTGACCCCGGTAGCCGCCGCCAGCGGCGCCTCGAAACATCCCGGTCCGAGCTCTGTGTGCAGACTGTCCAGGCCGATATCCAGCGTCTGCATGCAGGCGCGCAGCCCATCGAACAGATCCGCATGTGCGGCGGCGGACTGAAGCGAATAAGTCCGGTTGGCCTTGGCGAAAAATTCCAGGTCGCGATAGTCCTTCCGGCGCAGCGTATCGGCGGTTTCGTCGAGCAGGAAGAACTCGTATTCGAAGGCCGCGGTCACACCGAACCCCATCGCATCCGCCTTTTCGAGCTGCCGCAGGAGGTGGTTTCGGGGCGAATTCTCGCCATAGGCGCCTGTGAAATCGGCGATGGCGACACCGGCACCCGACCCAAAGGGCCAGCGCCGCAGAGTCTCGGGAAAGATCGTCGCGGGGCGGTCAATATAAGTCCGGTCGTCTTCCCACTGCACCTCGGCACTATCCCAAGCATGCACGACATCGCAGAAACTGTAGCCACGGTCGATCAGCTTCGCGGCCTTCTTGGCGCTGACCAGCTTGTGGCGGAACACCCCGTCGAGATCGAAGATCCCCACATGCAGGTCGTGAAGCTCCGAAAGCTCCGGTGATGTCGTAACGTCCATTTCGGGCAAGATCCTTCGTTGCGATGCGCTTGGCGCCGCCGGCACGGATCGCGCCACGGCTCCGACCGGGCCGGTTTCGCGGCGGCGGTCCTGCAAAAGCATAGTCAGGCGGAAGGAGGCTGCAACGCTCCGGCCCGACATCGGCGCCTCAATCTATCGCCGCCTCGGTGTCCGCATGGTCTTTCAGCCGGTGGGCACAAAGATATCATGGCCAGCGCCGAGATACCTCCATGGCCGCTGCTGACGCTGGTGATGGTCCCGCCCTTCGTCCTTTGGTCGGCCAGATCGTGCTGATACTGTTCCACCAGCACATCGCCACCAATCTGCCCTCGCTCATTCGGGTGCGCAAAGGCACCACGAACGAGACAGCCCCGGGACGTTTCCGGGGACGTCTCATTTATCTATCGCCCGCGCGCCCGAAATCCGGCGGTGAGAATGAGGGCAGCGCCCCCCAGCGCCGCCGCGCAGGTATAGATCAGCACACCCGCCGGCCCGTAGGCCGCAACGGCAATCCCACCCATGCCTGCCCCGATCGCAATCGCAATCTGGAAACTGGATGCCTGAAGCGCACCGACGCTTTCGGCATGGTCCGGTGCGGCCTCGGCATTCCAGGTCGCAATCGCCACAGAGAATGCACCGAAGGCAAAGCCCCAGATCGCCGTCGCCGCGAAGGCCAAGGTCGTAGCCGCGAGCATGAGCGCCCCGGCGGCAAGCATCACCACAATCGCCGAACCGCCCGCCGCAAGAGACGCGCTGCGCGACGCCCAGATGCCGCCGATCATGCTCCCCGCGACACCACCGGCGCCGAACAGGAACAGCGCGAGCGAGATGGTATGGATCTGAAGGCCGACGACCTGTTCGAAAAACGGACGGATATAGGTGAAACCGGCATAATGGCCCGAGAGGACGAGGAAGATCGCCACAAGCCCCGCCAGAACCGAGCCACGGGTCAGCGTGATGCCGAACGAGGAGAGCCCCGGCGCCTCGGCGGGAGGCAGCTTCGGCAGGGTGGCGATAAGCGCCGCCACAGCGATGACTCCCAGAATGGCGGCGACGATGAACGTGCCGCGCCAGCTCCAGATATCGCCGAGATATGCGCCGACGGGCGGGGCCACGACGCTCGCGGCGGAAACCCCGGTCAGGATGATCGACATGGCCCGTGCCAGCTTGTCCTGCGGCACCAGCCGGAGCGCGAGCGCGGTGATCATTGCCCATGTCCCGCCGAGCGCGACACCCAGGAGAACGCGCGCGACAAGCAGCATCCAGAGGCTGCTTGCGGTCGCCGAGAGCACACCGGACAGGGCCAGTGTGGCAACGAGACCCAGGACCAGCGGTCGCCGGTCGACCTGTCCGGCCCCGAGAATGAACAGAGGACTGGCGACGGCGGCGGTGATCGCGGTGAGCGTCACGGCCTGTCCCGCAGCGCCGACCGAGACGGCCAGGTCGGCGGCCATCGGCGACAGCAGACTGATGGGCAGGAGCTCCGCCGTCACCAGACAGAACATCGCGAAGGAGACGGAAAATACCGCAGGCCAGTTGGCGTCGGACTGCCCGGAAGCGTCTGTTATGTGCATGTGATATCCTTACGTGAGCGTGCCGTCACAGATGAACAGCCATTATTCCAAGAATCATCTTGGAATAATGCACACATGCTTCGGGCAAACAAGCCTCACACGGTATCACCCAACCGCAATGCGATCCCGCCATGCCGGATCTGACCGAGCCGCCCATCGGCCGGGTGCGTACCGGAACCGCATCACGATATGAGGGCCCGCGCACCCGGCCCGATCCTGTCACGCCGGGAGGCATCGCTGCACATGCCCCTGGCAGCCCCTCAAGCATAAAGGCGCCCGATGCCGTGTCAGACACCGGGCGCCACGGGCCGAGAGGGGGGAGAGGCCCGCTTAGTGGACGGCGGCGAACATGATGCGTTCCTCGGTGGCTTCCTCGGGGGTGAATTCCTCGACCACGCGCCCGGCGCGCGACACCAGAATACGGTCGGAGATGTTGAGGATCTCCGGCAGGTAAGACGAGATCACCACAACGGCGATGCCCTGATCGGCCAGCTCGTTGATGAGGTGATGGATCTCGGCGATGGCGCCCACATCCACCCCCCGCGTCGGCTCGTCAAAGATCACCACCTTGGGCTTCTGCACGAGCGCCCGCGCAATCACCACCTTCTGCTGGTTGCCGCCCGACAGCTCGATCACCCGGGCATTGGAGTTGATCGCCTTGATGTTGAGCTTTCGGCTCCACTCGCGCGCCATCTCCTTCACTTCGGCATAGTTCACGAAGACGCCCGAGCTGACATTCGCCGCCTGCGCCGCGCGGTGGATGTTGTCGGCAATCGACATGCTTTCGAAAAAGCCCTCGATCTTGCGGTCCTCGGTCACGTAGACGATGCCGTCCTTCACCGCTCGGCGCGGCGTGCGGTAGCGCACCGGCTTGCCGTTCAGCCGCACCTCGCCGCCATGGAAGAAATCGCGCTTGTAGATGCCCGAGATCACCTTGGCGGCCTCCGTCCGGCCCGACCCGATCAGGCCGAAGATGCCGGTGATCTGTCCGCCATAGACCGAAAAAGAGTTGTTCTTCACCACCTTCGACATGGACAGGTTCTGCACCGAGAGCACCTTCTTGCCGGGCCTGCGGGTCACGTCCTCGCCATGGGAATGGTAGAGTTCTTCCGAGAGCGTGCGCCCGACCATGGCCTGCACGATGGAGTTGCGGTCGTAATCGCCGACCGGGCCGCTCGCCACCAGTTCGCCGTCGCGCAGGATCGAGATGCTGTCGCCGATGGCCAGCGCCTCCTCCAGCGCGTGGCTGATGAAGATCACCGCGACGCCACGGCTTTTGAGCTGCTGCACCAGGTTGAAGAAGTGCCGCTTCTCCTCGGGCGTGAGCGTCGCAGTGGGCTCGTCGAAGATGATCACCCGCGCCTTCTGCCGGACGGCCCGCGCGATCTCGACCATCTGCTTCTTGGCGGCACCGAGCGTGGCGACATCGGCCCAGGGGTCCACGTCGAAATTGAGCGACTGCATGAATTGCTGCGCCGCGATATAGATGCCCCGCAACCGGTTGAAGAGCTTTTCCTCGCCCAGATAGAGGTTCTGCGCCACCGTCATCGAGGGCACGAGGCTGGTCTCCTGGAACACCATGGCAATACCGTTCTCCAGCGCCTCGCCCGGCGTCGCAAACGAGACCGGGCACCCGTCGAGCAGCATCGTGCCCGAGGTCAGCTCGGTCACCCCGGCCATGATCTTGGTCAGGGTCGACTTGCCGGCACCGTTCTCGCCCAAGAGCGCATGCACCTCGCCGGCGGCCAGTTTGAAATCGACATTCCGGATGGCCGGGACGCCACGGTATTCCTTGGTCGCGCCCTGCATTTCCACCAGCGGCTGGCGGTCCATCGCCACTACGCTCATTGCTCTGCCCTCAGGATGGCGTTTCCGCCCTTGGATGCGATCAGCAGCCCCGCCTCGTCGGCCAGGCAGCTTGTGACGCCGTGGCGGCGGCCATCGGCGCGCGAATGCAGGCTTTCCACCGGCTGCGCCTCGGCATCGAGCCACACCACCAGCCCGATGGAACGCGACGGTGCCCAGGGCTTGAGCTCGCCCAGCTGCTTGAGCCCGCCGCCCTGCATCGGCTCCAGATAGGAGCTGGGGTAATGCAGCGAGGGCGCGATCCAGTATTCCGGCTCGATCTCGGCGATCATGCGTTCGCGATATTCCTTCTCGCGCAGCACGAACTCGATAAGCTGGGTGCGTGGGGCAAAGACGCACATCCAGATCTCGTCGCCCGGCCCGCGCACGAGCCGCGAGGGATAGCCCGGCAGCTCGTCGAGCACCGGGGCAACCGTGCCGTCGGGCGTCAGCCGCAGCACCCGGTGCCGCCAGCTTTCGGAGACGAAAAGCGCGTCCCCCGCGCCGAGCGCAATGCCGCTCGGAAAGGCCAGACCCTTTGCCAGACAACGCGCCTCGCCGCTGCCGAGATCGAGCGACCAGACCGAGCCGCTGGTGCCGAAGGTCATCAGGTCGTGTTTCCAGTTGGCGAGCACGTTGCGCTGGCTGGCCAGACAGATCAGCAGTGTATCGGCATCGGCAAAGACCGCAGCGCTCGGCGCCATGATCTGGGTCTGACCCAGTGCGGTAAACGACTTGCCGTTATGGGCACCGCCCTTGATGTCGATGCGCCCCTCTTCGAGCCCCATGGCCAGCGCGCCGGAGGCATGGCTGGCGAGAAAGCTGATCGGGCTGGAGGCCGCTGCCAGATCCTCGACCTGGCCGTCGGGCCCCAGCGCGCAGAGCCCCGCGCCGCTGGAAAACAGCACCCTGCCCTCGTGCGACACGAGATTGTCCGGCGCCTCGACAGAGGCCACGAGCGCGGCCTCTTCGATGCGGTTGTTGGGACGCAGCGCGCCGTCCATCGGCGGCAGGGTGATCGCCGCCTCGCCGCTGCCGCGCAGACGGTCGAAATAGCGGGAGATTATATTACCCATCTTTCTTCCCTCCCCAGTAATGCTTGATCCCGGTCCAGGTCGGGTCGGCGCCCGGGATGTCGTAGACACCGATCCGGTCGTTGAACAAACCGCCGAGATAGAGCTTGCCCTTGTGCTCGCGGATCGAGGTCAGCGAGGGGTGTTTCGCGCCTTCGCGGTCCCAGAGCACCTCAAGGATGTTGCCGTCGATATCGAACTTGATGAGGCAGCCGAAATTCATGTTCGGATACATCCATTCATCGGCGGCGACGCGATAGACCATGCGCTTGCGGTATTGCGGCATGCGCAGCGCCAGATCGAAGGTGGGCGAACGCATCCCCACCAGACCGCACCAGAAATGGCCGTCCGAGGCGCGGTTGATGTTGTCGGGATAGCCCGGCAGATCGGGGATGATCTTTTCCCGCCTGCCCTTCTTCGGCCCGTCGTACCAGTAGCGGGTGATGCTGCAATCCCAGGTCTGCGCGAAGAGGAAGGACTCGCCGTCATCGGTCATGCAGATGCCGTTCGGGAACTTGAGGTTCGACAGCACCGTGCGCGAGGATCCGTCGCGCGGATCGTAGCAGATGAGCCGCCCGTTGCCCCGCGCCTCGATGGCATCCAGCATCCATTCGCTTGTGTTGTAGCGGATCGTCGCCTCGGAGAAGAAGATCCGCCCGTCCGGCGCGATATCGAGATCGTCGGCGATCCGCATGCGGGAATCGTCGATCACCGAGAGCAGCGAGCGGTTGGTCTCGTCCGAGAGCTTCACCACCTCGCGGTCGCGGGTGATCTTGTAGAGCCCCATGCCGCCGACGCAGACCACCAGTTCCTGATCGCTGTTGAACGCCATGCCCAGCGGGTGCCCGCCGATATGGGCATAGACCTCGTGCCGCGTGTAATCGGGGGCAAAGAACCGCACGACATCGCCGTGACGGCTGCCGCAATAGAGGTTGTCGTCCTCGTCGAGGATCACGTCTTCGGGGCCGTCGAGCTCGCCCTTGCCGATCACGCCGACATCGCCCAGCTTGTTGTTGACCTCATAGACCGAGCCCGAGCCCTCGCGCGTCTCCGGGTTCGGCGGCAGCGACAGGAAGGTGGGCGAGACATAGGCCTTGTTCAGCACCTTGAGGCGGTTCTTCATCCACTTCACGTCGATGGCCACGGCGCCCAGCATGATGCTGCCCAGCACCAGCTCGCTCGCGCCGGTGCGCAGACCCATGCGGATCAGCGCGTTCGAGACCAGAACCACGATCATCGTGCCGATCACCGTCTTGGCCACCGAGCCGCGCCCGCCGCCAAGGCTGTTGCCGCCCAGAACCGCCGCCGTCAGGATGATGATCTCCAGCCCGACCCCGACGGTGCCGCTGGTACTGCCGAGGCGCGAGGCATAAAACAGCGCACCGGCGGCGGTGAACACACCGCTGAAGATATAGGTCTGCGCCACGATCCGCTTCACCGGCAGTCCGATATTGAAAGCCGAGCGGCGCGAGCCGCCGACCGCGCTCAGATGCCAGCCAAAGCGCATGCGCGTCATCAGGATATGGGTGGCGACCGCCACGACGCCGGCGACGACGAGGCTGAAGGGCACACCGAGAATGTCGGCGGCGCCGAGGAAATCCCATTGCGGCACCGGCGTCGTCGAATAAGAGGCGGCAACACTGTATTTGAGCGACAGCAGCTCGACGATGGCGCGCACGAGGATCAGCGTCACCAGCGTGGTCAGGAAGGCGCGCAGCCGCAGGTAACCGACAAGGAAACCGTTCACCGCGCCCACGAGACCGCCCAAAAACAGCACGGCGGGGATGACGACGATCAGCGGCAGGCCGAGCGCATTGACGAGATAGAGCGCGCCGAAATTGCACAGGGCGAAGTTGGAGCCGACGCTGAGGTCGATGCCGCCGGCCTTCAGCACCAGCGTCATGCCCATGGCAATGAACAGGTATTCACCGAGCACCCGGGCGAGGATGGCGAGACTGCCAGTGGTCATGACCCCCGGCAGGATGGTGGAAAAGATCGCGACGGCGACGCCGAGAAAAATGATGGGAATGGCGTTGTCGATCCAGTTCTTCGACAGGATCTCGCCCACCACATGATCGGGGATGAGGCGATACCGCCAGCGCATGAAAGCTTCGCTTGCACTCATTCGATGCTCCAGAATGTTCGGGAGCCGGCTGCCGCGTAAGGGCCGCAGCCGGCTGGTGGGGAGATCAGTTGCCGGCCTGGATCTGATCGACCGTCCAGCAGGAGGTCGCCGTTACCGTTTCCGGGGTGAGAAGCGTGTTGGCGGTATAGAGCCCGAAAGGCGCAGAACCCGGCTCGGGATCGGTTTGCAGCAGCGTCTCGACGACAGAGGCGAGCTGTTTGGCCTGATCGCGCGTGTCTACCTTCACGTAAGAGGCGAACATACCGTTGCTGATATTGTCGCAGCCGGATTTCTGGTTGCCGCCGCCTTCGGTCACCACCTTGATCTTGCCCTGAAGCCCGGCCTCGCGCACCGCCGCCGCAGCGCCGATATCCTGATTGTCCCAGAGCCCGATGAAGGCGCAGAGATCGCCGTGCTGCTTGATGATCGTCGAGGCAATGGAATGCGCCTTGGAGGCGTCCCAGTCGGCGGCCTGATTGGCGACGATGGTGATATTCGGATAGTCCTTCAGCGTGTCCTCGATCCCCGCGACGCCGAGCAGGCTGGGCGGGCTGGTCACCGGCCCCTGAAGCACCGCGACCTTGCCAGAGGTGCCCTCGCCGCACATGCGCGCGCCCTCCTTGGCGACATCGGCGCCGACCTTGTACCAGTCGCCGCCGATAAAGGCGTCGGAATTGACCGGCGTCTTGAGGTTCATCTGGATCACGTTGATGCCGGCGCGCATCGCCCGCTGCACCAGCTTGGTATAGGCGTGCATGTCGTTGTTCTGGAAGATCAGGATATCCGGCTCTTCGGCGATGAACTGTTCGAGCGCCTGCGCGCCGGCGTCGATGTTCCAGTTGGGATCGCGGATCTGAAGCTCGTATCCCAGCCGCTCGGCATCGCGTTCGAGCGCGGCAATCCAGCCCTGCGTGAGATCGTAGCCGGCAGAGATCGGCACGAAGGCGACGCGCTTGCCCTCGAAGGCCGCCTCGTAGAGATCGTAGAGCCCGTCATCCGGCCGTTCGGCGAAGGCGGGGCTTTGCACCCCAACCGCACCGCAAAGCAGCGTGGCGAGGGCAAGTGACGTCTTGAGCTTTCCGAATTCCATGATTTCTCCTCCCTTGAGACTTGGAATGTTTTTGAGATGGCGGCGTCAGATGTCCCCTTGCTGAGAGGTCTGTTCGTCCCGCGGGTTGAGCATCGAGTCGACGATGATCGCCGCCAGCAGGATGACCGCCTTGATGATGCTCTGGACCGAATAGCTGATGTTCATGATGGTCATGCCGTTCAGCAGCAGCCCGATCAGGATCGTGCCCGAAAGCACGTTGCGGATGCTGCCCTTGCCGCCCGAAAGCCCGATGCCGCCGATCACCACCACGAGGATGATGTCGTAGACCATGGTCGAGTTGGCGAGCTTGGTGTTCACCGTCGACACCGTGGTCGTCATGATCAGCCCCGCCGCAAAGGCGATGGCGGCGGACACCGTGTACATCAGCACGGTCATCGGACGGTTGGCGATGCCGTTGTTGCGCGCCGCCATGTAGTTGTCCCCGATGGCGTAGACGAAGGCCCCGTAGCGGGTGAAGCGCAGCCCGACATAGGCAAGGCAGGCCAGCACCAGGAACAGCACCACCGGCATCGGCACCACCGCCCCGAGACGGCCCGACCCGATCTGCCCCAGCAGCCCCAGATCCTGGGTGATGAAGAGCGTGTCGGTATCGACGAGCGCGAAACGCCCCAGACCCGAGATCGCGGTGGCCATGGCGAGGGTGGCAAAGATCGCCGGGATCTCGACATAGGCGATCAGGATGCCGTTGACCGCGCCGATCGCCAGCGCCAGCAGCAGGCCGAGCGCCAGCGCCGGGCCGATGGCCATGCCGTCCAGATACATGGAAAAGCTCCAGCCGACGGAAAACACCATGACCGCCACCATCGTCAGGTCGATCCCGCGCCCAATGATCACCACCGACATGCCGATTGCGAGAATGCCAAGGATCGACACGTTCTGCAAAAGCGACAGAAGGTTCGAGACCTGAAAAAAGCTTTCGAGCGCAACGGAAAACAGAACGAAAAGCACGGCGGATATCGCCAATACCATTTGCTCCTGATTGAGAGAGACCCCTCTCAGAACCTGCTGCATTATTTCTCCTCCCTTGGAAAATACCGAATGCCCGGCCAGCTTTCGGAAATCACGTCGCGGTCGGCAAAAGCCCCAATTCGTCCATTGTCGCGATATAGGCCTCGATCCCGGTATTCAGATCGTATTTGGGCGCAAATCCCAGATCGGTTTTCGCCCGGGAATTGTCGAGCACGCCGGCATAGCGAACGCCGGCATTGAAGAAATCCAGGCCGGGGCCGATCTTGAAATCAATGCCCGGCACCTGGGCTTTCGCGGCGTCTGCGAAATCGCCAAGCGTGACGCCGGTTCCGGACGAGATGTTATAGGCGTCGAAGCCGGGCTTTTCATGCTCCAGCGCCGCCACGCAGGACCGGCCCACATCGCCGACATAGATGATGTCGTCGCGCTCCTCGCCGCCCTGGGCGATCTCCAGCGGCACACCCAGCATGCCGTTCTCGATGATCCGCGACAGGATGCCCATGGGGCCGTGCCGCACCAGCTTGCCGGGGCCGTAGATCGTCGCGAAACGCAGGGCGACGAATTCCAGCCCGAGCTTGGCGAAGTTCCGGCCCATCATCTCGCCCGCGAGCTTGGTCGCGTCATAGACGCTGTTCGCGTCGAGCGGGTGATCCTCGCCGACGGGCTTGTAGGTCGGGTAGGCGTGTTCGCCGGTAATATTGCCATAGACGGCGCGCGAGCTGGTGTAGACGAACCGCTTCACCCCCGCTTTCAACGCCGCATCCATTAACTGCACCGCGCCAAGCCCGTTGACCAGGAAGCCCCTGAGCGGATCCTCTTGAAGGCCCGAGATCAGCGCGGCCATGTGAATGACCCCCTCGATCCGGTGGCTCACCAACAGGTCGCTCATCGCGTCGCGGTCCATGATGTCGGCATTGCGCAGCTCGACCTCGCCGGCAACGGGCCCAAGCAGCGACATGTCGGTCTGACGGTCCGCCACGACGACCTCGTGGCCACGGCTCACAAGCTCCCGCGTGACAAACGCGCCGTTGACGCCCAGCCCTCCGGTCACCAGTACTTTCATTCAACATCTCCTTCGTTCCGCCCGCCTCCGCGCGGGCACAGCAAAACCGTAGCGGCCACCGTTCGGCGAACCGGCGACGGCTTGCGGGCAACTCGCAGCTTTTTGATCAGATCCTGCCGAAGCGGAGGGCGGAGGGGCGTCGCCTGAGGCAATGCATACCCGTTTGCGAATAAATCACGGCCTATAAGACCTTGAATCTCCCGCCGCGTCGGCGCTGAATTTTCTAAGAATTATCCGGCCCGCGACCCGGTTTTGGATCAGTTGGGCCAATGGTCGGGCAGGTTACCGCCACACACCCAAACGTATGTTCATATCCCTGAAATTCGTCATGCTTTTTCCTCCCTGACGCACGGCACTCCCCCGTGCCGTTGCGACAAAATGTCTACCGGCAAAGATTTTAAGTCAACGGATACAAGGGCACCGACCCCCATTTGCATATATGTGAAATCCCGCCGAATCGTATTTACCTCACGCATTCCACCCAGCAATAGAGCGGGACGAAATCCGGCCATGACTGCATGGTCTTATCGGAATGCACCGGCAGATTTCGACCGCGAAAACACCGCATTGTCCAATAGGAAGATTTGAAAAACATATAATTTATTACTTATGATTTCACACCATGCCGATGGCGGAAAGACACCGAAGGCCGGCGCAGCTTTCTGCGCCGGCCCGGTCAGCGGGATCGATACGGCATCTCTGCCCGATGAAGCGCTACAACAACGAGGGCAGATAGGTTGCGAGACCGGGAAAGACCGCCAGGATCACGATGCCCAGAAGAAACAGCATCACGAAGGGCCAGGAGGCCGCATAGACATCGTTCAGCGTGCCCTCGGCCCAGGTGCTTTTCAGCGCGAAGAGCACATAGCCGAACGGGGGTGTCAGCCCTCCGATGGTGATGTTCACCAGAAACAGCAGCCAGAACCAGATCGGATCGAACCCGTTCGCCGCCACGATGGGCAAGTAGATCGGGATCACGATCAGCATGAGCGCGATCTGATCCACGAACATGCACAGGACGAAAGGCAGCGCCATCATCAGCGCCAGCAGAAGCCACGGTGGCATCTCGGTGCCAACCACCCATTCCGTCAGCGCCGAAGCACCACCGGAAAATGCCAGCAACTGGCTGAAAAGCTTGGAGCTTGCCATGATGACGAGGATCATCGCCGAAACCTTCATCGCCGCCCCCAACGACTGGTAGATCATGCGTAAACTGAGGCTGCGATAGATCGCGGCGGTGGCCAGAGACCCGATCACCCCCATGGCGGCGGATTCCGTCGGTGTCGCGATGCCGGCGAGGATCAACCCCATCACCATGGCGATAATGATGGTGAACGGGATCAGGCTCAGCACCGCTCGCAACGCGTCCATGGCGCTGACATCCTGCACCACATCGCTGTTTTTCGGTGCCATGTCCGGGTTTTGCCAGATCCGGATGAAGATGTAGCCAAGGAACAGCGCTGCAAACATCAGCCCCGGCAGGATACCGGCGACGAGCAGCCCGGCAATCGACACGCCCGCAAGCGTACCGATGATGATCACCAGCACACTGGGCGGGATGAGCGGTGCCAGACTGGCCCCCGCAAGGATGGTGCCCGCCGACAATCGCGGGTGATACCCGCGCTCGATCATCCCCGGCAGCAGAGAACGCCCGAGCATCGCGGCCACCCCCATCGCGGCGCCGGAGAGCGTGCTGAACACGGTCGCCAGCACGATCGCGAGCACATATTGCCGCCCCCGGACGCGCCCGACCAACGTGTCGATGGCGCGGAACAAAACCTCGACGGCGCTGCTCCGGAACAGAATCTCACCCATCAGGATGAACAGCGGGATCGTCACAAGCGACTGGCTCGTCGTGGTTTCGAACAGGCTATTGGTGAACATGCTGTAGCCTGCCGGGCCGATGAACAGCCCCACTGTGATCAGGTTGATCAGCAGGAAAGCGACAAAGACCGGCATGCCCGTCGCCATGAGCAGAAGCAGCAGGCTGACGCCCATGAAAATGGCGGGAATTCCTTCAGGCATTGCCAGTATCTTCCGTTGTCGCGTCGCCGTACGGGTCGAAGGCACGGCGCAGAAAGTAAAACGCGCTGTTGATGAACCCGAACAGGATCAGCGCGGTGAACCACCATTTCGGCACCGACACGGCGCTGAGCGTCCTGGTGCCGCGCTCGAACAGAATCCGGACCTCGCCGGAGACGATCCACCCGGCCCAAAAGCAGACAATGGCCGCGACGAGAAAGCCGGCGGCAATGACCCGGCGCGCCCATTTCGCCGGCAGCAGGTCGGGCAGCAGCGTGATCGAGACATGCCCGCCCTCCCGCGTCAGCCAGGGCGCGGCGAGAAATACCGAAGTGAGCAGGAGAAACGACACCAGATCGCTGGCCCAGCGTGTCGGCGCATTAAAGAAATACCGCATGACGACCTCGTAGGCGAAGCTCGCCACGATGACGGCCAGCGCTGCGGATCCGAGAATGAAGGCGCCTTTCGACAGCGCATCATGCAGTTTCAGCAGGGACTGGCCTGCCTGCGTTAGGAACGTCCCCATCTAGTCCTCCGGTTCGCGGGGTCGAAAACGAGGCGCCCGAACCCGGACGCCTCTGCTCGCGCTCTGGCCGCAAAGGTCAGTAGCTGAGATCCGCCTCGCTCGCGAGGCTGCGCATTTTTGCGATTTGGTCGGGGCTCGTGGTCGTGGCGAGGTCCATCTGACCGACGAACCAGCCCTGTTGCAGCGCGCTCGCCTGGTCGTCGGTCAGCTCGGTCACCTGCATGCCGTTTTCTTGCATGGTGTTGACCTCGTTATCGACGATCTCACGGAAGAGATCCGATGCCATCGGCTCGAACGCATGCGCCGCCGTCTCGATCTGCTGGCGGGTTTCCTCGTCAAGACCGTTCCAGGTGTCGAGATTGACCAGCACAAGATAGGCGGTTTGACCGAAAGACGGCCGCATGATGTAGTCCGCCACCTCGAACCAACGGAACGACACCGCACCGATGATCGGCCAGGCCGCGCCGTCGATCGTGCCGCGTTCCAGCGCCGGATAGATCTCCGAGCCGGGAAGCACGACCGGCGACGCGCCGAGCTTGTTGAGCGCCGCGTGATAGCTGGGCGTGCCGCGGATCTTGCGCCCCGTCAGCGCGTCGCCGGTCAGCGGCTCCTTGAGCACGATTTGATATCCGCCGGGATCGACCAGCACCGCCAGCAGCTTCATGCCGAGCTTCTGGTACTCCTCGTCGGCATAGGCCAGGATTCCGGCATCGTCCCAGTCGTCGAGCCCGCCCTTGAGCGTGTCGAGCGCCATGCCCATACTGAGCGTCGTGTAGTGATACGAGCCGCTGGTGAAGAGCACATCGAACAGCCCTCGCGAGACCGGTTCGAACTGTTCGAACGGCGGCACCGTCTCGGGCCCCGAGATGGGCATCTTCAGATCCGCGACATTCTCTTCGAGATAGTCGGTGAAGGCGTTGAGCACCTTGCCCACCGACGGAAAGCTCTGATCCCAGCTTGCCAGAACCCGCATGCTTTCGGCCTGGGCCTGTCCGGCGACGAGCGCCAATGCCAGTGCACCGGCCGCAACCGTGTTAAAGACCTTGTTCATTTTTCTCCTCCCTTGGGTATTCGCCGAACCGTCCTCCCGGCTCTGACCACTGCCTTAGATATCAAAGAAAGTCATCTTTTAGCACATTGTCCCGGACCTTAAGTTCGCTCCCAAAGGGTTCCGCCTGCCCCCTCTCAAGTCAACTCGAAGCACGCCAGCCTCCATTTTTGCACATATGTGTAATCTACAATGCAGCTTTTGGCGCCGCCATTTCGCCGATGAAAACCACCGTTTTCAGAGGCACCCGGACATGCAAACAGCGGCCGGTTCAGCCCAAAGAAAAGCTCAGAGCGCCGGCGATGCCGCCTTGCTCTCGGCCTCGCGTGACAGCTCCTCCTCAAGCTCCGCCGCGACGGCATAGAGCACCTGATTTACATGCGCGCGCTTGGTTTCGAGCCGCTCGGAAAGCCCGTGAACCCCCATCGCCAGCCCCCTGTGTCCCGGCGGCGTGGGAATGATCATCGAGATCATCGCGGCACCCCAATGCGCGGTCGGGCGCAGCAGCTCGCGCGCATGTATAAAGGAAATATCCATCTCGCGATGCTCAAGCAGCTTCTTCAGGAAGTCGGTTTCGGTGAACTCGTCGCGCCGCAGCTCGCCGGCCTCAATGGTCCGTCGATAGATGGCAAGCGCCTCGGCCAGATCCATCCGCGCCAGAAACAGCCAGCCGGTGCCGGACTGAACCAACAGCCGGCGGGTGCCCCGGCGAATGTTTATACCCTCCCAACCGTGCAAAGTATCAATATATTCCAGATAGATATCCGTTGGCGTCGCCAGAACGACGGACTCGTTCGCCGCCTCGCGAAGCCGATACATCGCCTCCAGAACAGAGGTCTGTTCATAGGCATCGAAATTCAGCCAAGACCCAAGATGCGCGATACGCGCCGCGGGCATGTAGCGCCGCGTCCGGTCGTCGAAATTCATGTAACCGAGATCGACCATGCACTTGAGCAGCGCACTCACGCTCGACACCGGATGCGCAAGGCTGTTCGCCACATCGCTGAGCCTGGCCGGCTCTCGCTTGTGCGCGAAGTACTCCAGAATCTGGAATACCCGTTCGGCGGATTTCACCGAATTTCGTGTCATCACCGGTCCTCCCCCCAGCGAACCTCCAGACTATGCGCGCCGCTGCGTCAAACAAAGCGGCGGGTGACGATTTCACATATGTGTATTTATTTTTCGCCAGATCCGCCCCGGCGGGCCCCGCCCGATCCCGGTCGCCGAACGCGGGCGTCGCGGACGTCGCGCGCGTCCCTTCGCGGCGCATTTCTCAGCCGAAAGGTTGGAGGGACGGTGCCCGTTCCGGATCGGCCGACCCGTAACCGCGCCCGCTCCCGGACCGCGATGAGCCTCTCCGCAGACCTGCGCGAAATCCGTGAAAATTTTCATATCCATGCAAATCCCTGGGGATTCGGGAGCGGCGCTTGCCAGAAGAACCCGCGCTCAATACCCCATTAAGTCATGTTGCCCGCCAGCGAATGCCAAGGCGCGCAATTTCTGGATTTACGCTCTTCAGAAAAGGATGGAATGCAATGCTGACGGCTGTTGAGACTTTTATCGGAAAGGTACGCGAGATTTATGGCCGCGTAGACGACATGGAGGAACGCTTTGCAGAAATCAGACCGCTGCTCCAGGAGCTTCTGAAAGACGACGAGCTGAAAGAAGCCTCGAAAGCGTGGCCCTTCCGGAACGAACCGGAAAAGGGCTATATCGAAAATCTTCTTTTCTACGAAGATCCCGATTACAAATTCGTTCTGAATTCCCTTCTGAAAAAGCCGCATGAAAGCACCCCGGTCCATGACCATGCGCATACCTGGACACTCTACGGCGTGCTGCGCGGGACCGAGACGGTGATCCGCTTCGAACGCACCGACGAAAAGCCCGCCGATGCCGCGGATGACGAACACGCCGATCTGAGGAAGATCTCCGATCATGTGGTGAAGCCGGGCTATATCGACTTTGTCCGGCCCTACGACATTCACGTCGAACATACCGGCGACGAGCCGGTCGTCGGCGTTATCTTCCGCGATCAGCGGGTCGGTGGTTTCCTGCAAAATTACTATGACGCCGACACCGGCAAGATCAACAAGACGAAGGGACCGGTCCAGATTCCATACAGCCTGGACTCCTGACCGCCCCAACTGCTGTGGCGAAACCGGCGAACACTCCCACCCCTCTCAACGCCGGCCTCGCCGCCGCCACCCTGCCGTGACATCCGGCATGGCAGGGTGCGCAAACCGGTCGTCGCACCCGTCTCAGTACTCCGACACTGGCTGCGCGGCCATCCTGATCGCCCCCGGAGCCAATGCGGCAAATCTCTGCCGGATAATGTCGAGCAACTTGGTCTGCATGACAGAGAACGTCGCCTGCTTGTCATAAACCAGGAACAGCGGCAGCGAGATGTTCATTTCCGGCGTGCGCACCAGCCGCAGACCCTCCTTTTCCGGATCGGGCGGCAAAGCGCTCTGATATACGAAGCCCGCACCGATATCGGCGCGAATCGCGTTCAGGATCGGTTCCGGATGACCGAAGGCCAGCACGCTGTTCGTCCGCACGACGCCCACGGCGCGCAACGCTTCCTCGATCAGCTCGCGCGCCATCTGCCCCTTGGGCGGCGTCACAAGCGGCAGGGTGGCGATTTCATGCATATAAGCGACATCGCCGACCAGTTTGCTGTCGGTCGCCGCAACGAGAAACAGCGGCTCGCGCCAGAGCAGCTCCATCTCGAGCCGGGAGGTGTCGCGGCTGGGATCTATCAGCGTCACACCGAAATCGCAGTCCCCCGACAACACCGCCTCGGTCGCCAGAAAGGGTGTTGCCGTCGAGACCGAGATATTCATCGACGGGTGATGCTTTTTGAACTCGATCACGATCTCGGAAAGCTTGTAGGTGCCCGCGACCATGGAGGTGGCGATCTTGGTCTTGCCGGAAATGCCTTTCCTGATATCGGCCAGATCGAGCAGCATCTCGGAGCTGCGCTGCATGACCTCCGTCGCCCACTGATAGGTTCGCTGCCCGGCCTCGGTCAGCTCGATATTGCGCCCGACCTTGCGCACCAGCCGCGCGTCGAGGCTGTCCTCAAGACTGCGCAGATGCGCTGTCACGGCCGGCTGGGCAATATTGAGATGCTCAGCCGCGCGGGTGACGCTGTTGAACCTTGCGATGGTACAGAAGACGTTGAGCTTGTGCAGCGTCAAGTTGCGCGATCGCGACAGATCCGGGGACAGCGCGTCCAACGGCTCATCAGGCGTATCCTGACTCATTTCACGTCACCTCCCCACCAGTTTCCAGATCGAAATCGCCACACGAATCATACTGAAATCAAGATATTTCCGACCAGGATTCGGAGAAACCCCTAAGCTACTCCTTCATACACATAAGATATTAGGTATATTTTGTCGATGAATAGATATTAGACAGCGCCGCGGACCGCGTATGACAACAAGGTGCAATTCAGCGCCCGAACCCGCACGAAACCTCCGGCATTCGAAATGATCGCCGCCAAAGAGATGCGGCCTGGGCAACAGGTCAAGGAGGAGACCGTATGACAGATTACGCGTTCGGAAAACAGCCGCCCGAGGGGGGCCGCATCTGCGTTGTCGGTGCCGGGTTCATGGGCTGCGTGATCGCGACCCTTTACGTGCATCACGGCTATGATGTCGTCATCTGCGACAGCAATCCCGCTATGCTCGACAGCTATTCCCAGCGCGCGCGCCCCATCGCGGCGGGGCTGGTCGAAAGCGATGCGCAGGTCGAGGCGCTGCTGCAACGGGTCGTCCGGCAGGCAAGCCTTCCCGAGGCGGTGGACGGCGCGTTCATGGTGCATGAGGCGATACAGGAATCGCTGGAGATCAAGCAGGCGCTGTTTGAAGAGCTCGACCGGCTGTGTCCGGACAGCGTGGTGCTGGCGACGAACACCTCGTCCCTTCCGATCTCCGACATCGCGAAACGGCTGTCGCATAAGGAGCGCGTCATTGGCATTCACTATGTCACACCCGGCCATATCGTACCGGTCGTCGAGCTGATCCACAGCCCGACCACGCCGCCGGAACTGATCGCCTGGGCCCGAGCGATGGTGAAGAGCATCGACCATGTGGGCGTCGCCTGCCTGGAGCGCCCGGGCTTTCTGGTCAACAAGATTCAGTTCGCCATGCTGACCGAGATCTATCGCCTGATGGATGAGGGGCTGGCCACCCGCGAGGATATCGACGATGCGGTGCGGCTGAGCCTCGGCCCGCGACTGGCGCTCTGGGGACCGCTTCTGACCGAGGACCTTATCGTATCCAAAAAGACCGCGCTCGCGGTCACGGACTCGATCTACCAGCAGACCGGCGACGAGACCTACAAGGGCCGCAAGGTGCTGCGCGATCTGGTAGCGCAGGACCATTTGGGCGCGATCAACGGCGCGGGCTGGTACAGGTTCAAGGATACGCCCGAAGAAGTGGTCGCAAAGCGTGACCGTCAGCTACGGGCGCTGCTCGACTGGCTGCAAGAGGCGGATCCGGTGGGCGAGCTGAACGTCCGCTAGGCCGTCGCAATCGCTAAACGGAAGACGGATCCGGCGGGCCAGATCCGCCGGATCCACGAGGCGTCAGCCCCGGGCAACGCTCATCAATGCGGAGGCGGATTTTCGCAACAGCGCCTGATCGGACCCGCAGACAAACACCGTCACGCCCTTCTCGTGCCATGCCGGGATCTGGGACGGATCGCCCACGAAAAGCCCGGCGGCACGTCCGGCGGCACGGCAGGCGGCGATCACGCGCTCGATTGCGGCGTCCAGCTCGGGCGAGGGAAAACCCACACGCATGGATTGCGACAGGTCCGCCGGCCCGACAAAGAGCAGATCGACATCCTCGATGGCGGCAATCGCGTCGAGATGGTCGAGCGCGCTTTCATCCTCGATCTGGACCATGGCGACGCTGGTGCCGTCGCTGGCCGCGCGATAGGCCCGGATGCTCATGCCACCGTAATTGCCCGCGCGCGGCGAGGGCGACAGCCCGCGCTTGTTGCGCTCGAAACGGATGGCATCGCAGACCGCCTCGGCGCCCTCGGCATCCAGCACATGCGGCACCATCACGCCCGTGAGCCCCAGATCGAGCAGCGGGGCGATCCAGTCGGTGCCCTTGCCCCAGCGTCGCGACAGCAGCGGCAGGCCCACCGCCCGGCCCGCCAGCGCAAGCATGTCCATCTGTCCCAGCTCGATGGGCGCGTGCTCCTGGTCGATCACCGCGAAGTCGAGCCCGGCATGGCCGAGAATCTCGACCACATGCGGCGATGGTGTCTTGACGAAGGTGCCGACCAGAAGCTCTCCGGCGCGGAGACGGTCTCTGAAAGTGGCGGTCATGGTGTGGTCCTCCCTACCCTGCTCATGCGTCCAGCGCTTCGAGTACCAGTGCGATGCCCTGACCGCCGCCGATGCACATGGTAACCAGCGCGTAGCGCCCGCCGGTGCGCTGCAATTCGTATAGCGCCTTGACCGTGAGGATCGCGCCGGTGGCGCCCAGCGGGTGGCCAAGCGCGATGGCGCCGCCGTTGGGGTTCACCTTCTCGGGGTCGAGCCCCAGAAGCCGGTTCACCGCGATGGCCTGCGCGGCAAAGGCCTCGTTGGATTCGATCACGTCGATGTCTCTCAGGCTCAGCCCGGCGCGCGACAGCGCCAGCGGCACCGCCTCGACCGGGCCAAGCCCCATGACCTCCGGTGCGACCCCCGCCACGCCCCAGGACAGCAGCCGTGCCATGGGTTTCAGACCCCGTGCCGAGACCTCCTCGCCGCCCGCCAGCACCAGCGCGGCGGCGCCGTCATTGATCCCGCTGGCGTTCCCGGCGGTGACGCTGCCGCCATTGCGGAACACCGGGCGCAGCCCGGCAAGCTGCTCGGTGGTGGTGCCCGGACGAGGGTATTCATCGACGCCAACGGTGGTCTCGCCCTTGCGGGTCTTCACGGTCACCGGGGCGATCTGTGTGGCAAAGCGCTCCTCGCTCAGCGCCACACCCGCGCGGCGCTGGCTTTCGGCGGCGAAGGCGTCCTGATCCTCGCGGCTGATAGTGTGGCGGTCGGCCACGTTTTCGGCGGTCACGCCCATGGCGCCGCAGCCGAAGGGATCGGTCAGCGCCCCCATCATCCAGTCGGTCGCGTTTGCGTCACCCATCTTGATACCGTCGCGCATGCCGTCGATGGAAAACGGCGCACGGCTCATGGCTTCGGCGCCGCAGGCGAGCGAGAGGCGGCTTTCGCCCGCGCGGATCATGCCGGCGGCGGTAGCGATGGCCTGCGCGCCCGAGCCGCAAAGACGGTTGAGCGTCAGGCCCTGCGAGCTGGCGGGCAACCCGGCGCCGATGCCGATAGCGCGCCCAAGATACATGTCGCGCGGTTTTGTCGGGATGACATTCCCGGCGACCGCGTTGTCGATCTCCTCCGCTGCCACACCCGCCCGGCGGATCGCCTCGGTGGCGGCGATGATGCCGAGCTCGTCGGGGCCGAATGCCGAGAGCGCGCCGCCAAAGCTGCCGACCGGCGTCCGCGCCGCGCCCAGAATGAATACGTCCTGCATGCCCATGTCCTCTCATGCGCGCGACGGGGCGACCGGCCCCGGTGCGCGGTCCGTTGTCTGATGGAAACCGTTCAATACGATCCGGTCGCGGGGCAGTCCCCTGCCCCCCGCGCCCGATCAGCCGTCGAAGCCGATCACCTGTGCCGCGTTTGCCGACACCATCGGCTTGATCTGATTGTCCGTGTAGCCGAGGCCGAGACAGGCCGCGACCGCCGTGCGGAAACCCTGAAGCGGGGTAATGGTGCCCATCTGGCCGAGATCGGAACAGAGGATCGTCCGCTCCGGTCCGACAAGGTCGATATAGGCCTTGAGCTCTTCATAGGTCCGATTGCGGAACTTCGACCCTTCGACGAAGAAAGCCAGCGAGTGCTCGACCTGCGCGCCCATGTTTGCGATCTCCAGCGTGTCCTCCATCGAGGCGCCGACGATGTCCTCGGGATGGGTGAAGATCAGACGCTCAACGCCGCGCTTTTTCGCCTCAGCAAAGACTTTCTTGGTCTCGCTGACATGGATATGGCCGCTTGCGAGCGCCAGCCCGGTTGCCGCGCAGACATCGAGGATGTCGAGCAGCTCGGGCAGCATCGCGCCGTCCTCGTCGAAAAGCGGCACCGCGCTTGCGGGGCGGATTTTCTGGGTGGAGGCCGGGTGTGACCAGTCGGACGACGCTTCCCAGGCGAGGTGGTTTTCGGCGGCGAGCGTCGGCAGCCAGACGATCTTGCCCCCCATTGCTGCGGTGTGTTCGACCGCATAGGGGTTCAGCCCGCCCACCACGTTGTTTAGCACGATGCCGGAAAAAACCTGCGTCGTCAGCTCGGGATGGTGAGATTTGATCATCTCGGCGCAGATGACGCCGGAATAGTCGTGATCCTTGGTCACCACGGCGGAGAATCCGGCCTCCGACAGCTCCCGCGCCAGGTCCAGATGGTCCAGCGCGCGGGGCGCGATAGACGGCCCGCTGTGCACATGTGGGTCTACCGCTCCCAGCAGAATCTCGGAAATGCGCGCCTCTTCGTCCAGCGCCAGCGTGTCCGCAGATGTCATCGTAGTGCCTCCCTTTCGCTCTGTGCCGGGCCTGCGCCCCGCCACCGGAGATCGGCCACCGGCAGGGGCCAGACCGATGTGAATTCCACCTTGTCCCGCTGATCGAAACTATGTTCTATTATTTTTCAGATGGCGCTCGTGTCAAGCGGCGAAGTGTTGGCCCCCACGGCAGGCGGCCGATTGGTCCCTCAGTTGCAGGGCCGCACGGAGCGGTTGTAGAACCTTTTGACGCGGCCAGAACCGGGAGGATGCAGGCATGCCGGAAGGCGATAAAAAAATGGCCGAAGGGCTTCAGTCCGTCATTCTGACGATGCAGATCGTCGAGCATGTGGCCCGCACCGGCAAAGGCGTGGGTGTGACCAGCCTCGCCACCGCTCTGGGCACGTCGAAAAGCCGGATCCACCGGCATCTGCAAACGCTGGTGCAGCAGGGCTATGTCTTCCAGCACGAGGATTCCGAACGCTACGAGATCGGCCACCAGCTCGTCTCGCTGGGCCAGGCCGTGCTCGACAACAGCGGTCTGGTCGGCGCTTCTCGCGATTCGCTGCTGGCACTGCGCGACCGGATCGGCCGCTCCGCCGTGGCCTCGCAGCTGACGCCCGAGGGAATGCTGGTCATCGCCACCGTGCGCGGCCCCTCCCCCATCGAGATCGGCGTGCGCGTCGGCTCGCTTTTGTCCTTCAACGGCTCCGCCCAGGGCAAGGTCGCCGCGGCGTTTTCCTCCGAGGCGTTCCAACAGCGCGTTCTGACCGGAGAGCTGACCGCGTACACGGAACACACGATCACCGATCCCGAGCAACTCGCCGCCGAGTTCGCGGAGATCCGCGCCCGTGGCTGGGCGACCGCGCCCAACCAGGCCGCGCTTGGGCTCAACACGCTGGCGAGCCCGATACTCGACGCCTCGGGCGCGGCCTGCGGCACGGTGGGAATCGTCGATCTGGCGCAATCGCTCGACGCAGAGCCCGACCCGGAGCACATCGCGGCGGTACTCGACACAGCCCGCCGGATCTCGGTGCTCATGGGCCATTCCGGCGCGCTGCCGTTCGGCTGACGCAGCCTGTCCTACCGAAATCGCTGACTCGTTTCGCCGGTCGCTCCTCTCGAAAGCGGAGCGGAGCAGGCGTGTGCGCCCTCACCCGGCCGCCTTCGGCAGGTTCGGAGACAGGAGGACTTGACAGCGCTGAGGCGAGATCCGTATGTTCCGTTTATGAGAACGATGTACCGCTGAAAGAAACACAAGCGGATATATCGTCGAAGCGGAGGCTCTCAGGGGCAGCGCGGCACACAGGCCGCGGAATCGCCGGGCTGGGCTTTCGCAGAGGATTTGCCCGATGGGCATGACGCTTTCGCGGCGCGGGCCGCAGAAGGCGATGACGGTGAGAGACGGGCGGTCGGAGGGGCCGCCGGAAAGGGAGACGATGTACGACAAGTCCGATCCGCGCGCGTCGCTGGCGGCGTCAAAGCCGACGAGCATGCTGAACCAGACCGGCCTCGTGGCCGAGGAACAGGCCGGGACATTCTACGATACCGAGCCGCAGATCTCGGACGACGCGGGCCGCACCTGGCTGCATCGCGCGCATAATTTCCTCGTCGCCTACAGCCTGGCAGAGCCGGGCGCGGTCTTTGCCCGCGACGCCCAGAAAGACGAATATTGCGTGCTGCTGCCCAAGCATGGCGCCGAAATCACCTGGAACGGCGAGACCGTCGCTGTTCCGGGCTATTCCATCGCGTTCGTGCCAGCCGGTGCGAGCAGCGTCACCCTGCCCGAAGGCGGCGAATTCGTGCGGCTCTTCACCACCCGCAATGACGATCTCGCGGCGCTCTGCGGCAATGCGCATGGCTATGACGTGCCGCGCAGCCACATTCCGCCGCTGGAAAGCTGGCCCGATCCCGTGGGCGGCTGGAAGGTACGGCACTACTCGCTAGACGTGGCGCCTGAGCAGGGCCGCTTTGGCCGGATCTTCCGCTGCACCACGTTGATGGTGAACGTGCTCGCCCCGTTCGAGGGGCCGCGCGATCCGTCGAAGATGTCGCCGCATCACCATGACGATTTCGAGCAGGGCTCGCTGGCGCTGTCGGGCACCTTCACCCACTATCTGCGCTGGACCTGGACCAGCGACATGGCGGACTGGAAGGACGACAAGGCGCTCGAGATGGGCGCGCCGTCGATGCTGGTGATCCCGCCGCCCGTCATTCACACGACCCGCGCCACCGGCGCGGGCAGCAACCTGCTCGTGGATATTTTCAGCCCCCCGCGCGAGGACTTCTCGGCAAAGCCCGGCTGGGTGCTGAACGCGGACGATTACCCCATGCCGGCCTGACCGGCCCCGCGGGCGGCGGGCGCGAGAGGATAGAGCGCCGCGCCGGCCCGTGTCACCATGTCACCGAGGGAGGAGCCCAGAATGACCATTCACAGAAGAACCCTGCTGCAAGGTGCCGCCGCCATGAGCGCGGTGCTTGCCACGCCTTATGTCGCACGCGCGGCGGGCCGCCGGATGCGCCTTGCCCATGCGGCGAACGAGGTGCACCCCGGCCACAAGATGGCCACCAGCTTCAGCGAGGCGCTGGAAGAGCTGATGCCCGGCGGCTTCGACGTGCAGATCTTCCCCAACCGCCAGCTCGGCGACGATAAGCAGCTTCTGGAAGGCGGCGTCGCGGGACTGATGGACGTGGTCACCGTCTCGGGCGTGCTGATCCCGCTGGTCACCGGCCGTCAGGCGATGAACGCCTGGCAGATGCCCTTCCTCGTGCGCGACTACGATCATTTCGGCGAGCTGGCGCTTGGCGAGGTCGGGCAAAAGATCCTCGACGATCTGCGCCCGGCAGGTCTGGTGGGTCTTGCCACCGCCGATACCGGTCAGCGCAACTTTCTCTCCATCGACAAGCCGGTCACGACGATCGAGGATTTCGCCGGGCTCAAGACCCGCATCGTGCCGGTGCCGCTGCATCAGCAGATCTGGGACACCGTCGGCACCGCGCCGGTCGGCCTGCCCTATGGCGAGGTCTATGGCGCGCTCGAAACCGGCGTCATCGACGCGGTCGAGATCAACGTCTCCTCGATGCTGGGCGAGAACCTGTGGGAGGTCGGCAAGAACTTCACCCTCACCGGGCACTACCCCTGGCACATGGCGACGCTGATGTCGGAGCGTTTCTTCGAAGGGCTCAACGACGAGGAAAAGGCCGCCGTGACCGAGGCGGGCCGCCGGTCGGTCACCGCGACGCTGGACTATGCCAGGACGCAGGATCTCGAAGGCCGCGACGAGCTGGCCGCCAAGGGCGTCGAGATCGTGCCGCTGAGCGAGCTCGACCAGATGCGCAGCCGCGTCTCCGACCTGACGACCGAATGGTCGGCGAAAGACCCGCTCATCGCCGAGCTGGTCGCGGCGGCCAACGCCACCGCCTGAGCCCGCCGTCCCGTGGCGGCGTGAGCGCCGCGGGACACCACCACCGGAAGGATGAAACCGATGCAGGACAGGACCGGGCCACTCGCCCGTTTCGTCGCGGGCTACGTATGGCTCGTGCGCAGTCTCGCGGGGCTCAGCATGCTGCTGATCGTGGCGATCATGCTGACACAGGTGTTCTGGCGCTATGTGCTGGGGGGCAGCCTGATCTGGGCCGAGGAGCTTTGCCGCTATCTGCTGATCTGGCAGACCTTCCTGGTGCTGGGCCTTGCCTTCAGCAAGGGCGAGTTCGTCGCGCTCGATTTCGTACCCTCGCTGCTGAGCCCGCGCCTGCGCTGGCTGCTGCGCGCGGTCATGGCTGTGCCCATCGTGACCTTTCTGGTGATCATGGCATGGTATGGCTGGGATTTCGCCTCGCGCTTCGACCGCCAGACCATCCCGGCGCTGGATTTCATCTGGACCGCCATCGCGGGCGAGGCGCTGGGGCTCTCGATCCGCTGGGTCTATGTCAGCGTGACGGTCGGGCTCGCCCTGCTGGCGCTGCATGTCCTGGGCGAGCTGGCGGTGAGCTTCCGCCGCCAGGTCCTCGACAATACCGACGACACGGCGCCTGACGCCGACAACACATCGGCGGACCCCTCATGAGCAGCTTTTTCCTCATTTTCGCGGGCTTTCTCGCCACCGGCGTGCCCATTGCGCTGGCACTCGGCATCGCGGGCACCGCCTATCTCTACCTTTCCGGCAACGGCATGATGGCGCTGATGCTGCCGCAGCGGATGATCGCGGGGGTCGACCAGTTCGTCCTGCTGACCATCCCGCTCTTCCTGCTGGCGGGCGCGCTGATGAATGTGGGCGGCGTCACGACGCGCATCGTCACCTTCGCCCGCGCCATGGTCGGGCACCGGCGGGGCGGCATGTCCTCGGTCTCGATCCTGTCCTCGGGGTTCTTCGCGGGCATCTCGGGCAGCGCCACAGCCGAGGCCTCGGCGCTCGGGTCGATCCTGATCCCGTCGATGTCGAAACAGGGCATGCCGCCCGCCTATGCGGCAGCCCTGATCGCCGTCAGCTCGGTGATGGGGCCGATCATCCCGCCCTCGATCACCATGATCATCTACGGCGTGCTTTCGGGCGCCTCGATCGGGCAGCTTTTCCTTGCGGGCATCATGCCGGGCATTGGCATCGCCGCCGGGCTGCTGACCTATGCGAGCTGGCGCGCCAGGCGCGACGGTTTCCCGATCACGCCCAAGATGACCGGGCGCGAACGGCTCGCCGCCACCCGTCGCACCCTGCCCGCGCTGATCCTGCCGCTGATCATCCTGGTGGGCATCAAGGCGGGGATCTTCACCCCCACCGAAGCCGCCGCCGTGGCGGTGGGCTATGCGCTGATCATCGGCTTCGTCTATCGCGACCTCACCGTGCAACGGGTCTGGGAGGCGCTGATCGCCACTGCGCTGGTCTCGACCTCGATCCTCTTCATCACCTCGATGGCCAGCATCGTCTCTTTCGTCTTCACGCTGGAACAGGTGCCGCAGCTCATCGCCGACGCGATGCTGTCGCTCACTGACAACCCGTGGATGATCCTGCTGCTGCTCAATATCTTCCTGCTGATCCTCGGCATGTTCCTCGAACCGATCTCGATCCTCATCCTGACGATGCCGATTCTGCTAAAGTTCCAGGCGCTGATCGGCATGGACCCGGTGCAGTTCGGCACGGTGGTGGTGCTGAACGTGGTGATCGGCATGGCGACCCCGCCGGTGGGCATCCTGCTGTTCATCGCCTCGGCCATCTCGGGCGAGCCGGTGAGCCGGGTGATCCGCGAGGCGCTGCCGCTGGTGGGAATCTGCCTGCTGGTCCTCGCGGTGATCGCGCTGGTGCCACAGGTGTCGCTGTTCTTCCCGCATTTCCTGAACTGAGGCCAGAATGACCGCACGCAACATCCTCATCGTCGTGGCGCATCCCGACCCGGCCTCCTTCAACCACGCGCTGGCGGAGGGCGCGGCCAGAGCGCTGCGGCAGGCCGGGCACAGGGTCACGGTGTCCGATCTCGCCGCCGAAGGGTTCCGCGCCGATGTCGGCCCGCATGACGTGACCGAGCGCGCGGACCCGTCGCGGTTCCATGTGCAGGCCGAGCAGGCCCACGCCATACGCAACGATGCCTTCGCGGCGGACATCCGTCGCGAACAGGCCCGGGTCGCCGGGGCCGACAACATCATCCTGCAATTCCCGATCTGGTGGGGCGGCCCGCCGGCGCTGATGAAGGGCTGGATCGACCGGGTGCTGAGCTACGGCTTTGCCTATGTCGATGGCAGACGTTTCGACACCGGGGTCTTCAGGGGCCGCCGGGCGATGATCAGCGTCACCACCGGCGGCACACCGGAGCGTTTTTCCGACGAGGGCGTCTATGGCCCTATCGAGCCGCTGCTCATGCCGATGCAGCGTCTGGCTCTGGAATATATGGGATTCGAGGTGGCGCCGCTTCAGGTCGCCTATGGCGTGCCGCGCACCACACCGGAGGCGCGGGCCGAACGCATAGAGGCACTCTCCGGTGCCGCGCTCGACATGGCCGCCCTTCCGGTGGAGCGAACGGATGCATGGCGCACCGCGCTCGATGAGGTGCCCGAGGGCGCCTGGGCGCGCAAGTCCTGAACCATACGCCAGCGGTCGGGCAGCCGGCGCGAGGCCGTCAAGACGGGGCGAAACTCTGGCGCAGCGAGACGAGTCCAGCGCGCAGAACCGAGACATCGTTGCCGACCGCAACAAAGACCAGTCCCGCGTCGAGATAGGATTGCGCAAGCGCGGTGTCGGAGGTCAGCGCCCCCACAGGCAGCCCCGCATCGGCAATCGTCTTTGCGGCCGCCAGCATCGCCTCCTGCACCGGCGTGGCGACAGGCTGGCCGAGATAGCCCATATCGGCGGCCAGATCGGCGGTGCCGATGAACACCCCGTCGACGCCGTCCACGGCGCAGATCTCCTCTAGCGCCTCAAGCCCCTTCACCGTCTCGACCTGCACCAGCAGGCAGGCCCGCTCGTTCGCCGTCTTCAGATAGGTCTTGTCGGCGCCAAAACCCGAGCCCCGCGCCAGCGAAGAGCCCACGCCACGCCGCCCCTGCGGCGGGTAGCACATCGCCTCGGCGAGCGCGCGCGCCTGATCGGCGCTTTCCACCATTGGCGCCAGAACGGTGCGGCAACCTGCATCCGTCACCTGCTTGAGAAACCCCAGATCATCCACCGGGATGCGCACCACCGGCTCGCCGCCGCAGCCCTTGAGCGCCTGAAGCTGCGCCACCACGGTGGTGATCGTGTTGGGGGAGTGCTCGCAGTCGATGACATACCAGTCGTATCCGCAGCCTCCACACAGCTCGGCGGTATAACCCGACGCCAGCGCCAGCCAGAGCCCGACCTGCGGGCGGCGCGCCTTGATCGCCTGTTTGAAGGCGTTCTCGTGATCGTCCATGTCTTGCGCTCCTAGTCGAAATGGCACTGCAAGGTGCCGAGCGGGCCGTAATCGGCGGTGATCGTGGTGCCGGCGGCGGTCTCGATGGGCCGGATGAACGAGCCCGACAGAACGACCTCGCCCGGGCGTATGCTCTGCCCCAGCCCGGCCAGCCGCCGCACCAGCCAGGCCACGCCCTGCGCCGGATTGCCCAGCACACCGGCCCCCAGCCCGGTTTCCTCTACCACAGCGTCGCGGCTGACCACAGCCCCCGCGCGGCGCAGGTCGATGGCCTCGGGCCGCGCGGCGGTGCCGCCCAGCAGATAGCCGGCATTCGCCGCATTGTCGGAAATCGTGTCGAAGACGGTGCGGGTCTTGCCCGTCTCGCGGCACACCCGCTCGATGCGGGTATCGAGGATCTCCAGCGCCGGCACCACATATTCGGTGGCGCGCAGCACGTCGAGAAAGGTGGTCTCCGGCGATGACAATTCGCTATGCAGCACAAAGGCCAGCTCGGCCTCGATCCTCGGCTGGATAAACCGGCCCTTTGGAATGTGCGCGCCGTCCTCGAAACACATCGTGTCGAAGAGCACGCCGGAGTCGGGTGTCTCTATATTCAGCGCCGCCTGCATGGCGCGCGAGGTCAGACCGATCTTCCACCCGGTCTGGCGCTCTCCCGCCGCCTCTTTCAGACGCAGGAATTCCGACTGCACGCGATAGCTGTCATCGATGGTCATCTCCGGATGGCGAGTGGTGAGATGTCCGATCTGGCTGCACTCGGCCTCGGCCTGATAAAGCGCGGCGCCGGCGGCGCGGATATCGTCGTCGCTCAGCATGGCGCAGCCTCCAGCCCGCCGAGGCAGACATATTTGGTTTCGAGATAATCCTCGATCCCTTCGCGCCCGCCCTCGCGCCCGAGCCCCGACATCTTCACCCCGCCAAAGGGGGCCTCCGCCGCCGAGATCAGCCCGGTATTGACGCCCACCATGCCGAACTCCAGCGCCTCCATGGCGCCGAGGATGCGGGCCATGTCCCGGCTGAACACATAAGAGGCCAGACCGAACGGCGTGTCATTCGCCAGCCGTATCGCTTCGTCGAAACTGTCGAAGCGCAGCAGCGGCGCGACCGGGCCGAAGGTCTCTTCGCGAAACACCGCCATCTCGGGCGTGACACCGGAGAGCAGCGCGGGGGTGACGAAATGCGCACCGAGCTCAGAGGCCCGCGTACCGCCGGTCTCAAGCCGCGCGCCCAGCGAGACCGCATCGTCCACATGTTCAAGCACCTTGCGCACGGCAGCCATGTCGATCATCGGGCCGATCTCGGCGCCGGGCTCTGCACCATCGCCCAGCTTCAGCGCCTTGACCCGCGTGGTGAGCCGGTCGCGAAAGGCGTCGTAGATGCCCGATTGCACAAAGATCCGGTTGGCGCAGACGCAGGTCTGCCCGCCATTGCGGAACTTGGCCTGCATGGTGCCTTCGACCGCCGCGTCGAGATCGCAATCGTCGAACACGATCACCGGCGCGTTGCCGCCAAGTTCGAGACTGAGCTTCTTGATGCCGGGCGCCGATTGCGCATAGAGCGCGCTGCCCACCTCGGTCGAGCCGGTGAAGCTCAGCTTGCGGATCTCGGGGGCCGCGGTCAGCGCGCCGCCGATCTCGCGCGCGGGCCCGGTGAGCACGCTCAGCAGGCCGGACGGCAGACCGGCGCGCTCGGCGAGAAGCGCCAGGGCGATGGCGGTAAAGGGCGTCTGCGAGGCCGGTTTCAGCAGCACCGCGCAGCCGCTGGCAAGGGCCGGGGCCAGCTTGCGGGTGACCATGGCGCAGGGGAAGTTCCACGGCGTGATCGCCGCGACCACGCCGATGGGCTGTTTCAGCGTCATCATGCGCTTGCCGGGTTCGAGCGGCGCCAGCATCTCGCCGCCGACGCGGCGGGCCTCCTCGGCGTACCACTCGATATAGCTCGCGCCATAGTCGATCTCGCCCGCCGCCTCGGCAAGCGGTTTGCCCTGCTCGGCGGTCAGGATCGCGGCGAGCTCATCGCGATGGGCAAGCACCTCGGCGTGCCAGGCTTTGAGTACGGCGGCGCGGACGCGGGCACCGCGCGCGGCCCAGTCCTTCTGCGCCTCGGTGGCGCGGGCGATGGCCTCGGCCACCTCCGCCGCGCCAAGGCTGGGCACGCGCCCGATCATCACGCCGGTGGCCGGGTTGTGCACCGCAATGCCGTCTTCGCCGCTGGCCTGCCAGCGCCCGCCGACCAGCGCCGCCTCGCGCAGCAGCGCGGGCGTTGTCGTCTCTGATGTCATCAGTGAAATCACTCCGGATTGGCACGCGCCGCACGGTCCCTTGCCGCACGGCGCGCCACAGGGCCTGTCACTTGCCGGCTTCGCGCGGCGAGACATAGCCCTTCTGGCCCTCTTCATTGCCCAGCGAGATCACCGGATCCTTGGGGTTTTCCTGCCAGAGCAGCGACCCCATGGAGATTTGCAGCGGATGGTCCTGCACGGTCAGCACGGTCCAGCCGTCCTCGCCGACATAATGCGCATGCTCCGCCCAGCTCGGCGCCGAGAACAGCAGATCGCCCGCCTTCCAGTCGATGCGCTTGCCGTCCACAACGCTGTAGCCATGGCCCGAGCGGTGATAGTTGATCGAGGCCGACATGTGGAAGTGACCGCGCTCGCCGGAATAGGGCGGCGTGCCGGGGGCGGTGCCGGTATAGGTGGCGAAATGCACCGGCGTGGTGCCCTGCCGCCGCTCGGTCGCGGGGTTGTACATCAGCCATATTTCGCGCTTGTTCGGGTCTTCGTTGTCGCCCCGGTGCAGCGGCATGAACGGCGCCATGTCCTTCCAGCTCCAGTGACGCGGCGGGTTCGGCACCGGCTCGATATCGGTCAGGTGCTCGTAGCTGCGCAGCTCGGTGCCGGTGGTCGGCATCTCGTGGATCGGGCCGGTGGAGCGGGTGTATTTGTCGTCGGCATTGGGAGCCGTCTCGGCCACCGGGACCGTCTTGGGATAGGCGATGCCGCTTTCCGCCCAATACGATCCGATCCGCCGCAGGATGGCAGCGTTGGAATAGCTGAGCCAGGCCCAGATCTCCTGCGTGTCGTTGCGGTAGTAATAGGGTTTCATCGTCGGCACGGTCCAGACGTCGGCATGCTCGACATTGAATTCCTCGCCCGCCGCAAAGACGCTACCACTGCCCAGGATGCAGGTTTCCAGCAGCGAGTAATTGCCACGCCGCACCAGCGTTTCCTCGCCGGGTTTCAGCACGTTGAGCGTGACCTCGGTCACCGGGGTGAAGCTCGGCAGCGCCTCGGTGGCGCGCGGGTGCATGATGCTGGAGGCGCGCAGGCGCGAGGCCGGCATATCGCCTTCTGAAAGCCGGGCAATCTCTGCGTCGATCTCCTCCTTGGGGACCAGATAGGGCTCCCAGGCGACGCGCTCGACGGGCGCGGCGGTCGAGGGTGTTCCGAAATTCGTATGCTTCATCTCTTTTCCTCCTCCGGGGCGAGACAGGCTCGCTGAATCATGTGTAGTCATGTGACTACATTTGGAATGTAGCCATGCGACTACACCGAGTCTATAAGAAATTTCGGCAGCTCCCGGATTTCTTCCGGATGCCCGGATGACGAGAGGACAGCATGACCACGACCCCCAAACCCCGCGGCAAGGAGGCGACCATCGAGGCTCTGCTGACGGCGGCGGATGCGCTTTTTGGCGAGAAAGGCCCCAGTGCTGTCTCGGTGCGCGAAATCGCGGCGCGGGCCAATGTGAACCAGGCGCTGGTCCACCGGCATTTCGGCTCGAAAGAGGCGCTGCTCGACGCGATCATCGAAAAGCACATGCTGGCGAGCAAGGCGGCGCTTGGCGAGGGGGCGAGCCCGGAAGAAGCGCTGCGCAACCTGCTGCGCTATCTGTCGGCGCAGCCCGCCTTTACCCGCACCTTCGCGCATCTGCTGCTGGAGCAGCGCCCGCTCGACCAGTTCGTCCGCCAGACCGGCGGCACCTCCGTTCTGGCCGGGATCCTGCGCAAGGCGGGGGTGGAGGCTGAAGACGCGCGGACCGAAGCGGCGATGATCATGGCCTTCGGCTTTGGCTGGGCAATGTTCCGCGACCTGACTGCCTATGCCGCCGCGAGCGAAACCGCGCCCGGCGCGCTGGATGAGGCGGCGATTTCGACGATCACCGGCCTCATGATGCGGTTCATAGAAAGCTCGGAAGCCACGTAACGATGGGTGGGAATGCGTAGATCAGAAAGATCAGCGCCACCATGATCGCCACCACCGGCAGCACCGACATATAGATATCGGTCAGCGAGGCCTTGGGTCCGAGCGCAGCGCGCAACGCAAAGAGCGCATAGCCGAAGGGCGGGGTGATGGCACCGATGGACAGGTTCAGCAGGAGCGCCGTCCAGAACACCACCGGGTCGAACCCGTGCGCCTGGATGATCGGCAGATAGATCGGCACCAGGATCAGTAGCAGCGCGATCTGGTCGAGGAACATGCACAGCACGAAGGGCAGCAGCATCAGCAGCGCGAAGAGCGCAAGGTCCGACACGTCGAGCCCGTTGACGAAATCAACCGCGTCGCGGGCAAAGCCGGAGAAGGCCAGCAGCTGGGTAAAGATCGTGGAGGTCGCCATGATCACCAGCAGCATCGCCGAGAGGATCACCGCGCCCTCGATGCTGTCCTTGAAGAGCCGCAAGGACAGCTTGCCAAAGATCGCCGCCACGATCACCGCGCCGAACACGCCCGTGGCGGCGGCCTCGGTCGGTGTGGCGATGCCCAGCAGGATCAGTCCCAACACCAGGAACACCACGATGGAGAAGGGCAGCAGCCGCGCCAAGGCGCGAAGCTTCTCCGCACCATCGGCGCCGGTATCGACGGTTGCGCGCGCGCGTCCGCTGCGGCGCCAGACGGCCACCTGGATATAGACAAAGAACATCATCCCCGCGATCACACCGGGCACCACACCCGCCGCCATCAACTGCGAGATCGAGCTGCCCGAAAGCATGCCGATGATCACGATCAGGATGCTGGGCGGTATGATCGGGGCGAGGCATGCGCCCCCCAGCGCCATGCCCGACATCAGCCGCGTGTCGGCGCCCCGGTCGAGCGCGGCGGGCAGCAGCGTCCGGCCCAGCAGCGCCGCCACCGCGATGGCCGAACCCGAGAGCGCGCCCAGCAGCACCGAGACCGCGACCACCACCACATATTCCCGTCCGGGCAGCTTGCCGATCAGCGTATCGACCGAGTCGAACAGGATCTCGATGGTGCCCGAGCGGAACAGCAGCTCGCCCAGCAGGATGAAGAGCGGCACCATGATCAGCTCGGAGGTGGTCATGGTGTTGAGGATGCTGCCGGGAAACAGCGTCAGCCCGCCCGCGCCCATCAGGTAGATGGCGGCACCGATATTGAACGCGAAAAAGGCGACAAAGATCGGCAGGCCGAGCAGGAAGATCGCAAGCAGCAGGGAGAGACCAATCAGGGCGGTCATGGTGTCAGACGTCTTTCTGCGGATGTTGCAGGGGGGCCGCCGGGCGCTCGGGCGCGACGGCCTGCACAAGAAATATGAGCGCGCTCAGGGCAAAGCCCGCGAACATGGCGGCAAAGAACCACCAGCGTGGCAGCGGAAAGCCGGCCGCCGTGCCGGCACCGGTCTTCCAGGCCTGAAGCGTGGCGTCCAAGAGGATCTTGCACAGCAACGCCAGCGTGATGGCGGAAGCAAAAGCCAGCAGCCGGTGCAGCAGGCGCCGCGACTGGGTGCCGGGCAGCAGATCGACCAGAATGTCGATGGAGACGTGGCCGCCGCGCAGGGTCAGCACCGGGATCGCAAGCAGCACCATCAGGCACATGAGATAGCCGATCACATCGGGCCCCCATGCCAGCGGCTGCGAGAAGCCGTAGCGCGCAATGGTGCCGCCGAAGACGATCAGCGTGGCCGCCGCCATGGTCAGCGAGGCCAGCAGCAGCAGACCCTGCGACAGACGCTCCAGTATCGCGTGCAAACGGTGCATCGCATCCCCTCCCCTGATGGTATCGCGGCGCGGCGGTGTATGGCCGCGCCGCGTCTTCAGCCTAGCGCAGCAGCCCTGCCTCGGTGACCGCCTGCTCAAGCCGGTCGGCAAAGGCGCCACTGCGGCTGTGCGCGAAGGTCCAGCTCGCCTCGCGCAGCGCCGCCAGATACTTGTCCAGCATCGCGTCCGAGAGCGGCTGCTCCTCGACGCCGCGCTCTTCCAGCCGCGCCATTTCCTCGGCGTTCAGCTCATCGTAGACACCGTCGATCTCGTCTTCGAGCATTTTGCCCGCCTCGAGCAGCGCCTGCTGATCGGCCTCGGAGAGCCCTTGCCAGAACCCGTCCTGCATCAGCACCACATGCGGCAGTGCATAGGGCAGATCGCCCAGATAGTAGGAGGTCACCTCGGCAAAACCGAACCCCGCCGCTCCGGCGATGGGGAACAGCGCGCCGTCGATGATCCCGCGTTCGAGCGAGGACAGCATTTCCGCCGGCGGCAGCACGACCCCGACGCCGCCAAGCGACTCGATGATCGGATGCACCGAGGGCAGCCCGCGGATCGAGCGCCCGGCGATATCGCCGTCTTCGCTCAGCGGATCGGTCAGAAAGATGGTCAGCCCGTGCGCTGTGGGAATGGCCAGCGTCTTGAGCCCGATGCTGCGATAGTTCTCGTCCACGATGTCCCAGGCGCCGCTGCTGCGCAGCTTTTCGGCGTCGGGCACGGTGCTTTCCAGCCCGGCCAGCAGGGTGGATTCACCGGTGTGGAAGTTCGGATAGGTGCAGAGCACCTGGAACACGCCGTTGCGCACCGGGTCGACCTGCTCAAGCGGCGGCACCGTCTCGGGGCCGAACATCTGGAAACTGATCTCGCCGCCCGAAGCTTCGGTGGCCAGCTCGGCGAACCGGTCGCAAATGGCGCCCGAGCCGGGATAGCGGTCGTCCCAGGTCTTGAGCATGCGGATGTCGGTGGCCTGCGCAGCGGATGCCAGCGACAACGCCGCCGCGAGCCCGAAAGAAATGGTCTTGAGTAGCATGGGTCCCCTCCCTGTTAGCGGTGTCTATCAGAACTCCGGCACCGCACGCTTATAAATCAGATACCAGCCGCCCTCCTCGCGGCGATAGCGGTCCACGCCCGACAGGATCTTGGACGGAACCAGAGGTCTCGGCACGCCCGCCGGCACCTCCGGCGGGGCGGCGAGAAACAGAAGATCATAGCTGACCACAATCTCGCTGTCCGAAATCGGCTCGGCAACGGCGTTGCCGACCAGATGCCGGGCGAGGATGGAGCGCGGGCGCGCCTCCATCACCTTGCGCATCGCGTCATGGCCGACCTGCGGTTCGCCAGCACGGATCCACTGGCAATCCTCGGCGGCCAGCGCCAGCGCGGCGTCGATCTCGTGCCGGTCGAGCGCGCGATAGAAACGCCGCGCGAGGCGTTCGCAGACCGACAGGTCTTCGTTGGAGACGGCGCTCATTGTCCCGCCCCCCCGGCCTGCGCAGCACTCAGCGCGTCCCAGCTCATGCCGCCGCTTTTCTCGCTGCCAAGCGGCGCGCCGACCCCGAGCTCGCGGGCGCGACCGAGGGCCGCCACCGCGACCGCCAGATCCGACAGCCCCATGCCCATCGCCTTGAAACAGGTGGTCTGGCCGGGCGTGTAGCGGAACCCGCCCGAGGCGAGCAGCCCGCCCACCGTGGGCAGCGCCTGCCATTTCGCGTCGTCCTCGCCGAAATGGTCGCGCAGCTCGGCGGAGGACAGCCGCGCATTGTCGATATTGTCGACCACGAAACGGTCGAAAACCGTCATCGCATCCGGCGTCAGCTCGGCATTGGCGGGCAGGATGGCGCCCACAGCGTTCACATGCGTGCCCGGCGCGATCATCTCCGCCGTCACGAAGGGCTCGCTGGCGCGGGTCACAAGCGTCAGGATCGGTGCCGCCTTCACGGCGCTTTCCAGCGTCGGCTCGGCGACGATCTCAGCATCGAATTTCGCGCGCAGCGTCTCGCAGAACGCCTGTTTGCTCTCTTCGGTGCGGCTGAACACATGGATCCTGCGCAGCGGACGCACCGTCGCGACCGAGGCCACCTGCCCGAGCGCCTGACGGCCCGCGCCGATCACCGAGAGGCTGTCGGCGCCGGGATCGGCCATCAGCCCGGTGGCAAGCCCGGAAATCCCCGCCGTGCGCAGCGCGCCCAGCGTGCCCGCCTGCATCATCGCCAGCACCTGCCCCTTGCGGGTGTCGAAGAGCACATAGACCGCCTGCGCCCCCTCCGGCGTGTTCACCCAGGACTTGATCCCGCCCACGCCGCGCTCGGGATCGACCGAGCCCAGGTTGTGCATGGACGAGCGCGGCGGCCAGGTCGCCAGCACCTTGCTGAGATTGCGCGCGCCGCCCGTCACTTCACGCGGCAGCAGGTCGCGCAGCGCCTCGATGCCGGTATTGATCGAGACCAGTTCGGCGATATCCGCCTCGGTCAGCCAGATCGCTTGATCGCTCATACTCCACCCTCTTTCCGTAATTCGTGTGTCACTGTTCCGCCTGGACGGCGTTGCGCAGGGAGCCGATGCCGGAGATCCGCAGCTCCACCTGATCGCCGGGTTTGAGCCAGTTGGGTTCCGCCTCGCCGGAGGCGACGCCGGCAGGCGTGCCGAGCGCGATCATGTCGCCGGGCCGCAGCTCCATGAAATTGCTGATGTAGGAGACGCAATAATCCGGCGAAAAAATGAGGTCGCCGCCGGACCCGTGCTGCCGCCGCACCCCGTTGACGAAGGTTTCCAGCGCGATCTCGGCCAGCGGCGGCATCTCGTCTGTCGTGGAGATCCACGGGCCGATGGCGCCGGAACGATCGAAATTCTTGCCCGGCGTCGCCTGCCGGCTGTGTTTCTGCCAGTCGCGCACGCTGTTATCGGCAAGACAGGTATAGCCCAGGATATGCTTTGCCGCGTCCGCCTCGGCGATATGCCGCCCGGCGCGCCCGATCACCACGGTCAGCTCGACCTCATAGTCGAACTGGGCGCTGATCGAGGGCGCGATGATCGCCTCGTCCGGCGCCGAAAAGGACGACCGGAAACGCGGGAAGATCGACGGCAGCTCGGGCACAGCCATGCCCGCCTCTTTCGCATGATCATAGAAGTTCAGACCGACGCAGAGCACCCGCGCACCGGGCATAAGCGGCGCCGCCAGCGAGGCGTCCTGCACAGGGATCTCTGCAACCGGCAGAGGCGTTTCGCCATCCGCCAGCCTGGCCAGTGTCATATCCTCGGATAGCACGGAAACCGTCCCGCCAGTCGTGTCGACCAGCCCCAGTTTCCCGGCATGGGACCCGCCCAGCAGCGCGATTTTCATGGCACCCTCCCTCGTCTCCGGACAAATTGACAGCTCAGAGCAAATTCATTTAGAGGGAATAGTCAGAAAATATTATTCTCTAATTACGAAAAGTAGGATGACGCCATGCGCGGACGGCGACGCACCGATAGCGACGGTCATACAAGGCTCCCGATCCTCGCGGATTTCGCGGCGGTCGAAACCTTCGTCGCCATCATGGAGACGCGCAGCATCTCGAAGGCGGCGCAGCGACTGAACACTGTGCCTTCGGCGGTCAGCCAGCGCCTGTCCAATCTCGAAACCCTGTCGGAGACCCGGCTTTTCAACCGCACCACGCGGATCGTGGCGCCGACCGATGCCGCCCGGGCGCTCTATGGGCATTGCAAGAAAATCATCGCCTGTATTGATGTCGCCGAGCAGGAGCTCTGGGGCGATGCCGCGCTGCTTTACGGTGACCTGCGCGTGGCAGCACCCGTTTATTTCGGCATGGACACGATTGCGCCGATCCTGCCGGAATTCGCCCGGCTCTATCCCGACCTTCTGGTCTCGCTGCAACTCTCGGCGCGGGCCAGCGATCTGATCGCCGAAGGGCTGGATCTGGCGATCCGGTTTCAGCCGTCGCTCGACCCTGGGAACGGCGAGCGCCTGCTGCTGGAAAACGACCGGGTGTTTTGCGCGGCACCCGACTACCTTGCCCGCCGTGGCGCACCGCGCCGTCCCCAGGATCTGAAAGACCACGATTGCATCTGCACGCTGCCCTCGGCACCGCTTGTGACCTGGGAATATCGCGGCCGGGACGGCATCGACCGGGTCGAGGTCACGCCGGTGCTTCAGTCCGACAACCCGCTCGTACTGATCGAAGCGGCGCGTCAGGGGCTCGGGATCGCGCTGCTGGGGCGCCGCGCAATCGCGGAATGGCTGGCGCGCGGAGAGCTCGTCACCCTCCTTGACGATGTCGCGCTTCAATCGAACTATCTCGTAGCGAAAGCGCCCGACTCTCGCTACATGCCACACCGCGCCAAGGTGTTCGTCGATTTCCTGATGTCCCATATCGGCGATGGCACAGCCTGACGGTTCGGTCAGCGGGCGCTCAGCCGCCCCGCCCCGCGAAGAACGCGTCTTCTTTCTTCTCCAGGTGACTGGCCTATTTCACCACCTTGGTGTTGGCGCATGACGCTCAGGCCCGTCTTGCGATCTTCCAACGTCTCGCACTTTCGCCACTTCGCGACGGTCTTTGGGTTGATCCCGAGTTCCCGGCCCAGCGCCGCGGTCGAAGCTTGCGATCGCTTTATTGCTGCTCGGATGGCCTGCGTGGTCGTAGCGCTGCCGTGACGCACCTGTTCCGTTGGGCTTCCTTCCATTCCAATGAAAGCACCGCACCAGCAAACCTCGGGATCAAACACCTACGCATGCCTCGGCGATACGCTCATCGGGCTTCCGCGCAAATCCGTCGAGCGGCGCGCATAGGCCGTGCTCTCCACCTCGGCTCCCAGCGGTTGCCTCCGACCGCCCTAAGCTCAGCCCATCAGCGCCTTGCGCAACATGTTGAGCGCCACGAGGATCAGGAAAGCACCGAACAGGCGCTTCAGCGGCGCGGGGTTCATCGCATGGGCGATCTTCACACCGAGCGGCGCGGTGAGCAGCGTCATCGCGATCACCACCAGAAATCCCGGCACGTTCACCGCGCCCAACGTATAGGGCGGCCGCGAACCGGGCTCGATGGTCAGCAACAGGAAACCCGCCGCAGAGGGCACGGCAATCAGCACGCCGAACCCCGCCGCCGTTGCGACCGCGCGGTGAATCGGCACGTTATGCAGACTCATCAGCGGCACGCCGAAGCTGCCGCCGCCGATGCCCATCAGCACGGAAAGAAAACCGACGACCGGCGAATAAAGATACTGTTTGCCGCCGCTCGGCATCGCCTCGGCGATGCGCCAGCTGCTCCGCCCGAGCAACATATATAGACCGATGATCAGCCCCAGGCAGCCGAAGATCGCCTGAAGGCTGGTCGAGCGCAGCGCGGATGCGGCCAGCACACCGACGATTGCTCCGATGACGATGCCCGGCGCCCAGCCGCGCAGGATCTCCCAGTCTACCGCGCCCTTGCGGTTGTGGCTGACGACCGAGCGGATGGAGGTCACGATGATCGTCGCAAGCGACGTGGCAAGGCAGACCTGCATGGTCTGAACCCCGTCATAGCCGAGCATCTGGAAGGTGAAGAAGAAGGCCGGCACCAGCACGATACCGCCGCCGACACCGAGCAGACCGGCGAGCACACCGGCCACACCCCCGATCACGATCAGAAAGGCCAGAAGTTCGAGGGTGAGTGTCAGGTCGGGCATAGGGTTGGCTCCGGTTGGATATGGGCGGCGGCGGGATCAGCCAGGGCGCCGGGAGAGGATCTGGGCGAGCACCTGATAGGAGGCCGCCACATGTCCGCGCATCAGCCGCCGGGTGGTCTCGGCATCCTGGGCGCGGATGCCCTCGGCCAGGGCGCGGTGTTCGGCACGGGAACTGGCAAGGCGGGAATGCTCCTCGCGGAAATTCGCGGCTCGCCATGCACGCGTGCGCAGGTTCAGGTCGTCGAGCGTCGCCGCGAGAACGGCGTTGCGCGCGCCGGCCTTGATCGCATCGTGAAACCGCGCGTTGAGCGTGCTGTAGCGCTCCGGATCGTCGCAGCCGTCGCCCTCGTCGCAGAGTGCCAGCAGGCCCTGGCGCTCGATCTCGGTCATACGATGCGCCGCGAGCGCCGCAAGCGCGCTTTCCAGCTCACCCGCCGCTTCGAACAGTTCCGCCAGATCGCCGGGCGCCATGCGCCGGACAACGAAGGCGCGACGGGCACCACGCTCGGCCAGCGCCGCCTGTTCGAGCCGGTGCAGCGCCTCGCGCACCGGGGTGCGCGACACGCCGAAGCGCGCCGCCAGCGGCTGCTCGGCAAGCTGCGCCCCGGGCGCGATCTGCCCCGAGACGATCTCTGCCACAAGCAGGTCATAGATGTGTTCCGCCGTCCGGATCGACACGAGCGCCCCCGCAAATATGTACTCATTATCATTGCATATGTATACATATTTGTCCATAATGGAATCGGCCAGTGCGCTGGCATTAGCGCCTAAACGTTTATGGGCGCAGAGCATCCGAACACCGCCAAGGGCTCACACCACTCACGGACCCCAAGGCCGCACTGACAGGACGACCGCATGTTCGACTTCTTTTCCGCCCGCCGCCCCAGCACACTGGCCTCTCAGGCGATGATCGCCACCTCGCACCCGCTGTCCACGGCGGCAGGTCTCGATATCCTGTCCACAGGAGGCAATGCGGTGGATGCCGCCATTGCCGCCGTGGCGGTACAATGCGTGGCCGATCCGCTGATGACCGGCATTGGCGGCGACTGCTTCGCGCTCTACGCCCCCAAGGGCGGCAAGGTGCAGGCGCTGAACGGCTCGGGCCGCGCCCCCGCTGCCGCCACCGTCGAGGCCCTGAAAACCGCCGGCCTCACCGATGAAATCCCCCAGACCAGCCCCCACGCGGTCACCATCCCCGGTGCGATTTCCGCCTGGTGCCGGCTGCACGCGGATCATGGCTCCCTGCCGCTCGACCGGCTCTTTGCACGCGCGATCCACTATGCCGAGAACGGTTTCCCAGTGACCCCGCGCGTCGCAACGGACTGGGCCGAAGCCGCCGCGCTGGTGGGCAAGGACGAACACGCCGCCAGGCTGTTCCTACCCGGTGGCGCGGCCCCCAAAGTCGGGGATATCCGTAGCCAGCCACTGGTCGGAGCGCGCCTGCGCGAGATCGCCGCAAAGGGTGCGGCAGGCTTCTACGAAGGCGAGACGGCGGCGAAGATGGCGGCGCATCTGAAATCGCTGGGCGGGCTGCACACCGAAGAGGATTTCCACGAGGCGAAGGATCAGGCCCATTGGGTCGACCCGATCTCCACCGCCTATGGCGGGCACGACGTGATGGAATGCCCGCCCAACGGACAGGGGCTCGCGGCGTTGCTGATGCTGCGCATCCTGTCGAAATTCGACATGGGCGAAGGGCTGTCCGAGGCCGACCGCATCCACCTGCATGCCGAGGCGGCGAAGCTCGCCTATCACCACCGCGACGCGCTGATCGCCGACCCCGCCGCCTGCCCCGGCGTGACCGAGACGCTGCTCTCGGATGCCGTGGTCGACACGCTCGCCGGGCGCATCGACATGGCCCGCGCCGGCACGCCCGCGCTCTGGGACGAGCCCGAGCACAAGGATACGATCTATCTCTGCGTGGTGGACCGCGACGGCAATGCGCTGAGCTTCATCAATTCGATCTTCCACGGTTTCGGCTCCACCCGGCTCGATCCGCAGACCGGCGTGCTGTTCCACTCGCGCGGCGCAAGCTTCCGGCTGATCGAGGGTCACCCCAACGCCATCGGCCCGAAAAAACGCCCGATGCACACGATCATTCCAGGCATGCTCTGCAAGGACGGCGCGGCGGTCATGCCCTTTGGCGTCATGGGCGGGCAATATCAGGCGGCGGGGCATGCGGCCTTCCTCTCCGGCCTGCTGGATCGCGGCATGGACCTTCAGGCGGCCATGGACGCTCCGCGCAGCTTTGCCCATGACGGCGTGCTGGAGATCGAGCCCGGTGTCTCCGAGGCGGCGCGCGCCGAGCTGACCGCGCGCGGTCACAATCTGGAGGTGCAGACCAGCCCCATCGGCGGCAGCCAGGCAATCCGCATCTGCCCGGAAACCGGCCTGCTCACCGGCGGCAGCGACACCCGCAAGGACGGCATGGCGCTGGGATTCTGAGCCCCGCACCCAGACAAAACCAGGCGCGGCGCCGGAGGCCATCCGGCGCCGCGCTGCGTTTACGGCCCCGCTGCGGCGCGGCAGTCGCATTCTGCCAGAAATCGTCGCGACCGTGCTCGACTCGCGCAAGAAACGCTTGCGACTCATTTCGGAGTAGAGACATATTCCGCCGCGATGAGCGGAATTTAGCCGCTTTTCACTCCTAACAACGCATCGTTCAGCTCAACTCTGCCGTGCATTTTCGGCGGCATCCCGCCATCCAGGCCGGATACATTGGCAGGTTTGCGCTCCTCAGGCGGGAAATCGCTGCATGCTGCGCGCGCAGTATCTTTATTTATGTTGTAAATTCAGAAAGATAACGCCAAACCGGCACATCGGCATGCCCGCCCTTGATGTCTTCGAAAACGAACACATCATTGGTTTCGCTCTGAGATACGGATGACATTCTGGATGAAATCACACCGCTCCGCCCTTACGCGCCGCGCTCTGCTTGGCACGCTCTCTTCGAACGCGCTCCTGATCTGTGCCGCCAGCCGCGGCTGGGCCCAGTCTGCGACCGGCGAAGAAGCCGCGCCGCCACCGCAACCCACGCCGTTCAGCTTCGAGGCGCTGGTCGAAGAGATGCGCGCCGCCACCGCCAATCCCTACACGCCCTTCCGCATCGAGGAAGGGTTTCTGAACGAGCTGACCTATGACGACTATCGCCTGATCCGCTTCGATCCGGATCGCGCGCGGTTCTCCGATATCGACAATACCCGGTTCGAGTTGCAGGCCTTTCACATGGGCTGGCTCTTCAAGGAGCCGGTGCAGCTCTTCGAGGTGCGCGACGGGCAGGCGATGCCGATGGGCTTCGACACCGACGATTTCATCTATGAGCGCGAGGCGCGCGAGCGCGTGCCCGAGCATACCCCGCTGCCCGGGGTCGCCGGTTTCCGCCTGCATGCGCCGCTGAACCGCCCCGACATCATGGACGAACTGGTGGCCTTCCAGGGCGCCTCCTATTTCCGGGCTCTGGGGCGCGGCTCGGCCTACGGGCTGTCGGCGCGCGGGCTGGCGGTGAATACCGGCCTCAAGGTGGCCGAGGAATTCCCCCGCTTTACCCGCTTCTGGATCGAGCGCCCGGCCTCCGGCGCTGACAGGATCCGCGTCTGGGCAGCGATGGAGAGCCCCTCGCTGACCGGCGCCTACGAGTTCCTGATCGACCCCGGCAAAGACACGCAGATGGAGATCACCGCGCGGCTGTTCTTCCGGCAGGACGTAGAGCAGCTCGGCGTCGCGCCGCTGACCTCGATGTTCCTCTATGGCGACCGCAACCGCGCGCGGTTCGACGATTTCCGACCCGCCGTGCATGACAGCGACGGGCTTGGCATCATCCGCGCCGATGGCGACCGGATCTGGCGCTCGCTGGCCAACCCGCCGCGCCTCGCGTCGAGCTATTTGCAGGAAGAGAACCCGCGCGCCTTCGGGCTATATCAGCGCAATCGAGACTTCGCCCATTACGAGGACGCAGCCGCGATCTACGAGCGCCGCCCCTCCTGCGTGGTCGAGCCGATCGGCGACTGGGGGAAGGGCGCGCTGCGGCTGGTCGAGATTCCCTCGGATCTCGAGGTAAACGACAATATCGTCGCCTTCTGGATACCCCAGACGCCGGCCCGCGAGGGCGAGGAAATGACCCTGCGCTACAAGCTGCACTGGGGAGACATGCCGCCCGAAGAGGATGGCGATCTCGCCTATGTCAAAGCCTCGCGCGCGGGCGTCGGCGGGGTCTCGGGCGTGGAGAACGAGGACGGATCTCGCAAGTTCGTGATCGACTTCGCCGGCGGCCCTCTGGAACATCTTCCGGCCAGCGCGGTTGAAGACCTGTCTGTGGTGACAACCGCGGCACGCGGCAACATCACGACGCAAGTCCTTCACTACGTTCCGGAGAGCAAGGTCTGGCGCCTGATCCTGGATGTCGTCGCAGAAGCGGAAATTGTCGAGCTATCCGCCCATGTGGCGGGCTACGGACAGAAACTGACGGAAACCTGGCTCTTTCAATGGGTGAATGCATGATGAGCACGACCGACGTCCCCGCGGTTGACCAGCCGCAAGCCGAACCTGCCAAGATGACCGCCGCCGAACTGGCGGCGGGCGCCTGCGCCCTGCCCGCCGCCCCGATGGCGATGCCGTCGCAGGTGATCGAACCGGAGCGCGGCGTCCGCCATGGCATCGCGGCCCTCATGCGCCGCGCGCTGCCGTCGCAGAACGTGCCGACCTAAACGATGACCGGCCTCGTCAGCTCCCGCCCCGTGCTCTACGCGCTGCGCCTTGTGATGGTGTCGCTCTGCCTGCTGGCTGGGCTCGGCGCCTTCGTGCTCTTCCTGCAATTCGGCGAGGCGGACGGGCTGACCACGCTCGACGTGCTGCGCGCGGTACTGATTCTGATCTCGACGCTCTGGCTGGCCTGGGGCTCGGTGCAGGCACTGACCGGGCTGACCACCCGCCCTCGCGCACCCGACTACGACCGCGACGCGCCGATCCGGGGCCGGACCTGCATCCTGATGCCGGTCTATAACGAGGATCCGCTCGAAACCTTCGCCCGCGTTGCCGCCATCGAAGCCTCGCTGCGCGCCACCGGCGACCCGGCACAGATCCATTTCGCCATTCTCTCCGACACCCGCGACGAGGATGTCGCCGCCCGCGAGGTCGAGGTGTTCGAGAAACTCGTTTCCGAATGCGACGGCATGGGCCGGTTCTTCTACCGCCGGCGCGAGGACAATGTCGGGCGCAAGGCGGGCAATATCGAGGATTTCATCGCCCGCTCCGGCGCCGCCTACGATTACGCGGTGATCCTGGACGCGGATTCGCTGATGGAAGGCGAGACCATCCTCCAGATGATCCGCCGGATGGAGGCCGAGCCGGCACTCGGCCTGCTCCAGACCCTGCCGCAGATCATCCGCGCGCAATCGCGCTTTGGCCGGGCAATGCAGTTCTCCGCCGCGTTCTTTTCGCCGGTTTTCGCGCGCGGCCTTGCCATGGCGCAGGGTGAGACCGGGCCGTTCTGGGGCCATAACGCCATCATCCGCGTGCGCGCATTCGCGCAATCCTGCGGCCTGCCGGCGCTGCGCGGCACCCCGCCCTTCGGCGGCCATGTGCTGAGCCACGATTATGTCGAGGCGGCGCTGCTGGCGCGTCAGGGCTGGGTGGTGCGGCTCGACGACGATCTCGGCGGTTCCTATGAGGAAGGTCCGGAAAACATCGTCGATCACGCCAAGCGCGATCGCCGCTGGTGTCAGGGCAACCTGCAACATATGCGCATCATCGGCGCGCCGGGGCTGAAGCCGTGGTCGCGCTTCGTCTTTGCCCAGGGCATCATGGCCTATGTGGCGCCGCTCTTCTGGCTGGGCTTCATCGTCGCCTCCATCGCCTCGCCGCTGTTTACCCCGATGCCCGATTACTTCCCCACGCCGGGCTGGCCCTTCCCGCATTTCCCGCCCTCGGCGGCGGCCAAGGCCATCGGTCTGGCCATCGGCATCTTCGGCCTGCTGCTGCTGCCGAAACTGCTCATCGCGCTGCGCGCCGCGCTCAGCGAGCGGGCGGAGGCGTTCGGCGGGCCGTCGCGCGTGCTCCTGTCGACGCTGGCCGAGCTGCTGCTGTCGTCGCTGACCGCGCCGGTTCTGCTCCTGTTCACCACCCGCTCGGTGCTTCAGGTCTTTGGCCGCAGCGATGGCGGCTGGCCGCAGAACAACCGTGGCGACGGCACGCTGAGCTGGCCGGTCGCGCTGGCCGCCTCGTGGTGGATCATGCTCATCGGCCTCGCCGGCATGGCCTCGTCCTGGATCTTTGCCCCGGCGCTGTTCCTCTGGCTGCTACCGGTGGGCGCGCCGATGATCGCCGCGCCGCTGCTGCTGCGCTGGACCTCGCTGCCCTCCCAGTCGCCGCTGATGACCGTACCGACCGAGCTGCGCCCGGCACCGGTGATGCAGATCCACGACCGCATCGTGACGCGCTGGGGGATGACGCCCAAGGGCGTGTCGGCATCGGCCGCCGCCGTGCCGCCGATGCAGCAAGGCGCGCGCGCATGAGACGCGCCGCCCCCAGCGAGGAGCCAAAGAGCTGACCCAGCCACACGCCCCTGCCAGCGCCGCGAAAGCGCGCCAGCCAAGGGATCCGCGCCTTGATTTCTTCCGGGGCCTGAGCCTCGCGATGATCTATATAAACCACGTCCCGGGCACGATCTTCGAACATATCACTTCGCGCAATTTCGGGCTTTCGGACGCCGCCGAGGGCTTTGTCTTCATGTCCGGCTGCGCCGTGGCGCTGGCCTATGGGCCGCGCCTCGCCGGGGGCATATCGCGCGGCGCGGTGCGTCTGGCCTGGATGCGCGCCTGGACGCTCTACCGGGTGCATATCCTGACCACGCTGCTGGCGATCGTGATCGTCGGCGCGGGCGTGCTGTGGACCGGCGAGACCGAGCTGCTGCGGCCCAACTCCTTCTACATGCTCTGGGAGGATCCGCTGACCGTAGGGTTCGGCCTCGTCTCGCTGGGCCACCAGTTCGGCTATATCAACATCCTGCCGATGTATGGCGCGCTGATGCTTGCCGCGCCGTTTCTGGTGCGGCTGGGGCAGCGCCGCCCGCTGGGGTTGCTGGCGCTGAGCGTGGCGATCTGGGTTCTGAGCGCGCTCTTTCGCATCGATCTGCCGAATTACCCGCTGCCCGGCGGCTGGTTCTTCAACCCGTTTTCCTGGCAGCTGCTGTTCTCGCTCGGCATCCTGACCGGGCTGGCGCTGCGCGACGGGCGGCGCTTTGTGCCCGCTTCGCGCTGGCTGCTGGCGCTCGCGCTCTTCGCGCTGGTCTACGCCCTCGTCTGGGTCAAGCACCCGCCGCTGATGTCGACGATGAACCAGAGCCTCTCCTGGCTCTATCATCAGGGCGTGTCCTTCCTCTTCGTCGCCTTCGACAAGACCTATGTCTCGGCGCCGCGCCTGCTGCATTTCCTCGCGCTGGCCTATGCGCTGTCCTGGCCCGGGCTGATCCCGGCGCTCACCGCCTCGCGCGTCGCTGCGCCGGTGCGGCTCCTGGGCCGCTATGCGCTCTGGGTCTTTGCCACCGGCACCGTGCTCTCCATCGCAGCACAGGTGGTCAAGGCGCTGCACCCGGCGGGGCTGGTGCAGGACATGGTGCTGATCCTCGGCGGGCTGGCGCTGCAATATGCGGTCGCACACTGGCGGAGCCGCCAGGCGAAACCGCGTCCGGTATCGGCGCCGGAAGCGGCCACAGCGAACGCGCCGCCGCGGCTTCAGACTCAGCGATGAGCGTCGGGCGTGCCGCCCTGCACGCTCAGGAGTGCGGTGGCGATCATATCGGCGGCGGAAGGCCCGAGTGCCAGCGGCGTATCGTGCAGAACCGCCAGCCGCGTCAGCGCCTGAAGATCCGCCTCGCCGCCATGCGGCACGGTGGGATCCGCGAAGAAGATCACCGCATCCAGCTCGCCGGTCGCGATGAGCGCCCCGAGCTGCTGATCGCCGCCGCGTGAGCCGCGCTGCAAGCGGCGCAGGCTGAGCTGGGGCGCCGCCTCGGCGATCATCCGTCCGGTGCCGCCGGTACAGACCAGCCGGTGCCCCTCGAGCGCGGCGGCGTGGCGCGTCACCCAGGCCCGCAGATGCGCCTTGCGGGTGTCATGTGCCGCCAGCGCGATCCGCCGCGGCGCCGTCGATCGCGCACGGGCGCGCGAGGTCATGCCGAGAATCGCCCGCACCTGCGCGGCAAATCCCGGCCCCTCGGCGGGAAAGACGCCGGCCAGCGCGGCTGTGCCGACGGTGAAGCCGGACGCGCCCGCCTCGGCCGCGGCGAGAATGCGCGACTCGCTGTCGATGCTGCCCGCCATGATCACCGGCTTGCCCACTGCCGCGCAGACGTCGCGCATCAGCGCGGGCACCTCTCCGGCGAACCGGTAGGCCAGCAGATCAAGCCCGTGCACATGCTCCAGATCGGCAAGACGGCGGGCGGAGTCCACCACCGCGCCGCCAGGCCCTTCGAGCACGCTGGGATGTCCGGTGATCTGCCCGGCGAAAGGATAGTAGCGCAGCGGGTGGTCGCGGGTGACCTGCGTCACCGCCTGCGGGCGCGTGCCCCCAAGCAGACAATCCACATCCAGCTCCCCCGCCGCGCGGGCCGAGGCGAGCTCGCTCGCCTCGTCAAGGCTCACCACCTCGAGATAGGACCGCCCGCCGGCGGCGCGGATGGCATCGGCGAGCCGCTTCAGATCGGCGAAGGGCAGGCCCACATCCTTGAAGCCGATATGGCGCACCCCGCCTTCCAGCGCCTCGTCGATCCGCGCCCGGGCGTCGGGGATCGTCCGGTCGTTTTCGGTGAGCATCAGAATGAAATCGAAGGCCATGGGCGGGATCTTTGCTGTCTCGGGTCTGGGATCGGACCGGGGGTCGCGCCACAGGCAGCACGCGCCACCCGTTCAGGCGAGCGTAACGCCCGGGCCGAGCAAGCAGAAGCAAAACTTTCGCGCCGGATCGCGGGGCATTCCGCGGCTTACGGGAACGGACGGTTTGCGGAAACATCCCGCTTGACCCTCGGAACCCCATGTTCTAGGCATTCTCACCGCTGAGCGGGCGTTGTGTAATGGTAAGACCCTTGCCTTCCAAGCAAGAGATACGGGTTCGATTCCCGTCGCCCGCTCCACCATCTCCCTCCCGACGCACCCTCCGGAAACCCCTGGCAACCAGCGCACGATGCGGCGAAATCGCCGGTTTCTTTGCGCCTGGCCGTCAAATGCCGCGACGGGCCGCTTGATTCCTGCGCCGGGCATGGCAAAACACCCCGGCCACAGCACAGGAGGGGGCATGGCACGAGCAAACCCGGCATCCGCAACGGCGGAGGAGCGCGCAAAATCCCGAAAACTCGGCTCGCTTGCGGCCCTTTGGCCGTTCATGCTGCCCTATAAGGGGATGATGCTGGCGGCGGTGCTGGCACTGATGGCCACGGCGGCGGTGTCGCTGACGCTGCCCATGGCGGTGCGCCGGGTGGTAGACAATTTCAGCGTCGAGGACGGCGCTCTGCTCGACTACTACTTCCTCGCCGCGCTCGGCATCGCCGGGCTGCTCGCCCTCGGCACGGCACTGCGTTATGCGCTGGTGACCCGGCTGGGCGAGCGCGTGGTGGCCGATATCCGCAAGGCGGTGTTCGACCGGGTGATCGGCCTCTCGCCGGTGTTCTACGAAAAGGTCATGACCGGCGAGGTGCTGAGCCGCATTACCACCGACACCACGCTGATCCAGTCGGTGATCGGCTCCTCGGTGTCGATCGCGCTGCGCAATATCCTGATGATGGCCGGAGGGCTGGCGCTGATGCTGCTGACCTCGGCCAAGCTCACCGGGCTGGTGCTGCTGCTGGTGCCGGTGGTGATCGTGCCGATCCTCACGCTGGGCCGCAGGCTGCGCAAGCTCAGCCGCGAGAATCAGGACTGGATCGCCGCCTCCTCGGGCAACGCTGCCGAAGCGCTCTCGGCGGTGCAGACGGTGCAGGCCTTTACCCACGAGACGATCTCGCGCAACGCCTTTGGCGAGGTGACGGAAAAGAGCTTTGACGCGGCGCGGCGGCGGATCTGGGTGCGGGCACTGATGACCGCCATCGTGATCTTTCTGGTCTTTACCGGCGTCGTCGGCGTGCTCTGGATGGGCGCCTGGGACGTGCGCGCGGGCGAGATGAGCGCCGGCGCGCTGGTGCAGTTCGTGATCTATTCGGTGATGGTCGCGGGCGCGGTCGCCGCCCTGTCGGAGATCTTCGGCGAGTTGCAGCGGGCAGCGGGCGCCACCGAGCGGCTGGTCGAGCTGCTTTCGGCGGAGGATTCGGTGACAGACCCCGAGGCCCCGAAGTCGCTGGCCGCGCCGGTCAAAGGCGCCATCGGTTTCGAGCATGTGCGCTTTTCCTACCCCTCGCGCCCCGAGGTGTCTGCGCTCGACGATATCGACCTCGCGATCCGTCCTGGCGAGACCGTGGCGCTTGTCGGCCCCTCCGGCGCCGGCAAGACCACCATCGTGCAGCTGATCCAGCGCTTCTACGATCCGGATGCGGGGCGCGTGACCCTCGACGGCGTCGCGCTGGACGAGATGACGCGCGACGCCTTCCGCCAGCATATCGCGCTGGTGCCACAGGATCCGGTGATCTTCGCCGCCTCGGCACGCGAGAACATCCGCTTCGGCCGCCCCGATGCCAGTGATGTCGAGATCGAGGCGGCGGCCAAGGCGGCGGCGGCGCATGGTTTCATCTCCGCCCTGCCCGAAGGCTACGACACCTATCTGGGCGAGCGCGGCGTGATGCTTTCGGGCGGGCAGAAGCAACGCATCGCCATCGCCCGGGCGATCCTGCGCGATGCGCCGGTGCTGCTGCTCGACGAGGCGACCTCGGCGCTGGATGCGGAAAGCGAGCGCGCGGTTCAGGCGGCGGTGGACAGACTGGCAGAGGGCCGCACCACCATCATCGTCGCCCACCGGCTGGCCACGGTCAAAAAGGCCGACCGCATCTTGGTCATGGAGCAGGGCCGAATCGTGGCGCAGGGCTCGCATGATGCGCTGGTGGCCGAGGGTGGGCTCTATGCCCGGCTGGCGCGGCTGCAATTCACCGACGGCATCGCCGCCGAGTGACGCCGTTGTCCCGCTGATGTGATGGCCCGCGCCATCGCGTCGCTTTGAGTGACGTCCGGAAATCTGCTATTCTCCTCCAACAGACCTGTTTCTGCGGAGGAGAAGATGCAGTCTGAACTGAAAACGCGGCGGCGCCTGTTGCGGCTGACCTATCGCCGGTATCTCGAGGCAGACCGGGCATGGACGCTGGCGCTCGGCGAGATGACCCGATGGTTTCCCGCATCCGCCCGCCCCTACCGCGCCTCGATGGGCAATCCCGGTTCGCACATCCGGCAGCTCTATGAAAACCGCGCACGCGCGATCCTGCAACTCCAGGCGGCGCGCGACAAGCTGGAGGTCGCAAAGCGGCGTCTGGCGGAGAGGCAGCGGCGCGGCGCCGCAAGGGTCGTCTTTCTGGCCTGCTGAGGAGTCTGCGCGCCTCAGAACACTGACCCGGCGCGGCGCACCCGTCGCGGCGCCGGGTGATAGCGTTGCGGACAAGCCTCTGAAAACGCGGCCTGAGTCGCAAGACGCTTTCCTTCACATTCGACGATAGGAGTTATCGCGACCATCCCAGCACGACGCCGGCTTCGGCGCTGCTGGCCAACGGCGTACGGCATCGCCTCATCCATGCCGGGTTGTACCCTGGCGGAAGCCCCCGGACTCGGTCTCGCATGCGCTGACGCCGGCCGCACACCGACTGGAGGCAGCGGATGAGCAAGATCGTCCTCACCCCGACCCGCGGCATCGTGGCCGCGATTGCGGCGTTCCTCGCCGGGCAGGTCTGCAACGCCACCGCCCGTGCCCGATTCAAAGATTTCGAGACCGCGAAGAATACCGGCATGGACTACCGGAAGGGGGTGGTGGAGACCGGCGCCGAGCTGATGGTTCCGGCGCGCTGCATGCAGCCCCTCGGCGACGAAATGCGCCAGAAGATGTCGGGGCGGATCATCACTATCCACTCGGCCTTCCTGCCGAGCTTCAAGGGGGCCGCCCTCTACAAGAAGGCGTTCGAGCGTAGGGTGAAACTGATCGGGGCGATATCGCATTACCTGATCGCGGGTCTCGCCGAAGGCCCCATCATCGAGCAGGACAGGGTGCTGCGTATGACGCAGGCGCAATCGCCCGGCTCCTACGTGTCGGAACGGATTCGAGTATTTGCAGAAAGATGAAGATACGATCGCGGCACTCATATGGGTGCCAAGCCCGATGTCTTCGGTCAGGTGTCGGACGGGCACCGCACGTCCTGACGGAGCAGGAGGGCGAAGCCCGCGAGCGTCAGCGCGGCGAGGGCGAACCAGGTCAGCGCGTAGCTGAGATGGGCGTTGCGAAAGCGCACGACCGTCTGCCCGCCGCGCGGCCAGCGCTGCGGATCGCCGAGCTCGGCATCGACGAAATAGGGGGCGGCGGTCGCGAAACCCTTCGCCTGGGTGATCGAGTCGATGTCGCGGCGATACCAGCGCTGGTTCTCGGGATCGTTGGCGCGCGAGAAGAGCCAGCCCTCATCCTCGGAGATCCGCAGCAGGCCGGTGACGGTCACGCGGCCCGCGTCGCGGTCGAACTGCCCCGCCTCGGCGAGCGCCTGCGGCACCAGCCCGCGATTGACCATGACGATGCTGCCGTCGTCGCGCCGCAGCGGCGTCAGCACCCAGTCGGCAGGGCCGTAATCTGACGGGGTGTAGATCAGCACCTCCTCATCGTTGAGAAAGCGCCCGGAGAGGGTGACCCGGCGGTATTCGTCGCGCGCCGCCTTGATACCCGGCCAGTTGTCTGGACCGGGCGCCGCCACCGGGGCGGCATGGACACGGGCGTCGACCCGCTCGATCAGGTCGCGCTTCCAGTGCAGGCGGCGGATCTGCCAGATGCCAAGCCCCGAGAACCCCGCGAAGAGCAGCGCGGCGACCAGCCCGGCGAGGATCAGGCGCGCCCCAACCCGGGTGTGCGCCGGGGCCCCGGAGGGCCCCGTTCCGGAGAGGGGGGCGCTCATCCCTCCTGCGCCTGAAGGCTCTTCATCTGCTCGATCTGCCGATGCATCTCGGGCATCGGCATCATGTTCTCGTTCATATTGTGCATGACCCAGAGCGAGCCGGCGAGCACGATGGCGAGGATGATCACCGCGAAGATGCTGGCGGACAGAGTCCAGCCTTCCTCGGACGAGCGGCTGAGATGCAGGAAATAGACCAGATGCACGAGGATCTGCACCGCGCCCAGCCCCATGATGATGCCCACAAGCGTGCTGCGGCTTATCCCGACCTCGCCCATGACGAGACCGAAGGGAATGATGGTCAGCAGCGCCGCGAGGCCAAAGCCGATCATCAGCTGCCCCATGGTGCCGTGCGATGCGGTATGCGTGTGTGACGACATCAGACCAGCCTCACCAGATAGACAAAGGAAAACACGCCGATCCAGACCAGATCGAGGAAGTGCCAGAACATCGAGAGCGTCGACAGGCGGCGCATATTGGCCTCGATCAGCCCGTGCATGCGGATCTGCGCCATCAGCGTGACCAGCCAGATGATCCCGCCCGTGACGTGCAGCCCGTGCGTGGCCACCAGCGCAAAGAAGGACGACAGGAAGGCGGAGCGGTCCGGCCCGGCGCCGATATGGACCAGGTGGCGGAACTCGTAAAGCTCCATGCCGATGAAGCCCGCGCCAAAGAGCCCGGTCACCGCCAGCCACATCAGCGTCGTGTCGCGCCGGCCCTTTTCGGCCTGCAACATCGCCACGCCGAAGGTGACGGAGGAGATCAGCAGCAGCGCGGTTTCGATGGCGACGAAGCCCGGCTCGAACAGATCCTTGGGCGCGGGCCCGCCGGCATAACTGCCGCCGAGCACCGCATAGGTGGCAAAGAGCGCCCCGAAGATGATGCAGTCGCTCATCAGGTAGATCCAGAACCCGATGGGGGTCGGGCTGGCGTGGTGATGCTCGGCCCCGTCATGGCCCACCGCATGGGCGTGGGGCGCAGGCCCGTCGGGCAGAGCAAGCTCGGCGTCGCGCGGGGTCATGCGGCCGCTCCTTTCAGTTCGGTGGCGGTCACCTCATCGCTGGGGATGTGGTAATCGCGGTTGTAGTTGAAGGTGTGGGCGATGCCCAAAGCCAGCATCGCGGCAAAGCTCAGGAGCGCGAGCCACCAGATGTACCAGACCATGGCAAAGCCAAAGACCAGCGCGGCGGCAGAGATCAGCGCGCCGGTCGCGGTGTTTTTGGGCATATGGATCGGGCGGTAATGCCCGGACCATTTGAAGCCGGTCTGCTTCATGTGCCAGAAGGCCTCGCGCCCGACGATCCGGATGTCTTCGGGGAAGTTGTAGGGCGCCGGCGGCGATTGCGTGGCCCATTCCAGCGTGCGCGCATCCCAGGGGTCGCGGCCGCAGGCCAGCCGCTTGCGGTCGCGGATCGAGACGTAGAAGCCGGCGAAGGTCGACAGGATGCCCAGCAGGATCAGCACCGCGCCAAAGGCCGCGACGATGAAATAGGGCTGCCAGCCGGCATCGGGATAGGCGTTCATCCGGCGCGTGACCCCCATCAGCCCCAGCGCGTAGAGCGGCATGAAGGCAAAGTAGAAGCCTACGAACCAGAACCAGAAGCTGCGCCGCCCCCAGGTGTCGTCGAGCCGGAAGCCGAAGGCCTTGGGCCACCAGTAGGTGACGGCGGCATAGACCGCAAAGACCACCCCGCCGATGATCACATTGTGGAAATGCGCGATCAGGAACAGCGTGTTGTGGAGCTGGAAATCGACCGGCGGCACCGCCAGCAGAACCCCGGACATGCCGCCGATGGTGAAGGTCACGAGAAAGCCGATCACCCAGAGCATCGGCACTTCGAGCCGCACCCGGCCCTTGTACATGGTGAAGAGCCAGTTGAAGATCTTCACCCCCGTGGGCACAGCGATGATCATCGTGGTGATGCCGAAGAAGGTGTTCACGCTGGCGCCCGAGCCCATGGTGAAGAAGTGGTGCAACCAGACGACAAAGCTCAGAACCATGATACAGGCGGTGGCCCAGACCATCGTGCGGTAGCCAAAGATCGGCTTGCCCGAGAAGGTCGCCACGATCTCGGAGATGACGCCGAAACAGGGGATGATGAGGATATAGACCTCCGGGTGACCCCAGACCCAGATCAGGTTGATATACATCATCGGGTTCCCGCCAAAGTCATTGGTGAAAAAGCGGAAATCGAGATAACGATCGAGCGTGAGCAGAGCCAGCGTGGCGGTCAGCACCGGAAAGGCGGCGACGATCAGCACGTTGGTGATGAGCGAGGTCCAGGCAAAGATCGGCATGTCCATGAGCTTCATGCCCGGCGCGCGCATCTTGAGCACCGTGGCGATCATGTTGATGCCGGAAAGCGTGGTGCCCACGCCGGCGATCTGCAACGCCCAGAGATAGTAATCCATCCCCGGCCCGGTGCTGTAACTCGCTCCCGACAAGGGTGGAAAGGCAAGCCAGCCGACCCGCGCGAACTCGCCGATGAAAAGCGAGATATTGACCAGCAGCGCGCCCGCGACGGTCATCCAGAACGAGAAGTTGTTGAGGAAGGGAAAGGCCACGTCGCGCGCGCCGATCTGGAGCGGCATGACATAGTTCATCAGCCCGGTGACAAAGGCCATTGCGACGAAAAAGATCATGATCACGCCATGGGCGGTAAAGACCTGATCGTAATGGTGCGGCGGCAGATAGCCCTCGACCCCGCCGGCGGCCATGGCCTGCTGAAGCCGCATCATAAGCGCGTCGGCAAAACCGCGCACCATCATGACGAAACCCAGGATCATGTACATAATGCCGATCTTCTTGTGATCGACGGTGGTCACCCAGTTCCGCCAGAGCGGCCCCCAGAGGCGGAAATAGCTCATCAGAGCCAGCACCAGCAGCCCGCCGAGCACAACGCCGGCAAAGGTGCCGACAAGGATCGGCTCGTGATAGGGGATCCAGTCGAGCGTCAGGCGCCCGAAGATCGGCGACAGACTCGGTTGTGCGGTCTCAGTTAACATGAATGCTGTCCTCCTGGCCGTCCACGCCGGGGCCGCAGATCAGGCCGGGCACGGTCAGCAGCGCCTCTTCTCGGGCGCTCTCGTGATGGGAAGTCGCTGCCGGTTCCGGCAGGGTGATGGGGGCGCCGAACCCGTCGATGGCGCGGGCGCGGTCATGGCTGTAGGCGGCTGCATCGCCGATGCCCTCCAGCCCGCCGCCGCCCATGCTGTCGGACATCATCATGTCTTTCATGCAGACCTTTCCGGCCTCGACGCAGAGATTGACGATGCGGTCGAAAAGCCCGTCCTCGACGGAGGCGAAATAGCTGACCGGCGCGTCGATGGAGGGCTTTTCCAGCGCCAGATAGCTGTCGCGGTCAAGCGGCGTGCCCGTCTCGCGCAGCCCGGCGACCCAAGTCTCGAAATCGTCGTCACTGAGCGCCTTTGTCTCGAACACCATGTCCGAGAACCCGGGGCCCGAGTAATGCGCCGACCGGCCCTGGAACGTGCCCTCGCTGTCGGCGATCAGGTGCAGCTTGGTCTCCATCCCCGCCATGGAATAGACCATGCCGCCCAGCGCCGGGATCGACAGCGTGTTCATCACGGTCGACGAGGTCAGGCTGAAATTCACCGGACGCCCGGCCGGAATCGCCAGCTCATTGACCGAGGCCACGCCCAGTTCGGGGTAGATAAAGAGCCATTTCCAGTCGAGCGAGACCGCCTGCACCTCGACGGGCGCGCCGGCTTCGAGATGATCGAGCGGGCGATAGGGGTCGAGCCGGTGGGTATAGACATAGGTGTACCAGCCCAGCGCCGCGACGATCAGCACCGGAACGCCCCAGACCACCGCTTCGAGCTTGTTGGAATGCTCGAAACTCGGGTCGTAATCGGAGATATCGCTGCGGTCGGCGCGGTATCTCAGCGGGAAATAGACGGCCATGAACAGGACCGGAACAATGACGATCAGCATGAGAAGGGTCGAGATGATCAGCAGGTTGCGTTCCTGCCCGCCGACCCAGCCCTGCGGCGACAGAACATCGTAGCGGCATCCGGAGAGCGCAAGTGCACCCCCCGCTGCCAGCAGCGGTTTTCTTAGATATATCAAGCGTATGCCTCTTTCGTGTCCGACAGGCTGCGGGTGTCGACGAAGGGCACGGGCAGTCCGGAACGTTGGTTCGCAGGCAAGGGCCTAGACCTCACGCCGGCGCACATCGCTGCGACAAATCGACATGCGCCGGGAGAATTCCGGTTATCTCACAGATAGTTGAGCGGTTTTCACTCTCTCGTGCGCGTCGTGCGTCGCTAAAGATGCCGAATGCATACCTTTTAGGCAGCTTTTCCGATCCGCAGCGGCGGCCTGCCGCCCCCAAGAGGCCGAGTCGGCATGAAAAACGCCCCGCCGGAGCACCGGGCCGAGGCGTCTCGCTGCCGGTTTTTCGCGAAATTCCGCCCCGTCGCGGCTACCCCGCCATCCGCGCCAGCGCCGGCGCCAGCTGCGCCGAGGCCGCCACCCCGTCGATCAGCGGCAGCCCGCTGCGCGCGGCAAGATCGTCGCGCAGCGCCGCCATGCCGGCGCAACCGAGGATCGCCGCCGTCGCGCCGTCCGCGCGCCCCGCTTCGCCGATCTCTTCGGCGATGCGGCGGCGCGTCGCTTCGCTGCCCGCCTCGACCGTCAGCACCGGCAGCCCGCTCGCCCGCACCGAGACACAGTTGCCGCCGAACCCCGAGGCTGCCACATTGCCCTCGATCACCGGCACGGAGACCGCGAGCGTGGTGATCACCGAGAACCGATGCCCCAGCAGCGTCGCCGAGACATAGGCCGACTGGCCGATCCCGATCACCGGGCACGGCGCCCGCGCGCGCAGCTCCGCCAGCCCGGTATCGTCGAAACAGGCGATCACGATAGCATCGGCCCCGGCCTCAACCGCCTCGAGCAGCAGCGCCAGAAGCCCCGGAACGGCGGCATCGCCGTCCTGTGGCCCCTCGATTGCGGGCGGCCCGCCGGCATTGGTCCAGCCGAGGATATCGGCCTGCGGATTGGCCCGGCGCGCCACCGCCACCAGACTCTCGGTCATCGCGGCGGTGGAATTCGGGTTAAGATAGACGATCCGGGTCATACGCCCTTGCCCGCGTCCGAGCCGAGCCGCGCCCGCCGCCGCCCGAGGATCACCACCGTACCCATGAATACAGCGATGATCAGGAAAGAGAACAACGTCGTCAGCGTGCCCAGCGCATAGATCACCGGCGTGGTCACATTGGTGGTCATGCCAAAGATCTCCAGCGGCAGCGTGTTGTAGCTGCCCGCCGTCAGCAGGGTGCGCGCGAACTCGTCATAGCTCAGCGTAAAGCCGAAGAGCGCCACACCGATCAGCGAGGGCGCGATGATCGGCAGCACCACATAGGCGATGGTCTGCCAGGCCGTCGCCCCCTGATCGCGCGCGGCCTCCTCGTAGCTCTTGTCGAAGCGGTTGAAGACCGCGAACATGATCAGCAGGCCGAAGGGCAGCGTCCAGGTGAGCTGCGAGCCGAAACCGCTCGTCGCCCAGTGGATCTTGAACCCGAGCTGGTTGAAGATCAGCCCCACCCCCAGCGAGATCAGGATCGACGGGATCACCAGCGAGGCGATGATCAGGTAAAACAGCAGCCCCGAGCCGGCAAAGCGCTTGCGGAACGCGAGCCCGCCCATGACCGAGATCACGACCGTGGTCACCATCACCATGAGCCCCAGCGCCAGGCTGCGGCGGAAGGCGCCCCAGATATCGCCCACCGCCTGCTCTTCGAAAAGATCGCGGAACCAGTGCAGCGACACCCCGTTCATCGGAAAGGTCAGCCCGCCCTGCGGCCCCTGAAAGCTTAGGATGCCGATGGTGATCGTCGGCCCGTAGAGAAACAGGATGAACAGCGCGAAAAACGCGGTGAGCAGGTAGAAGGCGCGCGAACGTTGTTCCATGTCTCAGAGCTCCTTGCGGATATCGACGAAGCGCAGAAGGATGCCGATCACGATCAGCACGGTGCAGAGCAGCACCACGGCGGTAGCGGCGGCCGAGGGGTATTGCAGCAGCGCGATGTCGTTGGAAATGAGCCGCCCGACATTGGCCTTCTGGCTGCCGGACATGAAGCGCACGGTGATGAAATCCCCCATCGCCAGCGTCAGCACGAAAATCGTGCCGATCATGATGCCCGGCTTGGTCAGCGGCACGATCACATGCACCAGCGTCTGGAACCCGCTCGCCCCGTTGTCATAGGCCGCCTCGATCAGCGAACGGTCGATGCGCATCATGGTGTTGAAGATCGGCACCACCATGAACAGCGTATAAAGGTGGACAAAGGCCAGGATCACCGAGAAATCGCTGTAAAGCAGCCATTCCAGCGGCTCGTCGATCACCCCCATGTCGATCAGCGTGCTGTTGGCGATGCCATTGCGCCCCAGAAACGGAATCCACGAGATCATGCGGATGATGTTCGAAGTCCAGAACGGGATCGTGCAGAGCAGGAACAGCGCGATCTGTACCGTCTGGCTGCGGATGTGGAAGGCCAGGTAATAAGCGGCGGTGAAGCCGATCAGCAGGGTCAGCGCCCATGTGATCGCGGCGTATTTGAAGGTCGCGAGGAACACCTTGTAGGTCACCGGCGAGCCGAAGAGGAACTGGTAATTCTCCAGCGTGAAGGCGGGGATGATGGAAAACTCCGTCGCCCGCCAGAAACTTACGATGACGATGGCGACGATCGGCAGGATCAGAAAGCCGATCAGGACAAGGCTCAGCGGCGCGGCCTGTAGCCAGCCGGTCACGTGGCGGTTCTTCAGCATTGGGCGCGTCCCCGTCCTTTCTTCTCTTTGAAAATACGCAACTGCGGGGGGTTGCGGGGGGCGGCACGCCCCCCGCCGGTCGCCGCCGTCAGGCGGCGACATTCCGCCTCAGGACGCGATGAACTCGTTCCACTTACGCACCATGTACTGGTTCTCGTCCATGACGGCGTTCCAGCAGGCAACAGACCCCATCCGGTCGTAGAAGGAGCCGCCGTCGCGCACTTCGCCGGCCTGTGCCAGCACATCGCCGAAGGGCGAGGTGATCTCGGCCGTCGCTTCCTTGCCCTCGAACCAGTAGCCCCACTCGTTCTCGGACATGTAGTTCTTGGAGGTTTCCGGCACTGCCGAGTAATAACCCTGACGCATCAGGAACCCGCCGACCCAGCCGTCAAGATACCAGTTGATGTAGTCGTAAGCCGCATCCAGCTCCATGCCGGTCAGCGATTTCGACAGGCCGATGCCGCCGCCCCAGGAGCGATAGCCCTCTTCCAGCGGCTGGTAGACGCAGGGAATGCCGCGCGATTTCACCGCGGTGATCGCCGGCGACCACATCGACTGGATCACCACCTCGCCGGAGGCCATCAGATTGACGCTCTCGTCGAAGGTCTTCCAGAAGGCGCGGAACTGGCCGTTCTGCTTGGCTTCGGTGAAGATCGCAAAGGTCTTGTCGATCTCCTCGCGGGTCATGTTGCCCTTGTCGCCATAGGTGATCTCGCCCATGGATTCGCAGACCATCGCCATATCCATGATACCGATCGACGAAATGTCGAGGATCGAGGCCTTGCCCTTGAATTCCGGGTTCAGCAGCTCCGACCAGTTGGAGATCGGACGGCCGATCAGGTCGGGCCGGATGCCCAGCGTGTCGGCGTTGTAGATCGTTGGGATCAGCGTCATCCAGCCGGTTTCCTCATCGGCAAAGCTGGTGGCGCCGGGGCCGTCGACAAAGCCCACGCTATGCGGCGCGGTGCCCTGCGCGATGACCGACTCCGGCGTCAGCTTGCCGGAGCGGAAGATACCGACGATCTTGTCGTAATTGGCGATCTTCGAGGTATCCATCGCCTGAAGGTTGCCGGTCGGCCAGACCTTCTTGCAGATCCAGTATTCGATATCGGCGATGTCGAAACTGTCGGGCTGGGTGGCGGCGCGCTGGGTGACGCTGTCGGAATCGAGCGCGGTCATTTCCAGCGTGAAACCCAGATCCTCTTTCACTTTCTGTGCCACCTCGTTGAGGTTCGACACGCCGGTGCCGAACTGGCGCAACACGATGTTCTTGGTCTCCTGCGCCCAGAGCATCGGCGCGGGAAGCGCCGAGGCGGCAGCGGCGGCGGCCCCTCCCTTGAGCAGCGCGCGGCGGGTATATCCGACTTTGGCCATGGTAGTCCTCTCTCCGTTGGTCGTCGTTATCGGTGAATTGCGGGCGGAGTGCCCGTCAGGCTTCGAGGCGGTGCAGCCGCCCTTCTTCCCAGGCGAGGCTCACCGCGTCGCCCGGGCTCTTCGGATCGGAGAAAAAGCTCTCCTCGGGCACATAGGCGAGGATCTCCTCCTCCCCCATCGTCGCGGTGACCGCGACGTGATGGCCCTGATATTCCACCGTGCGCACCACCGCCGCATGCCCCTGCGGCGCCAGCCTCACCTCATCGGCGCGCAGCGCGTAGCGCGATCCGTTCAGTGACAGCACGTTGTGGCCACCCATGAAGCGCGCGACGAATTCGGTGCGGGGCGCCGCGAACACGTCGCGCGGGTGCCCCGCCTGCTCGATGACCGCGTTGTTCATCACCACGATCTGATCGGCGAGCGCCAGCGCCTCGTCCTGGCCGTGGGTGACATGGATGAAGGTGATGCCCAGCTCTCGCTGAAGCCGCTTCAGCTCGGCGCGCACGCGGATGCGCAGGAACGGGTCCAGCGCCGAGAGCGGCTCGTCGAGCAGCAGCACCCGCGGCTTGGTCACCAGCGCGCGCGCCAGCGCCACCCGCTGCTGCTGGCCGCCAGAGAGCTGCGCCGGCAGCCGCTGCGCCAGGTGCGACATGTCCACCAGCTCCAGCATCTCGTCGGCGGCGCGGTGGCGGGCCGGTTTGTCCTCGCCCTTCATGCGCAGCGAAAACGCCACGTTGTCGCGCACCGAAAGGTGCGGAAACAGCGCATAGCTCTGGAACATCATCGCCGTGCCGCGCCGTGCCGGCGGCAGCGGCGCGATGTTCTGGCCCTTCAGCAGGATCGCGCCCTCGCTGACACTCTCATGCCCCGCGATCATCCGCAGCGTCGTCGACTTGCCGCAGCCCGAGGGGCCGAGCAGGCAGACATAGGTGCCGTTGTTGAAGACGTGATTGATGTCGCGCACCGCGGCGGTGTCGCCATAGCGCTTGGTCAGGTGAACGAGTTCGAGATCATCTTCCGTGCGCATCGGCAGCTCCCTGTCGTGATTGCTCCGAGGCTGAGACGGAATTCTCTCAAAGATGAAACAGTTTCAGCCGCCGGACCGAAGCCATACCGGAAACGCCCACCATTTGGGCCGACGGAACCCCATTGCGCACAACATTGCACCTGAAATCGTATACAATCTTACGCACAATCCTGGAAACGCATGGCATAGCTTGAGAATCGCCCAGTAACGCGCATTGTTACCCGGTAACCGAGCAGGACGACGGCAATGGCGCGGGCAGCGCAAAAACGGGAAAGCGGCGACGAGAGGATCGTGGAGAGGCTGGCGACGGCCATTCACGAGCACCGGATCGCGCCTGGGATGAAGCTCAACGAGGACGAGGTCGGCGAGGTCTATGGCGTCAGCCGCACCGTGGTGCGCGCGGCGCTGCAAAGGCTCGCGCATATGCGTTTGGTGGATCTGCGGCGCAACCGCGGCGCCTTTGTCGCCCAGCCCACGGTCAAGGAGGCGCGCGAGGTCTTCGAGGCGCGCGCCCTGCTGGAGCCGCGCACCGCGCGCTCGGCCGCCGAGCGCATGACCGAGGCCGATATCGCCACGCTCCAAACCCATATCGACAACGAGCACCGCGCGCTCGATCTGGGCGATACCGGCCGCGCGCTGCATCTGTCGGGCATGTTCCATATCGAGATCGCGCGCATCGCAGATCAGGCAACCGTGGCCGAGTTCGTCACCCAGTTGGTTTCGCGCTCCTCGCTGATCATCGCGCTTTACTGGCAGCGCCGCGCGGCGCTCTGCGAGAGCCACGCCCACCATGCGCTGCTGCGCGCGCTGGCGAGCGGCGACGGCCCGCTGGCCGAGGATCTGATGAAGAGCCACCTACTCGACCTGCTCACCTCGCTCGACCTGCGCGACCGCGGCTCGGCGCCGCAATCGCTGAAAGAGGCGCTGTCTCACTAGCGAGCTCCCTCGCGCGCGCGAGTAAGCCACGTCGCTCTCCGGCCAGCTACCGGCGGGTCAGAACCGGCCTGTGCGATCAATTCGCGTGCAAACGATATCCGCATATCCGCGCCCAGCCGAAAATACCGGTGCCGCCACTTGACGCGACGCACCCTGTTCGCGCTGAATTTGCTTAATCGTTTAATCTTCTCGGGAGCCGAGTCGGACATGACACCCAAGCTGGAAGACATCGCGCGCGCCATGGGGGTCTCCAAGGCCACCGTGTCCAACGCGCTTTCCGGCAAGGGGCGCGTCTCCGAGGCGCTGAAAACCCGCATCCGCGACGAGGCCGCGCGACTGGGCTATGCTCCTTCGGTGCGGGCGCGGGCGCTGCGCACCGGGCGCAGCGGCGTGATCGGGCTGGTACTGCCGGACATTGCCAACCCGCTTTTTCCCGCGCTGGCGCAGTCCATCGAAGCGGCGGCGCAGGCGCGCGGGCTCGGCGTGCTCATCGCCGACAGCCGGGGCACCCGCGAGGCGCAGGATAAGGCGCTGCGCCGGCTGCTGCGGCAGGGCGCGGACGGGCTGGTTGTGGTACCCCGGCGCGGCACAAAGCTGCCGGAGCTCACCGTGCCGGTCGCGGTGATCGACGCCGCCTCCACCCCCGGCAACACCATCTCTGCCGATCACCGGCAGGGCGGCGCGCTGATTGCCGGACATCTGCGCAACTTCGGGCACAAGAACATCCTTATCGTCGGGCAAAGCCGCTCGTCCCGGGTACAGAGGGACCGCGTCGCCGGCATGACCGGCGCGCTCGGCAACGACATGAGCGCAAGGGTGCTCTGGCTGGAGGAGGAACCTCTTCCCTCGCCGCGCGACATCCTGGCGCAGGGCTTCACCGCGCTTGCCGCCACCTCGGACCTGATCGCGCTGCCGCTGCTGACGCGCTTGCAGGCCGCCGGGCTGAAGGTGCCGCAAGAGATCGCGGTAACCGGCTTCGACAATCACGCCTTCTCGGCGCTTGTGGCGCCGGGACTGACCACCGTCGCCCAGGATCTGGGCGCCATCGCCGAGGGCGCGCTGGCCAGTGTGCTGGCGCAGCTCGACGCCAACCCCGCGCCGCCGCCGCGCACCGTTCCGGTGACACTGCTGCCGCGCGGCACAACCATAAACCACCCCAACACGGAGACCTGCCCATGACCCGACGTCCCGCCAAGACCCGCCTTCTGGCGGCGGCGAGCCTGAGCGCGCTCGCCCTCGCTCCCGCGGCCCATGCCGCCGACAAGACACTGACCATATCGGTCTACAGCTTTGCCCAGGACGAGTTCAAAGAGATCGTCTACGATCCGTTCGAAGAGATCTGCGGCTGCGACATCGTCGTCGAGACCGGCAATTCCGTCGAGCGGCTGGCCAAGATCGAAGCCAACAAGGACGATCCGGTGATCGACATGGCGGTGCTCTCCACCCATGACGCCATGGGCGCCGCCCGCAAGGATCTGCTGCAACCGGTCGATGTGTCGAAACTGTCGAATTACGACAAGCTCTACGACATCGCCAAGGATCCTCTGGGCGATCATCTGGGCATTGGCTACACCTTTTATGCCACCTCCATCGTCTACCGCTCCGACAAGGTGACGGTGGAGAGCTGGGCCGACCTGATGTCGCCCGAGCTGGCGGGCAACGTGGCCTTTCCCGATGTCACCACCAACCAGGGCCCGCCGGCGCTCTACATGCTCGGCCAGGCGATGGGATCGGAAGGCTACGACCTGACCCCCGCCATCGAAGAGGTCGCCGCGCATGCGGACGATATCGTGACCTATTACGTGCGCTCCTCGCAGCTCGCCCAGCTCATGCAGCAGGAAGAGATCTGGGCCGCGCCGGTGGGCCGCTTTGCCTGGGGCCGGTTCAAGGACAATGGGCTGCCGATGGAATGGGCGACACCGAAAGAGGGCCAGACCGGCGGCATGAACGTCATGGTGATGACCGCCAATAACGGCAACGAGGATCTGGCGCTGCAATTCATGGACTTCTGGCTATCGACCGAGGTTCAGACCGCGCTGGCCGAGGCGCTGGTCGACAGCCCCGCCAATGCCGAGGTGGAGGTCTCAGACGAGGTGGCCGAGAACCTGACCTATGGTGCCGAGACCGTGGCCTCGCTCAAGCTGCTGCCGCCCGACGTGATCCTCGACAGCCGCGAAAGCTGGCTGGAGGAATGGAACGCCAAGGTGCTGAAGTAAGCTCATGTTCGAGGACAAACGCACAGGTCTCGCCCTGGCCTTGCCTGCGGCGGTCTTCGCCGCGGCGCTGTTTCTGCTGCCGGTGGGGATTCTGCTTTCCGAAGGCTTTCGCAATGCCGACGGCTGGTCGCTGGCGCCTTATGTCGAATTCTTCGCCAGCGGCCGCAACCGCGTGGTGTTCCTGCGCACGCTGAAACTGGCGGCGCTGGTGGCCGGGGTTTCGGCGGTGATCGGCTATGCCACCGCCTTCGCCATCGTCAGCCTGCCGCCCGCCTCGCGCGGACGGGTCTTTGCGCTGGTCACGCTGCCGCTGATGATCTCGCCCGTGGCGCGCACCTATGCCTGGCTGGTGATCCTCGGGCGCACCGGCTTCGTCAACCAGATGCTGGTGGGAAGCGGGTTGCTCGACACGCCGCTGCGGCTGCTTTTCACCGAAACCGCCGTGTTCATCGGCCTGCTGCAACTCTTCCTGCCGCTGATGATCATCAGCCTGGTCTCGGCGATGGAGAACATGCCGCGCGACGCGGTGCCCGCCGCGCGGGTACTCGGCGCCAACTGGTTTCAGGTCTTTGCCCGGGTCATCCTGCCACTCACCCGCGAGGGGCTGGTGGTCGGCGGCACGCTGGTCTTCACCGGTTCGATGACCGCCTATATCACCCCCGCCATCCTCGGCGGCGCCAAGGTGCTGATGCTGGAGACGCTGCTCTATCAGCGGGTCACCGTGGCCAACGATTTCGCCTCGGCCAGCGTGATCGCCATGATCCTCATGGTCATGGCCTTCTCCGCCAACCTGCTGCTCAAGCGCCTCGCCACCGCAAGGAGGGCCCGATGAACCGTCTGCCGAGCTGGGTCGTCCTGACCCTGACCCTCGCCTTTCTGATCGGGCCGTTCCTGATCATCATCGCCGCCGCGCTCTCGGCGGGCAATTCGCTGGCCTTCCCGCCGCAGGGACTGTCGCTCAAGTGGTTCATCAAGGTCTTTACCATCGAGAGCTTCCGCGCTTCCTTCGGCGTATCGATGTTCCTCGCGGTGGGCGGCACGCTGGCGGCGCTGGCGCTGGGGATCCCCGCCAGCTACGCGATGACCCGCTACCGCGTGCCGGGGGCCGAGGCGGTGCGGCTCATCGTGTCCTCGCCGATCATCGTGCCGGGCATCATCGTCGGCCTCGCGCTGCTGCGCTATCTGGTGCTGCCCACCGGACTGGGCATGCTGACGGCGCTGTTCCTCGCCCATACGGCACTGGTTCTGCCCTATGCGGTGCGCGTGGTCTCGGCCTCGATGGAGAACCTGCGCACCGACATGGAAGAGGCGGCGCTGATCCTCGGCTGTAACCGCTTGCAGGCGGTGACCAAGGTGGTGCTGCCGAACATTCGCGGCGGCATCCTTGCCGCGTTCATCCTGGGCTTTGTCACCTCGTTCAATCAGGTGCCGGTCTCGCTGTTCCTGTCGGGGCCGGGTATCCGCACCCTGCCCATCGACATGATCGCCTATATGGAAATCAACTACGATCCGTCCGTGGCGGCGCTCTCGGCGCTGCTCGCCTTCCTCTCCATCGGCATCATCCTCGCCGCGGAACGGTTCCTGGGGTTCTCGAAATATGTCTGACTACGTTGCGCTCGACGGGCTCACCCTCGCCTATGGCAAGACCGTTGCCGTCGAAGGGCTCGACCTCTCCATCGCCAAGGGCGAGCTGATCACCCTGCTGGGGCCCTCGGGCTGCGGCAAATCCACCACCATGCGCGCCATCGCCGGGCTGATGACGCCCAGCGCCGGGCGTATCGTGATCGACGGGCGCGACGTCACCCGCCTGCCGCCGTCCAAGCGCGAGGTCGGGCTGGTGTTCCAGAGCTATGCGCTGTTTCCGCATCTGACGGTCTATGAAAACGTGGCCTTCGGGCTGCGGCTGAAATCGGCACCCGATCTCGACGCAAAGGTGCGCGACGGGCTCGCCACCGTCGGGCTGTCCGACTTTGCCCAGCGCGCGCCGCGCGATCTGTCGGGCGGGCAGCAGCAGCGGGTGGCGCTGGCCCGCAGCCTGGTGATGGAACCCAAGGTGTTGCTGCTCGACGAGCCGCTCTCCAATCTCGACGCGCGGCTGCGGCTGGAAATGCGGATGGAGCTGCAACGGGTGCAGAAGGAAACCGGGATCACCATGGTCTTTGTCACACACGATCAGGCCGAGGCGCTGGCGCTGGCCGACCGCATCGTGCTGATGCGCGACGGCGCCATTGAGCAGACGGGCACGCCGGAAGAAATCTATTCCGCGCCGGTTTCGGGCTTTGCCGCCGATTTTGTCGGCTTCGAGACCATTCTGCCCGACGGCGCGGGCGGCGGGCTGGCCTGGCGCCCCGGCGCGGTGGTGCTGGGCAGCGGCCCCAACGAGGGCAAGGTGCGCGGCACCGCCTTTGCCGGCGAGCGCCGGGAATACATCCTCGAAAGCCCACTCGGCACGATCAAGGCCGATACCCCCGCCGGCGCCGCGCCGCTGGAGATCGGCCAGAGCGTCGCCTTCGACCTGCCGCGCGAGCGCGCCGCGCATCTGGCGCGGCTCGACTAATGGGGATCTGGATCGACACCGATATGGGGGTCGACGACCTCTTTGCGGTGCTGATGCTCGACGGCACACTGCCCATCGACGGCATGTCGCTGGTCTTCGGTTGTGCCGAGCTGGCTTCGGTGCGGGCCAATGCGCTCGACGCGGCCAACGCCTATGGCTGGACCTTCCCGGTGACCGAGGGCGCCGATCGCGCACTCTCCGGCACGATGGAAACCGCCGCGCGCATCCTTGGCTCCAGCGGCCAGCCGAGCCGGGGGCTGCGCCTGCCTCGCGCGGTGGATCGCTCGCTGACCCGCGCGCTGACCGGGCTGATGACCTGGCTGGAATGGCACGAGCAGGCAGAGATCCTGGCCTTGGGGCCGCTCACCAACCTTGCCTATCTGGCACTGGCCCGGCCCGACCTGCTGCCCCGCATCCGCCGCATCGTCTGGATGGGCGGCTCGGTCGGGCGCGGCAACCACACGCCTTATGCCGAGTTCAACGCCATTGCCGACCCGGAAGCGCTGGCGCTGCTGCTCGCCCGCGAGGTGCCGCTGGTGATGGTCGATCTCGAAGCCTGCCGCAAGGTGCAGGTGACCGAGCCCGACCTCGCCCCCCTGCCGCCGATCATGCACGACCTGATGGGCGGCTATCTCGATATCGGGCTCAGCCGGGGCCGCCCCGGCATGGCGCTTTACGATCCGGTTGCTGCGGCGCTGCTGCGCGCGCCCGAGCTCTTCACCCTGAGCCATGTGGAACTGGTGACCGAGCTCGCCGATACCGAGCGCCGTGGTCAGACCCGCGTCACCCCCGCCACCGGCACGCCCTGGCAGATCGTTTCCGATCTCGACGCGGATGCGGTGCGCGACCTCTGCCTCTCCGCCCTGAGGGATCCGTCATGAGCCTTTCCGAACCGCAGGATCTCAACGATGCCGCGTTGCGCGACCGCGCCATTGCCGCCGCGCGCGGAGACGCGCCCTTCGATCTGCTGATCCTCGGCGGGCAGGTGGCCGATACCGCGCTGGGAGAGATCCGCGCGGCGGATATCGGCATCGTGGGGCCACTCATCGCCTCGGTCCACGCGCCGGGCACGCGGGCGGATGCGGCGGAGACGCTCGACGCAAACGGCATGATCGTCACGCCGGGGTTGATCGACACGCATATGCATGTGGAAAGCTCCATGGTCACGCCCGAGACCTATGCCGCCCATGTGCTGCCGCGCGGGGTGACGACGCTGATCTGGGATCCGCATGAATTCGCCAATGTGGCCGGTGTCGAGGGGCTGGACTACGCCGCGAACGCCGCCGCCAATGCCTGCGCCCGCATCCTGCCGCTGGTGCCCTCCTGCGTGCCCTCGGCGCCCGGCTACGAGACGGCGGGGGCGGATTTCGACGGCGCCACCATCGGTACGCTGATCGAGCGGCCCGACATGCACGGGCTGGCGGAGGTCATGGATATGGGCGCGGTGATCGCGCGCGCGCCCCGGATGCGCGGCATCCTTCAGGCGGCGCTGGCCTCGGGCAAGCCGCTCTGCGGCCATGCGCGCGGGCTGACCGGGGCGGAGCTTCAGGCCTTTGTCGCGGCGGGGATCTCGTCGGATCACGAGCTCACCTCCGCCGAGGATCTGATGGAAAAGCTGCGCGCCGGGCTCTGGATCGAGCTGCGCGGCTCGCACGACCACCTTTTGCCGGAGATCGCAACGCGGCTGGCGGGCCTGCCGCACTGCCCGCCGACGCTGACGCTCTGCACCGACGACACCTTCCCCGACGATCTGGCGCGCGAGGGCGGGCTCGACGACATGCTGCGGCGGATGATCCGCTATGGCCTGCCGCCGATGCGGGCGCTTCAGGCGGCAACGCTGAACGCGGCGCTGCGTCTTGGCCGGAATGATCTGGGACGCGTGGCGCCGGGAAAGCGCGCCGATCTGGTGCTTACCCGTTCGCTGGAGGCGTTTCACGCCGAGCATGTCCTGTTCAACGGCGCAGTCCCCGAGCCCACGGCCCCCCTGCCGCTGCCCGAGCGGCTGCGCGGCAGCATGCGCCTGTCACCGGTCGCGCCGGAGGATTTCGAGATCGTGGCGGAGGGCGCCGAGACGCGGCTCGCCACAATCGACCGGCCGCGCTTTACCCGATGGGGCGAGATCGCAGCCCCGGTCAACGACGGCAAGGTCGTGCTACCGCAGGGCGCCACACGCATCGCCGTACTGCATCGTCACGGGACTACCGAGCCCACGCCCAAGGTCGGTCTGCTGACCGGCTGGGGCGACTGGCGCGGCGCCTTTGCCACCACGGTCAGTCATGACAGTCACAACCTAACACTCTTCGGCACCGATCCGCGCGATATGGCCGCCGCCGCCAATGCGCTCATCGCCTGTGGCGGCGGCATGGCCGTGGCGCAGGGCGGCGCGGTCACGGCATTGCTGCCGCTGCCGGTGGCGGGGCTTGTCTCGGACGCGCCGCTGGAGGAGGTGGCGGAGGGGCTGGTGGCGCTGCGCGCGGCGATGGAGAACGTGGTCGACTGGCAGCCGCCCTATCTGGTCTTCAAGGCGCTGGTAGGCGCGACGCTGGCCTGCAACAAGGGCCCGCACCAGACCGATCTCGGCATTGCCGATCCGCAGGCGGGCAAGCTTCTGGCCTCGCCGGTGCTGGGCTGAGCGCTCAGCCCCGCCGCGCCGCCTCGCGCACCAGTTCCACCCAGAACGCCACGCCGGTGGGCAGCGCCGCATCGTTGAAATCGTAACCGGTATTGTGATGCAGCGCGCCGTCGCGTGCCGGCCCGTTGCCGAGCCAGACATAGGCCCCCGGCGCCGCCTGACCGAAAAAGGCGAAATCGTCGCCCGCCGTGGAGGGCGGAAAATCCGTGCGTACCGACCCCGACACCCGCCGCGCGGCGGCCAGCGCAACCTCGGTTGCCGCCGGGTCGTTCACCACCGGCGGGATGCGGCGGATGAACGTATACTCCGCCTTCAGCCCGTGCGCCTCGGCTATGCCCCGCGCCAGCCGCCCGATCCCCGCCTCGAGCTGGCCGCGCACCTCTTCGGTATAGGCCCGCGCGGTGCCGCCGATCTCGACGATATCGGGGATCACGTTCAGCGCACGCGGGTCGCCTGCCTGCACCGAACAGGCGCTCACCACCGCCGGCTGCAACGGATCGACGATGCGCCCGGTCACCGTCTGCAAGCCGGCAAGGAACTGCCCCGCCGCCGGCAACGGATCGCGGCCCAGATGCGGCTTGGCGCCATGGGTGCCCTCGCCCACCAGACGCAGCGTCCAGCTGTCGGAACTGGCGAGCTGTGGCCCCACCACCACCGCCATCTCGTCGACCGCCAGCCCCGGCATATTGTGCAGCCCGAAGACCATGTCGCAGGGGTAGCGCTCGAAAAGCCCTGCTTCGACCATGGCCTTCGCGCCGCCGCGCCCCTCTTCGGCGGGCTGGAAGATCAGATGCACCGTCACGCCCTCGGGCGGCGCCTTGGCCAGAACCTCCGCCGCGCCGAGCAGCATCGAGGTATGGCCATCATGGCCGCAGGCATGCATCTTGCCCGGCACGGTGGAGGACCAGTCACGCCCCGAGGTCTCGGGCATCGCCAGCGCATCCATATCGGCGCGCAGCCCCACCGCCTTGCCGCCGCCGCGAAGCGTGCCGACAACGCCGGTGCCGGCAATGCCGGTCTCGGTCTCATATCCCAGCGCGCGCAGGCGCCCGGCCACCAGCGCTGCGGTCCGGTGTTCCTCGAACCCCAGCTCGGGATGGGCATGCAGATCGCGGCGCAGCGCGGTCAGGGCGGCAAGGTCGAAATCCGGTGGCATCGTCATAGGGGCGATGCTAGCCTCTGACTACCCCCCTGAAAAGGCGCAAGAATGCAGCCTCACGAATTCTGGCAGGATTTCGAGCCTGGCCCGCCCCCACCGCCTCCCTGGCAGCATCGCTTCCCGGCGCAGATGCCTGACGGACGGCTGCTCTGGCTGCCCATCCGTCCGCTCGGCGACAGCGGCACCGGCATTGCCTCGCTGATACTCAACCAGACGAGTTTCACGGTCGAGGCGGCGCTGGCAGATCATCTCGCCGCGCGGCTCAAACCCTATGCGCCGGATGTGGTGATCGGGCTGCCGACGCTGGGGCTGGGCCTTGCCCGCGCGGTGGCGGCGCGGCTGGGTCATATGCGGATGGTGCCGCTCGGCACCTCACGCAAGTTCTGGTACGACGAGGCGCTGTCAGTGCCGCTGAGCTCGATCACCAGCCCGGGCGCCACGAAGCGGCTCTATCTCGACCCGCGCATGCTGCCGCTGCTCGACGGCGCGCGGATTGCGCTCATCGACGATGTGGTCAGCTCCGGCGCCTCGATGCGGGCCGGGCGCGACCTGCTGGAGATGATCGGCCGGGCGCCCGTGGTCACGGGCGTGGCGATGCGCCAAACGCTTCGCTGGCAGGAGACGCTGCGCGGCGCGGCAGTCGAAGGCGTGTTCGACACGCCGCTGCTCACACGCGCGGGCGCCGACTGGCAGCCCGCTTCGGGCTAAGCGCCACCGCTCAGAACTCCACCCCGGCCTGCGCCTTCACCCCATCGCGGAACGGGTGCTTGACCAGCGACATCTCGGTCACCAGATCGGCAAGCTCGATCAGCTCGGGTTTGGCATTGCGGCCGGTCAGACAGACATGGGTCATCTCGGGCTTTTCGGTACGGAGGAACTCCACCACCTCGCCGATCTCCAGATACTCGTGGCGCAGCGCGATATTGATCTCGTCGAGCAGCACAAAGCGGATCTCGGGATCGCGGATCAGCGCCTTGGCACGCTCCCATCCGGCCCGGGCGGCGGTAATGTCGCGCTCACGGTCCTGCGTCTCCCAGGTAAAGCCCTCGCCGGAAACCACAAAAGTGCAGAGATCGGCACAGCGCTCCTTGAGAATGCGCCGTTCGCCGGTGTCCCATGTGCCTTTTATGAACTGCACCACGGCACAAGGCATGCCATGCCCGACACAGCGCATGATCATACCGAAGCCCGAAGACGACTTGCCCTTTCCGGATCCGGTATGGACGATGACCAGCCCCTTCTCCTCGGTTTTGGTTTCCATCATGCGGTCACGCGCGACCTTGATCTTGCGCATCTTTTCGGCGTGACGGGTGTTCTGCTCGTCGCTCACGGTGGAAATCTCCTTTGAGAAGGGGCATGTCTTGCGGCGCGGGAGCGGCGCCGGGCTCCTTATTGACAGCTTGCGCCTCGCCAGGCCAGCCCCGCCCTTCGACGGCCCAGCACAGGCAGCGCACCCATGATCAAGCCGGGGCAGCTGCTCTTCATCCAAAATCCCGATGTGGTCTGGCGCCTGATCGCGGCGCCCACCTGTCCCGACCCTGCGAGCTATCGCGATCATGGATCGAAACCCGTCATTGGCATTGCCAACGGCCCGCGACGTCATCCCGGCACTGGCCGAACTTCGTTCCGACAACGGCGCACCCGGCCATGGGCGCGGCTGCGGAATACCCGACAAAACGGAACAATCTAAAGATATTCAGAAGACTGGTTGCGGGGGTAGGATTTGAACCTACGACCTTCAGGTTATGAGCCTGACGAGCTACCGGGCTGCTCCACCCCGCGACAGTGGGGCGTACGTAACGGGCTTTGCGGCGGGTTGCAAGGGGCAGATGCACTCTTTGTAACCGTTATTTGAATTCGACAGAAAATTTTCTCAAGGCGGGCTCAAGGCATGTTTTTCTGCGCCATCCGAGGACAGATTGTTCCTTTCTTTCTGACCGGTTAGGCGGTTTCGTCAGCGCGAGAGCCGTAGCGTCGCGCGGATCACCTTCGCATGACTTCTCGGCGAGCTCCGGCCGGCGCGACACCCTTGATTGCGGCGCGATGGTGAATTCTTGTGTTGGTGGTGGCGACTTTACGTGATTACATTTCCGAAATTTGTTCGGAGTTTTCGTTGAGTCATTCGCTTCAGACATTGTTGGAAGGCATTTACGCCTCTGTGCTCGAGGCCCGGCGCTTTGTGAACCTCCAGCATCTTCAGCTCTTCCAGTCCTATTTCGAAACCAAGGTGGTCAAGGATCGCGCCACCGGTGAGGATGTCGAGGTCTATGTGCCGCGTCTTGTTGCGATGGCGACGAGCCGGGGCGTCGGGACGCAGGAACACTACGATATCGTCGAGGCGCCGGCGATCACGCTCGTCCCCATGTCGACGCTGAATATCGACACGCTGGAGATCGAGTTCGAGGCGAAGCTCGCTAGCTTCGAAATCAAGCCGCACGAAGACAAAGACGACGAACAGGAAGACGAAAAAGACGAACAGGCAGAAGAGCCCGAAAAGGCCGAGGCGGAGGAGGACGACACGTTCACTATCATCCGCCGCACGATTGACGATCTTTTCGACACCGCCAGCGAAATCACGGTCATGACCAAGGGCGACAGCTTCGAATCCAGCGCCTCACCCGCCAAGGTGAAGGTCACCTTCAAGATGACCAACCCGCCGGAGGGTGTCGAACTCATTCAGGAACAACTGCTCGATTATTTAAGATCATCATCCTAAAGGGGGACCCCCATGGCGAAGGCACCTGCAAGCAACGGCGACGGCAATGGTTCGGGCGGAGGCGGCGGCACCGAAATCGGCAACGAGCTGAGCGGGGTTCCCTTGGAATATCTCATCGGCGCGCCGCTGGCCGCCGCGATCAAGGCGCAGAAACAGCTGGGCCATGAGATGATCAATTTCATCAATATGCTGGCCTATGGCAAGGAAGGCGCCACCGGCAATGCCGGCAACAAGACCGTGATGACCCTGCCGCTGGAGCTGGAGCGCCCGGTAACCGAAGCCGACGGGTCGATCTCGACCCATAAGGTCACCGTAGCACCGCCCGTGTTGGGCCTGGTGCCGATTCCGTCGCTGCTGATCGAGTCTGTCGACATCAATTTTACCATGGAAATCAATTCGGTGACCGGATCGAAGGAAAATCTCGATACGGAGACCAACGTCAACGCCAAGGTGGAAGGCGGAGGGCTGTTCTACAGCGGCAGCCTGGAGGTCAGCGGCAAGGTGGCGACGCAACGCGAGAACACGCGCTCGACCGACAAATCGGCGAAATACGACATCACGGTGCATGCCAGCCAGCAGCCGCCGACGGAAGGCATGGCACGGTTGATGGATCTTCTGGCGAGTGCGGTCGAGCCGATTTCGACCACGAAGTCCGGCTGAGAATTCCTTTCTTAACCTCAAAATCCGAGGATCGTGTGGATGTGACGCTGCGCTGCATCGGCAAGATCCTCGCAAATCTTGTCGGCGGCCGGCAGGTTCTGCTTTTCCCTCTCGTCGATCAGATCTTGCAGCAGACCCAGCGTCAGGGCTCTGCTGTTGCGGCTGCCGTTGCAGGAACGGCAGATCGCAATCAGGTTGTCGTTATATTCCTTCTTGTCGAAATATTTCGTGGCGCTGCGCCGAATGGCCTTGATGTGCTCGATCTGGAACGCGGTATCCATGAACAGCCCGAGACAATACAGACAGATCCGCAAATCCTTTTTCTGAGTAACTGGCTGTTTGTAGGCATCCTGAAGCTCCTGGACCTGCGCTTCACCGATTTGGTTTCGAAGATTTGGCTTTCCGCCGATCTTGTTGCGAATGAGGACATCGATATTTTCCGCCACTTCGGCGGAGGCAAAACGAAGCGCGGCTGTTACCGATGGCTTCGCTCCCCGCTCCGTATAATCGCGTCTCTCCTTCATGTCGTATATCGAAAAACTCGGCGACACCCCGGAGCTGCCGCTGCTGACCGCGCGCTCGGCCGTTGTTTTCTTCAGCATCAGGTCACCGATCAGGAACCTTCGTATCGCAACCGGCTGGGTCCGCGTCGCCTGCATCGTTTTCTTGAGCGCCTCGTATTTTTTTTTCGAGGCGGAATCGCGCGCGCTCTTGATCAGCCGGTCGAGGTAAGACGGGGTTTTGCCGACTGCTTTGTCCGGCATCTTTTTCGATTTTCTGTTGTTGCAGAGCCGGCAGACGCAAACAAGATTTTCCGGATCCCAGTAAAGCCGGTTCACCTCCGCCGTCATTTCGGCCAGCGAGGCGCTGTGTGCCTGGCTATAAAGCTTATACATATGAGCAAGAATATATTGTCGCACCGGAATAATGTGATCGATTTCCATCGACCTCGCCTCGGTGTCCCCGTCGCAGTAGGGGCAGGTTACAAAGGCTGTCGAGTAATTCAGTATCGGAAGTTTTTTAATGATATAGGCGCGCGTATCCTTTTCGAATCCGCTGGCAGACAGGGAAAACTCTTCATCGCGAAGCTCTCGGTACCTTACCGCCTCCACCTCCCGGAGGTCTGCTTTGAACCGTCGGACCAAGTGCGTGTTTTTGTGATTACATTTTTTGCACACAGGTTCTGTCACCTCTGGGATCACCCTGACCGGCCGCGAGGTGCCGGCTTTACAGCTTCCAAGAGTGATGGAATGTGGGGGCTGTCGCAAACGTTTTCGCGACACGGTGCTTTCATGTTACCGGTCGGGTTGTGAGTTTGGTTAACGAAGGATCTGGCGGGATGTCGGGGATGTCGGAACGCAAAAAGGCGCCCTTTTGGGCGCTTTTTTTGTGTTTTTGGTATTTGAACGTATTGAGAGATGATTTTGGTATTTACTAGGTTTGGCGGTGACCTACTCTCCCACGACTTGAGTCGCAGTACCATTGGCGCAAC
>NZ_JAEKIS010000011.1 GCF_017311415.1 Salipiger abyssi | reverse complement strand
TTCTCTTCGCTAAAAACCGAACGGGTTAGGCGGAAAACTTACCGCACCAGGAAGCAGGCGCGCGCAGATGTCTTCGATTACATCGAACGGTTCTACAATCCAAAGCGTCGGCACTCGACTATCGGGTATCTAAGCCTTATCACGTTCGAGGAGAGAGCTATGAAAGCTTAAACTGCCGTCCACGAAACCGGCAGCAGGCCAAATGGTGCCTCGTAGTCGTAAAGTTCCCACTGGACTCAAGATGGAAATTTCCGATGCGGAAGTCTGAGTAGGTCCCCAACGCTGATCCTCGCTGCCTGCAAGCCGGTAGTTTCGCTTTTGGTAGTTTGCGTTAAGTCGAACGTCGAGCCAATTGCACAGGTGCGCCTACACCAATGCGACGTTAGTCAATCTTCACCGTCGGCTGCACGACTCCATTCTAGTCCTGTTCAGGCTGAAGGGGCAACGACAGCTCTGTCCGCACCGCGGACCTTGGGGCCTTGGACTATGCTGCGCGGTGTCACTGATGGCCGGTTTGGGGAAGTCGCGCCGCGGCGTTGGTGGCCCAGGCGAACGGCAGGTTTGGGCCGTGAGTGTCAGGCAGCGGGAGGCGGGAGGGACCATGCGGTTTGTCCGGTTCAGCAGTTTTGCCAGGGCATCTCGCGATTACGGTCAGTTGACCCGCTGCGCACAAACAAAGTCGGCGCGTGTTACGATGTCGGTGCGCGGCAGCTCCGTGATCTCGTAACCGAGCGCGGTGTAGGTGTCGCGCATGACGGCACCTGTCGCTTCGGCCTCGGCGCGGGTCTGCTTGCGCTCGGCGTCCTGCGTGAAGATATCGTCCCAGAACGGCGCTAGGAAGATGCGGGCGTTGTAGCGCGTTTCCTTGGCTGCTGCAGCGATGTGGGGCGGCACGGGGAGGCCGCAGAGGGTCAGGTAGCCCAGAATGTCGGGAGTGCCCCGGTCGAAGATCACGGGGCCTGAGAGTGCCCGAGCGTCCTCATAGGCGCGCAGGTCGCGCTCCAGCATCCTTTCGGCGTAGGCCATGCGATCAGCCCAAGGGAGGGCATCTCCGCCGCTTACCATCTCTTCGCGGATGATCGCGCGGCCGGATTCGGGGATTGTATGGAAACCGCGGCGGGAGAGCTCGGTGATCAGGCTGGTCTTGCCCGCACCGGGGCCGCCCGTCACGACGAAGAAATGGTCGCTCATGGGCCATCCTTGGATTTGACAGGGGAAAGCGCTGCGAAGCGATCGACACGCCAGGAGCGGCGATCAAGGCAGCATGGATTTTCGTAGGGAAAACAGCACCCGTCCGCACGGCAGAGGCAAGCCCTCTGACAAGAAAGGCAGAACTATCTGGTGCTTTTCAGGGGGATTTTGGTGGAGCCTAGGGGGATCGAACCCCTGACCTCTTGCATGCCATGCAAGCGCTCTCCCAGCTGAGCTAAGGCCCCGATGATGCCGTCTCCGGCGTCGTGCGCGTCGATCTACGCAATGCCGCGGGCGGGTTCAAGTGAAAAAATCACCGCCCACGGCAGAAATCCGTCGGCCTTAGCCGTCGTCGTCCTCGCTGGCGACATCGGCGATGTCGTCGAGCGAAACGTTGTCGTCGTCCTCGTCCTCGAGCACATCGTCATCGTCGAGATCGACCTCGACATCGTCTTCGAGCAGATCGGACTCGTCCGAGTCGTCCTTGGCGGCGCTGCGCTTGGCACCGTCGGCGGCATCCGCGACGAGCATCGCGCGCTTGCCGGTGTCCAGTTGCAGGACCTCACCCGTGTAAGGGCTGACGATCGGGTCCTTGTTCAGGTCGTAAAACCGCTTGCCCGTCGTCGGGCAGACGCGTTTTGTACCCCATTCTTCTTTGGGCATGGGTGGTCCCCTTCCGCTTGTCCGGTCATGTCGACAATCCGCGCCCTCTGCCATATCAGGGAAGCGGTGTCAAAGGCTTTGGCCATGTTGCTGTTGAGGCAGAGCATATGGGGCAGATCACACTTCCTGGCAACCCGCCGATTGCGGTCACGCTGCGCCGTTCCGCGCAGGCGCGGCGGCTGTCGCTGCGGCTGAGCCAGATCGACGGGCGGGTAACGCTGACGCTGCCGCGCCGGGTGCCCGAGCGCGAGGCGCTGGGGTTCCTGCGCGACAAGGAGGCCTGGCTGCGCGGCCATATGGAGGCGCGCGGCGAGGATGTGCGAATCGCCGTCGGCGCGGTGCTGCCCGTCGAGGGCGTGCCGCGCGTGCTGCGGGCAGGGACCGGGCGCAGCGTGGCGCTGTCGCCGGATGCGGTCGCGGTGCCCGGCCCGGAGGAGCGTATGGCGGCGCGGCTTCAGGGCTGGCTGCGCACGCTGGCCCGCGAGCGGCTGGCAGAGGCGTCGGACCGTCATGCCGCCGCGCTGGGGCGGCCCTACACCCGGCTCACCCTGCGCGACACGCGCTCGCGCTGGGGCTCCTGCACTGCCGACGGCGCGCTGATGTATTCCTGGCGGCTGATCCTCGCGCCGCCCGAGGTGCTCGATTACGTTGCCGCTCACGAGGTGGCGCATCTGGCCGAGATGAACCACTCCCGCGCCTTCTGGGACACGGTGGAGCGGCTTTATGGCGACTGGCGGGGCGCCCGGCGCTGGCTGCGCGACGAGGGCGGCGGGCTGCATCGCTACCGTTTCGGAGATTGACCTTCGGTGCATTTGTGATCACATTGGCACATCATGAATGTCACGCCCCCCCGCGCCACTGAAATCGTCACCTCCGCCCATGACCGTGTTTATCGCGGGCTGCGCACGCGCATCATGCTCGGCCAGATCGCCCCGGGCGAATCGCTGACCCTGCGCGGCATCGGCAAGGAATTCGCGGTCTCGATGACGCCCGCGCGCGAGGCGGTGCGCCGGCTGGTCGCCGAGGGCGCGCTGAGCATGTCCTCCTCGGGTCGGGTCTCGACGCCGGAGCTGTCGAACGAGCGTATCGAGGAGCTGGCTGCGCTGCGCGCGCTGATCGAGGTCGAGCTGGCCTCGCGGGCGCTGCCGCGCGCGCATATGGCGCTGATCGACCGTTTGCAGACCATAAACGGGGTGATCGCCGATGTCGTGCGCAACCGCGATGCGGTGGGCTATATCCGCTCCAATCTGGAATTTCACCGCACGCTCTATCTGCGCGCCCAGGCGCCGGCGATGCTGGCCATGGCCGAGACGGTCTGGCTCCAGCTCGGGCCGACCATGCGGGCGCTCTACGGGCGGCTGCGGCGCTCCGAGGCGCCGCAATATCACCGGCTGATGATTGCCGCGCTGAAGGCCGGCGACGAGCCGGGGCTGCGGCTCGCGGTGCGCTCGGATGTGACGCAGGGGCTGAAGATGCTGACGAGCTGAACGCCCGTCAGGCGGCGAGGCCGCGTGCGCCCATGTTGAGGAATTTTTCGCGCCGCGCCTTGACCAGCGCCTTGGGCTTCATGTCGTCCATCTCGGCCAGCATTGCCGCGATGGTCTGGCCGACCGCCGCGATGGAGGCCTCGGGGTCGCGATGCGCGCCGCCCAGCGGTTCGGCGATGACGCGGTCAGCGATACCGAGCTTGAGCAGATCCTGCGCGGTCAGGCGCAGCGCCTCGGCGGCCTCGCGCATCTTCTCCGCGTCTTTCCAGAGGATCGAGGCGCATCCCTCGGGCGAGATCACCGAATAGACCGAATGTTCCAGCATCGCCACGCGGTTGGCGGTGGCAAAGGCCACGGCGCCGCCGGAGCCGCCCTCGCCGATGATGACCGAGACCAGCGGCACGCCGATCTGGAGGCATTTCTCGGTCGAGCGCGCGATGGCCTCGGACTGGCCGCGCTCTTCGGCACCCTTGCCGGGATAGGCGCCGGGGGTGTCGACCAGGGTGATCACCGGCAGGCCGAAGCGGTCGGCCATGTCCATCAGGCGGATCGCCTTGCGGTAGCCCTCGGGGCGCGCCATGCCGAAATTGCGTTCGATGCGACTTTGGGTGTCGTTGCCCTTTTCGTGGCCGATCACCATCACCGGGCGGTCGTTGAACCGCGCGAGCCCGCCCATCACCGCGTGATCGTCGGCAAAGCCGCGATCACCGGCGAGCGGCGTGTATTCGGTAAAGAGCGCCTCGATATAGTCTTTGCAATGCGGGCGGTCGGGGTGCCGCGCCACCTGGCATTTGCGCCAGGGCGTCAGCTTTTTGTAGAGATCCTTGAGCAGATCCTGCGCCTTGCGGTCGAGCGCTGCGGCCTCGTCCTCCACATGCATCTCTTCGTTCGCCCGCGCCATATTGCGCAGCTCTTCGGCCTTGCCTTCGATTTCGGCAAGCGGTTTTTCGAAGTCGAGATAGTGCGTCATGCTCCGGATACCCCTGTTACGCGGGGCCTATATGGCGTCTGGAACGGGGGGATGCAACAAAGCAAGATTTGTCCCGTCGCGTCGGGGCAGGCTGTGTGCGAAGACGGAATAGGAACGAGGGCGATGCGTCAGGGCTATGAGGATCGCATCCGGCGGGTGCTGCAATACATTCACGACCATCCGGATGGCGACCTGTCGCTCGACGCGCTGGCCGAGGTTGCGGCGATGTCGCGGTTCCACTGGCATCGGGTGTTTCGCGGCATGACCGGCGAAACGCTGGCGCAGGCGGTGCGCCGGGTGCGCGCCTATCGCGCGGCCTGCTGGCTCACCGCCACCGATTGGCCGGTCGAGCGTATCGCCGGACAGGCCGGCTATGGAAATGTCCAAAGCTTCTCCCGCAGTTTTCGCGAGATCTATGGCATGACCCCCGCCGCCTATCGCAAGGCCGGCGATCCCGGGGCTGTGCAGCTTTTGCTTAGAGAAGGAGGACATGACATGCATCCCGTAGACATCCGTACATTGTCGCCCCTGCGCCTTGCCGCGCTGGACCATCGCGGCGCCTATATCACCATTGGCGCCTGCTTCGATCAGGTCTCGGCGGTGTTTTCCGCGCGGGGGCTGTGGCCGCAGGCGCAGGGCATGGTGGGCGTCTATTACGACGATCCCGGCGCCGTCGCGGAGGCCGAGCTGCGAAGCGCCGCCGGCATCGCCGTGGGCGACGCCTTTGCCATGCCGGAGGATCTGAAAGAGCTGCGGCTGCCGGGCGGACGGCATGCGGTCCTCACTTTCAGGGGCCCGTATTCCGAGCTGCATAGCGCCTATGATTACCTCTACGGCGAGTGGCTGCCGCAATCGGGGCAGGAGGTCGCCGATGCACCGCCGTTCGAACGATATCTGAATTCCCCGGCCGAGGTGGTGCCGTCCGAGCTGATCACCGAGATTTGCGCGCCGCTCGCGCCCGCAGAGTAAGCGCGCGGTGCAGGGTGGGCGATTCCGCCCACCGGCTATCTACTCGCCACTCAAGAGCGCCCGCCTATGGCTGCCCCTGCAAAAGCACCGGCAGCAGCGAAGCGACGAGCAGCGCCGCCATCGTCCAGTTGAAGGCCCGCAGCCGCGCGGGACGGTTCAGCAGCCGCCGCATTTCGCGCCCGAGCACCGTCCATGACGTGGTCGAGATCGCCGACATGGCCACATAAGCGCCCGCGACCCAGAGCACAGCCCCCGGCTCGCGCCCGGCGGCGTAGAGCGTGATCGCCCCCAGCGCCATCGACCAGGCCTTGGGGTTCACCCACTGGAACGCCGCCGCCTGAAGGAAATTCAGCGGTCTTCCCGCAGGCTCGCTTCCCGCTTCGGGCGGCGGTGCGGCATGGGCGATCTTCCAGGCGAGCCAGAGCATGTAGAGCACCGAAATCACCAGCAGCACAATATGCGCCTGTGGCCAGATCTCGAAGATCTGACCGACGCCCAGTCCCATCAGCAGCACCATGGCGGGAAAGCCCAGCCCGATCCCCAGCATATGCGGAATCGTCCGGCGAAAGCCGAAATTGGCGCCCGAGGCGAGCAGCATCAGATTGTTCGGCCCCGGCGTGATCACGGTGACGAGCGCAAAGGCGGAAAGGGCGAGAAGCAGATCGGGTGTCATGACGCAAGGATTGCCCGAAATTGGCGGAGAATGATTGCGAACTGGCGTCCGTTGTCGATAAGCTTGCAATTAATGAGCGACCTGGATGATATTGACCGCAGGATGTTGCGTGTTCTGGCCGGTGACGGGCGGATCAGCAACCTTGCGCTGGCGGAGCGGGTGGGGCTGTCGCCCTCCGCTTGCCTGCGCCGGGTGGCGGCGCTGGAGAAATCCGGGGTGATCGCCGGCTATCGCGCGGTGCTGAGCCCGGAAAAGACCGGGGTGGGCTTCATCGCCTATGTGCTTGTGGGGCTGAACCTGCACACCAAGGGCGCGCAGGAGGCGTTTGAGCGGGCGATCGCGCGGGCGCCTGAGGTGCGCGAGTGCCACAATATCACCGGCAATGTGGAATATCTGCTGCGCGTCGAGGTGGCCGATATCGCCGCCTACAAGCATTTTCACAACGAGGTGCTGGGCACGCTGCCGCAGCTCAACGCCATCACCTCCTATGTGGTGATGGGCTCGCCCAAGGACGAGCGCGCCTGATCGTGGCGCCCGCGCCCCGGATCTGATCCGGGGCCTCATGGGTTTCCGCATCGCCCCAAATTCGCATCGCCCCAAACAAGAGGCCCCGGCGCGGGGGCCGGGGCGGGTCTTGATCGTGTCGGAGGCGGCGGCTCAGATCTGCCGCACGGCGCCCTTGGCGGCGGAGGTGGTCAGCGCCGCATAGGCCTTGAGCGCCTTCGACACCTTGCGCTTGCGCTTCTCGTCCGGCTGCCAGCCCTTGGCATCGCGGGCGGTGCGGCGCTCGGCCAGCACCGCGTCGTCGACGGCGAGGTTGATCTTGCGCGCCGGGATGTCGATCTCGATCAGATCGCCTTCCTCCACCAGACCGATGGCGCCGCCCTCGGCCGCCTCGGGCGAGACGTGGCCGATGGAGAGCCCCGAAGAGCCGCCGGAGAAGCGCCCGTCGGTGACCAGCGCGCAATCCTTGCCGAGCCCTTTCGACTTCAGATAGCTTGTCGGATACAGCATCTCCTGCATGCCAGGCCCGCCGCGCGGCCCCTCATAGCGGATCAGCACCACGTCGCCGGCATGGATCTTGCCGGTCAGAATGGCGCTTACCGCGCTGTCCTGCGATTCAAAGATCCGCGCCGGGCCGGAGAAGACCAGGATCGACTCGTCGACCCCGGCGGTCTTCACGATGCAGCCGTCCTCGGCGATGTTGCCGTAGAGCACCGCCAGACCGCCATCCTTGGAAAACGCATGCTCCGCCTCGCGGATCACACCTTTCTGCCGGTCGAGATCGAGGCTCTCATAGCGGCGGTCCTGGGAAAACGCGGTGGTGGAGCGCACGCCGCCCGGGGCGGCGCGGAAGAAATCATGCACCGATTCGGAGTTGGTGCGCGACACGTCCCAGCGGTCGAGCGCATGCGACATGGTCTCTGCATGCACGGTATGAACGGTGTTGTCGATGAGCCCCGCGCGGTCGAGCTGGCCGAGGATCGCCATGATGCCGCCGGCGCGGTGCACGTCCTCCATATGCACGTCGTCCTTGGCGGGCGCGACCTTGCAGAGCACCGGCACCTGGCGCGACAGCTTGTCGATCTCTTCCATGTCGAAATCGACCTCGCCCTCATTGGCGGCGGCCAGCAGGTGCAGAACCGTGTTGGTCGAACCGCCCATGGCGATGTCGAGCGTCATGGCGTTCTTGAAGGCCTCGAAGGTGGCGATGTTGCGCGGCAGAACGGTCGCGTCGTCCTGCTCGTAGTAGCGCTTGGCCAGATCGACGATCAGATGCCCCGCCTCGACAAAGAGGCGCTGACGGTCGGCATGGGTGGCCAGCGTCGAGCCGTTGCCGGGCAACGACAGGCCCAGCGCCTCGGTCAGGCAGTTCATCGAGTTGGCGGTGAACATGCCCGAGCACGACCCGCAGGTCGGGCAGGCGGCCTCTTCGATGGCCTGCACCTGGGCGTCGGTATACTTGTCGTCGGCGGCGGCGACCATGGCATCGACCAGATCAAGCGCCTTGGTCTCGTCGTCCCATTCGACCTTGCCGGCCTCCATCGGGCCGCCCGAGACAAAGACCACGGGGATGTTGAGCCGCATCGCGGCCATCAGCATGCCGGGGGTGATCTTGTCGCAGTTCGAGATGCAGACCATGGCGTCGGCGCAATGGGCGTTGACCATGTATTCCACCGAGTCGGCGATGATCTCGCGCGAGGGCAGCGAATAGAGCATGCCGTCATGGCCCATGGCGATGCCGTCATCCACCGCGATGGTGTTGAATTCCTTGGCTACGCCGCCGGCCTTCTCGACCTCGCGCGCCACCATCTGACCCAGATCCTTCAGGTGCACATGGCCGGGCACGAACTGGGTAAAGCTGTTCACGATCGCGATGATCGGCTTGTTCCAGTCGCCTTCGGTCATGCCGGTGGCACGCCAGAGGCCACGGGCGCCGGCCATGTTGCGGCCGTGGGTGGTGGTGCGGGAGCGGTAGGCGGGCATGGGATTCCCCCTCGTTTGCGGTATCGGCGTTGTTTAACGCCGCAATGCCGCTGCGGCAAGGGCGCGCGGACCGCAGCGGCGCGCCAGGCCGCAAGGGTACAAGGGCGTATTTTCAAAGAGAAGACGAGTCGGGCGCGGCGCCCCGTCCGTCTTCTCTGTGCAAATACCGCCCGCCGGAGGCCTCCCCGTGTCAGGCGGTGATGCGCTTCGGGCGGGTTCTCGGCGGCTTCGGCGCAACCTTGGCTTCGATATGCTGGATCACCATCGCGGCGATATCCTTGCCGGAGGTCTTTTCGATCCCCTCCAGCCCGGGCGAGGAGTTCACCTCCAGCACCTTCGGCCCGTCCTCGCCGCGCAGCAGGTCGACGCCTGCCACATCGAGCTTCATCGCCCGCGCGGCCCGCACCGCGACCTCGCGCTCGGCCTTCGAGATACGCACCGGTTCCGCCGTGCCGCCCTGATGCAGGTTGGAGCGGAAATCGTCGGGCTTGCCCTTGCGGCGCATGGCGGCGACCACCTTGCCGCCGACCACGAAGCAGCGGATATCCTCGCCCGCCGCCTCCTTGACGAAGCTCTGCACGAGGAAATCCGCCTTCAGCCCCTGAAAGGCCGAGATCACCGACTCGGCGGCCTTCTTGGTCTCCGCCAGCACCACGCCCTTGCCCTGGGTGCTCTCCAGCAGCTTCAGCACCAGCGGCGCGCCGCCCACCAGGCTGATCACATTGCCGGAATCCTTGGGGCTGCGGGCAAAGGCGGTGGTCGGCATGCCGATCCGGTGCCGTGCCAGCACCTGATGCGCGTGCAGCTTGTCGCGCGAGACGGTGATACCCTCCGAGCCCGACAGGCAATAGGTGCCGAGGCTTTCGAACTGCCGCACCACCGCCGTGCCGTAGGAGGTCACCGAGGCGCCGATGCGCGGGATCACCGCGTCGTAATGCGGCAGGCGGCGGCCATCGTAATGCACCTCGCCACCCACCGCGCGGATGTTCATGTAGCAGCGTGAGGTGTCGATCACCTCCATCGTGTGGCCGCGCGCCTCCGCCGCCTCGATCAGCCGGCGGGTCGAGTAATTGCCGGGCTCGCGGCTCAGGATCGCCAGCCGCAGGGCGCGGCGGTGCTGCTTGAGGCGCGGTGCCGCGCGGTAGGCATCGAAGGAAAGCTGCGGCTGCTGGTATTTCAGGCTGGGCGCGACGATCATCTCCTCGTCAAGCGCGGTGCGCCCGAGCAGCATGCGATAGGCCATGCCGCCGCGATCGGTGAGCGTGACCTCGATGGGCCAGCTGCGCTCGCCCATGCTCAGCGTCGTCTCGATGACGAAGCGCAGCTCGGTCTCGCCGTTGGAGGAAGTGACCTCGCGCCGGTCCTTCAGCGGGGCGGAACAGATGATCTCGAGCCCCGGATCCTGCGGATCGGGATGGATGGCAAAGCGCACCATGGGCTTTTCCGCCGGGCCGAAGGGCTCGATGGCAAACGCATGCAGGGCCGAGGTCTTGGCGCCGGTATCGACCTTGGCGCGGATCGCCGGCAGGCCGAGATCGGGGAGGGCCAGCCATTCTTCCCATCCGAGGGTAAACTGGGTCATAGCGTCTCCTTTCGCTGCGCCGGCGCCACTGGCCGGAGCGCCGCTCTAGCGGGTGGATATGACAGGCGCAATACGCGCGCGTGACGCGGTTGCGGTGGGCAGGGCGGTGGCGATGTTACCAAACCTTCAGCACACGCCGGGACAGCAGAAACCCGTGCCCGTCGACGTTCTGGCAGCGCAGCCCGCTGCGTTCCGAGAGGCAGGAGATTCCGCCCCAGTCCGACGAGACCCCATAGGGCGCCACATCGACGCCGGGCGGCGAGGCACCTTTCACCGGCGCGCCGCACTCGAGCCGTACGTCGCCATGTGACAGCAGCTCGTATTTGTGCCCCCAGGGCCCGCTGCACGAGGCCGGGCGCGCCACATTCGGTGCGCCGTTGATCTCGACGATCTCGCAGGAGAGATCCGGCGGTCCCTCGCCGGTGCCGATCCAGCAGCGGACATTGTCCGAAGGCGTCCGGAAGGGCGAGACATCCGCCGCGACGGGCGCGGCGAGGCCCGCAAGGACCAGAAAGGCAATCGGTCTCAACATACCGGGCTCCTGAATGGCCACGTCGTTTCACCGCGTCAGGGTCGGGCAGTGGAACGCGGCGAGTCAAGTGCGGCTTTCCGGACATCCGGCTGGGCGGCGTCTGTGCTACTCTGGTGTGTGAGGGGCGGTGCCGCCCCGTCCTGCCAGGGAGGTGGCCCATGACCGTGACGCTCGACATCCAGCAACCGCAGCCCTTCGATATCGTCGGGCCGACGATCCTCATCTCCGGCAATGCCGCCGCCTTCGAGGGCACGCTGTCGATCACCGTGTCGGAGGGGCATGACGAGGTCACCTCCTTTGCCCAGGTGGGTGCGCTGGGGCTGCGGCAGTTTCAGGCGCAGGTCGAGATCCCGCCGGGCACCGCATTCACGCTCAACCGGCTGTTCCTGACGCTGGCCGACGATACCGGCAACGAGAACGGGCCGAGCGTGACGGTTCCGGTGCTTTACGGGCCGCTGATCCTGCCGGGCTATGCCGGCTGGCAGCCCTATACGGTGCAGCCGGGCGATACGCTGATTTCCATCGCGCAGGCGCAGTATGGCAACGGGGATTTCCAGCCGATCTTTCAGGCCAACCAGAACATCCTCGCCAATCCAAACCTGATCTTTCCCGGGCAGGTGCTGCGCATCCCGCGCGACGACCTCTGAGCGCGAGCATGAAAAAGGCGCGGGCCCGGGGGCGCCGCGCCTGAAACCGTCGGGCGGACGGGATGGGTCTCAATGCCCGGCGATCATCTCGGATTGTTTCACGATCACCTCGGCCTGCTTGATCGAGGCGATATCGACCAGCCGGCCCTTGTAGACCGTGGCGCCCTCACCCTTGGCCTTGGCCTCTTCCATGGCGGCGAGGATCTCGCGCGCCTCGGCCACGGCCGCCTCGGACGGGGTGAAGACCTCGTTGGCGAGCGCCACCTGCTTGGGGTGGATCGCCCATTTGCCGACCATCCCCAGCGTCGCCGAGCGCAGCGCCTGCGCGCGGAAGCCGTCGTCATCGGAGAAATCGCCGAACGGCCCGTCGACCGGCAGCACGCCATGGGTCCGGCAGGCGGCGACGATGGCGGCCTGCGCCCAGTGCCACGGATCGGACCAGTGCTTGGCACCCTCGTGCAGCATGTAGTAATTCTCCTGGGTGCCGCCGATGCCGGTGGTGGCCATGCCCATGGAGGCGGCGAAATCGGCCGCGCCGAGGCTCATGGCCTCAAGGCGCGGGGAGCCGGCGGCAATCTCCTCTACATGCGCAATGCCGGCTGCTGACTCGATGATGACTTCGAATTTGATCGGTTTGGTACGGCCCTTGGCGCGCTCGACGGCGGTGACCAGCGCGTCCACCGCGTAGAGATCGGCGGCGCAGCCGACCTTGGGGATCATGATCTGGTCGAGCCGGTCGCCCGATTTCTCCAGCAGATCCACCACATCCTTGTACCAGTAGGGCGTGTCGAGCCCGTTGATGCGCACCGACAGGGTCTTCTTGCCCCAGTCGATATCGCCGATGGCCTGGATGATGTTCTCGCGTGCGCTATCCTTGTCGGACGGCGCCACGGAGTCTTCGAGATCGAGATTGATCACATCCGCGTCGGAGCCGGCCATCTTCTCGAAGATCGCTGGGCGCGAGCCCGGGCCGAACAGCTGACACCGGTTGGGGCGGGCCGGGGCGGCGGGCTGGATGCGAAAGCTCATGACTCACCTCGTCGAGTAAGGAAATTACATTTTTCTCGCCACACGAGTTATTAAATTGCGGCATGCTGCGCAAGCAGAAACATCCGGCTGCGATGCGGCGCTGCGGCGAAATCTTGAGACGGGTTTGCACGATTCTTCGGCGACACGGCGCGAACGCATGGAAATTCGGCGATATCGCCGGTGAAACGGTGGTTTTCGCGACGTATTTGCGTGTCATGCGAGACAGAATACCGCGACTCCAAACGACAGGGACCCTAGAATGATCGAGACCCCGTATCTGCTCTTCCTCGGAGACGCTCCGGACCCGCTGGCTGCAAAGGTGGCGCAGGGCATCAAGGACTGGCGCCCTGAGAATTGCGTGGGCCAGCTGCGGCTCGAAGGCTGCAAGGCCGATATGAAACTGCCCGACATGACGCTGGCCGAGGCCAAAGCCGCCGGTGCCAAGACGCTGGTGATCGGCGTGGCGAATCGCGGCGGTTTGATCTCGCAGACCTGGAAAAAGGTGCTGGTGGAAGCGCTCGAAGAAGGCTTCGACCTGGCCTCCGGCCTGCATAATCTGCTGCGCGACGAAGAGGATCTGGCCGCGGTCGCCAAGGCGACCGGCCGCACCCTGCACGATGTGCGGATCCCGTCGGTGAAATACCCGATCGCTAATGGCGAGCCCCGCAAGGGCAAGCGCCTGCTGGCGGTGGGCACCGACTGCTCGGTCGGCAAGATGTATACCGCGCTGGCGCTGGATGCGGCGATGCGCGAGAAGGGCATGAAGTCGAGTTTCCGCGCCACCGGCCAGACCGGCATCCTGATCACCGGCGACGGCGTGCCGCTGGATGCGGTGATCGCCGATTTCATGGCGGGTTCCATCGAGTACCTGACGCCCGACAACGATGACGACCACTGGGACATCATCGAGGGTCAGGGCTCGCTCTTCCATGTGAGCTATTCCGGTGTGACCATGGCGCTGGTGCATGGCGGCCAGCCGGACGCGCTGGTGATCTGCCACGAGCCGACCCGCAGCCATATGCGTGGCCTGCCGGGCTATCAGCTTCCGACGATCGAGGCGGTGCGCGATGTCGCGCTGACGCTGGCGCAGGTGGCCAACCCGGCCTGCAAGGTGATCGGTGTCTCGATCAACACCCAGCATATGGGCGACGACGAGGCGGCGGCCTATTGTGCCGAGGTCGAGGCAAAGCTGGGCCTGCCGACGGTCGATCCATTCCGCCATGGCGCCGAGCGTCTGGCCGAGGCGGTTGCCGCTTACTGAGCCCGCTGGCAGGGTTGCGACGATCACGGGCGGCGGCGCTTGCTGTGCCGCCGCTGGTGAGTATTTGCAGAAAGATGAAAGGGCAGGGGCTTTGAGCATCGAAGTGACGCGCGACACGTTCCGGCTGGCGCAGGTTTTTACCATTTCGCGGGGTAGCCGGACCGAGGCGAAGGTGCTGACGGTGAAGGTCACCCGCGACGGGGTGACCGGCTGGGGCGAATGCGTGCCCTATGCGCGCTATGACGAGACGCTGGAGAGTGTCGAGGCGGAGATCGCGGGGTTGCCCGCGGATGTGAGCCGCGCGGCGCTTCAGGAGCTGCTGCCCGCCGGGGCCGCCCGCAACGCGGTGGATTGCGCGCTTTGGGATCTGGAGGCCAAAAAGGCCGGGAAACGCGTCTGGGAACTGGCGGGGCTGCCGCAGCCCGGGCCGGAGATCACCGCCTATACCCTGTCGCTGGACACGCCGGAAAAGATGCGCGCGCAGGCGGAGAAGAACGCCTTTCGCCCGCTGCTGAAGGTCAAGCTGGGCACGCCCGACGACATGCCGCGGCTTGAGGCGGTGCGCGCCGGCGCGCCGGATGCGACCATCATCGTCGATGCCAATGAGGGCTGGACGGCGGAGGTCTATGCCGATCTCGCGCCGCATCTGCTGCGGCTCGGCGTGGCGATGGTGGAGCAGCCGCTGCCCGCCGGCGATGACGATGCGCTGATCGGGATGGAACGCCCGGTGCCGGTCTGTGCCGACGAGAGCTGCCACGACCGCGCCAGCCTGCCGGCGCTCAAGGGCAAGTACGACATCGTCAATATCAAGCTCGACAAGACCGGCGGGCTGACCGAGGCGCTGCTGCTGCTGGAGGCGGCGAAGGCCGAGGGCTACGGCATCTTCGTCGGCTGCATGGTGGGCTCGTCGCTGGCCATGGCGCCGGCGGTGCTGCTGGCGCAGGGCGCCGCCTTCACCGATCTCGACGGGCCGCTGCTGCTGGCCGAGGACCGGCCAGCGCCGCTGCTTTATGATGCGGCGGGCGTGCATCCGTCCGAACCCGCGCTCTGGGGGTGAGCCGCCCGGCTCACTCCGTCTGTTGCCGCATGCAGGCCGTGCTCTCTGTCAGCGTCAGCCCGTATGGCTGGATCGCCGCCGGGAACTCGACCTCGGTGCAGAGTTCGAATGCGGTGTCGCTGATGCGGTGGTACGCGATCCCGGCGGCGAAGCCGGTCAGGCGCTGCGGATTGCGCGCGCAGCTCATCGGATCCAGCGTTTCCGGGAGCGTCTCGTGATCAATCTCCAGACAGAGCAGCACATCCTGCGTCAGCGTGCGCAGATCGGCGATGCGCGAGCGGTCGCGCTGCTCCATCTGGCCGCGCCCCGGCCCGCCCATGATCGGGAAGGCGAGCGCGGCGGAGAGCACCGCGACGGCGACCGGCGCCGCGCCCATGAGCGTGGGCAGCGCGGTTGCGCGCCCGGCCCTGTCCTGGCGGAAATAGGCCAGCACCATCAGGAAGATCAGCGCCACCGTGGCGGATTTCGCCAGGAAGCGCGCGGTGATCTGACCATCGAGGAAGGTGTAGATCAGGTAGAGCGCGTCGCCCATCAGCGTGACCACGGCGATCAGCATTGCCAGCGACGAGAGCCAGCGGCGGATGGCGCCGTGGCCGCGGGCGGAATCGGTCCGCGCCGCCCGCGCGTCGGCGCGGTCGAGCAGCCAGAAGGCCGGGGTGAAGACTATCAGCGCCGCCAGCGACCAGCGCAGGGTGCCGACGGCATAGACCGGCACGCTGTTCCGGTCGGGCAACTGGACATTGATCCAGCCGAAGAGCAGCGTCAGCGCGTTGCCCGCCACCATGCCGAACGCCACGAAGAGCAGCGCGTAGAAGAACGCGTCTTTCGCGGCGGAGGAGCGCAGCGGACGGGGCACCGGGCCGGCCTCGGTCAGTGTGTCTGTCCATCCCGCAAGCGCCTGTGCCGCCTCGGTCTCGGTCCAGCCGGCGGCGAGCAGGCTGTCATGGATGGCCTCGCGGGACTGGCCGCGTGTCAGCGCCTCATGAACGAAGCGGGCAAGATCGGGCGGGACGGACATCGGGGTGACTCCATGTTTGAACGATGTTCATTTGGTATATTGAACGACGTTCATGGTCAATCCGTCTTGCGATATTTTTCCGTCTGTCCTGGCGCGGGCTGCGGAAATGGCTTGAACACCGCCCCGCCGCCCCGCAAACCCTCGGGCAAACATATTCCAGAGCCCGCGCGCGCCGAGCGTGCCCGGGCGTGCTTATATCGAAACGCAAGGAGCCTATCATGACCCGTACCGTCTACGTGAACGGAGAGTATCTGCCCGAGACCGAAGCCAAGGTCTCGATCTTCGACCGCGCCTTCCTGATGGCGGACGGGGTCTATGAGGTGACGAGCGTGCTGGGCGGCAAGCTGATCGATTTCGACGGCCACCTGGCGCGGCTGGAGCGCTCGCTGACCGAGCTCGACATGCCCAAACCCAAGGCGTTCGACGAGCTGCTGGAGATCCACCGCAAGCTGGTGGAGCTGAACGGCATCGACGAGGGCATGGTGTATTTGCAGGTCACCCGCGGCGCGCCGGGCGACCGCGATTTCGCCTTTCCGGATCCCGAGACCTGCGAGGCGACGCTGGTGCTCTTTACCCAGAACAAGCCCGGGCTGGCGGAGAACCCGGTGGCCAAGACCGGCATCAAGGTGATCTCGATCGAGGATATCCGCTGGGGCCGCCGCGACATCAAGACGGTGCAACTGCTCTACCCGTCGATGGGCAAGATGATGGCCAAGAAGGCGGGCTGCGACGATGCCTGGCTGGTCGAGGACGGATTCGTGACCGAGGGCACCTCGAACAACGCCTATATCGTCAAGGACGGCACCATCATCACCCGCAACCTAGGCACCGACATCCTGCACGGGATCACCCGCGCGGCGGTGCTGCGCTTTGCCCGCGAGGCGCAGATGAAGGTGGAGGAGCGGCCCTTTACCATCGCCGAAGCGCAGGGCGCGGACGAGGCGTTTTATACCTCGGCCTCGGCCTTTGTGATGCCGGTGGTGGAGATCGACGGCGAGTCCATCGGAAGCGGCAAGCCGGGCGATGTGGCGACGCGGCTGCGCGAGATCTATCTCGAGGAAAGCCGCAAGGCCGGCGTCTGAGCCGACAGGGGCGGCTCCTCGCCTCTTGCGGGGCGCCTCGCTTCGGTCAGCGCGCTTCCAGACGCTGCGCCGCGTGGCGCCCGGCCCAGAGCCCGGTGGCGAGGCAGGCGGTGAGCAGATAGCCGCCGGTCGGCGCCTCCCAGTCGATCATTTCCCCGGCGCAATAGGTGCCGGGGCGGGCGCGCAGCATCAGCGCTTCGTCGAGCGCCGCGAAGGGCACGCCGCCGGCGGTGGAGATCGCCTCGTCCATCGGGCGCAGCCCGTCATGCGGCACCGCCAGCGCCTTGATCCGCCGGGCCAGAGCCTCCGGCGCATCGGGCAGCGGGCGGGCATATTCCATCAGCAGGGCGCGCGCGGCAGGCGAGAGTTTCAAAACCTTGCGCAGGTGGTTGGACAGGCTCTGCTTGCCGCGCGGGCGCGACAGCCGTGCGGTCAGCTCTTCGGGCGTGAGGTCGGGCGCGAGGTCGATTTCCAAGGCAGCGCCGTCGCGCAGGGCGGGTGACAAGGGGTAGAGCCCGCCGCCCTCCAGCCCGCGCGCCGAGATCACCGCCTCGCCGCGCGAGATCAGGGCGCCGGCGCGGAAGGCCACGTTCTTCAGCGGCGCGCCGAAATGCGGGCGCATATGCTCGGACCAGGTGACGCAGAGCCCGGCATTGGCGGGCCGGAACGGCGCCAGCGCCACGCCCTCCCGCGCGAGGATACCGGCCCAGGCGCCATCCGAGCCCAGCTTTGCCCAGCTTGCGCCGCCGAGCGCCAGCACCGTGACCCCGGCGGTGATGTGGCGCAGCCCGTCGGGCGTATCGAAGCGGCAGGCGCTGCCGTCCCAGCCGGTCCAGCGCCAGCGCGTGTGCCGCTCCAGCCCCATGCCGTCGAGCCGCGCCAGCCAGGCGCGCAGGAGCGGCGAGGCCTTCATGACCTCGGGAAAGACCCGGCCCGTGGAGCCGGTAAAGGTGGTCTGGCCCAGCCCCTCGGCCCAGCCCTGTACCGCCTCGGGGGTGAACGCCGAGAGCATCTGGCGCAGCGCCGCCTCTGCCCCGCCATAGGCGGCAAGGAACGGTCCAAGGGGCTGCGCGCGGGTCAGGTTCAGCCCGGATTTCCCCGCCATCAGGAACTTGCGCCCGAGCGAGGGCTTGGCCTCGGCCAGCAGCACCCGGTGACCCGCCGAGATCAGCGCATCCGCCGCCATCAGCCCCGCCGGGCCGCCGCCGATAACCAGCGCGGGCGTGTCCGGCGATGTCTGCACGTTGCGTTCCCCTTGATCCTCGGCGTCTGAGCCCCAGACTTGTGCCCTGCCGAGACCCGTCGCACAAGAGCCGCCCGTGACCGACCCTGTCTGCCCGCTATGCCTGCGCCCGATCCCGCCCGGGGCGAAACAGAGCCTGCATCACCTGGTGCCCAAGCTGAAGGGCGGCAAGGGCGGGCCCGTCGTGCTGCTGCACCAGATCTGTCACAACGAGATCCACGCCACCTTTACCGAGGCCGAGCTGGCGCGCGAGTACAACACGCCCGAGGCGCTGCGCGCGCATCCCCGAATGCAGCGCTTTCTGGCCTGGGTGGCCAAACGCCCGCCGGGGTTTCATGCCCGCAGCGCTGGCGGCAGGCGGAAACGCTGACGACGAGGGCAAGCCCCGAGCGAACGTGACGCATTGCATCCCAAAGCGGGGCGGGGCTGCACTTTCGACGTTGTCAAAGCGACATGGAGTGTTGCTATTGCCGCTGAAACAGCGGAGGCGACATGGGCATTTTCGAAAAATACCTCTCTGTCTGGATTGCGCTGGCCATCGTCGCGGGCATCGTCATCGGCAACGCCGCGCCGGGCCTGGTCGGCGCGGTGGCGGCAGCGGAGTTCGCCAGCGTCAACCTGGTCGTGGCGGTTCTGATCTGGGCGATGGTCTATCCGATGATGGTAGGCGTCGATCCCGGTTCGCTGCGCGACGTGGTGCGCCAGCCGAGAGGGCTGCTGATCACGCTGGCGGTCAACTGGCTGGTCAAACCCTTTACCATGGCGGCGCTTGCCGTGCTGTTCTTCGAGCATGTCTTTGCGCCCTGGATCGCGCCCGAGGATGCGGCGCAATACACCGCCGGGCTGATCCTTCTGGGCGCGGCGCCCTGCACGGCGATGGTGTTTGTCTGGTCGCAGCTGACGCGGGGCGACGCGAATTATACGCTGTTGCAGGTTTCGGTGAACGATCTGATCATGGTGGTGGCCTTTGCGCCTATCGTGGCGCTGCTGCTGGGGATCACCGATATCTCGGTGCCTTGGGAAACGCTTGTCCTGTCGGTGCTGCTGTTCATCGCGCTGCCGCTGCTGGCCGGCATCGTCACGCGGCGGCGGCTCGGCGATGACGACGCGATCACGGCGTTTCAGGCGCGGGTCAAACCCTATTCCGTGATCGGGCTGATCGCCACGGTCGTCATCCTTTTCGGCCTTCAGGGGCAGGTGATCGTCGCGCAGCCCTTCGTGATCGGGCTCATCGCCGTTCCGATCGTCGTGCAGAGCTATGGCATTTTCGCGCTAGCCTATGCGGCGGCCTTTGCGCTGAAAGTGCCGCATCGCATCGCCGCGCCCTGCGCGCTGATCGGCACGTCGAACTTCTTCGAGCTTGCCGTTGCGGTCGCAATCAGCCTCTTCGGGCTGACATCCGGTGCGGCGCTGGCCACCGTGGTTGGGGTTCTGGTCGAGGTGCCTGTGATGCTGACGCTTGTCGCGTTTGCGAACCGGACGCGCCGCCGCTTTCCCGCCTGATGCCGTCGCTCAGTCGCGCGGCCTGCGCGGGGTGAGCGTTGCAAGCTGTTCGACCCAGGCGATATGGCGCGGCAGGCAGCGGGTTTTCAGATCGTATCTTTCGCGCGCCAGCGCACGGGCGTTGGCGCCCAGCCGCGCCCGCGCTTCGGGGTCGTCGAGCAGTGCGCAGAGCCGCTCCACCAGGGCCGCGTGGTCGAAGAAATCCACCAGCCAGCCGGTCTCGTCCTCGGTCAATGCCTCGCGCACCGGTTCGGTGTCGCTGGCGATGATCGCACATTCGGCGCTCATTGCTTCGAGCAGCGACCAGCTCAGCACGAAGGGATAGGTCAGATAGACATGCACCCGGCTCACCTGCATCATCGACAGGAACCGCTCATAGGGCACGCGACCGAGGAAATGCACCCGCTGCCAGTCGGCCTCCGAGATCTCGTCCACCACCTCGTCGATGAAAATCTGTTTCCAGGTCTTTCCCTTGGGCGGCTTGGCGCCATAGCTGACCTCGTCGCCGCCGATCAGGGTGACCTGCGCGTTCGGCCGCCGGCGCAGGATCTCGGGCAGGGCGCGCATGAAGATGTGATAGCCGCGATAGGGTTCGAGATTGCGGTTGATGAAGGTGATGACCTCGTCGTCGCGCGTCAGCACACGCCCGTCCGTCACCTCCAGCCGCGCCTGCGGATCGGCGCGGACGAGATCGGTGTCGATGCCGTCATGGGCGACGGTGATCCGCTCCCGCCACTCCGGCGGAAACGTCCCGGCCTGAAAAACGGTCGGCGAGATTCCGGCATCCATGATTTCCTCATGCAGCCGGTTGTTGATGTTCTTCATGCGGATGCGTGGCAGATCGGTTTCGGGCGATGGGGTCTGAAACTCCGGATCGAAACCGACGAACGTGTCGGTGGTTAGATGGTAGAGCTCGCAATAGAGCCCCATCGGCGCCTGTGGCCAGACATCCTTGAGAAACAGGCTCTCGCCCCAGCCGTGATGGGCAAGGATCACGTCGGGCGCGTATCCCTGTTTCTTCAGCGCCAGCGCGGCGCGATAGCAGCTGGTGGCGCGCAGCAGCTTGGTTTCGAGATCGGTCAGCCAGGGATGGATTCCGCGCGTGCTCTGGCCCTGGATCTGATAGGGCAGCACGGTGACGCCGTTCCATGTGGTGGCTTTCTTGACCTTGGGGGTCAGCGCCACGACCTCGTGCCCCTTTGCCGCCAGCGCGGGCGCCAGATGCTTGTATTGGCCGGGGAAATTCTGATGGATACAGAGGATCTTCATGATAAACGGGTTCTTGCTGAACGACTGAGTGCCTTTTTTGCATGTCATGCCCGGCGGGCCAATGCCCGTGCCGGCGGGGGTTGGCAATGACGTCGCACGGGTTGCAGAAATGCCCGCAGGGACGGGTTTGCAGAAGGTCGGCCAGAAGGGGCAGCCTTTCGTGGGTCATCTCTCGTGGGGCCGGGCCACCGTTCCGTTGCGGTGTGGCAGGCCAACCCGCCGAGCCGCACCCCCGATCTTCCTAGATGCGCTGAACGGCTGTGTTCCCCGCGTTACCCGTCTCGCCCCGGTTCGTTCGGATCGCTGGAGAACAGCGCGATCTTGTTACCCTGAGGGTCGCGCAGGTAGGCGACATAGAAGTGCGGCCCGTAAGAGGCCCGAAAGCCTGGTTGGCCCTCGTCTGACCCGCCTGCGGACAGCGCGGCGGCATGAAGCTTGCGAACCTGCTGTTGGTTGCGCGCCTCGAAGGCGACCATGCACCCGTTGCCCGCCGAGGCCGGACGCCCGTCGAAGGTTGGCTTGACGTAAAAGTCGGGCGGTGCGGGAGACTGGCCTGGATGCGCGGGCAGCGCGAAACTGAGCCCTTCCGGACCTTCTTTCAGGCCGTAGCCAAGGGCTGGCAGGAATGCGGAATAAAACCGTTTTGCGCGAGCGAGGTCATCCGCGCCGACGGTGACATAGGCGATCATTTTTCCTGGGCCTTTCTCGGCGAGCTATGCGAAATGGCCGTAATCGCCGCTTCTACGTCACGGTGAGATTTGTAGTGCCAGACCTGGAGAGGCGGGGTCGCCCGCAGAGCCGTCTCGATCCTGTTGTGAAAGTGACGGCCCTTTCTGAGACTCCGAAGCGCGAAACCGTATTGCTGGAGCGGCCAGTCCACATTTCCAGGTGGCAGTTCCGGTCGAGCCCGTCCGAGGTTCTTCCAAGGTCTGAGCGCCAATCGCCACGCTCGCACGAGGTTTGGAGGGTCCAGCCAGATCACGCCCTGACATCTCCAAAGCGCATGGTCCAGAAGGCTTGGCCCGCCCTCAAGAACCCAGGCATCTTTTTCGATGACAGCCGACAAGGCGGCCTCGATCTCAGCCGGGCTTTTCTTGATCCAGTTTCGTGTCAGGCGGATCGCCTCATACGAGATCACAGGCAGGTCCGGCCTGGCTTTGGCGAGATGCATGGCAACGTGGCTTTTTCCAGTGCCGTTTGACCCGGTGATGATCACTCGTTTCATGAATGGACTGCGCTGGTTGCTCTCGAGCTGTGTCTAACAGAAACCGCGTCAGGGGCACATGGTATTGCTTGATGCTGGGCGCTTTTGCTTGCCAACCACGGAGATACGCCAACAGTATTCCCCGCGTCTCCGGCTTGGAAGCAATGCCGAAGGCCGCCGCTTTGGTGACGTAGATGCCGAGTTGAGAGGTCCTTCGGATGTGGCTGGGATAAAGCAAGGGATTCGAAGGGCAGAGCGGCATCCCACGGGCCGCCGTTTGGTCTGGCTTTCGTTGCACCTTGGGGACGCCTTCCAACAGGCCAGCCCCCGCGTTCTTCACCGATAGATCGCCTCCTACCCACCCGCCGGACACACTGGCACTGGACGCCACGCGCCCATGCGCCTATCACCCCGCCCCGAGACCCGTCCGTTCCGAGGGAAACCTGATGTCGCGTTACGACCCCGCCGCAATCGAGCCGAAATGGCAGGCCGCCTGGGACAAGGCCCTGACCTTCAAGGCGACCCGCACCGCCGATAAGCCGAAATACTACGTGCTGGAAATGTTCCCCTATCCCTCGGGGCGCATCCATATCGGCCATGTGCGCAACTACACCATGGGCGACGTCATCGCGCGCTATAAAAAGCAGAACGGCTTCAACGTGCTGCATCCGATGGGGTTCGACGCCTTCGGCATGCCCGCCGAAAACGCCGCCATGGCCTCGGGCGGTCACCCCAAGGACTGGACCTATTCCAATATCGACACCATGGTCGAGCAGATGAAGCCGCTGGGCTTCGGGCTCGACTGGTCGCGCATGTTCGCCACCTGCGATCCGGATTACTACGGCCAGCAGCAGGCGCTGTTCCTCGATTTCCTGCATGCCGGGCTGGTCTACCGCAAGAATGCCGTGGTGAACTGGGATCCGGTCGACATGACCGTGCTGGCCAACGAACAGGTCGAGAACGGGCGCGGCTGGCGCTCAGGCGCGCTTGTCGAGCGCAAGGAACTCACCCAGTGGTTCTTCAAAATCTCGGATTTCTCGGGCGAGCTGCTGGATGCGCTCGACGGGCTCGACGACTGGCCCGCCAAGGTCAAGCTGATGCAGGCCAACTGGATCGGCCGCTCGCGCGGGCTGCAATTCGCCTTCTCCACCGTCGATGCGCCGGACGGGTTCGACCGGATCGAGGTCTACACCACCCGCCCAGACACGCTCATGGGCGCGAGCTTTGTCGGCATCTCGCCCGATCATCCGCTGGTGAAACACCTGGAGCGCGACAACGCGGACGTGGCGGAGTTCGTTGCCGAATGCCGCCGCATGGGCACGTCGGAGGAAGAGCTGGAAAAGGCCGAGAAGCGCGGCCTCAACACCGGCATCACCGTGCGCCACCCGTTCGACACGGCGGTCGAGCTGCCGGTCTATATCGCGAACTTCATCCTGATGGATTACGGCACCGGCGCGATTTTCGGCTGCCCGGCGCATGACCAGCGGGATTTGGATTTTGCCCGAAAATACAATCTGCCGGTCCACCAAGTGTTTGGTATTCCAGAGGCTGCCCGTGAACACGACTTGCCAGACGAACTTTTCGAAAAGTCTAGCTGGTATGAAAAGGAGATTCGCGACCCAAATGAGCAGTTTCCGCCGACCTATGAGCTTTACGAGCGGATCGTTTCTACAGCGTTTGTACCCCAAAAGAGCGAAGAAGTCCTCTATCTACGAGGCTTCGCAGGCGAAGAAATCCAAACTGGCGAACGTGCTGTAGAAGCCGCGATTGATTTCTGCGAGGCCAATGGCGTCGGTCACGGCGTCACCAAATACCGCCTGCGCGACTGGGGCCTGTCGCGGCAGCGCTACTGGGGCTGCCCGATCCCGGTTGTGCATTGCGAAAGCTGCGGCGTGGTGCCGGAGAAGAAAGAAAACCTCCCCATCCAGCTCCCCTATGACGAGGGCGGCAAGCCCATCGACTTCTCGGTGCCCGGCAACCCGCTCGACCGGCACCCGAGCTGGCGCGACTGCGCCTGCCCGCAATGCGGCGCACCGGCCAAGCGCGAGACCGACACGATGGACACCTTCGTGGATTCGAGCTGGTATTTCGCCCGCTTCACCGCGCCGGACGCCGAGACGCCCACCGTCATGGAAGAGGCCGAATACTGGATGAATGTCGACCAGTATATCGGCGGCATCGAACACGCGATCCTGCACCTGCTCTATTCGCGCTTCTTCGCACGCGCCATGTACATCACCGGCCACCTGCCGGAGAAATGCAAGGAGCCGTTCAACGCGCTCTTCACCCAGGGCATGGTGACCCACGCGATCTACCAGACCAAGGATGCCAAGGGCCGCCCGGTCTATCACTACCCCGAGGCGGTCGAGCTGCGGGACGGCAAGGGCTATCTGGAGGACGGCACCGAGGTGGAGATCATCCCCTCGGCCAAGATGTCGAAATCCAAGAACAACGTGGTCGACCCGGTGGCGATCATTGGCCAGTACGGCGCCGATACCGCGCGCTGGTTCGTGCTGAGCGACAGCCCGCCCGAGCGCGACGTGGAATGGACCGCCGCCGGCGCCGAGGCCGCCAGCAAGCACCTCGCGCGCGTCTATCGCGCCTGCGCCGAGATCGCCGAGGCCGATGTGCCCGCGACGCAAGAGGACGAGGCGCTGCTGCGCGAGATGCACAAGAGCATCCACGACGTGACGCTGGGCATCGAGAGCTTCGGCTTCAACGCCGCCATCGCCCGGCTCTACGCCTTCACCAATGCGCTCACCAAGTCGCGTGCCGGCACGGCGGTGAAGCGCGAGGCGGCAAAGGTCTTGGCGCAACTCATGTCGCCGATGACACCGCACCTCTCCGAAGAGATCTGGCAGATGCTGGGCGGCGAGGGGCTGATTGCCGATGCGCACTGGCCGGTGGCCGACGAGGCCATGCTCGTCGAGGATACGGTGACCCTGCCGATCCAGGTCAATGGCAAGCGGCGCGGCGAGCTGACCGTGCCCAAGGACATGCCCAAGGAAGAGGTTGAAAAACTGGTGCTGGCGCATGAAGCTGTGGAGCGGACCCTGAACGGGGCCGCACCGAAAAAGCTGATCGTCGTACCGGGCCGGATCGTCAATGTGGTTGCCTGATCGCAGAACCCTGCTTCTCTCGCTCGCAGCCCTCGCCGGCTGCGGCTTCACCCCGGTCTACGGGCCGCAGGGCGGTGGCGGCGCGTTGCTGAACGCGGTGGCGCTGTCCGAGCCCGCCGACCGCTACGACTATGATTTCAACGCCCGCTTCGAAGAGCGGCTGGGCCGTGGGGCCGGGCCCTATGCGCTGGATGTGAGCATTTCCACCGGGGTGACCGGGCTCGGCTCGCTCGCCGACGGGCAGACAACGCGCTACCGGCTGACCGGCCGCGCCGATTACGTGCTGAGCCCCACGGGCAGCGAAGAGGCGCTGATTGCCGGGCGCACCGATGCCTTCACCTCCTACTCCGCCACCGGTTCCACCGCCGCCACCCAGGCCGCCGAGCGCGACGCCAAGCGGCGGCTGATGGTGATTCTCGCCGATCAGGTCATCGACCGGCTGCTGCTCGACGCGGATACGCTGCCGCAATGAAGCTGACGGGCCGCGACGCACAGGCCTTTTTCCGCAAGCCGGATCCGACGCGCGCCGGCGTGCTGCTCTATGGCGAGGACGCGATGCGCGTGGCGCATCGCCGGCAGGAAGTCATCGCCGCGCTGGTCGGCCCCGAGGGCGAGGCCGAGATGCGGCTCACCCGGATCTCCGGCGCCGAGCTGCGCCGCGATCCGGCCATGCTGCTCGACGCGATCAAGGCGCAGGGGTTTTTCCCGGGGCCCCGCGTGGCCTTTGTCGAGGAAGCAGGCGACGGGCTCGCCGATATCGTCTCGCGCGCGCTGGAGGACTGGCGCGAGGGCGATGCGCAGGTGATCGTGACCGCCGGGCAGCTTGCGGCGAGATCGAAGCTGCGCAAGCTCTTCGAGGGGCACCGCAACGCGCTGGCCATCGGCATCTATTCCGACCCTCCGGGCCGCGAGGAGATCGAGGCGGCGCTGAGCAAGGCCGGGCTGGAGCAGATCGACCGCGCCGCCTTCGACGCGCTGGAGGCGCTGGGGAGGGCGCTGGAGCCGGGCGATTTCCGGCAGGTTCTGGAGAAACTGGCGCTCTACAAGCTCGACGATCCGGCACCGCTGACGCCCGAGGAGGTCGCCGCCTGTGCGCCGGCTTCCATCGAGGCCGAGCTCGACGACGTGCTGAATGTGGTGGCCGAGGGCCGCAGCGCCGAGATCGGCCCGCTGGTGCAGCGGCTGGAGGGGCAGGGCGTCACGCCGGTCACGCTGCTGATTATGGCGATGCGGCATTTCCGGGTGCTGTACGCGCTGGCCTCGTCGCCGGGCGGGCCGCAGGCGGGGCTGCAAAAGCTGCGCCCGCCGCTCTTTGGGCCGCGCCGCGACCGCATGCTGCGTCAGGCGCAGGGCTGGTCCGCCGACGGGCTGGAGGCAGCGCTGGGGATGCTCATGGACACCGATCTCTCGATCCGCTCGGCGGGGCAGCGGGCGCCCGCCATGGCGCTGGTCGAGCGCGGTTTCGTTCGGCTGGCCTGGTTGCGCAACCGGCGGTGAGCTTGAAGCGGTAAGATGCGGTCATGAGGAATGGTGGGCAGATTGCCCACCCTACGGATCCCGCCACACCCGCCCCGGACCTGATCCGGGGCCTCACCGGCCGTCTGCTTAGAGCAGTCTCGCGTGAACCACCGTTGCGATTCATCGGCGTTCACGCCAACCCCGCACGTTTGCCTGGGAATGCGACGCGAGCAGTTCCGAGAGTAGGATGGGCAATCCTGCCCGCCGCTCCGGCCGCCCGAGACTTCACTCCACCGGTGTGCCGAACACCGTGATCGCCAGCCCCAGCGCCGCCATTGCCGCGAACCCCGCCGCCATTGCCGGGCGCCCCTGCGCAAAGGCGCCCCGGCCGGCGATGCCTGCCTGTATCGCATAATAGGCGGCAAAGGCGCGCGAGGCATGCGAGATGATCTCGAACACATCGAACCCCCAGGTCAGCGCCAGCCCGAACCCCACCAGCAGCGCATAGGAGAGCCGCTGCGGCAGCCGCCCGCCGGTCAGCTCGGAGATCAGACCGCCGGCGCCGCCGGTATCGGCCACCGCCGCGCTGAACTGTGCCGCCAGCGCCGCCGCCGTCAGCATCAGCGGCAGCACCGGTGCCACCAGCGCCATCAGACCGATGATCGCGGTCTCGCTCAGATCCTCGGTGCCCGGCGCAAAGACATAGGCGATGAGCAACACATAGATCATGTAGATCGCCGTCGAGAGCCCCTGCGCGATCTTCATCGCGCGGATCCGCGTCGGCGGATCGTATTCGGCCCCCAGATAGCGCGCGGTCTCGAACCCCTGAACCGTAACGATGAGGCCGAAGGCAAGCGCCAGCCCGGCCCAGCTGGTCTGTGTCGCGGGGTTGAGCAGCAGCTCTCCGGCCTGCGCCTTGCCGGCAAAGAACCAGATCAGCCCCGCCAGCAGCCCCGCGATGATCGCCAGCTTCAGCCCGACGCTCACCTGCTCCAGCCGCTCCAGCGCCGAAAAGCCCTTTGTCCAGCCGATCACCAGAATGGTCAGCAGCATGGCGCTGGTCAGCAGCCGCGCATGCAGCGCGTCGTTCCAGGGCGTCAGCCGCATGCCGAAGGCGCCGAAGAGATTGAGGTAATAGGCGACCGAGATGAAGTATGCGAAGGCCAGCGCCCAGGAGGCCAGGATCTCCAGCCGCTCTTCGGTCTGCGTCCGGGGCGCCTCTGCCGCGCGGCGGGCGATGTTGAAGCGGATCGTGGCGCCGAACCCGTAGGCCACGAGGCAGAGTGCCGCCATGACCAGCGGCGCCCAGGCGCCATAGGAGGCATCGAGGATCGGTCCCAGCACCAGAAAGCCGCTGCCGATGATCGAGGCCAGCGGCGTGACCGCCGCGCGCCAGAGCGGCGCGCCCGCGAGGCGCGGCCAGAGCAGCAGCGCGCCGGTGGCGAGCGTCGCAGCGAGGATCAGGGCAGTCATCATGGTGCCGAGGCTTAAGCGCTTTCGCCGCCGGCGGAAAGGGCGCCGGTGGCCGGGTTGCATGCCGCTCGCGCGCCGCCTAGGGTCGCGGCGCGAGGCAAGCGGAGCGCGTCCCATGGTGCATGAGTTTCCGGTACAGGTGTATTACGAAGACACCGACATGGCGGGGATCGTCTATCACGCCAATTACCTCAAATTCATCGAACGCGCCCGCTCCGACTGGGTCCGCAGCCTCGGCATCGACCAGAACGCGATGCGCGAGAACGAGGGCGTGGTCTTTGTCCTGCGCCGGATCGAGGCGGATTTCCGCGCCCCGGCGCAGTTCGAGGACACGCTGAGCGTGCAGACCGAGGTGCGCTCGGTCGGCGGCGTGCGGCTGGTGCTGTCGCAGATGGTGCTGCGCGACGGCGAGGTGCTGTTCTCCGCCGAGGTCACGCTGGTGGCGATGCATCTCGACGGTCAGCCCACGCGGTTGCCGGAGCAGCTGCGCCGGCGGGTTCACTGACGCTTTCGGGCGCTGCGCAGGCAAAACCCCGCCCAAGGCGGCGTTCTGCGGCACGATGACGCCAATGTGTTGGCGTTTCCCCTGCAAATGGGATAGATTCGCCGCTAACGAGAGCCTCGATAACAGAGGCCCGAGAGGAAGAGCAGGCTAATGGATCCACAAACCCTTGCGCTCGCGCAGGAGATCGATTTCTCCATGTGGGGGCTCTTTGCGCGCGCCACACTCACCGTCAAGCTGGTCATGCTGTTGCTTGTCCTGGCCTCGGTCTGGGGCTGGGCGATCATTTTCGAAAAGATCGTCAGCTATCGCCGGGCCCGGCGCGAGGCTGCCAAGTTCGACCGCGCCTTCTGGTCCGGCGAGCCGCTGGACGAGCTTTACGATCAGATCGGCACCGATCCCAAGGGCCGGGCGCAGCGCGTCTTTGCTGCCGGCATGACCGAATGGCGGCGCTCGCATCGCGACGATGGCGGGCTGATCGCCGGCGCCCATGCCCGCATCGACCGCTCGATGGACGTGGCGATCCAGAAGGAGAGCGAAGAGCTTCAGCGCGGTCTGCCGGTGCTGGCGACGGTCGGCTCGACCGCGCCTTTCGTCGGGCTCTTCGGCACGGTCTGGGGCATCATGCATGCCTTTATCGAGATCGCCCAGCAGCAGGACACCTCGCTGGTCGTGGTGGCGCCCGGCATCGCCGAGGCGCTCTTTGCCACGGCGCTGGGTCTCGTGGCGGCGATCCCGGCGGTGATCTTCTACAACAAGCTCTCGGCGGACGCTGATCGCGTCATCGCGGGCTACGAGGCCTTTGCCGACGAGTTCTCGACCATCCTGTCGCGCCAGCTAGATTCCTGATCCATGGGCGCCGGGGTTGTAAAATCGGGCGGAGGCGGCGGGGGCCGCAGACGCCGCAGGGGCGGGGCGAGAAGCCAGCCCATGGCCGAGATCAACGTCACGCCGATGGTCGACGTGATGCTGGTGCTGCTGATCATCTTCATGGTGGCGGCGCCGCTGCTCACCGTCGGCGTTCCGGTCGAGCTGCCCAAGACGGCGGCCAGCTCGTTGCCCTCCGAGGCCGAGGAGCCGCTGGCGGTGACGATCACCGCCGAGGGCGTGGTGATGATCCAGACCACCGAAGTGCCGATGGACGAGCTGATCAACCGGCTGCGCGCCATCGCCGTGGAACGCGCCGACGACCGTATCTTCCTGCGCGCTGACGGGGCGGTGCCCTATCAGACCGTGGCGCAGGTGATGGGCGCGCTCAATCGCGGCGGGTTTTCCTCGATCGGGCTCGTGACCGACAGCGGCGGCCCGGCGATGGACGGCGCGGACGGCGGCTGAGGGGGCCTGATTGCGCAAGAGCTTTCTCATATCCGCCGGGGTGCATGCCCTGGTGATCCTGTGGCTGCTGGTCGGAAACGTCTTCCGTCCGGACCCGCCGGAATTCGAGGTCGCCGATGTCTCGGTGATCTCGGAGGCGGAATTCGCCGCGATGACCCGCGCCGCGCAGGCGCCCGAGGTGTCGCCGGAGTCGGACGCGCCGCCTGCGCCGGAGCCCACGGCAGAGCCAGACCCCGCGCCGCAGCCCGAGCCGGAACCGGAACCGCAGCCAGAACCGGCCCCGGCGCCCGCACCCGAGCCACCAGCGCCGGAGCCACAGCCGCAGCCGGAACCTCCGGCGCCCGAGCCCGCACCGGAACCAGCGCCGACCCCGGTACCGGCCCCCGCGCCGGAACCGGAGCCCGTTCCCGAACCGGTGCCTCCGGCGGCGGAGCCCGTGCCGCAGGTCTTTGCGCCGGAAACCGCGCCACGCCCTGTGCCGCGTCCGGCGCCGCGCGTGGCCGCCGAACCGGTCGCGCCGCCCGAGCCCGACGTGACCGAGGCCGAAGAGACCCAGCAGGCCGCGACGCCCGATGCCGAAAGCCCGGATGTCGCGGAGGAAGAGCAGGAGGCCACCGCGCCCGAAGAGACCGCGACCGAGATCGTCACCGAGGCCGAGACACCGGCGGCGGCGCCCCCGGGCTCGGTGCGCCCGCGCACCCGCCCGAGCGATCTCGCCGCGCGCCCCGCACCGGAGCCGGAGGCACCCGAGGAGACGACGCAATCGCAGCCTTCTGAGACCGCGTCGGCCCCCGAGACGCCCGACACGACGGAGGACGCCGTGGCCGATGCCATCGCCCAGGCGCTGGCGGGCGGCGGCAGTGCCGAAGCGCCGTCGGATGCGCCCTCCGGGCCGCCGCTGACCCGTGGCGAGCAGGACGCGCTGCGCGTCGCCGTGCAGCGCTGCTGGCTCGTGGATGTGGGCAGTGAGGCGGCTGGTGTGACCGTGACGATCGGCATGGATATGGAGCCCACCGGTCAGGTCGTGGCCTCCAGTCTGCGGCTGCTCGGGTCCGAAGGTGGCAGCGGCGCTGCGGCGGAGACCGCCTTCCAGGCCGCCCGCCGGGCGATCCTGCGCTGTCAGGGCAATGGCTACGATCTTCCGCAGGAGAAATACCAGCAATGGAAGCAGATTGAGATGACCTTCAACCCCGAGCAGATGAGGCTGCGATGACCCCGCAACCGGCAAGGAACCGCCCATCGCATCCTGGGCAAATCTTTGTCCGGGCCCTGTCCGGGCGCTATCATCGGATCAAAGACGCGACACGCGCAGGCAGGATCGGCAAGGAGAGCTCTGGCATGAAACATATCCTCGCACTGTGTCTGGCGGTGGTGACGGCGCTTGCGCTTGCCGCCCCGGCGCAGGCCCAGAACGGTCCGCTTCGGATCGAGATCACCGAGGGCACGATCGAGCCCATGGCTTATGCGGTGCCCGATTTCGTCGCCGAGACGCCGGGCGCGTCGGAATACGCGCAGCAGATCGCCCGGGTGGTGGCCGACGACCTCACCGGCACCGGGCTCTTTCGCGAGATCCCGCGCGAGGCGCATATCAGCCGCATCACCTCGTTCCAGAGCCCGGTGCAGTTCGCCGACTGGAAAGCGATCAACGCGCTGGTGCTGCTGACCGGCGCAGTGTCCGAAGAGGGTGGACGGGTGACGTTGAAGTTCCGCGTCTGGGACGTGTTCGCCGGCACTGAGCTGGGGCAGGGCATGCAGTTTGCCGCGACCTCCGACGGCTGGCGCCGGCTGGCGCATAAGGTGGCCGATCAGGTCTATTCGCGGCTGACCGGCGAGACCGGCTATTTCGATAGCCGGGTGGTGTTCGTGTCGGAAAGCGGCCCCAAGGACGAGCGTGCCAAGCGTCTGGCGATCATGGATTACGACGGCGCCAATGTGCAGTACCTGACCGACAGTCGCGCCATCGTGCTGGCGCCGCGCTTCTCGCCCAATGGCGACCGGGTGCTCTATACCAGCTACGAGACCGGCGAGCCCCGGGTGCATGTGCTGAACGTGGGCTCGGTGCAGAGCCAGATCCTGCAATCGGGCGGCGGTGTCATGAGCTTTGCGCCGCGCTTTTCGCCGGATGGTAGCCGGGTGGTCTATTCGGTGACCTCCGGGTCGAACACCGATATCTACATGCGCGACATCGCCAGCGGCGCGACCCAGCAGCTGACCTTCACGCCGGCCATCGAGACTGCGCCAAGCTTTTCGCCGGATGGCAGCCGCATCGTCTTTGAAAGCGACCGCTCGGGCACGCAGCAGCTCTATGTGATGCCGAGCGGCGGCGGCGAGGCGACGCGGATCAGCTTCGGTCAGGGCCGTTACGGCACGCCGGTCTGGTCGCCGCGCGGTGATCTCATCGCCTTCACCAAGCAGAACCAGGGCCGGTTCCATATCGGCGTGATGCGCACCGATGGCAGCGAAGAGCGGCTCCTGACCGCCTCGCGGCTGGACGAGGGGCCGACCTGGGCGCCGAACGGGCGGGTGATTATGTTCTCGCGCGAAACCCAGGGCGCGCAGGGCACCTCGTCGCTCTACACGGTGGATGTGGCGGGGCGCAAACTCACCCGCGTGCGCACCCCCGACGGCGCCTCGGATCCGAGCTGGGGGCCGCTGCAATGACACGCGGTGCCCGGAAAAATCTTCGTACGAAGATTTTTCGGCGCCCGAACCCGGGGCAGAGAGATTTTTCGGACGAAAAATCTCTGCCGCTCCGCCGCATTTTCAAGCCCCGCAGCCTATGGTAGCCTGCGGGCAATCTTCGAGCAGGACAGCTTCATGACATATCTCTCCAAGGCCCTGATCATCGCCGCCGCCCTTGGCCTCGCGGCCTGTACCAATGGCGACCGCTTCGGCGGTGAGGCCGGCGCGGGCTACGGCGCCGGTGCCGGTGCCAATGGCGGCATCGTGCCCGGCAGCGCCAACGACCCCGCCTCGCCGGCCTATTTCAGCCAGACCGTTGGCGACCGGGTCTTCTTTGCCGTCGACCAGTCGACGCTCAGCCCCGAGGCACGCGCCACGCTCGACGCGCAGGCGCAATGGCTTATGACCAACAATGATTTCCTCGCGGTGATCGAGGGCCATGCCGACGAGCAGGGCACCCGCGAATACAACATCGCGCTGGGCGCCCGCCGCGCCAATGCGACGATGGAATACCTTATCTCCAAGGGCGTCGCCGCGAACCGCCTGCGTTTTGTCAGCTACGGCAAGGAGCGCCCGGTCGAGATCTGCTCGGAAGAGGCCTGCTACGCCAAGAACCGGCGCGCGGTCACCGTGATCTCGATGGGTCTCGGGAGCTGACGCGCATGCGCCTCGCCGCCCTCGCGCTGAGCCTGAGCCTCGCCGTCGTCAGCAGCGCCGAGGCGCAGAGTACCGAGACGCTGGCCGATATCCGTCAGGATCTTTCGGTCCTGACGACGGAACTGCTGCGGCTCAAGCAGGAGCTCAACACCACCGGCCTGCGCGATGTGCAGGTCAGCGGCGGCACGCTCGACCGGGTCAATACCATCGAGGCCGAGCTTCAGCGCCTCACCGCCCGTACCGAGGAATTGCAGCACCGCATCGACCGGGTGGTCAGCGACGGCAGCAACCGGATCGGCGATCTGAACTTCCGCCTCTGCGAGCTGGAGCCCTCCTGCGACATCGGCACACTGGGCGACACGCCGCTGCTGGGGGGCGAAAGCGCTTCGTCCGCGCCGGCGCCCGCGCCGAGCCCGGCCCCCGAAACGCTGCCCTCGGGCGGCGCGGAACTCGCCATCGGCGAACAGACAGACTACCGGCGGGCGCAGGAGGCGCTCGCCTCCGGTGACTTTCAAGGCGCCGCGAACCAGTTTGCGGCCTTCCGCGAGACCTTTCCCGGCAGTCCGCTAGAGCCTTCGGCGCTGGTCGGCGAGGGCCGCGCCCTGAGCGAGATGGGCAACACCCGCGAAGCCGCGCGCCGTTTTCTCGACGCCTATGCCGGCTATCCCGAAAGCGAGGCCGGCCCCGAGGCTCTGTGGCGCCTGGGCGCCTCGCTGGGGGCGCTCGGCAGCACCGACGAGGCCTGCGTCACGCTGGCCGAGGTTTCGGCGCGTTACCCCGGCAGCGACGCGGTGGCAGAGGCGCAGGCCGAGCGGAGCCGCCTCAACTGCCCGTGACGCCCAGCCTCGACCAGCGTTTCGCCGATGCCATGGGCGCGGCGCTGGGTCCCGATTTTCCAACCGATATCGTGCTCGCCGTCTCGGGCGGCGGCGACAGCATGGCGATGCTGACGTTGGCGCATAACTGGACCCATACCTGGGGTGTGACGCTCTGGGTGGTCACCGTGGATCACGGGCTGCGCCCCGAGGCCGCCAGTGAGGCCGCGCTGGTGCGCCAGACCTGCGCCGAGCTCGGCCATCCGCATGCGGTGCTGCACTGGCGCTGGGACGGGCAGGGCAATCTGATGGATGCGGCGCGGCGCGGGCGGCTCGACATGATCGGGCGCTGGCGCGGCCGCATCGGGCATGTGCTGCTGGCGCATACGCGCGACGACGTGGCCGAGACCTTCCTGATGCGGCTGGCGCGCGGCTCCGGCGTCGATGGGCTTTCCGCCATGGCGCCGATGCGACAGATCCACCAGCCCGAACCGCAGCGCGCGCTTGCGCCGGAAGAGATCGACGGCGCCAGACCGCCCGCGGGCGGCGATCCGCAGAGGTTCGAGATCGTCCGGCCCTGCCTCGACATGGGGCGGGAAGAGCTGCGCCACTACCTGCGTGTGCTCAAGGGCCGCTGGGTGGAGGATCCCAGCAACGAGGATCCGCGCTACGACCGCGCCCGGATCCGCCGGCTGCTGGCAGAGCTTGCGCCCCACGGTCTCGATACAGAGGGGCTGGCGGCTACGGCGGGCCGGATGGCGCGGGCGCGCGATGCGCTGAAGGCGCGCGCGGCAGAGGCCTGGGCGAGCTGCGGGCATCTTGACGTGGCGACAGGCGAGATGGTCCTCGAACGCAGCGGTTTCGAAGCGCTCGACCGCGACACCCAGCTGCGGCTGCTTGCCGCGTCGCTGCAATTCATCGCCTCAGCGGAATACCGCCCGCGCGCCGCGCCGCTCGAGGCGCTGCTCGACCGGCTGCTCTCTGGCGGGGTCGGCACGCTGCTGGGCTGCGAAGCGCGCACCGGGCGCGAGGAGATCCGTTTTTTCCGTGAATATGCCGCCGTTGCCGAGCTGCGCGCGCCGGTGTCGTCACAGGTGCTTTGGGACGGCAAGTGGCGGGTTTTCCATGAGGATCTCGCCGGCTGCGAGATCCGGGCTCTCGGCGAGGAGGGCTGGCGTCAGGCAGGGCAGGCACGCGAGCCCGGCCCGGCCCATGCGGTGGCGCGGGCGCTGCCCGCAATCTGGGACGGCGACAGGCTCGTCGCCTGCGACGCGCTGGGGCTCGGACCGGGGGGGACAACGGCGCTCTGGCCCATGGGGCGGGAAGCATTGGGTTTCCCATCCTTCCTTCTTTCGCATTGAACCGGCGCGCCCGATCCTTATGTTAGGACCATCGCGTCCGGGCCCGGGCGCGCGACGCATGTTTGGAGGCATTCCTTGGGCAACGCACGCAATATCGCCTTCTGGGTGGTCCTGTTCCTTCTGATCCTGGCGCTGTTCAACCTGTTCTCGGGTGGCGGCAGCACATTGCAGAGCCGCGAAATCAGCTATTCCGATTTCGTTCAGGCCGTGGATGACAATAATGTCAGCTCGGTCACGATCGACGGCGAACAGATCCGCTACCGCAGCAGCGACGGCACCGATTTCGTCACGGTCAAACCCGAGGACGCGCAGGTCACCGACATGCTGATCGACAAGGGCGTGATCGTGCGCGCCGATCCGCAGGAGCAATCGGGCTTCCAGGCCTTCCTGCTGAGCCTGCTGCCCTTCCTGCTGCTGATCGGCGTCTGGATCTACTTCATGAACCGGATGCAGGGCGGCGGCAAAGGCGGCGCCATGGGCTTTGGCAAATCCAAGGCCAAGCTGCTGACCGAAAAGCACGGGCGTGTCACTTTCGACGATGTCGCGGGCATCGATGAGGCCAAGGAAGAGCTGGAGGAGATCGTCGAATTCCTCCGCAATCCGCAGAAATTCTCCCGCCTCGGCGGCAAGATCCCCAAGGGTGCGCTGCTGGTGGGCCCTCCGGGCACCGGTAAGACGCTGCTCGCGCGCGCCATCGCGGGCGAGGCCGGCGTGCCCTTCTTCACCATTTCGGGTTCCGACTTCGTGGAAATGTTCGTCGGTGTCGGCGCCAGCCGCGTGCGCGACATGTTCGAGCAGGCCAAGAAAAACGCCCCATGTATCGTCTTCATCGACGAGATCGACGCCGTGGGCCGCAACCGTGGCTCGGGCTATGGCGGCGGCAATGACGAGCGCGAACAGACCCTCAACCAGCTTCTGGTCGAGATGGACGGGTTCGAGGCCAACGAGGGCGTGATCATCGTCGCGGCCACCAACCGCCGCGACGTGCTCGACCCGGCGCTGCTGCGCCCCGGTCGTTTTGACCGTCAGGTCACCGTGCCGAATCCCGATATCAAGGGTCGCGAGAAGATCCTCGGCGTGCATGCCCGCAAGACCCCGCTGGGTCCGGATGTCGATCTGCGCATCATCGCGCGCGGCACCCCCGGTTTCTCGGGCGCGGATCTCGCCAATCTGGTGAACGAAGCAGCGCTGATGGCCGCGCGTGTGGGCCGCCGCTTTGTCACGATGGAAGATTTCGAGAACGCCAAGGACAAGGTCATGATGGGCGCGGAACGCCGCTCCATGGTGCTGACCCCCGAGCAGAAGGAAAAGACTGCCTATCACGAGGCCGGCCACGCCGTGGTAGGGCTGACCCTTCCGCAATGCGACCCGGTCTACAAGGCGACGATCATTCCGCGCGGCGGGGCGCTCGGCATGGTGGTTTCGCTGCCCGAGATCGACCGGCTGAACTGGCACAAGTCCGAGTGCGAGGAAAAGCTCGCCATGACCATGGCCGGCAAGGCCGCCGAGATCATCAAATACGGCGAGCCCAATGTCTCCAACGGCCCGGCGGGCGACATCCAGCAGGCCAGCGCGCTGGCGCGCGCCATGGTGCTGCGCTGGGGCATGTCGGACAAGATCGGCAATATCGACTATTCCGAAGCGCATGAGGGCTATCAGGGCAACACGGCCGGCCTCTCGGTTTCGGCGCATACCAAAGAGCTGATCGAGGACGAGGTGCGCCGCTTCATCCAGGAAGCCTATGAACGCGCCTACCAGATCCTGATCGAGCGTCAGGAAGACTGGGAGCGTCTGGCCAAGGGTCTGCTCGAATACGAGACCCTGACCGGCGAGGAGATCAAGCGGGTGATGCGCGGCGAGCCGCCGCATTCCGGCGACGATGCCGGGACGGAATCCGATGACGACACGCCCAGCGTCACCGCCATTCCCAAGACCAAGCCCAAGGCGAAACCCGCCGGTGAAGGCGGGCTGGAGCCTGAGCCCTCCGCATGAGCGGCACATCGCAGAACGACTGGGACCCCGGACTCTATGGCAGATTCCGGGGTCTTCGTTTGCGCCCCGCCATCGACCTGTTGCGCAGCGTCGGCCCGCTGCCCAAGGGCGAGGTGGTGGATCTGGGCTGCGGCAACGGTGCGGTCGGACCGGCGCTGAAACAGCTCGGGCGCAGGCTGACCGGCGTCGATCTGAGCCCCGCCATGCTGGAGGAGGCGCGCGCGACCGGCGCCTATGACGCGCTTGTCGAGGCGGATGTCGCCACCTGGCGCCCCGAAACGCCGCCGGCGCTGATCTTTTCCAACGCCACGCTGCAATGGCTGCGCGGTCACGAGACGCTGCTGCCGCAGCTCGTCGGGCTGCTGGCGCCGGGCGGCACGCTGGCGGTGCAGGTGCCGCATCAGAACAACGCGCCCTCGCACCGGCTCTGGCTGTCGCTGGCCGAGGAGTTCTTTCCCGGTCGCGTCGACACCGGCAAGCTGCCCGGCGTGCTGCTGCCCGCCGAATATCACCGCATCCTGAGCCCGCTGGGGCAGGTCTCGCTCTGGGAGACCGAATATTACCAGGAGCTGGCGCCCGACGGCACCGGGCATCCGGTCCGGCGCTTTACCGATGCGACCTTCACCCGCCCGATCAAGGCGCCGCTCTCCGCCGAGGAACAGGCGCGGCTGGACGTGGCCTATGAGGACGTGATCAGCAGCGCCTATCCGGTGCAGCCGAACGGGCATGTGCTCTTCCCGTTCCGGCGGATGTTCTTCACCGTCACGCGCTGAGGCGTGGCGCCCGGATTTTCCAGAGATCACCGCAATTTAATCGTTAATGCTCGCGATGCGGGTTGGCGCCGCGCGGCGCTTTGCGCAGAGTTCGCAGAACGATGAGGAGATGCCGCCCATGCCCGCGCTGAAACCCACCGATTTTCACGCCACGATCCGCTGGCTGGGCCGCGTGCCCGAGGCCGGCAAGGGGCTGCGTTCGGAGGCGGTCGAGCGGCTGGAGCTCGGCTTTGAGGGGCCGGTGGGCGAGCGGCATTCGGGCCTCACCCGCGCCTCGTGCAGCCGCGTGCTCAAGCAGCATCCGCGCGGCACCATGATCCGCAACAGCCGGCAGATCTCGATGATGTCGATGGAGGAGATCGCCGCCATCGCCGAACGCGTGGGGCTCGCCACGCTGGAGCCGGAATGGCTAGGCGCCACGGTGGTGGTCGAGGGGCTGCCGGATTTCTCGCATATCCCGCCCTCGTCGCGCTTGCAGGGGCCGGACGGGGTGACGCTGGCGGTGGATATGGAAAACCGCCCCTGCGTGCTGCCCGGGCGCGAGATCGAGCAGGAGCATGCGGGCATCGGGGCGCGGTTCAAGCCGGCGGCGGCGGGACGGCGCGGGGTGGTGGCCTGGGTCGAGCGCCCAGGCGCGCTGCATCTGGGCGACGCGCTGCGCCTGCACATCCCCGATCAGCCGGTCTGGGCACATATCGAGGCGGTGCTGCGTTAGCTCAGCCCGTCCTCGTCGAGCAGATGCCGGCCCTGCCGGTCCTCAACCTCGATCACCCAGAGATCCGGGTCGAAACTGCGCTGTTTCGCAACCGAGGCATCGACCTCGCGCTCGTCACCGGCGGCGAGCTCGGTCCATTTCCGTTCGCCCGACATCAGGTCGAAACCGCGCGTGAAGGCGCGCGCCCTGCCGTCGAGCGTGGCGAGTTTCACCAGCACCGCGCCGGCGGTGTCGTCGCCATGGGCGGTCACATAGGCAGGGATGTTCTGGAACGACAGCCGCGCGAGATAGGCGTCGACCCAGAACCGCGTGGTCAGCCGGGCCATGGGCTCAGTTGCCGTCCTTGAAATCGAGCCCCATCTCGGAATAGCGCTCGGCCTCTTCGAGCCAGTTCTCGCGGACCTTCACCTGTAGGAAGAGATGCACCTTGCGACCGAGGAATTCCTCGATCTCGGTGCGCGCCGCCTGGCTCACCGCCTTGATGGTCTCGCCCTTCTTGCCCAGCACGATGCCCTTGTGGCCGTCGCGGGCGACATAGATCATCTGGTCGATCCGGGCCGAGCCGTCCTTGCGCTCTTCCCAGTTCTCGGTCTCGACGGTGAGCTGATAGGGCAGCTCCTGATGCAGCCGCAGGGTCAGCTTTTCGCGGGTCATCTCGGCGGCGATCATCCGCATGGGCAGATCGGCGATCTGGTCCTCGGGGTAAAGCCAGGGGCCTTCGGGCAGCGCTTCGGCCAGCCATTTGCGCAGCGCCTCGACCCCGTGGCCGCGCTCGGCGGAGATCATGAAGGTCTGGGCAAAGGCGTAGCGGTCGTTGAGCTCCTTGGTCAGCGCCAGCAGCGCCGGGGCCTCGACCCGGTCGATCTTGTTGATCGCCAGCGCCACCTTGCGGCCCTTGGGCAGATCGGCGAGCCCCTCCAGAATGCGCTCCACGCCTTCGGTCACGCCGCGATGCGCCTCGACCAGCAGCACGATGATATCGGCATCCGCCGCCCCCCCCCAGGCCGCCGCCACCATGGCGCGGTCAAGCCGGCGGCGCGGTTTGAAAAGGCCGGGCGTGTCGACAAAGACCAGCTGGCTCTCGCCCTCCATCGCCACGCCGCGAATGCGGGTGCGGGTGGTCTGCACCTTGTGGGTGACGATGCTCACCTTGGCCCCCACCATGCGGTTGGTGAGGGTGGATTTGCCCGCGTTGGGCTCTCCGATAAGGGCGACGAATCCGGCGCGTGTGGTCATGGGCGTTTCCCGCTGCGGTGATCCGAGCGCTTTACCCCATTGCGTCCCTCCGGACCAGAGGGCATGCGCCCGCTGCGGATCAGCGTGTAGATGCCGCTGCAAACGATCAGCGCACCGCCCGCCAGCGTCCAGAGATCCGGGCGCTCGCCGAAGAACAGGAAGGCAAAGAACAGCGCCACCAGCAGTCGCGAATAGCGGAACGGCGCCACCACCGAGACCTCGCCGGTGCGCATGGCCCGCGTCAGCGCGGTATAGGCGGTGACGCCCACCAGCCCGGTCAGCAGCAGCCGAGCCAGCTCGGTGCCAGAGGGCAGGCGCGGCGGGGCGGGGTCGAAGGGCAGCATGGCCAGCCCCGCGACGATGATCACCGCAAAGCCCAGAACGCCGAGCTGATTTGTGGACACGGCGGGCGGGCTGGCGCGGGTGTAGAGATCGCGCATGGCAAAGCCGATCATCCCCGCCACCGCCAGCAGCGCGTCGGCGCGGAACGCCTCGGGCGTGGGGCGCAGGATCATCAGCACGCCCAGAAAGCCCACCGCCATGGCGATCCAGCGCCGCGCGCCCACATGTTCTTGCAGGATGAGGGCCGCGCCCGCCGTCACCACCAGCGGTGCCGCCTGAAGGATCGAGGAGGTGACCGAAAGCGGCGTGTAGGCCAGCGACAGGGCAAAGAACAGCCGTCCGACGATCTCGAACCCGGTGCGGATCAGCAGCGGGCGGTGCAGGATCGCCGGGTGCAGCACCGGCTCGCGCGCGAAAAGCGTCATGCAGACATAGAGACAGGTGCCGGTGAGGCCGAAGATCAGCGTCGCCTCGCCGGGCGGCAGGCCCGGAGCGACGGATTTGAACAGCGCGTCCTCGACGGCAAAGAGCGTCATGGCGACGATCATGAACAGGGCTCCCAGCGCGTTGCTGCCGGAGGCCGCGCTGCGGTCAGTCACCCTTGCCAACCTTGTTGAGCAGCGCCGCCGCCGCCTGTTGCTCGGCCTTGCGCTTTGAGCCGGCGGTGGCCTGCGCGGTCTGACCGCTCTCCAGCCGCGCTTCGATGGTGAAGACCGGGGCGTGATCCGGGCCGGAGCGTTCGGTCTCGACATAGGAGGGCGGCGCCATGCCGCGTGCCTGTGCCCATTCCTGTAGCGAGGTCTTGGCGTCGCGCGCATCGGCCTCGACCTGCGCGACCCGGTCGCCCCAGAGCCGCAGGATCATCTCCTTGGCCGCGTCGAACCCGGCATCGAGATAGACCGCGGCGATCACCGCCTCCATCGCGTCGCCGAGCAGCGCCATCTTGCGCCGCCCGCCCGACATCATCTCGGACCGCCCGAGTTTCAGCGCCGCGCCCAGATCGACCTCGCGCGCCACCTCGGCGCAGGCCTCCTTGCGCACCAGCGCGTTGTAGCGCGGCGCGAGCTGGCCTTCGGAGGCCTTGCGGTCACCGGCCAGCAGCGCCTCGGCCATCACCAGCCCGAGCACCCGGTCGCCGAGGAATTCCAGCCGCTGGTTGTCCTCGCGGCCCGGCGCCGACATAGAGGAATGCGTCAGCGCCCGGCGCAGCAGGTCGGGCCGCTCGAAACGCAGGCCGAGACGCGCCTCGAGCGCTTCTATCTCGGCAGAGCGCTTCATTGCAGCTTGTGGAAGAAACGGTCGGCGCGCCAGGTCCAGAAGAACAGCATGGAACGTCCGGCGGAAGAGAACACCACCCGGTTCGCGCGGCCGATGAGGTTTTCGAAGGGCACGAAGCCGACGCCGCCGGCAGCATTGGGCACGCGGCTGTCGGACGAGTTGTCGCGGTTGTCGCCCATCATGAAATAGTTGCCGGCGGGCACCGTGTAGACGCGGGTATTGTCCGAGCCCTGCATCGCGATGTTCAGAATATCATGGGTCTTGCCGTTCGGCAGCGTCTCGGTCCAGCGCGACTTTTCGCAGACACCGCCGGTGCCCACGGGGCCGTTTTCGCAGCGCGGGCGCAGCTGTTGCGGGCCCTGCGGTTCAGCGATCTCGGTGAAGGTGCCGTTGCGCTCGACCTCGACCGGCTCGTCATTGATGTAGAGCAGCCCGTTCTTCACCTGAATGCGGTCGCCCGGCAGGCCGATCAGCCGCTTGATGAAATCGCGGCCCGTGACCGGGTGGCGAAAGACCACGATATCGCCGCGCTCGGGCTCGGAGCCGAACAGGCGCTCGTTGTCGCCGCCGAGCCAGCCGCAGACATCTTTTGCGTCGATGTCAATGCCGATGGCGGGCAGGCGGATCGAGGGGCAGGAGGCGTAGGAATAGCCGTAGCTCATCTTGTTGACGAAGAGGAAATCGCCGATCAGCAGCGTGTCCTTCATCGAGCCGGAGGGGATCCAGAAAGGCTGGAAGAACAGGGTCCGGAACACGCCCGCGATCAGCAGCGCATAGACCACCGTCTTGACGGTTTCCAGAAACCCGCCCGCCTCTTTCTCTTTCGCCATAAGACTTGCCTTTCGCTCCCTTTGCCCCAGGCTTCATGGGCGGGCGGTCGGAGACTGTCAAGCCAGCCACCGGCCCAGGATGCCGCCTGTCCCGGCATTGTGAGGCCGGTCTATGGTGAGATCCGCCCTGCGCGTTGCGATATGCGGCGGGCTTTGTCATACCTTGGGAAACGCAGAACGGAACCAAAGGACGAGATGCGTGACGGATCAGCACGAGAGTAAGCCAACCGACCTTTTCATCATCGGCGGCGGCATCAACGGCTGCGGCATCGCCCGCGACGCGGCGGGCCGGGGCCTGTCGGTGAGCCTGGCCGAAATGGGGGATCTGGCCTCGGCCACCTCCTCGGCCTCGACGAAACTCTTTCATGGCGGGCTGCGCTATCTGGAGTATTTCGAATTCCGGCTGGTGCATGAGGCGCTGGCCGAGCGCGAGGTATTGCTGCGCGCGATGCCGCATATCAGCTGGCCGATGCGCTTCGTGCTGCCCTATCACCCTTCCATGCGGTTCGAGAGCGAGACGCCGACCTCGAAGCTGCTGACGCTGGTCATGCCCTGGATGAAGGGCCGCCGTCCGGCCTGGCTGATCCGGCTGGGGCTTTTCATGTACGACCATCTGGATTTCGGCCGGCGCAAGCTGCTGCCCGGCACCAGTTCGCTGAGTCTGCGCGGCACGCCCGAGGGCGAACCGCTCGATGACCGGTTCGAGAAGGCCTATGAATATTCCGATTGCTGGGTGCAGGATTCCCGGCTGGTGGTGCTGAACGCCCGCGACGCCGAGGCGCGCGGCGCAAAGATCATGACGCGGACCAAGGCGCTGTCGGCGAAGCGCGAGGGCGATCTCTGGCGGGTCGAGGTGGAGAACACCGAGACCGGCGAGCGCTCGGTGCATTTCGCCCGCATGCTGGTCAATGCCGGCGGGCCCTGGGTGGGCGATGTCATCCAGACCACCGTGCATCTGAACGTGCGCGAGGGCGTGCGGCTGGTGCGCGGCAGCCATATCGTGACGCGTAAGCTCTACGATCACGACAAATGCTATTTCTTCCAAGGCACAGACGGGCGGATCATCTTTGCGATTCCCTATGAGGAGGATTTCACCCTCATCGGCACCACCGATGCCGAGCATCACGACCCCGATGCGCGCCCGGTCTGCACCCCCGAAGAGCAGCAATATCTGATCGACTTCGCCAACCGCTATTTCAAGCGCGATATCAGCGCCGAGGATGTGGTCTGGACCTATTCCGGCGTGCGCCCGCTCTATGACGACGGTGCCTCCAGCGCCACGGCGGCGACCCGCGACTATACGCTGAAGGTCGAGGGCGGCGGCGCGCCGCTGCTCAATGTGTTCGGCGGCAAGATCACCACCTACCGCCGGCTGGCGGAAAGCGCTCTGGGCAAGATCGCCGAGCAGCTCGGCGACGTGCCGGACGCCTGGACGGCGGGTGTGCCGCTGCCCGGCGGCGATTTTCCGGTGAATGGCGGGCCGCGCCTCGTGGTCAGCCTGCGCTCGGCCTATCCGTTCCTCAACGAGCACTGGGCGCGCCGCCTTGTGCGCACCTACGGCAGTGAGACGCGCGCGCTCTTGGGCGATGCGGAGAGTGCCGAGGCGCTGGGGCGCGATTTCGGCGCCACGCTGACCGCCGCCGAGGTCGATTGGCTGATGGACCGCGAATACGCCCGCAGCGCCGAGGATGTGCTCTGGCGGCGCACCAAGCTGGGGCTGCATTTCTCGGAGCCGCAGGTGGCGGCGCTGCAAAGCTACATGCAGGCGCGCGGTGCCGGAAAAACCGTCGACAGCAGCGTCTGAGGCGCGGGAGGCGCCTGTCCGCGCGCCGGTGTGACAAAGCGGGCGGTCCCCCGTGACGCGATCGCGGGGGCGCAGGACCAATGGGAGGACCGCGATGAGCCATATTCTTGCAATCGACCAGGGCACGACGTCCAGCCGGGCGATCCTGTTCGACGAGGCGCTGAAGATTGTCGCGGTCTCGCAGGAGGAGTTTCCGCAGCATTACCCGGAGTCGGGCTGGGTCGAGCACGAGTGTTCGGATCTCTGGACCACCACCGCCGCCACCTGCCGCGGGGTGATGGAAAAGGCCGGCGTGCGGGCGACCGATATCGCCGGGATCGGCATCACCAACCAGCGCGAGACCACGCTGGTCTGGGACCGCAAGACCGGCAAACCGATCCACAACGCCATCGTCTGGCAGGACCGGCGGACCTCGGCCTTCTGCCACGAGCTGAAGGATGCCGGGCACGAGCCCACGGTGACGGAAAAGACCGGGCTGCTGCTCGATCCCTATTTCTCCGCCACCAAGGTGGCTTGGATCCTCGATCATGTGGAGGGCGCCCGCGCCCGCGCCGAGGCCGGCGAGCTGGCCTTTGGCACGGTGGATAGCTGGCTGATCTGGAATCTCACCGAAGGCCACACCCATGTGACCGACGCCACCAACGCGGCGCGGACGATGCTCTACGATATCCGCAAGGGGCGCTGGTCCTCGACCATGTGCGAGATGCTGGGTATCCCGATGTCGATGCTGCCCGAGGTCAAGGATTGCGCCGCCGATTTCGGCATGGCGCGGGCGGATCTCTTCGGCGCCGAGATCCCGATCCTGGGCGTGGCCGGCGACCAGCAGGCGGCGACCATCGGGCAGGCCTGTTTCAGCCCCGGCATGCTGAAATCCACCTACGGCACGGGCTGTTTCGCGCTGCTCAACACCGGCGAGGAGCTGGTGACCTCGCAGAACCGGCTGCTCTCGACCATCGCCTACCAGCTCGACGGCAAGCGCACCTATGCGCTTGAAGGCTCGATCTTCATCGCCGGCGCGGTGGTGCAATGGCTGCGCGACGGGTTGCGCATCATCCGCGATGCCAAGGAGACGCAAGCAATGGCGGAGGCGGCGGACGCGTCACAGGGGCTGGTGCTGGTGCCGGCCTTCACCGGGCTCGGCGCGCCCTACTGGAACGCCGAATGCCGGGGCGCGGTCTTTGGCCTCACGCGCAACAGCGGGCCGCAGGAATTCGCCCGCGCGGCGCTGGAGAGCGTGGGCTATCAGACCCGCGACCTGCTGGAGGCGATGCATGCGGACTGGTCCGGGGCCGGCGAGGCCGCGCTGCGCGTCGATGGCGGTATGAGCGCCAGCGACTGGGCGATGCAGTTCCTTGCCGATATCACCGGCGCGCCGGTGGACCGGCCGCAGGTGCTTGAGACCACGGCGATGGGCGCGGCGTGGTTAGCCGGGCAGCGCGCGGGGATCTATCCCGACATGGCGGGTTTTGCCGAGACCTGGGCGCTGGAACGTCAGTTCGATCCGGCGATGGAGGATGCGGCGCGCGAGGAGAAATACGCCGCCTGGAAACGCGCGGTGGCGGCGGCGCAGGCGTTCTGAACGCCTGCCAGCGTGTCAGGATGGGCAGCGGCTGCCCATCCGCTCGGGGCCACTGCTGCTCAGAGAGAGTCGAACTTGCGAGCCAGCTTGGCGTCGAGCGAAGACAGCCCGTCGACATCGTGGGTCGACAGCACCACATCCACGGTCTTGTAGACATTCGTCCATTCCGGGTGGTGGTTCCATTTTTCGGCCCACATCGCGGCGCGGGTCATCCAGGAAAACGCCTCGGTGAAATCCTCGAAGACATAGCGCTTGTGAATCGCGTCGCGGTCTTCGAGCATCTCCCAGCCGTTCTCAAGCAGCGGGGCGAGAATGGTGGCTCGTGCGGTATCGGAGAGTTTTTCGGTCATTCCTGTTCTTCCCTGTGGTCTTTGCGGAAGGGCCCGTAAGCGGTGAGAATCTCGATATCTTCTCCCACCGCGCGGCGCTCTTCCTCTAGATAGCGCGCCACCGCCTTGGCAAAACCCTGATCGGCCAGCCAGTGCAGGCTGTGGGTCTCGACCGGCAGGTATCCGCGCGCCAGCTTGTGCTCGCCCTGCGCCCCGGCCTCGACCCGTGCCAGCCCATGGCGGATCGCGAAGTCGATGGCCTGATAATAGCAGGCTTCGAAATGCAGGCAGGGGTGATCTTCGACGCAGCCCCAGTAGCGGCCATAAAGCGCCTGGCGTCCGATGAAATTCAGCGCCCCGGCCACGTAATGCCCGTCGCGCTCTGCCATGACCAGCGCGATATCGTCGCGCAGCGTGTCATGGGCAATCTCGAAAAACGCCCGCGTCAGATAGGGAGAGCCCCATTTGCGCGCGCCGGTGTCCTGATAGAAATGCCAGAACGCATCCCAGTGCTCTGGCCGGATCTCGTCGCCGGTCAGCATGCGGATGGAGCCGCCAAAATCGTGGGCGGTGCGGCGTTCCTTGCGGATGTTCTTGCGCTTGCGCGAGCTGAGGCTGGCGAGGAAGGCGTCGAAATCCGCGTAATCGTGGTTTTCCCAGTGAAACTGCTGCGTCACCCGCCGCAAAAGCCCCATGCGCTCGCCGGCAATGGCCTCGGCCTCGGTGCAGAAGGTGACATGCAGCGAGCTGAGCCCGTTCTGTGCGGCGAACTGCGCCGCCCCCTGCACCAGCGCCGACATGCCGGCCACGTCCTGCCCCGGCTTGCTCAGAAAGCGCCTGCCGGTGGCGGGGGTGAAGGGCACGGCGATCTGAAGCTTGGGGTAGTACTCGCCGCCTGCGTTCTCATAGGCATGCGCCCAGGAGTGATCGAAGATGTATTCGCCCTGGCTGTGGCCCTTGGCATAGAGCGGCGCCACGGCGATGATCTCGCCATCGGCCTCGGCGGTCAGATAGCGCGGCTCCCAGCCGGTGCCCGGCCCGACCGATCCCGATGCCTCCAGCGCGTGCAGAAAGCGCCAGGTCGTGAAGGGATCCTGCGGACGCCCGCCATCCGCGACCTCGGGACAGGCGCAGGCATCCCAGTCGCTTTGCGCGATCTGGTCGAGCGACGTCAGGACATTGACGGCGATGGTGGCGCCGGAGCTTTGATCTGTCATGCGTGGGTGTTCCCTGCCTGCCTCTAATCTGGCCTGCATGCGCCGGGGATCAAGCGGCGTAGCCCTCGAATGTGATGTTCTGTGCGACCTTTCGCGCCTGCGCCTCTTCGGCGGGCGTGCGGATCGTCCAGCACAGCACCGGCGTGCCGGCGGCGCGCAGCGCGGTGACGCGCGGATTGTCGAGATCGCGCCAGTGATGGCTGATAAAGCTCGCACCTGTGCGCTCGAAATCCGGGATGCCGCGCAGCCGTTCGCGGGTGGCGGGCGGCAGCGTCGGGTAATCCTCCGCCGTGAAGGCGCAGGTCGTGAGCCCGCGCGGCAGATCGGGCGCCAGCCGGGCCAGCGCCGCCACTGAATGCGGATTGAAGGACATCAGCGCCACCGGCCCGTCATAGCCGCTGAGCGCCGCCACAGCCGCGCGTTCCAGCGCACCCACATCCGGGCCCATGGCGCCGTCCTGATCCTTGAACTCGATGAGCAGCGGCGCCTTGCCCGCCACCAGCGCCAGTACCTCCGCCAGTGTCGGGATGCCGGCCTGACCGTGGCGCAGCGCGATCGTGCCCAGCTCCGCCGCGCTGCGCTGGCGCACGGGGCCGCTTTGGGCGGTCAGGCGCGCCAGGTCGTAATCGTGAAAGACCATCGCCTCGCCATCGGAGGAGAGCTGAAGGTCGATCTCGATGCCGTAGCCCGCCGCCACCGCCGCGCCGATCGCCTCGACGGAGTTCTCGGGCCGGCCTGATGCGGCATCGTGCAGCGCGCGATGGGCGATGGGCCGGTCGAGAAAGGCGGCGGGCAGCGTAGGCATGGCTCAGGCCAGCTCGAAGATCGCGTCGATCTCGACCGCAACGCCCAGCGGCAGCGCGCCAGCCGAAACCGCTGCGCGGGCATGGCGTCCGGCATCGCCCAGCACCGCGACAAAGAGGTCGGAAGCGCCGTTGATCACCTTGGGCTGGTCGGTGAAATCGGGTGTCGAGTTGACGAAGCCGGTCAGCTTCACCACGCGCTTGATCTTGCCCAGATCGCCACCGCAGGCTGCCTTGGCCTGCGCAAGAAGGCTCAGCGCGCAGGCAGCGGCGGCCCTCTGGCCGGTCTCGACATCGAGCTCGGCGCCGATCTTGCCGAGGATCAGCCCGTCCGGCCCCTGGCTGATCTGGCCGGAGATGTAGAGCATATTGCCGCTTTGCACATAGGGCACATAGTTCGCGGCGGGGGCAGGTGCGTCGGGCAGGGTCAGGCCCAGTTCGCTCAGGCGGGCGTCGATATCGGACATGGTTGTCTCCATTGGTTTTCCGGCGCGAAGCTAGCCGCCCCGCGCCGCAATGGAAATAGCCCTCTGACAGAGGCGGCTCAGCTCTCGCGGAACGCCTTGGAGAAGTAATCGGTGAAGGGTTTCACCAGATAGGCCAGCGGTGTGCGGTCGGCGGTGCGCAGGAACGCCTCGACCGGCATGCCGGGGATCAGAGTGGTGTTCTCGGGCAGCTTGGCCATCTCGCCTTCGTTTAGAATGATCTCGGCCCGGTAGTAGCTGACCGAGGTGTTCTCGTCGGTGAAGGCGTCCGCCGAGATCTGGGTGACTGTCCCGAAAAGCTCGGGCGTCATACGCTGATCGAGAGCGGCAAAGCGCAAGGCCACTTCCTGTCCGACATGCGTCTGGTCGATATGGATCGGTTCGACATGAACCGCGATCACCAGAGGCCGGTCCTGCGGCACGAGATACATTACCGGCTCTGCGGCGCGGATCACCGAGCGCGGCGCGAAGACGGTCAGGCCATAGACCACGCCCGAGACCGGCGCGGTGATTTCCATACGCTTCAGCTGCTCTTTCAACGCCTGACGCTGCTCGGCCAGCTCGCGCGAACGGAACTGCATGTCGCGCAACGTGGTGATCGCTTCCTCGCGGCGGGTGGTGTCGAGCTTCAGGATCTCGATCTCGATCTCGGTGATCTGCCCCTCGGCCTGCGCCTTTTGCGCGATGAGTTCGCCGCGCGACCCCGCAAGCCGCGCCCGTTCGCGCTGGAGCGCGAGCACTCGGCTGGCCTGCGCAAGTCCGCGGTCGAGCAGCGATTGCTGGTCCGTCAGTTCCCGGTCGATCAGCGCGAGCTGGTCTTCCAGTGCCGACGTCTGCGCCTCGACCCCTTCGATCTGGTTGCTGATCTGGTCGCTGCGCTTGCCCAGCTGCTCGATCTCGCGCGCGACGGAGTCGCGGCGTGCGAAGAACAGGTTGCGCTGGCCGTCGACAAGCTCGGCGATTTCCGCGTCTGCGCCGGCCAGTTCCAGCAGTTCGTCGGAAAAGATCAGCTCGTCGTCGCCGTCGCGCTCGGCGGTGAGACGAGCCCGGCGCGCCAGAAGCTCGAAATACTGTCCCTCGACGATCTTGAGCTCAGATTGCAGCAGCGTCGGATCGAGCCGGATCAGGATCTGTCCCTTCTCCACCACGTCGCCCTCATCGACGAGAATCTCGGCGACGGTGCCGCCATCGGCATGTTGTACGACTTGGCGGTTCTGATCGACCTGGATCTGACCGCCGGCGATGATCGCGCCGGAGATCTCGGTTGTTGCCGCCCAGGTGCCGAAGCCGCCCACGAGCACCAGAAGCGCGAACAGGCCGTACATCATCGGCTTGCGCAGCGGAAAATCCTTGTCCGTCGTGCTCATCTTACACCTCCCGGCCCGGCGTGCTGGGCGAGCTGTTCGTGATTCTTCACCATACTGCGCAGCACCTCGTCCTTGGGCCCGAAGGCAACGCGCGTGCCGTTTTCCAGCATCAGCAGCATATCGCATTCGCGGATCGCGGCAGGGCGGTGGGCCATGATGATGACCGATCTGCCCTGATCCTTCATCCGGCGGATCGCCTGGTTCACCGCCTCCGATCCCTCGTTGTCGAGATTGGAGTTCGGTTCGTCGAGGACGAGGATCACCGGGTCGCCATACATTGCCCGCGCCAGGCCGATGCGCTGCAACTGCCCGCCCGAAAGCCGGCCGCCAGTGGCGGAGACCCGTGTGTTGTAGCCGTCGGGCAACTTGAGGATCATCTCATGCGCGTCGGCTTTCTTGGCGGCTTCGACAACCTGTTCGGCATCGGGCGCCTCGGAAAGCCGCGCGATGTTCTCGGCGATGGTGCCCTCGAACAGGGCCACGCGCTGTGGCAGGTAGCCGATGTGACGGCCCAGAGCCTGCCCGTATTGCTCGATCGAGGCGCCGTCGAGCCGTATCTTGCCGCCGGCCGGTCGCCAGACGCCGGTCAGTGCCCGCGCAAGCGTCGATTTGCCGGCGCCGGAAGGGCCGATCACGCCGAGCGCGTGACCCGGTTGAAGGGTAAAGCTCACAAGTCGCAAGGCGGCCTGATGCTCGCCCGGCGGCACCACCGTCGCTTGCATCACTTCAAGCTGCGCTTTTGGCTGTGGCAGCGGAAGGCGCTGTTCCTCGGCGGGCACTTCGGTGAGAAGCTGAGCCAGGCTGTCCCAGCCCTTGCGTGCGCGGGTCACCATCGGCCATTGCCCGACGGCCAGCTCGATCGGCGCCAGCGCTCGGCCCATCAGGATCGAGCCGGCGATCATCGCACCCGCCGTCAGCTCGCCCTGAAGGACGAGATAGGCGCCGAGCCCAAGCATCGCCGATTGTAGGAACAAGCGAAAGGTCTTGGTCACCACGGTAAAGGTGCCGACGATATCGGTCGTGCCGATCTGTCCCTTGAGCGAGGAGGCGCGCGCCTTGTGCCAGCGCTGAAAGGCTTCCTCGCGCATGCCGAGCGATTGCACCATCTCGGCCTCGTTGCGGATCTGTTCCGAGGTATGTTCGGCGCGCAGCATGGCGCGGTTCGATTTCAGCGTCGGCTGGCGGCTGAGCAGCTGGTTGAAGCCGGTGATGATGATCAGTGTCACTCCGCCGGCTACGGCGAGATAGCCGAGCCAGGGGTGGAAGACGAAAATGCCGGCGATGAAAAACGGTGTCCAGGGGATATCGAACATCGCCATCAGTACCGGTGAGGACATCAGCCGCTGCACCGATTCGAGATCGCGCAGACCGGTCGCGGCGAGTTCGTCGGGCCGAACCGCCGAGCGGCGCATGACCGCGTCAAAGACCCGCACATCCATTGCGGCCTGAAACCGCGCTGCGACCCGGGCCATGACCCGCCCGCGGGCATAGTCGAGCAACCCCATCATGCCGTAGAGAAACACAACCAGAACCGAGAGCGCTAGCAGCGTCGCCTCCGATCGCGAGCCGAGAACGCGGTCGTAGACCTGAAGCATATAGAGCGGACCCGTCAGCATCAGGAGGTTCACAAAGAAACTGAAGATTGCGACGAACCAGTAGTAGGCGCGGCTTTGCTTGCGCGCGGCCAGAAGTTCCTCGCGGCCGGCCTCGTGGGATGATTGTTGCATGAGCGCGTCGGCTCTCCTGTCGGTAATTCGTATACCTGTATCATGCACAGGCAATGGTTTAATGATCGTTCTGTCATCAAATCGTGACGGTGACGGCGCGGCCCGCAGGGTGGTTGGATCGCGGACCGTCTGCAATTATGAAGCCTTGTATAACAAGAACAGGAATTTCCAATGCCATTTCTCTGTCTGACGGACCGGACGCGGACGATCAGAACCGGTTTATTTCTGGCTGCGGTCCTGCTCGTTTCGGCTTGTGCGGTGCCCGGGCCGGGTGAGGCGCCGGGCGGCATATACGACCCCAATGAGGGCGCGAACCGCAGGGTGCACGCGTTCAACAAGCGGCTCGACGGCGCGCTGTCCGGCGGCGACGGTCCTGGGCTTGCCGCTTCGGTACCCGCGCCGGTGTCCGCAGGTATCGGCAATTTCGCCGATACCGTATCGCTGCCGCAGACCGTGGTGAACCAGATCCTTCAGGCCCGGCTGGGCCGCGCCGCGCGCAACACATTGCGGTTCTCCGTCAACGCCACCATCGGGCTCGCGGGCCTCTTCGATGTGGCCACCGAGATGGGGCTGCCCGAGGATGACAGCGATTTCGGCGAAACCCTCTATGTCTGGGGCCTGCCCGAAGGCGCCTATATCGAGCTGCCGGTGCTGGGTCCGGCGACCGAGCGTGACGCCGTGGGCAAATTCTTCGATCTCTTCACCGATCCGGTCAGCTACCTGGTGGACCGCCCGGATCGCTACTACGCCACCGGCGCACGGGTCGCGGACAAGGCGCTCAAGCGCGCCGAGTACGGCGACAGTATCGACGCGCTTCTTTACGGCAGCGCCGACAGCTATGCGCAGCTGCGCATGATCTATCTTCAGAACCGACGTTTCGAACTGGGAGATGAAACCTCGGGCGGTGAGGACTATATCGACCCCGAAGCACTGGATACGGAGGGTTTCTGATGGCGCAGCAACTGTTTTCGCGGCGCGGCGTTCTGGGCAGCACGGTCGCGGCGGGCCTCATGGCAGCACTGCCCGGCGCCGCGCTGGCGGTTACCGCGGGGCAGGCTCAGGGGCTGGTCGACCAGCTTGTGGGCGAGATCAACCGGGTGATCGACTCCGGTAGGTCGGAAGCGGCGATGATCGGCGATTTCAAACGCATTTTCGAGCAATACGGCGACATGCCCTATATCGCCGCCTATGCGCTCGGCGCCGACGGGCGCAGCGCCAGCACGTCGCAGAAAAAGGCGTTCTCGGCCGCGTTCTCGGGCTATATCTCGCGCAAATACGGCAAGCAGTTCCGCAAGTTCATCGGCGGGCGGCTGGAAGTGAACGGCTCGAAGAAGGTCAAGAACGCCTATCAGGTTTCGACCACCGCCTATCTGCGCGGTCAGGCGCCTTTTGAAGTCACGTTCTTCGTCGGCGAGAAATCGGGTCGGTTCTACAACATGTATATCGAGGGCGTGAACATGCTGCTGACCGAGCGCACCGAGATCGGCGCCATGCTCGATCGGCGGCGCGGCGATCTCGATGCGATGATCGAAGACCTCAAACGCGCCGGCTGAGGCAAAGCGGGCGCCCCGTGAGGCGCCCGCGATGCATCGTCTCAGTGTCGGCTCACATAGCGGCGAGCAGGCCCTCGCCGGCCGATATCTCGCATTCGCCGGGGCTCGATTCAGCGTGGAACAGCGTGACCACACCGTCTTCGACCAGCATCGCATAGCGCTTGGAGCGCGCGATGAGCCCCGCCGGCGGCGCGGTGAAATCCATGCCGATGGCCTTGGTGAACGCGCTTTCCGCATCCGAGAGCATGGTGATCCCGGCCTCGGTGGCGCCGGTCGCCTCGCCCCAGGCCTTCATCACGAAGGGATCGTTGACCGAGACACAGATGATCTCGTCCACGCCCTTTTCTGCAAAGCCGTCCTTGGTCCGGATGAAGCTCGGCACATGCGCCGAGTGGCAGGTGGGGGTGAACGCCCCCGGCACGGCGAAAATCACCACTTTGCGTCCGGCAAGCTTGTCTTCGAGCTTCACCTGTTCGGGGCCTTCGGGGCCCATCTGGCTCAGCGTTGCGCCGGGCAGTGTATCGCCTTTGGAAATGGCCATGGTCGCGCGTCTCCCTAGATTGCGTTTTCCACGCACCGGGATATAGGCTGCGCGCAAACAAGACCAAGGAAAAATAAGGGAGCCAGGGATGGGCGATGTTGTGGCGATCGGTGGTGGGCAGGCCGCCGCTTCGCTGGTGGCGAGGCTGCGGGCAAAAGGCTTTGACGGCGCGATCACGCTGATCGGCGCGGAACCGGTGCCGCCCTATCAGCGCCCGCCGCTCTCCAAGGCCTATCTGCTGGGCGAGATGGAGAAGGAGCGGCTGTTTCTGCGCCCGCCCGCCTTTTACGACGAGCAGAACATCACCCTGATGCTGGGCGAGCCGGCGATTGCCGTGGACACAGAGGCGCGGCATGTCATCGCCGGCGGGCGCGAGCTTTCCTATGACGATCTGGTCTTCTGCACCGGCTCGGCGCCGCGCCGCCTGCCGGCGGCCATCGGCGGCGATCTCGACGGCGTCTTTGCGGTGCGCGGCATCGCCGATGTCGATGCCATGCGCGCGCGCTTTGCCAAGGGCGCCCGCGTGCTGATCGTTGGCGGCGGCTATATCGGGCTGGAGGCGGCGGCGGTCGCCTGCAAGCTGGGGCTCAAGGTCACGCTGGTCGAAATGGCCGACCGCATTCTTCAGCGTGTCGCCGCCCCGGAGACGGCGGACTATTTCCGCGCCCTGCACAGCGCGCGCGGCGTCGAGATCCTCGAAGGGGTCGGGCTCGGCCGTCTGACCGGCAGCGAGGGCCATGTGACCGGCGCCGAGCTGACCGACGGGCGCAGCCTCGCGGTGGATTTCGTCATTGCCGGTGTCGGCATCCTGCCCGAGACCGCGCTGGCCGAAGCCGCCGGCATCGCCATCGAGAACGGCATCCGCACCGATGCGATGGGCCGCACCTCGGCGCCGCGTGTCTGGGCGGCGGGCGATTGCGCCTCGTTTCCGCAGGGCGATGCGCAGCTCCGTCTGGAGAGCGTCGGCAACGCCATCGACATGGCCGAGGCGGTGGCCGACAATATCCTGGGCGCGGGTAAAGCGTATGTGCCCAAGCCCTGGTTCTGGTCCGATCAATACGATGTGAAGCTTCAGATCGCCGGGCTCAACACCGGCTATGACCGCGTGGTGGTGCGCAAGAGCGGGGCGGCGGTATCGCATTGGTATTACGCCGGCGAGACGCTGCTGGCGCTCGACGCGATGAACGACCCGCGCGCCTATATGGTCGGCAAACGGCTGATCGAAGCGGGCAAGTCGCCCGACCCCGATGCGGTGGCCGATCCGGGCACCGAACTGAAAACGCTGCTGACAGCATGAGGATTATTGCCGGAGAGTGGCGCGGACGGGCGCTGACCGCGGTCGGCAAGGGCGATCCCCGCGCGCATCTGCGCCCGACCACCGACCGGGTGCGCGAAAGCCTGTTCAACATGCTGGCGGGCGGGCGGTTCGGCGAGCCTTTCGGCGGCGCGCATGTGCTGGATCTCTTTGCCGGCACCGGGGCGCTGGGGCTGGAGGCGCTGTCGCGTGGGGCGGCGGATTGCGTCTTTGTCGATGACGGGCGCCGGGCGCAGACGCTGCTGCGCGACAATATCCGCCTGCTGGGTTGTGGCGACCGGGCGCGGGTGATCGCGCGCGACGCCACACGCCTGCCGCCGGCGGAAACCGCCTGCGATCTGGTGTTTCTGGACCCGCCCTATGGCAAGGCGCTGGGCGCCGCCGCTCTGGGCGCCGCTCGGACCGGCGGGTGGATCGCGCCGGAGGCGCTGGTGGTCTGGGAAGAAAATGCGCCGCAGCTGGCGCCGGAGGGATTTTCCCTGCTCGACACCCGCCGATATGGCGACACCCATGTGACGGTACTGCGCGCCGACTGAGCCCCCGGCGGTGCCTTGGCACTGGTAATCGGGGGTGTCTCGGGTATCCTATTCACATATGCTCATATTTGCGAATATAGGGAGGCTCCGCATGACACTCTTCAGGCCCTCGCGCCGCGACATCCTTGCCATGGCCGCCAGCGCGCCTGCGCTGACGCTGCCCGCCATGGGCCGCGCCGAGCTGGGCGCGCCGGCAATGGCCAACCCGTCGCATTTCGCCTTCACGCTGGGCGAGGCGAAGCTCACGGTGATTTCCGACGGCTCGCTGCAACTCGCCGCGAACGGGCTGGGGGTGAATGCCGATCCGGAGGAGGTGAAGGCGTTTCTGGAAAGCTATTACCTCTCGATCGAGACCAATTACTCCCACACCAACCATCTGCTGGTGGAGCTGGGCGCGGCGAAGGTTCTGGTCGATGTCGGCTCGGGCAACCGGTTCCTCGACACCGCCGGGCGGCTGATGCGCAATCTCGACGCGGCGGGGGTGGATCCGTCCACCATCACCCATGTGGTGATCACCCATGCGCATCCGGATCACATCTGGGGCATCCGCGACGATTTCGACGAGGCGATTCTGCCGGATGCGGCCTATTTCATCGGTCGGGCCGAGCGCGATTTCTGGATGCAGGACGGGCTGGCAAGCTCGGTCCCGGCGGAGATGCAGCAATTCGTGGTGGGGGCGCAGAATTCCATCGCGGTGGATGGCGCCGAGTGGGAATTGCTCTCGGATGGGCAGGAGGTGGCGCCGGGGATCCGGGTGATCGACACGCCGGGCCATACGCCCGGGCATATGAGCGTGATCGTGGAGTCGGGCGGGCAGCAGCTGCTCGCCACCGGCGATGCGATGAGCCATATCTATACGAATTTCGCCCATCCCGGCTGGTATAACAACTTCGATATGGATGGCGACGTGACGGTGGCGACGCGCAAGCGCTTGCTCGACATGGCGGTGGCCGACCGCATGGCGGTGCTGGGCTATCACTTCCCGTTTCCGGGCCTGGGTCATGTGATGAAGGATGGCGAGGCCTACCGCTTCGTGCCGGCGCTCTGGAAGTGGGACTGAGGCGAGGAGCGACCGCAAGGGCGCGAGGAGCCGCTCCTCCGCCCTGGCGGGCGTCTTCGCGTCAGCTTTCCCAGGTCGGGTGGAATGTGCCCGCCGGCGACAGGGTAAAGATCTCCACCCCGTCCGCGGTCACGCCGACCGAATGTTCGAACTGTGCCGAGAGCGACTTGTCGCGGGTGATCGCCGTCCACTCGTCCTTCAGCACCTTGGTTTCGGGCCGGCCCAGATTCACCATCGGCTCGATGGTGAAGAACATGCCTTCCTCGAGCCGCGGCCCGCTGCCGGCACGACCGTAATGCAGCACGTTTGGCGGCGCGTGGAACACCCGCCCCAGCCCGTGGCCGCAGAAATCGCGCACCACCGACATGCGGTTGCCTTCCACATAGCTCTGGATCGCATGGCCGATATCGCCGAACGTATTGCCCGGCTTCACCGCCTCGATACCGATCATCAGCGCGTCATGGGTGACCTGCATCAGCCGCTGCGCATAGGGTTTCGGCTCGCCCGCCACATACATGCGGCTGGTATCGCCGAACCAGCCATCGACGATCACCGTCACGTCGATATTCAGGATATCGCCGTCGATCAGGCTGTCATCGCTGCGCGCATGGGTGTCGTTCTTCCATTTCGGGATCTTGTTGCCCGGAATGCCGTGGCAGACCACATGGTTCACCGAAATGCAGCTGGCGTGCTGATAGCCCTTGTAGCCGATGGTGGCCGAGGTCGCCCCGGACTCTTCGACCGCACCGCGAATGAACGCCTCCAGCCCGGCGGTGGTCTGGCCGGGATAGACATGCGGCGCCACCTCGTCGAGGATGCGCGCGGCAACGGCGCCGGCCTTGTGCATGCCGGCGAAATCGGCGGTGTCGTGGATGCGGATACCGTCCCGGGTGAGGCGGCCGCCGGTGTCATGTCTCAAGGCTGCGCGCTCCGTTCTGCGTGAATGCTTCCCATTTAATGCGTCTTGCCCGGCAATGCCAGAGGCAGTGTCCAGAGGCTTTCCTGCGACGGAAGCGTTGCCTCTCGCACCCGCAGCAGCACATAAGGCGATATCAGAACGAGAGAGAGGACATATGGAAACGCTGCGCAATCTCCTGGACATGCAAATCTACGACGGGAAATCGGTGTCGGACCTGCTGACGCTTGAATTCCTCGCTCAGCTTCTGGGCAATGTGGTCGCCGCCGTATTGCTGCTGATCGTCGGCTTTTTCCTTGCCGGCTGGGTCAAGCGGCGCATCGTCGCCATTGCCAAACGCAGCGCCAGGCTGGACGAGACGCTGTTTCACTTCCTCGGCAATCTGGCGCGCTACACGGTGCTGCTCTTTACCGCGCTCTTCGTGCTGAACAGTTTCGGCGTGCAGACCACTTCCATCGTTGCCGCCATCGGTGCCGCGGGCCTCGCCATCGGTCTCGCCTTGCAGGGCACGCTGTCGAACCTTGCCGCCGGCGTGATGATCGTGATCTTCCGCCCGATCAAGATGGGCGATTTCATCGAGGTCGCGGGCGAGATGGGCACCGTCAAGGACATCACGCTCAACACGATCGAGCTCGCCTCGCTGGGCAATACCCAGATCATCATTCCCAATTCGCAGGTCTGGGGCAATGTGATCGAGAATTTCTCGGTCTACAAAACCCGCCGCGCGGAATGGAGTTTCGGTGTCGGCTACGGCGCCAATCTGAAACAGGCCGAAGAGGTGATCCGCGACACGATCCTGTCCGATCCGCGCGCCAAGACCGATCCCGAACCGTTCATCCAGGTCACCAATCTGGGCGACAGCTCCGTCGATTTCCTCGTCCGGGTCTGGGTCGACAGCGCCGATTTCTTCCAGTTCCAGGCGGATATGACCCGCAAGGTGAAAGAGGCGCTGGATGCCGCCGGCGTGCCGATCCCGTTCCCGACGCGCACGCTTATGGTCGAGAAGGGCAGCGCCGTCGAAAGCGCGTAAGCCTCCGGACGCGGCGCGGGCGCCCTGCGTCGCGGGGAGTATTTGAAAGAAAGATGAAAGGCTCAGGGGGCGCGGAACGGCAGGGCGCCCCCGAGCGTGATGCCTTCGGGAGAGATCGCGCAACCGAAGGCCAGCACCTCGACGCCCTCATCCGTGGCGGCGGCGAAGGCGCGCGCATAGGCCGGGTCGAGATCGGCGGCCAGCGTCACCTCGGAGCAATCGGTGCGCTGCACCAGATAGAGCATCACCGCGCGGTGCCCGGCGCGCACCATGGCCGAGAGCTCGGCCAGATGTTTCGCACCGCGCGCAGTGACGCTGTCGGGAAATTCCGCCAGACCGGGCTGACGCGACAAGGTCACCGATTTCACCTCGACATAAGCATCTGGCCGGCCCTCGCCCGAGAGCAGGAAGTCGATGCGGCTCTTCTCGCCGTATTTCACCTCGGGGCGCACGGTCGCATAGCTCTCCAGCCCCGGCACCGCCCCCGCCTCCAGCGCCGTGCGCAGCATGCGGTTGGGCACGCCGGTATCGACCCCGGTAAAGGCGCCCGTATCATGCTCGACCAGCCGCCAGGCGTATTTCAGCTTGCGCTTGGGGTCGTCATTGGGCTCGAGCCAGATCTTCAGCCCCGGATCCTTCAGCCCCAGCATGCTGCCGGGGTTGGCCACATGCGCGGTGATCTCGCGCCCGTCCGCCAGCCGCGCATCGGCGAGGAAGCGCTTGTAGCGGCGGAGCAGCGTGGCAGGGATCAGAGGGGTTTGAAAGCGCATGAACGCGGGCCTATACCATTGCGAGAGCCGCGCCAAGGAGAGCCAAGACATGACCAATCCCACCGCCGCGATGATCGTGATCGGCGACGAAATCCTCTCGGGGCGCACCCGCGACTCCAATATGCATCACCTCGCGCGCGCGCTGACCAAGGTGGGGATCGATCTGGGCGAGGTGCGCGTGGTCTCCGACGACCGCGAGGCCATCGTCGGCGCGGTCACTGCGCTCAGCGCGGCCTATACCCATGTCTTCACCTCCGGCGGTATCGGCCCGACCCATGACGATATCACCGCCGATTGCGTCGCCGCCGCCTTTGGCGCCCATATCGACGTGCGCGACGACGCCCGGGCGCTGCTTCAGGCGCATTACGACCGTCAGGGCGTCGAGTTCAACGACGCCCGCAAGCGCATGGCGCGCATCCCCGACGGTGCCACGCTGATCGAGAATCCGGTCTCCATCGCGCCCGGTTTCACCATGAAGAACGTGCATGTCATGGCCGGCGTGCCGGCGGTGTTCGAGGCGATGGTGGCCAGCGTGTTGCCCACACTCACCGGCGGTGCGCCGCTCTTGTCGCAGAACCTGCGGATCGAGCGCGGCGAGGGCGAGATCGCCGGGCCGCTGGCGGAGCTCGCGGGCGAGTTCAGCGATCTCTCCATCGGCTCCTACCCCTATCAGCGCAACGGCGTCTATGGTGCCAATATTGTCATTCGCGGCCAGGACGGCGCGCGGGTCGACGCGGCGATGACCCGGCTTTGCGAAATGTTCCCCGGATGAGCCCCGGCCTGCCCGAGCTCTACGACGTCATCGACGGCACATGGCCCGCCGCGCGCCGCATCGACGCCGGCCCCTGGTGCCTGCGCGAGGGCAATGGCGGCGGCAAGCGCGTCTCTTGCGCCAGCGCCGAACGCGTCTGGACGACGGACGATCTGCCCGCCGCCGAGAAGGCCATGCAGATGCTGGGGCAGGATCCGCTCTTCATGATCCGCGACGGCGAGGATCGGCTCGACGCGGCGCTGGCTGCGGCGGGTTACGACAAAATCGATCCGGTCAATCTCTGGCGCATCCCCGTCAGCGGCCTGACTGATCGCAAACTGCCGCGGGTGACCGCCTTTGCGGTCTGGGAGCCGCTGGCGATCATGCGCGAGATCTGGGAGGAGGCCGGGATCGGCGAGGCCCGCCAGCGTGTGATGGAGCGGGTGAAAGGCCCCAAGACCGGAATCTTCGGGCGCGAATCCGACCACCCGGCGGGCACCGGCTTTTGCGCCATTCATGACGGCATCGCCATGGTGCATGCTTTGGAAATCCGCGCGCCGCATCGCGGCCGGGGGCTCGGCAAGTGGATGATGCGCTGCGCCGGGGTCTGGGCGCAGGAGCAGGGGGCGGAGTGGATGTCGGTGCTCTGCCTTCAGGACAACGCCCCGGCCAACGGTCTCTACGCTTCCCTTGGGTTCACGCTCGTGGGACAGTACCATTACCGTATCAAACCCGAAGGCCTGACATGACCAAGGATCTGCCCACCGCGCTCAACCTGCCCATGGTGGAGCCGTTGCCGCCCGAGACGCAGAAATATTTCGACATCTGCGACGAGAAGCTGGGAATGGTGCCGAACGTGCTCAAGGCGCATGCCTTCGACATCGCCAAGCTGAACGCCTTTACCGGGCTCTATAACGAGCTGATGCTGGCGGAGTCGGGGCTGAGCAAGCTGGAACGCGAGATGATCGCGGTGGTGGTCTCGTCCATCAACAAATGCTTTTACTGCCTGACCGCCCATGGCGCGGCGGTGCGAGCGCTGTCGGGCGATCCGAAGCTCGGCGAGATGCTGGTGATGAACTGGCGCGTGGCCGATCTGCCCTATCGCCAGCGCGCCATGCTGAGCTTTGCAGAGAAGATGACCAAATCCAGCGCCGAGATCGCGGAATACGACCGCGAGGCGCTGCGCGATGCGGGGTTTTCGGATCGTGACATCTGGGACATCGCCAATGTCGCGGCCTTCTTCAATATGACCAACCGGGTGGCCAGCGCCACCGATATGCGGCCGAATGACGAATATCACGCGCAGTCTCGCTAAAGCGTCGCTGCTGTTCTGCCTCGCGGCCCCCGTACAGGCTCTGGAGCTGGCGTTGCCCTCGGGCACGCGGCTGATGGCCGAGACGGTGACCGATCCGGGCAGCTATGCGGTGCCGCTGGGGCCGTGGCGAGAGGAGACCGGCGTGCCGGTTACCCGCGCCGAGGGCCGTATCGCGCGGCAGGCCTGGCGGATCGACGCCTCCGACCTCACCACGTTGCAGATTCTGGCGCCGTTGCGCGCGCAGGTCACGGAGGCCGGGTACGAAATCCTGTTCGACTGCGCCTCGGCGCGCTGCGGTGGGTTCGACTTCCGGTTCGGCACCGAGGTGATGCCGGCGCCCGAGATGTATGTCGACCTGACCTCCTTCCGTTTTCTCGCGGCGCGCGGGCTGGAGGGCGATTACCTGACGCTGCTGGTCAGCCGCTCGAACGCCGCGGGCTATGTGCAGGTCATTCGGGCGGGTGTTGCCTTGCCCGCGGAGGAGATTGTGGCGCCGATTGCGGCGCCCGAGCCGGTCGCAGAGATCGCCGCGCGGCTGGAGAGACAGGGTCATGTGATCCTGCGCGATCTGAGGTTCGAGAGCGGTTCCGCGTCGCTCGGGGGCGGCGCGCTGGCCTCGCTCGACGCGCTGGCGGAATATCTGCGCGACAATCCCGGGCGTCGGGTGCTTCTGGTCGGGCATACTGATGCTGTGGGCTCGCTTGCGGGCAACACCGCGCTGTCACGCCAGCGCGCGGCGGCGGCGGTGGCCTATCTGAACGAGCGTGGCGTGTCCGAGGGGCAGCTTGGCGCCGAAGGGGCGGGGTATCTGGCGCCGGTGGCGAGCAATCTCACGCAGCAGGGCCGCGACGAGAATCGCCGCATCGAGGCGGTGTTGCTGCCGGAGGGCTGAGCCTGGGCGTTCTCTTCTCGGCGCTACCCGGCGGCCTCAGGCCGTCAGGATCGTATCCGGGTCGATGCCGCGTTTCTCTGCGCTGGCTCGGACGGCTGCGCGCAGCCGGTTGCTGCGCTTGAGCAGGCGCCGGAACCGCGCCTCGTCGAGGATAAGCAATGTGCTGGGGGCGATGGCGCGTGCCTCTACCCGGCGCGGCTTGCGCGTCAGGATCGCCATCTGGCCGAACATCTCGCCGCGCCCCAGCCGCCAGACCTGACCGGCATTCTCCAGCTCCACCGCGCCGGTGGCGATGAAACAGACGCTGCGCGGCGGGCTGTCCTTGGCCATGACCACCTCACCGGCATTGGCGTAGCGCGTCGAGAGCGCCTGGGCGAGGCGCCGGATTGCGGCATCGTCCAGCCCGGCGAAGAGCGGGAACTGACGCACCAGCTCGGTACGTTGCAGCGCAAGATCGAGCCTGGGGCGTTCCTCGGCGGCGGCGCGGCGCTCGGCGATCTCCTGCATGAGCGCGGTGTGCAGCTCGTCGCCGATCAGCCCGTCCTCGCGCATGGAGGCGTATTCGCGCTCTTCCAGCCGCAGTGCTGTGCGGCGGATGAAGCGGCGCTCCAGCTCTTCGGCATAGCCGGGATATTGCAGCCGCAGCCCGTCCAGCGCCCGGGACAGCGCCTTCATGCGCTGGGTCAGCAATTCGGTCAGCAGTTCAGAGACCCGGCGGCCGTGGATACGGCGGATGCGGCCATGGATGAACCCGTCGAGATCGCGCAGGATCAGCCGCTGCGACAAAAGCTGCTCGAAACGGTCGGCGGTGAGCCGGGTCAGCGGGCCGGACAGGCCGAAACGGTTGTGCAGCCCGGCGGCGAGCCGGAAGCCGCGCCCATAGGCGACGGTGCGCCGCGCCGCGCGGCGATAGCCGGTGCGCCCGGAGGAATGCGTGGCCTCGATCAGCCGGTCGGCATCCGAGAGCAGCTGTTCGGCCAGCCGGGACGAGACCGAATGGTCGCGCACCCGGGCGATGATCGTGTCGCGCTCGGCGCCCGCCAGCGCGATCAGCCCGAGGGTGATGCGGTCGCGATCGAGGATCTCGGTGGTTTCCTCGGCCTCACGCACCGCCTCGTCGAGCCGGTCGCCAAAGCGCTTGGCCTCGCCGCGCACGATATCGCGGTTGAGCTCGTAATTCGTCGTGGTGCGGGCGACATCCTCGCGCACGGTTTGCAGCGCCACCGCCACCACCTGCCGCGACAGCGCCTGGTCGATGGGCGAGAGCTGGTCGAGCCCCAGCTTGCGGATCACCCAGCGCAGCGTCGTGCCCTGCACGATCAGCGTGAAGAGGGTGAAGCCGGTGGCGAGGATGCCCACCAGCCGCTTGACCTCCAGCGGCACGCGGAAGCTTTCGGTGACCGCCAGCGCCAGCGCCAGGGTGACGGCGCCGCGCAGCCCGCCCCAGAGGATCGCCGCGCGATAGGGGCGCTCGACCGTGGGCGACAGGCGCAGCGCGGTGAGCAGCGGCAGCACGCCGAAGAGGATCGCGGCCCGCGCCACGATGGCCGCAAGTACCACCACGCCGATCAGCACCGCGTCGCTCAGCCGGAACTCTTCGAGCAGCCGGGGGATCAGCAGGGCGGCGAGGATAAAGATCAGCGCCCCGGCCCAATGCGCCAGCAGATCCCAGATCTCGCGCAGGTTGGTCCAGGCCTGCGGCGGCAGGCGCCCGGGCCCGACGAGGTTCAGCGTCAGCCCGGCGGCCACCACCGCGATCACCCCGGAGGCGCCGACGCTCTGCTCGGCGACGATATAGGCGAGGTAGGGCAGCGCGACCGAGATCGAATGCTGCGCCAGCTCGTAGCGCGGGATCAGCCCCATCACCCGGATCGCGGCGCGCGCGATGAGCCAGCCGGTGAGCGCGCCGCCGAGGATCAGCAGCGGAAAGCGGGTGAGCGCGTCCTGCAAGGTCGGGTCCGGCAGGCCCAGCATGACAAAGCCCATGAAGAAGCCGAACAGCGCGATGGCGGCGGCGTCGTTCAGCAGGCTCTCGCCCTCGATGATCCGCGCCAGCCGCCGTGGCGCCGAGAGCGAGCGGAAGATCGAGATTACCGCCGAGGGATCGGTGGTGGAGACGATGGCGCCCACCAGAAGGCAGGCCACCAGCGGCAGGCTCGATGTCCAGGAGAGCGCAAAGCCGACGCTCAGCGTGGCGACCACCACCGCGACCACCGCCAGCACCAGGATCGGCACCCAGTCGTCTAGCATGCGGCGGATCTCCATGCCGAGCGTCGCCTGAAAGAGCAGCGTCGGCAGAAAGACGTAGAGGAACACGTTGGAGCGGATCGGCAGGCCGAGGATCGCCTCGGCCACCGGGTTCAGCGCGTCGGTGAGGGTGGTGCGCAGGAAAAAGATCGCGGCGCCGCCGATCAGCATGCCCAGCACCGCGAGGATCACGCTGTAAGGCAGCCGCAGCCGTGCCGCGAGCGGCTCGGCCAGGCCGATCACAAGGAACAGCGAGGCAATGATGGTGGTGATCAGAACGATGTCCATAACCGCGCAAATAGAGGCAAAACAGGCTTTTGCAAAAGAGGGGTTTTTGCGGCGCGGGCGGGACAGTGGCGGGAAAGCGCCCGGCGGCGGGGGCACCGCCGGGCAGGATGGCGTCAGGCGGCCTCTGCCGCGCGACGCCATGCGGGGAAGGGATCGGGCAGGGTGGCCCAGGCCTCGGGCACGAACCCGCTGCCCTCCGGCACCAGCGCCGCATCCAGCGCGGCGGTGATCGCCGTGCGGTCAAAGCCCGCGCCGATGAACACCAGTTCCTGCCGGCGGTCGCCGAAAGGCTCCTGCCAGTGCTGTTCCAGATAGGCCACGGCCTGCGGATGCTGCGGGCGGCGCGCCTCGGGCACGGTGGCCCACCATTGCCCCAGCGGGCGGACGCTCGACAGCGCGCCCGCCAGCGAGAACTCCGCCAGCCAGTCGGGCCGTGTGGCGACCCAGAAATGCCCCTTGGCACGGATCACGCCGGGCAGGGGGCCGTTCAGCACCTTGTGGATCTTCTCCGGCTCGAAGGGCCGCCGCGCCCGGTAGACGAAGGACGACACGCCGTATTCCTCGGTTTCCGGTATGTGATCGGCAAACCCGTATAGTTCCTTGGCCCAGAGCGGGTGCTCATGCGCGGTTTCGAAATCGAACAGCCCGGTGTCGAAGATCCGCTCCTGCGGCACGCGGCCGAAATCGGTCTCGACAATTTGCGCGTCGGGATTGAGCGCGGTCACGATCAGCCGCGCCGCGTTCAGCCGGTCGAGCCCGGCATCGGCGATCTTGTTGAGCACCACCACATCGGCGAATTCGATCTGGTCGACCAGCAGATCGACCAGCGTGCGGTTGTCGGCCTCGCCCAGGCTTTCGCCCCGGTCCGCGAGGAAATCGTGGCTGGAATAGTTCTCCAGCAGGTTCACCGTGTCGACCACGGTCACCATCGTGTCGAGCCGCGCCACATCCGAGAGGCTACGGCCCCATTCGTCGCGGAACTCGAAGGTGGCGGCCACCGGCAGCGGCTCGGAGATGCCGGTGGATTCGATCAGCAGGTAGTCGAAACGCTTTTCCGCGGCGAGGCGCCGGACCTCGGTCAACAGATCGTCGCGCAGGGTGCAGCAGATGCAGCCATTGGACATCTCGACCAGCTTTTCCTCGGTCTGGCTGAGATCGGCGCCGCCCTCGCGCACGAGATCGGCGTCGATATTCACCTCGGACATGTCGTTGACGATGACCGCCACCCGGCGGCCCTCGCGGTTGTTCAGCACCTCGTTCAGCAGCGTGGTCTTTCCGGCGCCGAGGAATCCGGACAGCACGGTGACCGGCAGGCGGGTATCTTTGTCGGGCATGTCACCTCCAATATGTAATGTTATAACGTACCAATACTGTGTAAGGCGCGGGCTGGGCAAGCCCGAATGTCGGGCAGGACGGAGCGGCGCGCAGAAACCTGCCGCGCTGACCGAGGCGTGATCCGCCGCCGCATTGCGCGGGCAGGCCGGGCAAGATAGGCTTTGCCGATGATAACAGGAGGCTACGGCATGGCAGGCACGGCGTTGGGAAGGCTTCGGAGCGCGGGGATCGCACTGGCGCTCGCGGCGGGTCTGGCAGGGCCTGCGGCGGCGAACAGTCTTTCGGGCGGCTATCTCGCCGCACGGCAGGCGAGCTTCCTCGGCGATTTCAAGGCGGCGGCGGAGTATTACGGTCGCGCCATCGCCTTCGATCCGGGCAATCCCGAGCTGATGGAGCGCGCCACGGTCGCCAATCTCTCGCTGGGCGATATCGATCTTGCGGTCGAACTGGCCGACCGGCTTACGGAACAGGGGATCCAGAGCCAGATCGGCCATATGGCGCAGGTCGCCGATCTCGCGCAGCGAGAGGACTATGAAGCGCTGCTGAAGCGGATCGACGACAAGAAGGCTATCGGGCCGCTGGTTGACGGTCTGGCAGGTGCCTGGGCCGAGCTTGGGCGCGGCGACATGAGCGCGGCGCTGGTCGCCTTCGACAAGGTCGGCGAGGAAAAGGGCTTTGCCGCCTTCGCTGCCTATCACAAGGCGATGGCGCTTGCCTCTGTCGGCGATTTCGAGGGCGCCGAGACGATCTTTGCCGGGCGCCAGGCGGGCAGCATGCAGCTCACGCGGCGGGCGATCATGGCGCGCTCGGAGATCCTCAGCCAGCTTGACCGGCAGGAACAGGCGGTCTCGATGATCGAAGAGGGCTTTCCGCAGCCCCGCGATCCCGGCCTTGAGGAGATGCGTCAGGCGCTCGACGATGGCGAACGCCTGCCCTTCACCTATGTGACCTCGGCCAAGGACGGCATCGCCGAGGTGTTCTATACGCTGGCCGGCGCTCTGGCCAACGAGGCCAACGACGATTTCACCCTGCTTTATTCCCGCATCGCCGAGTATCTGCGCCCCGATCATGCGGGCGCGATCCTGCTCTCGGCCAGCCTGCTGGAAAGCCTCGGGCAGTACGATCTGGCGGTGGCCACCTACAAGCGCGTGCCGCGCGACGACCCGTCCTACCATGCTGCCGAGCTGGGCCGCGCCGAGGCGCTGCGTTCGGCCGACAAGGTGGATGCGGCGGTCGAGGTGCTCGAACAGCTGGCCGACACCCACGGCGATCAGGCCACGGTGCAGTCGGCGCTGGGCGACATGATGCGGCAGCTAGAACGCTATGACGAGGCGGTTGCCGCCTATGACGCGGCGCTGGAGAGCTTCGACGGCGCGCATCCGTCGCAGTGGTTCCTTTACTATGCGCGCGGCATCTCCAAGGAGCGGCTGAAGAACTGGGACGGCGCCGAGGCCGATTTCCGCGAGGCGCTGGAACTCAACCCGGATCAGCCGCAGGTGCTGAACTATCTCGGTTATTCGCTGGTCGAGCATCACGAAAAGCTCGACGAGGCGCTGAAAATGATCGAACGCGCGGTCTCGGCGCAGCCGCAGAGCGGCTATATCGTCGATAGCCTGGGCTGGGCGCTCTACCGGCTGGGCCGCTACGAGGAGGCGGTCGTGCATATGGAGCGTGCCGCCGAGCTGATGCCGGTGGACCCTGTGGTCAACGACCATTTGGGCGATGTCTACTGGGCTGTGGGCCGCGATCTGGAGGCGGAATTCCAGTGGAAGCGGGCTTTGAGCTTTGTCGACTGGGGCGATGCCTCTGACGAGATCGACCCCGAGCGCATCCGGCACAAGCTGCGCGTCGGGCTTGACCAGGTGCTTGCCGAGGAAGGCGCGCCGCCGCTAAAGGTGGCCAATGGCGCCGATTGAGGTTTTTGCTCCGGCAAAGATCAACCTGACACTGCATGTCACCGGACGCCGGGCCGATGGCTATCACCTGCTGGATTCGCTGGTCTGCTTCGCCTCCATCGGCGACCGGCTGGTGCTGAGCGCGGGGGACGCGCTGTCGCTCGAGGTGACCGGCCCGGAAGGGGCGGGCCTGCCTGCGGGGCCGGACAATCTCGCCCTGCGTGCCGCCGCCTGCGTGGCCGGCGAGGCGGGCGCGGCGATGGTGCTGGAAAAGGCCCTGCCGGTAGCCTCCGGGATCGGCGGCGGCTCGGCGGATGCGGCGGCGGCGATGCGCGGGATGCTGCACCTGCGGGGCCGCGCGCCCGGTGCAACCGAGGCAGAGGCGGCGCTGCGGCTCGGTGCGGATGTGCCTATGTGCCTCGCGTGTCACCCGCTGCGGGCGCGCGGCATTGGTGAGCGGCTGGAGCCGGTGACGCTGCCGCAACTGCACGCGGTGCTGGCCAATCCGCGCCGTCCGGTGGCGACGCCCGACATCTTCCGTGCGCTGGAGCGCCGCGACAACCCGCCGATGCCCAACCCGCTGCCGGATCTCTCCGAGCCGGAGGCGCTGTTGAGCTTCCTTGCGGAAATGCGCAACGATCTGGAGGCGCCGGCGCGGGCGGTGGAGCCGGCGATCACGGAGGTGCTGGGCGCGCTCTCGGCGCTGCCGGGCTGCGCTCTGGCGCGGATGTCGGGATCGGGCGCCACCTGTTTCGGGCTGTTCCCGGGGCAGGCCGCCGCCGCAAGCGCCGCAGCCGCGCTGCGGCGGGCGCATCCGGACTGGTGGGTTGCGGATTGCGTGCTGGGCGATGCCTCGGACGCGGCCCGCCCGCGGGCTCAGTAGAGCCGCGCCACCACGAAATCCGCCAGTTCGATCAGCAGGTCGCGCAGCTCGCTCTCGGGCAGCACCGCCAGGGACTGCTTGGCCTTTTCCGACCAGCCGAGCGCGTCGTCGCGGGTGGCTTCCAGCGCGCCGTGGCGGTCGAGCAGCGCCAGCGCGTGCTCCAGATCGCCCTCCTGCTGGTCGCCCTTTTCGATGACCCGCATCCAGAAGGCGCGCTCTTCCTCATCGGCGGCGGCCACCGCCTTGATCACCGGCAGGGTCAGCTTGCGCTCGCGGAAATCGTCGCCGACATTCTTGCCGGTGGCGGCGCTGTCGCCCTGGTAATCGAGCAGGTCGTCGGCGATCTGGAAGGCGATCCCGAGCGCGTCGCCATAGGTGAAGAGCGCCTGCACATGCGCCTCCTCGACGCCGGCGATCACCCCGCCGACCTCGGTCGCGGCAGAGAACAGCGCCGCCGTCTTGCCGCGCACCACTTGCAGATAGATGTCTTCGCCGGTGCGCAGATCCTGCGCGGCGGTGAGCTGGAGCACCTCGCCCTCGGCAATGGTGGCGGCGGCGTTCGACAGGATGTCGAGCACCCGCAGATTGCCGGGCTCGACCATCAGCTGGAAGGCGCGCGCAAAGAGGTAATCGCCCACCAGCACGCTGGATTTGTTGTCCCAGAGCAGGTTGGCCGTGGGCCGCCCGCGCCGCTGGCTGCTTTCGTCGACCACATCGTCATGCAGCAGCGTCGCGGTGTGGATGAACTCCACCGTCGCCGCCAGATGCACATGGAAGGGGCCGTCATAGCCGCACATCCGCGCCGAGGCGAGCGTCAGCAGCGGGCGCAGGCGCTTGCCGCCGGCCTCCACCAGATGCGCGGTGACCTCCGGAATGCGCGGCGCGTGTTTCGACGCCATGCGCTCGCGGATCAGCGCATTGACGCTGGCCATATCTTCGGAAAGCAGCGCGGCAAGCCGGTCATGCGGCTTTTGGTTCGGCGTATCCAGGCCCATCAAACCCTCGGCATAAGGCTCGACAAGGCGGCAGCCCTGTCCTTACATCCCCAGTATGGAAGAGCTTTTACGCACCACCGACATCACGCTGATCCCGCTGGTCAAAACCCTCCTCGACGAGGAGGGTATAGACAGCTTCGAGCTGGACGTAAATATGAGCGTTCTCGAAGGCAGTCTGGGCATTCTGCCGCGCCGTCTCATGGTGCGGACGGACGAGATCGACGACGCCCGCCGCATCCTGCGCATGAACGGGGTGAAGTTTGAAGGCTGATCCCTTTGCCGAGGCGGCGCTGACGCGCAATGCGTTTCTCGGCGGGCGGGTGCAGCTCTGGCAGCCGCTCGAGGGCTATCGCGCGGGCATCGACCCGGTGCTGCTGGCGGCAACCGTGCCGGCGCGGGCGGGCCAGAGCGTGCTGGAGCTGGGCTGCGGCGCGGCGCCGGCGCTCTGTTGTCTGGGGGTGCGGGTGGCGGGGCTGGTGCTCACCGGGCTGGAGATCCAGCCGGCCTATGCGGCGCTGGCCCGCCGGAACCTCGCCGAGAACGCTTTGACCGGCACGGTGATCGAGGGCGATATCGCCGACCCGCCCGCCGCGCTGAAGGCGCAGCGCTTCGATCATGTCATCGCCAACCCGCCCTATTTCGAGGCTGCCAGCCGCAGCGCCGCGCCCGATGCCGGGCGCGAGACGGCGCTGGCCGGCCCGGTACCGCTTGCCGCCTGGGTGGCGCTTGCGGCCAAACGTCTCGCTCCGCGCGGCACCGCGACCTTCATCCAGCGCGCCGAGCGCCTGCCGGAGCTGATCTCTGCCATGCAGGCGGGGCTGGGATCGCTGGAGCTCTGGCCGCTGGCGCCGCGCGAGGGCCGGGCGCCTCGGCTGATTCTCGCCCGCGGGCGCAAGGGTGGCCGGGCGGCTTTTCGCCTGCATGCGCCGATACTTCTGCATGCGGGGACGGCCCATCTTGAAGATGGCGAGGACTATACCGACGTCATTCGTGCGGTGCTGCGGGAGGGCGATGCGCTCAATTTCCCGCCGTGACCGTCCAGTGCATGACGCATGGTAAGGGAATGTTGATGTCGTTTGCACCTGCGGCGTGACTTGAATCGCCGGATGTGCTGCACTGGTGGCTCAACCCAGCAAAGGAGGAAAGTATGAGCTTGAGTTCGCATCTTCAGGAACTGAAGAAGAAGCACGAGAACCTCTCGACCGCTGTGGAAGATCTGCAACGCAGTCCCAGCGCTGACGGCCTGCATGTCGCCACGCTCAAGAAGCAGAAATTGCGCCTCAAGGAAGAGATCACCCGGCTGAGCGAACAGCCGCACTGATCCGCTACTCCTCACGACCCGGGTCCGGTGGCGCATGAGGCCGCCGGCCCCTCGGAACCATCCAGCAAGAGACTAAGCCAGATCCGCGACCTGAATGACCTGCTTTGACGGCAGGGTTTCTGTGTGCGTCCGAATCTCGCTGACCAGCCAGTTGCGATAGGCAACGATGCGGGCATCGTCCTCTTTGCCCGCAGCGCAAACAAAGCGATACCGCGCCGGCGTGCCGAGCGCGGTATCGTACGGTGCGACCAGCGTGCCGGCGCTCAGCGCATGCGCCGCCAGCGACGAGCGCGTGAGGATCACGCCGGCGCCGGCAAGGGCGGCGTCGATGGCATGATCCGCCTGGCTGAACCGGGTGGGGGCGATGGCGGGCCGCTCGATGCCGCAGGCCCGGAACCACGCCGCCCAGTCCGGGCGGGGCGAGATGAAATCCGTGCTCTCCTCGGCGAGAAGCGGCGCGTGCAGCAGGCTTTCCGGCGTGGGAAAGCGCGCGGCCAGCGCCGGGGTCATCATCGGCGAGAGCCATTCCTCCATCAGATCCATCGACCAGAGCGACGGCTCGGATTCGATGCGGTAGCGGATCGCCACGTCGACCTCGTCGCGCTCGAAATCCATCATCCGGAAATTCGCCGAAAAGCGCAGCTCGATCTCGGGGTGACACTGCGCGAATTCGAACAGCCGGGGCGACAGCCATTTCGCGGTGAAGGCGGGGCCGGCGGTGACCGTCAGCACCGGCCTGTCCTGCCGCCGCCGCGCCGCGCGCCAGGCCTCTTCGAGCCGCAGGAAGGCATCGGCGCAGCCCGGCGCCAGCGCGCGCCCGGCGGCGGTCAGCTCGACCGCACGGTTCAGTCGGCGGAACAGCGGCGCGCCGAGATGCTCCTCCAGATTGCGGATCTGGAAGGAGAGCGCCGCCGGGGTGACGTTGAGCTCGCGCGCGGCCTCGGCAAAGGACATGTGGCGGGCGGCGGCGTCAAAGGCGCGCAATGCGGTGAGGGGCGGCAGCCTGTCGGGCATGGTGGGTTAAGTTTTTCTTGTGTGATGGCCGAAATAGTCTCGTTTGTGCGCATCGTGACAGAGATTTACCCTGGGGTCAGTTCAAAATTTCTGAGTCAGGAGGCTGCCATGATCGAGACCCATCGCGATCAGCGCCACCGCGATGCCTTTCGCGCGGCGCATCTGGCCCGAGGCGAAATGTTCACTGCGATCTTCCGGATGCTGCGTCCGCGCCGTCACTGACCGAAGGCTCCCCGGCCCTGCGGTCTGGCGCGACTGCGCAGCAAAACGCCCCCGAACCATATGGCTCCGGGGGCGTTTTTTTGTCGCGTGGCCCCGGCGGATCACCGCCCGGGTCGGATCCGACGATCAGACGAAGAACTGGCCGCCATTGGCCGAGATTGTCGAGCCGTTGAGGAAGGCCGCCTCATCGGCGGCCAGGAACACCACGCAGCGCGCGATTTCCTCGGGCTCGCCCAGACGACCGGTGGGGATCTGCGCGATGATCGACTCGCGGACCTTCTCCGGCACGGCCATGACCATCTCGGTGCCGATATAGCCCGGGCAGATGGCGTTGGCGGTGATGCCGTAGCGCGCGCCTTCCTGCGCCAGCGATTTCACGATGCCCAGATCGCCGGCCTTGGTCGCGGCATAGTTCACCTGCGCGAACTGGCCTTTCTGGCCGTTGATCGAGGAGATCACGATGACACGGCCGAACTTGCGCTCGCGCATGCCGGGCCAGATCGGGTGCACGGTGTTGAAGACGCCGGTGAGGTTTGTGTCGATCACCTCTTTCCACTGCTCCGGGGTCATCTTGTGGAACGGCGCGTCACGGGTGATGCCGGCATTGGCGACCACCACGTCGATCGGGCCGAGATCGGCCTCGACCTGCGCGATACCGGCCTTGGAGGCCTCGTAATCCGCCGCGTTCCATTTGTAGGTCTTGATGCCCGTGGCCTCGGTGAAGGCCGCCGCCTTCTCGTCATTGCCGGCATAGGTTGCGGCCACGTCGTAGCCTTGTGCCTTCAGCGCTTTGGAGATCGCTTCGCCGATGCCCCGCGTGCCGCCTGTGACCAGTGCAACTCTCGCCATGATATCCTCCAGTCTGGCTTGAACTCTCAGGTAAGGTTGTTACCGAAAGAAGTTTAGATGCGCAACAATGTTGCGTGAAGATTTTAAGACGACAAAAAGGCCGTCAAATGAAAAGGGGCGCCCGTGGCGCCCCTCTCCAGAAGGCTTACACGGCTCACGGACGCTCCACGCAGATGGCGACGCCCATGCCGCCGCCGATGCAGAGTGTGGCAAGGCCTTTCTTGGCGTCGCGGCGCTGCATTTCGAAGAGCAGGGTGTTCAGCACCCGGCAGCCCGACGCGCCGATCGGGTGACCGATGGCGATGGCGCCGCCGTTCACGTTCACGATGGACGGATCCCATCCCATGTCCTTGTTCACCGCGCAGGCCTGTGCGGCAAAAGCTTCGTTGGCTTCCACGAGGTCGAGATCGTCGACGCTCCAGCCAGCCTTTTCCAGCGCCTTGCGCGACGCGTAGATCGGGCCAACGCCCATGATCGACGGGTCGAGCCCGGCGGTGGCGTAGGAGGCGATGCGTGCCAGCGGGGTGATGCCGCGCTTTTCGGCATTGTCGGCGGACATCAGCAGCACGCCGGCGGCGCCGTCATTGATGCCCGAGGCGTTGGCCGCGGTCACCGTGCCGTCCTTGGTGAAGGCCGGGCGCAGCTTCTGCATGTTCTCGATAGTGGCGCCGTGACGGATGTATTCGTCCTTGTCGACGACGGTCTCGCCCTTGCGGGTCTTGATGGTGAAGGGAATCACCTCGTCGTCGAACTTTCCGGCGTTCTGCGCGGCCTCGGCCTTGTTCTGCGAGGCGAGCGCGAACTCGTCCTGCATTTCGCGGCTGATCTGCCATTTCTCGGCGACGTTCTCGGCGGTCTGGCCCATGTGATACCCGTTGAACGCGTCCCAGAGCCCGTCCTTGATCATCGTGTCGATGTATTTCACATCGCCCATCTTGTGGGCCACGCGCAGGTTCTGCGCATGCGGGGCCATCGACATATTTTCCTGGCCGCCGGCGCAGACGATGTCGGCATCGCCGAGCTGGATGTGCTGTGCCGCCAGCGCGACCGTGCGCAGGCCGGAGCCGCAGACCTGGTTGATGCCCCAGGCGGCGCTTTCCTGCGGCAGGCCGGCATTGATATGTGCCTGACGGGCCGGGTTCTGGCCCTGGGCGGCGGTCAGCACCTGCCCGAGGATGGTTTCCGAAACCTCACCCTTTTCGATGCCGGCGCGCGCGACCAGCGCTTCGAGCACGGCGGCCCCCAGATCGTGCGCCGGGGTATTGGCGAACGAGCCCCCGAAACTGCCGACGGCGGTACGGGCCGCGGATGCGATGACGACATTGGTCATGGATAACTCCTCCAAGCAGAGCGTGACTCAGGAGGCCCGGCCATCCGGCAAGACCTCCCGTTTTGATCTTGCGCTTTGTTCATAGCGTGCCGCTGCGGCATGGGACAGTGCCTGTCTGCTGAAATCGCGGGCTGATAGCGCAAATGCTAGCGCAAAAATTTCGCAGGCAGGGGAGGTTGGGGCAGATTGGCGGTGTCAGGCGCTGGCGCTGTGGTCCGACGCGGGCCGCCAGGCTGGTGTGACGGTGGGGGCCCCGAAGTAAAATCCCTGAAGGCAGTCGATCCCGATCTCGGTCAGGTACTGTGCGTCCTCCGCCCCTTCGACCGATTCGGCGACGGTAAACATGTCGAACTGTTCGGCGATGGCGGCGATGGCGCGGGTCAGTACCTGATTGTCGGGGTCGCGGGCGATGCCGTGGATGAACTGGCCGTCGATCTTGAGAATGTCGAAGTTGAAGTCCTTGAAGTGGCGCAGCGCAGTATAGCCTGCGCCGAAATCGTCCATCGCAAAGGCGATGCCCCGGCTTTGCAGGCGGAACATAAAGCTCGTGACGAGCTCGGGCACCAGCATGGCGGAGGATTCGGTGATTTCGAGAATCAACCGCTCGCCGATGGTCGGATCCGACGATAGCCCATGTTCGAGCACCTGCATCCAGTCGTGATACCCAATGGAACGCGCCGACATGTTGATCGCCAGGCGCAGCCCAGGCTCGCTCGTGAGCTCGGCCAGCCCCTTTTCCAGCGCGATGCAGTCGAGCAGGCGGCCATATTCGGTTTCCTCAACGAGGCGGATGAACTCCTCTGCCGGAACGATGCGCCCGGTTTCGTCGAGCACGCGGATCAGCCCCTCGTGATAGGCGGCGATATCGGGCTGCTGGGCCCGCACCACGGGCTGGAAGGCCAGCAGCACCTGCCCGTGCCGGATCGCCGCGCGCACCGTATCCAGCATGCCACTGTCACGCTTGGCGAGTGCCAGATCCAATGCGTTTTGTGCCTGCATGCCGCAGCCGCCCCTATCGTCGTGCCGTGCCGGGCCGCCATGGCCCCGGTGCGCGCCACTCTGCCCTGCCGGGCTTAATCGCAGGTAAATGATCGCATTTGCAGCGGATTCCGGCGTTGGCGCGGGGCGTGTTGACTCCTCCGCCAAAGCGCCTATAAGCGCGCTTTCATTGGTGTTGGTGGCCCCCGCGAGGGGATGCCCTGTCGCTCCGGCCAAATCCGGGGAGAGGACAACGCCCTTCGAAACTGCGATTGCGGCCCGGAAAACGGAACCCGGTTTTCGGACCAAGCCGCAAGGCACTTATTGTGAAGGAGATCAGCCGTGACCAAACGCACGTCTGCCAAGTACAAAATCGACCGCCGGATGGGCGAGAACATCTGGGGCCGTCCGAAATCCCCCGTCAACCGCCGCGAATACGGCCCGGGCCAGCACGGCCAGCGCCGCAAGGGCAAGCTGTCGGACTTCGGTCTTCAGCTGCGCGCCAAGCAAAAGCTCAAGGGCCATTACGGCGATCTGACCGAAAAACAGTTCCGCCGCATTTTTGCCGAAGCCGAGCGGATCCGCGGCGACACCGGTGAGCTGCTCATCGGCCTGCTCGAGCGCCGCCTGGACGCGGTCGTCTACCGCGCCAAGTTCGTGCCCACGATCTTTGCCGCCCGTCAGTTCGTGAACCACGGCCACGTGCTGGTGAACGGCAAGCGCGTCAACATCCCCTCCTACCGTGTGAAAGAGGGCGACGTGATCGAGGTCCGCGAGAAATCCAAGCAGCTCGCCTCCGTTCTGGAAGCGTCCCAGCTGCCCGAGCGCGACGTTCCCGATTACCTTGAGGTCGATCACTCCAAGATGGTCGCCACCTTCGTGCGCACCCCGGGTCTGGCCGATGTGCCTTACGCGGTTCAGATGGAACCGAACCTCGTCATCGAATTCTACGCGCAGAACTGATCCGGTTCCGCGCTTCCCTTCGGAAAGGGCCGCATCTTCGGATGCGGCCTTTTTCTTTGCCCGAATTTTGGGCGCCGCATCGTGTCGGGCCCGCGTTTCGATATTTTACCGATTGATAAAAAATTTGACCTGTGGAACGCTTTTCCCAAAGCAAAGGCAGCGGGAGGCGACCGATGGACGCAAAGGCACTGGCTCCGGGCATTCGGCCCGGGCGGTTGGACAAGGCTCTGATCGAGGCGGGGTTCGCGGATCTGCACCCGCGGCTTGACGATCACGAGGCGCTGGTGGCGGCGGATCGCTGCTATTTCTGCCATGACGCGCCCTGCACGACGGCCTGTCCCACCGAGATCGACATCCCGCTCTTTATCCGGCAGATCGCCACCGGCACGCCGGAGGCGGCGGCAAAGACGATCCTGTCGCAGAACATCCTCGGCGGCATGTGCGCCCGGGTCTGCCCGACGGAGACGCTCTGCGAAGAGGTCTGCGTGCGCGAGACCGCCGAGGGCAAGCCGGTCGAGATCGGGCGGTTGCAGCGCTATGCCACCGATACGCTGATGGCCGAGGGCGTGCATCCCTTCGAGCGCGACGCGCCGACCGGCAAGCGCATCGCCGTGGTGGGCGCGGGGCCGGCGGGGCTCTCCTGCGCTCATCGGCTGGCGATGATGGGCCACGATGTGGTGCTGATGGATGCGCGGGCGAAGCCGGGCGGGCTCAACGAATACGGCATTGCGGCGTATAAGAGTACCGAAGGCTTTGCCGCGCGCGAGGTCGACTGGCTGATGCAGATCGGCGGCATCGAGTTGAAAAGCGGTGTGGCGCTTGGGCGCGATGTCACGCTTGAGGCGCTTCAGGCGGAGTATGACGCGGTGTTCCTGGGCATGGGGCTTGGCGGGGTGAACGCGCTGGGTGTCGCGGGCGACGACAAGCAGGGTGTCGATGACGCGGTGGATTTCATCGCGGAGCTGCGCCAGGCCTCGGATCTGGCGGCGCTGCCGGTCGGGCGCGACGTTGTGGTGATCGGCGGCGGCATGACGGCGGTGGATGCCGCGGTGCAGGCGAAATTGCTGGGCGCGCTGAACGTCACAATCGTCTACCGCCGCTCGCGCGAGCGCATGGCGGCCTCGGTCTACGAGCAGGAACTGGCGGCGGCCAAGGGCGTGCGGATCATTTGTAGCGCTTCCCCGGTGGCGGTGCATGGTAACGGTACGGTGCGCGAGATCGAGTTCGAGTTCACCGGCGACGATCTGACGCCCACGGGCGAGCTTTTCCGCCTGCCCGCCGATCAGGTGTTCCGCGCCATCGGGCAGACGCTGACGGGCGACGGGCTGCCAGAGCTCGACGGGCGCAAGATCGCGGTCGACGGCACGGGCCGGACCTCGCTGCCGGGCGTCTGGGCGGGCGGCGACTGCGCGTCGGGCGGTGACGATCTGACTGTGACGGCGGTGGCCGAGGGCCGCGATGCCGCCGAGGACATTCACGCGAGCCTGATGGGCTAGGCTCACCCGTCCCGGACGTGATCCGGGACCTCGCGGCAAGACAGGAAGAGAGGCCCCGGATCAGGTCCGGGGCGCGTATCCAGCTAACCCGGAGGAGGCTTTCCATGGCCGATCTGACGAGCGATTTCATCGGGATCAAATCCCCCAACCCGTTCTGGCTGGCCTCGGCGCCGCCGACCGACAAGGAATACAATGTCCGGCGCGCCTATGAGGCGGGCTGGGGCGGCGTGGTCTGGAAGACCCTGGGCGAGGAAGGCCCGCCGGTGGTCAATGTGAACGGTCCGCGCTACGGCGCGATCTGGGGCGCTGACCGGCGCTTGCTGGGGCTCAACAATATCGAGCTGATAACCGACCGCCCGCTCGAGGTGAACCTGCGGGAGATGAAGGCGGTGAAGCGCGATTATCCCGACCGCGCGCTGATCGCCTCGATCATGGTGCCCTGCACCGAGGACGCCTGGAAGGCGATCCTGCCGCTGGTCGAAGAAACCGGCGCCGACGGAGTCGAGCTGAATTTCGGTTGCCCGCACGGGATGAGTGAGCGTGGCATGGGATCGGCGGTGGGGCAGGTGCCCGAATATATCGAGATGGTGACCCGCTGGGTGAAGCAATACACGCGCATGCCCTGCATCGTGAAGCTGACGCCGAATATCACCGATATCCGCAAGCCCGCCATGGCGGCGCATGCGGGCGGGGCGGATGCGGTGTCGCTGATCAATACGATCAACTCGATCACCTCGGTGGATCTGGATCTTTTTGCGCCGGAGCCGACAATCGACGGCAAGGGCGCGCATGGCGGCTATTGCGGCCCGGCGGTCAAGCCTATCGCATTGAACATGGTGTCGGAAATCGCCCGCTCGCCCGAGATGCGCGGCCTGCCGATCTCGGGCATCGGTGGGGTAACGACCTGGAAGGACGCTGCGGAGTTCATGGCGCTGGGCGCCGGCAATGTGCAGGTCTGTACCGCCGCCATGACCTATGGGTTCAAGGTGGTGCAGGAAATGATTTCCGGCCTGTCGCAATATCTCGACGAGAAGGAGATCGCGCTGTCGGATCTGATCGGCCGCGCGGTGCCCAATGTCAGCGACTGGCAGCATCTGAACCTGAATTATATCAGCAAGGCCAGGATCGACGAGGATCTCTGCATCAAATGCGGTCGCTGCTATGCCGCCTGCGAGGACACCTCGCACCAGGCCATCGCCATGTCCGAAGACCGCGTGTTTTCGGTCAAGGACGATGAATGCGTGGCCTGCAATCTCTGCGTCAATGTCTGCCCTATCGAGGATTGCATCACCATGGAGCGCATGGCGCCGGGTATGACCGACCCGCGCACCGGCAAGGTTGTGGAGGCGGAGCCCGCCGACTGGACGATGCATCCCAACAACCCGATGCGCCTGAACGCAGCGGAATAAGATTTTTCGTACGAAAAATCTCTGCCCAGGAAAATTCGTACGAATTTTCCTGGGCTAGCAATGGATGCGCAGGGAGCCGGCATTGCAGATGACGATATACTGATCGCCGCATTCGATCATGTGAAAGCCGCGCGATCTGACTTCCCATATAAAGGCCTCATAGCCGATCTCTCGATGCACATCGCGTTTCCGGCGCCGGACGATGCCGCCATTGCGCGCGGCCTTTGCCGAAAAGAGCTGGGTCTTCCAGGCCGGATTTACGAATGCGGGCGCCTGTAGGGACGGATCGAATTTCATCCGCCGAGACTGGCGCGATTCCGGTTAAAAGTTGGTTGATTGCGGTGCCAGAAGCTTGCGGAACATCGTTTCCACATGCGTGTTCGCGGCCGCCCAGCCCTGCGCCTCGTCGGGCACCAGCACGCGCACCTGCGCATCGAAATCGGCGTAATGCTGGGTCATGGCCCAGATCGACAGGATCAGCTGCGCCGGATCGGCGTGCGCCAGACGGCCCGCCGCGATCCAGCTCTGTATCAGCGCGCATTTCTCATCAAAGAGCGGTTTCAGATCGCTTTCGAGATGTGGCAGCATCCGTGGTGCGCCCTGGATAATCTCATTCGCGAACAGCCGGCTTTCGCGCGGGAACAGCCGGCTCATTTCCATCTTGCGGCGGATATAGTTCAGGATCTCCTCCAGAGGCTCGCCGTCGTCGCTGATCTCGGCCAGCGGCGCCAGCCATTCCTCCATCAGCGCATTCAGAAGCGCAACATGGATCGCCTCCTTGCCGTCGAAATAGTAGATGAGATTGGGCTTGGACATGCCCGCTGCATCGGCGATCTGATCCAGCGTCGCGCCGCGATAGCCGTGCTGCGAAAACACCTCCAGCGCCGCCTCCATGATCCGCTTGCGGTTGCGCAACTGGATGCGGCTGGGTTTCTTTGCGCTGCCGTCTGCCATGTCCATTCCCGTCCTGCCCTTTTATTGGGCATGCCCGCCCGTCCCCTGCGCATCTACCGGCTTGTGCGCGTCAGTCAATTCTTGACTCGTTGAGAGGCGGTTGCAATCGTGCCTTTACCAAATGGTAAAAAACATGCGCGGGCCCGTGAGGTCTGTGCAAAAGACAAGCGGCAGAGGGGAAGCGAGATGGCGGCAGCGGGTGAAAATCTCCGGATCGACGGCGACCGGTTGTGGGACAGCCTGATGGAGATGGCGAAGATCGGCCCGGGCGTTGCGGGCGGCAACAACCGTCAGACGTTGACCGATTCCGATGCCGAAGGCCGCGCGCTGTTCAAAGCGTGGTGCGACGATGCCGGGCTCAGCATGGGCGTCGATCAGATGGGCACCATGTTCATGATGCGCGAGGGCACCGACCCCGACGCGCTGCCGGTCTATGTGGGCTCGCATCTCGACACGCAGCCCACGGGCGGCAATTATGACGGTGTGTTGGGGGTGCTTGGAGCGCTGGAAGCGGTGCGCTCGATGAACGATCTCGGGATCAAGACCAAACACCCGATCTGTGTGGTCAACTGGACCAATGAGGAGGGCGCGCGCTTCGCCCCCGCGATGATGGCCTCGGGCGTTTTTGCCGGCCAGTTCACCATGGATTACGCCTATGGCCGCACCGATCTTGAGGGCAAGCGGTTCGGCGACGAGCTGGAGCGCATCGGCTGGAAGGGCGACGAAGAGGTCGGCGCCCGCAAGATGCACGCCTATTACGAGCTGCATATCGAACAGGGCCCGATCCTTGAGGCGGAGCAGAAGGATATCGGAGTCGTCACCCATTGCCAGGGGCTGTGGTGGTTGGAATTCACCCTGACCGGCAAGGAGGCGCATACCGGCTCCACCCCCATGGCGATGCGGGTCAATGCCGGGCTCGCCATGGCGCGGATTCTGGAGATGGTGCAGGAGGTGGCGATGGCCGCGCAGCCCGGCGCCGTCGGCGGCGTCGGCCAGATGCAGTTTTCGCCCAATTCGCGCAACGTGCTGCCGGGCACGGTGGTCTTCACCGTCGATATCCGCTCGCCCGATCAGGCCAAGCTCGACGGCATGCGGGCCGAGATCGAGAAACGCGCCGCCACGATCTGCGACGAGATCGGTGTCGGCTGCGCGGTCGAGGCGGTGGGCCATTTCGATCCGGTGACCTTTGCGCCCGAGCTGGTGGGCAATGTGCGCAAGGCCGCCGAAGAGCTGGGCTATTCCCACATGAATCTGATTTCCGGTGCCGGCCACGATGCCTGTTGGGCTGCCAAGGTGGCGCCCGCGACCATGGTCATGTGCCCCTGCGTCGGCGGGCTGTCGCATAACGAGGCCGAGGAGATTTCTAAGGACTGGGCCACGGCGGGTGCCGAGGTGCTGTTCCGTGCCGTGCTGGAGACGGCGGAGATCGTGGAGTGATCAGCCACTTGCGATCACCCGCCCCGGACCTGATCCGGGGCCTCGTGACACACCAGGAGGCCCCGGCGCGGAGGCCGGGGCGGGGTTCACGAGCCGTTAACCCTGTCTCGCTCAACTGCGGCCATGGCGCACTACGTCTATATCATGGCCTCGCGTCCGGGCGGTGCGCTTTATATCGGGCGCAGCGGCGATCTGCGGGCACGAGCCGAGGCGCATCGCGCGGGGCTGTCAGCGCATACTGCCAAATACAAGATCCGCAGGCTGGTCTGGTTCGAGCAGCACGAGGATTTCGAAACGTCGCTCAAACGCGAACGGCAGTTGAAGCGCTGGCGGCGGGCGTGGAAGGATGCGCTTATCACAAGGGCCAACCCGAATTGGCACGATCTGACACACACCATCCTCTGAACTCCGGCGGCGAGGCCCCGGATCAAGTCCGGGGCGGGTGTTGCAAGGGAGAGAACCAATGACCAAAGTCATCAAGGGCGGCACCATCGTCACCGCCGATCTGACCTACGAGGCGGACGTGCTCGTCGACGGCGGCAAGATCGTCGAGATCGGCCCTGACCTCAAAGGCGACGAGGTGCTCGACGCCAGCGGCTGCTATGTCATGCCCGGCGGGATCGACCCGCATACCCATCTGGAAATGCCCTTCATGGGCACCTACAGCTCGGACGATTTCGAGAGCGGCACCCGCGCCGCGCTGGCCGGCGGCACCACCATGGTGGTGGATTTCGCGCTGCCCTCGCCCGATCAGGGCCTGCTCGACGCGCTCCAGATGTGGGACAACAAATCCACCCGCGCCCATTGCGATTACTCCTTCCATATGGCGATCACCTCCTGGTCGGAGCAGATCTTCAACGAGATGGAAACCGTGGTGAAAGAGCGCGGCATCACCACCTTCAAGCATTTCATGGCCTATAAGGGCGCGCTGATGGTGAACGATGACGAGCTCTATGCCAGCTTTCAGCGCTGCGCCGAGTTGGGCGCCATCCCGCTTGTGCATGCCGAGAACGGCGACGTGGTGGCCGAGCTCTCCGCCAAGCTGCTGGCGGCGGGCAACAATGGCCCCGAGGGCCACGCCTATTCCCGCCCGCCGCAGGTCGAGGGCGAGGCCACCAACCGCGCCATCATGATCGCCGATATGGCCGGCGTGCCGCTCTATGTGGTGCATGTGAGCTGCGAGGACAGCCACGAGGCCATCCGCCGCGCCCGCATGATGGGCAAGCGTGTCTGGGGCGAGCCGCTGATCCAGCACCTGACGCTCGATGAGAGCGAGTATTTCAACAAGGACTGGGATCATGCCGCCCGCCGGGTGATGTCGCCGCCCTTCCGCAACAAGATGCATCAGGACAGCCTGTGGAACGGGCTGGCCTCCGGCTCGCTCTCCTGCGTGGCGACCGACCATTGTGCCTTTACCACCGATCAGAAACGCTATGGGGTCGGCGATTTCACCAAGATCCCCAACGGCACCGGCGGGCTCGAAGACCGGATCCCGATGCTCTGGACCTATGGCGTCGGCACCGGGCGGCTGACGCCCAACGAATTCGTCGCCGTCACCTCGACCAATATCGCCAAGATCCTCAACTGCTACCCGACAAAGGGCGCGATCCTCGTCGGCGCGGATGCGGATATCGTGGTGCTCGACCCGGAGAAATCCAAGACCATCAGCGCCGCCAGCCAGCAATCGGCCATCGACTACAATGTGTTCGAGGGCAAGGAGGTGAAGGGCCTGCCGCGCTTCGTGCTGACCCGGGGCCGCGTCGCGGTGATGGATGGCGAGATGAAGCCCGAGGAAGGACATGGCAAATTCGTCAAGCGCACGCCCTCGGGCGCCGTCAACAAGGCGCTGTCCTCGTGGAAGGAACTGACCGCGCCGCGCCCGGTCGAGCGCTCTGGCATTCCGGCGAGCGGGGTGTAATCCTTTGCCTCGCATGACAATCGGCAAGGCGCCCGCCGTTGCACGGGCGCCGAGGGAGACACTGCGATCATGACCGAAGGCGCCATCATCGACGCGCGCGATGTCAGCCTGACCTTCCAGACCAATGACGGCCCGGTACACGCGCTGCGCGACGTGACCCTGTCGGTGGAAAAGGGCGATTTCGTCTCCTTCATCGGTCCCTCCGGCTGCGGCAAGACCACCTTTCTGCGGGTCATGGCCGATCTCGAACAGCCGACCTCCGGCGCGGTTCTGGTCAATGGCGTCAGCCCCGAGGAGGCCCGCAAGGCGCGCGCTTATGGATACGTGTTCCAGGCTGCGGGGCTCTACCCCTGGCGCACCATCGGCGGCAATATCCGCCTGCCGCTGGAGATCATGGGCTATGACAGGCCGGTGCAGGCGAAGCGGGTAAAAGAGGTGCTGGAGCTCGTCGATCTGGCCGGGTTCGAAAAGAAATACCCCTGGCAGCTCTCGGGCGGCATGCAACAGCGTGCCTCCATCGCCCGGGCGCTGGCCTTCGACGCCGATATCCTGCTGATGGACGAACCCTTCGGCGCGCTCGACGAGATCGTGCGCGATCACCTCAACGAGCAGCTTCTGGCGCTCTGGGCGCGCACGCAGAAGACCATCTGCTTCGTCACCCATTCGATCCCCGAGGCGGTCTATCTCTCGACCAAGATTGTGGTCATGTCGCCGCGCCCGGGCCGGATCACCGATGTGATCGAAAGCCCGCTGCCGAAAGAGCGCCCGCTGGACATCCGCGACACGCCGGAATTTCTCGAAATCGCCCACCGCGTGCGCGAGGGGCTGCGGGCGGGGCATGCCTATGACTGAGCGCGCTGCCCCCCTTGCTGCGGTCCGGAGAGCCTCAGACGCCCTCCGCCCTCCGGTGCCGCCCCGCATTGCGTGTCGGGCTGCGGGCGCCCCCTTCACCTTTCACGGTCATCGGCTCTCCAGCCTGTACCGTGCCGCTATCGGACCGGGATATCCTTTCATCTTTCTTAAAATACTCAAAAATCCGCACATCCTGGCCAGTGCTGCGTTGGAGTATTTGGAGAAAGATGAAAGCTGGGGGGCGTTCTCATGACTATGGCGGTGCTGACCCCGAGACGGGCGGGGCCGGAGGATGTGCCGGGCATCGCCGCTGTGCTCAACCGCTGGATCGACGAGACGCCCTGGTATCCGCGAGCGCATGCGCCGGAGGTGCTGGAGGGGTTCATCGGCGAGGCGCTGCCGGACCGGGAGATCTGGGTGCTGGGCGATCCGATCGAGGGCTATCTGTCGCTCGACCCCGAAACGGGCTGCGTTGGGGCGCTCTACTGTGCGCGTACGGACGCGGGCTGCGGCAAGGCGCTGATGGACGAGGCCAAGCGCGGGCGCGATTTCCTCTGGCTGCACACCAATGCGCCGAACCTGCGGGCGCAGAAATTCTATCGTCGCGAGGGATTCCGGCAGGTCGGCGGCGAGATCGCGCCGGAGCCGCCGGAGACCGTGCCCGAGCTGCGCATGGAGTGGCACCGATGAGACATGTGCTTCCCGTGCTAACCGTGGTCGCGGTGATCGTGGCGATCTGGTACGCAGCCGCGATCTGGCTCAACGCGCAATGGGCGCTCGACACCGCGGCGCGGCAGGATCGCACGCTTGGTGCCGCCGAACTGGTGCTCGACACCTGGAGCCAGGAGAAACCCAAGCTGCCGGCGCCGCATCAGGTGGTGACGGAGCTCTGGCAGACCACCGTGGAGAAGAACGTCACCTCCAAGCGCAGCCTTGTCTACCACGCCTGGGTGACCCTCTCGGCGACTCTGCTGGGCTTTGGCATGGGCACGGCGCTGGGCTTCGCGCTGGCGGTGGGGATCGTCTATATCCGCGTCATGGATATGAGCGTGATGCCCTGGGTGATCGCCAGCCAGACCATCCCCATCCTCGCCATCGCGCCGATGATCATTGTGGTGCTGAACGCCATGGGCCTGTCGGGCCTGCTGCCCAAGGCGATGATCTCGATGTATCTGAGCTTTTTCCCCGTAGTGGTCGGCATGGTGAAGGGGCTGCGTTCGCCGTCGCGGATGATGCGCGACCAGATGCGCACCTGGAACGCCACCCGGGGGCAGGAATTCCTGCGGCTGCGTCTGCCGATGTCGATGCCCTATCTCTTTGCCTCGCTGAAGATCGCCATGGCGGCAAGCCTCGTGGGGGCCATCGTCGGCGAGCTGCCGACCGGTGCCGTGGCGGGCCTGGGGGCGCGGCTGCTGGCGGGCAGCTATTACGGCCAGACCATCCAGATCTGGTCGGCGCTGTTCATGGCCGCCGCCGTGGCTGCCGCCGCTGTCGGGCTGATCGGCATCGTGCAGCGCGCCACGCTGAAACGCATGGGGATGGGCTGATGTGGATCCTGCTTGGCATCCTCGCCTGGGCCGGAGGATCGGCGCTGAACGTGTGGCTGGCGCGGCAGGCGCCGGGCCGGACAGCCGCGCTGGCGGTGCCGCTGATCTTTGGCGTCACGCTGATTTTCGTCTGGGAGGCGGCGGTGCGCGGCTTTGGCATCTCGCCGGTGCTGCTGCCGGCGCCCTCGGCCATCGCGGCACGCATGGCCGGCTCCACCGGGGTGCTCTGGGAGGATTTCGTGCAGACGGTGATCAAGGGCGCGCTCAGCGGCTATGTGATCGGCTGTCTTGCGGCCTTCGGCACCGCCATTGTGGTCGACCGGTTCGATTTCCTGCGCCGGGGCCTGCTGCCGGTGGGCAATTTCGTCGCCGCCCTGCCGATCATCGGCATCGCACCGATCCTGGTGATGTGGTTCGGCTTCGACTGGCAGTCGAAGGCGGCGGTGGTGGTCGTTATGGTGTTCTTCCCGATGCTGGTGAACACCGTCGAGGGGCTGCGCGACACGTCCGCGATGCAGCGCGACCTTATGCGCACCTATGCCGCCGGCTACTGGACCACGCTCTTGAAGCTGCGCCTGCCGGCAGCGATGCCCTTCATCTTCAACGGGCTGAAGCTTGCCACCACTCTGGCGCTGATCGGTGCCATCGTTGCCGAATTTTTCGGCTCGCCGATCCGTGGCATGGGGTTCCGGATTTCCACCAGCGTCGGGCTGCTTGCGCTCGATCTGGTCTGGGCTGAAATCGTGGTGGCGGCGGTTGCGGGATCGGCCTTTTATGGCGGTGTCGCGCTTCTGGAGAAGGCGGTGACCTTCTGGCACCCGTCACAGCGCGGGCAGGGCTGACATCAGAACGCATTCAACAGGACCAACGACAAGATCAACACGGAGGTAACAATGAACACCCTTACCAAACTGAGCATCGCCGCCGCGCTGAGCCTGGCCGCCGGCACGGCGCAGGCGGCGGACGAGATGACGCTGCAACTGAAATGGGTCACCCAGGCGCAGTTCGCCGGTTATTACGTGGCCAAGGACAAGGGCTTTTACGACGAGGCCGATCTCGACGTGACGATCAAGCCGGGCGGGCCGGATATCGCGCCGGTACAGGTGCTGCTGGGCGGCGGCGCCGATGTCATGGTCGACTGGCTGCCCTCGGCGCTGGCCGCGCGCGAGAACGGCGCTCCCATCGTCAATATCGCCCAGCCGTTCAAATCCTCGGGCCTCATGCTGACCTGCCTCAAGGAGCATGGCATCGAGACTCCCGCCGATTTCCCCGGCCACACGCTCGGCACCTGGTTCTTCGGCAACGAGCTGCCGCTCTATTCCTGGATGTCCAAGCTCGGCTATGCCACCGACGGCTCCGAGGGCGGGGTGACGATCCAGAAGATCAACTTCAACGTCGATCCGCTGCTGCAAAAGCAGGTCGAATGCGCCACCACCATGACTTATAACGAATACTGGCAGGTGATCGACGCGGGCCTGACACCGGACGATCTGGTGGTGTTCAAATACGAGGACGAGGGCATCTCGACCCTCGAAGACGGGCTCTACACCACCGAGGCGAATCTCGACGATCCGGAAATGGTCGACAAGCTGACCCGCTTTGTCGCGGCTTCCATGAAGGGCTGGAAATACGCCGAGGAGAACCCGGACGAGGCCGCCGAGATCGTGCTTGAGAACGACGCCACCGGCGCGCAGACCGAGAAGCACCAGAAGCGCATGATGGGCGAGATCGCCAAGCTCACCGCCGGTTCGAACGGCGCGCTGGACCCGGCGGATTTCCAGCGTACCGTCGATGTGCTGCTGTCGGCGGGTGCCGATCCGGTGATCACCGAAGATCCGGGCGAGGCCGCCTGGACCCACGCCATCACCGACGAAGCGCTGGAGTGATCCGGGCGTGCTGGCGCATGAAGAGCGGGTGCGCTGCCCGCTCTTTTCCGGTCACCTCGCGTGAGGCGGAGCGGTTGACGAACAAAAAGGGGTGGCCACGTGGCCACCCCTTATCTTTATGAAAAGGCTATAAAAATTTCTTTTTTGGTCGGAGATTGGGGACGCGCCGCGCCGACCTGACACTCTTTACTTCGCGGACGGTGCGACTCGTAGCGGTGCGATGTTACAGCGGCGTGACGATTTCATGAAACGCGGTTAGCAGCCGGCAATCCGGAGCATCGCCAGAAGGTCCGCTGTCCTGAACGGGCGGTGCAGCACGGCAAAGCCCGAGGCTTCGCCGTGGTCTTCGGCTTCGATTCCCATCAGGACGATGCGCGCCTGTCGGTCGCTTAGCGTCCTGCCGAGGTCGGATGTCTGTGCCTCTTCCGGTGTCATTGCCACAATCGCCATCTCGACCTGGGGCAGTCCGCTGAGTGCGGCCAGTGCCGCGTCGTGGTCCTGCACGCATTCGATGCGCGCGCCGGGGTAGGTTTCACCCAGGGTCGTGGCGATGTCGTCCGCCACGAAGGGCTCTGTGACAAATATCAAGAAGGAAGGGCGCGGTGTTGCGCAGTCTTTAGGTGTCATATCGCTCTGCCATGGAAAGAAGTGGCGAGCGTGGAACATTCCGCGCGCATCCGCATTTAACTGTGACGTATCAACAGTAAGGATTTCACCGGATGCACAGAATTTCCTGTCAGACCTGCCCGATGCAGAAATGCGCGTTGTTCACACCGCATTCCGAGGAGCAAAAGGATTTTCTGGAAGGTTTCAAATCCGGTGAGCTCTCGGTCGAGCCGGGAACACAGATCCTGCTGGAGGGCTCAAGCGCGCCGCAGATCTATACGGTTCTGGAGGGCATGGGCTTGCGCGACAAAACGCTGGAAAACGGTCGCAGGCAGGTGCTCAATTTCGTGCTGCCGGGTGATTTCCTCGGGCTTCAGGCCAGCGTTATGGGCGAGATGATGCACTCGATCGAGGCGGTGACGGAGATGCGGCTCTGCGTCTTCCGTCGCGAGGATCTGTGGACGCTGTTCCGCACCCAGCCGGCGCTGGCTTATGATGTGACCTGGATCGCTGCGGCCGAGGAGCATTTCCTTGGCGAGACCGTGGCCACGCTCGGCCAGCGCGACGGCACCGAACGTGTCGCCTGGGCCTTGCTGAAGCTCTATCAGCGGTTGCGCGGGCTGGGGCTGGAGAAGGCCGGCCAGGTGCCGCTGCCCTTCCGCCAGCAGGACATGGCGGATGCGCTTGGCCTGTCGCTGGTCCATACCAACAAGACGCTGAGCCGGCTGCGCTCCGATGGCATGGCCGACTGGTCGGAGGGCAAGCTGCGGGTGCCCGACATCCACGCGCTGGCAGAGCTGGCGGTGACGGACCCCGAGGCGCTGCCCCGGCGCCCGTTCCTCTAGCGCGCTACCGGCGGAGCGTGTCCCCGTAGGCGATTTTCGGTGTCAGCTCGATGATCTTGTCGAATTCCGCACCAGGGTTTTCGACCCGCGTCGCAATGATCTCGGCGGCCTTGCGCCCGATCTCCTCGCGGCAGGCATCCATCGTCGCCAGCTTGCGCGGCAGCCCCTGAAGCAGCTCGACACCGTTGAACCCGGCCAGCCCGATCTCGGCCGGGATGTCGCGACCCTCGTCGAGCAGGTAGAGCAATCCGCCTGCACCGATCATGTCGTTGGAATAGTACAGGAAATCAAGCTCGGGTTCGCGTTCCAGAATGGTCTGGGTCATCTCGCGCCCCTTGGCCAGCGCCGAGCCGCCGGAATAGAATTCCTGGTCCAACACCTCGACGCCGCTCTTGGCGAGCGCCTCGGTGAAACCTTCGAAGCGTTTGCGCGCACGGTGATCGAGCGGCATCTTGGTGCCGAGAAAGCCGATCTTCTGATACCCGGCGCGCAGGATCGCCTTGGCCATCTCGCGACCGGCGCGGCGATGCGAGATGCCGACGGCGGTGTCGATGGGTTTGCCGTCGGTATCCATGATCTCGACCACCGGGATACCGCTGGCCTTGAGCATTGCCTTGGAGGCCTCGGTATGCTCGATCCCGGCGATGATCACGCCGGAGGGCCGCCAGGACAACATCTCGTAGAGAACGCGCTCTTCCTTCTCGGGCTCGTAGTCGGTGACACCCACCACCGGTTGCAGCTCTGTATCCTCAAGCACAGCCGAGATCCCGGCCATGACCTCGGGAAAGACCATGTTGCGCATCGAGGGGATGATCACCGCCACGAGGTTGACCCGCTGGCTGGCCAGCGCGCCGGCGATCTTGTTGGGCACATAACCCAGTGTCTTAGCGGCTTCGAGAACCTTGGCGCGCGTGGCCTCCGACACATCGCCCCGGTTTCGTAGCACCCGACTGACCGTCATTTCGGAAACGCCGGAAGCTTCGGAAACATCTCTCAGGGTCAACGGGCGGGGATCGTCGTCTGCCACGGGCGGGCCTCCTCAACGCTTTAAATATCTGCAATGTTAGCGGTTATTCCGCCGCGCACAAGACGCGTGTCGCGCTTGCCGAAAATTCGCGCAAGCAGATGACAAAGCGGGCATGAGCGGCTAAGGGAGGGGCAGCGGTCCCGTGGCTCAACTGGATAGAGCAGCCCCCTCCTAAGGGGCAGGTTGCAGGTTCGAATCCTGCCGGGATCGCCAAAATTACCTGAAAAACATGACTTATTTGTAGGGTGGGGTGTAGAAGCGCTTAGAAAGCCCCGCGCGTTGTCACGCCGAACTCGCCTGAAAAGGGTGAAATCTCTTACAAAACCTGTACAATATTAGCACGTCCGTGCGCCTTTCGGGGTGGTTCAATGAGCTGGCGGGTGGCGAATGCGTGTGCCGAGCGGAAGTTTGGGAGCGCCACGCGCAAGCAGATCAGAATGTTCCTGGCCGACAAGGCGAGCGACGATGGTTCGGGCATCTGGTGTTCGAAGTGGACGATCCAACGGCACACCGAGCTGGGTGAAAGCACGGTCAAGCGGACGATCCGGGAGTTCCTGAAGGGGGGCGTCCTGGTCGATACCGGCGCGCGCGGATGTAAGAACGGAGTCACGGCGGAGGCGCTCGACATGCTCGGCTTCAACGCTCCGCAGGTGTCTCCCAACCACTTCGACGTCCTCGCCGCGCGGTTCGACCTGCCGGCGGACCGGCTGGAGCGGATGCGGGCGGTGAACATCCTCTGCGACTCAGACGGGCAAGGAGAGGAGTTCTTCCAGCTCTATTCCCAGCCCTTCGCCGGTCAGCTCTTCTTCGAGATCATCGAAAGCGGGGCCGGGTACAGCGGGTAGATGGCGCCGAACGCGCCGTTCCGGATCGCCGCGATGAAGCGGGTCCAAAGGTCCAAGGGGATACCGAAATCAGAAAACGTAGGATATTAATAAAAATATACTATAGAAACGTCGAAGAACTCTGCTATAGGCGGAGACTATCAAGGGAGGAAAACAATGACCCATATCACCCGGCGCACCGCGCTTGCGGCCGCCCTGGCGGCGGCGACCATTCTCGGACTACCGTCCGCCATCTTTGCCCAGGACAAGCCGACGCTGAGGCTCAGCTCTGTCGTTTCCGATAACGACATCCGCGCCGAGGCATTTGCAGAGATCGCCGAGGCGGTTTCCGACACCTTCGACATGCAGGTCTTCAACGGCGCGACGCTGGTGTCTCAGGGCTCCGAGATGACCTCGATCCAGCGCGGCAACCTCGAGATGGGCCTGATCGCACCGCAGACCATCGCAGAGCAGATACCCGAATGGTCCATCGTGACCTCGGCCTATCTTTTCAGCGACGCTGAGCACCTGAAGGCCACCTTCGACAGCGATGTCGGCCAGCAGCTCAAGGATATGGTGGCCGAGGCCGGGATTCATGTCCTGGCGCCTGTGTATTTCGGCACGCGGCAGGTCAACCTCGCCCCGGAAACCGAGGTCATGAAGCCCGAGGACCTGGACGGCATCACCCTGCGGATGCCCGGTGGAGAGGCCTGGCAGTTCCTTGGCGAGGCGATCGGCGCGAACCCGACGCCGCTGGCCTACGCCGAGGTCTACACCGCGCTTCAGACCGGCGCGATCGACGGGCAGGACAACCCGCTGCCCAACGACTACAACATGAAGTTCTACGAAGTGACGAGCCAGATCGTGCTGACAAGCCACCTTGTCGGCTTCGACCTCCTGGCGATCAGCGAAGAGCTTTGGAACGGCTTCACCCCCGAGCAGCAGGACACCCTTCAGGCGGCGGTGGACACGGCCATTGCCAAGTCCACCCAGCGTCACCTCGACCGCGAAGCCGAACTGGTGCAATTCTTCAAGGACGAGGGGCTGAAGGTCTACGAACCCGACCGGATCGCCTTCCGCGACTACGCGCAGAAGAAATACCTCGAGTCCGATTTCGCGAACAGCTGGCCCGAAGGCATGATCGACGCGATCAACGCGCTGTCCAAGTGATCGCCTGAACCGAAGACCCCGACGGACACGGCGTGCCCGTGTCCGTCCTCTGACCGGAAGGCGCAGATGACCATCCCATCCCGGGCGATCCGCACGGCAAGGGCCCTGGCCGAGGCCGTGCCCGCCATTCTTCTCGCTGCCATGTTCGCTTGTTTCATCATTCAGGTCTTTATGCGCTACGTGATGGACAGCCCGGTCGGCTGGACCGTCGAGGTCTGTGTCATCGCGTGGCTGTGGATCCTTCTCTGGGGACAGTCTGTCTCTGCCCGCGAAGAGGACGAGATCCGCTTCGACATCCTCTACAGCAGCGTAAGGCCCGAGACCCGGCGCAAGTTCCGGATCGTCTTCTCGGTTCTGCTGGTCGCGATCTACGCGATCTCGTTGCCCGCCCTCTGGGACTACGTGACATTCATGAAAATCCAGAAGACCACCTACCTGGATATCCGGTTCAACTGGCTCTATTCGATCGCGCTGATCTTCTCGGTCGCCTCGATCCTGCGCTACCTCTGGATCCTCTACACGGCGGCCCGGGGCGACAAGGCGCCGTCGTCCCGCAAGGATGCCTCCTCGCGCGGGGACATGTCCTGATGAGCTGGGAATTCGGTGTCACTGTTGCGGCCATCGTGCTGACCGCCCTGATCGGCCTGCCGATCGGGCACGCGATGCTCGCCTCGTCGATCTTCTACCTGCTGCTTCAGGGGCAGGATCTTTCCATCGCCTTCGAACAGATGCTGACTGGGCTCTATGGCTCCTACGTGTTGCTGGCGATCCCGCTGTTCATCTTCGCGGCCGACCTGATGAACGTGGGCAGCCTCTCGGATCGGCTGCTTGATTTCTGCCGCGCGCTGGTCGGGCGCTTCCGCGGCGGGCTGGGGCACGTCAACGTCGTCTCCTCGCTCATCTTCTCGGGCATGTCGGGGTCGGCCATCGCGGACGCGGTCGGCATGGGGCGGATCATTATCAACCTGATGACCAAGGACGGAAAATATCCGGGCGCCTATGCCGGCGCGATCACGGCGGCCTCGGCGATCATCGGGCCGATCATCCCGCCGTCGATCCCCATGGTGCTTTTCGCGCTCGTCTCGGACACCTCCATCGGCTTCCTTTTCCTCGCCGGCGTCATGCCGGGCCTGATCCTGGGCGTGCTGCTGATGGTAACAAACGCCTGGCAGGCCCGGGTCCACAACTATCCCGTGGATGAGCCGGTCCCGCTGCGCGAGCTCCCCCGCATCACCCTGCGCGCGGTCCCGGCGCTGCTGATGCCGGTCATCCTGCTGGTCGGTATCTATGGCGGCATCACCACGCCGACCGAGGCCGCGGCGCTGGCGGCGCTCTACGCCTTCCTGATGTCGACGGTCTGGTACCGCTCCGTCAGCCTGAAGGACGCCTACGCGACCGTCCGCTCCTCGGCCAGGTCGACCGCCTCGGTCGGCTTCCTGATCGCAGGGGCGCTGGCCTTCAACTATGTCGTGACGATCGAGCAGGTGCCGAACGTGATCCGCGGGGCGCTGGCGGGCATGGAACTTTCGGCCGTCGGCTTCCTGCTGATGATCAACGCCCTGCTCCTCCTCCTCGGCTGCTTGCTTGAGGCGAATGCGATCCTCCTGGTCATCGTGCCGATCCTGCTGCCGACCGCCGTCGCCCTCGGGATAGACCCGGTGCATTTCGGCGTGATCGTCGTCGTCAACACGATGATCGGCCTTGCGACGCCGCCTTATGGCCTGCTGCTCTTCGTCGTGACCTCGATCACGCGTGCCCCGATCCGCGATACGATCCGGCACCTGCTGCCGTTCCTCGCGCTGATGATCGTGGGCCTCGCCATCATCACTTTCCTGCCCGACCTCGTTCTCTGGCTTCCCCGCCTCTACGGGTACAAGGGCTAACTTCCGGAGTCTTCCATGACCGACACCATCCTAGTCATCAACGGTCCCAATCTCGACATGCTGGGCACCCGCCAGCCCGAGGTCTACGGGCACGACACGCTTGCCGATGTCGAGGCGCTCTGCCATCGCACGGCCGAGGAGGAAGGGGTCGGGATCGACTTTCGCCAGAGCGACAGCGAGGCCGAGATCATGGGCTGGATCAAGAAGGGCCGCGGGACGACCGCGGGGCTGCTGCTGAACCCGGCGGGTTTCACCTCGACCTCGATCGCGATCCTCGACGCGCTGCTGATCTACGACCGGCCGATCATCGAAGTGCATATTTCGCCGCTGTTCCGCCGCGACGAATTCCGTCACCTCAGCTATCCGTCCAAGGCGGCTTCGGCCAAGATCGAGGGCTTCGGAATCCGCGGCTACGAGTTCGCCATCCGCAAGCTCACGGAATGGGCGCGGAGCTGACCTTCAGTCGAAGCGCCCGGTTGCCAGCACATGTTCCACACCGGTCGCGATGTGGCGGGCCAGAAGTTCAATGGCCCCTTCCGCGTCGCGCGCGATGACGAGTTTGCACAGGCGTGCGTGATCGTCCACCACGCCCTGTCCACGGAAATCCAGCGCCAGCATGTGGTATCGGGCGAAGCGGTCGAAGATCGACGCGTAGGTCCGGAGCAGGACGGGCTGGCCGCAGGCCGCGATGGTGGCGTTGTGGAAACCCCAGTCGCATGAGACCCAGCGGTCCACTTCGCCGGCCGGCTTCGTCATTTGCTCGCGCTCCACGACCGAAAGCTTGTAGTGAGCGGCGACCACGGCGGCCTCCCAATCCAGGTCGCCCCTGTCCATCGATGCCCGCAGCGCATGGCTTTCCAACAACCCGCGCAGCGCCGCGAGCTCGCGCAGTTCTGCGGCGCTGACATCGCTCACGCGAAACCCGCGCTGGCCTTCGGCGGTGACCAGCTCCTCAACCGCCAGACGATTGAGGAGTTCGCGCAGCGTGGTAACGCTGGCGCCGTAGACCTGCTTCATCCGGTCAAGTTTGAGCTTCTCGCCAGGTTGAAGCCGACCGTTGACGATGTGAGAGCGGATGCGTCTGTACGCGATCTCGCCGACCGTGTCGCCGGCCCGTTCATCTGTTTCGAAGCGTGAATATTCCATCGGGTTTGCTTACATCGGAGTCCGGTCGAAAGCTACGCGCGAAATCTCCTCTTACAATGCCGGACCCGTTGGTGTGATTGAGGGGGCCGCTCCAGGGCAGAGTCGTGTCGGTGGCAAAGTCCTGAGGGCCGTATTCTTGGCACGGTTCGGCGGCCAACCCTGCCGCGCGAGGCGCCAGCGGGGCTTGCCGTACCAAGCGTCACGCATCACCAGAGGCGCAGGTTTCGTCGACTGCAATCGCAGGGCAAAGGTGCGCCAAGCTGTCCAACGGCCCGGGCTCGGGTGTTATTTCCAGTCATAGCCGAACGACAAAGAGATCCGCTGCACCTCTTTCACAAGGCGTGGCGAAGGCGCTGCATCGACGCCTTCGCCCGAATGGCCGATGTGAGTGCGGATGTATGGCCCAGAGATGCTCCGTAGCCAGCAGCCGATCCGGTCTAATTGGTCCGAAACGGACCCCTACATCTTTGCGCGCGCTACGTGTCCAGAGGTAGAGGAGCGCAGCTCCGATGCTGAGGGCCGCCACGATGCCGCCGACCGTCGGCAGGATCGATGATCCGGAGTGCAGGTGCGGCGCAGAGGCTGTATGGGCCAGTGCGGGGCCGGCGATCAAGGATGCGATTACGGGCGTGAGAATTTTCATGCTTCGATGTCTTTCTTCTTGTGGGACAGGAAGTCGCGCAGATCCAGCGTCGCTTTCTCGTCCATGGATACGTAGATCAGGCTCATATTGGTGCGTTCCCGGACCATTTCGCCCGGGAACGGCAGGTAGCTCAGCTCGCGCGAGCCGAAGGACGGCGAGGCGGTGCCCACCTGCCAGTCGGTGGTAAGCTCGACGTCGACCAGTTTCAGAGCCTTCTCCCCGCCCTTGCCAGGGCGTTCGAAAGGCACACCGGCCAGTCTCAGGTAGGTCGTCTTGTCCTTGGCCTGGACAAAGCCGTCGATGAATTGCGCCGCCAGCACCTGAAGGTCTGCCGCGTCATCGTGGTGATGCATGTGGCTGTGCAGGTGGTCCGCGTCGTGCGGGTGGTTGTGGTCATGCGGGTGGTGATGCCGACCATGTCCGTGATGGTGGTGACCGTGCGGTTGGTGGGGATGATCATGCGGCATGGTGTGCGCCTTTCATGCTTGCGGCGGGGCGGATCATTCGCCCACCTTGTGCGGTGCGGGATTGGACCAGCGCTTGCCCTCGAATTCACCGTGCGGCAGCGAAACCGGCTTGTCGATGTGCCGCTTGTGGGCGCCGAGCTTGCCATGCGCCACCATGGAGCCCAGAACGTCCACGATCACCCGTGTGCCCATCAGGGCCGTGATGTCCGAGGTGTCGTAAGGTGGCGAAACCTCGACAAGCTCCAGCCCGCAGATCCCTTCGGCGGCGACGCCCGAGGCCAGGGCCAGCGCCTCTCTCGGCAGGAAACCGCCCGGCTCGGGCCAGCCGGTGCCCGGCACGAAACCGCAGTCGATACTGTCGATGTCGAAGGACATATAGACCATGTCCACGCCATCCCAGGCCATTTCGAGCGCCATCTCGATGGTCTTGTCCACCCCCATCTTCTCCATGTCGCCCATGGTGATGATGTTGGTCTCGCGTTCGCGGGCGACCTTCACTGCCTCGCGAGGAACCTGCCAGCCCCCGATGCCGATCTGCACGAGGTTCTTGGCTGGCACGTTTGGCAGGTTGGTCGAATGGAACCACGGCGTGGTGTGCATCCGTTCATCCAGATCTTTTTCCTGAATGTCGGCATGACGGTCGAAGTGGACGATGCCGATCTTTTTCGACGTGCATTCCGCGATGCCGCGCACGCAAGGGAAGCCGATCGAGTGGTCGCCACCGATCATGATCGGCAGCGAGCCCGAGGAGAACACATGGCTCACCCCACGCGAGATCTGGTCGAAGGACTTCTCGATATTCGCCGGGATGGTAAAGACGTCGCCCGCATCGCAGAGGGTCATCTGCTCGCGTAGGTCGATGCCCATCTCGTAGTTATAGGGCGTATAGAGCGCCGATATCTTGCGCACCCCCTGTGGGCCAAAACGCGTGCCGGGGCGGTAGGTGGTGCCGCCGTCAAAGGGAATGCCCAGGACTGTGGCGTCGTAGTTCGCCACTTCCAGAACGTCCTCGGTATAGGGCGCTTTCAGGAAGGTGTTGATGCCCGCGTAATGCGGCAGCTCGCCACGCGCAAAGGTCGGGATCGACTTGTCTTCGATCGTGTCGGCGCCTGTCAGCCCCATGCGCAACGCCCAGGCACGTTCCTCGGCCCAGCGGCCCTCGGGTAGCTCGGATTCCTTGCGCATGGCCTTCCAGCCCGCAAGCTTGGTCAGATCCGGGTGATGCTGGCGCCGATCACGCGTGGCATGACGGACGCGCTGGCTGCGCGGATCGCGGGCTATCGCTTCGGCGCGTTGAATGTCAGAGAACATTTCTGTCTCCCAATCAATTACCCCTATGGGGCATGCAGGTTCCGGGCCTTGGCTGTCCCACGCGCGGGGCCCGGCGGCGCGCGTGGGTGTCTTGTGTCAGGCTGGCTCGGTTTGTCGCGCGTGGGCGTTCTGCGCTGCCAGCGTCGGGAACCGGTCGAGAATGCGTTGGTGTGGCAGCCCCTGATCCCGCGCGTCGAAGTCGTAGGTGATGGTGGCGCCGTAGAGGCCGGGATCCTGCGGGTCCCATCGCGGCTTGTCGAAGACCAGCACGCGGTCGCCGAGCTTGAATGCTTCTTCCAGATCATGGCTGACCATGAAGACGGTCATTTTCGTCTCGGCGCGCAGCTCGGTCAGGAAGGCATGCATCTGCAACCGCGTTCCCGGATCGAGCGCGCCAAAGGGTTCGTCAAGCAGCAGTACGCGCGGCTTGGCCGTCAGCGCCTGGCCGATGGCGAGGCGTTGCTGCATCCCGCCGGACAGGCTTGCCGGGTATTGTCCTGCGACGTGGTTCAGACCGATGCGAGCAAGCATGGCGTCCGCCCGGTCCCGTGCGTCACGCTTGGCTGCGCCGAACATCCATCCGCAGGCCGTGTTAAAGCCCTCGGCGACGACGATATTCTCTCGCACCGTCAGGTGCGGAAAAACGCTGTATTTCTGGAAGACCACGCCCCGTTCCCGCCCGGGTTCGCGCGCGACCGCGCCGCCGTCCACGGTGATCATGCCCCGAACGGGCCGTTCATCCGCCAGCAGCAGCCGAAGGAACGTGGATTTGCCACAGCCCGAAGCACCGACGATCGAGACGAATTCGCCTTCGGCTACGTCAAGGTTTACCCGCTCGATGATAGAACGGCCACCATAGGCCTGCCATATGTCGCGGACCTGTACGAAGCGCTCCGAGTTGCTCATAGCCCGGCCTCCATCCAAGGAAATGCCTTGCGCGACAACTGTTTGAGCAGCCAGTCCAGCATGAAGGCCAGCAGGGTGATCCAGATCACGTAAGTCAGAATCACATCCATCGCGAGATACCGCCGCACGAGGAAAATCCGGTAGCCAAGTCCCACCTCGGCGGCCACGGCCTCTGCGGCGATGAGAAACAGCCACGCCGAGCCCAAAGACAGACGCATATTGGAAATCAGCCGTGGCAGCACCTGCGGTAACGCCACGCGAACCGCGATCACCCAGGACGAGGCGCCCAGCGTCTGCGCCTTCACCAGCTGCTCATGTGGGATGTCCAGAACCCGCTGCGCCAGGTCGCGCGTCATGAAGGGGGTGATACCTATGACGATCAGCACGATTTTCGACGTTTCGCCCAGGCCAAAAACAATGAACAGGATTGGAAGCAGAGCCAGCGGCGGGACCATCGACAGCACTGCAACAAAGCCTGACAGGGCTGAGCGGACCAGTGGCAGCAATCCGATGAGCATGCCGATCACCAGACTCAGCGCTGCCGAGACGCCCACCCCGCCCAGCAGGCGCCCCAGCGACGCCCAGGTGTCCTGCCAGAGCAGGATCTCGCCGGAGCGCCGGTCCCCTTCGGTGAACAGCCGCGTGGCGGTCTCTTGGATGGTGCTCAGCGCGGGCAGCAGCTTATCCGCCGGGTTCGCCGCCAGCCGGACCTCGGATCCGATGGCATAGGCGATTAGAACTGCCACGAAGGGCGCCGCCGCGATCAACAGCGCCATTGGCCGTGAAGGAATGCGGTTAATCAATCGCATGGGAAGGCCTTTCGGTTGGCGCGCCCGTTCCCGGGCGCGCACGGTCCTGAAGAAGTGCCGATTAGAGGTCGCCGTCCGCTGCCATTTGCATGTAGGTGGCGTCGAAGCGGAGCATCACGTTTTGCTCGGACCCGGTGACGGTCCCGTCTGGATAGGCCACGCCGATGAAATCGGCCGAGGGAGCTCCTTCGCCCAGGATGCCCTTGTCGAACAGGAACTCGGCGATTTCCGTCATTGTCGCGGGCAGATCGGGCGATGAGGCCTGCGCAACCGCTGCGGCCGGATCGTAGAACATCTCGGTCGCGTTCAGCTGCGCCTTGTATCCGTCGAGGTCGGTGCCCGACGCTTCGGCCATGGCGGTAAGCACCTCTTCATCACCCTCGGCCATCAATCCCATTACCTCGTACCACGCGCCCGTGACGGCCTTGCCGAAGTCCGGGTTGGCCTCCAGCGTCTCGGTGTTGACCACCATCAGGTCGAGGATCTCGCCCGGGATCTTGGAACTGTCGAAAAGCACCGTGGCATCGGGATTGGACGCTGTGATCTCGGCCACCAGCGGGTTCCAGGTGACGACCGTGGATACCTCGTCGGTCGAGAAGGCCGCGATCATGTCTGCGTCCGAGGTATTCACCACACCGTCGAGGTCACGCTCGGCCAGATTCACCGTGTCCAGTGCCCGCGCCAGCAAGTAATGCGATACGGACAGTTCCACCAGGTTCACCTTTGTTCCCTCTAGGTCGGACAGGGTCATGTCGCCCTTGGCGATCACCGCGTCGTTGCCGTTGGAATAGTCGCCGATGATCAGAGCGGTGGTGTCTACGCCGCTGCCCGACGGGATTGACAGAGTGTCCATGTTGGTGGCGGAGACGCCATCAAAGGCACCAGCCGTGTACTGGTTGATCGATTCCACATAATCGTTGATCTGTACGATATCGACGGTGATGCCGTATTTCTCGGCCCATTTGTCCATGATGCCGCTGTCTTCAAGGTAGCCCCAGGGCATCCAGCCGACATAGATCGACCATGCGAGTTTGAAATCGGTCTTTTGTTGCGCCTGGGCCGGTGGGCCTCCCAGCAGACCAAGGAATAGTGCGGTGGCGATCAGAAATTTGGCTTTGGTCATTGTTTTTCCCCATCGGTGCGTCCCGCTCTTGAGAAGTCGGTCACGCCCCGCTGGCGGAACAAGGAGCTGGCGCGGGTCGGACCTGCGCAGTATGCCTCCCGGGATTTTGCCCCGCCGTGTGCCCCGCGGGAATTGGCCCGCCGAGTGGCATTTCTTGGACCGAACCTGCCAGGAAGAGACAGTGGAACCCTAAACGCCCTGCCTTCTCATGCGACGACGGCGCAGCGCCATCGCACAAGTCACTCTGTGATCCTGCCGGCGGAAATCTATGAAATGTGCAATTTTTGTGCGAGAAATTGCCGAATTTGCTGAGCCTCAGGGCGGTAAATTCGGGCGAGACCATTCAATCGCGGCTTCTTGCAAACCGGCTCTGCGGTCGAGGAGGTCCAACTGCCGTGCTTTCTGGAGAGTCGGAACGCTCTGAACTCTGCGGCCGACACCAACCATCGTACAAACATCGAACGCGGTGCCGACGTGGCGATTCTGCTTCGCTGCAACGGGTGCGCTTGGCAGCGGCTGTCTTGTTGTCGCCGTAAGAAACGCGGCTCTGCGTGCCGCCTGAGATCGGGGCGCGGCAATCGGGAAGAACCGGATCCGATACCATGTCCGAAACACGGTCGAGGCCAGAATGAACGGTACGTACATCTTCGGAAAAAGAGGCTCATGGCACGGACCCTCGATCGGTGGATCGTCGAAAGTCACACCCGCATAGGTGTTCAGTCCCGGCATGGGCGCCTCGGTGGTCGGGCGACGGGGCTCGCCGGTTATCCCTCTGGTACACGCTCGGGTTTCCGCGCCTTTCGCGTCATGGCGGGCGGTGGCTGCGGCGGGGACAAAGGCTAGGGCGCCCGGTTCGCCGGGTGTCGCCGATCGCCCAGAGCCCGCTTGCCGTGCCGCACGGGACGCGACACAGTGGTCGCAACCAATAAGAACGGAGGCGATCCGATGCAGGTGACACGACGATTCTCGATGATGGGGGGCGCCGCACTGGCGCTGCTGGCAGGCTGTGGCTCCGGTGGCCCGGTCGCGGTGCCGGCCGGGGGGCTGCCGCCCGATCTGCGGCCGCAACCCAACCCGGGATACGATGCCTGGGTGGCGGCGTTCCGGAGCCGGGCGCAGGCGCGCGGCATCGATGCGGCGACGCTCGACAGGGCGTTTCGCGGCGCGGGTTTCCTGCCCGGCGTGGTCGAACGCGACCGCAGCCAGACCGAATTCACCCGTACGCTGGAGGATTATTTCGCCATCGCCGCCTCCGAGAAGAAGGTCGCGCAGGGCCGGGCGGAGCTGCGCCGGAATGCGGGGCTGCTGGGTGAGATTGAGGCGCGTCACGGCGTACCGCCAGAGGTGGTAACGGCTGTCTGGGGGATGGAGAGCAATTACGGCAGCAGGCGCGGCGACATCCCGGTCGTTTCGGCGGTCTCGACGCTGGCCTATGACGGGCGGCGGGGCGAGTTCTTCGAATCGCAGCTCATGGCGGCGCTGCGCATCCTGCAACGTGGCGACACCACCGCCCCGCGCCTCACCGGAAGCTGGGCCGGGGCGATGGGGCACACGCAGTTCATTCCCACCACCTATCAGGAATACGCGGTGGATTTCCGCGGCGACGGGCGGCGCGATATCTGGTCCGAAGATCCCACCGACGGGCTGGCCTCGACGGCGAATTACCTTTCGCGCAGCGGTTGGCGGCGGGGCGAACCCTGGGGGTTGGAGGTGCGGCTGCCGGACGGGTTCGACCCCGGGCTCACCGGGCGAGGCACGCGCCGGGCGGGGGCTGACTGGGCGGCGCTGGGCGTGCGACCGGCGGGCGGCGGATCGCTTCCGGGCGGCAGCGGCTCGATCCTTGCACCTTCGGGTATCGGCGGGCCGGCTTTCCTGGTCTTCCGGAATTTCAACGTGATCCTGCGCTACAACAACGCCGAGAAATACGGGCTGGGCGTCGGGCATCTGTCCGATCGCATCGCCGGGGCGGGGCCGCTGCGCGGCAGTTTCCCGCCGGATCGCTACGGTTTCACCATCGACGACCGCAAGGAGCTGCAATCGCTGCTGACGCGGGCGGGCTTCGATACCGGCGGTGCCGACGGTGTGTTCGGCAGTAAAACCGAGGCCGCCATTCAGGGCTATCAGGCGCGGGCGGGCCTGCCGGTCACCGGCACGCCTTCGCGCGATCTTCTGCTGCGGCTGCGGCGCGGCTGAGCCGGGCGTTCAGCCGAAGGCGTAGGGATCGGCATCGGCGGTGTCATAGACATCGCCGGGCTGGCCATCGCCAATGAGATCTGGGTGATCGTCGTTTGCCGGAGGCTCCTGCGTCAGCGCGGCTTCGGCGAGCGCGTCGTATTCCGTGCTGCCGTCGTCGGTCCAGACCGTCTCGCCCTGCGTGATGCTCACATTCGTGATCTCGCCCTGAAGCGGGGTCAGGTCGGGATTGTTAGACTGGCCCAGCAGGTTCGTTTCCCGGTCGAGATCGGCCGGAACGACGCCATCGCCTTCGGCGACCTGCACACCGTCCTTGTCGATATACATAAAGCCGGTTTCGTCCACGCCGACCGTCCAGGTCGCGGTTTCTCCATCCGCCAGCGCATCCTCGGCAACGATATAGGAGGTCGTGCCGCCCTGGACGATCTCGAAATAGACCGCCTGGCTCGGGCCGAGCTGGCCGAAGGAGAGGCTGTTGTCGCTGCCGCCGCCGAATTCGAAAACGCGCTGGCTGCCGCCGGCGCCGATATTGTCGAAGCGAACCGTCGCCTCGAACTCGAAAGCGCCGTCAATCTGCGGCAGGTCGCTGACGACCGTTGGGGGATCGACCGGGCCCACAGGATCTGTGGGGTCGGTCGGGTCTGTTGGGTCGGTCGGATCCACGGGATCTGTCGTATCCGCCGGGCTCGTGGTGCCGTCGTCGTGCCAGACGGTGTCGCCTTGGGTGATGCTGACATTCGAGACCTCGCCCTGAAGCGGGGTCAGCTCGGGGTTGCCGGATTCGCCCAGAAGATTGCTGTCGCGCTCGACATCGGCAGGCACCACGCCGTCGCCTTCGGCGACCTGCTCACCGTCCTTGTCGATATACATGAAGCCGGTTTCGTCCACGCCGACCGTCCAGGTCGCGGTTTCACCATCGACCAGGACATCCTCGGCGACGATATAGGAGGTCGTACCGCCCTGAACGATCTCGAAATAGACCGCCTGGCTCGGGCCGAGCTGGCCGAAGGAGAGGCTGCTGTCGCTGCCGGCGAATTCAAAGACCCGCTGGCTGCCGCCGGCGCCGATATTGTCAAAGCGGACGGTCGCCTCGAACTCGAAGGCGCCGTCGATCTGCGGCAGGTCGGTGCCAGAGGTGGGATCGGTCGGGCCGGTCGGATCGACAGGATCGGTGGGGTCCGTCGGGTCCACCGGGTCGATCGGATCCACGGGATCCGTCGGATCGGCCGGGCTCGTCGTCCCGTCATCGTGCCACACGGTCTCGCCCTGGGCTATGCTGACATCCGTGATCTCGCCCTGAAGCGGGGTCAGCTCGGGATTGCCGGACTGGCCGAGCAGGGCGGAGTCGCGGTCGACATCGGCGGGGACGACGCCGTCACCTTCGGCGACCTGCACGCCGTCCTTGTCGATATACATGAAGCCGGTCTCGTCCACGCCGACTGTCCAGGTGGCCGTCTCGCCCTCCACAAGCGCATCTTCGGCGACGATCAGAGAGGTGGTGCCGTCCTGCACGATCTCGAACAGCACAGCCGTGCTGGGGCCGAGCTGGCCGAAAGAGATGCTGGTGCCGTTGCCGGCGAACTCAAAGACCCGTTGGCTGCCGCCGGCGCCGATATCGTCGAAGCGCACGGTGGCCTCGAATTCGAAAGCGCCGTCGATCTGAGGCAGATCCGTACCGGACACGGGGTCGGTCGGGTCAGTGGGATCGGTCGGGTCCACAGGGTCCACAGGGTCTGTCGGATCGGTGGGATCGACCGGATCGGTGGGCGTGCCGGCCAGTGGAATGCCGATGGCGGCGAGTTGCTCGGGGCTCTGAACATCCGCCACGCTGACGCCGGTCAGGGTGATCGCCTCGCCCCAGGGAAAGCTCAGCACCGCATCGCCGGAGCCGTCGCCCACGGTGTCGGTGACGGTGACATGATCGGTGTCCACCGGGTTGCCGTCCCAGTCGGTGAGCTCGGAGACGTCGAGCATGTCGTGGCCGGTATAGCTGCCATCGGCCTCCAGCGTCGGCACCTCGAACCCGTCCACCGTGTCGAGCCCGCCGAGATCGGCCAGCGCGATGGTGTCGTCGCCGGCGCCCAGCAGGATATTGTTCACGGCATCGTATTGCAGCGTATAGGTGCCGTCGGTCACGGTGCCGGTCTGCGGATTGCCCGAGCGCATGTCGATGCGCAGCCCGTCGGTGACGGCGGAGAGGTCGAGCAGGTCGCCATTGACCTCGTCGACATCCTCGGCATCCACGGTGTCGTTGCCGAAGCCGTTCTCGATATGGAACGTGTCGTCGCCATAGCCGCCCCAGAGATAATCGTCGCCGGCGCCGCCATAGAGCGCATCGTTGTTGTAAGAGCCGCGCATCCAGTCATTGCCGTCACCGCCGATCAGCGTGTCGTCGCCCTCATTGCCTTCGAGGTGATCGTCGCCATCGCCGCCGCTGACGTAGTCGTCTCCGTATTCGCCATAGATCGAGTCGTTGCCCGCGCCGCCGGTCAGGCTGTCGCCGTCCTCGTTGCCATAGACCACATCGTCGCCGTCGCCGCCCTCTACCGTGTCGGCGCCGTAGCCCGCAAAGACCGAGTCGTCGCCCGTGCCGCCGCGAATGTCGTCGTCGCCGGCATCGCCGAGCAGGCGGTCGTCACCGCCCAGCCCGTCGAGCGTGTCGTCGCCGTCGCCGCCGTCGAGCGTGTCGTCGCCCTCGCCGCCGCTCAGCACTTCGAAGTAGCTGTAGTGTGTCGGGCCGCTCAGATAGGCATCCGCGCCGCCATTGACCGAACTGTCGCCGACGACAAAGTTTGAGCTGCCGTCGAAGATGGTCAGAAAGGCCGCATCCTCATCGAAGCTCACCTGGAAATGTGCCGGAAGTTCGGAGAAATCGAGGGTGTGCCCCTCGGAGGACTCGCTGAGCCCGCTCCAGAAACCGGGGTCGTTCCAGTTGGATGAAGTCACCAGATAGGTTGTCATAGAGCTGCCAATCGTGTCTGTGGCGGCCTCTTATGAGGAGGTCGTCTGCCCGAATATCGTCGTTCTCCGCCTGTAAACGCAGGATGTGAAGGCGAATTCTTGACGATATTAAGGCAATTTGACCGAATCCCGGCGCCAGTCGGCGGCGCCGGGCCCGTTCAGGTCTTGAAGATCCGGTAGATCGCGGGAATCACCAGCACCGTCAGCGCGGTCGAGCTGAGCAGCCCGAAGAGCAGAGAGATCGCCAGCCCCTGAAAGATCGGGTCCGCCAGGATCACTGCCGCGCCGATCATCGCCGCGATGGCGGTGAGCAGGATCGGCTTGAACCGCGTGGCGCCGGCCTCGATCAGCACATCCACCGTGACCTTGCCCTCCGGGTCGGCGTGGCGGATGAAATCCACCAGCAGGATCGAGTTGCGCACGATGATGCCGGCCAGCGCGATGAAGCCGATCATCGACGTGGCCGAGAAGGGCGCGCCGAACAGCCAGTGCCCCAGCATGATGCCGAGGAAGGTCAGCGGCACCGGCGTCAGGATCACCAGCGGCAGGCGGAAGCTGCCGAACTGCGCCACCACCAGGATATAAATCCCCAGCAGCGCCACGCCGAAGGCCGCGCCCATGTCGCGGAAGGTGACCCAGGTCACCTCCCATTCGCCATCCCAGAGCAGGGTGACATGTTCGGTGCTCTCCGGCTGACCGTGCAGCGAGATCTCGGGCTTCGTGCCCTCCTCCCAATCCATCGCGTCGAGCCGGTCGGCCACCGCGAGCATGCCGTAGAGCGGGGCTTCGAAATCGCCGGCCAGTTCGCCCTGCACCATGATCACGTCATAGCCGTTGCGGCGGTAGATCGGATAGGAGGCGCGCTCTGCCTCGATCTCCACCACATCGCCGAGCTCGACCACGCCGCGCCCGCCGGGCAGGGCGTTGGCCGGCACCGGCGTCGAGAGCGCCTCGCTGTCCAGCACGCGCTGCGCCTTGTCGCGGGCGATGACGATGGGGATCGGCCGGCGACCCTCGCCGCGATGCGAATAGCCCACGGTGACACTGCCGTTGAGCAGTTGCAGCGTTTGCAGCGCGTCGGCCTCCTGCACCTGGAAGAAATCCAGCTCCGACGGATTCAGAACGGCGCGCAGGCGCGGCGGGCGGATGCCGTAATTGTCGTCTACATCGACCACATAGGGCACCTCGTCAAAGGCCGCGCGGATCTTTTCCGCAGCCTGGCGCCGGGTCTCGGCATCGGGGCCGTAGACCTCGGCCAGCAGGGTCGAGATCACCGGCGGGCCGGGAGGCGGCTCGACCACTTTCAGCACCGTGCCCTCGGGCAGGTCGAGCGCGGCCAGCATGCCGCGCAATTCCAGCGCGATCTCGTGGCTGGCGCGGTCGCGCTCGGCCTTGGGCAGCAGGTTGAGCTGCACATCGCCCATCTCCGGCCCCTGACGCAGGTAGTAATGTCGTACCAGCCCGTTGAAGTTGAAGGCCGAGGCCGCGCCCGCATGGGTCTGGGCCGAGACGACCTCGGGCAGCTCCATGGCGATGCGGGCGGCCTGCTGCGCCACCGCGTCGGTCGCCTCGACCGATGAGCCTTCGGGCAGGTCGACCATGACCGAGAGCTCGGACTTGTTGTCGAAGGGCAGCAGCTTGACCGTCACATCCTTGGTATAGAGCGCGGCGAGCGAGCCGAAGCTGAGCACGATCACCACCAGCAGAAAGATCCACGACACCGATTTGCGCGCCATGATCGGGCGGGCGAAGCGGGCGTAGAAGCGGCCCATCGGGCTGAACTGCTTGTGCGCTGCGCCCTCGCCATGGCCGGACAAGGGCGCCTTGCCGGCTACCTTGAGCATCAGCCACGGCGTGATGATCACCGCGACAAAGAAGGAAAAGATCATCGCGGCCGAGGCGTTTGCCGGGATCGGCGACATATAGGGGCCCATGAGCCCGCTCACAAAGAGCATGGGCAGCAGCGCCACCACCACGGTCAGCGTCGCGACGATGGTCGGGTTGCCGACCTCGGCCACCGCCTCGATCGCCGCCGTGGCGCGGGATTTGCCCGGGTGCATGGCCCAGTGCCGGGCGATGTTCTCGATCACCACGATGGCGTCGTCCACGAGGATCCCGATGGAGAAGATCAGCGCGAAGAGCGACACGCGGTTCAGCGTGTAGCCCATGAAATTCGCCGCAAAGAGCGTGAGCAGGATGGTGACGGGGATGACGATGGCGACCACCACCGCCTCGCGCCAGCCGATGGTGACCAGCACCAGCGCCACGATGGAGAGCGTGGCCAGCCCGAGGTGAAAGAGCAGCTCGTTGGCCTTTTCGTCGGCGGTTTCGCCGTAATCGCGGGTCACCTCCACATGCACGGAAGCGGGGATGATGCTGCCCTCCATCTCCTCGACCTGATGCAGGATGCTCTCCGCCACCACCACGGCGTTCGACCCCGCGCGCTTGGCCACGGCCAGCGACACGGCGGGCATGCGGCGGATCTCGCCATCCTCGCGGGTGAGCGTCGCCACATGCTGCTCATCAAGATCGCCGACCAGCGCCACATCGGCGACATCGCGGACATAGATCGTGCGCCCGTCGCGCGCGGTCAGCTCCAGATTGCCGATCTCTTCCGGCGTGGTGAGGGTCTTGCCGATCACCAGCCCGACCTGCTGGCCGCCCTCGCGCAGCGTGCCGGCGGGGGAAGCGGTGTTGGCGCCCTCGATTTTGCCGGCAAGCTGTTGCAGCGTCACGCCGTAAAGCGCCAGTCGCTCCGGGTCGGGCGCGACGCGCAGCGCCTCCTCGGTGGCGCCGATCACATAGGTCAGACCCACATCCGGCGTGCGCGCCAGCCGCACCTCGACCTCGCGGGCGATGCGGGTGAGATCGGTGGCGGTGACCGTGTCCTCTCCGGGCTGCGGCGAAAAGGTCAGCGTGACGATGGCCACATCGTTGATGCCGCGGCCCACCACCAGCGGCTCGGGAATGCCCACGGGGATGCGGTCGAGATTGGCCATGATCTTGTCGCGCACCCGCAGGATGGCGGTATCGGCGCTGACCCCGACCTCGAAGCGCGCGGTGACCATGGCCTGATCGTCGCGGGTGTCGGAATAGACATGCTCGACCTGGTCGATGCCCTTGACGATGGTCTCCAGCGGTTCGGTGATCAGCTTCACCGCGTCCTCGGCGCGCAGCCCTGCGGCCTGCACATGGATATCGACCAGCGGCACCGAGATCTGCGGCTCTTCCTCGCGCGGCAGCGAGACCAGCGCGATCATCCCCACCGCCAGCGAAGCGAGCAGGAAGAGCGGCGTCAGCGGCGAACGGATGAAGGCGCGGGTCAGCCGCCCGGCAAGCCCGAGCGCGCCTTCGGGGGTGTCGTCCTGCTCACTCATCGCGCGTCACCACGCTATCACCGGCGCGCAGCCCGGTGAGGATCTCGCGGAACGGCCTGCCGTCCTTCTCGACGGTCTCGCCGGGCACAACGACACGCGCGAGCGTGCCGTCCGGGGTTTCGACGGTCACGAAATCGAGCCCGCCGGCGCGGGTCAGCGCCTGCTCGGGCACCAGCAGCGCCTCGCGCGTGCCGACCGGCAGCCGCACTGGCACACGCCGCCCGACAAAGCGCGCGTCGAGCCCCTCGACCTCCACATCCGCCTGCAAGCGCCCGCCCTGGATCAGCGGGTAGAGCTTGACCAGCCGCCCGGTGCGCGTGCCGTCGGCGCCGGTGATGACGATCTCGTCGCCCTCGGCAAGATCGCCGGCATGGCGCTCGGGCACGCTGAGCCGCAGGAAGGTGCCGCCGCCGCCGATCTCGGCCACGCTCTCGCCCATGGTCACCACCGAACCGCGCGACAGCGGCACCGAGAGCACGATGCCCGCGGCCGGCGCCAGCACCGCGCCCTCGGAGATCTGTTGCTCGACCACCAGCCTTTGCGCCTGAAGGTTGGAGATGTTCGATGTGATCACATCCACATTGGTCTGCAATTGCTCATGGGTCTGCGTCGTGATCACGCCGCGCTCGAGCAGCGCGTTGCCCCGGGTCAGCTCCGATTGCGCCGTGGTGAGCTGGGCGCGCGCCGCTTCGAGCTGGGCGTCGAGCGAGTCGATCTGGAATTGCAGCTTGTCATCCTCGATCCGGGCGAGCTGCTGGCCGGCCTCGACGCGGTCGCCTTCGGTGACCGTCAGTTCCTCGATGGTGCCGCCGATGCGCGCTCGGGCGGGGATCTGCACGCGGGATTCGATCTGCCCGAAGACGGATTTCCACATGGTGACGGGTTGCGGGGAGATCTCAAGCGTCTCGGCGGAGAGGGCCGAGGCGAAGAGCGTGGCGCAAAGAACGATCAGGGCGCGCATCGGAACCTCTTCTGTTCGGCGGGCGGGAAGGCCCGCGACTCAATTCGGCATTCATATGTATAATTTGGAATATGTAAAGCCGGAACGGATGGTGCGAGTATTCCGGATTCGGAGTGTGTGGGGAAGGGGCGGGTGTGTGGTGGGCAGGTTGCCCACTCTACGCGTGCCAAACCGGAACAAGCCGCGCCATCGCCAGCCCGTGGGGACGGGCCGGCGATGGCGCGCCTCTCGGCGTTTGCTTGCAAACGCCTGCCGGCAACACATCGCTTAGCGATGTGTGAGAGGCGGCCTTCGGCCTTGTCCCGCGCCCGCGCAACGCTCCACCTTAGGATGGGCAATCTGCCCACCACCCCCCTTACCGCGCCTTTTTCGCCCGGCGCAGCAGCATGTCGCGCTTGGTCTTGCTCAGGTGATCGAAATACATACGCCCGTTCAGGTGGTCGATCTGATGCTGCACCGAGGTCGCCCAGAGCCCGACGAAATCGCGCTCTTCGATCTCGCCCTCGGCATTCATGAATCGCACCGTCACCGCGCGCGGGCGCTCGATCCTGGCCCAGACGCCTGGCAGGTTGGGGCTGGCCTCGTCATGGGCGCGCAGTTTGATCGAGGCGTGCAGGATCTCGGGATTGGCCATGCGCACCGCCTGGCCGCGCTCCTCGGAGGCATCGACCACAGCCAGCCGCAGCATCACGCCGATCTGCGGCGCGCCCATGCCGACGCCGGGCATCGCCTCCATCGTGTCGATCATGTCCTGCCAGACCGCGCGCACCTCGTCGGTGATCGCCTCGACCGGCGCGGCAGGGCTGCGCAGGCGCTTGTCGGGCCAGGGCAGGCAGGGGCGCACGCTCATCGCTGCGCCTCGTAATCGCGCATCAGCCGCGCCGCCGCCTCCGGGTCGAGCCGGTCGAAATGCACCAGCCCGTCGAGATGGTCGTATTCATGCTGCGAGATCACCGCCTCGGCGCCTTCGAAGACCCGCTCCTGCGCGGCGCCCGTCAGGTCGGTGAAGCCCATCCGCACGCGCGTCGCGCGGGCGACCCGTGCGGTGACGCCGGGGATCGAGAGACAACCTTCGTCGCCGGCTTCGGTCTCGCCCGACACCTCGAGAATATGCGGGTTGATCAGTGCGAGCGGCGTCATGTCTCCGTCCTTCCAGCCCGCATCCATGACAAAGACCCGGCTCAGCACCCCGACCTGCGGCGCCGCCAGCCCGCGCCCGGGGGCGGCATACATGGTCTCGAACATGTCGGTGATCAGATCGCCGAGCGAGGCCGGGTCGGCGACCTCGGCACAGGGCTGTTTCAGCCGGGGATCGGGCCAGAGCAGGATGTCGCGCAGGGCCATCAGACGGCCACCTTCATGCGCGGGCGCGCTCGCGCTTCAGCTTGACCATCTTGCGGGTGATCATCTGACGCTTGAGCGGTTTGAGATAGTCGATGAAGAGCTTGCCATCGAGGTGGTCGATCTCGTGCTGCACGCAGGTCGCCCAGAGCCCGTCGAATGTCTCGGTATGCAGCTTTCCGTCACGGTCGAGCCATTCCACATCGACAACCTTCGGGCGCTCGACCTCGGCATATTGATCGGGGATCGACAGGCAGCCCTCTTCGTAGACATTGCGCTCGTCCGAGCTGGCCAGCACGCGCGGGTTGAACATCACCAGCGGGCGCGGATCCTCGCCATTGTCGGGTTTGGCGCAGTCCAGCACGATGAGCCGCGACAGCACGCCGATCTGCGGCGCCGCGAGCCCGATGCCGGGCGCCTCGTACATGGTTTCCAGCATGTCGTCGGCCAGCACGCGCAGATCGTCCGACAGATCGGGGACGGGATCGCAGAGCTTTTTCAGCCGGGGATCGGGGTGGATGAGAATGGGCCGCTTCATGCGCATCATCTAGGCATATGCGCCGCTTTGCGCAAGCAGGTGGGGGTTGCGCTCGCCGCCCGGCGCGCTAGCGTTCGCGCGCAAACAGTTGAGAGGACGCGCCCCCATGACCAGCCGCTTCGACGAGGTGATCGACCGCATCGGCACCCATTCCGCAAAATGGGACAAGATGGAGTCGCTGTTCGGCGTCTCGCCGGATGGCGGGTTGCCGATGTGGGTGGCCGATATGGATTTCCGCCCGCCCGCCTGCGTGCAGGAGGCGCTGCAAAAGATGCTCGATCACGGCGTCTATGGCTATTTCGGCGATGATGTCGCCTATCTCGACGCGATCGGCTGGTGGATGAAGGAACGCCACGGCTGGGAGGTCGACCCGGCCTCGGTCTTCACCACCCACGGGCTGGTGAACGGCACCGGGCTCTGCATCGACGCCTATACCGCGCCGGGCGACGGGGTGGTGCTGTTTACGCCGGTCTATCATGCCTTTCACCGGGTCATCCGCTCGGCGGGGCGCGAGGTGGTCGAATGCCCGCTGGTGCTGCGCGACGGACGTTACGAGATGGATTTCGACGCCTATGACGCGATGATGACCGGCAAGGAGCGTCTGGTCGTCCTCTGCTCGCCGCACAACCCCGGTGGCCGGGTCTGGAGCCGGGCCGAGCTCAAGGGCGTGGCCGAGTTCGCCAAGCGGCACGACCTCATTCTGGTCTCGGACGAGATCCACCACGATCTGGTGATGCCCGGGCAGAAACACCTGCCCATGGCGCTGGCGGATGACGGCGTGAGCGAGCGTCTGGTGATGATGACCGCCAGCACCAAGACCTTCAATATCGCGGGCGCCCATACCGGCAATGTCATCATCGCCGACCCGGATCTGCGCGCGCGCTTTGCCGAGCGCATGGGGGGGCTGGGGATCTCGCCCAATTCCTTCGGCCTGCACATGGCGACGGCGGCCTATTCGCCCGAAGGCGCCGCCTGGGTCGACGAGCTGACCGCCTATCTCGACGGCAACCGGCGGGTTTTCGACGAGATGGTAAACGCGATCCCGGGGCTGCGCTCCATGCCGCTGGAGGCGACCTATCTCGCCTGGGTGGATTTCGCCGGCACCGGCATGAGCGCCGAGGAGTTCACGGCACGGGTCGAGACGGAGGCGCGGATCGCGGCGAACCAGGGTCCGGCCTTCGGGCAGGGCGGCGAGAGCTTCCTGCGCTTCAACTTCGCGACGCCGCGGGCGCGGGTCGAGGAGGCGGGCGCACGGCTGCAAAAGGCCTTTGCCGATCTTCAGTGAGGGGCGGTTTGCGTTGCCGGGCGCGCGCTGCGCGCCGGTGAGTATTTGCCGGAAAGATGAAAGCGCCCGCGCCGGTTATTGCCGGGGCGGGCGGCTCTTGTAGACGGGCAGGTGCCAGCCGAAAGCGATGGTGCCGCCGCGCAGCACGAAGGTGAGGATGGCGCCGATCAGCGCCGCCGGGCCGGGCTCCATCCCCGAGCCATGGGCGGCGAGCAGGGCGCCGGCGCCGCCGAGCGCGCAGGTGGCGTAGGGCTCGCCCTGTTTCAGCAATAGCGGCACCTCATTGGCCACCACGTCGCGCATCAGCCCGCCCATGCAGCCGGTCATCACCCCCATGACCAGCACCACCGGCGCGCCGGCGCCGTCGCGCAGGGCGATGCCGGCCCCGGCGGCGACTGCCACGGAAAGCGCCGCGGCGTCGAGCCAGAGCAGCGCGCGGTAGCGGCTTTCCAAGAGATGCGCGGTGAAGAAGACCAGGGTGGCCGCGCCGCAGGCCACCGCCAGATAGGCCGGGTCGGCGATCCACAGGATCTCGCGACCCAGCAGCAGGTCGCGCAGCGTGCCGCCGCCGAGCGCGGTAAGGCAGGCGAGAAAGGCAAAGCCGACGATATCGAGCTGCGCGCGGCTGGCCACCAGCGCGCCGGTCAGGGCGAATATCAGGACGGAGGCGTAATCGAGCAGGTCGAGCGGGGTCATGGCGCCCCCCGCGTCACTTTCCGTTGCCCGGCTTGAAGGGCGCCATGCCGGCGCGGGCCAGCTCGTCGGCGCGTTCGTTCTCCGGGTGGCCGGCATGGCCCTTGACCCATTCCCAGGTCACCGAATGGCGTTTCTGCGCCTCGTCGAGCCGCTGCCAGAGCTCGGCATTCTTCACCGGTTTCTTGGCGGCCGTCTTCCAGCCGTTGCGCTTCCAGCCGTGGATCCAGCCGGTGACGCCGTTCTTCACATAGGCGCTGTCGGTGATCACGGTGATGGTCGAGGGGCGCGACAGCGATTCCAGCGCGTTGATCGCCGCCAGAAGCTCCATCCGGTTGTTGGTGGTCTCGGCCTCGCCGCCCTTGAGCTCGCGCTCCTTGACGATGCTGTCGCCATCCATGGCGCGCAGCAGGGCGCCCCAGCCACCGGGGCCGGGATTTCCGGAGCAGGCTCCGTCGGTATAGGCATAAAGCTCAGGCATAGGCGGTGACGCTTATCCAGTCCGAGGCGGTGCCGTCAAGCCCGGTTCCGGAGCCGCGCGTCACCTGCGTGACGGTGAGCCCGGCAGCGGCGAGCAGAGCGCGCAGCTCGGCCTCGGTGTAATAGGTGTAGAACCGTCCGAGTCGGTCGCGTTTCTCGCCCGTGCCTTCCTTGAGCGTGAGCCCGAGCAGCCCGCCGGGTTTCAGCGCCTGGGCGATGGCGGCGAGGTGGCGGGGCATGTCGGCGCGGGGCGCGTGCAGCAGGCTGAAGCTGGCCCAGATGCCGTCATAGGTGGTCTCTGCCGTCAGATCGTCGAAACTGCCCTGCCGTGCCGACACGCCGGGGCGGGCGGCGGCGAGGCGGACCATCTCGGCGGAGGCGTCGAGCGCCTCGACGGTGCAGCCCTGCGCCGCCATATGCGCCGCGTCGAGCCCCGGGCCGCAGCCGAAATCCAGCACATGCGCGGCCTCGGGCAGGGCGGCGGCGAAGGCGCGGAGCGTCGGATAGGGCTCTTGCCGGGCCATATCGGCGTAATCGGCGGCGCGGGTCTCGTAGACGCGCAGGGTCTCGTCGTCGCTCACCGGAACACCCCCACGAGCAGGCAGGCGATGACCGCCAGCGTCATCGGCAGGCGCAGCCGCATCCACCAGCCGGGGGCCAGCCCCCAGCGCCAGAACTGCCAGTCGAGCGCCAGCAGGCCGAGATAGCCGAAGATCAGGTTCATCGCCGCCGAGACCGGTCCGCCGCCGGCCATGAAGAATGCCCAGAGCGCCGGGATGACCGAGAGCGCGTAGCAGATCGCCGCCTGTTCGGCGCGCGCCCTGGTGGCAAAGCCCCAGAGCACGCCGGACATGAAGGCGAGGATGACCTGACCGTAATTCAGCTGCACATAGGGCGCGACGAAGCGACCGCCGAGATTGCGGTAGGCGATGTCGTAGAGCGGGTCGACCAGCAGGGTTACGACGCCCCAGAGAAACGGCAGCAGCCCCGCAATGGCGAGGAGCAGCGCGCTGCGCGGGATCGGGGCGGTCATGCGCGCTCCATCGCGAGGCGCCCGGCGAGCAGTGCGAAGATCGCCGCAAAGGACCGGTTGAGCCAGCGCATGGCACGCTCGCTGCCGAGCAGCCAGTCGCGGGCGCGGGCGGCGAAGAGCCCGTAAAGCACGAAGACCGCAAAGGTCATCGCCATGAAGACGCCGCCCAGCAGCAGCATCTCGGCATTGGCGCTGGCCGGGTTGCCCGACAGGAAGGGCGGCAGCAGCGCGAGAAAGAACAGCGACAGCTTGGGGTTGAGGATATTGAGCAGCGCGCCGCGCTTGGCGGTGCGGGGGCCGGTCTCGGCCCGTTGCGAGGCGGTGACCGCCAGCGCCCCGGTGGAGCGCAGCGCCTGAAACGCCAGCCAGAGCAGATAGGCGGCGCCGGCGAGCTTCACGGTGGTGAAGAGCAGCGCGGAGGTGTGCAGCAGCGCCGCCAGCCCCAGCATCGCCGCCAGCAGATGCGGCACGATGCCGAAGGTGCAGCCGAGCGCCGCCCAGATCGCGGCGCGGCGGCCCTGACCCAGCCCGATGGCCAGCGTGTAGACCACGCCCGCGCCGGGGGCGAGCACCACGACCAGCGCGGTCAGCAGGAACTGCGCCGAGATCATGCCGGAACCCTCAGCACGCGCGGCACCTTGAATTCCACGTTTTCCTGTGCGGTTTCCACCAGTCTCACCTCCACGTCGTAGCGCTCCCGGAACGCGTCGATCACCTCGTCGATCAGCACCTCGGGGGCCGAGGCGCCGGCGGTCACGCCGACCGAACGGATACCGTCGAGCGCGCGCCAGTCGATATTGTCGGCGCGCTGCACAAGCTGGGCATAGGCGCAGCCGGCCTTGCGGGCGACCTCGACCAACCGTTTCGAATTCGACGAGTTGGGCGCCCCCACCACAAGCAGCGCGTCGCAGTCCGGTGCGATGGCCTTGACCGCTTCCTGCCGGTTGGTGGTGGCGTAGCAGATGTCTTCCTTGTGCGGGCCGATAATCTGCGGAAAGCGCGCCTTCAGCGCCGCGACGATGTCGACCGTGTCATCGACCGAGAGCGTGGTCTGGGTGACGAAGGCCAGCCGCCCCGGATCGCGCACCTCGACCTGCGCCACATCGGCCACGGTCTCGACCAGCAGCACCTCGCCCTCGGGGAGCTGGCCCATGGTGCCGATGGTCTCGGGATGGCCGGCATGGCCGATCATGATCATCTGCAAGCCGTTCTCGTGATGCCGCGCCGCCTCGATATGGACCTTGGAGACCAGCGGGCAGGTGGCATCCACATAGACCATCTCGCGCCGCGCCGCCTCGTCGGGCACCGCCTTTGGCACGCCATGGGCGGAAAAGATCACCGGTCGGTCGAGCGGGCATTCCTCCAGCTCCTCGACAAAGACCGCGCCCTTGTCGCGCAGCCCGTCGACGACGAATTTGTTATGTACGATCTCGTGTCGCACATAGACCGGGGCGCCCCATTTCTCGAGCGCCATCTCGACGATCTTGATCGCCCGGTCGACGCCGGCGCAGAACCCGCGCGGCGCGGCAAGGTGAAGGGTGAGCGGGGGCTTGGTCATGACGGTCTCCTGTTGTGCCAACAGGTAAGGCCAAGAGGCGCTCAGGTCCAGTGGTGCGGCGCGGCGCGATGACGGGGATCAGTCGCGCGGGATGCCGTATTGCTTGATCTTGCGGTAGAGCGTCGGGCGCGAGATCCCGAGCCGCGCGGCGACGCGGGTGAGATTGCCCTTTTCGGAGGACATAGCGCGGCGGATGGCCATGGCCTCGACATTCTCCAGATTGACCGCGCTGTCGCCGCTGTCGAAACCCGAGACCGAAAAGCCCAGCCCGTCCGGCGTTTCCAGGATCTCGCCCGGCAGGTTCGTCAGCCCGACCTCGCCGGTGGTCTTCAGCAGGTGCAGCCGTTCCACCAGATTGCGCAGCTCGCGCACATTTCCCGGCCAGCGATAGCGTTGCAGCCGGTCGAGCACCCGCGGCGAGAAGCGCAGCGGCGCGTTGTCGAAGCGCTGTCCGAAGGCGAGGTTGAAATGTTCCAGCAGCGCCAGCACATCGGTGCCGCGCTCGCGCAGGGGCGGCACCTCGATGGCGACGATGCCGATGCGATAGAACAGATCGCGGCGGAAGCGACCGGTCTCCACATCGTCGCGCAGGTTGCGGTTGGTCATCGCAACGAGCTGCACATTGACCGGACGTCTGGCGCTGTCGCCGATCCGGTAGACCGCCCTCTGCTCCAGCGCGCGCAGCAGATAGGGCTGCAATTCCAGCGGCATGTCGCCGATCTCGTCGAGGCAGAGCACGCCGCCATCGGCCTGTTCGAACTTGCCCGCCTTGCCGCCGCGCAGCGCGCCGGTAAAAGCGCCCTCCACATGGCCGAAGAGCTCGGCGCCGATCAGCTCCTTGGAGATCGCGGCGCAGTTCACCGTCACATAGGCGGCATCCTTGCGTGTCAGGCGGCTGTGAACCAGCCGCGCGAAAAGCTCCTTGCCGGTGCCGGTCTCGCCCTGGATCAGCACCGTGACCCCGGCGGCGGCGGCGCGCTCGGCAAGCTCGATGGATTCCAGCATCTTGGGCGCGTTGCCGACGATGACGATCTCGTCCTCCTGCACGTTCGGCCTTGGGGTGATGCGCACCGTCTCCTCCTGCCGGACGCGCGGGCTGGGGCTGGGCTTGAGGAACAGCGCCGCGCCGCGCAGCCGGCCCTCGTATTCCAGCCGCTCGATCCCGTCCGCCTCGATTTCCGGCGGCAGCGCGGCGGCGATATCGCCGTCGCTCATGCTGGCGCTCAGCGTCAGAAGCTGCTTGCCCACCGCCAGCTCCGGGCGGGGCAGGTGCAGCCGCGCGTCGAGCCCGCGCCGGTAGAGAATGCGCCCGACCTTGTCGAGCAGCAGCACGCCGTTGCCCGGACGGCTGACATCCGAATTCAGAAACGCCTCGAGCAGCACCGTGCGCTCCTCGCGCTGCTGCTCGGCGAGCGCGATCTCGATCTCGCGCGCGGCGGCGACCACCAGCGCGATATTGTGGCGGCGAAAGATCGCGGGCGGGCCGGAGAGATCCACCACCCCGATCACCGACCGGTCGAACGGATCGAAGATCGGCACGCCGGCGCAGGTCCAGCTCTGCACGCCCTGGCAGAAATGCTCGGCGGCGTGCACATAGGTCGGCTTGCCGGTCTTGAGCGCGGTGCCGATGCCGTTGGTGCCGATGGCGTCCTCGTTCCAGATCCCGCCGATTTCGAGATGGATTTCCTGCCCCTCGTCGAGCACCGAGTGATCGCCGATGGCGTCGATGATCACCCCCTCCTTGTCGGTCAGGATCAGGATTGCATTGGCCTCGGCCAGATGCGGGGCGAGCCGGGCAAAGGCGGCCCGCGCCGCGCGGCGCAGGCAGGCGTTGCGGCGGCGCAGCCTGTGCAGATCGTCCTCGGCCTCGATCTTGCGCGAGTGCTGTTTCTTGGCATCGACGCCGAGATTCAGGCTGCGCTGCCAGGACTGCGCGATCTCGCTGCGCACCGGCGAGACTTCGGGATCGGCCAGCGCCTGACCGCTGACGATGTCTTCCCAGGCCTGCCGGGTCTGATCCTCGCGATACTCCGCAATGGCGGGATCGGGGGACGGTGAGCCCCCGGGTTTATGATGACGTTGGAAATAGCTTGTGCGGCCCATACGTAGCTCGGAATCCAAAACTTGCTCTGTCACGGATGTCATGGCGCCCGGGCCGGGCGGCCCGGAGGCCGTCTCAGCTCAGGCCGAGATGCTGCGCGATGCCAGCGGCAAGCTGTTTTTCGCCGAAATCGCGCGTGATCTGGGTGCCGTCGAGCTCGGCAAGCGCGCCGGAAACCTCTTCGGGCAGCGGCGAGAAGAAGCCGTTTTCGGCGGTGGCGAGCACGAAACGGGGGGCGGGAAAGCTGCCGCGAATCTCCCCCAGAAGGTGTAGCTGCCGGCCGCTGCGCTTGTCCGCCAGAACCACCCGATTGTTGAGGCTGACCTTCACATAGGGTTCCGGGTCGGAGGCATCGCGCGCGCCGCCCAGGTCGTGGATGATCAACCCTTTGGGCTGCGGCGGTTTTTGCGCCTTCTGTTGCTGCATGGCGGTATAGCCGCCGCCGCTGATCTGATCGGCGAGCTTTCGGATGACCTGCGAATTTTCAGCGATCATGCGCTTTGCGCGCACATCCTCTGAGCGCGGTCCGTCACGCTTCGAAAAAATGTCCAATTGTCTTCCTCCCTGCCTAAAAGATTACCAGACGACAAACCTTTTGCCTATGTCATTTTGCGTGTCAGCCGGGTTGCCGGAGGCGCTGCGGGCCTTGCTGCACTGCAAAATCGGATGTTTTGCAGAGCGCCGGAGCGGCGCGGCGACGCCCTGGGCGAGGGGGCGTGCGAGGGTATTGGGCGGGCCCTCTGGCAAAGCCGATCCATGCGGCCTATTTCGTGACTCACACCGCTCTGATAAGTTTCCCAAATGGCAAACCTCACCCTGAAACAGCTTCGTTATTTCGACGCGCTGGCGCTGCACAAGCATTTCGGCCGGGCCGCCTCGGCCTGCTCGATCACCCAGCCGGCGCTCTCGCTCCAGATCAAGGAGCTGGAGGCCGAGCTGGGTGTGACGCTCTTCGAGCGCGGCCCGCGGCAGGTGCGGCTGACCCATGTCGGCGAGGAATTCGCCCCCCGTGCGCGCGAGATCCTGCGCGCGCTCGACGAGCTGGGCGATCTCGCCCGCGCCTCCAAGGACCATTTCGTCGGGCGGCTGCGCATCGGTGTCATTCCCACCATCGCCCCCTATCTGCTGCCCTCGCTGATCCGGCGTCTGAGCGAGCTTTATCCCGGGCTCGACATCCATATGCGCGAGACGCTGACCAGCCGGCTGATCGCGGAGCTGTCCGAGGGCCGGCTGGATGCGGCCATCGTCGCGCTGCCGGTCTCGGAACCCTCGCTGACCGAGGTGGCGCTCTTCAACGAGGATTTCGTGCTGATCCGCCCGAGCGAGGATGCCGGCAGCCCGGTTCCCTCGCGCGAGAAACTGCGCGAGATGCGGCTGTTGTTGCTGGAGGAGGGGCACTGCTTCCGCGATCAGGCGCTTTCGTTCTGCAAGGTGCAGTCGGCGCTCCCGCGTGAGATGCTGGACGGCAGTTCGCTGTCGACGCTGGTGCAGATGGTGGCGGCGGGGATCGGGGTGACGCTGATCCCGGAAATGGCGGTTCCGGTCGAGACCCGCGCCACCGCCGTTTCCGTCTCGCGCTTTGTCGGCGCGCAGCCGGCGCGCACCGTGGGCATGGTCTGGCGCAACAGCTCGCCGCTGGCCGAGCGGCTGACCGAGATCGCCGGGGTGGTGCGCGAATGCGGGCTCATGATGGCCGCCGAGGCCGGGCGCCTGCCGAACCCGGCGCCGGCCTGATGGACAGGCGCCGGCTTTGTTCCTAAGCTGAGCGCCCGGTGGTGCAGAAGAGGGGCAGGCCCATGTGTCAGGTCTTTGCGGGGCAGGATCCGCAGCGCTACGCCTCGGAGACGCGGCGGCTGCGGCTGAACGGTCAGAGCACCAGCATCCGGCTGGAAAACGCCTTCTGGGCCATCCTCGACGAAATCGCCGCGCGCGAGGGCGTCAGCACGCCCGCCTTCCTGTCGACCCTGCATGCGGAGGTGCTGGAGCAGCGCGGCGAGCCGGAAAACTTCACCTCGCTGCTGCGCTGCGCCTGTCTTGCCTTTGTCGAGACGGTGCCCGCCCGGGCGCAGCGCCTTATGGTCGCGGAGTAGCGCGGGCTATTCGCTCCAGCGCACCGCGCTCAGATCGGTGGCCTGGGTCGGCTGGTTCTGCCACAGCCCTTCGAGCCGCGCATCCGCCACTGTGGGGTAGGCGAGCTGGAAGAGATAGCCGTTGACGTAATCCTCGGCGATCACGGTCTGCGCCTGTTTCAGCATCTCCGACCGCGCCGCCGGATCCGAGGTCGCCGCGAGCGTGGCCATCAGCTTCTGAAGCTCCGGGTTGTCATACTGGAAATAGTAGTCGGGCCGGGCATAGATGCCGATGTCGAGCGGTTCGGTATGGCTGACGATGGTCAGGCCGAAATCCTTGCCGCGAAAGACTTCTTCCAGCCACTGCGCCCATTCCAGATTGGTGATCTGCGTTTCGATGCCGATCTCGCGCAGCTGCGCCGCCACGATCTCGCCGCCGCGCCGGGCATAGGAGGGCGGCGGCAGTTTCAGCGTGGTGGTGAAGCCGTCCGGATAGCCGGCATCTGCGAGCAGCGTCCTGGCTTTTTCGGGATTATAGTCCGAGAGCCCGGTCAGATCGACGTAATCGGGATTGTGCGGCGCGAAATGCGTGCCGATCGGCGTGCCCTGGCCGAACATGGCGCCGTCGATGATCGCCTGCCGGTCGATGGCATGGGCGATGGCCTCGCGCACGGGCTTCTCCGCCAGCGGGCCGTTCTTGTTGTTCATGGCGAGGATGGTTTCGCCCTCGGTCGATCCCACCAGCACCTGAAAGCGCGGATCGGCCTCGAACATCGGCAGGTTCTCGGGCGCGGGGAAACCGGCGAAAGCGTCGATATCCTGCGCCATCATCGCCGCGAAGGCCGCCGTCGGGTCGGAGATGAAGCGGAAGGTGACATGTTCGAGCGCCGGCGCCTCGCCCCAGTACCCGGCATTGCGGCTGAGCTCGATCCGGTCGCCGCTCACCCAGCGGTCGAAGGCGAAGGGGCCGGTGCCCACGGGCTGCTGCGCGATGCCCTCGATGCTTTCGGGCGCCACGATCACCGCGTCGCCCCAGGCCATGTTGAAGAGGAAATTGCCATCGGGCTCGGCGAGCGTCACCTGTACGGTCAGCGGATCGGGCGCGGTGACCTCGGAAATACCGGCGAACAGGGCCTTTTGCGCGTTCAGGCTGTCCTCGGCGCGGGCGCGGTCGAGGCTGAACTTCACATCCTCCGCGTCCATCGTACTGCCGTCGTGAAAGGTCACACCCTCGTGCAGATGGAAGGTGTAGACGGTGCCGTCCTCGGAAATCTCCCAGCTTTCCGCCAGCCCGTGCACGATGGCACCGGTCTCGGTGAATTTCGTCAGCCCCTCGAAGACGTTGGAATAAAGCACGCTGTCGATGGCGCCGGCGGCGGCGGAGGTCGGATCGAGATGCGGCGGTTCGAGCTGGAGGGCGATGGTCAGGTCGCTCTGCTGGGCGAGCGCCGCCTGTGCGGAAAGGATCAGCGCGGCGAGAGCGGGGGCGAGACGGGGCATGGGGCACTCCATTCCGGGGGGCGGGCAATTGGCCCGGGGATTGCGGAAGTGTGCCCAATTTCCCGGACGGTTCAAGCCGATACGGGCTGGATTTGCAGGGGCCCGGCTGCTAGACCGCCCCAGCCTTGGTGCCCAGGAGGAGGATCCCATGAGCGCAACCGCGCGCAAGACCGCGCCGCTGCCGGACGACATTCGCGCCCGCAAGGGCGGCGAGCCGCTGGTCAGCCTGACCGCCTACACCACCCCCATGGCGCAGCTGATGGATGCGCATTGCGATTTCGTGCTGGTCGGCGATTCCGTCGGCATGGTGCTGCACGGGCTGGAATCGACCCTCGGCGTCACCATGGAGATGATGATCCTGCACGGCCAGGCGGTGAAACGCGGGCTGAGCCGGGCGATGATGGTGGTCGACATGCCCTTTGCCTCCTACGAGGAGAGCCCGGCGCAGGCCTATCGCAACGCCGCCCGGCTGATGGCCGAGACCGGCGCTGGGGCGGTGAAGCTCGAAGGCGGTGTCACCATGGCCGAGACGATTGCCTTTCTGGTGGCGCGCGGCGTGCCGGTGATGGCGCATATCGGGCTGACGCCGCAGTCGATCAACACGCTGGGCGGCTACAAGGTGCAGGGACGGGGCGCTGCCGCCGACCGTCTGCTCGCCGATGCGGAGGCGGTGGCCGAGGCCGGCGCCTTTGCGGTGGTGCTGGAAAAGGTGCCCGAGACGCTGGCCGACCGGGTGACCGGGGCGATCCCGATCCCCACCATCGGCATCGGCGCTTCGGCGGGTTGTGACGGCCAGATCCTCGTGGTCGACGACATGCTGGGGCTCTTTACCGCGTTCAAGCCGAAATTCGTCAAGCGCTACGCGACGCTGGGAGAGCAGGCCGAGGCGGCGATTGCCGATTACGCGACGGAGGTTCGCGAGCGGCGCTTTCCCGCGCCCGAACATGTCTTTGCCGATACCCTGCCGGAGCAAAAGAAATGACCGATATCCTGCGCCGGAAAGCGGCGCTGCGCGAGCGTGTGTCGGGCTGGAAACGCGCGGGCGAGGTGGTTGGCGTGGTGCCCACGATGGGCGCGCTGCATGCCGGGCATCTGAGCCTTGTCGAAGCCGCCAAAGCCGCCTGCGACCGGGTGATCGTGACGATCTTTGTCAATCCGCGCCAGTTCAACAGCGCCTCGGATCTGGAGAACTATCCCCGCACCGAAGAGCAGGACGCGGAAAAGCTCGCGCCCTTCGGCGTCGACGTGATCTATGTGCCCGATCCCGACCAGATCTATCCCGAGGGCTTTGCCACCACGGTCTCTGTCGCGGGGCTGACCGAGGGGCTTTGCGGCGCGCACCGTCCCGGGCATTTCGACGGCGTGACCACGGTGGTGTCAAAGCTCTTCCTCCAGACCGGGGCCGACCGGGCCTATTTCGGTGAGAAGGATTATCAGCAATTGCAGGTGGTCACCCGCATGGCCACCGATCTCGACATTCCCGTCGAGGTGATCGGCTGCCCCACCGTGCGCGAGGCGGACGGGCTGGCGCTCAGCTCGCGCAACCTGCTGCTGCCGCCCGAGGCGCGCGCGGCGGCGCCGGCGCTGAACCGCGCGATGCGGGGCATGGCCGACAAGCTCATGGCTGGCGCCGAGATCGCCACGCTGCGACCGCTCGCCAAGGCCGAGATCGTCGCGGCGGGGTTCGACGAGGTCGAATATCTGGAACTGCGCGCGGCGGAGGGGCTGGCGCCTCTGCCCAAGGCCGAGCGCCCGGCGCGGCTGCTGGCGGCGGCATGGATCGGCGGCGTGCGCCTCATCGACAATATCCCGGTGGGCTAGGCTCCTGACGCGAGCGTGAATTGATCGCGGGTCGCCGCGCGCGAATACTGCGCGTGGCAAGGAGGATGGCGATGAACAGGATCGGTGTGGCGTTCGGAACGGTTGTGCTGCTGGGCGGCGGCGGTTGGGCGCTTGCGCAGATGACGGCGGCGCCCGACCCGGGGCTTTTGCCCTATGAGGATGCGGCGCGGGTCGAAAACGGCGCGCGGCTCTATGCCGAGAATTGCGCCTCCTGCCACGGCGCGCAGCTCCAAGGCGAGCCGGACTGGAAAGAGCGCGACGCCGACGGCTACCTGCCCGCGCCGCCGCACGATCCGACCGGCCATACCTGGCATCACCCCGACGCGCAGCTTCTGGAAATCGTTACCCACGGCACCGAAGCGCTGGTCGGCGGTAGCTACAAATCCAATATGATCGGCTATGGCGATATCCTGAGCGAGGCCGAGATTCTCGACACGCTCGCCTATATCAAGAGCACATGGCCCGAAGAGGTCGTGACCCTGCATAACGAGATCAACGCCCGCACCGCTGTCTACGACTGACCCGCCGGCGGGCTCAGCGCAGCTTCGGCGCCGGGCCCAGCGGCAGGAAGCCCAGCCAGGTCTTGCCCTCGCGAAACTCGAAGGTCAGGTCGATCCGGTCGTCGCGCCCCGAAAGCCCGGACAGGAGGTCCGCCGCGCCCTCGATCAGCGTCAGGATTTCCGGCGGCACCCGACCGGCGGCGCGCTCTGCCGCGATGGCCTCGTCCATGTTCTCGACCCGCAGCGACAGCTCGCCGTCCAGCCGCCCGCTGCGGTCCACATCCGCGGCGCCGGCGGCGGAGAGGCGCAGCGCGTCCTTGCCGAGCTCGGCGCGGGCGATCTCGATGCGGGTCGGGCGCGCCTCGGTATAGTCTTCCAGCCGCAGCGGCGCCTCCAGCGTCACCGTGCTGTCGAGCCGCAGCCCGTCCTCGCTGCCGCCGGGCAGCGCCGCGCCGCCGGTGGCGATGCCCTCGGCATTGACCGCGATGCGATAACGGCTGTCGGACTCCTCCAGCCGCGAGATGGCGGCGGTGAGGCCGGAGAGCGCCAGCGGTGCCTCGCCCGAGACGTTCAGCACCTCGGCCTCGGCATTGGCGCGCAGCAGCTCGCCCCCGTCGCGCACGAGGCTCGCCCGGAGCCCCTGCGCGGTGATCTCGTAGGCATTGCCATCATGGCTTATGCGCTGGCTCTCGGGGAAGGCGACGATCACATGATCGCGGGAATAGACCACCTGCAAGACTTGCAGAAACGGCGCCTCCCAGACGGTGTTGCTGTCGGGATCGGCCAGCAGCAGGCCGGTGAAACTGGTGTCGAGCCGGTTGGGGAAACCCTGGATCGAAAGATCGTCGTAAGAGGCTTCCCAGCCCTCGGCGCGCCGGTCCTCGAACCAGGCCTTGATGGCCTGCCGCTGCGCCCAGGCCGACCAGCCCCAGTAGGCCGACCAGGCCAGCGCCGCAGCGATCACCAGAAGTGTCAGACGCTTCACCGGTAAGCCCCCCTTTAACGGTCTCTCCGGATGGTGTTTACAGCCCGGCAAAGGAAAGGACCAGAACCATGGCGCTATGGGTCTTCGGCTACGGCTCGCTCTTGTGGAATCCCGGCTTCGAGGTGGCGGAGCAGGCGCATGCCAGCCTGCCCGATTATCGCCGCAGCTTCTGCATGCGCTCGATCCACCACCGCGGCAGCGAAGAGGTTCCGGGCCTCGTGCTGGCGCTCGACGAACAGCCCGGCGCGCTTTGCGAGGGGCTGGCGCTGCGCGCCGCCGAGGGCACCGAAGAGGAGACGCTGGCCTATCTGCGCGAGCGCGAGCTGGTCTCGGCGGCCTATCTGGAGAAGGTGCTGCCCGTCGATCTGCGCGACGGGCGGCGGATCGAGGCGGTGACCTATGTGATCGACGCCAATCACGTCCAGTATTGCGGCGGGCTGCCGCTGGAGGAGCAGGCGGGGATCATCGCCACCGCCGTGGGCGGGCGCGGTCCGAACACCGAATATCTCTACAACACCGCCACGCATCTCGACGAATTGGGCATACCCGATGCGGAACTGCACTGGTTGCGGGATCGTGTGCGGCAACTTGTGGATAACCGCTTGGCTTGAAACACTTGCCGCAATAGGGTCGGGGCAACGTGAATAACCCGTCAGGGTCCATGATGGACAAGCCCGACCTCGAGGCAGAGCCGCATTTCAGTCAGCCCTTCCGCCAGATCGCCCTGATGCTGGTGGTACTCGGCCTGTGCGGCGCAGGCGGGTTTCTCGCCCTGCCGAGGGTGCTGCCGGTGTTTCAGGCAAACCCCTATCTCAACGGCTTCATCCTCTTTGTCTTCGTGCTGGGCGTGCTGGCCTGTTTCTGGCAGGTGGCGCAGCTCATCCAGTCGGTGCGCTGGATCGAGCAGTTCACCTCCGACCGCGATGCCGGCGCCCGGCCGCCACGCCTGCTGGCGCCGCTGGCCACCATGCTGCGCCGCCGTGACCGGCGCATGCAGATCACCACCACCTCGACCCGCTCGATCCTCGATTCCGTCGCCACGCGGATCGACGAGGCGCGCGAGATCACCCGCTATCTGGTCTCGCTGCTGATCTTTCTCGGCCTGCTCGGTACGTTCTACGGGCTGGCCACCACCGTGCCCGCGCTGGTCGACACGATCCGCAGCCTCGCCCCCGCCGAGGGCGAGAGCAACATGCAGACCTTTTCACGGCTGATGAGCGGGCTCGAAAGCCAGCTCGGCGGCATGGGCGTCGCCTTTGCTTCCTCGCTGCTGGGCCTCACCGGGTCGCTGATCGTCGGGCTGCTGGAGCTTTTCGCCGGCCACGGCCAGAACCGCTTTTACCGCGAGCTCGAGGAATGGCTCAGCTCGATCACCAAGCTGAGCTTTTCCGGCGATGGCGAGAGCGGTGGCGAAACCGGGCTGGTGGCGCAGGTGCTCGACCAGATGACCGACCAGATGGAGCGGCTGACGCTGATGTTCGCCCGCGCGCAGGAGGGCCAGAACGAGGTCGACGCGCGGCTGGGCCAGCTTGCGGATTCGGTCGAGCGCATGACCGAACGGCTGGAGGCCACGGCACCCTCGGCCAACTCGCTGGCACGCATCGCCGAAGGGCAGGAACGGCTGGCCGAGGTGCTGGCCGAGCGCGAGACCGCCGAGGGGCTCGACGCCGAAAGCCGCATGCGGCTGCGCTCGATCGACGTGCAGATGCTGCGGCTGCTGGAAGAGGTCTCTGCCGGACGGCAGGAAAGCATGGCCGAGCTGCGCACCGACCTGACCGCGCTGAACCGCACGCTGGGCAAGATCGCCAGCCAGCCGCAGCCGCAATCGGTGACCATCCGCCCGATGCGCCCGACCGGCGCCGGCGGCAAGGGCGAGACCTGATCCATGGCGCTGTCGCGGCGCACGGGGGCACGGTTCCAGGCCAATATCTGGCCCGGCTTCGTCGACGCGATGACCGGGCTGCTGCTGGTGCTGATGTTCGTGCTGACCATCTTCATGGTGATCCAGTCGGTGCTGCGCGACACGATCACCGGGCAGGAAAGCGAGCTGGGGCGGCTCTCCTCCGAGGTGGCGGAACTGGCGGAAAAGCTGGGCCTTCAGGAGCGCACCAACACGCGGCTGACCAACCGGCTGGGCGAGCTGGAAACCACGCTCAGCGATGCCGAGACGCGGCTTCTGGAGCAGCAGAGCATCATCGCCTCGCTCACCGCGACGCGCGACCGGCAGGCCGATGAACTGTCGGCGGCAGAGGCGCGCATCGCCTCTTTCGAGGATCAGGTCGCGGCGCTGCTGTCCGAGCGTGACGCGGCGCTGGGCGAGGTGGCGGAGCTGACCGCCACGCAGGAAGAGCTGGAAGCGGCGCGCGAGTCGCTGGTCTCGGAACGCGACGCGTTGAACCTGGCGCTGGCCTCGGCGCGGCAGGAGGTGGATGCGCAGGCAGAGACCGCCCGCCTCGCCGCCGCCCGGCGCGAGGCGCTGGAGGCGCTGGTCGCCGATCTGCGGGCGGAAGCTGCCGAGCAGGACAGCGCCATGGGCGGGCTTTCTGCGCAGGTGGACGAGCTGCAACAGGCGCTGAGCGCGGAAGAGGCGCAGCGGCTGGCCGAGGCCGAGGCGGCGGCGGCCCTGCGCAAGCGTCTGGAAAACGCCGATGCCGAGCTGACGGCGATAAGCATGGCGCTGGAAGAGCAGCGCCAGAAGGCCGAGGAGACGCTGACCCTGCTCGCCGCCGCGCGCGCGGCGGAGGAGGATCTCGACGCCCGGCTGGCCGCCGCGCTGCTGCGTCAGGACGAGACCGAGCAGGCGCTGGCGGCGGCGCGCGAAGAGGCGGGCGATGCCGAGGGCTTGCAGGCGCGGCTCGCGGCAGCGCTGGAGGCGCAGGGCGCGGCGGAAAGCTCCGCCGAAGATCTGCGCGAACGGCTGGCCGCCGCCGTCGCGGCACGCGCCGCCGCAGAAGCCGAGGCGGAGGCCAGTCTCTCGGATGCCGAGCAGCGCGCGGCGCTTCTGGCGCAGGCGCGTTCCGAGCTTGACGACACAGAACAGCGCGCCGGGGCGGCGGAACGCGAGACGGAGCTGCTCAACCAGCAGGTCGCTGCGCTGCGCAACCAGCTTGGCGACTTGCAGGCGCTGCTCGACGATGCCCGCGAGCGCGATGCCGAGGCGCAGGTGCAGCTGCAAAATCTCGGCTCCGAGCTGAACGCGGCACTGGCCCGGGTTGCCGCCGAGGAACGCCGCCGGCGCCAGCTCGAAGAAGCGGAGCGCAAGCGGCTGGAGGAACAGGCCAAGGACCTGGAGCGCTACCGCTCGGAATTCTTCGGCCGGCTGCGCGACGTGATCGGCGCGCAGGAGGGCATCCGGATCGAGGGCGACCGCTTTGTCTTCTCCTCCGAGGTGCTCTTTGCTCAGGGCGAGGCGGAGCTGTCCACGGCGGGCGAGCGCGAGATCGCCAAGATCGCCGGCATCCTGCGCCGGGTGATGGACGACATTCCCGAGGGTATCGACTGGGTGCTGCGGGTCGACGGCCATACCGACAATATCCCGCTGCGTCCTGGCGCGGCCTTTGCCGATAACTGGGAGCTGAGCCAGGCGCGGGCGCTCTCGGTGGTGCGCTATCTGGTGAACTTCCTCGGCATCCCGCCCGAGCGGCTCTCGGCCAACGGCTTCGGCCAGTACCAGCCGATCAACCCCGCCGACACACCCGAGGCGCGGGCGCAGAACCGCCGGATCGAGCTGAAACTCACCGAGCGCTGATCCGGCAGGGGAATCCCCCTACGATGCTTCGCAGGGCAGGATGCGGACAACAAGCCGCCCCTCGGACGACCCCGGTTGTTTCCATTGGCCCGAAATATCCCGGGGTGCGCGAGGGGCTGGCCCCTCGCTCCCGCCCTCGCCAGGCTGCGCAGGGCTGGCCAAAGCCGCGTCCCCGTGCCAGAAGCGCCTCGCATCGGATCCGGAGGCCCTGCCCATGTATATCGTTTCGCTCATCGCCCGCCCGGGCGCTCTCGACCCGGCCTTGGTCTCGGCGCTGCGCAACGCTTTGGGCGGCGGCGAGGCGGTCTGGCTGGCGCGCGGTGAGGCGGCGGAATTTCCGCTGGAGACGCCGCCCGCCAATCTCGAAGAGCTGCGCGGCTCCATCGCCGATCAGGCCGACCTGAACCTTTTGCCCGCTGAAGGGCGCCGCAAGAAGATGCTGCTGGCGGATATGGATTCGACCATGATCCAGCAGGAATGCATCGACGAGCTGGCCGAAGAGGCCGGCGTCGGCGCGCATGTGAAGGAGATCACCGCGCGGGCGATGAACGGCGAGCTGGATTTCGAGGGCGCGCTGACCGAGCGTGTGGCGCTGCTGAAGGATCTGCCGGAAAGCGTCATCGACAAGGTGCTGGACGCCCGCATCACGCTGATGCCCGGCGGCAAGACGCTGGTCGCGACGATGAAGGCGCAGGGCGCCTATACCGCGCTGGTCTCGGGCGGGTTCACCGCCTTTACCGCGCGTGTGGCGGCGCTGGTGGGGTTCGACGAGAACCGCGCCAATACGCTGCTGACCGAGGGTGGCAGGCTTTCCGGCGATGTGGCCCGTCCGATCCTCGGGCGCGAGGCCAAGGTGCAGGCGCTGGAAGAGATCACTGCGCGGCTGGGTCTTTCCGAGGCGGATGTGCTGGCGGTGGGCGACGGCGCCAACGATCTGGGCATGCTGGGTCGTGCCGGTTTTGGCGTGGCGCTGCACGCCAAACCCTCGGTGCAGGCGCAATGCGATCTGCGGGTGAACCACGGCGACCTGACCGCGCTGCTCTATCTCCAGGGCTATGCTCAGAGCGATTTCGCGTAGGGTGGGCAATCCTGCCCACCGTTTCCCGAGGTTAGCGCAGGCACACGGTGGGCAGATTGCCCACCCTACAGCACCGCGCGGATCTCACCGGTGACGATGCCGCGCTTGTTGCGGATCTCGGGGTTCAGAAAGCGCTTCACGTCTGGATGCGCCGGGTCCAGCACACCGAGCTTTACCATGATCGCGGCAAAGGCCGCCTCGGAGGCGCGGGTGGCGCCGTCGGCGATCTTGAGCGCAACGCCCAGCCCGCGCTGCGGCAGGATGGCGATGAAATAGCCCTCCGCCCCGGTCTTGATCGCCACCGGCTCCTTTGCGGCGCGCATCAGCAGGGTGCAGGCGCGGCCCTCGCCCGCGACCAGCTCTGGATAGGCCATCATCGCCTCCACCAGCCGCGCGGCGGCCCGGCTGAGCGTGTCGTCGCGTTTCGCCGCCCCGGCATACCAGGCCATGGCACGCGCCATGGCGTGCATGGTGGTGGCGAAATTCGGCGCCGAGCAACCGTCGATGCCAAAGCCGGGGCTGTCCTGCCCGGTCACGGTCTCGAAGGCCTCTTTCACCGCCTTTTGCACCGGATGGTCGGGATCCACATAGTCCGGCCCCGCGCCCAGATGCCGGGTCAGGGTCAGAAAGCCCGCATGCTTTCCCGAGCAGTTGTTGTGCACCTGACAGGGGCTCTGCCCGTCGCGGATCATTGCAAAGCGCAGCGCCTTGTCGCGCGACGGCTCAGGTCCGCAGCGCAGATCGTCGTCGGTGAGCCCGAGATCGGCGAGCCAGGCGTTTACCGCCGCGACATGGACCGGCGCGCCCTGATGCGAGGCGCAGGCCAGCGCGAGCTGCGGCACGGTCAGCCCCTGCGCCTCTGCCGCGCCGGAGGCGACCAGCGGCAGCGCCTGAATCATCTTCGCCGAGCTTCGCGGCAGGATGAGCGCACCCGGATCGCCCCAGGCCTGCACGATATGCCCGGTTTCGTCGCAGATGACCGCGTGGCCGGCATGCAGGCTTTCCGCCAGCGGTCCGCGGTGGATTTCAACCATAGGTTCAGCGGCGGCAGCCATGGGGTGACCTCACAACTAAGCGATATCTTGCCAACGGGGGGTTTATGACACCGTATTTTTCAGGCTATCCTCGCGCCGTCGAGTAGAAAATGGTTGCGCTGCCGAAATAGCCGAAACAGGTAAGGCGCTGACCGCACGCATTGAGGCAAGGACAGCTGGAGGCTGCACGTATGAAGTCATTTCTCGGTGGAGTTCTGAGCGGCGCCTTTCTGGCACTGGCGGCGACATCGGCGCTGGCCCAGGAAGAGAGCCAGAACCGGGTCAACGCGATCACCGACTGGTCCGTGTTCGAAGGCAACGACCCGCGCGAATGCTGGGCCGTCACCACTTACAAGGAAAGCGTCAACACCAAGGACGGGCGCGTCGTATCGGTGCGGCGCGGCGATATCCTGCTGATGGTGTTCTACCGCCCGGGCGCGAATGTGACGGGGCAGGTGGCCTTTACCGGCGGCTACCCCTTTGCCGGCGGGTCGACGGTGAACGTCAATATCAGCGGCTCTGAATTCGAGCTCTATACCGAGGGCGAATGGGCCTGGCCGGCGACCCCGCAGGAAGACGCCAAGATCATCACCGCGATGAAGCGTGGCGCCGATGCGGTGCTGACGGCGCGCTCCTCGCGCGGGACGCAGACCCAGGACACGTTCTCGCTGCTGGGCTTTACCGCCGCGGTCGAGGATGCGGAGAAACGCTGCTCCAACTGACGGCGCCTGTCGCGGCCTGTGTCCGGGCCGCGCGCGCCTTCGGGCTTATGCCCCCGGTCAGTCGGGATCGACCTTGCCGCGCAGCGCCTTGACCTCGCCGCGCGCCTTCTTGCCTTCCAGCCGCCGCCGTTTCGAGCCCAGCGTCGGCTTGGTCGGGATGCGGCGCCGGGGCTTTTCCAGCGCCTTGCGAATCAGCTCGGCCAGCCGCTCGCGGGCGATTTCGCGATTGCGGGCCTGGCTGCGGGTCTCGTCGACCTGAAGCACCAGCGCCCCCTCCTTGGTCCAGCGCCGCCCCGCGAGCTTGCGCAGCCGCGTCTTTACCGGCGCGGGCAGGTTGGGAGAGCGCTCCGCCTCGAAGCGCAGCTCCACGGCGGAGGAGACCTTGTTCACGTTCTGCCCGCCCGGCCCGGAGGCACGGATGAACTGTTCGGTGATTTCCCAGTCTTCGATCTGGATGCGGTCGGTGATCTGCAACATGGCTGCGTTATAGGGGGTTGTGTGCAAAACAGAAATGGGCCGCCCTGCCTGTCGGGCGACCCATTCGAGACGTCAAGGAGGCGTGCCGGTTAGGCAATGCCAATTCGGGTTTCCTTTACGCCAGGGGCTGCCCTAGCGTTCTGCCCTCCGAACTGTTCCGACACCTCTCTCCAATGTTTCTCTAGACACTGGATCACCTCCTTTCAGCTGTTGAAAAACGCAAGACTAGCGTGCCATGGACGACCGCTTTCGCAAAACGTTTTTTGCAGCTCAGGCAAAAGACCGTGCAGAAACTGCCTTCGAAACGATCAAACGGAAGGGGATCAGCGCGATGATGGCGAGCGTCAGCTTAACCAGCCAGTCGGCCACGCCCAGCGACACCCAGAGCGGTACCGGCGGGCCCGAGCCCAGCAGCGGCAGCGTCTCGCCGGCCCAGCTCACATCGTTGGCGGGCTCGATAAAGCTCAGCGCGCCGGAGAAGGCGATGGTGAAGAAGATCGCGGTGTCGAGCGAGCTGCCCACCAGCGTCGAGGCCAGCGGTGCGCGCCACCAGGCGCCGTTGCGCAAGCGGTCGAAGATCGCCACATCCATCAGCTGCGCCACCAGGAAAGCGAGGCCTGAGCCGAGCGCGATGCGCAGGGTGACCGCCGGATAGGTGTAGCCATCGCCCTCCAGCATGATCTGCGTGCCGATCAGCGAGCAGATGACGCCGACGACAAAGCCGGCAAAGACCACCTTGCGCGCGGCCTGCGCGCCGTAGAGGCGGTTCATCACATCGGTGACGAGAAAGGCGAGGGGATAGGTGAAGGCGCCCCAGGTCAGCCACTGGCCGAACAGGAACTGCACCAGGATATTGGAGGCCAGCACGATGGCGGCCATGGCTATAATGCCGGGAAGATGTCTGCGCGTCATGGATCTCGACCCGTTTTGACAAGGTTGCGGGGACTTGGCCCGCCCGGACGGCGGACGCGCCCGTTTAAGGTCTGGCGGGCTTTGACGCAAGCGATTCCGGCACCGTGTATTCGACGAACTGGGTGCGCTGAAGGGCGTTGAAATTGTCGTCGGAGATCATCGTGAGCCGGATATTGCCCTGCGGATCCTGCCAGACCGCCAGCCCTTCGAGGTTGTCGTGCCGCAGCAGCGGGCTTTCGAACAGCGTCTTTTCGCCGCTGAGCGCGGTCTCCGACATGTCGAAGCGGCGCACCCGGCTGCGGAAGCCGAAGCCGGTGAACTCGCGTTCGAGCAGGTAGAACCGCCCGTCCGGCCCGATATCGGCGCCGACGGCGAGAAAGCCGCCGCGGCGCGGGATGTCGAAAGGCTGGGTCCAGGTGCCGTTGTCATAGCGCCAGACCGGAAAGGGGCGGGTCAGCGCGCCGGAGCGTTCGGGCAAAGTATAGAGCCGGCCGTCCGCGTCGATCGCCAGCGCCTCCAGCCCGGAATTGCTTTGCAGCGACTTGAAGGCGTCGGGGATCGGCAGGCGCGCGGCCTTGTCGAGCGTGACATAGGCCCAGACCCTGCCGATCCCCTCGAAAGACACGAAACGCCGCCCGTCGGCGCGGATCGCGAGCCCTTCGGAATCGCCCTGTGCTTTCGCCTGAATCTTGCCTTGCGCGTCGAGCAGGCGCTCGATCGGGCCCGCCTCCACCCCGACGATCTCCCCATCGCGGCGCAGCAGCCGACCGGACACGATCATGGTGCGGTCGCTGATCGCGGTGAAACGCGTGCCGTCCTCCGAGACCTCAAGCCCCGAGAACCCGCCAAAGGCGGGATCGTCCGATCTCCAGGTGAAACTGCCGGAAAACTCCGCCTCGCCGCCGCTGGCGGCGGCGGCAAGCGCAAGGCATCCGGCCAGGGCGGCGCCTAGCGCGCCGCGAGCACGGAGGCGCATTGGGCGGGGAGGTCTCCCATGGTGAGTTCGCGCTTGGGCTTGGGTTTCGGCGCGTTCGGATCGGGCGGCGGCGGGTTCAGGATGTTGTTCACCCAGGCCTGCGCATCGGCGCAGCCGTCACCGGCGGGGGGCGGGGTCTGGTTCACGCAGCCGCTCGCGCCTTTCGGGCAGGAGAGGCGCACATGGAAGTGATAGTGATGCCCCCACCAGGGCCGGATCTTGCGCAGCCAGGCGCGATCGCCCTTTTCGTCGTTGCACATCTGAACCTTGGCGCCGGGGAAGACAAAAATCCGGGCGACGCGCGGATCCTGCGCGGCGGCCTTGAGAATCTCGTGATGGGCGCGGGTCCAGTTGTTGTTGGTAAAGGCGCCAGAGCTGCGCCGCATCGAAATCGACGAGATGTTCTCGCGCGCGTCGCGGCTCAGATGCAGGTTGTCGGCGGGGCGCATCCAGATATCCGCATCCAGCCCGATCTGATGGCTGGCATGGCCCGAAGTCATCGGCCCGCCGCGCGGCTGGCTGATATCGCCCACATAGAGCCCGTTCCAGCCCGGCTGGGCGGCGGCCTTGCGCGACAGGTCCTGCACGAAACCGATGAGCTCCGGATGGCCCCAGTTGCGGTTGCGCGACAGCCGCATCGCCTGCCAGGTCGGCCCGGTCTCGGGCAACTGCGCGGCGCCGGCGAGGCAGCCCTTGGCATAGCTGCCAAAGGGGGCCGACTGTTGCGGCGAGCCGCGATCCTCGGCGCCGAAGAGCGCCTTGGCGTTCTTGGTCGAGAGCACGCCGGTGACGCGCGGCAGCTCTGTCTGCTGTTTCGGGGCGGGCGCGGGCCTGTCTCCGCCGCATCCGGTGAGAACCGTTGCGGCCAGGGCGAGGGCGATCAGGGTGCGGATCATGCTGCTCTGTCTCCGTCTGGTTGCACCCAGCGTAGCAGAACCAGCCCCATCAGGAAAAGCAGGATCACCGGTAGAAAGCCCAGCTGATTGCTTTGCGTCCAGAGCGTGAAAAAAGTGATCAGTGCGGGTGCGAGGAAGGCGGTGGCCTTGCCGGTCAGCGCGAAGAGGCCGAACGCCTCCGCCGCGCGGGCGCGGTCGGTGTGGCGCACCATCATCGAGCGTGAGGCGGAATAAAGCGCGCCGCCCGCGCCGCCGATGATCGCGCCGCAGATATAGAAGACGATATCGGGCAGGGTCGAGCCTTCGGGCAGGGAGATCCAGAGGATATGGTCGCGCGACATGCCGATAATGACGATGCCCACCGCGATCAGCAGCCAGACGCAGATGGTGATCACCGGTTTCGGCCCCAGCCGCTGATCGGCGTGCCCGCCCGCCCAGGAGAGCAGCGCCGCCGCGATGGCAGCGATGATGCCGAAGACGCCGATCTGGGTGATCTCCCATCCCAGCACCAGCCGCGCATAGATGCCGCCATAGGCATAAAGCGCCGCGAGTGAGTCGCGGTAGAACATCGAGGCCAGCAGGAAGCTGCGATAGGAGGGCCGCTCGGCCATGTCGCGCAGGCTGGTGCGCAGCCCGCGCAGGATCTGGCCGCCGCCCGGGCGCTCCTGCCGCAGCGCGCCGGGGTCGCGGTTCCACAGGAAGAACGGCACCATGAAGAGCGCGAACCACAGCGCGATGAACGGGCCGACAAAGCGCGTGCCCTCGCGCGTTTCGGGGTCGAGGCCAAAGGCCGGGGCCAGTCCGACCAGCGTAGTGCCGTTCTCGGTCTCGGCAAAGAACAGCAGCATCACGAAGAGCGCCACCACGCCGCCCCAATAGCCGAAGGCCGAGGCGCTGCCGCTGATGCGGCCCACCTCATCGGGCGTGCCGAGGCTGGGCAGGGTGGCGTTGTTGAGGTTGAAGGCGGATTCGCTGGCGGTGAAGCCGACCCAGAAGGCGATGAGCGCCATCATCAGCCCGGTCCCGTCGGGCAGCAGCCCCCAGAGCGCTGCCGCGCAGATCACCGCCAGCGCGGTAAAGCCCCAGAACCAGGGCATCTTGCGCCCCGAGGCATCGGCCCAGGCACCCAGAAGCGGCGCGGAAAAGGCGATGAACAGTCCGGAGACCGTCTGCGCCGAGGACCACAGCCCCTGTGCCTGTGCTTTGGCGGCGTCCTCGCCCATGCCGGTGCCGAGGTAATACTCGGCGGCCACGGCGGCGAAATAGGGGCTGAAGATGAAGGTCAGGCCCAGCGTCGCATAGGGTTGCTGCGCCCAGTCGAAGAACATCCATCCCCAGATGCGACGGCGCGAAGTCTGCCTGGCCATGATATCCCCTCGTGTTCCGGCGCGATAGAACAGAGGGGGGCTAGGGCTGGCAAGCCGAAATGCGTCTCGCGGGAGGCCCGTGCCGCGCGCGGCCTGCCTTTGCCTCAGCCGCGCTCCGGCGGCCAGGGGCGTTCGTCCTCGGCGCGCAGCCAGTGCTGCACCCAGACCGGCAGCTCCGGCGCGGCGGCGTCTATGCCCATGGCCACCGTCACCCGGTCGGTGCCGACGATGCCGTTGCGGTCGGTGACGGCGGCGCGATAGACCGCATGGGTGGCGCAGTCCCCGTCCGCTTTCCACAGGCTCTGCTCGATATAGAGAAACCGCCGGTCCCAGCCGATCAGCCGAGAATGCATCTCGACCCGCTCGAAGGTCTGGATGCGCCGGCGATAGCGCACCACCACGCCGGCCATGGTCAGCCGCCAGCGCTCGCGCCTCAGCGCTCCGATCAGCCCGGTGCGCATCGCCAGCGGGAACCGCCCGAGATCCAGCAGCGTCAGCGTGCGACCGTTGTTGAGCTCGTTCCACATATCCAGATCCCAGGGCCAGCACATGTGGTGCGACACATGCACGCCGTCATGGGCGAGCGGCGGCTGCTTGCGGGTGAGCCAGATTTCCTTGGCCATGCGGATGAATGGGAACATTGGGCGCCTCCTTTTGCGGCCAAGAAGCGCATGCGGCGCCGCAGCGTCAACCAAGACCTCGCGGCACTCTTGCCCTCGACGTCCGGGATGCTTACCTGTGAGCGCGGTCAGACAAAGGAAACCGATACCGATGATGGCAGTTTACGGCCCGCTGAAGCTGGTCCTCGATGTGATCTTCTTCATTATGATTGTGCATATCATCATGAGTTGGCTCATCAATTTCAACGTGCTGAACCTGCGGCAGCCCATCGTCGGCCAGATCTGGACCGGGCTCAATCGCCTGCTGGAGCCGATCTATCAGCCGATCCGCCGCATCCTGCCCGACACGCATCCGCTGGATCTGGCGCCGCTGGTGGTGTTCATCATCGTGATCTCGCTGCGCGACTATATTCTGCCGACGCTGCTCTTCGGGTGATATTTCCGGGCCAAGCGGCCTTGTTCACCAATTCTTAGTATGAGACTGTGCGGAATAGAGCAGATTTAGCGATAATTCCGCAGGTACTCCCATGCCCCGCGATACTGTGCCCGGTGAGGCGCTGCTGAAAGAAGTCTTCGGCTTCGACGCCTTCCGTCCCGGTCAGGGCGAGATCGTCGATGCCGTGGCGCGGGGCGACAATGTGCTGGCCATCATACCCACCGGCGGCGGCAAGTCGCTGTGCTACCAGCTTCCCGCGCTGATGCGGGGCGGGGTCACCGTGGTGATCTCGCCGCTGATTGCGCTGATGCGCGACCAGGTCCGTGCGCTGCGCGAGGCCGGGGTGGCCGCCGGGGCGCTGACCTCGGGCAATACCCAGGAAGAGACCGATGCGGTCTGGGACATGCTGTCGGAGGGCACGCTCAAGCTGCTCTACCTGGCGCCGGAGCGGCTCGCCTCGGGCGGCGCGCAGCGCATGCTGGCTCAGGCGGGGGTAAGCCTCATCGCCGTGGACGAGGCGCATTGCGTCAGCCAGTGGGGCCATGATTTCCGCCCGGATTACCTGCGCATCGGCGAGCTGCGCCGTGCCCTGGGCGTGCCGCTTGCCGCCTTCACCGCCACCGCCGATCAGGAGACGCAGGGCGAGATCGTCCAGCGGCTGTTTGACGGGGAGGCGCCGCAGACCTTCCTGCGCGGCTTCGACCGGCCCAATATCCATCTCGCCTTCAAGCCCAAGGACAGCCCGCGCACGCAGATCCTGCGCTTTGCCGCCGCGCGCAAGGGCCGTTCGGGCATCGTCTATTGCGGCACCCGCGCCAAGACCGAGGGCATCGCCCAGGCGCTGCGCGAAGACGGGCACAGCGCCTGTTTCTACCACGGCGGCATGGAGGCGGAGGCCCGCCGCGCCGTCGAGGAGCGCTTTGCCAAGGAGGACGGGTTGATCGTGGTGGCGACGGTTGCCTTCGGCATGGGCGTCGACAAGCCCGATATCCGCTGGGTCGCCCATGCGGATCTGCCGAAAAGCATCGAGGCCTATTATCAGGAGATCGGCCGCGCCGGGCGCGACGGTGCCCCCGCCGAGACCATGACGCTCTACGGCGCCGACGATATCCGCTTGCGCCGCGCCCAGATCGACGAGGGCATGGCGCCGCCGGAACGCCGGTCGGCGGATCACGCAAGGCTCAACGCGCTTCTGGGGCTGGCCGAGGCGCTGGGCTGCCGGCGCCAGCAGCTCCTGCGCTATTTCGGCGAGGCCTCCGAGCCCTGCGGCAATTGCGATCTCTGCGACAAGCCGCCGGAGGTGTTCGACGGCACCGAGGCGGTGCGCAAGGCATTGTCGGCGGCGCTGCGGACGGGGGAGAATTTCGGCGCGGGCCATCTCATCGACATCCTGATCGGCAATGAGACCGACAAGGTGCGCCAGCGCCGGCACGATCAGCTGCCCACATTCGGCGTGGGCCGCGATCTGAAAAAGGGCCAGTGGCAGGCGGTGTTCCGGCAGATGATGGGGCGCGATCTCGTGCGTCCCGATCCCGAACGCCACGGCGCGCTGGTGATGACCGACGAGGCCCTGCCGATCCTGCGCGGCGAGCAGACGATCCAGCTTCGCCGCGATGTGATCGACCGCGCCGCCGAGCGCCGCCCGCAGGTCAAGACTCTGGTCAATGAAGAGGACGCGCCGCTGCTTTCGGCGCTCAAGGCGAAACGCCGCGCGCTGGCCGAGGCGGCCTCGCTGCCCGCCTACATGATCTTCCCAGACCGCACCCTGATCGAGATGGCCGAGGGCCGACCCGCCACGCTCGACGACATGGCGCGGATCAACGGGGTGGGGGCCAAGAAGCTCGAACGCTATGGCGCCGAGTTCCTCTCGGTGATCACCGGCGCGGAGGAGGAGATGCACCCGACCCGGCGCAAGCTGGCAGGGCGTGAGGCGGGCTCGACCTACGATGCGCTGATGACGGTGCAGGCGGATCTGGCGCGCGGTGCGGACGGGACCGAGAAACCGCTCTCCTGTTCCGCCTCGCTGCTGGCTAAGGTGGCGCAGATGCGGCCCGGCCAGCCCGACGAGATGGCGCGGCTGCTGGGCGAGCGCCGTTTCGACCGGTTCGGCGCCGCGTTTCTGGACGTTCTGAGCGAGGCGGGCTAGATCGGGCGAAAGGCATTCCAAAGGCGGAATGTCATCCGGTGCAACCAAGGGGGATATGCGATGCTGGTGGTGGTGTCTCCGGCCAAGCGGCTGGACTGGTCGGAACGCGATGTCGGGATGACCGAGCCGCGCTTTGCGGAGGAGGCGGTCAAGCTCGCCAAGACGGCGCGCAATCTGACGCTGGGCGAGCTGAAATCGCTGATGAAGCTTTCCGACGATCTGGCAAAGCTCAACCGCGACCGCTTCCGCGATTTCTCCGAGACGCCCGAGGCCGATACCCTGCGCCCCGCCGCGCTGGGCTTTGCCGGCGACACCTATCAGGGGCTGGAGGCCGCCTCGCTCGATGCCGAGGAGATGGCCTGGGCGCAGGATCACCTGCGCATCCTCTCGGGGCTCTACGGCGTGCTGCGCCCGCTCGACGGCATTCAGCAATACCGGCTGGAAATGGGTTCGCGGCTGAAGACCCGGCGCGGCGGCTCGCTCTACGATTACTGGGGTGACAAGATCGCCAACGCGCTGAACGAAGAGGCCGAGGCCGCCGGCACCGATGTGCTGGTGAACTGCGCCAGCCAGGAATATTTCGGCGCGGTGGATGAAAAGGCGCTGAAGCTGCGGGTGATCACCCCGCAATTCATGGAAGACAAGAACGGCACGCCGAAGATCGTCAGCTTCTATGCCAAGCGCGCCCGCGGCGCGATGGCGCGCTTCATCGTGCAGCGCCGGCTGACCGACCCCGACGCGCTGCGCGATTTCGACGCCGGCGGCTATGCCTGGTCCGAGACGCTCTCGACCGCGGACAAGCCGGTGTTTGTCCGCGCCGCCGACGCCTGATCGGGCAGAGCGCCCCATTTCTCCACCAGCCGCGCCAGCTCTGCCTTGCGCAGCGGTTTGGTGAGGTAATCGTCGAGCCCCGCCGCGAGGATCGCCTCGCGATCGCTTTCCATGGCATGCGCGGTCACCGCGATGATCGGGACGCGGGCGCCCTCGGGCTCCAGCGCGCGGATCTCGCGCGTGGCCTCCTTGCCGTCCATCCGGGGCATGGAAATATCCATGAAGATCAGATCCGGGCGCCGCTTGCGATAGGCCTGCACCACCTCGAACCCGTTCGCCGCGATGCGCAGGGTGAGCGGCGTGGCGAGCCGTGCCGCCATCTTGCGAAAGACCAGCTGATTGGTGCGGTTGTCCTCGGCCAGCAGTACGTCGAGCGCACGCCCCGGCGGCGCATCCGCAGGTGCTGCGTCGGGCGGCGGTTGCGTCGCGATGTCGGGCGGCGGGGGAGGCCCCTGCACCGGTGCGGTCCCGGCCTCCGGCATGGTCACGGTTTCCAGCGCGGCAAAGAGGTTGCGGCGCGGGGCAGGCTTCGGCAGGACCATATGCACATGGCGCAGGGTTTCGCTGCCGCCCGGTGGCTGCGGCTCGGCTGAGAGCAGGATCACCGGCTGGCCCGCGCGCAGCCGGGTCAGCGCCCGGGCCAGATCGCCGCCGGTCATGTCGGGCAGATCCTGCTCGGCGATGACCAGATCCGGCGGCACGGCCATGCGGTCGAGCGCCTCGTTGCCGGTCTTGCAGTGATCGACCGCGAGGCCCAGCCGTTCGAGCTGCTGCGTCAGGATCGCGCGGTTCAACGCGTGATCGTCCACCAGCAGCACGCGCTTCAGCCCCTCGGGCAGCGCCACCGCCTCTGGCTGTGCCGGATCTTCGGCCTGGAGCGCGATGCGGAAGCCGAAACACGAGCCCCGGCCCGGCTCTGAGTCCAGCCAGACCTCGCCGCCCATCAGCCCGACCAGCCGGCGGGTGATGGCGAGCCCCAGCCCGGTGCCCTCGAACTGCCGGTTGCGGTCGTCCTCGGCCTGGTTGAACTCGCCGAAGACATGGTCGCGCTTGTCCTCGGGGATGCCGACGCCGGTATCCTCGACGGTGACATGCACGGCGGCGATGCCGTCGTCGCCGGTGGTGCCGGTCACCCGGACGAGCACATGCCCCTCGACAGTGAATTTCACCGCATTGCCCACCAGATTGGTGAGGATCTGCCGCATGCGCCCGGGATCGCCGACAAAATGGGTGGGCAGGAACAGATCGTAATCGACCAGCAGATCGAGCCCCTTTTCGCGCGCCGCCGGCTGCAACAGCAGCATCACCTCATGCACCGCGCGTTCGAGATCGAAGGGTTCGGGTTTCAGCTCCAGCTTGTCGGCCTCGATCTTGGAATAGTCGAGAATGTCGTTGATGATCACCAGCAGCGCCTCGCCCGAGCTGCGGATCGTGTCGACATAGAGCTTCTGTTCCTCGCTGAGATCGGATTCGCGCAGCAGATCGGCCATGCCGACCACGCCGTTCATCGGCGTGCGGATCTCATGGCTCATATTGGCGAGAAAGGAGGATTTGGCGCGGCTCGCAGCCTCGGCGCGCTGCATCGCCTCCTGCAATTCGTGCTGGGTCTGCTTGATGTCGGAAATGTCGATGCGTAGCCCGACGCGGCCGCCATCCGAGAGCGGGCGTTCGTAGATGCGCAGCCAGCGCCCATCGGCGAGCTGCTGCTCCAGCTCCTGCACAGCATCGCGATGCGCCGACAGCCGCTCTTCGATCCACTCCTCCTCGCGGCCCACGGCTTCGGCATATTGGCCGTGATCGAGCCCGTAACGCAGGATATCCTCAAAGCTGGCGCCGGGCCGTATGGCCGGGGCGCTCTTGTCGTAGATCCGGCGATAGGGGGCGTTGCACATCAGCAGCCGGTCCTCGGGATCGTAGATCACGAAGCCGTCGGGCAGCTCCTCGATGGCAGACCACATGCGCATCAGCTCGGTGATGTCGACACCGAGCGAGACGATGCCGCCATCCGGCATGTGCCTGTCCTGAAGCTTGATGAACTGCCCGGACCAGAGCCGGATCGTCTCCGACGGGATCGGATTCTGATCCCAGCGTGCGAGCATGCGGTCGCGCCAGACGCGGCTGCGCTCGCCCTGAAGATCGACGATCCCCTCCTCCACCATCATTTCCAGCACATGGCGATAGCTGGCGCCGGGGCCGATCGTGTCGAGCCCCTCGAACGGGGCGAGATAGGCGGGGTTGGCGAGTTCCATCATCCGCTCCGCGCCGAACATGGCAAAGCCGTCGCGCATGGTCTGGAGTGCTTTCCAAAGCTGCCCCTCGACCAGCTCGATCTTTTCATGCGCTTGGCCCAGCTGCGACTTCACCAGCCGGTTCTCGGTGCGCACTTCGGTCATCTGCGCGCGGGTCTCATGTATCTCGTGGCTGAGCGCGCGGGCGTGCTTGTCGAGCTTGCGATTGGCGGCAAAGAGCTCCGCCTGCTTGAGTTCAAGCAGGCGTTCCGCCGCCAGCCGCGCGCGGCGCTCCTCGGCCAGCCGTGCCGTGAGACTCATGCCCTCGTCGCCTCCTTGATCGAGGGCAGAATGGGCCGGGCTTGGTGAAGATCGCCTTAAGGCCGCACCGGGGAATCGTTGCCTTCCGGGATCGCGAGGGGCACGATAAGATCGTTGTTCAGGAGGAGTTTGCAGGATGCGCCGTTTTCTGATGGCCCTGCTGGTGGGGCTTTGCGCCGCTGGCGCCAGCCTCGCCCAGGACGCGATGCCAGAGCGCCGGCTTGTCGTCAGCCGCGACATGGATTTTTACGGCTCCGACCTCCAGGCGCTCTATGACAGCTCGCTGGAGGCCTGCCAAAATCTCTGCCTCAACGACCGGGATTGTGGTGCCTTCACCTACAACACCGCCGCAAGCGTCTGTTTTCCGAAATCGGGCATCACCGAGCGGCGACCCTTCGACGGCGCGGTTTCGGCACAGGTGGTTGCCGCCGATCCCGGGGTGGTCGCGCAGGCGCAGGCGCGGCGGGCCGATCTGGCGTTTCTGGGCGAGGGTGATCTCGACGAGGCCCGCGCCGAGGCGGCGGCGCTGGGGATGCGTCACGCGGGTGGCAAGTGGTCGGTGCAGGCGCTGCTCGATGCGGCGCGCGATGCCGAGGCGCAGGGCAACCTCTCCGCCGCGCTGAACTGGACCGGCGCGGCGCTGGCGCAGAGCGATGCCGCCGATCTCTGGCTGGATTACGGGCGGCTGGCGCTGGCCCGGGCCACGGCGCGCAACAGCAACAACCGCTCGGCGCTCACCCGCCGCGCCGCGCTGGCGGCGGTCAACGGCTATCTGCGCGCAGGCCCCGCGCCGCAGCGCGCCACGGCGATGCTGCAACTTTCCGAAGCGCTGGAAGAGGCCGGGCGCGGGCGGCTGATGATTCCGGCGCTGCGGCTGGCGCAAAGCTTCGGTCCGCGCGACGATATCGACCGGGCGCTCGACCGGGCGATTGCGCAATATGGCTTCCGCATCGTCGAGCATACGGTCGAGGCCGACAGCGCCGCGCCGCGCATCTGCGCCGAGTTCTCGGAGCCGCTGATCCGCGCCGGGCAGGATTACACGCAATATGTCCGGCTGCCCGACCCGAAACTCGCGGTCACTTCGGACGACCGCCGCGTCTGCGTCACCGGGGTGGCGCATGGCGCGCGCTATGCGCTGACCTTCCGCGCCGGGCTGCCCTCCGCCGAGGGTGAGGCGCTGCTGCGCGATGTGCCGATCACCGCCTATGTGCGCGACCGCGCGCCCAGCGTCAGCTTTCCGGGCCGTGCCTATGTGCTGCCGAAAAGCGCCGATGCCGGGCTGCCGGTCGAGACGGTGAACCTCTCGGAGCTGGACCTGACGCTGCGCCGGGTCTCCGACCGCAACCTGATCCGCGCCATTCAGGACAGCTATTTCGGACGGCCCCTGTCGCGCTGGCAGGAGCAGCGCTTTGCCGATGAGCTGGCCGAGGAGATCTGGACCGGCAAATGCGAGGTGGAGGACCGGCTGAACGCCGATATCACCACGCGGCTGCCGATGGGCGAGGTGGTGGGCGATCTGCCGGCGGGAATCTATGCGCTGAGCGCCTCGGTGCCCGGGGCCGAGCGCGACGACATCTCCGGCGCGACGCAGTGGTTCGTGCTGTCCGATATCGGACTGACCACGCTGGCCGGCAGCGACGGGCTGACGGTCTTTGCCCGCGCGCTGTCCGATGCCGCGCCGCTGGAGGGGCTGGAGGTCACGCTGCTGTCGCGCGCCAACCGTCCGCTGGGCACCGTCACCACCGATGCGCAGGGCGTGGCGCAGTTCCCGGCCGGGCTCACGCGCGGCACCGGTGGCGCCGAGCCGGCGCTGGTCACCGCCGCGCGCGGCGAGGAGGATATCGCCTTTCTCTCGCTCACCGATCCGGCCTTCGATCTTTCCGACCGTGGCGTCGAGGGGCGCGAGCCGGGCGGGCCGCTAGATGCCTTCCTGACCACCGACCGGGGCGCCTATCGCGCCGGCGAGACGATCCACGCCACAGCCCTGCTGCGCGACCGGCAGGTGCGGGCGGTGGGCGATGTGCCGCTGACCGCTGTGCTGACCCGTCCAGACGGGGTGGAACATACGCGGCTTGTGTCTGCGGATGGGGTCGATGGCGGCCATGTCTTCACCCTGCCGCTGGCGCCCTCGGTGCCACGCGGCACCTGGCGGCTGGCGCTTTTTGCCGATCCGGAGGCGCCGGCGCTGGTCAGCCAGACGCTGCTGGTCGAGGACTTCGTGCCCGAGCGCATCGATGTCGACCTTGCGCTACCCGACGCCCCGATCCGCCGCGATGCCCCGCCGATGCTGGATGTCGAGGCGCGCTATCTCTTCGGTGCGCCGGGCGCCGATCTGCCCATTGAGGGCGAGCTGACGCTGTCGCCGAAAACCACGCTCGACGCGCTGCCGGGCTATCGTTTCGGGCGCCATGACGAGGGCGCCAACCCGCAGACACGCAGCTTCCCCGCCGATCTGCGCACCGACGCGCAGGGCCTTGCGCAGCTCGCCCTGCCATTGCCCGACGCCGCGACCGGCCAGCCGCAGGAGGCGCGCGTGACCCTGCGCGTTGCCGAGGGCTCTGGCCGCCCGGTGGAGCGCACGATCACGCGACCCATGGCGCCCGGCGGGCCGATGATCGGCATTCGCCCGGAATTCGACGGCACCCTGCCGGAGGGGGGCGAGGCAAGCTTTCTGCTGCAAGCGGTGGGGCCGGATCTGTCGCCGGTGCCGATGGACGTGGAATGGCGGATCAACCGCGTGACCACGCGCTACCAGTGGTATCAGCTCTACGGCAACTGGAACTGGGAGCCGGTGACCACGCGAACCACCGTGACCAGCGGCAGCGCCACGCTGGGCGCAGAGCCGCTGCGTGTGGCCGCCGGTCTCGACTGGGGTGAATACGAGCTGGTGGTGGAGCGTACGGGCGGCGGTTATGTCGGCTCTTCGGTCGGGTTCAGCGCCGGCTGGTATGCTGCCGCCGGGGCGCTCGACACGCCCGACACGCTGGAGCTGTCGCTCGACAAGCCGGCCTATGCGCCGGGCGAGACCGCGCATCTGCGCATCGTGCCGCGCTATGCGGGCAAGGCGCTGGTGACGGTGCTGGCCGACCGGGTGATCGCCATGCGAGCGGTCGAGGTCTCCGAGGGCGAGACCGTGATCGACCTGCCGGTGACAGAGGAATGGGGCGCCGGCGCCTATGTCACGGCGCAGGTGATCCGGCCCATGGATGTGGCCGCCGGGCAGAACCCGGCGCGCAGCCTCGGGCTCGCCCATGCGGGCATCGACCCGGGGACGCGGCAGCTCGATGTGCGCTTTGACGCGCCGGAGGAAAGCGCCCCGCGCGGGCCGCTGACCGCCGCCGTCACGGTGGAGGGCGTGGCCGAGGGCGACACCGCCCATGTCACCGTGGCCGCCGTCGATCTGGGCATTCTCAACCTGACGGGCTTCGACAGCCCCGACCCTTCGGCGCATTATTTCGGCCAGCGCCGGCTGGGGGTGGAGATCCGCGATATCTATGGCCGGCTCATCGACGGGATGAACGGCGCCATGGGCACGATCCGTTCCGGCGGCGATGCCGGTGCCTCGCTGCGGATGCAATCGCCGCCGCCGACAGAGGAGCTGGTGGCGCTGTTCTCCGGCCCGGCGACGGTGGGTCCGGACGGGCGCGCCGAGGTCCGTTTCGACATGGCCGATTTCAACGGCACCGTGCGGCTCATGGCGGTGGCCTGGAGCGACACGGCGGTGGGGCAGGCCGAGCAGGACGTTCTGGTGCGCGACCCGGTGGTGATGACGGCCTCGCTGCCGCGCTTTCTGGCGCCCGGCGACAGCACGCGGATGCTGCTGGAGATCACCCATGCAACCGGCGCCACCGGCGAGATGGGGCTGGAGATCGGTGCGACAGGGCTGACGCTGGATGCCGGCGCCGTGCCGGCCTCGGTGACGCTGGGCGAGGGCGAGACGCAGCGGCTGAGCGTGCCGATAACCGCCGGCAATCCCGGCGATCATGCGTTGACGCTGGCACTGACCACCCCCGACGGCAAACGCCTCATCAAGAGGCTGACACTGGGCATCCGGGCCAACGATCCCTCCGTGGGGCGCACGCGGCGTATCCTGCTCGATCCGGGGCAAAGCTTTACCCTCGACGGCGGCGCCCTGACCGGTCTGCGCCACGACGGTGCCGAGGTGATCGTCTCCGCCGGCCCGCTGGCGCGGTTCGATGCGCCGGGACTGCTCGCCTCGCTCGACCGTTACCCCTATGGCTGCACCGAACAGGTGACCTCGCAGGCCCTGCCGCTGCTCTACATGAGCGCGGTGACCGAGCCGCTGGGGCTCGGCGGCAAGGCGCAGATCGACAGGCGCGTCAGTCAGGCGATCACCAAACTGCTGACCCGGCAGGCGGCGAACGGCGCGTTCGGGCTCTGGCAGGCGGGGTCGGGGGATTTCTGGCTCGATGCCTATGTCAGCGACTTCCTCACCCGCGCCCGGGCCGAGGGGCAGGAGGTACCGGAGACCGCGCTGAACGCCGCGCTCGACAATCTCCGCAACCGCATCGCCTATGCGCCGGATTTCGAAGAGGGCGGCGAGGATATCGCCTATGCGCTGATGGTGCTGGCGCGCGAGGGGCAGGCGGCCATCGGCGATCTGCGCTACTATGCCGATCAGCGCGCCGATGCCTTCGCCACGCCGCTGGCGCAGGCGCAGCTCGGGGCAGCGCTGGCCAGCTATGGCGACCAGACCCGCGCCGACCGGATGTTTGCCAAGGCCGCCGCGCGGCTCGCCGGGCAGGGCAATGAGGGCCAGCTCTGGCGCGCCGATTACGGCTCGGCGCTGCGCGACGCGGCGGGGGTGCTGTCGCTGGCGGCGACGGCGCGCAGCGCGGCGGTGGATCGCGAGGCGCTGGTCACCCGCATCGCCGCCACACAACGCCCGATGTCGACGCAGGAACAGGCCTGGGCACTGCTCGCGGCGCATGCGCTGGTGGACGATCCCACCGCCGCCGGCATCGCGTTGGACGGCACCCCGGTTTCCGGCCCCTTCCTGCGGCGCATCGCGGGCGAGGCGCTCGAACCGATGCAGATCGCCAATACCGGCAGCGGTCCGACCCCGCTCACGCTCACCGCGCTGGGTGTGCCCGAGGGCGAGACCGAGGCGGGCGGTTATGGCTATTCCCTATCTCGGGAATATTTCTCTATGGAGGGCAGAGCGCTCTCCGGCCCGGTGCGGCAGGGCGACCGGCTCGTGGCGGTGCTGACGATCCGCCCGGCTGAGGACACCAATGCCCGGCTGATGATCGACGATCCGCTGCCTGCCGGGTTCGAGATCGACAATCCCAACCTGATCCGGGCGGGCGATATCCGGGGTCTCGACTGGCTGGAGCCCGCCGAAACGCAGCATGCGGAGTTCCGCAGCGACCGGTTCCTTGCGGCGGTCGACCAGAACGGCAACGCGCCGATCCGGCTGGCCTATATCGTGCGCGCGGTCTCGCCCGGCAGCTTCCACCACCCGGCGGCGCTGGTCGAGGATATGTACCGGCCGGAATACCGCGCCACCACCGCCTCTGGCAGCATGGAGATCGAATGACCGAAACGATTGCGACGATCCGCTGGCGCGCGCTTGACCGCGACGGCGAAGACAAGTGCCGGCTGGCGAATCTCGATGGCGGCTACATGCTGGTGGGCCACGCCCGGTTCCGCGACGGCGCCGGCTGGGCGGCGCTGGATTACGTGGTGCGCATCGGGGCTGACTGGCGCACCCTCAGCGCCGATGTGACCGGCACCCATGGCGGCGGCGATCTGGCGCTGCGGCTTATCAACGAGCACGGCGACTGGATGCTAAACGGCGATCCGCAGCCGGATCTCGCGGGCTGCGAGGACGTGGATTTCGCCTTTACCCCCGCCACCAACCTGATGCCGCTGCGCCGGCTGCCGGATGTCGGGCGGCTCACCACCCGGTCCGCCTGGCTGCGCCTGCCTGGGCCGGCGCTGTCGCCGCTCGATCAGAGCTATATTCGCGAGCGCGGCAATCTCGTCGCCTACAGCGCAGAACAGACCGGCTTTGCGACGCAGCTCGCGGTGGATGCGACAGGCTTCGTGACCACATATCCGGGGCTGTGGGAGGCGGATGTCTAGGCTTCTCGCCCTCGTCCTGCTGCTCTGGTCCGTGGCGCTCGCGCGGGACGCCACCGAGACCTGGATCGCGCGCACCGAGATCCCGGTGCTGATCCACGCCACCGCGCCCGAGGTGCGCGACCGCGACGGCCATTTGCTGCGGGCCTATACGGTGGAGGACGGGCTCTGGCGCATGGCGCTGTCGCTGGATCAGGTCGATCCGCTGTTTCTCGACATGCTGGTTGCCTATGAGGACAAGCGGTTCTTTGAGCATTCTGGTGTCGATGCCATCGCCACGGCGCGCGCTGCCTGGCAGGGGCTGCGCGCCGGGCGCATCGTGTCGGGCGCCTCGACCCTGACAATGCAGGTGGCGCGGCTGCTGGAGGACGGCAGCACCGGCGCCTGGCGCGGCAAGTTGCGGCAGGTCCGGCTGGCGCTGGCGCTGGAGCGGCGGCTGTCGAAAGCGCAGATCCTTCAGCTTTATCTTGAGCTTGCGCCCTATGGCGGCAATGTCGAAGGGCTGCGCGCTGCGTCGCTGGCCTGGCTCGGCAAGGAGCCGGCGCGGCTCACCCCCGCCGAGGCGGCGCTGCTTGTGGCATTGCCGCAGGCGCCGGAATCGCGCCGCCCGGACCGGCATCCGGAGGCCGCGCGGGCGGCGCGCGACCGGGTGCTGGCGCGCATGGCGGGCGCGGGGGTGATCGACGCCGAGACCGCGCGTGTCTCGCTGCGCGACCCGGCTCCGCAGGGCCGCCGCGCCTTTCCGCTACTTGCGCCGCATTTGGCCGACAGGGCCGTGGCGCAGGGGCCGGGGCGGCACGATCTGACGCTCGACCGGGGGCTGCAAAGCCGTCTGGAGGCGCTGGCACGCACCTATATGGCCGGGCGCGACGGGCGGCTCTCCATGGCGCTGATCGTCGCCGATCACCAGAGCGGCGAGGTGCTGGCCAGCATCGGCTCGCCCGACTATTCCGCCGGTGAGGGGCAGGGCTTTGTCGACATGACGCAGGCTTTGCGCTCGCCGGGCTCGACGCTGAAGCCGCTGGTCTACGGGCTGGCCTTCGACCGCGGGCTGGCGCATCCCGAGACGCTGATCTCCGACACGCCGGTGCGGTTCGGCAGCTACGCGCCGCAGAATTTCGACGGGCGCTTCCGGGGGGAGCTGCGGGTGTCGCGGGCGCTGCAACTCTCGCTCAACATCCCCGTGGTGCGGCTGACCGAGGCGATGGGGCCGGCGCATCTGATGGCGGCGCTTGAGACGGCGGGCCTGCACCCCGAGTTGCCCGAGGGCGGCGCGCCGGGGCTGGCGGTGAGCCTCGGCGGCGTCGGGCTGTCGCTCTGGGACATGGTGACGCTTTACGCGGGGCTGGCCAATGGCGGCGAAGCGCGGGCGTTGCGCTGGCGGGCGGAGGAGCGCGAGGCCGAGGGTGCGCGGCTGATGAGCCCACGCGCCGCCTGGCAGGTGGGGCATATCCTCGCCGGGCTGGCGCCGCCGCCGCAGGCCGGCCCGCCTGGCCGCGTGGCCTACAAGACCGGCACCTCTTACGGGCACCGCGATGCCTGGGCGCTGGGGTTTGACGGGCGCTATGTGGCCGGTGTCTGGATCGGCCGACCCGACGGCACGCCGGTGCCGGGGGCGTTCGGCGGCGATCTCGCGGCGCCGCTGCTCTTTGAGGCGCTGGGGCGTGCCCGCGCCGAGCCGGTGCCGCTGCCCGCGCCGCCGCCGGACACGCTGCTGGTGGGCAATGCCGCGCTGCCGCCGCATCTGCAACGCTTCGGTGACGGGGTGGCAGAGGCGCCCCGGCTGCGCCTGATCTTTCCACCCGAGGGTGCCCGGCTCGCCGCCGATCCGCGCGGCGTGCCGGTGAAGCTGCGTGGCGGGGTGCCGCCCTATACGCTGCTCGCCGATGGCGAGGTGGTCGCCACAAGGCTGCGCGGCGAGGCGCTGCTGGCGCCGGTCTCGGGGCCGGGCTTCACCACGCTGTCGGTGATCGACGCGGAGGGGCAGGCCGGGCGGGTGTCGATCGAGCTTCGCTGAGACCCTTCGCCGTTCCTGTGCCTATGAACGGGGCTTTCAAACAAAGAACGGCGGGCCTAGTCGCCCGCCGTTGCCGATTTTGGGCATAAGGCCTCTGGGGCGCCGCGTCTTGCGTTTATGCCGTCCCGTCGCGCGTGGTGCCGAGGAAATCGACCGCCACCAACCCCTGGCCCTCGGGGCGCACCAGCACCGGGTTGACCTCGGCCTCGGCCAGCGCCGGGGTGCGCAGGATCATGTCGCCGAAACCCACCGCCGCTTTCACTAGCGCGTCGATATCGGCCTTGGGCGCACCGCGGAAACCTTGCAGCAGGGTCCAGAGCTTGAGCTTCTTCAGGCTCGCCTCGACCTGCTCCGGCGTCACCGGCAGCGACAGATAGGTCACGTCGCGATACAGCTCGATCGCCACGCCGCCCGAGCCGATCGACAGGACCGGCCCGAAATCGGTGTTGCCGAGACAGGAGAGCACCACCTCGACCCCGTCCGTCACCATCTCCTGCACCAGCACCGGCAGATCGGGCTTGTTCAGGATCCTGCGGAACTCGGCGGCATGGGCATCGACATCCTCGGGCGTCATCACCTTGAGCTTGACCAGACCCAGCTCGGTCTTGTGCTCGGCGGCATCGGGCAGCACCTTGACCACCAGCGGATAGCTTAGCCCGGCGCAGGCCTCTGCCGCGCTCTCGTTCGCCTCGATGATGCGCCAGGGGGCGGGCGTCACATGGGCGCCTTCGAGGAAATCCATCATCTCCTCCCAGCTCTGCGGCGGCGTCAGCTCGGGCAGGGCGGTGTCACGATGCGCGACCTGGATCGCCTTGAACCGGCTGCGGTCGTAAAGCCAGCGCAGCGCCCGCATGGTGTTGGCCGGGTCGTCCGAGAGCAGGATGCCCGCATTCATGAACTCTTCCTTGACCGCCGGGTCGACCTTTTCCTGTGCAAAGGTGATGACGATTGGCAGGCCGCTGGTCTTGGCCGCCGCCTTGAAATCGTCGCCGTTGTCGATCAGGTCGCGCAGTCCCGAGGAGGCGAATTGTACCACGATGGCCTCGGTGCGCGGATCGTCGTTGAGCACCGCCAGCGTGTCGCGGAAGAGATTGGGGAAGGAGCGGATCTGGCCGGTGAGATCCACCGGGTTCGCCTTGCGGGCGAATTCCGGCAGGATCGTCTCCAGCTTCGCCGCCGCGTCGTCGCTGAAGGTCGCCATCGGCAGCCCGCGCTCATCGCTGTGATCGGCCAGCAGCGCGCCGGCACCGCCCGAGGAGCTCATCACCGAGATGCCGCCCAGCGGGTCGCCGGAGACGCGCGGGTCGGGCATGAAGGACAGCACCTCGACCGCCGCCATGGCCTCGCCGAGGCTCTCGACCATGATGATACCGGCCTGGTCCAGCACGTCCGTGTAGATGCCGTAGGGCGAGGCGATCTTGCCGGTATGCGAGGCGGTGGCCTCTTGTCCGAAGGCCGAGCGCCCGGCCTTGAGCGTGACGATCTGCACGCCCTTTTCGCGCGCCCGCGCAGCGATGGGAATGAGCCGCGCCGCGTTGTCGAGCCCTTCGAGATAGAGCGCCACGACGCGCACGTCGTCCTGCTCGATGACCCAGGCCAGCGCGTCGAGCGCATCCATGCAGGTCTCGTTGCCGACGCTGACGATATAGGAGCAGCCGAGCCCATTGCGTTGCAGGTAATTGCCGATGGCGCCAGCCAACGCGCCCGACTGGCTGACGATGGCGATGGGCGAGTGGCGCAGCGTGTCGAGCCCGAAGGCGGCGGCGCCAAAGGTCAGCATGGTGTTCGCCTTGATCGACCAGACGCCCTGACCGTTCGGCCCCAGCACATGCACGTTATGTTTGCGCGCCGCCGCCTTGAGCTGCACCGCAAGCTCCTTGCCCGACTCGATCTCTTCGAACCCGGCGCTGTAGACGATGGCGCAGGTGATGCCCTTTTCGCCGCATTCCCCGATGAGCCCGGGCACGGTCGCCGCCGGGGTGATGATCAGCGCCACGTCGGGCACTTCGGGCAGATCGGCCAGGGTCTTGTAGGCCTTGTGCCCCTCGACCTCGTCGGCGCTGGGAGAGACCGGATAGATGCGACCGGTAAAACCGTGCTTGATCAGGACCTTGACGATCCGGTTGCGCGCGCCGGGCTTCGGCGAGGCGCCGACGATAGCCACGCTTTCGGCGCGAAAGATCTTGTCCAGCGGCGGCACGGTGATCCCGTCATAGTCGAAAGGCTGGCTGTCCATGGTGTTCATCTCTGTGTTCTTTCCGGTTTCATACGATCTGGCGGCTTCATGGTCGACACGGCGCGCCCGGAGGGCGGGGCAGCCCGCCGCTTCACGGAGGTGCCGAGACATCCGTATTGCAGCCCGGACCTGCGCAATTGCCGTGCCAGCCCGGGGCGCGGCGCCGGTCGGGGCGCAAATTGCCAGAACAATAGGGGGGGTATGGCATGCATATTGCATAGACATTTCCCAGCGCGCCCTCGTGGCGCGCGAAAGGCCGGAACTGCCAAGGGAGAACAGAATGGATCTGAACGGCGAATATCGAATTCCCGCACCGCGAGAGACGGTCTGGGAGATGCTGAACGATCCCGATGTGCTGCGCGACTGCATCCCCGGCTGTCAGGAGCTGGAGGGCAGCCCGGAGGAGGGCTTTGCCGCGACGGTGAAGCTCAAGATCGGCCCGGTCTCGGCGACCTTCAAAGGTGCCGTCACTTTGAGCAATATCACCCCGCCGGAGCGCTACACCATCACCGGCGAGGGCAAGGGCGGCGTTGCCGGCTTTGCAAGCGGTGGGGCCGACGTATATCTGAGCGAGGAGGGCGACGAGACCATCCTGCGTTACGATGTGACCGCGAAGGTCGGCGGCAAGCTGGCGCAGCTCGGCTCGCGGCTGATCAAATCGACCTCGGAAAAGCTCGCCACGCAGTTTTTCGACTGTTTCGCAGAAAAGGCCTCGGCCTGAGCCCCGCGACAAGGAGACCGGCATGACCGAAGTAACCATCACCGTGAATGGCGCGCCGCAGACCCACGATGTCGAGGACCGGACGCTGCTCGTGCATTTCCTGCGCGACCATGCGGGCCTGACCGGCACGCATGTGGGCTGCGACACCACGCAATGCGGCGCCTGCACCGTGCATCTCGACGGGCGGGCGGTGAAATCCTGCACCGTGCTTGCGGTGGCCGCCGATGGCGGCGCGGTCACCACCATCGAGGGTCTGGCCGAGGGCGACACGCTGTCGGATCTGCAACAGGCGTTCAAGGACAATCATGGGCTGCAATGCGGCTTTTGCACCCCGGGCATGGTGATGGCCGGCACTGACCTGATCCGCCGCTATGGCGGGGCGCTCGACGAGGAGACTGTGCGCGAGCAGCTCGAAGGCAATATCTGCCGCTGCACCGGATATACCAATATCGTCAAGGCGGTGCTGGATGCCGCCGGCAAATACCGCGCGAAGCAGCAGGCATAAGGGGGCGCCGCGATGTATATGTATGACTTCACCTATCGCCGCCCGAAAACGCTGGACGAGGCCGCCGCGCTCTGGGGCGAGTTCGACAGCCCCAGTTTCGTCTCGGGGGGGCATACGCTGATCCCCACGATGAAGAACCGGCTGGCCGCGCCGGATGTGCTGATCGACCTGCGCGCGATCCCCGAGCTCAAGGGGATCCGGCGCGAGGGCGACCGGCTGTTGATCGGTGCCGCGACCACCCATTACGAGACCTCGACCTCGGATCTGGTGAAAGACGCGATCCCGGCGCTGGCGGCGCTGGCGGGCAGCATTGCCGACCCGCAAGTGCGGTACGTGGGCACAATGGGCGGCTCGGTCGCCAATAACGACCCCTCGGCGGATTACCCCGCGGCGGTGCTGTCGCTGGGCGCCGATGTGGTGACCAGTCAGCGGACGATTCCAGCAGAGCAATTCTTCGACGGGCTGTTCGGCACGGTGCTGGAGGAAGGCGAGATCATCCTGCATTTCTCCTTCCCGATCCCCGACAGCGCCGGTTACGCCAAACTGTGCAGCCAGGCTTCGCGTTATCCGGTGGCGGGCAGCTTTGTCAGCCGGACCGGCGACACTGTCCGTGTCGCGGTCACCGGCGCGGGCAATGACGGTGTGTTCCGCTGGAGCGCGGCGGAAGATGCGCTGGCGAGAGAATTTGCTGCGTCCGCGCTCGACGGGCTGCTGCCGGAGGCTGATGACATGATCGCCGATCTCAATGGCTCCGGCGCCTATCGCGCGCATCTGGTGGGCGTGGTGACCCGCTATGCGGTCGAAAATCCGGGAACCGCTATCGTGCGCTGAACAGCCGGGTGCCGGGGCAGGGGATCCCTGCTCCCGGGACCGCGCGTTCTGCCTCAGATCCGCTCAATCGCCAGCGCGATGCCCTGGCCGCCGCCGATGCACATGGTGATCAGCGCCTTTGTGCCGCCGGTCCGCTCCAGTTCGTACATCGCCTTGACGGTCAGGATCGCACCGGTCGCGCCCACCGGGTGGCCGAGCGCGATGGCGCCGCCATTGGGGTTCACCTTGGCCGCGTCGAGCCCCAGCCCGGCATTCACCGCCAGCGCCTGCGCCGCAAACGCCTCGTTCGACTCGATCACGTCGAAATCCGCGACCGAGAGCCCGGTGCGTTCCATCAGGGTCTTGACCGCCGGGATCGGGCCGATGCCCATCACCTCGGGGCGCACCCCGGAATGGGCATAGCCGAGAATGCGGGCCCGGGGTGTAAGCCCGGCCTTTTCCGCCACCTCGGCGCGCGCCAGCACCAGCGCGGCGCCGCCGTCATTGATGCCGCTGGCGTTGCCCGCCGTCACGGTGCCGTCCTTCTGGAAGGCCGGGCGCAGACCCGCCAGCGCCTCGGGCGTGGTGGCCTTGGGATGCTCGTCGGTGTCGAAGGCCACCGTCTCGCGCCGGGCCTTGACCTCGACCGGCACGATCTGCTCCCTGAAATAGCCCTCGGCGATGGCTCTGGCCGCGCGCGCCTGGCTCTCGGCGGCAAAGGCATCCTGCGCCTCGCGGGAGATGCCGTGCTCCTTCGCGACATTCTCGGCGGTCACGCCCATATGGCCGGTGCCGAAGGGGCAGTTCAGCGTGCCGATCATCATGTCGATGGTACGGATATCGCCCATCTTCTTGCCCCAGCGCTGATCGGGCACGATGAAGGGCGAGCGCGACATGCAGTCGGCGCCGCCTGCCAGTGCGAAATCCGCGTCCCCGAGCATCAGCGACTGCGCCGCCGAGACGATGGCCTGCGCGCCCGAGCCGCAGAGCCGGTTGACGTTCATCGCCGGCACCGTCTCCGGCGCGCCCGCCTGCATCGCCGCCACGCGGCTGAGATACATGTCGCGCGGCTCGGTGTTGATGATATGGCCAAAGACCACATGGCCGAGCTGCCCGCCCTCGACGCCGGCCCGCGCCAGCGCGGCCTTGGCCGCGACGGTGGCCAGCTCGATGGGCGGCGTGCCGGCGAGCGCCCCGCCGAACGTGCCGATGGCGGTGCGTGCGCCGCTCAGAATGACGATCTCGTCGGGCATTGCGATCTCTCCCTTGCCGTGTCTGGCGGCACTATGCGGAGCCGTCCGGCCCTTGTCAGCCGCAACGTCCCGTCACAACCGCGCCGGGATGCGCTCAGTCGAGCGCGCGGGAGGGCGCCTCGTTCAGCATCCTCACCTCGCGCTGCGGGAAGGGAATGCTGATGCCATGCTCCTGGAAGGCATCCCAGAGCGCGAGATAGACATTGCCGCGGATATTGGTGAGCCCGCCGGTGGGATCGCGGATCCAGAAGCGCAGGATGTAATCCACCGAACTGTCGCCGAAACCGACGATATGGCAGACCGGGGGCTTTTCGCTCAGCACCCGGGTCACGCTCTGGGCGGCCTCGATGGCAATGCGCCGCACCTTGTGCGGATCGTCGCCATAGGCGGTGCCAAAATAGATGTCGAGCCGGACGAAATCGTTGGAATGCGACCAGTTCACCACCTGCCCGGTGATCAGGTCTTCGTTGGGGATCAGGTATTCCTTGCCGTCCCGCGTGGTGATCGAGACATAGCGCGCCCCAAGCGCGTTGATCCAGCCGAACGTGTCGCCCAGCGAGATCACGTCGCCCGGCTTGATCGACTTGTCGAGCAGGATGATGACGCCGCTCACCAGGTTCGACACCACCTTCTGGAGGCCGAAGCCGAGCCCGACGCCGATGGCGCCCGACAGCACCGCGAGCCCGGTCAGGTCGACCCCCACCAGCTTGAGAGCCAGGAAGAACGCCGCGCCGTAGAGCAGCACCTGGAGGAACTTGACCGCCAGCACCTGCATCGACGGGCTGATATTCTCGTTCCGCCGGATGCTGGCCGCACTGGCGCCGGCAAGGAAGCGCGCCATGGCGATCAGTGCGATCAGCAGCACCACCGCCTGCAAGGACAGCCAGAGCGACAGCCGCGCGCCGCCGAGGTCGATGGCAACGCTATCGAGCAGCGCCTGCACCTCGTCGCCGAGCCCGAGGATCGAGATCGTGACCCAGGCCCAGGCACCATAGCGCAGTAATGTGCGCAGCGCCGGGTTGCGGATCAGCCGGGTCGCCAGGGCGATGCCCAGCCAGGCGCTGGCCAGCTGCGCGATAATGGTCAGCAGATAGGAACGCGACGGCCAGGTGACCTGTTGCATCACCCCGATCACATGCCAGATCAGGATAACGAAAAAGATCATCCTGAGCCGCCGTTGCAGCACGATCAGGATGCGCATGCGCCAGGTCGGCCAGCCCTCGCGGCCACGCATCCAGTCGCGCATCATGGGCGCCAGGTAATGCGCCAGCACCTGCGCGATCAGGAACACGATCAGCGCAATGCCGATCTGGTAGAAATTCCACGGCCTGAGGAAGCTCGTCAGAAAGCCTTCGGCCTGCGCGAGCAGCGCCAGGGCGGTGGCCTGAAGCGACTCGAACGGCGCCTGCCCGGAGCCAGTTGCCTCGTTGGGGTTCATTGCTCGCTGCCCTTGCTCATCCCGGATAGAGTTGCATCGGGGCGGGCGCGGGACAAGTGCCTTGCACCGGCTGCCTCTTGATCGGCGCGGGCAGAATCTGTATCTCGCTCGCATGACTCCGGTTTTCGACCTCGGCGACCGCGCGCGACTGCGTGAACGGTTCTACGGCGCCACCTTCTCGGTGCTCGCCCGGCTATAAGCCTGTCCAAGCCTGCCCCGGCGCGGGACAGATGACCTGCGCCCAGCCCCAAGCCAATACCATTCCGGAGAGGAACCCATGTCCGGCAAGACACTCTACGACAAGATCTGGGACGCCCATGTCGTCCAGCAGGACGAAGACGGCACCTGCCTTCTCTATATCGACCGTCACCTCGTGCATGAGGTGACCAGCCCGCAGGCCTTCGAGGGTCTGCGCATGGCGGGCCGCAAGGTGCGCGCGCCGCAGCGCACCATCGCCGTGCCCGACCACAATGTTTCGACCACGCCCGGCCGCAACGAGGGCGTCGAGAAGAACGAGGAAAGTCGCATCCAGCTCGCGGCGCTCGACAAGAACGCCAAGGATTTCGAACTGGTATATTACCCGGTCGACGATATCCGCCAGGGCATCGTGCACATCATCGGCCCTGAACAGGGCTGGACCCTGCCCGGCATGACCGTGGTCTGCGGCGACAGCCACACGGCGACGCATGGTGCCTTCGGCGCGCTGGCCCATGGCATCGGCACCTCCGAGGTCGAGCATGTGCTTGCCACGCAGACGCTGATCCAGTCGAAATCCAAGAACATGAAGGTCGAGATCACCGGCAAGCTTGCACCGGGCGTGACGGGCAAGGACGTGACCCTCGCGGTCATCGCCCATACCGGCACCGGCGGCGGCACCGGCCATGTCATCGAGTATTGCGGCGAGGCGATCCGCTCGCTGTCGATGGAAGGCCGGATGACCGTCTGCAACATGGCCATCGAGGGCGGCGCCCGCGCCGGCCTGATCGCGCCGGACGAGACCACCTTCGAATACGTCAAGGGCCGCCCGCATTCGCCCAAGGGGGCGCAGTTCGAGGCGGCGCTCGCCTGGTGGAAGACGCTCTATTCCGACGATGACGCGCATTGGGACAAGGTCGTCACGATCCGCGGCGAGGACATCGCGCCGCTGGTCACCTGGGGCACCTCGCCCGAGGACGTGCTGCCGATCACCGGCACCGTGCCCGCGCCCGAGGATTTCACCGGCGGCAAGGTCGAGGCGGTCAAGCGCTCGCTGCAATATATGGGGCTCGAGGCAGGCACGCCGCTCACCGAGATCGAGATCGACACGGTGTTCATCGGCTCCTGCACCAACGGGCGGATCGAGGATCTGCGCGCCGCGGCCGAGGTGCTGAAGGGTCGCAAGATCAAGGACGGCATCCGCGCCATGGTGGTGCCGGGCTCCGGCCTCGTGCGCGCCCAGGCGGAGGAAGAGGGGATCGCGCAGATCTTCATCGACGCCGGTTTTGAATGGCGCATGGCGGGCTGCTCCATGTGCCTGGCCATGAACCCCGACCAGCTCGCCCCGGGCGAGCGCTGCGCGGCCACTTCGAACCGCAATTTCGAGGGCCGTCAGGGCAAGGGCGGTCGCACGCATCTGGTCTCGCCGGCGATGGCGGCGGCGGCGGCGGTCACCGGGCACCTGACCGATGTGCGCGAACTGATGCAAGAGCCGGTCTCGGCCTGAGGAGAAGAACATGGAAAAGTTCGAAAAGCTGACCGGGATCGCGGCGCCCATGCCGCTGGTGAATATCGACACCGACATGATCATTCCCAAGCAGTTCCTGAAGACGATCAAGCGCTCGGGGCTCGGGGTGCATGCGTTCGAGGCGCTGCGCTATCTAGATGACGGGTCGGAAAATCCCGATTTCGTGCTGAACAAGCCGCAATACCGCGAGGCGCAGGTGCTGGTTGCCGGTGACAATTTCGGCTGCGGCTCGTCGCGGGAACACGCGCCCTGGGCGCTGGCGGATTTCGGCGTCAAGGTGGTCATCTCGACCTCCTTCGCCGACATCTTCTACAACAACTGCTTCAAGAACGGCATGCTGCCCATCGTCATGCCGCAGGAGGCGGTGGACGCGCTGATGAAGGATGCCGAAAAGGGCTCCAACGCGCGGATGACGGTGGATCTGGAAAACCAGGTGGTGACCACCTCGGACGGCGAGGCATTCGCTTTCGAGATCGATCCGTTCCGCAAGCATTGCCTGCTCGAAGGGCTCGACGATGTCGGTCTGACCATGGAAAAGGTCGGCGCCATCGACAGCTACGAGGGCGCCGTGGCGCAAAGCCGCCCCTGGGTATGATGCCAGACGAGACCGGCCTCCGGATCTCGTCCGGGGCGTTAATGGAAAGGCGGAGGCTTATGTCTCCGCCTTTTCCTTTTTCTGGGGTGTCGCACCCGCGTCGCCGTCCGGCCGGCCTCCGGCGGGGATATTTTCAGCCAATGGAAACCTCATGTGCTTCCATTGGCCCGAAATATCCCGGGGGAGTCGCGGCTTGCCGCGACGGGGGCAGCGCCCCCGCCCGGTCGGATCGCGCAGGCGATCCGACCCGCTCAGACGGTTTGCGACAGATCCATCTCGGGGATGTCGCCGGAGATCACCAGCTTTGCCTCGGTCGCGGCGACCACCTCCTCGACGCTGACGCCGGGGCCGGTTTCCAGCAGGTGCAGCCCGTCGTCGCGCGGCTCAAGCACCGCGAGCTCGGTGACGATCAGGCTCACCCGGCGCTGCGATGTCACCGGCAGGTCGCAGGTCTGCACGATCTTCGACTGGCCCTTGGCGGTGTGGATCATCGCCACGATGACCTTCTTCGCTCCGGTCACCAGATCCATCGCGCCGCCCATGCCGGGCACGAACTTGCCGGGGATCATCCAGTTCGCCAGATGCCCCTGCGCATCCACCTGCAAGCCGCCCAGAACCGTCAGGTCGAGATGGCCGCCGCGGATCAGGCCGAAGGAAAACGCCGAATCGATGGTCGAGGCGCCGGGCACGGCGGAGACGAAGCTGCCGCCGGCATCGGTGAGGTGGCGGTCGGTCATGCCCTCGGGCGGGCGGTGGCCCATGCCGACGGCACCGTTTTCCGCCTGGAAGAACACCCCCATGCTCTCGTCGAGATGATCCGAGACCAGCGTCGGGATGCCGATGCCGAGATTGACCAGCGTCTTCGGCTTGATCTCCATTGCGACGCGGCGGGCGATGATTTCCTTGGGGTCCATCTTGGTAAAGTCGATCAGGTCTTTCATCACGCGGCCCTCTTGATCACATGGTCCACAAGCACGCCCGGGGTCTTGACCGCATCCGGCGGGATCACCCCCACCGGCACGATTTCCTCGGGCTCGGCGATCACCACATCGGCAGCGAGCGCCATGATCGGATTGAAATTCGTCGCGGTCAGCATGTAGGTCAGGTTGCCCACGTAATCGCAGCTGCGCGCCGCGATCAGCGCGAAATCCGCGCGCAGCGGGGTTTCCAGCAGATAGGTCTTGCCCTCGACCTCGACCGTGGGCTTGCCCTCGGCGATCAGCGTGCCGAGCCCGGTGGGCGTGAGCACCCCGCCAAGCCCCGTGCCACCGGCGCGGATGCGCTCGACCAGGGTGCCCTGCGGCACAAGCTCGACCTGGAGCTCTCCGGCGCGCATTTTCTCCTGCACGTCCGGGTTCACGCCGATATGGCTGCCGATGAACTTCTTCACGCAGCCGGCCTTGACCAGGGGGCCCACGCCGCAATGCGGGCGGGCAGCGTCGTTTACGATCACGGTCAGGTCTTTCTTGCCGGCCTCTGCCAGCGCGCGGACGATGCCGTCCGGCGTGCCGACCCCCATGAAGCCCGAGAGCATCACGCGGGCCCCGTCCGGGATCATCTCCGCGACCTCTTCTAGCGAAATCGCCAAATGCATCTGTCAGTCCCTCCTGTCCAAACCTGTGCGTCCGCGACAGGTTCAACGCCTGTTTGCCGCCGGCGGCCTTGCGGCAGGTCAAAGCTCGGCGCAATTCATGGAAAGCGGGTAAAGACACCTCACTTTTCAATATTTTGTGTTCATTTCCGCCGGATACGCAATGCCGCCTGTGCAATGATGCAAAAACGCACCGTTTTCTTCATGAAAGCGCCTGATTCCCGATGTCTTTGTTAACTGAACCTTGCCGTCTCGTGGGAAAGTGGGCAGAAATTGGGCAAGAATGAGGCATACCGCCACAAAGGCGGGGTCAGGTGTAAACGGTGGCGCGGCAATGTACCGGGCCCGGCCGGACCGAAAGGGCAGGTTCAGTGATCAAGCGGATGGTGAAAGCCGGCACGCGCGCCGTATTGATGGCATTGCTTATTGCAATGCCCGCGCTGTTTCTGCCCGGCACTTCTGCCGACACCACCCAGATGATCGCGCTGCTGGCGCTGGTTGCCGCGCTGCTGACCTTTGTCGAATATATCGGCGATTACCCTTCGATCATCGAATTCCGCGATGCGCCGCCCTTCAACCGGCTGCGCTTTGTGGCGCTGTTCTCGACAGTGCTGGTGCTGACCCTGATCTGCCGTGGCGAGCAGTATCCGACGCCCATCAGCATCGTGTTGGAGCAAATCGGTGTGACCGTGGGCAGCCTGCTGGACTTTCCCTATTCGCCGGTGCGCCTGATGGTGCTGGTGGCGCAAGAAGACATGAGCACGCATCAGCTCGACCTGATCCGCAGCCATGCCGGCCTGTCCTATCTGATCTCGCTCATTACCATGGCGGCGTTCTTTCTCATGGTGCGGCTGCTGCACTGGCCGATCCGCCACGGCGCCTTTAACTTCTGGGTCAACCTGCCGCTCTTCGACCCGACGGCTGGCGGCGACGTTCTGCACAGGCTCAAGCGTGACGGTCACGTTAACATTGCATTAGGGTTTCTTCTGCCATTCCTGATCCCGGCGGTGATGAAACTGGCCTCGGCGTTGATCGACCCGATCTCGCTGACCGAGCCGCAGAACCTGATCTGGACGATGAGTGCATGGGCGTTTCTTCCGGCAAGTCTGATCATGCGGGGTATGGCGTTGATGCGTATTGCCGAGCTGATCGAGGAAAAGCGCCGCCGCGCCTATGCTCAGGCGGATTTGCAGGCGGTCTGAGGTTCCTGTTCTTGCTGCTCGCGATGGCGCTGCCCGCCAGGGCGGAGCCGGTGCGGCTGGCCACCTGGCATGCCGATCTTTCGCGCAACGGGCCGGGGCTGCTGCTGCGCGATCTCCTGAGGGACGAGGCCCATGCGGTGGTGGCCGAGATCGTGGCGGCGGACCCCGATATCCTGCTGCTCACAGATATCGATTACGATCACGACGGGGCGGCGCTGAGCGCGCTGGCCGATAGGTTGGCGCAGGCCGGGGCGGATTACCCGCATCTGTTCCAGCAACGCCCCAATACCGGCATGGGCACGGGGCTGGACCTCGATGGCGACGGGCGGCTCGGCGGGCCGCGCGATGCGCAGGGCTATGGGCGTTTCAGCGGGCAGGGCGGCATGGCGCTGCTGTCGCGACACCCGGTGCGGCTGCGGCGCGACTTCACCGCGCTGCTCTGGCGCGACCTGCCGGGGAACCTGCGCGTCGCAGAGGATCCGGCGCCGCAGATCCAGCGGCTGTCCTCATCGGCGCATTGGGCGCTGGAGGTCGACACCGGCAGCGGGCCGCTCACGCTGATGGCCTGGCATGCCACCCCGCCGGTCTTCGACGGTCCCGAGGATCGCAACGGCCGTCGCAACGCCGATGAGCTGACGTTCTGGCGGCACTATCTCGACGGCGGGTTCGGTGCGCCGCCGGTGCAGCCCGTGTTGATCGGCAATGCCAATTTAGACCCTGAGCGCGGCGATGGCCGCCACGAGGCGATGCGCGCGATGCTGGGGGATGCACGGTTGCAGGACCCGCTGTCGGGCAAGCCCACGGTTGATTGGGAGCAAACGGGGCCGATGCGGGTGAGCTATATCCTGCCGGCGGCGGATCTGCGGGTGGCCGGGGCGGAGGTCAGGCCGCCCGTTGACGGCCAGCGCCATCGGCTTGTGCGCGTGACGCTGGATCTGCCCTGAGCCCGGCCACCGCAAGCCGCAGCGCGTCTTCCACAGGGGTGTCGCGGAACTCCGGGCACAGCGCGCGGAACGGCGCCGGGTCGAGCCGGTGCGGCATCGACCAGAGATAGCGCATCTCGAGCAGCCGGCGCGCCAGCGGCCAGGCAGGGCGGGCCAGATGCAGCGGCAGCCAGGACATGCGGCGCACGCGCAGCTCTTGCCCCAGCATCTGCGAAAGCTGCGCGGCCATCTCGGCGCCGCTCAGCGTCATGCCGGGAAACGGCATGTCGGTAAAGCGCGGCAGACGCTCGCGCCGCTCGGCGATCTGGACGGCGGCGCGCGCCAGATCGGGCAGAAAGGCCCAGGCATGCGCTACATCCGGGTCGCCGGGATAGGTCAGCACGTCATTCCCCAGCGAGGCGGCGATGACCCGGTCGAACCAGTTGCCCGAGGCGCAGGTGTCGAGGAAATCGCCCGCACGCAGCAGAATCACCGGCAGGCCCGAGTCGCGCAGCAGCGCCTCGGTCTCGATCCGCAGGCGACCGAGCGGGTTCTGCGCCCTGTGCGGGGTGTCGGCGCGCAGCAGTTCGGGCGACCCGGCGCCATAGACATAGAGGTTCGCGGCCTGGAGGATGGTCGCGCCAGAGGCGCGCGCGGCGGCAATCACCTGCTCGGTCTGGCCGGGCAGGTCGGCGGCCCAGCGGGGATAGGGCGGGTTCCAGCCGTTTACGATCAGGTCGGTGCCCTGCGCGGCAGAGATCAGATCGCCGCCGCGCCGAAACAGCGTTACCCGCCAGCCGGCATTCCAGAACGCTTCGGCGGCGTGGCGGCCGAACCGTCCGCGCCCGCCGAGAATCAGAACAGTGCCCGTCATGGTTCTTCTCCGTGTTTCGAGACTGGCGCAGTATCTGGCATTCAGTTTTCGGAGGATATTGCCGAATTTTCTCTATGTGATATTCATTTTTGAATGGATAAGCCGCTCACAGATCTCGACTGGTCTTTGGTGCAAAGCTTTCTCGCCGTGGCCGAGACCGGCTCGCTGTCGGCGGCGGCACGGCGGCTTGGCGCCAGCCAGCCGACGCTGGGGCGGCAGGTGCGGCAGATCGAAGAGGCGCTGGACGTGACGCTGTTTACCCGCCAGCCGCGCGGACTGCGGCTGACGGAAACCGGTGCGGAGCTCTTGCCCCATGCGCAGGCGATGCGCGACGGGATGCGCGCCTTCGGCATCGCGGCGGCGGGTCGGGCGGAGCGGCTTGCGGGGCCGGTGCGGATCACCGCCAGCGGGGTTTCGGCGCATCATCACCTTCCGCCGGTGCTGGCGCGGATCCGGGCGCTGGAGCCGGAGATTTCGCTCGACCTGGTGCCCAGCGACCACAGCGAGAACCTGCTCTATCGCGAGGCGGATATCGCGCTGCGCATGTACCGGCCCGATCAGCTCGACATCGTGATGAAACACCTGGGCGATCTGGAGCTGGGACTCTACGCGGCGCAGGGCTATCTCGACCGGGAGGGCCGGCCCGAAACGCTGGATGCGCTGTGGCGGCACGATCTGGTTGGCATGGACCGCAGCGATACGATGCTGCGCGCCATGCGCGAGATGGGTTTGCCGGCGACCCGCGACTGGTTCGCCACCCGTTGCGACGATTTCGTCACCACAGTCGAGCTGGTGCGCGCTGGTTGCGGCATCGGCGTGCTGCAATGCAACCTTGCGGCGCGCGACCCGTCGCTGATGCGGCTGTTTCCCGATCTGCCGATCCCGTCGCTGCCGGTCTATCTGGCCGCGCATGAGGCGATCCGCCGGGTGCCGCGCATCCGCAGGGTCTGGGATCTGCTCGAAGAGGGCCTCGCGCCCCTGTTTTCTTGACCATTCCGAGCCCAGAGGCTACCGCATGCGGGAACTTCCGAGGAGAGGATATTCCCATGAGCAACCCTTCGCTTCTGATCCTGCCGGGCGACGGCATCGGCCCCGAGGTGATGGCCGAGGTGCGCCGGATCATCGACTGGTACGGTGACAAGCGCGGTATTTCGTTCGACGTGAGCGAGGATCTCGTGGGCGGCGCGGCCTATGACGCGCATGGCACGCCGCTGACCGACGAGACCATGGAGAAGGCGCAGTCGGTCGACGCCGTGCTGCTGGGCGCCGTGGGCGGTCCGAAATACGACGTTCTGGATTTCTCGGTGAAGCCCGAGCGCGGCCTGCTGCGTCTGCGCAAGGAGATGGATCTTTATGCCAACCTGCGCCCGGCGCAGTGTTTCGACGCGCTGGCGGATTTCTCCTCGCTGAAAAAGGACGTGGTGGCCGGGCTCGACATCATGATCGTGCGCGAGCTGACGAGCGGCATCTATTTCGGCGAGCCGCGTGGCATCATCGAAGAGGGCAACGAGCGCGTCGGCATCAACACCCAGCGCTACACCGAGTCGGAAATCGACCGGGTGGCCCGTTCGGCCTTCGATCTGGCGATGAAGCGCGGCAAGAAGCTGTGTTCGATGGAAAAGGCCAATGTCATGGAATCGGGGATTCTGTGGCGCGAAGTGGTGACCGAGGTGGGCAAGGACTACCCCGAGGTCGAGCTGAGCCACATGTATGCCGATGCCGGCGCCATGCAGCTCTGTCGCTGGCCCAAGCAGTTCGACGTGATCGTGACCGACAACCTCTTCGGCGACCTGCTGTCCGATGCCGCCGCGATGCTGACCGGCTCGCTGGGAATGCTACCCTCGGCCTCGCTGGGGGCGCCGATGGAGAACGGCCGTCCCAAGGCGATGTATGAGCCGGTGCACGGCTCGGCGCCCGATATCGCGGGGCAGAGCAAGGCCAACCCCATCGCCTGCGTGCTGAGCTTTGCCATGGCGCTGCGCTACAGCTTCGACATGGGCGCCGAGGCCGACCGTCTGGAAAGCGCGGTCTCCAAAGTGCTGGCCGATGGCGTGCGCACGGCGGATCTGCTGGGCGAGGAAGGCGTGTCGCCGGTCTCGACCTCGGGCATGGGCGACGCGATCCTCGCGGCGCTGGACGCCAGCCTTTGACATAGGCGCGTTGCGGTGGGCAAATTGCCCACCCTACAGCCCCGGTGCGCCATCCCGTAGGGTGGGCAATCTGCCCACCGCACCGGCTCTCACACCTCTCCTGCCGCGACCGGCGCCATCCGTTCCGACACCGGCACGTCTGGCGTATCGCTCGCGGCCAGCTCGCCGTAATGCACGCAGCGCGCGGCGTTATGCGCCGTCCGCTCCAGCCAGCGCATCGCGTCGGTGAGTTCGAATACGTCGCGCACTCCCACCAGCCCCGCATGTTCGCGCAGCAGCGCCGAGCGCCGCAGCCTTTGCGTGCGCCCGGCGATGAGCCGTTCCAGCCGCTCCAGCGCCGCCCCGGTGAGCCCGCCCTCGGACTGCGCCCCGCGCCGCATGGCGGCGCCAAAGGCCAGCGCGGGGCGGCGCAGTCCGATATCCGTGGTCAACCCCTGCATGTCCTCTTCCTGCGTCAGTCGGTGCGCGAGCCGGGTCAGGTGATCGTATTGATGCAGCAGCGCCGAATAGCGGTTCATCAGATGCACCGCGTCGGCGGGGATCTGGATACGCGCCAGATAGAGATGCAGCTCGTCCAGAGCAGAGTCGAGCCGCCGCGTGGTATCTGCCGATATCCGTCCGCCGCCGGGCCGCAGACAGCGTCCCAGTGCGCCGAACATCTCGCGCATGATCCGACCCGCACAGCCGCGCGCCGCGTCCATTGCCGCGCTGGGATCGTCGAGCAGCCTGCGGTTCAGCGCTTCGGTGAGGGCGGCGGCCCGTCCGGGCACCAGCCGCTCGATGAGTCGTGCGAAGGGCGCGGTGACCGGCAGCATGATGACCACCCCCGCGACGTTGAAGATCGTGTGAAATGCCACGAGCGCAGTGGGCTCCTGCGGGCCGAGCAGCCCCGCGAGAAGCGGCACGATCAGACCCAGCAAGGCAAAGGCCACGGCGCCGGTCACAACGTTATAAGCCATATGCGCGATGGCGGTGCGGCGCATGTCGAGTGAGCCGCCCACCGTCGCGAGGATCGCGGTGAAGGTCGTGCCCACATCCATGCCGATGATCAGCGCGGCGCCCTGGCCGAGCGTGATCGCGCCCGAGCTCAGCAGCACCAGCGTCGCCGCGACCCCGGCGCTTGAGGACTGGATCACCACGGTGACACCGGCACCCAGCACCAGCAGCAGCGCGCGCCCGGCCCAGCTGTCCGGCGGCAGGATGTCGGGCGAGAGCCAGGCTTCGAACCCGGCGGCGCCCTCCTGCATCATGTCGAGACCGATGAAGACCAGGCTGAACCCTGCCAGCAGCCGCCCGACCCGGGCCAAGGTGCCGTGCGAAAGCGTGGCGGCCAGCGCCCCGGCCAGCAGGCCGGGCAGGGCGACGGTGCCCAGTTTCAGCTTGAGCCCTAGCAGCGCGACGATCCAGCCGGTCATCGTGGTGCCGATATTGGCGCCGTAGATCACCCCGACTGCCTGCGGAAAGCTCATCAGCCCGGCGCCGACAAAACCGATAACGGTCACCATGGTCGCGCTCGACGATTGGATCACCGCGGTGGTGGCGGCGCCCGACAGCGCGCCGGTCAGCGGCGAGGTGGTGAAGCGCGACAGAAACGCGCGCATCTGCCGGCTCGCCAGCTCGCGCAGCGCGCCGGTCATCGACTGCATTCCGAAGAGGAACAGCCCGATGCCGCCCAGGATCGTCAGAATGTCCAGTTGCATGTCCGGCCTCCCGCAGAAGCCATGGCACCTGCACAAATCCACCGCAAGCCATCGCGCCGCGCACCGATGGCTCTTGTTGCGGGCGGCGCGCGGTGCAAGGGTTCCCTCGGGTTTGACAATCGATGGCTGTGGTCTGGATGGGACAGAATGCCAAAGGCGCGCTCTTCGCGCTGCTCTCCTTCGCGGTTTTTTCCGGCCATGACGTGGTGGTGAAACTGTTGGGCGCGCATTACAGCCCGTTCCAGATCGTGTTCTTTTCGGTGCTGTTCAGCTTTCCGCTGGTCAGCCTCATGCTGATCCGCGACACCACGCCGGGCCATCTGCGCCCGGTCCACCCCTGGTGGACGGCGCTGCGCACCGTGGCGGCGGTGGTCACTGGGCTTTGCGCCTTCTACGCCTTTTCGGTGCTGCCGCTGGCGCAGACCTATGCGATCATCTTCGCGCAGCCGCTGCTGATCACCGTTCTGGCGATTCCCATCCTTGGCGAGCGGGTGCGCCTGCGCCGCTGGATTGCGGTTCTGGTGGGGCTCGCCGGTGTCCTTGTGGTGCTGCGCCCGGGCAGTACCGATCTGACGCTGGGCCACGCGGCGGCGCTGGTGGCGGCAAGCTGCGGCGCGCTCTCCTCCATCGTGGTGCGCAAGATCGGGCAGGAGGAGCGCTCCGTCGTGCTGCTGCTCTACCCGATGCTCACCAATTTCATCCTGATGGCCTGCGCGCTTCCCTTCGTTTATCGGGCGATGCCGCTGCCGCATCTGGGCGGTGCGGGGGTGATGGCGTTGCTGGCACTCACCGGCTCCTTCGTGCTCATTGCCGCTTATCGTTCTGGCGAAGCGGTGGTGGTGGCGCCGATGCAGTATTCGCAGCTGCTCTGGGCAACGCTCTACGGCGCGCTGATCTTTGACGAATGGCCCGACCGGATGACGCTGGCGGGGGCTGTGCTGATCATTGGATCCGGCGTCTATATCGTGCTCCGCGAGGGGCGGGGGAGGGTGTCCGAGAACACCCCGGTGCTGCGCACGCGCACCCGGTTCGAGACCGGAACCTCGTTGCGCATCGGCCCTCTGCTGCGCACCATGCGAAAGCGCGAAAAGAGTGTCGAATGAGCGCTTGCCAAAGCGTCTCGCCTGAGCTATTCCGCCCGCCACGGTCGGAGTGTAGCTCAGCCTGGTAGAGCACTGTCTTCGGGAGGCAGGGGCCGGAGGTTCGAATCCTCTCACTCCGACCAATATTTTCAATAGGGTCTATTCCAGCTCAGCGCCTGAGCGGATTTATTCTGCACGATCTGAGCAGGAGTTTATAGAGGTTCTGATCGCGTGTGTTGAAGCGGAATTCAGTCTCCTTTAGAAAGACGGGAAAGCTGGTTTTTCGTAGCCCGTTGAATTTCTGATGTCGGCGCTTGGCGTAGCTCCAGAAGCTTTCGATGCCGTTGATATGGACACCGTTTCTGGCGAACTGAGCCTTGCCGTGATTGATCCGGTGATGGCGCTTGAAGCCGGCCTCGACCAGACCGTCATAGGAG
>NZ_JAEKIS010000010.1 GCF_017311415.1 Salipiger abyssi | reverse complement strand
GAAAATCGCGGCGGCTGATTTGTGGTTAAGGCCGGTCAGTGAGGCGGCGCGATCAGCGGTGATATCGGTTGCGAAGAGGCGCAGAAGATCCCGGAACTTTCTCTCCGAAATTCTCCCCCCCGAAATAGATACCGGTTTTTCTGAGACATGAGAGCACCTTAGCATACTCTCAGAACACCTCAGCTGGAATAGACCCTTTCAATAAATTACAAGCTCCTGCAAATGCGCTTACCGCCACGGTAAGCACGTAGTATGTATCCCGGCGGTAAACTCGGGTCATTTAGGGTCGAATCTGACCCTTCTCGGCTACTGGTTCAGGAGCTTCGGCATGATCGCTGTCATCGCTGAACTGAACTCGGCCTGCCGCCCATTGCCCGGAAACGACACAACCTCAAACTGACACGGTGATCCCGACGCTGCAATTGCTGCTTTGACAGGTGCCGCGATCCCTTTCATGAAGGCGACAACAAGAGGCGCATCGTAGTCCCCAATCGCTTTGCAAAAGAGTCGATACTGGCGGCGTGGATCGCCTGTCGATCCGACCGGGACAGCCAATTCACGGGTTCTAGCACCAGATCATCCAGATAGAAGCCCGCTTGCTTGAAAGCTTCGACAAAAGACGGGCTGTCTCCGATGTGAGGCGCAAGGGCTTGGCGAAACTGCCCGTGAACCTGACCGGTCTGCTTGTAGAAGAACGCGCCCCCGGCGGGTGCGCTTTCCCCGACGAAAAGCACCTTGATCTTCCCGGGCCGATAACTTGCCCTCAATGGCTCGACGTCTTGATAAGTCATTCGCTGCCGTTCCGCCCCCTAAGATTGATAGAGGTAAAGATACCAAATAGAGAGCTTGTTTTCCTCCGAGCCACCTTCGCGCCCCTCACACGCGCGGCGGAGGCGGCTTCGAGGGAAACACGCGGGTTTTCCTTTGTGAGCAAGAGTGTCAAGAACGTCCAAACCCTGTTCAACACACACCGCGTCCAGACTTGGGACGCCGCCGGAACGGGGGCCAGATGGAATCTGGATGCTAGTGATCGCGCTATCCTGCATGACGAGCCACACTGAGAACGACACGAACCCGGCATGGGCTCCATTTGCGTTCTTGCGGTCGACCCAACCACAATGCTCCACGAAATCCGCGCTGGTTTCAGGGAGTGCAACTTATGGCCACTCGAAGAGTGCCGCCGCGGCATCCCGCAATTCTAGCTCAGCAAGTTGAGCAATCCTGTCCCGCTCTGCCTCGGTCAGCTCGCGCGCAAAGGACTGTGCAGGACCCGGAGCGGGTTACTCCATGCGAAGCGATAAGGATGCGGCGCGGCTGTTACCGCCTATTGCCGGCGGTCGGCAGTGTGATCCAAAGGTGTGCCCGGCCCTTCGGCAGCCGCCCTGCGGGCGATCGAATCGACGAACTCGGCAATCACCGCGTGCTGCTGCGAGGATTTGCGGAGAAAGGCGCCGGTCTCCATCCGGCCCATCAGCGGATCGGTTTCGACAAAACTCAGCCCCGGCTGCTGGAGACTGGGGAACAGCTCTTTCGGGGCCATCATCACGGCGTCGCTGTGCTCGACAATCTGCGAGCCGAGGAAGAACGAGCCGGTCTCGATCACCATCTCCGGCGGGATCAGCCCGCGCGACATGAAATAGCCGCGCACCAGCATGCGGTAATCGGGCGTACCGCTGTATTCGACCCAGGGCACGCCGGTGAGATCTTCGGGACGCAGTGGGGCGTGGCGCGCCAGCGGCGAGGCCGCGCTGACCAGCAGGCCGATGTTGACGACGGTGATCGGGAGGAACACGAAGTCGAAGGGCGTGCGCAGGCTATGGGCCTCGGTGCGGTCGCCAAAGACCACGTCCAGCTCGCCGTCGCGCAGCTTGTCGAGATTGCTGCCCTCGGGGTTGCTTTCCATCACGACGCGGATGCCCGGATGACGCTTGCGCATCTCGACGATCGCCTGGCCCAGATGCCGGAACAGAAAGAACGGGCCCGACGCGATCCGCAGCACTTCGGGCGGGCGGTCCGACATCGCATCGAGACGCTCGCGCGCCTGCTGATACTCGCTGCGGATCCGAAGCGCGTAATACAGGAGCTGCTGACCGGACTCGGTCAGCGTGACCCCGCGTGAGTGGCGCTCGAGAAGCGGTGTGCCGAACTGCTGTTCCAGTAGCTGTAGCCGCTTTGTCAACGCAGGCTGGGTGATCGCAAGCGCGTCGGCGGCGGCGGACATCGTGCCTAGACGGGCGACGGCGATGAAGCTGAGGAGGTTTCTATCCATTCCTATAAGCTATATCATGCAGCCAATGTTTTGACTACTTTTTAGATCTTGCGCGCTGTATTCCTCCGGCAAGGCTAAAGGAACATGTTTTGCGCACCATTTTCGTCCTGTTCGACTCGCTGAACCGCCACGCCCTTGGCTGTTATGGGGGCAGCGCAGTGCCCACGCCGAACTTCGACCGGTTCGCAAAAAAGGCGCAGGTCTTTGACAATCACTATGTGGGCTCGCTGCCCTGTATGCCCGCGCGGCGGGATATGCAGACCGGGCGGCTGAACTTCCTGCACCGCTCTTGGGGGCCGCTCGAGCCTTTCGACAATTCCTATGCCCGGCTGCTCAGCCAGAGCGGCACCTATATGCATCTGATCACCGATCACGCGCATTACTTCGAGGATGGCGGCGCGGGCTACGCCACGGGGTTCGACAGCTGGGAGTTTATTCGCGGTCAGGAGAACGACCCGATCAAAGCAATGGTCGAGCCGCCCTATGCCCGGATGCGCGACGGGTTGGACCCGCAACAATACCCGTTCCCCGATGCGCCGCCGGACGGCGTCGCCACCTCGGGCAACACCGACCGCAACACCTGGGCGCGGTCGCGTGCGGCGGTGAACGGGCTGTTCCGTCAGGAGGAGGCGGACTATCCGCTCGCCAGGTGTTTCGCCTCGGCGCTGGAGTATCTGGAGATTAACCGGGACGCGGACAATTGGTTCCTGCAACTGGAATGTTTCGACCCGCATGAGCCGTTCACCGCCCCGGCGCGGTATCGCGAGGCGGTCGACAAGCGGACGGGCGAGACGGGCTACGAGGGCGGGCTGCTCGACTGGCCGAACTATGAGCGCGTCACCGAAACCCCTGAGCAGATTGCCGAGATGCGCGCCAATTACGCCGCGCTCGTGACGATGTGCGACGCCTATTTCGGGCGCTTGCTCGACTGGATGGATGCGGCGGATGCCTGGGACGATACCGCCATCGTGCTGACCACGGATCACGGCTATCTGCTGGGAGAGCACGAGTGGTGGGCCAAGAGCCGCATGCCCTATTATCAGGAGATCGCGCATATTCCGCTGGTTGTCTGGCTCCCCGGCCAGCCGGGCAACGGCGCGCGGGCGGCGCAGCTGACCCAGACCACGGACCTGATGCCGACCTTCCTCGGGTTCCATGGCGTGCCGGTGCCCGCCGAGGTCAGGGCGCACAGTCTGATGCCGGTGCTGGAAGGTGGCAGTTCGGGGCGCGAGAGTGCCATTCTGGGCATGTTTGGTGGGCCGGTCTGCGTGACCGACGGCAGATACACCTATTTCCGTTTCCCGGAAAAAGGGCAGACCGCACCGCCGCTCTATACCCTGATGCCCGCGCATATGGCGCAGCCCTTTTCGGTCGAGGATCTGCGCGGGGCCGAGATGGTGCCGCCCTTCGACTTCACCAAGGGCGTGCCGGTGCTGCGGGTCGATTGCGGCACCGGAAACGCGCAGGCCGGGTTCGACGTGCTGAACACCTGGAAGGAGGGCTCGGTCCTCTACGATGTCGAGACCGATCCCGGACAGACGACCTCGCTGGAGAACTCCGAGGTGATCGCCCGGCTTGCCGGCGAGATCCGGGCGCATATGCAGGCGCATGACGCGCCGGCCGCGCTTTACGATTACTACGACCTGCCGCGGCCCGGCGCAAAGACCGCCGCCCCGGCCGCCTCCGAGAAGACCAACCACAACATGGCGTGCTGAGCGAAAACAGCACCCGATATCACAAGCAACAAGGAGTACCCCAATGTTTCGAAAGCTTGCCCTTGCATTGATGGGCGCCGCCGCCCTGATGGGCGCGCCCGCCTGGGCGCAGGAGTTCCCCGCGCGCACCGTCGAGGTGATCTTTCCCTGGACGCCGGGCACTTCGATGTCCGTGACGCAGGTCATCGCCGACAGCATGAGCGACAAGCTGGGCGTGCCGATGACGGTGATTTCCACCCCCGGTGCCGCCGGGACCAAGGCGCTGGAAACGCTTCAGTCCCGTCCCGCAGACGGCTATTCGATCTTCGACGCCTATGTGGCGCCGCTGGTGTTGCAGCCGGTGCTGGGCAATGGCGGCTGGAGCTATTCGGATTTCGCCCCACTGCATTCCAACCTCTCGGCGCCGTTCTCGATCGCGCTGCGCAAGGGCGATGACCGCTGGGCGAATTTCGACGAGATGATGGCCTGGGGCCGCGAGCATCCGGGCGAGCTGCGCTACTCCGCCGGGGCGCGCAACACGCTGCCGCATATGGCCATCGCCAAGGTGCTTCAGGAATACGGCGTCGTTGCCCGCAACATCCCCTACGCAGGCGACGCAGAGGCGCGTCGCGACCTGAGCTCGGGCATCCTCGACTTTGCTTTCGTCAATGTTGGCGCCTATCAGCGCGCGCCCGAAGACTTCAACGTGCTGCTGGTCCTCTCCGAGCTGGACACGGCCAAGGAAGCCTTTGGCGGCGCGCCGAACATCACCGAACTCGACATCAATCTCGAACTCAGCGGGCTGGCGCCGATGGGCTGGTCGTGGTGGGTTGTGCGCAAGGACACGCCGCCGGAAGAGCTGGCCGTGCTGCGCGAGGCGATGTCCGCCACGATGAAAGACCCCGAGGTGCGCGAGGCGATCTCGCGGCTGGGCGTGGTGCCGCTGGAATGGGACTATGACGAATACGAAGCCATCGTCGGCCCGGTTTTCGAGCAACTCAAATCCATGGGCGACGCGCTGGCCTGGGAAGAAGAGCAGATGGACGCCCTTTAAGGCATCCTCTCTGTCATGATCCCGCACGACGCTGAAACGGAGGCTCCCATGCGCAACAGGTATATCGCGGACTGGCTGGTGCTGGCCTTTTTCGCCGCCATCGTGGCGCTTGTCTTCCAGCAGATCGCCACGTCGATGCAGGACCAGGGGATCGCCTCGGGCGGTCCCTACGACAACTCGGCGGCCTATCCGCGATGGGTCGCCATTCTCATCGCGGCCTTCATCCCCGTCGTGCTGCTGACGCAGCGCTGGGAACAGCGCGGTGGCGAGGCCATAAACGAGCCGCTGACACTGTCCAATCTCGCGCGTCCGCTGCGCATTTTCGGGATCTTTCTGGGCTTCCTGATCCTGCTTCCGGTGCTGGGCTATTACATTGCGGCGCCGCTTATGCTGCTGGGCGTGATGTATGCCGCGGGGCTGCGCGGCTTCTTGGCGCTGGTGCTGCCGGCGCTCGCTGTGCCTTTCCTCTTCGCCTTCGTCTTCGAAGCGTTTTTGCACATCGTGCTGCCCGGCGGCTGGCTGGGCCTGCATATCGGCTGGTAAGACAGACATGCTCATCGACTCCCTTCTTCAAGGCATGCCGCTTTTCTGGCAGGCCGAGGTGTTCCTGCTGATGGCGCTGGGGCTGATCTTCGGTCTGTTGGTCGGGGTTCTACCCGGTCTCGGCCCGCTGATGGGGATCATCCTGCTGATGCCCTTCGCCATCTCGTTGCAGCCGATCCCGGCCATGGCGTTGATGCTGGGCATCTTCGTCGGCGGCTCCTGCGGCGGCTCTATCTCCGCCATCCTGCTGCGCATCCCCGGCACGCCACTGGCCGCCGCGACGCTTTTCGACGGTTATCCCATGGCGCAGAAGGGCAGGGCGGCGCAGGCCATCGGTTTGGCGATCTCCGCCTCGGCGCTCGGCGGCATGCTGGGCGGCGTGGTGCTGATCCTGCTGGCGCCGCTGCTGGCGGGCGTCGCCGCCAGTTTCGGCCCGCCGGAATACGCCGCGCTGGCGGTGACCGGCCTCGTCTCCATCGTCGTGGTGTCGGACGGATCGGTGGTCAAGGCGCTGATGTCGGGCCTGCTGGGTCTGCTGCTGGCCACCATCGGCACTGACGAATTCTCGACGGGCTACCGCTTTACCTTTGGCAATTACAACATGCTGAACGGCTTCCACATCGTCGCCGTGGTCGTCGGCCTCTTCGCACTGTCCGAGATGGCGTTGCAGGCCTTCGGCAAGGATCTGACCGCCAAGCCCGACATCGCGCCGGTGCGCGCCAGCTTCCGCTCGGTGCTTGCCACGCTGCGGCACTGGAAGAACCTCGTCCGCTCCTCCGCCATCGGCGTCTTCTTCGGCTCGCTGCCGGGGGCGGGGGGCATCATCAGCGCCTTCGCGGCCTATGCGGTCGCCAAGGCCGCCGCACGGCCCGAAGAACGCTATGGCGAGGGCGCCGAGGGCGGCATCGTGGCCACCGAAAGCGCCAACAACGCGACGGTTGGCGGCACGCTGATCCCGACGCTCGCGCTTGGCATTCCGGGCGAAGCCACCACGGCGATTTTCATCAGCGTGCTTCTGGTGCTGGGCATCTACCCCGGCCCCGCGCTGTTCACCGAAACGCCCGAAGTGGTGGGCGGGATCTATCTGGTCTATTTCTCCGCCAATATCCTGCTGCTGCTGCTGGGCGTGCTGACCACGCCGCTCTTCATCTACACGCTGAAACTGCGCAAGGCGCATCTGATCCCCGTGGTGCTGCTGATGTGCGCCATCGGCACCTTCACGCTTCAGGCCTCGGTCTTCGATCTGTGGGTGATGTTCGGCTTCGGTGTGCTGGGCACGCTGTTCCGCATGGGCAACTATCCGCTTTCGCCGATTGTCATCGGGCTGGTGCTGGGGCCGTTTCTGGAAAACAACCTGCGCCGCTCTCTGCTGATCTCGCGCGACGGCATGGGGATTTTCCTCGACCGGCCCGTCGCGGCGGCGCTGATTGCGATCAACGCGGTGCTGATCGCCTGGGCTGTCTATTCCTTCCTGCGCAAGCAGAAGACAACATGAGCAGGCTTCGGCAGGACCAGGCGCTCATCGCGATAGATGGTGGCGGCTCGACCTGCCGGCTGGCGCTGTGCCGCGACGGGCAGGTGACGCGGGTCACTGCCGGACATGCCAATATGCACACCGACAGAGAGGGCGCCCTTGCCGAGATCGCCGGGGGCCTCGCGGCGCTGAGCGCGGCGGCGGGGCTCGATACGGCTGACCTCCGAGCTATCCCGGCCTATGCCGGGCTGGCCGGAGTGCTGGATGCCGCGGCCGGCGCGACAATTGCCGCGAGGTTGCCTTTCGACCAGATCCGGGTCGAGGACGACCGGCAGGCGGCAGTGACGGGTGCGCTTGGTCGCCGGGACGGTTATGTCGCGGGCATCGGCACGGGCTCGTTCCTCGCCCGCAAGACCGGCGAAAAGATCCGCCTTGCCGGAGGCCATGGCCTGGCGCTGGGCGACGAGGCGTCGGGAGCCTGGCTGGGGCGCGAATTGCTGCGCGCCTGCCTGCATGTGCTGGACGGCTTCGCCGAAACCACCCCGCTGCTGGAAGACGCCCTTGTCCGTTTCGACCGCTCGCGAGCTGCGATCATCGCTTTTTCCGGCACGGCAACGCCGGGCGATTACGGCGGGTTTGCCCCGTCGGTTGTCGCCGCCGCCGAGGCCGGGGATTCCGCCGGGCTGGCGCTCATGCGGCGCGGCGCCGACTACCTCGCCCGCGCGCTGGCCGCACTTGGCCACCAGCCCGGCGCGGCGGTCTGCCTGACTGGCGGCCTTGGCTCGCGCTATAGAACATTCCTGCCCGACAGCCTGAGAGCGGATGTCACCGCCCCCGCCGGAACGCCGCTCGACGGCGCGCTGGCGCTGGCGCGGCGTTTCCGCCTGGACCTTCTGAAAGGACACTCGTGACCATGACCGCAACCGTGCCCGCCCCAACCCTGATGCGTCAGGAGATCGAAGAGATCCCCAGAGCGGTTGCGCGCCTTCTTGAGCGCGGCGGACCGCAGATCGCCGCTGCGGCAGCGGCGCTCCGGGCCGCCGATCCGGGCATGATCGTCACGGTGGCGCGCGGTTCGTCGGATCATGTCTGCACCGGCTTCAAATATGCCGCCGAGATCATGACCGGCCGTCCCGTCGCCTCGCTCGGGCCGTCGCTGGCCTCGATCTACGGCGCGGCGCTGAAGCTGGAGGGGGCGGTCTGCCTCGGGGTGTCGCAGTCGGGCCGCAGCCCCGACATTGTCGCCATGAGCGACGCGGCCCGCAAGGGCGGCGCGTTCAGCCTTGCGCTGACCAACGACCCCGCCTCGCCGCTGGCAGGCCTTAGCGATCATGTGATTGACATCCACGCAGGGCCCGAGCTGAGCGTGGCCGCGACCAAGACCTACGTGACCTCCGCAGTCGCCGCGCTGTGGCTGCTGGCGGAATGGCAGCGCGACGCGGGGCTGCTGGCTGCGCTGAAGGATCTTCCGGCGCAGCTCGAGAAGGCCGGGCACCTGACCTGGCCGGAACTGCGTGCGGCGCTGGCCGAGCGCACCTCGCTCTTCACGCTGGGTCGGGGCCTGACCTTTGCCACCTCGAACGAGGCTGCGCTGAAGTTCAAGGAAACCTGTCAGCTGCACGCCGAGAGCTATTCCGCCGCCGAGGTGCTGCACGGCCCCGTTTCGATTGTCGACGAAGGCTTTCCGGTGCTGTGCTTTGCGGGGGCTGACGCGGCGGAGGACAGTCTGGCGCAGGCGGCGGACGATCTGACGACCAAGGGCGCGCGGGTCTTTGCCACCACGAGCAAGGTTGCCAAGGCCACAGTGTTGGAGCATGTGGCAACCGGCCATCCGATGACCGAACCGCTGTCGCTGCTGGTATCCTTCTACGCAATGGTGGAAGCTTTCGCGACATCGCGGGGCGGCAACCCGGACGCCCCGCGCAACCTGCGGAAAGTGACGGAGACCCTATGACCGGACCGCTCATCGCGCTTGTCGGCGCCGACATCCTGCAACCGGGCGGGCGACTGTCCGGCCATGCGCTGCTGATCCGGGGGGACCGGATCGCCGCGATCGTGCCGGAAGCGGATCTGCCGGGGGAGGCGATCGTCACCCGGCTCGACGGCGGCCTGCTGACCCCCGGTTTCGTCGATCTTCAGGTCAATGGCGGCGGCGGGGTCATGCTGAACAACAGCACCGATGCGGGGGCGCTGGCCACCATGGCCCGCGCCCATGCCGCCATCGGCGCGACCTCGATCCTGCCGACGCTGATCACCGACACCGCCGAACAGGTCGCCCGCGCCATCGCGGCGGTGGCCGAGGCGCTGGCGGCGGGAACGCCGGGCATCCTGGGGCTGCATCTCGAAGGGCCGCATCTTGCGCTGTCGCGCAAGGGGGCCCATGACCCGGCGCTGATCCGGCCCATGGAGGAGGCGGATCTGGAAATGTTGTGCGCCGCCGCCGCGCGCCTGCCCCTCCTGATGCTGACCGTGGCACCCGAAAGCGTGACGCCCGCGCAGATCCGCCGTCTGGTCGCCGCCGGGGCGCTGGTGTCGCTGGGCCACACCGATGCCACCTATGAAACCTGCCTTGAGGCCATCGCGGCGGGTGCGCGGGTGGTGACCCATCTGTTCAATGCGCAGAGCCAGATGACCGGCCGTGCCCCCGGCGTGGTCGGCACCGCGCTTGCGCGTGGTGAGCTGTCGGCGGGGCTGATCGCGGACGGCATTCATGTGAGCGCCGCCAGCATGGGCATCGCCCTGCGGGCCAAGCGCGGCCCCGGACGGATCTTTCTGGTCAGCGACGCGATGGCGACCGCTGGCAGCGACGTGCCGGGGTTCACCCTCAATGGCCGCCGCATCCTGCGCGACGGCGACCGTCTGGCGCTGGAGGACGGCACGCTGGCCGGTGCGCATCTGCCGCTGGCCACCGCCATCCGCAACCTTGTCGGGCTTTGCGAGGTACCGCTCTGCGAGGCGGCGGCGATGGCGACCGAGGTGCCCGCCGGTCTGGCCGGCGCCACGGGTCGCGGCCGGCTTTGCGCCGGATACTGCGCAGATGTGCTGCACCTTTCGGATGAGATCGCGCTCCGCCGTGTCTGGCAGGGCGGCAAAGAGGTGGTGGCGCTCTGACGCCGCTGCCGCCTTTTCGCGGAAAGGGCGGTTCGGCAGGCGGCGAGGGGGCGTCAGGGTCGGCTGAAGACCACCGACGCCAGCCAGCCCGAGAAAACGGCGATCATTGCCGCCGCGATCCCGTAGAGCAGCCCGCAGCCCTGCGCGGCCTGATAGATCATGCGCTGTATCGAGCTTGACGGCCGATCCCAATGCCTATGACGCCTGGTTTCGCGTCAAGGTACAGGAAGCCCTGGACGACCCGCGCCCGGCAAAGTCAGATGGGCAGGCGATGCAGGACGTTCAGGCGCTGATTGACGGAAAGCACCGTGCACGGTCGTAATGGAAGGCAACGGCAATCGCCGACCTTCTGGCGATTATCGACGATATCTCTGACGACAATCCCGGTGCCGCCCAGTCTCTCAAGGACGAAATCCACGACAAGGCCGCGCGACTTAGAGACCATCCCAGATCTATCGCCTTGGTCGTGTCACCGGCACGCGCGAGGTGTTTGTGTGTCCGAATTACATCGTGGTCCACGCTGAAACCCGGGAAATCGTAAGCGTCTTGCGCGTTCTACACGCAGCGCAGCAATGGCCGTGACCCCGGCCGGCTTTTGTTTTTGGAGGCATGCACAGCGGTGCGCGCGTGCCCCGGACGCTTTCGGTCTTAGATCGAGCAAAACGCCTCTTCCAGCTTGGTTCGGGTCTTGCGGATATGTGCGCGAAGCAGGTTTTCGGCCTCTTCGCAGTCCCTGCGGCTGATCGCCGACAATAACAGCCCGTGCTCGGCATGGATGATCCATTGCCCCTGCGCACCCAGAATGTCGGAATAGGTGCGGCGGTAATGCTGGGTCGTGCTCCAGAACCGCTCGATCATGCCAAGCAGCATCGGTGCCTCTGCGCAGGAATAGGTCAGCAGGTGAAATTCGCGATCCAGCCGCAGGAAGGTCTCGGTATCGGGGGCGGCTTCGCAGCCCTTGTGGAGCTCTTCGAGCCGGGTCAGCGTCTCGGGCGTCATTCTGGGGATGCTCTCTGACAGCGCCAGCGGTTCGAGCCGCTCGCGGATCTTGTAGATCTCGACGCATTCGGCCATGTCGACCTCGGCGATCCAGGCGCCGTTGTTCGGCACAAAGACCACCAGACCGTCGCGTTCGAGAATCCTCAGCGCCTCGCGCACCGGAATGCGGCTGGTGCCATAGCGCTCGGCGAGCTGCTCCTGGCGAATGCGCTGCCCGGGCGTCAGCTCGCCGGAGAGGACGGCGGCCCTGATGTCGGAGGCGATCGACATGCTCATCGTCGTCGATGCATCGGCCTTCTGCTTGCGCTCACTCATTCTGCCACTCTTTTCGTTTCTTCATCGCGATCCGCCCTCACAATGGCTGAGGTTGCCACAGGAGCCGGTCGCTGTCGCGCTCATAGGCCTTGCCCGCCGGAAAGCTTACCAGTTCGCAGGTCAGGCCCCAAGGCGTCCGGAAATAGATCCAGGTCTGCCCGCCGCTCGGCCCTGCGTCACGGACCACTGGCGTTCCCAGCAGCTCGACACCGTGACGACGGAGACAGGCGAGAGCGGCTGCGAAATCGTCGACATAAAAGGCCAGATGGTGGCCGCCGACATCGCTGTTCGCGGGCAGTGTGCGGGCCTGATCCGGCGCGGAATACTGGAAAAGTTCGAGATTGGCGCCGTTCGCGCAGCGCATGAAGGCGAGCCGTTCCATCACCGTGCCCGGCGGCACCGCAAGCTGGCGTTCGATCCAGCCGTCCTGCGAGGCGAAGGGGCCGAGCTCGTAGATCTTTTCCCAGCCGAAGACGGAGGAGAAAAACCCGACGGCCTGATCGAGATCGGGTACCGTGAGGCCGATATGTTCGATGCCGCGACACCCGGGGACGACATCGGGCTTGGTGCTGTCCTTGCTCATGACCGTTGCTCCGCCAAAATCGCCGCCTCGCGCCGCGCCTCCCAGGCCTGACCGGGCAGGGCGGCGACAAGCGCCTGTGTGTAGGGGGCCCGGGGCTGAAGCAGCACGTCATGCGCGCTGCCGCGTTCCACGATCCGCCCGCGATGCATGACAACGAGATTGTCCGAGATCTGGCAGGCGACGCGCAAGTCGTGGGTGATGAAGATCAGCCCCAGATCGTATTCACGCTGAAGATCGGCCAGCAGGTCCAGAACCTTGGCCTGCACCGACACATCCAGCGCCGAGACGCTCTCGTCGGCCACAAGCACGCGCGGCGACATCGCCAGCGCCCGGGCGATGCCGATCCTCTGCCGCTGACCGCCGGAGAATTCATGCGGGAAGCGGGTCAGCGCGCTTTCGTCCAGCCCGACGCGCGAGATCAGGCGGCGGGCATCCTCCATGGCCTGTACCCGGGAGACACCGGCGGCCAATGGCCCGGCGGTGATGCTGCGCGCCACTGTATGCTGAGGGTTCAGCGAGGAATAGGGATCCTGAAAGATCATCTGGATGACGCGCCGCTTGGGCCGGAAGGCGCGGACCGACAGGTGCGTGACATCCTCGCCGTCGAGCAGATACTGCCCGCTATTGGGCTCTTCGAGCTTGACCAGTAGCTTCGCGACAGTGGATTTCCCCGATCCGGATTCCCCGACCACGGAGAGGGTCTCGCCGGCCCGGAGGTCGAAGGAGACATCGTTCACCGCATGCACCGCGCGATGCTTGCCGCCGGGTTTGCCGTATATCTTGTTGAGGTTTTTCACGCTGAGCAGCGGCGGGGTATCGAACGGCCGGGCGTCCTTGGGGATCATCATCGGTACGGCGTCGATCAGCTGTCGTGTATAGGCGTGTTTCGGCGCCTCCAGCACATCGGCGACGGCGCCCTCTTCCAGCGTTTCGCCATGGCGCATCACGATCACCCGGTCGGCGAGTTCGGCGACCACACCGATATCGTGGGTGATCATCATGATCCCCATGCCCTTTTCGTCCCGGATGCGCTTCATCAGGTCGAGGATCTGGGCCTGTGTGGTGACGTCCAGCGCCGTGGTCGGCTCGTCGGCGATCAGCAGGTCGGGTTCGAGTGCAAGCGCCATGGCGATCATCACGCGCTGGCGCTGGCCGCCGGAGAGGCGGAACGGATAGCTGCTCCGGATGGTCTCGGGCTCGGGCAGGCCGACGAACGCCAGAAGCTGGAGCACGCGGGCGCGGATATCGGTGAAGTCGCTGCCCGGATGCACCTTCATCACCTCGGCGATCTGGTCGCCGATCCGCATCAGCGGGTTCAGCGCCGACAGCGGTTCCTGAAAGATCATCGCGACCTCGCGCCCGCGCAGGTCGCGCAGGGTGGATCTGGACTGACGCAGCAGGTTGCAGTCGTTCAGCCGGATATGCTCCGCGCTGAAGCGCAGGCTTTTCGGCAGCAGTCCCATCACCGCATTGGCCGTCATGGATTTGCCCGACCCGCTTTCGCCGACGATGCAGAGGATCTCGCCCTTTTCGATGGTCAGATCCATGTCGTGCACGGCAAAGGGCCGGTCGGCGCCGTCGGGCAGCCGGACGCTGAGCTTGCCGATATTTAGAACGTCTGTTGCGTGCCGGGTCATGCCTTGCGCTCCCCATGAGCTTGCGGGTTGAGGGCTTTTTCAAAGCCTTCGCCGATCAGGTTGACGGCGACGACGGTGACGACGATGGCAAGGCCCGGGAAGACGCTCAGCCACCAGGCGTCCCGCAGCATCGTGCGCGAGGCGCCGATCATGTATCCCCATGAGATCATGTTGCGGTCTCCGAGGCCGAGGAAGGACAGCGCGCTTTCGGTCAGGATTGCGGTCGCCACCATGAGCGAGGCCATGACGACGATGGGCGAGACCGCGTTCGGTAGGATATGCCGGAAGATCAGCGCGCCCTCGCTTTCGCCGAGAACGATCCCCGCCTTGACGAATTCGCGGGTCTTGAGGCTCATCACCTCGCCGCGCACGAGGCGGGCGACCGGTGGCCAGGACACCAGGCTGATTGCCAGCACGATGGTGGTGAGCGAGGGCGAAAAGATCGCCACAAAGACCACCGCCATGGCGAATTGCGGCACGGTCTGGAAGAGTTCGGTGAAGCGCATGAGCAGGTTGTCGAGCATGCCGCCGTAGAACCCCGCCAGGGCGCCGATGGCCACGCCGAGCGTGATCGAGATGATGGTGGAGACCACCCCCACCGTCAGCGAGACCCGCGCGCCATAGGCGATGCCGGCGGCGACGTCGCGTCCCAGCATGTCGCTGCCCAGGGGCAGGGTGTCGTCCGCGAACGGTTCGAGCAGAGGAATGGCAGAGCTTTGCCAGGGCGACACGGGGTAAAAGACATGGGCGAAGACCGCGATCACCACGATCAGGGCGAGCAGCCCGAGCCCGATGACAAGCGGAGTGTTTTTCAGAAGGGTTTTCATGATCCTCAGCTCCCGGCGCTGGTTTCGATCCGGGGATCGACGATGCGGTAAAGAAGGTCCGTGGCGATGTTGACCAGGATGACCAGCAGGGCGGTGGTCAGGAACACGCCCAGGATGACGGGGTAGTCGCGCTGAAGGATCGCGTCGAACATCAGCCGCCCGATCCCGGGCCAGGCAAAGACCGTCTCGGTCAGCACGGCGCCGCCGATCAGCTGGCCGATCTGCACGCTGGCCAGCGAAAAGACCGGCAGGATGGCGTTGCGCAGCACATGCACGCGCAGGATGCGGCCGCCGGGCACGCCCTTGGCGCGGGCGGTCTTGACGAAATCGGCGTTGGAGACGTTGATCACCGAGGCCCGCATCAGCCGCGCATAGGTCGCGGCATAGAACAGCCCCAGCGAGAAGGCGGGCAGGACCAGGTGGCGCCCGATATCCAGCATCCGCTCCAGCGGCGCATCGGGCACCAGCACCGATTGCATCCCGAAGGGCGGGAACCAGCCCAGCCGGACGGAAAACAGCAGCACGAACATCATCGCCAGCCAGAACAGCGGTGTCGCATAAAGCACGAGGGTGACGATCATCAGGCCCCGGTCGAGCAGGGTATTGCGAAACCAGCCGCCCAGCATGCCGAAGACCACGCCGATGATCAGCGCGATGCCGAAGGCGGTCATGGTCAGCAGCAGCGTGGCGGGGATGCGCTCGGCGATCATGCTGGCGACGTCGCGCTGGTTGCGGAACGAATAGCCCAGATCGCCGCGCAGCAGATCGCCGGCATAGATCGCGAACTGGGTCACCAGCGGCTTGTCGAGCCCCATCTCCTCGCGGAGCTGCTCGACATAGGTTTCGTCGCCGCCGCCGGCCTCGCCGGCAAAGATCATCGCGGGATCGCCGGGCGCCATATGCACCAGCGTGAAATTCATGATGGCAACGCCGATCAGGACCAGCAGGCCATTGCCCAGCCGGGTCAGGAATATTCTGTATGTCATGAAGGTCTCTTTCGAGTTGGCGGGAAGCGCGCCTGCGGCGCTTCCCGCGCGACGGTCAGGCGGCCTTCCAGGTCGCTTTCATGGTGTCCATGGCGCCGATTGCGCTGGTGACGACCTCGTTCACCGTATCGCGGTAGATCGTCGGCGAGCGCATCTCGAAGATCCAGCCGAGCGCCACATCGTCCACGAGCAGTTTCTGCACCTCGGTATAGAGGCGCTGGGTCTCTTCCGGGTCGACCGAATTGGCGGCCTCGGCAAAGAGCCTGTCGGCCTCGGGGTTGGAATAGCCCTCGTTATTGGCGGCGGGGGTGCCCTGAATGATGTTCGAGCTGAGATAGTGCCGCGCCACCCCCAGCGCCGGGTGGGCGTATTGGTAGGTGTAGTTGAGCGCCAGATCGAACTCCCAGGTCGAGAGCGCCTGCGCCCAGCCGGACACGTCCACCCCCTTGATCGACACGTCGAGCCCGGCCTGCGTGAGCTGCTGCGCGATGTATTCCGCGGTGCGGTCCCATTGCTGGCCATAGGGCAGGGGCGTCAGCGTCACCTTCAGATCGTCGCCGCTCAGCCCGCTTTCGGCGACAAGGCTCTGCGCTTTCTCGATGTCGAACGGGTATGGTGTCACGTCAGGCTCGTAAAACGCGGTGCGCGACGAGACCGGGCCGGTCGCCGGTGCCGCCATGCCGAACCAGATATTGTTCGAGATGAAGTTGCGGTCGACCGCATGCATGACCGCCTGGCGGATCTTGAGGTTGTTGAAGGGCGGCTTGCGCAGGTTCATCTGGATGAAGGCATGCGGCGCGTAGAACTCTTCGCCCATCGTCGTCATGACCACATCGTCGGTCTCGGACAGGCGGCGCGCGACGAAGCCCTCGACATCGCCCGGCCGCAGCACATCGACCATTTGCTGTTCGAAGGCCGTCTCGCGCGAGGCCGCATCGGGGATCACCAGAAAGGTCACCCGGTCGAGATGCGCGGCGCTGTCGTCCCAATAGTCCTCATAGCGTTCCAGCTCGATCGACTGGCCGCGGTTCCAGCTCACGAATTTGAACGGCCCGGTGCCGATGGGGGCGTTGTTCGCGGGGTTGGTGCGATAATCGGTGCCCTCATAGATATGCCTGGCCATGATCGGCAGCGAGCTCAGCTCGAAGGCGTAGATGAAGGCCGAGAAGGGCTCCCTGAGCGTGAAGGTCACGGCGAAATCGCCATCGGCCTCGATGCGCTCCACATAGGTTTCGGCGAGCAGCTTCCAGCGCGGATGCGAGCTGCGCATCATGTCGTCGGCGGTAAAGACCACATCCGCCGAGGTGAAGGGCGTGCCGTCATGCCAGGTCGCGTTCTGCTGCAACTCGAACCGGTAGGTCAGCCCGTCCTCGGAAATGCTCCAGGATTTCGCGAGCGAGGGCATCGGCTCCAGATCGGTGGTATAGGTCAGGAGGCTCTCGAAAATCTTGCCGCCGACATAGATCGTCGGCGCCTGAAGGTTCAGGCCGAGACCCAGCGTGGCGGGCTCGGGACGGGCGATCAGCACCAGGCGCCCGCCCTCGACCGGCCCTGTCTGTGCCAAGGTGGTGCGTGGCAGCGTGAGCAGCGCCGTAGCGCCCAGAAGCGCCATGCGGCGCGTGACTGTGAAGCTGGTCTTGTTCAGCATGGTCTTTTCTCTCTGTTGGTGTTTTTTGGTGGTTGCGCGGGTGTCAGCTTTGCTTTGCCCGCGGATTGCGCAGCCCGGCGGTCTCACCGCCATCGACGGTGAGGACGTCACCGTTCACGAAGGACGATTTTGGCGAGATCAGCCAAAGCACCGCCTCGGCGATGTCCTCCGGGCGGCCGAGGCGACCGCTGGGAATGCGCGCTTCGAGCTGCGCGCGGCGACCCGGAAGCGAAAGGGTGTTTTGCATCATCCGCGTCTCGATCTGCCCGGGGCAGACCGCGTTGATCCGGACCTCGGGCGCGATTTCCAGCGCCAGCGCCTTGGTGAGGCCGATCAGCCCCGCCTTGGACGCGGTATAAAGCGCGATCCCTTCCTCACCGGTCTTGCCCGCGATGGAGGAGATCATGACCACAGAGCCGTTTGCCGCTTTCAGCGCGGGCAGGCAGAGGGCAGTCAGCAGGCTCGGCACCTTGAGATTGAGGTCGAAAACCTGATCACAAAGCTCTTCGGTCGTCTCCTCAAAGGCGTTGCGGGCGCCGCGCCCGGCATTGTTGACGAGCCCGGCAAGGCAGCCATCGCTAAGCGTGAGCGCGCGTTCCGCCAGCGATGCGACGGCGCCGGGCGCGGAGAGATCCGCTTGCAGGAAACGCGCCTCCGGGATCTCGCCGGCGAGCGCTTCGCCGGCCTCTGCGTCGCGCCCGGTGAAGATCGGCAGATAGCCCTCCTGCGCGAGCAGCCGGACGCAGGCGCGCCCGATGCCATGGGTGCCGCCGGTGACGAGGACGTGCCCGCCGCTCATGTCCCGGCTCCGGTCAGCGCGGTGGTGTAATCGGGATGCTCATGCAGCGCCCAATAGGCTTTGCGCAGCGACAGGGTGACCGGTCCGGGGCGGCCGTTTCCGACCGGGCGGCCATCGACTTCGCGCACCGGCATCACGCCACCGGCGGTGCTGGTCAGAAACACCTCGTCTGCCTCGTAAAGCTGTTCGGCGTTCACCCGGCCCACCGCGACCTCCAGCTGATGCGAGGGCGCCAACTCGATCACCGTGCGCCGGGTCATGCCCTCGAAAATCCCCTCGGCAGGGGTCGAAAGCGTCCGGCCCTTCAGACAGAAGACGTTGAAGCCCGCGCCTTCGGTCAGCCCGCCATGGATGCTGGGATGCACCGCAACATCCGCGCCCTGGTCATAGGCCTCGAAAATGCCGCGCGTCAGATCGAGCCAGTGGAAATTCTTGATCCGCTGGTCGACCGCCTCGGACGGAATACGCGGGGTCTTCGCGACCACCATCTTCAGGCCGCTTTCCTGCTGCTCGGGGCGCGAGATCCAGACGAAGGGCTGCACGAAGAGGCTGAGCCGGTTCTTGCACATGCGCGGATCGCGGCTGCCCGCCGGCGGCACGCCGCGGGTGCAGGTCATCTGCACATAGGCATCCTCCAGCCCGCTGCGGCGCGCGGCCTCAAGGATCAGTTCGCGCAGCTCTGCGGGGGTTTCGTCGATCTCCATCCGCAGCCCGGCCATCGAGGCGTAGAACCGTTCGATGTAATCGTCGAGCCGGAAGAACCGCCCCTTCCACATATGCGTCACGTCATAGGTGGCGTCCGAGCGCACAAAGCCGCGATCCAGCATCGGGATCCGTGCGTCGGCGAGGGGGATAAAGGCGCCCTCCACATAGGCGCATCCGGGCGCGTCATGGGGGGCGGGCTGTTGGCTGGCGAGGATGGACATGGTGTTCTCCCGTGGAAAGTCGGTCAGCTTTGAAAGCCGGTGAGGAAGGCGGAGAGGCAATGCGGCACCGCCTCCAGATTGTATCCACCTTCCTGCACCAGCACGGTCGGCAGGCTTAGCGCGGCAAAGCGCTCTCCGATTTGCCGGTAAGCGTCGGTCGTGAGGCGCAGGCCCCTGCTCGGGTCGTCGATATGCGCGTCGAACCCCATCGAGACGACGAGCGCGTCGGGGGTTTTGAGCAGAGCCTCCTCAAGCGCGGTGTCGAGCGCGGCCAGATAGGCGTTGTCTTCGGTGTCACCGGGCAGCGGCACATTGCGGGTGAAGCCGGTTCCCGGCCCCGCGCCGCGCTCTTCCGCATGGCCCCAGAAATAGGGATGATAATGCGCCGGATCGCGATGCAGCGAGACGAAATGCACGTCGTTGCGCTCGTAGAAGATGTCCTGCGTTCCGTTGCCGTGATGAACGTCGATATCCACCAGAAGCACGCGTCTGGCCTCTGACAGCAGCGTCTGCGCCGCCACCGCCGCATTGTTGAGATAGGTCGCGCCGCCGCCGCAATCCCGGCCCGCGTGGTGGCCGGAAGGGCGGCAGAGCGCATAGGCGGCGCGATCGCCGCCCAGCACCGCCTTTGCGGCGGTCTCGGCAATCGTCGCCGCTTCGAGCGCGGCGGCGAAAGTGTGTTCGTGGATGGGTGCGAGCTGGTCATGCATATGCAGGCCGACGCGAGCCGCCGGGTCGTCGGGATAGCGGTCGCCGGTGCGCATCGTGGGAAAGACATTCGGAAAGATGCCGTCGGGCGGCGTGCCATAGGCCGCGACCCAATCGGCATAGATGTTGCGCAGGAACGCGACATAGCGGGGGCTGTGCACGCCCTCCAGACAGGCCTCCCGCGCTTCCGTCACCTCGACCCGTTCCCATCCGCAGCGTTCCGCGGCGGCGGCCAGCAGGCCCGGACGTGCTGCGACATCGTTCGAGCGGCGCGGCTGGGAGAGGGAGAATACGGTCGGAAGATGGTGAAGCTCGTGCTTGCACCCGGCAAAATAGCGCATCGGTTCGTCCACTGTGTGTTTGGGCAAATGGATACGAATCTGCGCGCTCAGTCAAGATTAATGGATACATTTTTTTGAATCTCGGCGCGAGAAGGTCGAATTTCCTGGCTGCTTGCTGGAGTGGATTCCGGCGGGATGCGCGGCAGGTTTGCGGCGGGAATCTTCCCGTAATCTTATGATTAGGCGGATGTTTGGCTGTTTTTGAGCGGGCTTTAAGGCGCTCTAGGCAACTTCCTGACCTGGCTGTCGCGCGCCAGTACATGAGCGCGTGTTTTTGATAATGGATACATTTTATATTGACAGCTCCCGGTGGAACGGTGATGTTCCCGCCTATCGAGGCGGAGCGGCAGCCGCGCTTTTCAGAGACCGGGGATGGACCACGGCCTTTGAGGCTGATTCACGCAAGCTGCACTCGCGCCGGATCGCGGACGGAAACCAGATCGCGGAACATATAGGCGCCGCGCGCCGGCAGAGTGGACCCCGCCCGCAGAGCGCCGCAGCCTGTTCCGAACCAAAGAGGAGGTGCCTCATGAGGCAGATTCACAACCCAGATATCGCGCCGCCCTTCGGCCCCTATTGTCACGCGGTGGAGGTCGGCCCCGGCGACTCGCTGCTGGCCTTTTCGGGCCTCGTCGGCTGCGAACCGGACGGCACGCTTCCGGCGGATGCGGGGGAGCAGACCCGACTGATCTTTGAGACGCTGGCACGGCTGCTGGAGGGCGAAGGCCTCGGCACTGAACATGTCGGCAAGCTGAACTTCTTCGTGACGCGGCGCGAGGATCTGCCCGCAATCCGGGCCGCGCGCGACGCCTGGCTGGGCGATCACCGGCCTGCCATGTCGCTTGTGCTGGTCGCCGGGCTCGGCAGCGAGGACTGGTTCCTCGAAGTCGACGGCTTCGCCGTGCGCCCGGGGGCGGCGGAATGATGGATGAGATCCTCTCGCTCGACGCCACCGGGCAGGCGGAGCGGATCGCCAAAGGCGACGTGTCGCCCCTGGAGCTGCTGGACGCGACGATTGCCCGCTGCGAAGACCGCAACCCCGGGCTGAACGCGGTCACCGTAAAATTCTACGACATGGCGCGCGATGCGGTGAAAGCCGGGCGCGTGCCCGCCGGCCCGTTCCACGGCGTGCCCTTCCTGCTCAAGGATTTCTACGCCCACAAGGCGGGCACGCCGACCACCGCAAGCTCGGCGCTGCTGGCGGGCGGCGTGATGGACCACGACAGCATCCTGACCGAACGGTTCGAGGCGGCGGGATTCGTGATCTTCGGCAAGACCAACGTGCCCGAAATGGTCAGCATCGGCACCACCGAGCCGCTGCTCTACGGCCCTGCGCGCAACCCCGTGGATCCAGAGCGCACCCCCGGCGGGTCGAGCGGCGGCGCGGCGGCGGCGGTGGCGGGTGGCATGGTGGCGGCGGCGCATGCCAATGACGGCGCCGGCTCGACCCGCATCCCGGCCTCCTATTGCGGGCTCTTCGGCCTGAAACCTTCGCGGGCACGGACCACGCTCGGCCCGGATGTGGGCGAATCCATCGGCGGGATCACCTCGGAACATGTGGTGACGAAAAGCGTGCGCGACAGCGCCGCCATTCTCGATGCCACGCAGGGCGCGGCCCCCGGCGACCCCTATGTCGCCCCGGCGGTTTCCGGCAGCTATCTCGCCAGCCTGAGCCAGCCGCTCTCGGGCCTGCGGATCGCGGTGTCGACCGATCCGTTCTTCGACGGCTGCACGACCGATCCGCAGGTGGGTGCACAGGTGCTGAAGGCGGCGGCGCTGCTCGAAACCATGGGCCATGAGGTGAGCGAAACCGCGCCGCCGGTGACCCCGGCGGAGTTCCGCGAGGTGTTCCGCCGCTTCTGGCCGATGACGGTGTCGCGCGCGGCCTTCGGACTGGCTGCGGCACGCGATTGTTCCGTCGAGGAGATCGCCGCGCAGATGGAGCCGATCAACCGTCACATGGTCTCGCTCGGGATCGGTCTGCCCGCCGTGCAATACATCACCGATCTGGTCTATTTCCAGGGGCTGACGCGGCGCATGGGCCGGTTCCTCCAAGAGACCGACGTGCTGCTGACGCCGGTGGTGCTGCATCCCGCGCCGAAGCTCGGGCATTACGATGTCGACCGGATCGGGGCCGAACGTGCCTTTGACCGCGTGATGGAGTCCTTCGCCTTCACCTGTCTCGCCAATGTCACCGGTCTGCCGGCGGCCAGCGTGCCCTTTGGCCACACCAGGGAAGGGCTGCCCGTGGGCATTCAGATCACCGCGGCGCTGGGGCGGGAAGACCTGCTGTTCCGGCTGGCGGCGACGATTGAACAGCATCTGCAACAGGAGGGCTGAGCGATGACCGGCATTCCCCTTACGATCCCCGGCAGCGCGCGTCTGGTCGGCGTCATGGCCGACCCGGTGGCGCAGGTCCGCACGCCGCAACTGCTGTCGGAGGCCTTTGCGGAGGCCTCTGTCGAGGCGCTTTGCCTGCCGATGCATGTGCCCGCCGGGAATCTGGGCGCGGCGCTGGACGCGGCCCGCAGCATCAGGAATATCTCCGGCTTTGTGCTGACGATTCCGCACAAGGAGCAGGGCGTCGCCTTTTGCGACGCCGTGTCCGAGCGCGTCACCCTGTCGGGCAGCGTCAACGCGGTCCGGGTGCAGCCGGATGGCAGCCTTCTGGGCGAGACCTTCGACGGGCGCGGCTTTGTCGGTGGGTTGAAACAGGCCGGTTATGCCATTGCGGACAAGCGGGTGCTGCTGGTGGGCGCGGGCGGCGCGGCGGCGTCGATTGCCGCCGAGCTGCTGACCGAAGGCATTTCCGAGCTGCACCTGCTGAACCGCACGCCGGAACGCGCGGAGCGTCTTGCCGCCCGGCTCGCCCCCGCCTTCCCGGAGTGTCGCATCGGCCTTGCAGGTGCCGAAGCGGCGCCGGTGGATCTGGTGGTGAACGCGACCTCCGTCGGCTTGCGGGCTGACGATCCGATGCCGCTGACGGTGGATCGTCTGACCAGCGCCGATATGGTTGCCGAGGCGCTGGTGCCGCCGCAGCAGACCGCGCTTGGCCGCGCCGCGCAGGAGGCGGGGATCGCCTATCTCGACGGGCGCGCGATGCTTCAGGGCCAGCTTGGCCTGCTGCGGGATTTCTTCTCCGCCTGACCGCTTCCGATCTTTTCCGACTTCCTCAGGTCCGGGGCATTGCGCCCCGGGCCGCCGGCCTCTGCTTGCCGAGTTTCCTGAAAGGCTTCCGACATGCCCCTCTATGACGACCTCACCCCCAAGACCACCTGGCGGGACATCCGGGCCTCCGACGACGAGCGCAGCGCGCTCGATCCCACGCTCGGGCGCACGATGCTGAGCCAGCTCCATCTGATCCGCGCCTTCGAGGAAAAGGTTCTGGAGCTTGCCGGGCAGGGGCTCGTGCACGGCCCGGCGCATTCCGCCATCGGGCAAGAGGGCGGGGCGGTCGGCTCTGCCATGGCGATGCGCGCCTCCGATCAGGTCAATGGCTCGCACCGGGCGCATCACCAGTTTCTCGCCAAGGCGCTGGCCTATGTGGCGCCCGAGGGGATCGACCCGGAGAAGAGCTTTGGCGAAACCCTGCGGCATCTGTCCAAGCGCACGCTGTCGGAGATCCTCGGCCTTGCCGAAGGGTTCTGCAAGGGGCGCGGCGGCTCGATGCATCTTCGGTGGGCGGAGAGCGGCAATCTCGGCACCAATGCCATCGTCGGCGGCGGCGTACCCATGGCAGCCGGCGCGGCCTGGGCGCATAAGCATGCCGGCACCGGCGATGTGGTCTACACCTATTTCGGCGACGGCGCGGTGAATATCGGCTCGGTGCTGGAGACGATGAATGTCGCCGCCGCCTGGAAGCTGCCGATCTGCTTTTTCATCGAAAACAACCGCTACGCCGTCTCGACCCATGTCGGGGAGGTCACCGCCGAAACCCGCCTGTCGTCGCGCGGGCTTGCCTTCGGCATCCCGGCGCTGCGGGTGGACGGGATGGATACGCTGTCGGTCTATCTGGCGGCGGAAGAGGCCAACGCGATCATGCGCAAGGGCGGCGGGCCGGTGGTGATCGAGGCGGATGTCTACCGCTATTTCCACCAGAACGGCGCGCTGCCCGGTTCGGCCTTCGGCTATCGCAGCAAGGAAGAAGAGGCCGAATGGCGGGGCCGCGATCCGCTCGACGCCATGGCGCGCGACCTGATGGAGCGTCAGATCATCGGTGCTCAGGCGGTCGAGGATCTGCGGGCGCAGTGTCAGGCGATGATGGACGGGATCGCCGGCGAGCTGGTCGAAGAGGTCGACGGCAAGCGCCGCATCGTGCCCGCGCTCTGGCCCGAGGAGAGTTTCCGCGATTTCGGGTTGCGCGGCGATCTGTCGGAATTCGACGGCGCCCGGTTCGAAGAGCAGGAGAGCTTTTCCGGCGCACTCAAGGAGAATGTGAAATTCATCGACGCCGTGGCCGATGTCATGATGCGCCGGATGGAGACCGACGCGCGCGTCGTCGTGCTGGGCGAGGATGTGCACCGGCTCAAGGGTGGCACCAATGGCGCCACCAAGGGGCTGTCGGACAGGTTCCCCGAGCGCTGTCTCGGCACGCCGATCTCCGAGAATGCCTTTACCGGCATCGCGGGCGGCATGGCCGCCAACGGGCGGGTGCGTCCGGTGATCGAGTTCATGTATCCCGATTTCATGTGGGTGGCTGCGGATCAGGTGTTCAACCAGATCGGCAAGGCGCGGCACATGTTCGGCGGCGACAGCGCCATGCCGGTTGTGCTGCGCACCAAGGTGGCCATGGGCACGGGCTATGGTTCGCAGCATTCCATGGACCCCGCGGGCATCTTTGCCACCGCGCCGGGCTGGCGCATCGTCGCGCCCTCGACGCCCTTCGACTATGTCGGGCTGATGAACGCGGCGCTGCATTGCGACGACCCGGTGCTCGTGCTCGAACATGTCGATCTCTACGCCGCGAAAGGCGCCGCCCCGGCGGAGGATCTCGACTACATGATCCCGCTGGGCAAGGCCAAGGTCGTGCGTGAGGGCAACCGGGTCACGGTGCTCACCTATCTCGCCATGGTCGAAAAGACCCGCGAGGCGGTCGAGCGGCTGGGGGTCGATGCCGAGATCGTCGACCTGCGCAGCCTCGACCGCGCCGGGCTCGACTGGGAGACCGTCGAGGCCTCCATCGAGAAGACCGGCAATGTGCTGATCGTCGAGCAGGGCGCGGCGGGCACGTCTTATGGCGGCTGGCTGGCGGATGAGATCCAGCGCCGCTGTTTCGATGCGCTCGACCAGCCGGTCAAACGCGTTCACGGCGCCGAGGCCTCTCCCAGCATCTCCAGGGTGCTGGAATCGGCGGCCTGCGCCCGCCTGTCGGACATCGAGGCCGGGCTGCGCGACGTCATGGCCGATCAGGGCCTGCCGCTGGCTGCCGAATAAGGAGAGAGCACATGCCCAAGGATATCGTTTTGCCCTCGCTTTCGGCGGGAATGGAAGACGCGGTGATCGCGCGCTGGCTCAAGACGGAAGGCGACGCCGTGGCGCCGGGCGAGGCGCTGGCGGAGGTTGAGACCGATAAGGCGACGATGGAGCTGGAGGCGGAGGCGGCAGGCACCCTCGGCAGGATCCTTGTGCCGAATGGGGAGCGCGCCGACGTGAACGCGGTGATTGCCGTGCTGCTGGAGGAGGGCGAAAGCGCGGATGCGCTTGCGGCATACGCGCCGGGCGGCGCAACGCCTTCCGCGCCGGAAGCGCCGAAAGAGGCCCCGGTCTTGTCCGAAGAGACGGTTGCGGCGACGCCGCGCAGGACGGAGAAGGTGCTCGCCTCGCCGCTCGCCCGCCGGGTCGCCGCGCAGAAAGGCATTGATCTGGCGGGGCTTTCCGGCTCCGGCCCGCGCGGCCGGATTGTGCGGGTCGATGTCGAACGGGCGGCGGAACAGGCTCAAACCGCTCCGGTGGCGCAGGCGCCGGTTGCCAAGGCCGCGCCCGACCTGACCGGCCTCGGAGCTTATGAGGCAATCCCGCATTCCAGCATGCGCCGCACCATCGCCCGCCGTCTGGTGGAATCGAAAACCACCGTCCCGCATTTCTATCTCGAGGCCGATTGCGATCTCGACGCCCTGCTGGCGCTGCGCGCACAGGTCAACGCGGGCCGCGACACGCCCGCGCGGATCTCGGTCAACGATTTCCTGATCAAGGCCGTCGCCAACGCGCTTGCGGAGGTGCCCGAGGCGAATGCGGTCTGGACCGACGAGGCAATCCTGCGCTTTGGCTCCGTCGACATCTCGGTCGCCGTGGCCACCGATGGCGGGCTGATCACCCCGGTGCTGCGCGACGCGGATCGCAAGAGCCTGGGCGCGCTCTCTGCCGAGATGAAGGCGCTGGCCGTCAGGGCGCGCGAGGGGCGGCTCAAACCCGAGGAATATCAGGGCGGCGGCTTTTCCCTCTCCAATCTCGGGATGTACGGGGTCAAGCGCTTCTCGGCCATCATCAACCCGCCGCAGAGCTGCATCCTCGCGGTGGGCGCCGCCGAGCGCCGCCCGGTCGAGCGCGACGGCCAGCTCGCCTTTGCGCCGGTGATGAGCGTCACGCTTTCCGTCGATCACCGCTCCGTCGACGGCGCGGTCGGCGCGCAATGGCTCGCCGCTTTCAAGGCCGCCGTCGAAACCCCGATGACGCTGCTGGTCTGACACCGGAGCGGATATGACTGGACTGGAGGACATCTGATGAAACCCCTGTCACTTGCCGACCTGAGGGCGACCGGCCTCTGGCGCGACGCGACGCTTGTCGCGGGCACATGGATCGAGGCCGATCCGCCGACCGCGATTGCGGTGCACAATCCGGCGGACGGCAGCTTGCTCGGCCATGTGCCAAGGCTCGGCTGCGACGAGGTCCGGCGGGCCATTGAGGCCGCCGTGACGGCGCAAAAGGCCTGGGCGGCGCGCACGGCGAATGACCGTGCCACGGTCCTGCGGGGCTGGTTCGATCTGATGATCCGGCATCGCGACGCGCTGGCGCAGATCCTGACGCTGGAGCAGGGCAAGCCGCTGGCCGAGGCGGCGGGCGAGATCAGCTATGGCGCAAGTTTTGTCGAATGGTTCGCCGAAGAGGCGCGCCGGGTTTATGGCGAGACGATCCCCGGCCATCAGCCCGACAAACGCATTCTGGTGACAAAGCAGCCCATCGGCGTGGTCGGGGCGATCACGCCGTGGAATTTCCCCAATGCGATGATCACCCGCAAGGCCGCGCCCGCCTTTGCCGCCGGCTGTGCCATGGTGCTGAAACCCGCCTCCCAGACGCCCTATTCCGCCATCGCGCTCGCGGTGCTGGCAGAGCGGGCGGGGCTGCCTGAGGGGCTCTTCAGCGTCGTTACCGGGCCGGCCTCCGAGATCGGCGCCGGGCTGACCGAAAGCCCGGCTGTGCGCAAGCTGACCTTCACCGGCTCGACCGAAATCGGCGCGATGCTCTACCGGCAATCGGCACCGACGATCAAGAAACTGGGGCTGGAGCTGGGCGGCAACGCGCCCTTCATCGTCTTCGACGATGCCGATCTGGACGCCGCCGTCGAGGGCGCGCTGATCGCGAAATTCCGCAACAATGGCCAGACCTGCGTCTGCGCCAACCGAATCTATGTGCAGGCGGGCGTCTATGAGGCTTTCGCCGCAAAGCTTGCAAGCGCGGTCTCAAAGCTGCGCACCGGCAATGGTCTGGGCGAGCGGGTCGATCTCGGCCCGCTGATCGACGCCGCCGCGCTGGCCAAGGTCGAAGAGCATGTCGCCGACGCGGTTGGCAAGGGCGGGCGGGTGCTACAGGGCGGCAGGCCCCATGCACTGGGCGGCACATTCTACGAGCCGACGGTGCTGGCCGAAGTCACCTCCGACATGGCCGTCGCGCGGGAGGAAACCTTCGGTCCCGTCGCGCCGCTCTTCCGCTTCATCGACGAGGCGGAGGCCGTGGCGGCGGCCAATGACACCGAGTTCGGGCTGGCTTCTTATATCTATGCGCGGGACGCGGCGCGGATCTTCCGCGTCTCCGAAGCGCTGGAATACGGCATGGTCGGAGTGAACACCGGCCTGATCTCGACCGCCGAAGCGCCGTTCGGCGGGGTCAAGATGTCGGGCCTCGGGCGCGAGGGTTCGCGTCACGGGATCGACGATTATCTCGAGCTGAAATACGTCTGTCTGGGCGGGGTCGCATGAGCGATGCGCCCTGTTGTGAACTCACGCTGAAATACAAATCCAGATATGCCGTTTTATTCCAATCGGTTCCAGATTTCCAAAACCGTGGTTTCGAAGATCTCAGCTGGCGTATGGTAGCCTAGGTGTTTGATCCCACGGTTTGATGGTTTGAACCGCTCCGGGTCAGCACGTCGGCCCAGGCGGGCTTTGTGCTCGATGCGCTGGAGCAGCCGTCCATGAGCGTCGGCCGACGAAGCGCACGGGACTGGTCCACCACTCGGATCGCGGGTGCCAATACCTGTCCATCAAGTATTCCGAGCGTCTCGGCGAGGCCGGCATCGAGCCATCTGTCGGGAGCGTCGGTGACAGCTATGACAATGCTTTGGCTGAGACAATCAATGGCCTGTTCAAGGCAGAGGTCATACACCGCCGCGGCCCTTGGCGCAGCTTTGAGGCCGTCGGGAACATACCGCCCGCCGAAGCCGAAGAAGAATACGACGCAGCTCTGGAAGCCGAGGCCGTCGCCGCGCAACCAACGAAAATCAGCCTCCGGAAAACCCGCATCGGTTCAATCCGTCTGCTTCGCGGGATTTGATACGTGCCAAAGGGCAGATCCCGGCCCCTTCGACAGAAGGCGCACTACAAGCCTGCGGCGGTTCAAAGCCCGGTGATCCCCTCGATAGGAAGCGGCGGATAGGGTTGTGTCACCGCCTCCGGTCGGCGCTTTTCGTAGAAGGCATTGCCACCGGTCGAGAGCACGTAATGCATGTTGTTGTAGGAGGCGCGGTAACTGCTGCTGTGAAAGAACCGCGCATCGGCAATCATCGGGTGCCGCTCGCCATGCAGGACCGAGAGCGCCGCCTCTCGTACCAGCGCGGTTGATGCACCGGTCATCTCGCGGGTCATGACGCCCGGCGCGAACTGGTTCTTTTGCGAGACGACACCGCAGACCGTTCCCGGAAAATCGTCCGAGGCGACGCGGTTCATCACGACACTGCCCACGGCGATCAGCCCGTCGCGGCTCGACCGGTGCGATTCGAAATACATCGCGCGCTCCATGCATTCGAGCTCGTCGGGATGGTGACGCATCCGCGCGCCGCAGGCGGCCAGCAGCACGAGCAGCGGTAAGGCGAGGGCGGCGGTGCGGGTCATCGAGATCAGGGGCATGTCGCAATGTCTAAACGGAAGGCACGCGCCTTGGCACTTGTGGGGAAGCCTGCCGGCCTTGGCGCTGCGTTCAGTCTATCACTAGGCTGCGGCAAGATCTTCCCGCCATGTCGCCGCGGGGAAAAAATTGTCGGCGAGACCGGTCAGGGTGTGTCTTTTGCATCGGCATTGGCGGTCAGGATATCTTGTGCCAGCGCCGGGTCCGAAACCGCCCGGGCGAGCACCAGTGCCCCGACCAGCCGGCTGAGCAGCCGGATCGCCGCCGCCTCGCGCTCGGGCGTGCCAGTGTCTGCCGCCGCGCCGGCGATCTGGTTCAGGGTCTTGCGCAGCCCGGCGTCGAAGGCCTCGCGCACCGGCGCCTCGTGGCGCGGTGCCTCGGCGCCGAGAGTGGCGTAGGTGCAGCCAAGCCCGCGATGGCTCAGATGCGGCTCGGAGAGGTACCAGCGCGCCACAGCCGCGAGCGGATCGCCCTCGGCCTCCTGCAACACGGTCTCCCAGGCCTCGGCGTTGCGGGCGAGCGCGTCCTCTGTGGCCTCGGCCAGCAGCGCTTCCTTGCTGGCGAACTGTTTGTAGAACGCGCCATTGGTCAGCCCCGCCGCCTGCATCAGCGCGGCGATGCCAACCCCGTCATAGCCATGATCGCGAAACATCTCGCCGGCGGTGCGCACCACCCGGGTCCGGTTCTGCGCCGCGTCCTGCCGGCTCATCCGCATTGGGGCCTCCTCTGATATTCGGTTTGAATTATAACCGTAATCTTATTGTTGACAAGATGGAGTATGATCGTAATCTAAATGAAATTCAGGGAGATTCAGCATGTCAGACAAGTCCAACGATCCGGTGGCCATCGTCGCCGCCAGGCGCACTCCGCTGGGCGCCTTCATGGGTGCCTTTGCACAGGTGCCAGCGACCGAGCTGGGTGCCGTGGCGATCCGCGCGGCTCTTGGCGATGCGGCGCTCGACGGGGCGGATGTGTCGGAAATCCTGATGGGCTGCGTGCTGCCCGCCGGGCTCGGCCAGGCGCCGGCGCGGCAGGCGGCGCGGGCGGCGGGGCTGCCGGATGCGACCGGCGCGACCACGATCAACAAGGTCTGCGGCTCGGGGATGAAGGCGACGATGCTGGGCCATGATCTCATCCGCGCGGGCAGCGCCGGCATCGTGGTCACCGGTGGCATGGAGGCGATGTCGGGCGCGCCCTTCCTGATCCCCGAGATGCGCGGCGGGCGTAAGGCGGGCGGCACCGAACTGCTCGACCATATGATGACGGACGGGCTGGAGGATGCCTATGAGCGCGGGCGCCCGATGGGCACCTTCGGCGAGGCGACGGCAGAGCGCTACGGCTTTACCCGCGCCGATCAGGATGCCTATGCGGTGCAGACGCTGGAACGCGCCCGTGCCGCCGTCTCCGGCGGTGCCTTCGCCGCGGAATGCGCCCCGGTGGAGGTGCCTGGCCGCAAGGGGACTGTGACGGTGGTGCGGGACGAACGGCCCGAGCGCATCGACCCGGCAAAGATCCCGGGGCTGCGCGCGGTTTTTGGCGACCTGGGCACGATCACAGCCGCCAGCTCTTCGGCCAATGCCGATGGCGCGGCGGCGCTGGTGCTGGCCTCGGCCCGGGAGGCGGAGGCGCGCGGGTTGCAGGTGATGGGGCGAATCCTCGGCCACTGCACCCATTCGCAGGAGCCCGCCTGGTTCACCACCGCGCCGATTCCGGCGATCCAAAAGCTCTTGGCCCATGTCGGGTGGACGGCCGACGACGTGGATCTCTTCGAGATCAACGAGGCCTTTGCCGTGGTGGCCATGGCGGCGGCACGGGAGATCGGTATTCCGCGCCAAAAGCTCAACGTGAACGGTGGCGCCTGCGCGCTGGGGCATCCCATCGGGGCGACGGGCGCGCGCATCGTCGTGACGCTGATCCACGCATTGCGCGCCCGCGGCCTGCGGCGCGGCGTGGCCTGCCTCTGCATCGGGGGCGGCGAAGCGACGGCCATCGCGCTGGAGGTTACGCCGTAGGGTGGGTTTCCAACCCACCGACCGCAGACCTACGCCGGCACGACCTCTCCTTCTGCCTCTGCAACACGCGGGCGCAGCCCGAAATCCTGAAGCACCGCGATCACCGCAGGCGTCACGAACAGCGCCAGAAAGGTCGCGGCTGTGAGGCCGAAGGCGAGGCTCGCCACGATGGGGCGCAGGAACTGCGCCTGCGTGCTCGGCTCGAAAAGCAGCGGGCCGAGCCCCACCACCGTGGTCAGCGAGGTCAGAAAGATCGCACGGAACCGGTCGCGCACCGCCTCGCGCCCGGCCTCCAGCACATCCATGCCGCGGGCGGTCTTGTCGTCGATGAAATTCACCAGAAGGATCGAGTCGTTCACCACCACCCCGGCAAGCGTCGCCAGCCCCACGAGGCTCGGCAGAGAGATCTGAAGCCCCAGCGCCATATGCCCCCACATCACGCCCACAACGCTGAGCGGGATCGCGGCCAGCACCGCCAGCGTGCGGACAAAGCTTTGCAGGTAGAAGGCCAGCAACAGGAACACGCCACCGGCACCGAGCGCCATATTGCGCGCCAGCGAGCTGCCGGTGGTCGCGGTGTCTTCGGCCTCGCCGAGAATCCGCACGGAGATCTCGGGGCGGGTTGCCGCGAGCTCGGGCAGATAGGAGGCGCGCAGCGCCGCCATCAGCTCGCGGGCATTGGCCACGGCGGGATTGATCGTGCCCTGAATGCGCACGCTGCGCTGCCCGTCGACCCGGTTGATCGTGGCATAGCCGCGCGATTGCGTCACCGTCGCCACCGCCGAGAGCGGCACCAGCGCGCCGGAGCTGCTGCGGATCCGCAGATCGGTGATATCTGACAGCGCGATCCGGTCGCCGGCGCCAAAGCGCGCGACCACATCGACCTCGCCCAGCCCGTCGGCGAAGCTGAGCGCGCTGTCGCCGCGGAACGCGGCGCGCAGCTCGCCGGCGAGGGTCTGCGGCGCGACCCCCAGTGCGTTGGCGGCGGCGGTGTCGAGCCGGACGAGATATTCCGGCTTGCCGGGCATCAGGTCGAAGGTCACGTCGCGCACCCCGTCGAACTCGCGGAAAAACCGACGCATCTCGCGGGCGGTGGCTGCCAGCGCTTCCAGATCGGGGCCCTGTACGAGCAGGTCGATGGGTTTGCCCCCGGCGCCGCGCTCCTTGTCGGTGATGCGGAATGCGGCCATGTCGGGCAGCCGTCCGCTGAGCATCTTCCAGCGGTCGAGAATCTCGGTGACATCGGTGTTGCGCGTGCCGGCGGGCAACAGCTTGGCGCTGATCGTCGCCATATGCGGGCCGGTGCCCGGCGCGTCGGGGTTGCTGCCATAGGTGACCGTGTAACTCTGGACAAGCGACTGGCCCCCGGGCTGCGCGGGCGTCAGTTCGGCATTCATGATGTCCAGCGCCGAGACCACCTTGGCCACGCGCTTTTCGGTCAGCGACAGCGGCGCGCCCTCGGCCAGCAGCAGCCGCGCCTCGACAGTGTCGCTCTCGAGCTGGGGAAAGCTCTGATACTTGATAAAGCCGCCGGAATAGGGGGCGAGCGAGATCAGCACGAGAAACACCGCAAGGCCCAGCGTTGCATAGCGAAAGCGCAGTGCCAGCCCGGCGAGCGGCACGATCACCGCGTCGCGGAACCGGGCAAAGCCGTCATTCACCGCGCCGCTGATGCGCCCCGGCTCTGCCCTCCGACCCAGCGAATGGCGCATATGCGCGGGCAGGATGAGGAAGGCTTCGATCAGGCTGATGGCGAGCACCAGCAGCAGCACGATGGGGATGTATTTCAGCACCGCGCCGATACTGCCGGTCATGAAGCTCAGCGGCCCCACGATCATCGCCGTGGTCAGGAAAGAGGCGAAGACCCCCGGCCCGACCTGTCGCACGCCGTTCACAGCCGCATTGTGGGGCGCTTCCCCGGCCTCGCGCCGGCGCACGATGTTTTCGGAAATCACGATGGCGTCGTCCATCAGCAGCCCCACCGCGATCAGCAGCGCCACCATGGTCATCATATTGATCGTGTAGCCCAGAAGCTGCATCGCAAAGATCGCGCCCAGGAACGAGACCGGCAGCCCCATCGCCACCCAGAAGGACAGACGGAAGCCGAAGAACAGCCACATCACCGCCAGAACAAGGAGCAGGCCCTGCGTGCCGTTCTCGGCGATGATGCGCAGGCGGTCGCGGATATTGCTGGTGGAGTCCTGCGAGATCGCCAGCGCGATATTGCCCGGCGCATCGGCGCGTGCCTGCGCGATCTGCCGGTCGAGCGCTGCCTTGACGCGCAACGCATCCTGCGTGGCGGTCTTATTCACCGAGACGATGGCGGCGCGGTGGGCGCCGTAATAGGCCGCCTGTGCCGGATCGGCGAAGCCGGCACGGATCGTTGCCACATCGCCCAGCAGCAGCGTGCCGCCGCTCGCGCTGCCCGCGACGGGGATGCGGGCCAGCTCGGCGGGGCTGCGTTTCTCTCCCAGAAAGCGGATCGCGGCATCGCCATCGGGCCCTTGCAGCGTGCCCGCCGGCAGATCGAGGCTGTGCTGCGACAGGACAGAGGCGATCTGCGCGATGTTCAGCCCGTGGCGGCGCAGGGCCACCGCGTCGAAGGTGACCGCGATCTCGCGGTCGGAAAAACCGTTCACCTCCACATCCGAGATCTCGGGATCGGCGCGCAGCCGGTCGGCGAGCGCGGAGGCATAGGCAAAGAGAACCTGCGGGTCTTCCGGCCCGGTGACGGCGATGGAGGCCACGGAGGCGACGCGCTCGACCACTGTGCTCACCGGATCCTCGGCCTTGTCGGGAAAGCCGGTCACGCCGTCGATTGCGGCCTTCAGATCGTTGTGAAACCGCGTCATGTCGGCGCCTTCGACGATCTCGGCGGTGAGGATCGCGGTGTTTTCGCGCGCGAGGCAGGTCAGCCGGTCGAGGTTTTCGACGCGGCGCAGCGGGGTCTCGGCCATGACGCAGATGCCGCGCTCGACCTCGGCGGGGGTGGCGCCGGGATAGGCGATACGGATCTCTACCTCAGAGGGCGCCACCAGCGGAAAGGTATCGCGTTGCAGCTTGGGCAGCGCCGCGAGGCCGAGCGCCAGCAGCGCGATCATAAGGATATTCGCTGCCGTGGGGTGGAGCGCGAAGAGCCGGATCATTTGCCGGCCTCGCCGGATTTGTTTTTGCCTTGACCGCTCCCCGCGCCGCCGCCTGCAGGCGCGCTCTGCCCCAGCGCCTCGGCGGCAAGGGCGGTCATGCGGGCACTGTCCTCGACCGGTTTCACCTGCATGCCGGGCACGGCCACGGTCGGCGACGTGATCACCAGTTGGTCGCCGGGTTCCAGCCCGCTGTCGATCACCGCAAGATCGCCCATGGTGAAGGCGATGGTCACGGCGCGTTTCTGAAGCGTCTCGTCGGCGCCCACGACCAGCGCCGTACCGTCCCAGACCGCATCTGCCGGGGCCACGAGCCGTTCGGTCTGCGGGCCGATCAGCAGCACCTCGACAAACATGTTGCGCCGCAGCGGCGGGCGCTCTCCGGCAGCGGCCTGGCCGAGCGGATCCTCGACGCGCACCACCACCGTGGCGCTTTGCGTCCCGCTGTCGATGGCGTCGCCGACCCGTACGACCTCCGCTTTCCAGGTGACATCGTGGCCCGGCGCCGTGAGGCGCACGCGGGCTTTCAGATCCGCGACCTCGGCGTCCCCGCCGGCCAGCCGCAACAGCGGGCCGATATGGCCCAACGGGAACCGTGCCGGCACCTCTGCCGCCGCGAGGTCCTCGGCGGCGAGCAGCGTCTGCCCCGCCCCGACATATTGGCCCTCCGTGGCGGTCACCTCGGTGATGCGCAGGTCGTAGGGCGCACGGATCTCAGTGAAGTCGAGCGCCCGTGCCACCGTGGCCTTTTGCGACAGCACGACCTCGCGCTCGGCGGCGGCCAGTCGGCGCTCGTTTTCGAGTCCGGTCACCTGCGCGCGGGCGGAGAGTTCCTGCCGGCGGGCGGCATCGAGCCCGGCGCGCGCCGCGACTCCCTGGTCGGTCAGCCGCTCCTGCCGCGCCAGTTCGGCCCGGGCGAGCTCCAGATCGGCGCGCGCGATGTCCAGGCTGGCGGCGAGCGTGTCGTTCTTCACATCCGCCGCAGCGATCTGCGCGTCCATCTGCGCCAGCGACAGGCGCAGATCCGAATCGTCGATCCTGAAGAGCACCGTATCCGCTGCCATCAGCGTGCCCGCCGCGAGATCTGCCCCGGTTTCCACGATGTCGCCGGCGACACGCGCCACCGCGTGCCATTCGCGCGCCGGGTTGACGGTGCCGTAGCCCGACAGCCGGGGCAGGACCGGCACAGGTTGCATGGTCAGAACCCGGACGGGCAGGGAGGGACGCTTCACGGCGGCCTCGGCGGGGGGCTGTTTCAGCGTTTCCGCATAGACAAAGGCCGCAGCACCAAGAGCGGCAGGAATGCCAAAAGCCAGCGCACGGCCAATCAGGGAACCCAAGCCCGCCATCTATCGTGTCTCCGATCATATCTCGACTATTGAATGGGTTCACAGAACAGCCCGGGCGGGCAAAAGGCAATAGTCTTGTCGCTGTCGCGATGTAGGTTGGCGATCCGCTATTCGAAGCAGGCGGCGCGGCCATCGCGTTCGATGGTGGCGGCGCCGTCGCGGATCTGTGCGGCACGGCGCTGGACATAGCTCGAGGGGCGCGAGGCCGAGCGGTCCTTGGGGTCGGGCAGGATCGCGGCGAGACGTGCCGCCTGGGTGGCGCTCAGCTTGTCCGGGCCGACGCCGAAGTAATGCCGGGAGGCTGCTTCGACGCCGAACACGCCTTCGTCGAACTCGGCGATGTTGAGATAGATCTCGAGAATGCGCCGTTTCGACCAGAGTGCCTCCACCACCGGGGTGATCAGCGCTTCCAGCGCCTTGCGCGGCCAGCTGCGGCCCTGCCAGAGATAGACGTTCTTCACGACCTGCTGGCTGATCGTCGAGGCTCCGCGATTGCCGCCTTCTTCGATGGCGGCGCGGATCGCCCGCATGTCAAAGCCCCAATGGGTGCAGAAATTGGCATCCTCTGCCGCCACGACCGAACGCAGCATCACCGGTGCGATGCGCTCGGCATCGACCCAGCGCTGATCGACGGAGGCGCCGAGCCGCCGGCCCTCGGACCACATCGTGTAGGTGGTGGGCGGGTTGATCAGCTTGTAGAGCAGGACCGCCAGCAGCAGCAGCCCCACCGCGACCATGCCGAGTCTGAACGTCTGCCGCAGCAGCCAGCGCCCCGGACGGATCCGCCTGCGCGGCTTTGCGACCGCCTCACGCAGCTTGTCGGGTTTTGCCTGCTTCTTCGGTTTTTTCGCTGCTCGCGCCATGAGCTTAGAAATACACGGGCTGGCGGGCGGGGGGAAGCGTGCAACACGCACAAGGCCCGGCGCATCTATGCGCTCCGGGCCTTGGCCGCCCCAGTGGCAGGGGACGATATCCGACACTCATCATCATACGCCACGGGTTACATTTGGAACTAACACTCCGAACAATTCCTTTATGGCCACTGAATTGGGTGCCGTTAGGTAAACAATGTGGCGCAATCCGGAAAAATCACTCGGTCGGGCGGTTTTTTCCCTGCACTTCAGGCCAAAAGCAAGACGCCCGGGGAAATCCCCGGGCGTCTGCGACATCTCATGAAAGCCGAGGCTTATTCCGCCGGCACGGCGAGGCTGTCCTCGATGCCCAGCGGGTGGGCGATCTTGTTCAGCATCTCCTTGGGGCAGACCTGGAGGAAGTTGACCTTCTCCAGATCCCAGTGCTGGAGGATGTCCTCGGCCTTGCGGCTTTTGGTCTCGGCCAGATGGCGCTCGATCATGCCTTTCAGCTCCGCTTCCCAGTGCTCGCTGTTCACCGGGCAGGTGACGAGGCTTTCCATGTTCATCATGTCCGCCGCTTCGCCCTTGGGGTCGTAGAGATAGGCCATGCCGCCGGTCATGCCGGCGCCGAAGTTGGCACCGATGGGCCCGAGGATCACCGCCACGCCGCCGGTCATGTATTCGCAGCCGTTGGAGCCGCAGCCCTCGACCACCACCTTGGCGCCGGAGTTGCGCACCGCGAAACGCTCGCCCGCGCGGCCGGCGGCAAACAGGTAACCGTCGGTTGCGCCGTAAAGCACGGTGTTGCCGATGATCGTGTTCACCTCGGCCTTGAGCGGCGACATCATCGGCGGACGCACCACCACGGTGCCGCCGGAGAGACCCTTGCCGACATAGTCGTTGGCATCGCCCGAGACCTCGATCTTGAGGCCCGGCGCCGCGAAGGCCCCCAGCGACTGCCCGGCGGAGCCGGTCAGCTTCACATGCAGGTGGTCGGGTTGCAGCGCGTTGCGCATGCCGAACTTGCTGACGATATGCGACGAGGTCCGCGTGCCCACCGTGCGGTGCGTGTTCTGCACCGCGTAGGAAAGCTGCATCTTCTCGCCATCCTCAAGGAAGCGGTGGCCGTCGCGGACGATCTCGGCATCGAGCGTGTCAGGCACGACGTTGCGGCCCTTGTTGCGGTCGTAGACGATATCGTCGGCGCCATCGACGCGGATTAGCAGCGGATTGAGATCGAGATCGTCGAGATGCTCGGCCCCGCGGCTGACCTGACGCAGCAGGTCGGCCCGCCCGATCACGTCGTTCAGGCTGCGCGCGCCGATGGAGGCGAGGATCTCGCGCACCTCGGTGGCGTAGAAGGTGATGAGGTTCACCACCTTGTCCGCGCTGCCGGTGAACTTGCCGCGCAGCGCCTCGTCCTGCGTGCAGACGCCCACCGGGCAGGTGTTCGACTGGCACTGACGCACCATGATGCAGCCCATCGCGATCAGCGCGGCGGTGCCGATGCCATATTCCTCGGCGCCCAGCATCGCGGCCATGACGATGTCACGGCCCGTGCGCAGACCGCCATCGGTGCGCAGTGTCACCCGGTCGCGCAGCTTGTTCATCGCCAGCACCTGATGCGCCTCGGTCAGGCCCATCTCCCAGGGCAGGCCGGCATATTTGATCGAGGTCGCCGGAGACGCCCCGGTGCCGCCATTGTGGCCAGAGATCAGGATGACGTCGGCCTTGGCCTTGGCCACGCCCGCCGCGATGGTGCCGACGCCGGAGGAGGCCACCAGCTTCACCGTCACCTTGCAGCGCGGGTTGATCTGCTTGAGGTCGTAGATCAGCTGCGCCAGATCCTCGATCGAGTAGATATCGTGGTGCGGCGGCGGCGAGATCAGCGTCACGCCCTTGGTCGAATGCCGCAGACGCGCGATCAGTTCGGTCACCTTCATGCCGGGCAGCTGGCCGCCCTCGCCGGGCTTGGCGCCCTGAGCGACCTTGATCTCAAGCTCTTCGCAGTGGTTGAGGTATTCGGCGGTCACACCGAAACGCCCCGAGGCCACCTGCTTGATCTTTGCCGACGGGTTGTCGCCATTGGGCTCCGGCACGAAATGCGCCGGATCCTCGCCGCCCTCACCCGAGTCGGACTTGGCGCCGATGCGGTTCATCGCGACGTTGAGTGTCTTGTGCGCCTCGGGGCTCAGCGCCCCCAGCGACATGCCCGGCGTGACAAAGCGTTTGCGGATCGAGGTGATGCTTTCCACCTCCTCGATCGGGATCGCCTTGCCCACCGGTTTGATGTCGAGCAGGTCGCGCAGATGGATCGGCGGGTTGGCCCGCATCGCCTTGGAATAGGTCTTCCACAGCTCATAGGAGGCCTTGTTGCAGGCCGCCTGCATGAGATGCATCGTCTGCGCGCCCCAGGCATGGGTCTCGCCGGATTTCCGCGCCTTGTAGAACCCGCCGATGGGCAGCACGTCGCGTCCGCCGGCAAAGCCCAGCTTGTGGATCTCTTCCGCCTTCTGCTGGATGCCGTGCACGCCGATGCCCGAGATCCGGCTCAGCATGCCGGGGAAATACTCGGCGCACATGGCGCGCGACAGGCCCACGGCCTCGAAGTTGAGACCGCCGCGGTAGGAGGAGATCACCGAGATGCCCATCTTGGCCATGATCTTCAGCAGACCCTGGTCGATGGCCTCGCGGTAACGCGCCATGTTCTCGGTCAGCGTGCCGTCGAGCAGGCCGCGCTCGATGCGGTCGGCGATGCTGTCCTCGGCGAGATAGGGGTTCACGATGGTCGCGCCGCAGCCCACCAGAACCGCGAAGTAATGCGGGTCGATGCATTCCGCAGAGCGGATGCCCAGCGAGCAGAACGTGCGCAGCCCCTTCTTGGTCAGCCAGCTATGCACGGCGCTGGTGGCGAGGATCATCGGCATCGCCACCTTGTCGTCGGTCTGGTGCTGATCGGTCAGCACGATATGACCGCCGCCCGAGCGCACTGCGTCCTCGGCCTCGGCGCGGATGCGGCTCAGCGATTCGCGCAGCGCGCCCTCGCCCTGTTCGGCGGGGAAGGTGCAGTCGATCTCCACCAGACGCGCATTGAAATGCTCCGTCAGCTCGGCGAACTGGGCGTTGGCCACGAACGGGCTTTCCAGCACCAGGATCTCGGTCTGCGAGCTGCTTTCGTCCAGCACGTTCTTGAGGTTGCCGAACCGCGTCTTGAGCGACATCACGCGGAATTCGCGCAGGGAGTCGATCGGCGGGTTGGTCACCTGGGAGAAGTTCTGCCGGAAGAAATGGCTCAGCGGGCGGTACTTCTTCGACAGCACCGCAGAGGGCGTGTCGTCGCCCATCGAGGCCAGCGATTCCTTGCCGTCCTCTGCCATCGGCGCGAGGATCTGCTCCAGCTCTTCCATCGTGTAGCCGGCCGCGATCTGGCGCTTGCGCAGGTCGGACCCGGCAAAGAGCGGCTTTTCTGTGATGCCCGAGAGCGCTGCGTCGAGATCGGTGATCTTGCCGACCCATTCGCCGAAGGGCTGGCTGCCGGCGAGGCGGTTCTTGATCTCGGTGTCGTGGTAGAGCTTGCCCTCTTCCATATCGACAGCGATGAGCTGGCCCGGGCCGAGCGCGCCCTTTTCGCGCACCGTGCCCTCGTCGACCGGCACCATGCCCGCCTCGGAGCCCGCGATCAGCAGCCCGTCGCCTGTCACCACATAGCGCATCGGACGCAGACCGTTGCGGTCGAGCCCGCCGCAGACCCAGCGGCCATCGGTCATCGCCAGGGCGGCGGGGCCGTCCCAGGGCTCCATCACCGAGTTCACATAGGAATACATGTCGCGCCAGGCCTGCGGCAGCTCCACCGCCTGCTTGGACCAGCTCTCGGGGATCAGCATGGTTTTCGCCATCGGCGCGTTGCGCCCGGCGCGCACCAGCACCTCGAACACCGCGTCCAGCGCGGCGGAATCCGACGCGCCATTTGCGATGATCGGTTTGATGTCCTCGGCCATGTCGCCGAAGGTGGAGGAGGCCATGCGGATCTCGTGGCTCTTCATCCAGTTGGTATTGCCCTTGATCGTGTTGATCTCGCCGTTATGAGCCAGCATGCGGAAGGGCTGCGCCAGCCACCATTGCGGGAAGGTGTTGGTGGAATAGCGCTGGTGATAGATCGCAAAGGCGCTCTCGAACCGCTCATCCTGAAGGTCGGGATAGAATTCGCTGACCTGCTCGGCCAGCATCATGCCCTTGTAGATGATCGAGCGGCAGCTCAGCGAGGCGATATAGAGCTCGTTGATGCCGGCGGCCTGCGCGGCCTTCTCGATGCGGCGGCGGATGACGTAAAGCTCGCGCTCAAAGGTCTCTTCGTCCACCCCCTTGGCATTCGAGATCAGGATCTGTTCGATCTCGGGGCGCGTCGCGTTGGCCTTTTCGCCGAGGCAGTCGACGCTCACAGGAACGTGGCGCCAGCCATAGATATAGTGCCCCATGCGCAGCACTTCGGTCTCGACGATGGTCCGGCAGGTCTCCTGCGCGCCGAAATTGGTGCGCGGCAGAAAGACCTGGCCGACGGCCATCAGCTCGTCCTTGCGCGGCGCGTGGCCGGTGCGGTCGATCTGGTCGTAGAAGAAGGCCACCGGGATCTGCACATGAATGCCCGCGCCGTCGCCGGTCTTGCCATCGGCATCGACCGCGCCGCGGTGCCAGATCGCCTTGAGCGCGGTGATCCCCGCCTCGACCACCTTGCGCGACGGCTTGCCGTCGATGGACACCACAAGGCCCACACCGCAGGAGGAATGCTCATGCTCCTCGCGGAACATGCCGTTCTCTTCCATCCATGTGCGTTTGGCCTCTTCGGCGGCGGCCCAGGCTTGATCGTAAGTGGTCATGGCATTGCACCTCCATGCAGGGCCGCATCACGCGGCCGGTTGTTCAGGTCCGGCACTTGGCGCCGGGAAAATCTCGTGCGGGTCAGGCGCCGTCCACCTGGACCCCGTATTTGGTCAGCGTCTCGGCACGGGTCATACGCTCGTGATTGCCGCTCAGCGACCAGCAGTCGGGTTTCTGGTCGATAAAGATCTCGCGCTGCATCTCCAGTCCGTCGGCGTTGTCGAGCGTGCCGATGGTCACCTCGAAGTCGCCGGCGCCGTCGAGACCCTTGTCAAAGCGATACCAGAGCACCGAGCCGCACCGGCCGCAGAACTCGCGGCTGGCCCAGTCCGAGGAGCGGAAGGCGCGGATATGCTCTGCCCCCTCCAGCATCATATCGCCCTGCGGCACGGTCACCGCAAAAAGCGCCGCGCCGGCCCAGCGCTGGCACTGCTCGCAATGGCACACGCCAAAGCTGCCCAGCGATTTCGCCGTATAGCGCACCGCGCCGCACAAACATCCGCCCGTTCGTTCCGTCATGGCATCCCGCTTTCCGGAAGGCGCGGCGCTCGCCACGCGCCTGCGCTTTCATCTTTCTTCAAATACTCACCGCACCCTGTCCGCCGCAGAGGCGGCCTCGGGCAGGGGCGCCGTTCATTCGGCGGCAATCGCCGCCTGCCGGTCGAAATCCTGGAGCACATGCTCGGCGCAGTCGCGCCCGTCGCGGATCGCCCAGACGACCAGCGATGCGCCGCGCACGATGTCGCCCACGGCATAGACGCCGGGCAGGGCGGTGCGGCCGGAGGTGAACTCGGCCTTCACGGTGCCCCAGCGGGTCACTTCCAGCTCGGGCGCGCCCCAGAGCGTCGGCAGCTCCTCGGGCTCGAAGCCAAGCGCTTTGATCACCAGATCGGCGGGCTCTTCGTAATCGCTGCCCTCGATGATCTCGGGCGACTGACGGCCGGAGGCGTCGGGCAGGCCGAGGCGCATCTTCTGCGCGAGAACGGCACTGACCGGCTCGCCCTTGAAGCCCTGCGGCGCGGTCAGCCATTCAAAGACCACACCTTCTTCCTCGGCGTTCTGCACCTCGCGCTGCGAGCCCGGCATATTGGCGCGGTCGCGGCGGTAGAGACATTTCACGCTGGTCGCGCCCTGACGGATCGCCGTGCGCACGCAGTCCATGGCGGTGTCGCCGCCGCCGATCACCACGACCTTCTTGCCGTTCGCGTTCAGCTCGCCGCTTTCGAATTCCGGGACCTTGTCGCCGAAATTCGCGGCGCGGTTCGAGGCGGTGAGATAGTCGATGGCCTTGACGATGCCCGACGCGCCGGCACCCGGGCCGCGCAGGTCGCGCGATTTATAGACGCCGGTGGCGATGATCACCGCATCGTGCTGGTCGCGGATGTCTTCAAAGGACATGTCGGCGCCGACATTGCAGTTGAAGACAAAGCGCACGCCGCCATCCTCGAGCTGCTTGATGCGCCGCATGACCACATCCTTCTCCAGCTTGAAGCCCGGGATGCCGTAGGTCAGCAGCCCGCCGCCACGGTCGTAGCGGTCATAGACCGTCACCTGCACACCGGCGCGGCGCAGCATGTCCGCCGCCGCCAGCCCGCCGGGGCCGGCGCCGATGACGCCGACGCTCTCGCTGCGCTCGGCCGTGGGCGCGGCGGGGGTGACCCAGCCCTTCTCCCATGCGGTATCGGTGATGTATTTCTCGACCGAGCCGATGGTCACGGTGCCGTGGCCGGAGGATTCGATCACGCAATTGCCCTCGCAGAGACGGTCCTGGGGGCAGATGCGGCCGCAGATCTCGGGGAAGGTGTTGGTCGACTGGCTGATGTCATAGGCCTCTTGCAGGCGGCCCATGGCGGTCAGGCGCAGCCAGTCGGGGATATTGTTGTGCAGCGGGCAATGGCTCTGGCAATAGGGCACGCCGCATTGCGAGCAGCGGCTGGCCTGTTCCTTGGCCTTCGCGTCGGCGAATTCCGCATAGATTTCGTCAAAGTCCTTGTTGCGGACCGTCGCGCCACGCTTCTCGGGCATGTCGCGTTCGATTTTCACGAATTTGAGCATCGGCTGCTTTGCCATGTTCCTGGGTCTCCGAACAAGTCCTTGGGTCGCGTCTCCATACTGAAAGCGAAAACGAAATAAAAGTCAGAAAGTATGACCTATATTCGCTTTCTTTCAGGGCCCTCGCTGCGGGTGCGCGATGTTTTTGTGAAAATTGAGTAACGAAGCGGACCTTTTTGTTTCTTTCCCCCTGAAAAATAGGGCGTTATAGAGATCGCATGAGCCTAGCCGGAGGTTTGCGCCCATGCCAATGCTGCAACTGATCCTGCTGGCCTTGATCCAGGGGATCACCGAATTTCTGCCCATTTCTTCCTCAGGTCATCTGATATTACTGCCGAATCTCTCCGGCATGGCGGATCAGGGCCAGGCCATCGACGTCGCCGTGCATGTGGGCACGCTGGCGGCGGTGGTGCTCTATTTCCGCGCCGATGTGAAAGTCGCGGCACTCGGCACGCTCGATCTGCTGCGCGGGCGCCGCGACACGCCCGGCGCGCGGCTGGCCTTGGGGCTGGCCATCGCCACGGTGCCGGTGGTGCTCTGCGGGCTCGCACTGAAACTCACCGGTCTCGACGAGGCGCTGCGCTCGGTCGCGGTGATCGGCTGGACGATGCTGGGCTTCGGCATCGTGCTCTACTGGGCCGACCAGACAGGCGGGACCGACAAGGTTGAGGCGGATTGGGGCGTGTGGGACGCGCTGAAGATGGGGCTCTGGCAGGCGGTGGCGCTGATCCCAGGCACCTCGCGCTCTGGCATCACCATCACCGGGGCGCGGTTCATGGGATATAACCGGCACGACGCCGCCAAGATCTCCATGCTGATGTCGATCCCGACCATTCTGGCCTCTGGTGTGCTGCTTGGGGCGGAGGTGATCTCCGAGGCGGACGCGCAGGTCGCCCGGGACGGGGCCATCGGTGCGGTTTTTGCCTTTGTCGCGGCGCTGCTGGCGCTGACGCTGATGATGCGGCTGCTGCGTTCGGTCAGCTTCACACCTTATGTGATCTATCGCGTGATCCTCGGCGCCGGGCTGCTCTGGTACGCCTATTCCTGATCTGCCCGGCGGGTGCGGAGGTAAAGAGTTGGCCCCGGAGTGTTTTGGGACCTCCGGGGCCAAAAACGCGCCGACCGGTGCGACCGAAATAGGCCGCGGGGACAGGGTGGCAGGCACGTTAGCGCGTGTCGGTCTGGCAGCACGACGCCGCGTTGAAATCCTGCTAAATCAAGGATCTGTGACTTGGCAACCAGAGCGGGTTGACGATAGCGGAAACTCGCCGCCAACGAGGGCTGGGCGGGCGGAAACCCGCCGAGTGTCAGGCGCGGTGATAGGGGCTTCCGGCGAGGATCGAGGCGGCGCGATAGAGCTGCTCGGTCAGCATCACCCGCACTAGCATATGCGGCCAGACCATCTGCCCGAAAGACAGCGCCATATCCGCCTCGGCGCGCAGATCCGGGGCGATTCCGTCGGCACCGCCGATGACAAAGGCCAGATCCTGCGTGCCGCCGTCGCGCCAGCGTCCGAGCCTTTGCGCAAAATCGGGCGAGGGCATCTGCCGCCCGCGCTCGTCCATCACGCAGAGCCGCGCACCGGAGGGCAGGGCACGGCGCAGCAGGTCGGCCTCTGCCGCCATGCCACCGCCCTTGCGGTCATCGACCTCGGTCACGCGCGCGGGGCCCAGCCCCAGCGCCCGCCCCGTCCGGTCGAAGCGTTTGAGATAATCGTCGACAAGATCGCGCTCGGGGCCCGCCCGAAGGCGTCCCACGACGCAAAGATGCACCCGCACGCGACCGCTGTCAGTTCGCGGTCTGCGCGGTCTTGCCCATCGGCAACCACATCTTTTCGAGCTGGTAGAACTCGCGCACTTCCGGGCGGAAGACATGGACGATCACATCGCCCGTGTCGATCAGCACCCAGTCGCCGGTTTCCTGGCCTTCGGATTTCGAAAGCACACCCAGCTGGTGTTTCAGATCCTCGACGAGCTTTTCGGCGATCGCCACCACCTGGCGCGACGAGCGGCCCGAGCAGATCACCATCTGATCGCAGACGGAGGTCTTGCCGCGCAGGTCGATCTGCACGACATCTTCGGCCTTGTTGTCATCGAGGCTTTTGAGGACAGCGGCGAGGATCATCTCGCTGGTGACCTCGGACTGGGGCAGGCCGTTCATCGCCGCCCCCGGCTCTGCGGCACCGGCCGCATTCGCAGTAAGTGACAGGACATCGTCCTCCTTCTAGACAAGCGCCGAATGCCACCCCGGCGCCGGGCGTGCTCAAAAGATAACATCGGAAGTGTGAAATCTCAATGATTGCACATGTTCCGGAATGCGTCCCGCAGCCGGATTGCGCGGCTTTCGCCCGAATCCCTAGCAGAGTCAAAGCTTTCCTGCGCGGTGGTGACGGATGAAAAATATCTCCCGCGTCGGCGCCGGTCAGGCGCCCCAGGGAATCCACACGGTTTTGACCTCGGTCGCGGCGTCGAGAAAGGCACGCCCCTCGGCCCCGGCGCCCATCCAGTCGCGCGCCAGCCCGTTGTTCACCCAGCTGCGTTTCAGGTTGCCCGCAGCGCCCCGTTCGATCACGGCGGATAGGTCGGTGCCGGAGAAGCTCCAGACCGCATCCACATCCATATGGCTGGCAAGCGTCGGCGCCAGCTCGGCATGGCTGCCGGTGAGGATATTGACGACGCCGCCGGGCACGTCCGATGTGTCGAGCACCTGATAGAAATCCGTGGCGGCGAGCGGGAAGGGTTCGGAGGCGGCCAGCACCACGCGGTTGCCCATCGCAATGGCCGGCGCCATCAGCGAGACGAGGCCGAGCAGCGGCATCTCGTCGGGGCAGAGTGCGCCGATCACGCCGCAGGGCTCGCGCGTTGCCAGAGCCGCGCCGCGCATTGGCACCGGCGCCACGCGCCCGTCGAGTTTGTCGGCCCAGGCGGCATAGGTGAAGAGCCGGTCGACCGCGGCCTCAACCTCCTTCGCGCCGGAGCGCCCGCCGGTCATCCGGTCGATGCCGGCAGCGAATTCTTCGGCCCGCGCCGAGAGGTTCTCGCCGATATAGTAGATCACCTGCGCGCGGTTATGGGCCGTGGCTCCGGCCCAGCCGGCAGCGCCGCGCGCCGCCTCGACGGCGTTGCGGATGTCCTTGCGGCTGGCGATGGGCGCCTGACCGATGAGCTTGCCGCGCCTGTCATAAACATTGCGGGCATAGCCGCCATCGGGGCGCGCCTGCTTGCCGCCGATATAGAGCTTGGCGGTGCGGTCCACCGGCTGCGGCTCGATTTCGTCGCCGGCAAACGCGGCAACGGGTTTCAGCGGCTTCGGTTTCGCGACCGGGCGGGTATAGGCGCTGAGCCCCTCCCAGCCGCCCTCGCGACCGAAGCCGCTTTCGCGCAGCCCGCCAAAGGGGGCGGCCGCGTCGAACATATTGCTGCCGTTGATCCAGACCACCCCGGCGGCAAGTTTGGGCGCGATGTCGAGCGCCGTGTTGATATTCTCCGACCAGACGCTGGCGGCGAGACCGTAGCGGGTGTTGTTGGCAATCTGCACCGCTTCGGAGGGCGTGCGGAAGGTTGCGCTTACCAGAACCGGGCCAAAGATCTCGTCCTGCATCAGCGGTGAGGCCGGCGACAGGCCGGAGATCAGCGTCGGCGGGTAGAAGCAGCCCTCGGGGCAGGCGCCGGCGCGATAGGTCTCGCCCTCGTCGTTCGCCTCGACCATTGCGGCAATACGGGCCTTCTGCACCGGATCGACGATGGCGCCCACGTCGATGCATTTGTCGAGCGGATCGCCGACGCGCAGCTTGTCCATGCGGGCGCGCAGCTTGTCGTGAAAGCGCCCGGCAATGCCCTCTTGCACCAGCAGGCGCGAGCCCGCGCAGCAGACCTGACCGCCATTCAGCCAGATCGCATCCACCAGCCCCTCGACCGCGCTGTCGAGATCGGCATCCTCGAAGACGATATAGGGCGACTTGCCGCCCAGTTCGAGCGTCAGCGCCTTGCCGCTGCCCGCCGTCGCTTCGCGGATCCTGCGGCCCACCTCGGTCGAGCCGGTAAAGGCGATCTTGTCCACATCAGAGGCAACCAGCATCTCGCCCACGGCGCCGTCGCCGGTGACGATATTGACCACACCCTTGGGCAGCCCGGCCTGACGGCAGATATCGGCAAAGAGCAGCGCCGTGAGCGAGGTCCATTCGGCGGGTTTCAGCACCACCGTGTTGCCCATGGCCAGCGCCGGGGCGATCTTCCACGCCAGCATCAGCAGCGGGAAATTCCACGGAACGATCTGGCCGCAGACGCCCAGCGGCTCGCGGCCCGGCAGTTCGCTCTCCATGAGCTGGGCAAAGCCCGCATGGTGATAGAAATGCCGCGCGGCCAGCGGCAGGTCGATCTCGCGACTCTCGCGGATGGGTTTGCCGTTGTCGAGTGTCTCCAGCACTGCAAACAGGCGCGCGTGCTTTTGCAACAGCCGCGCCAGCGCATAAAGATGGCGCGCCCGGCCCTTGCCGCCGAGCCGCGCCCATTTGCCCTGCGCCGCACGGGCGGCGGCGACGGCGGCGTCGATATCGGCCTGCGCCGCCTGAGTGAGCGTCGCCAGCACCTCGCCGGTGGCGGGGTTGCGGCTCTCGAACCCGTCGCCGGGGGCGGTAAAGGCGCCGTCGATGAAATGGCCGAAGCGATCGCCCTGATCGACCAGCCAGGCCAGCGCCTCGGCGGCGCTTTCGGGGGCAGGGCCGTATTCCATGGTCTCGAAGATCTCTTTCACACTCATGGGGCGGGCGCTCCTCCGGGCAGGGTTTGCCATATCTTAGAAGCCGCCCCGGCGCCCCGCAACAGCGGCCTGTGGCGCGCCGCCGATCATGCCGTCACGGAAGGTAGGGTGGGCAATCTGCCCACCGCCTCCGCGACATTTTTAAGTGCGCAACTCCACCCGTCGCGCTGGCCTTAGTTCCGCGGTCCGAGAAGGTCGCGCAGCACCTGCTGGATGATATTGTCACGCTGCCGGCGCTCGCGGTCGGGCTCTTGCTGCGGCTGCTCCTGCACCACCTGCGGCTCGGGGCGCGCGGGGGCCATGGCGGGCAGCGGCGAGATCGGCATGCCCTCCTGCACGCGGATCATCGTCTCGCGCCAGATATCGGCGGGCAGCCCGCCGCCGGTCACGCCTCTGAGCGGCGAGTTGTCGTCATTGCCCATCCAGACGCCGGTGACGTAATCGGCGGTAAAGCCGATGAACCAGCCATCGCGGCTGTCCTGACTGGTGCCGGTCTTGCCCGCCGCCGGTCGTCCGTCGGGCAGCTGCGCGCGGCGCCCGGTGCCTTCGGAGATCACCTTTTCCAGCATCCAGGTCAGCTGGCCCGCGGCCTCGGGCTGGATCACCCGCTCGCGGATGCCGCCGCCGGTGCCCATGAGCGGCGTGTCGTCGCCCTTGAGCCGCAGCTCCTTGAGCCCGTAGGGCGTCACGGCCGAGCCGCCGTTGAGAAAGCCCGCATAGGCACCGGTCATTTCCAGCAGCGAGGCCTCGGACGTGCCGAGCGCCATGGCGGGGGTGTCGTTCAGCTCGGACTCGATGCCGAATTCATAGGCCACCTTGTGCACCAGATCGCGGCCCACGCTTTCCGAGATCTTGATCGCCGGAATGTTCAGCGAGTTCTTCAGCGCGTCGGTCAGCGTGACCCGGCCCTTGAAGTTGTTCGAATAGTTCTTGGGGCACCACTGGCCGGAGCCGGGGATGTTCATGCAGAAGGGTTCGTCCACCACCGTGTCATAGGGCGAATAGCCCAGTTCCAGCGCGGTGGCATAGATGAAGGGTTTGAAGGAGGAGCCGGTCTGCCGCTTGGCCTGGGTGGCGCGGTTGAACACGCCCGACACGCCGGTCTTCTTGCCGCCGACCATGGCGCGCACGGCGCCGTCCGCCGACATCACCACGATGGCCGCCTGCACGACAGAGCCCGGCTTGGTCACCTTCTCGGAATAGACCTTGTTCATCGCGGCCTCGGCGGCGCGCTGAAGCTTGGGGTCGAGGGTGGTCTGGATCACCACATCCTCGGTGGTATCGCGGGTGAAGTATTCCGGGCCCGTCGACATCACCCAGTCGGCGAAATAGCCGCCCAGCCGGCGCTCGGCCTCTTCGGAAAGCGTCGCTGGGTTGGCCTGCGCGGTCTTTTCCTGCTCGGCGGTCAGATAGCCCTGTTCGCGCATCAGCCGCAGCACCGTGGCGGCGCGGGCCTGCGAGCGTTCGACGTCGTTGGTCGGCGCGAGCGAGGAGGGCGCGGTCAGCAGCCCGGCCAGCATCGCCGCCTGCTGCGGGTTCAGCTCGCCCGCATGCTTGCTGAAATAGCGCTGCGAGGCGGCCTCGGCGCCATAGGCGCCGCCGCCCATATAGGCGCGGTTGAGATAGATCGAGAGGATCTGGTCCTTGGTATATTTCGCCTCCATCGCCATGGCGTAGAGCGCTTCCTTGCCCTTGCGTGCCAGTGAGGACTGGCGGCAGTCGGCGACATAGGCGGCCTCGCTCTCCCACGCTTCTGGGTCGAACTCGGTGCCGAGGCAGAGCAGCTTGGCGGTCTGCTGGGTAATGGTCGAGCCGCCATGGCCCGAGAGCGGTCCGCGCCCTTCGGAGAGGTTGATGCGGATGGCGCTGGCGACGCCGCGCGGCGAGACGCCGAAATGCCGGTAGAAGCGCTTGTCCTCGGTGGCGACCACCGCGTTCTTGAGATGCGGGCTGACGCTGTCGGCGGTCACTGCGCCGCCGAACTGGTCACCGCGCCAGGCAAAGATCTGGCCGTTGCGGTCGATGAGCGTGACCGAGCCGCGCGCGCGGCCGTCGAGCAGCGCCTCGAAGGAGGGCAGGGTGGTGTAGAAATAGCCGACGCCGAGGGCCACGAGCAGCGCAACCACCGCCGTGACCCGCCAGACCACGCGCCAGATCAGGCCAAAGATCCAGCGGAACATGCCCAGTACAAAGGCCGCAACCGGGTTGCGACGCGGCGCGGCCTTGCGGCGCGGCGCGGCTTTCCCGGCCTTTTTCGGCTTTGTTTTCTTGGGCTTTTGGGCGGTTTTGTTCGGATAGCGGCGATCCGCAACCAACTGGCCCTTGCCCCGGCCTGAATCACTCATTTGGCTCTGCCCGCATTTTCGTCTTTTGCCGCAGAGTAACGGCTTTCACCCGGGTTGTAGACCGGGAAACGGTCACATTCATGACTTTTTAGTGTGACTAATAATTCGGCATATGTTCGAATTTAGATCAATTTTCGCGCATTAATGGGGTGTCGCCCGGCTGTTACAAGGGCCGTTTCTTCCAATGGAATGGCTCGGGCGGCTTCCTGCCCATGCAAAACGCAGGCAGCGGTCTGCCAAACCGAAAGGGACCAAGGTGAAACTGATCATTGCGACGATCAAGCCGTTCAAGCTGGAGGAGGTGCGCGAGGCGCTCACTGGAATCGGCGTGCGCGGCATGATGGTGACGGAAATCAAGGGCTTCGGATCACAGTCTGGACACACGGAAATCTATCGCGGCGCCGAATACGCGGTGAATTTCGTGCCGAAGATCAAACTGGAGATCGTGGTGGCCTCGTCCATGGCCGACCAGGTGGTCGAGACGATCACCAAGACCGCGCAGACCGGCAAGATCGGTGACGGCAAGATCTTTGTACTGGACGTGCAGCAGGCCGTGCGGGTGCGCACCGGCGAAACCGACGCGGACGCGATCTGATCTCATTCAGACGCAAGTTTACAAGGGACAAACGGATCATGAAACTTCTCAAGACTCTCGCCCCGGCTGCCGCGCTGATCGCGCTGCCGACCCTGGGCCTCGCCCAGGATGACGGCCCCGTGCCGGGCGTGAACGCGTCGACCGATACGGTCTTCATCCTCAACTCGCTGCTGTTCCTGGTCGGCGGCTTCCTGGTGATGTGGATGGCTGCGGGCTTTGCGATGCTCGAAGCCGGTCTCGTCCGCTCGAAAAACGTCGCCATGCAGTGCATGAAGAACGTCGTGCTCTTCTCGCTCGCGGCGATCTTCTACTACCTGATCGGTTATAACCTGATGTACCCGTTGGGCACCTGGTCGGTCGATGGCGTCATCTCTGGCGTCTGGGGCCCCGGCGTTCTCGAAGCCGTCGGCGTGACCGCCGATGCCGCCGACGATTACGGCTATGCTTCGACCGGGTCCGACTTCTTCTTCCAGCTGATGTTCTGCGCCACCACCGCGTCGATCGTCTCGGGCACCCTGGCCGAGCGTATCAAGCTGTGGCCGTTCCTGATCTTCGTCATCATCCTGACCTCGATCATCTACCCGCTGCAAGCCTCCTGGAAATGGGGCGGCGGTTTCCTCGACGAAGCGGGCTTCCTCGACTTCGCCGGTTCGACCGTTGTGCACTCGGTGGGTGGCTGGGCCGCTCTGACCGGCGCCATCATCCTCGGCCCGCGTCTCGGCCGCTTTGTCGACGGCCGCGTGGTTCCCTTCCCGGGCTCCAACCTGACCCTCGCAACCCTCGGGACGTTCATCCTGTGGCTGGGCTGGTTCGGCTTCAACGGCGGCTCGCAGCTGGCCATGGGCACCGTGGGTGACGTCGCCGACGTGTCGCGGATCTTTGCCAACACCAACACCGCCGCAGCCGGTGGTTCGGTGGCAGCCCTGATCCTGACCCAGATCATGTACAAGAAGCCCGACCTCACCATGGTGCTGAACGGCGCGCTGGCCGGCCTCGTGTCGATCACCGCAGAACCGCTGACCCCGACCCTGGGCGCGGCCACCATCATCGGTGCGATCGGCGGTATCATCGTGGTCTTCGCGGTTCCGATGCTCGACAAGCTGAAGATCGACGACGTTGTCGGCGCCATCCCGGTCCACCTGGTCTGCGGCATCTGGGGCACCATCGCCGTGGCCTTCACCAACTCCGACGCCTCCTTCGCGACGCAGCTCTATGGCATCGTGGTGGTCGGTATCTTCACCATCGTGGCTTCCGCAGTGGTGTGGTTCGTCCTCAAGCTGGTCATGGGCGGTATCCGTGTCAGCGAAGAGGAAGAGATCACCGGTCTCGACATGGGCGAGCTGGGCATGGAGGCCTATCCGGAATTCTCCAAAGGCTGATCTCCTCCTTCCTGTCAGCCTTTTGTGACCAACTGCCCGGGCGTTCGCGCCCGGGTTTTTTTGTGCGGTAAGCAGCGGATGCAAGAAGACGCGCGCGGGGCGCCGCCTCGGTCGTTGCGATCCGGAAAGGACGGGGCGGTGACCGCCGGGACGTCTCAGCCCCGGTGCTTCACCCGCTCATAGCGCTGTTTCGCGATGTCTTCGTCATGCTCGGCCTTGCGGTCGGCGGCCAGCGCCCGTTCCACATAGCTCAGATGCGCCTCGACGGCGGCGCGGGCGGCGGCGGCGTCGCGGGCCTGAAGCGCCACGTTGATCGCGCGGTGCTGGTCGAGCAGCGCCTCGCGCGTGGTGCGCTGGCGGAACATCACCGAGCGGTTGTAAAACACCCCCTCGCGCAGCAGCTGATACATCGAGCGCATCATGTGCAGCATGATCACATTGTGGCTGGCCTCGATGATCGCCAGGTGAAACTCCGCATCGAGCCGCGCCTCGTCCGCCGGGTTGCGCTTGCCATGCGCCGTCTCCATTTGCGCGAAGAGCGTATCTATCACCCTGAGGTCGGTATCGGTGCCGTGAAGGGCGGCGCGTTCGGCGGCCATGCCCTCCATGTCGCGGCGAAAGCTGAGATAATCGAAGACCGCCTCGTCATGGCGGGCAAAAAGCTGCACCAGCGTATCCGAAAAGGCAGAACCCAGCGCCTCGGTGACAAAGATCCCCGCGCCGGCGCGCGAGGTGAGCAGCCCGCGCGCCTGAAGGTCGGCCACCGCCTCGCGCAGCGATGGGCGCGAGACGCCGAGCCGTTCGGCCAGCTCGCGCTCCGCCGGCAGCCGCTCGCCCGGGCGCAGGATGCCGCGCAGGATCAGCTCCTCGATCTGGCGCACCACGGCCGAGGCGAGTTTTTCCGATTGCACGGGACGGAAGGGCATGGGGCGCCTCTGATCTGCGAAATTGGTCAGATCATATGACCGCACCGGGAGCGGGACAAGTAGGGTGGGCAATCCTGCCCACCGTTCGCCGACCCATCTGCTGCGCCTACCAGCGCCGCAGCGCCGCCTCGTCCTCATCCTTGGCCGCGACCCAGGACTGCCCCCCGCCGGCGCTTTCCTTCTTCCAGAAGGGCGCGCGGGATTTCAGGTAATCCATCAGGTACTCCGCCGCTTCGAACGCATCCTTGCGATGTGGTGAGGCGGTCGCCACCATCATGATGCGCTCGCCCGGCGCCAGTTTGCCGTGGCGGTGGATCACCAGAACCTCGCCCAGCGACCAGCGCGCCTGCGCCTCTGCGGCGATCCTGGCCAGCGCTTTTTCGGTCATGCCGGGGTAATGCTCGATCTCCATGCCGTCGAGCCCGCCGCTGACGTCGCGCACCACGCCGGTGAAGGTCACCACCGCGCCCATGTCGTTGCGGCCAGCGGCGAATGCGTCGGCTTCGGCGCCGAAATCGAAGGGCGCCTCCTGCACCACGATGCGGATGCCGGCCTCCTCGCTCATGGCTCAGCCCCCGGTCATCGGCGGAAAGAACGCCACTTCGCGGGCACCGGCCAGCGGCGCGTCGAAATCGGTCAGCTCCTGGTCGACCGCGACGCGCAGCGCCGAGAGATCTGAGAACGCCATGGCGTAGCGCTCTTCGCGGGCGCGCAGCTCGTCGACCAGCGCCGCGACGGTCGCGGCCCCGGTGTCGAGCCTTTCCTTCGGCATCCCGATCCGCTCGCGGACCCAGGCGAAATAGAGAACGTCGATCATCGCTCCTCCCGGAGATGCGGCAGGGCCTTCACGAAATAGTCCCAGCCGGTGATCAGGGTCAGCGTCGCCGCGACCCAAAGCAGCGTCAGCCCGATATGCCCGGCCCAGGTCATGCCCTGCTCCTTCCAGATCAGGCCATGAACATCTGCGGCCTCACGGCTCAGAATCGCGCTTACGCGCTGCGGGTCGAGGTCGATGACGCTGACCGCAAGATAATGTTCGAAGACGCCCTGTGCAAACAGCACCGCGATGGCGACCATCTGGAAGGTGGTCTTCCACTTTGCCAGCTTGGTGACCTTGAGCGTGCCCGCCACGTCGCCGAGATACTCGCGCAGCCCGCTGACAAAGACTTCGCGGAAGAGGATGAAGGTCGCCGGCAGCACCAGCCAGGGCGACATCGAGGAATAGCCCACGATCACCATCAGCGCGATCACCACCATCGCCTTGTCGGCGATCGGGTCTAGCATCGCGCCGAGCTTCGATTCCAGCGACCAGGCGCGCGCGATATAGCCGTCGAACCAGTCAGTCACGGCGGCGCCGACGAACAGCAGTAGCGCGAACCAGTCCGCCAGAGGGCGGGAGAAATACAGGAACATCACCGCCACGCCGGGAGCGGCAAGCAGGCGGAGCGCGGTGAGTGTGTTTGGAAGGGTCCAGCGCATGGGAGGATTGGTAACGCTCTTTTCCGGGGGAGGGAAGAGAGCCCGCACGCGACCGCTTAACGCGCCTGCCGCTCCAGTCGCTCGACAAACAGCGCGCGGGCGGCGGGCAAGGGGCGGTCGCGCAGCTCATGCGCGAGCTTGTGTTCGAGGAAATAGCCGGTGGTGGAGAGCGCCGTGACGATCTCGGCATCGGGCGCATTTCCCTCGCCGCGCAGCACCGGCGGCAGCGGCAGCAGCCGCGCCGCCCAGTCACCGGCGCCGATGGCCGAAACCGCCCGCCCGCTGCGCGGCGAGACGTAGTCCAGCGGCTCGTTGATTCCGGTGACCGCGCAGGCGGAGAGATCGAGGCCGAATCCCATCTCCTCCAGCAGCGCCATTTCCCAGCGCAGATAGGCCAGCGGCCAGAGCTCGCGCTCGCCCAGCAGGTCGAGGAGCTGCTCGGAACGGGCATAGAGCGCCGGATGTGCCTCGCGCTCGGGCAGGCAGAAGGCCAGCAGCGCCACCACCGCGTTGAGCCCTGCCAGCGACAGCCGGTCGCTCATCGCGGTCGCCGCGCGCGAGCGCTGCGGCTCGACCGTGTAGGCGCCCATGTGATCTTCGAGCCGCGCCCGCCAGGTCACGTCGAGCTGCGCGCCCGGTTGCAGCGAGGGCGCGATCCTGCGCGAGGCGCCGCCGCGCAGCACGCCCATATGCCGCCCGTGCTCGGCGGTGAAGATCTCGAGGATGGCCGAGCTTTCGCCATGCCTGCGAGCGGAAAGAAGAATGCCGGTGTCGCGCCAGTCCATGCGCGGACTATCGGACGGCTTGCCGCCGGCGGCAAGCTGCGACAGGGTATCGCCGATGACCAACCGGACCCGCCTCTTCGCCCTTGTGATCGCGCTGCTGACCCTGGCGGCGCTGGCGGTGCAATTCACGGCCACCGCGCAGGCCAATCCCGACTATACCCCGCCCGAGACGCTGTGGCGGCTGCTGCGCTATTTTACCATTCTCACCAATGCGCTGGTCGCCGGCACCTTCCTGTGGATTGCGGCGCGGGACCGGATGGCGGGGGCCGCATGGCTCGGTGGTCTGGCGCTGTGGATCGGCATCGTCGGCGTGGTCTATCACCTGCTGCTGGCCAAACCGCTCACCGGGCTCGACGCACTCGCCGATCTCGGGCTGCACATGGTGACACCGGTGCTGACCGTGCTGTTCTGGATATTTGCCGCGCCCAAGCACGGGCTGCACCTCGGCACTGCGCTGGCCTGGATGCTCTGGCCGCTGGCCTATGTCGGCTATGCGCTGCTGCGCGGGCAGATCGAAGGCATCTATCCTTATTTCTTCGTCGATCCGACCGAGATCGGCTGGCCCGGCGTGGCGCGCTGGTCGGGGCTGCTATGCGCCGGTTTCGTCTCGGCTGGGGCCGCACAGGTCGGGATTGCGCGGCTGCTGCGTTAGCTTGCGTATCCGTTGTGAGGCGGAAAAAGGCCCGATTTGCATCTGTTGTCTCGCGCACGCTTGCGGCATGGTCGCCGCGGAACGGACTGAAGCAGGAGGTGCCCCGTGGCTGTCAAACCGGATATCGAGATCGCCCGCGAAGCCAGCAAACGGCCCATTCAGGAAATCGGCGCCAAGCTGGATATCGGCCCGGACCACCTGCTGCCCTATGGCCATGACAAGGCGAAGGTCGACCAGCGCTTTATCTCCGGCCTCTCCGAGCGGCCCGATGGCCGGCTGATCCTGGTGACCGCGATCAACCCGACCCCGGCGGGCGAGGGCAAGACGACCACCACGGTCGGGCTCGGCGACGGGCTCTCGCGCATCGGCAAGAAGGCGGCGATCTGCATCCGCGAGGCCTCGCTCGGGCCGAATTTCGGCATGAAGGGCGGGGCCGCGGGCGGCGGCTATGCACAGATCGTGCCGATGGAGGAGATGAACCTGCATTTCACCGGCGATTTCCACGCCATCACCAGCGCTCACAACCTGCTGGCGGCGATGATCGACAACCATATCTACTGGGGCAACGAGCAGGAGATCGACCTGCGCCGCGTGGTCTGGCGCCGGGTGCTCGACATGAACGACCGTGCCCTGCGCGATACCGTGACCTCGCTGGGCGGGGTCAGCAACGGTTTTCCGCGCGAGACCGGTTTCGACATCACCGTCGCCTCCGAGGTCATGGCGATCCTCTGCCTGGCCGAGGATCTGGCCGATCTGGAGCGCCGACTGGGCGACATGATCGTCGCGTATCGCCGCGATCACTCGCCCGTCTTTGCCCGCGACATCGGCGCCGACGGGGCAATGACGGTGCTGCTCAAGGACGCGATGATGCCCAACCTCGTGCAGACGCTGGAGCATACGCCGGCCTTTGTGCATGGCGGGCCCTTCGCCAATATCGCCCATGGCTGCAACTCGGTCATCGCCACCAAGACGGCGCTGAAACTGGCCGATTACGTGGTGACCGAGGCGGGCTTCGGCGCCGATCTGGGGGCGGAGAAGTTCTTTGACATCAAGTGCCGCAAGGCCGGGCTCTCCCCCGATTGCGTGGTGCTGGTGGCGACGGTGCGGGCGCTGAAGATGAACGGCGGCGTCGGCAAGGACGCTCTCGGCGCCGAGAATGTTGAGGCGGTCACCAAGGGCTGCGCCAATCTCGGGCGGCATATCCAGAACCTCAAGGGCTTTGGCGTGCCGGTGGTGGTGGCGATCAACCATTTCACCGGCGACACCGATGCCGAGATCGCGGCGGTGCGGGACTATGTGGCAGGGCAGGGCGCCGAGGCGCATCTTTGCACCCACTGGGCCGAGGGCTCGGCGGGCACCGCGGCGCTGGCCACCCGCGTCGCTGAGATCGCCGATGGCGGTGCCGCGCAGTTCGCGCCGCTCTATCCCGACGAGATGCCGCTCTGGCAGAAGATCGAGACCGTCGCCGAGCGGATCTATCACGCCCATGAGGTCACTGCCGACACCCGCATCCGCGAGCAGCTGCACCAGTGGGAGGCGCAGGGCTATGGCAACCTGCCGGTCTGCATGGCCAAGACGCAGTATTCCTTTTCCACCGACCCCAACCTGCGCGGCGCGCCCGAGGGCCATGTGGTGCCGGTGCGCGAGGTCCGGCTCTCGGCCGGGGCGGGATTCGTCGTGGCGATCTGCGGCGAGATCATGACCATGCCGGGCCTGCCCCGGCATCCCGCCGCCGAAAAGATCCGCCTCAATGCGGCGGGCGATATCGAGGGTCTGTTCTGATCGGTGCCACCGAAACGCTCATCGGAACGCATTTCCACACTGCATGGTCGCAAACGGCGCTCTCGGGGCGTTGAACATTGATACACCGGCGGGCATCAGAGCCTGGGCGGTCAGGTAAGGAGACACAGAATGCGCAACCCTGCGGATCTGGGTGACATGGCGGCGCTGCGCGCCGAGATCGACACGACCGACAAGGCTCTGAGTGCGCTTCTGGGGCACCGCGCGCGGCTGATCTCGCGGGCGGCAGAGCTCAAGGCGGAGAACGGCTGGCCGGCGCGCATCGCCGACCGGGTGGACGAGGTGATCGCCAATGCGATGGCCCATGCCGAGGCCGAAGGCTACGACCCGGCGCTGGCGGAATCGCTCTGGCGGGAGCTGGTGGAATGGTCGATCCGGCGCGAAGAGACCGCGCTCGGGCGGGAATGAAGGAGAGGTCCATGACGGCCACGATCATCGACGGCAAGGCCTTCGCGGCCAATGTGCGGGAAAAGGTGGCGTCCCATGTGGCGCGGCTGAAGGAAGAGAACGGCATCACGCCGGGCCTTGCGGTGGTGCTGGTGGGCGAGGACCCCGCGAGCCAGGTCTATGTTCGCAACAAGGGCAAGCAGACCGTGGAATGCGGCATGCAGAGCTTCGAGCACAAGCTGCCCGCCGACACCCCCGAGGCCGATCTGCTGGCGCTGGTCGCGCAGCTCAATGCCGATCCGGCGGTGCATGGCATCCTGGTGCAGCTGCCGTTGCCCGATCACATGAACGCGGATGCGGTGATCAATGCCATCGACCCGGCCAAGGATGTGGACGGGTTCCACATCTCCAATGTGGGCCTGCTGGGCACGGGGCAGAAGAGCATGGTGCCCTGCACCCCGCTCGGCTGCCTGATGATGCTGCGCGATGTGCATGGCGCGCTTTCTGGCATGAACGCGGTGGTGATCGGGCGCTCGAACATCGTCGGCAAGCCGATGGCGCAGCTCCTGCTGGGCGAGAGCTGCACGGTGACCATCGCGCATTCGCGCACGAAGGATCTCGCCGATGTGGTGCGCCGCGCCGATATCGTGGTGGCGGCGGTGGGCCGCCCGCAGATGGTGCCGGGCGACTGGATCAAGCCGGGCGCCACGGTGATCGACGTGGGCATCAACCGCATTGACGCGCCCGAGAAGGGCGAAGGCAAGACCCGTCTGGTGGGCGATTGCGATTACGACAGCTGCGTCGAGGTGGCCGGCGCGATCACCCCGGTGCCGGGCGGGGTGGGGCCGATGACCATCGCCTGCCTGCTGGCCAATACGGTGACGGCGGCGTGTCGCGCCAACGGTCTGGCCGAGCCCGAAGGTCTCACCGCCTGAGCACAGCGGTGGGCAGGATTGCCCACCCTACCGCCCCTTGGTGGCACAGGCATTATACGGGAACGGTGGTGCCGGTGAGCAGGGCGGCATGGGTTTCTTTGCCATTCGCCACCGCATAGATATCGGCACTGACGATCACCAGCCGCCGCCCGGGCTTGATGACCCGCCCGCGGGCGATCAGCGTCTCTCCCACGGCGGGCGCCAGCAGGTGGACCTTCATCTCCGAGGTCACGACCTCCTTGTCCTCCGGCATCACCGAGAGCGCCGCATATCCCGCCGCGCTGTCGCCGATGGCAAAGGCCAGCGCCGCATGGGCATAGCCCAGCTGCTGTTGCAGATCGGGGCGGATCGCCGCCTCGATGCTCACCGCGCCGGGTGCGACCGAGACCAGTCGAGCGCCCAGCGTCTGCATCATGTTCTGGCGGGCGAAACTGGCCCTGATACGCGTGTCGAGATCCATGACCCGCACTCGATCACGGGCGCGGCGCGCTGGCAAGCCTCAGCCGCGCGGCATCGGGATCGCAACCGGCTGCGGCCCGGTCAGGATCGCCCGCGCCTCTGGCGCCATCAGCGCCCTCAGAGCCGCGTGATCGCTGCGCAGCCCGCCGGTATAGGCGCCATAGGCGGGCAGGATCAGCCGCGCGTGATCGACCAGGAAACAGGGCCGCGACAGGCTGCGCCCGCGCAGCCGCAGCCGTGCCTTGGGATGGTAATGCCCCGAGACCTCGCCCTCTGCCCCCGGCACCGCGATATGGCGGAACACCAGCGCCCCGAGCACCATCTCGGCAAGATGGGTGCCGCCCAGATCCACCGGGCCGGGATCGTGATTGCCCTCGATCCAGACCCAGTCGCGCCCCGCCTGCAACCGCGCGATCCACAGCCGTTCCTCCTCGGGAAGCGCCTCGGCGATGCCCTCCGCGTCGAAACTGTCGCCGAGGCAGATCACCCGGCGCGCGCCCGTCGCCGTCAGATCCGCCTCCAGCCGCAGCAGCGTCTCGCGCGTCTCATAGGGCGGCAGCGCCGCGCCGCCCACCGCCGCGAGCCGCGCGGATTTGCCGAAATGCAGATCCGACACCACCAGCAGCGCCTCATCCGGCCAGTAGAGCCCGCCCGAGCCCAGTGCCACCAGTTCTGCCCGCCGAAATCCGAATGCCAGCCCCGCCATCTGCTCCGACCCGGCCCTTTCATCTTTCCGATAAATACTCACGTCACTCCACCCGCCAAAGGGTGCCGCGCCGGGCAGAGGTCACACAACTCAGCCATGCCCCGCCCCGATCTGCGCCAGCCCCGACTCGTCCAGCAGCGCCGTGATCTCCTCCTGTATCAGCCGCTCATCCGCCGAGCCCGCGATGGGTACCCGCCCGGGCTCCAGGAACAGCGGCGCCGAGAGCGGCGTGACGCGCTCCAGCCGGACGAGGTCGATCCGGTCGCCCACCCGCTGGCACATCTCGCGGATGCGGGCGAAATCCACCAGCCCGCGCATCGCCTCTTCGCGGGTGATCCGCAAGAGCAGATGGCCTGGGTCGTATTTCACCAGCGTGTCGTAGAGGATATCCGACGACATGGTGGCCTGCCGACCGCTCTTGCGCTGCCCGGCTGTGTTGCGCTCGATCAGCCCGGCGATGGTGGCCGAGGCGCGGAAGGTGCGTTTCATCACCGCGTTGCCCGCCAGCCAGGTCTCCAGCCCCGCCTCCAGCCGCTCCAGATCGAAGAGCGGCGCCGGGTCGCTCACCGCGTCGAGCCCCCAGATCAGCACGGCGTAATCGGAGGAGACAAAGCCCATCGGCGCCAGCCCCTCCTCCTCCATGCGCTTGGTCAGCAGCAGTCCCAGCGTCTGCATCGCGTTGCGCCCGGCAAAGCCGTAGACCACGAGCTGTTCGCGCCCGTCATGCGGAAAGCTCTCGATCAGCAGCCGCCCGGGTTCGGGCAGGCGCGACACCTCGCGCTGGAGCCGCAGCCAGTCGGCAGTATGCTGCGGCAGCTCCGGCCAGGTCTCCTGCTGGAACATCTCGACGATGCGGGTGGAGAGCTGGGTGGAGGTGGAGAATTTGGTGCCCATGAAGGCGGCGATCTTGGGCTTGCGGGCGGCGTCGCGGGTGACCTCGACCACCAGCTCGCGCAGCCCCTCATAGCGCACGATCTGCCCGCCGATCAGGAAGGTGTCGCCCCTGGTGAGCGAGGCGGCAAAGCCCTCCTCGATCTCGCCCAGCGGTGCGCCGCCACGGCCGCGCCATTTCACCTTGAGCGTATCGGTGTCCTGGATCGTGCCGAGATTCTGCCGGATGCGCGTCGCCGAGCGCGGATCGCGCAACTGCCAGAGCCCGTCCGGGCGCTGCAAGAGGCGTTGCCAGCGGTCATAGGCGCGCAGCGCATAGCCCCCGGTGGCGCAGAAATCGAGACAGGCGTCGAACTCCTCCCGCGTCAGATCCGCATAGGCGCCCGCCGTGATCATCTCGGCATAAAGCGCGTCCGCCTCGAACGGCCCGGCGCAGGCGGCGATCAGGATATGCTGGCAGAGCACATCGCGCGGCCCGCGCCCGCGCGTCTCGCCATCCAGATCGCGGTCGCGTACCGCCTCCAATGCGGCGCGGCACTCCACCACTTCAAAGCGGTTGGCGGGGACCAGCAGCGCCTTTGACGGCGCGTTGTAGCGGTGATTGGCCCGCCCGATCCGCTGCACCAGCCGCTTGACGTTTTTCGGCGCGCCGATCTGGATCACCAGATCCACATCGCCCCAGTCGATGCCCAGATCCAGCGAGCCGGTGCAGACGATGGCGCGCAAATCGCCGCGCACCATCGCCGCCTCGACCTTTTCGCGCTGTCCGCGATCCAGCGAGCCGTGATGGATGCCGATGGGCAGCGCGTCCTCGTTGGCGAGCCAGAGCTTGTGGAAAAAGATCTCGGCCTGGGCGCGGGTGTTGTGAAAGATGAGCGTGGTCCGGTGGCGTTTGACCTCTTCCAGCACGGCAGGAATGGCATAGGCCGCGCCGCCGCCGGACCAGGGCGGCGCCTCCTCGGCGACCAGCATGGAGATATCGGGCTCCGGCCCCGGATCGGCCTGAAGGATCTCGCAAGGGTCGGGGTGGCGCGCCAGCAGCGTGGCGATGGCCTGCGGGTCTTCGACCGTGGCCGAAAGCCCCACCCGCCGCAGGCCGGGGCACATGGATTGAAGCCGCGCCAGCGCCAGCATGAGCTGGTCGCCGCGCTTGCTTTCGGCCAGCGCGTGGATCTCGTCGACCACCACCCGTTGCAGCCCGGCAAACATGCGCGGCGCGTCTTCGTAGGAGGTGAGCAGCGCCAGCGATTCCGGCGTGGTCAGCAGGATCTGCGGCGGGTCGGCACGCTGGCGCTTCTTGCGGCTCGACGGCGTGTCGCCGGTGCGGTCCTCGACCCGGATCGGCAGCCCGGCCTCCTCGATGGGGATCAGCAGGTTGCGCCGGATATCGGCGGCCAGCGCCTTCAGCGGCGAGATATAGAGCGTGTGCAGCCCGTCGCGCGGCGCCTCGGCCAGTTCCGTCAGCGTCGGCAGGAACCCCGCCAGCGTCTTGCCGCCACCGGTGGGCGCGATGAGCAGCAGGCAGGGCGCATCGGCGCGATCCAGCATGTCGCGCTGATGCGGATGGATCTGCCAGCCGCGCCGGTCGAACCAGCCCTGAAGGGAAGCGGGAAGCTCTGTCATGCCCCGATAGATAGGACGGCGCGAACAAAAGCGAAACATGCTTCTTTGCCGGAACAGGCAGCGAGGTCGGGAATCCCGGACTGCCGCGCTCCGAGGGCACGGCTATGATGAAGCTCTGACATTTCAGATCTCATTATTTTTCGGAGACCATTATGACCATCACGTCGATAGAGCAGTTTTTGCAGGGGCGGCAACTGTCCGCCATTGGCCCCGAAGACAGCGTCGAGGCCGCGTGCAGCCTCATGGCGCGGCGCAATATCGGCGCGCTCGCCGTTCTGCGCGACGGCAGGCTTGTCGGAATCCTGAGCGAGCGCGATGTGCTGCGCCGTTGCGTGTCGGCCCGGCGCCCGGTGTCCAAGACTCGGGTGGAGGAGATCATGACGACCGATCCCGTCACCGTGCGGCGGCGCGACAGTCTGGCCGAGGCGCAGACACGCATGAGTGAGGGCGGATTTCGTCACCTGCCCGTGGTTACCGCCGAGGGTGTGCCCGTGGGCATGGTTTCGATGCGTGACATCCCGACGGAATACCGGCTCATGGTCGAGCGCTTCCGCGACTGCCGCCGCAGCGTGCTGGCGGGCTGACGCAGCTCAGAGGCGGGAAAGCAGTTCCTGCTTTTTCGCCTCGAATTCCGCATCGGTGAGGATGCCGCCCTCGCGAAGATCGGCGAGCTTGCGGATCAGGGCAATGATCGCGTCGGAATCCGTTTCCATCGTCTTTGCCTGCGGTGCCGCGGGCTGCTGCTCCTCTGCAAGAGGCTCTGCGGCGAACGGTTCGGGTGCGGCCGGTGGCTGCGGCTCCGGATCGGCTGGGGCGGGTGCAGGTGCCGCCGGCGCGGCCTGCTGCGGCGCGGGCGTTGCGGGTGCGGGCTCTGCCGCACCCAGATCGACCTTGGGCAAGTCAGCGAGCCGGACCAGACCGTACTGGCTGACGAAGGTCAGCGACTGATCGCCGCTTTGCTGTTGCGACACGCCAGAGATCCGGTGATCGCCGGTGTCGAAGATCTCCATCCGACCGGCGATATCTATGGCCAGCCGGTGGGTTTCGGGAAAGAAGGCGTAGCGCAGATTGTTCTGCGCGCCGGTGGAGGAGGGCATGCCCAGCTCTGCGGGCCAGGCGGAGGCCCCGGCGCCGCCGGGCAGGAACAGGCTGCTGTTGCCGCCGTTCGATTGCGACTGGCTCTGCATCCCCGTGGCCGCAGGCCTGTGGATCAGCGGCGGGTGGTTGGCCAGCACGCCCGCAAGTTCCGAGCACAGCGCATCGACCCGTGCCTTGAGCGCATTGTCGAACATATTGCCGACCATGGTCATGCCGCCCTGCGACCACTGACCCATGCCGCCGAGATCCGGGTGATCGAATTGCGCCTGCGTGCCGTTCCCGGCGACCAACGCAAAGAGCAGGGTCTCGACCGCGCCGGTCGACACGCCGTGGCGTGCCGCGATCTCGGAAACGAGCTTGGTGCCTTCGGGGGTGAGGCCGGGCATGGGACTGGTCCAATCGACAAGGGATCTAGGCCGGGCTTACCATCTATGCGCCCAAGCGGCCATAGCGTTCTGGGGCGCGGCGGATGAGAGAGGATATGCCTCCCCGACCCGTCGCGCCCGGTGCCTTATTCGAAAGCGATCTCGGTCACCTCGCCCTGCCAGAACGGAAAGGTTTCGCCGCCCGCCGCGCGCGCGGTGATGAAACTGTGCGGGATCATCATCCCCTGAACCTCCCGATAGTCGCCGCGCCAGGAATATTCGCCGGACCCGTGATAGGGCGTGTTCAGATCCCCGTCCTCTTCGGCCAGGAAGCTCTCCAGGCTGCCATCCTCGCGGAATTGCGCGACCATCGAGGCTTCGAGCCCGAAACCCGATACCGTGGCGCGGGCGTGGTGCGCGTCGACGGCTTCCCAGCTGACCGGGCCGCCGGGCAGCAGCGCCATGGGGAAGAGCGGGCTTTCCAGTAGCCAGCGACGCAGCGAGATGCGGTTCAGCACCTCGCTTTCGCGCTCGTCCACCACGGTGAGGGTCGAGGCGATCTTTGCCCGCATCACCATCTTGCCCTCGGCAAAGTAATCGTAGGGCCGCGCCCAGAGCACCGTCATCATCGGTGTGGTGGCATCGAACATCAGCGCGGGCGTCGCTACGGCGATGTTCTGTGAGGCGCGGGTCGGCTCGAACGCCTCCATCAGCGGGCGCCGGAAGTCGCCGCGTTCGGCCACATGCACGAAGTGATAAGGCGAGGACAGTTCGGGCACGGCAAAGCGCAGATAGCGCTGAACGGGTGCCGGCAGCTCGGCAAAGGCATCGGCCTTGACCGCAACGGGGCCGTAATCTTCGGCGATCTGGCGGACCGAGGCGACGCGGCCGGCGATCTCGCGCTCGGTGAGCAGGGTCGAGATGCCGATCCAGGTAGCGAGGCCGAGCACGGGCAGGGCGATGACGGTGGCGGCAATGGCCAAGGGGCGGCGGGTCATGACGGTGTCTTTCGGTTGGTGTCAGGAAAGCGGGGGCCGGGTGGCGCCGATAAAGCCCATCAGCATATCGACGGTGGCCATGGCGGCGGCACGGGCGCCGTCGCGGTCGGCGGCCGGTGCGCGGTCCTGCAAGACCAGCGAGGCCGCGCCATGGACCGCCGCCCAGAGTGTGAAGGCCGTCTGCGCATCGTCTTCGGCGGGCAGATAGCCCGCCGCCTGACAGCTGCGCACGGCGGAGCGCAGGGCGGCGAGGCAGGCGGCGCCGGCATCGGTGGCGAATGGGTTCTCGTCTGTGACGACGAGAGGCGGAGGGGAGAACATCAGCCGGTAGAGGCCCGGTCGCTCGAAGGCAAAGCGCAGATAGGCATGGCCGCCCTCGCGCAGACGGGCGAAGGCGTCGCCCTCGTGACGCGCGGCGAGGGCGAGCTTTTCCTCGAGCATCATGCGGAATCCGGCGTCGTGAACGGCGCGCAGCAGCGCATCCTTGTTGGCGAAATGGGTGTAAAGGGCAGGCGCGCGGCATCCGACCGCCACAGCCACCTCGGAAAGCGTGATCGCCGTTGCCGCCTTTTCGTCGAGCAGGCGGATGGTTTCCGCGATGGCGCGGGCGCGAATGTCGATCTGCTGGGTCTTGCGGGGGCGGGCCATGGGAGATGCTCTGATGAAACTTAACAAAATTAAATTAATTGAATTAAGTTAATTGATCAAGGATCGTTCGGATGCGCCGTGACACTTCCCGGTCGGGGCGGCCATGCGCTCACAGCGCGGAGAAGCGCCTTTAAGAACTTGATTTAACGAGTATTCTGTCGGTGATCCGCTCGCACGACGCTTTCGGAGGTCGCGCAAGGCCGGTTGCGGCGGTCGTAACGGCAGGCTTTCTCAGCCTGCCCGATATCCGTTCCCTGCGTCCGTGATTCCCGCCACTGAGGCTGTTTCGGGGCGCTGGTCGCGAGCCTGCTGTCTGATCGGAGCAGCGACCCTGTTCAACGCGATCGGGCAGCCCTAGACGCCGATCTCGGAGCATCACCGGCGTTTCACATGGGGTTGATCCTCTGCAACCTTTTCTTTGGTGGCGCTCGGCGCGTCCTATGTTAGCCTCATTACAGAGGAGGCTGAGGAGCTGCACGCGCCCTCACGCGCGGCCCTCCGCCGCAAAGAAGGAGACCCAGGTGAAACCCCAAGCACTTGCTGTGACACGCGACAACGCCACGCCGCTTCGGCTGTTCTGGCTTGCGACGCTGTCGATGTTCCTCATCATATCCCAGACGCTCATGGCGCAGGCGCGCGGCGTTCCGGAGAGCTTTGCCGATCTGGCCGAGCGCATCAGCCCCTCGGTGGTCAATATCACCACCTCTACGATGGTGGCCGGGCGCACCGGGCCGCAGGGCATCGTTCCCGAAGGCTCGCCCTTCGAGGATTTCTTCCGCGAATTCCAGGACCGCAACGGCCCGCAGGGCGAGCGTCCGCGCCGCTCCTCGGCGCTGGGGTCCGGCTTCGTGATCTCCGAAGACGGATATATCGTCACCAACAACCACGTCATCGACGGCGCCGACGAGATCGAGATCGAGTTCTTCGAGGGCTTCACCCTGCCTGCAACGCTGGTCGGCACCGACCGCAACACCGATATCGCCCTGCTCAAGGTCGATGCGGACGAACCGCTGAAATTCGTCAATTTCGGCAATAGCGACGAGGCCCGCGTCGGCGACTGGGTGATGGCGATGGGCAACCCGCTGGGCCAGGGCTTTTCGGTCTCGGCCGGCATCGTTTCCGCCCGCAACCGGGCGCTCTCGGGCACCTATGACGATTACATCCAGACCGATGCCGCCATCAACCGTGGCAACTCGGGCGGGCCGCTCTTCAACATGAACGGCGATGTGATCGGCGTGAACACCGCGATCCTGTCGCCCAATGGCGGCTCCATCGGCATCGGCTTCTCCATGGCCTCCAACGTGGTGACCAAGGTGGTCGACCAGCTCAAGCAATATGGCGAGACCCGCCGCGGCTGGCTGGGCGTGCGCATTCAGGACGTGACCGACGATGTCGCCGAAGCGCTGGGCCTCGCCTCCGCCAAGGGCGCGCTGGTCTCCGACGTGCCCGAGGGCCCGGCGATGGAAGCCGGCATGGAAGCGGGCGACGTGATCGTGAGCTTTGATGGTCGCGAGATCGAGGATACCCGCCAGCTCGTCCGCATCGTCGGCAACACCGAGGTCGGCAAGGCCGTCCGCGTGGTGGTGAACCGCAACGGCAAGACCGAGACACTGCTGGTGACGCTGGGCCGACGCGAAGAGGCGGAGCGCACCTTCCCCGCCTCGCAGGAAGTGACCCCGGAAGAGCCCTCGGAAATGGAGATGCTCGGCCTGACGCTGAGCCCGCTGACGCAGGAGCTGCGCGACGAGATGGACCTGCCGGTGAGTGCCAAGGGGCTTGCCGTGACGGCGGTGGACGAGACCTCGGAAGCCTTCGAGAAGGGGCTGCGCGCCGGTGACGTGATCACCGAGGCGGGCCAAGTCCAGGTTCTGACGGTCGCGGATCTGGAAGGCCAGATCGAAGAAGCCGAGGCCGCCGGGCGCAAGTCGCTGCTGCTGCTGGTGCGCCGGGGCGGCGATCCGCGCTTCGTGGCGCTGTCGCTGGAGCCGTAAGCGGCCCGACACACCGGATGAAAAGGGGGCGGGCCTGCGGGTCCGCCCTTTTTCCTGTGTGCTCGACGCTCGGGCGAGGCAGCCCCGGTCTGTCTGTGCGTCCAGCAACAGCCGCTTTGCGCAAATCGGCATATCGCGGCGTCTGGCAATCCGGGATTCCGGAGTTAGGTTCATCGGGCGAACAGAAATAGGGAAACGCAGCCATGAGCGAAGACTACACCCCGCCCCGGGTCTGGACCTGGGATCAGGAGAGCGGCGGCCAGTTCGCCTCGATCAACCGGCCCATCGCGGGGCCCACCCATGACAAGGAACTGCCGGTCGGCAAGCATCCGTTCCAGCTCTATAGCCTCGCCACCCCCAACGGGCAGAAGGTGACGATCCTCTTCGAAGAGCTGCTGGCGGCGGGCTATACCGGGGCCGAATACGACGCCTGGCTGATCCGCATCGGCGATGGCGATCAGTTCGGTTCGGGCTTTGTCGGGATCAACCCGAACTCCAAGATCCCGGCCCTGCTGGATCGCTCCGGCACGGCGCCGGTGCGGGTGTTCGAATCCGGCGCCATCCTGCTGCATCTGGCGGAGAAATTCGGAGCCTTCCTCGGCAAGGCGGAAGACCGGCCCGAGATGCTCTCCTGGCTGTTCTGGCAGATGGGCAGCGCGCCTTATGTCGGCGGTGGCTTCGGGCATTTCTACGCCTATGCGCCCTACAAGATGCAGTATCCCATCGACCGCTTCGCGATGGAGACCAAGCGCCAGCTCGACGTGCTCGACCGTAACCTGGCAGAGCGCCGCTATATGACCGGCGACGATTACACGATTGCCGATATCGCGATCTGGTGCTGGTACGGCAATATGGCGCTGGGCCGTTCCTATGAGGCGGGTGAGTTCCTCGACGTTGAGAGCTATAAGAACCTCCAGCGCTGGGCGAAGGAGATCGACGCGCGTCCGGCGGTTGTCCGCGGCCGCATGGTGAACCGGGTCTTCGGAGAGCCTTCGGAGCAGCTGCACGAGCGTCACGAGGCCTCGGATTTCGACACCAACACCCAGGACAAGCTGGCAGGCTGAGCGCCGCCTGCCTTGGCCGCCCCTGCCGATGGACAAGGGGCGGCCAGCCGCTATAGTGCGTGTTTCGTGACAAACGGGGGCACGCGATGGCGGAAGAGACGGTCAAGGTCGGCATCATCATGGGCAGCCAGTCGGACTGGCCCACCATGGAAGAGGCGGCGAACATTCTGGACGAGCTGGGCGTGGCCTATGAGGTCAGGATCGTCTCGGCCCACCGCACGCCCGACCGGCTCTGGAGCTATGGCAAGGAGGCCGCCGGGCGCGGTCTTCAGGTGATCATCGCCGGTGCCGGTGGGGCCGCGCATCTGCCGGGCATGATGGCCTCGAAAACCCGCGTGCCGGTGATCGGCGTGCCGGTGCAGACCCGGGCGCTTTCCGGCGTCGACAGCCTCTATTCCATCGTGCAGATGCCGCGCGGCTTTCCCGTCGGCACCATGGCCATCGGCGGGGCCGGGGCGGCCAATGCCGGGCTGATGGCGGCGGGTATCCTCGCGCTTCAGGATTCCGCGCTCGCCGACCGGCTCGATGCCTGGCGCGCGGCGCTCTCCGCCTCCATCCCCGACGAGCCGCAGCGCGACTGAGCGCTTGCGGCGGGCGCCGTTTCGCGACAGAACCGCCGCAGATACGTGACCGGAGGCAGATCATGACCGACCAACTCCCTCAGGGCGCCACCATCGGCATTCTCGGCGGTGGCCAGCTCGGCCGCATGCTGTCGGTCGCGGCCAGCCGTCTGGGCCTGCGCTGCCATATCTACGAGCCGGGCATGGCGCCACCCGCCGGTCATGTGGCGGATCGGGTCACCACTGCCTCCTATGACGACAAGGCCGCGCTCGAAGCCTTTGCCGCCTCGGTCGATGTGATCACCTACGAGTTCGAGAACATCCCCACCGACGCGCTCGACACGCTTCAGGCGCTCTGTCCGATCCGCCCCGGGCGCGAGGCGCTTCGGGTCAGCCAGGACCGGCTGACGGAAAAGACCTTTCTCACCGATCTCGGCCTCACCACCGCGCCTTTCGCCGATATCACCGATGCCGAAAGCCTGACCCAGGCGCTGGAGATCATCGGCACCCCGGCGATCCTCAAGACCCGGCGTTTCGGCTATGACGGCAAGGGGCAGGTGCGCATCCAGAGCTCCGACGAGGCGGCTGCCGCGCTGGGGGAGATGCGTGGTGCGCCGGCGATCCTCGAAGGCTTCGTTACCTTCACGCACGAGGTCTCTGTCATCGCCGCGCGCAGCGCCGATGGCGCGGTTGCCTGCTACGATCCGGGCGAGAACATCCATCGCGAGGGCATCCTGCGCACCACCACCGTGCCCGCACGGCTGAGCACGGCGCAGCGCACCGACGCGGTGCTGCTGGCGGCCAAGATCCTCAATGCGCTGAACTATGTGGGCGTCATGGGGGTGGAGCTTTTCGTGACGCCGCAGGGCCTGCTGGTGAACGAGATCGCGCCGCGCGTGCACAATTCCGGCCACTGGACGCAGAACGGCTGCACCATCGACCAGTTCGAGCAGCATATCCGCGCCGTCGCCAACTGGCCGCTGGGCGATGGCAGCCGCTATGCCGATGTGCAGATGGAGAACCTGATCGGCGACGATCTCGACAAGCTGCCCGAGCTTGCGGGCGAGGCGGATACGGCAATCCACCTATATGGCAAGGAGGCGGTGAAGCCGGGCCGCAAGATGGGCCATGTGAACCGAATCGTGCGCGGCTGACGCGCCGCGCGCTTTAGATCAGCCGCTCGGCGATCCCGCCCGACAGCCAGGCCACCTCTCCGCCCGCCACGGTCATCACGATCCGCCGGGTTTCGCGCGCCATCACCACCAGATCGGCGCGCAGCCCGGGCTCCAGCCGCCCCCGGTCCTCCAGCCCCAGAAGCCGCGCCGGCCCTTCCGAGACCAGCCGCCAGGCCGCCACCTCGTCGAGCAGGCCCAGCTCGACGCAGCGCCAGGCGGCGCGCGCCGGGGCGGGGTAGTGGTAATCCGAGGCCAGCGCGTCGCAGAGCTCCGCCGCGATCAGCTCGGACGCGGCGATATTGCCCGCATGGCTCGCCCCGCGCACCACGTTGGGCGCGCCCAGCACCACCGAATCGCCGCCCTCGCGCGCCGCCCGTGCCGCCTCCAGCGTCTCCGGAAACTCCGACACATGGGCGCCGCGCCCGCGCCAGAGCGCGCGGGTGTCCGCATTGCGGTCGTCATGGCTGCCCATGCGCACGCCCCGCGCCGCCAGCCGCGCGCAGAGTGCATCCAGCGCGGTGGGCACCTCGTCGCGGCGGCCATGCAGCGCCTGCATCAGCGCCAGATGCGCCTCGGGCGAGCGCCCGGATTTCAGCGCCTGCCCGGTCAGGCGCGGCGGCTTGCGCCCCTCGGCGAGCCGGGCATGCGGCAGGTGGTCGTTGAACACCACATAGCCGATCCCCCAGCGCGCCATTGCCGCCTCCGCCGCGTCGAAACTGTCGAGGAAATGCGTCTCCAGCCGCAATTGCAGCCGCAGGTCCACCGGCACCGTGGGCGCCACCTCGGCCACCGAGGCAAAGACCTCCTCGGCAAATTCCGGCCCGCGCATGCCGCCTTCCCAGGACCAGAACTGCGCCAGCATCGCCGTGGTGATGCCATTGGCCGCCAGCTCCGCCGCGCAGGCCACCACCCCGGAGGCCCTCTCCCGCAGCGCGCCCCGGCGCGGCGCCATGTGCCGCTCGAACCCGTCGCCATGGGCGTCGACGATGCCGGGCAGGATGTCATAGCCCGTCAGATCCACCCGCCGCGCATCCGACTCATCGACAATCTTGCCGTCGGCGATGGCGAGCGGCGCATGATCCCAGCCACCGGGCCGCAGCACGCGGGCGTTTTCGAAACACAAAGCGATCATGTCGGGGCTCTTGCAGACGGGAAGGGGGCGGCGATCGGGTGCATGGAGAGCGGGATACGGGCTTCGGCGATCCGGCGAAAGCCGCAAAACGCTGTCCCGCCGCCGTGGTGCCTGCGCCGGCGATCCCGCTGGACCCGCGCCGCGCTGCCGCATAGGCTCGGCCCATGCTCTCTTATGCGCTGAAACGACTGGCCATTCTCGCTGTCAGCCTCGCGGTCGCCTCGCTGGTCATCTTTCTGGTGGTCGAGGTCGCGCCGGGCGATCCGGCGAGCTATATGCTGGGCATAAATGCGCGCCCCGATACGGTGGCGGCGCTGCGCACGGAGCTCGGGCTCGACCTGCCGAAATGGGAGCGTTACCTGGCGTGGATCGGCGGCATGCTCCAGGGCGATTTCGGCACCTCCTACACCTATCGCGCGCCAGTGGCGCAGATGGTGACGGAGCGGCTCTGGGTGTCGCTGCCGCTGGCGCTCTACGCGCTGACGCTCTCGACGCTGATCGCCTTCCCGGCGGGGATCTATGCCGCCGCGCGGCGCGGGCGGGCGGGCGATATCGGGGTGATGGGGGCGACGCAGCTCGGCATCGCGGTGCCGAATTTCTGGTTCGCCATGCTGCTGGTGCTGCTCTTTGCGCTGAAGCTGCGCTGGTTCAGCGCCGGCGGCTTTCCCGGATGGGAGACGCCGCTGGCCGCGCTCAAGGCGCTGACCCTGCCGGCGGTGGCACTGGCGCTGCCGCAGGCGGCGATCCTGGCGCGGGTCATGCGCTCCTCGCTGATCGACATCCTGCACGAGGATTTCATCCGCACCGCGCGGGCAAAGGGGTTGTCGCGCCGGCAGGCGCTCTGGCGCCACGGGGTGCGCAATGCGCTCATTCCGGTGCTGACGATCCTCGGTCTGCAATTCTCCTTCCTGCTGGCGGGCGCGATCATCATCGAGCAGGTGTTCTTTCTGCCCGGGCTCGGGCGGCTGATCTTTCAGGCGATCACCCAGCGTGACCTGATCGTGGTTGAATCGGTGGTGATGCTGCTGGTTTTTGCGGTGATCTCGGTGAACTTCCTCACAGATCTCGCCTATGCCGCCGCCGATCCCCGGCTGAGGGCGGCGCGATGAGCCGCAACCTGATCCTCGGCACGCTGCTCACCGCGCTCTTCACCGGCGCGGCGCTGCTCTCCTTCCTCTGGACGCCTTACGACACCGGCGCGCTGGTGATCGCCGAGCGGCTGCAACCGCCCTCGGCGGCGCATTGGCTGGGCACCGATCATTTCGGTCGCGATATCCTGTCGATGATCATGGTCGGCGCGCGTACCTCCATTGCCGTGGCGCTTGTGGCGGTGGGCATCGGCATGGGGGCGGGTGTGCCGCTGGGCCTGGCGGCGGCGGCGCGCAGGGGCGGCTGGCTCGACGAGGTCATCATGCGCGGCAACGACCTGATCTTTGCCTTTCCGAGCCTTGTCATCGCCATTCTGATCACCGCGATCTTCGGCCCCGGCGCCACCAACGCGATCATCGCCATCGGCATCTTCAACATCCCGGTCTTCGCCCGTCTGGCACGCGGCGCGGCGCTGCCGCTCTGGACGCGCGAATTCGTCATGGCGGCGCGGGTGGCGGGCAAATCCGCGCCCCGCATCAGCGCCGAGCACATCCTGCCCAATATTGCCAACCTGCTGATCGTGCAGGGCACCATCCAGTTCTCGCTGGGCATCCTCGCCGAGGCGGGGCTTTCTTATGTCGGGCTCGGCGCGCAGCCGCCGGTGCCCTCCTGGGGGCGGATGCTCGCGGATGCGCAGACCATGGTGGCGCTGGCGCCGCATGTGGCGATCCTGCCGGGGCTCGCCATCGTGCTCATGGTTCTGGGGCTGAACCTTCTCGGCGACGGGCTGCGCGACCGGCTCGATCCCCGCCTGCGGGTGGTGCGCGCATGAGTGTTTCCATTGGCTCCAAATATCCCGGGGAGTCGCGGCAGGGCCGCGACGGGGCAGCGCCCCGGCTGCTCGAAATCGACCGCCTGTCGCTGCATATCCATGGCAGGCAGATCCTCGACGATATCTCGCTGGAGATCGCGCCGGGCGAGATCGTCGCGCTGACCGGCGAGAGCGGCTCGGGCAAGTCGATGACGGCGCTCGCCACCATCGGGCTCCTGCCGCCTGCCGCCGAGACCCGGGGCGCGTTGCGGCTGGGCGGGGCCGATCTTCTGGGCCTATCCGAAGCGCGGCTTTGCGCGCTGCGCGGGCGCGAGATCGGCATGATCTTTCAGGAACCGATGACCGCGCTCAACCCGGTGATGCGGATCGGCGATCAGGTGGCCGAGACCATCCTCGTGCACAAGGCGATGCCGCGCGCCGCCGCGCGTGTGCGCGCGGCGGAGGTGCTGGCGCGGGTGGGGCTGCCGGCAGAGCGGGTGCCGCCCTCGCGCTTTCCGCATGAGCTCTCGGGCGGGCAGCGTCAGCGGGTGGTGATCGCCATGGCCATCGCTTTGCGCCCGCGCCTGCTGATCGCCGACGAGCCGACCACGGCGCTCGATGTGACGACGCAGGCGCAGATTCTCGATCTGCTGCGCGATCTGGTGCGCGAGGAGCGCATGGGGCTGATGATGATCACCCATGACCTCGCGGTGGTCTCGGAAATGGCCGACCGGATCGCGGTGATGAAAGCGGGGCGAATTGTGGAGCAGGGTGAGACGCGGGCGCTGTTCCGGGAGATGCGTCACCCCTATACCCGCCAGCTTTTCGAGGCGTCGCGGCACCGGGCCGATCTGCCCGGGGCGCGGGCCGAGGCGCCGCTGTTGCGCGTGGACGAGGTTACCCGCCGCTATCCCGGGCGGCGGGCGCTCTTCGCCCCGGCACCGGGGCTCATCGCGGTGAACGGCGTAAGCTTCGAGATCCGGCGCGGGGAGCGCGTCGGGCTGGTGGGCGAGTCGGGCTGCGGGAAATCCACGCTCGCCCGCGCGATCCTCGGACTGGAACCGGTGCAGGCGGGGGAGATCACGCTCGACGGCATGCCGGTCTATTCGCAGGGCCGCCCGGACCCGTCGGTGCGCCGCCGAGTGCAGGTGGTGTTTCAGGACCCCTATGGCTCCTTCAATCCGCGCCACAAGGTGGGCCGGCTCATTGCCGAGCCGTTTCACCTGCTGCCGGATCCGCCAAAGGGCGCCACCCGCGAACACGCCATCGCCGAGGCGCTCACCGCCGTCGGGCTGCAACCCGCGCATGCGGAGAGCTATATCCACGCCTTTTCCGGTGGTCAGCGTCAGCGCATCGCCATTGCGCGGGCGCTGATCATCCGGCCCGAGCTGGTGATCTTCGACGAAGCGGTCTCGGCGCTGGATGTGCGGGTGCGGGCGCAGATCCTCGATCTGATCGCCGATCTCTCGCGGCAATACGGGCTGACCTATCTCTTCATTTCGCACGATCTGAGCGTGGTGCGCGGCATCACCGACCGGGTGCTCGTCATGCGCGCGGGCGAGATCGTCGAGCAGGGGCCGACCGAGGCGGTGTTTGACAGACCCGGGCATTGCTATACCAAATCCCTATTGGCCGCGGCGCCGAGCCTGCCGCAGCCACCGGGAGGAGGAGAGAGCGATGCTGGACAGCCTGAGGCGCGATAGCGCCCGGATGCTGATTGGCGGGGTATGGCGCGACAGCGCCGAGACGCTGCCGCTGAGCGACCCATCGACGGGAGAGGAGATCGGCCGCATCGCGCGCGCCACAAGCGCGGATGTCGATGACGCTGTGGCCGCAGCGCGGGCGGCGCTGGAGGGCGACTGGGGACGGATGAGTGCGCTGGAGCGCGGGCGCCTCCTGACGCGGCTGTCTGCCCTGGTGCTGGAGCATGCCGAGGCGCTGGCGGAACTCGAAGCGATGGATGTGGGCAAGCCGCTGAGCCAGGCCCGGGCCGATGCGCTGGCGCTGGCGCGCTATTGCGAGTTCTATGGCGGGGCGGCGGACAAGGTGCATGGCACGACGATCCCCTATCTCGACGGCTACACGGTCTACACGTTGCGCGAGCCGCATGGGGTGACCGGCCATATCGTGCCCTGGAACTATCCGATGCAGATCATCGGGCGCTCGGTCGGCGCGGCGCTGACCATGGGCAATGCCTGCGTGCTGAAACCCGCCGAAGACGCCTGCCTCACGGCGCTGGCCTTTGCCCGGCTGGCGCAGGAGGCGGGGCTGCCTGCGGGCGCGCTGAATGTCGTGCCGGGGCTCGGCGCAGAGGCCGGCGCGGCGCTGGCCGGGCACAAGGGCATCGACCATGTGAGCTTTACCGGCTCGGTCGGCACCGGCGCGGCGGTGCAGCAGGCGGCGGGCGCCAATGTGGTGCCGGTGACGCTGGAGCTGGGGGGCAAGTCGCCGCAACTGGTGTTCTCCGATGCCGATCTCGACGAGGCGCTGCCGTTTCTGGTCAATGCCGGCTTGCAGAATGCCGGGCAGACCTGCTCTGCCTCCTCGCGCATTCTGGTGCAGCGCGCGCTGCTGGACGAAGTCTGCGCGCGCATGGCCAAGGCCTATGCTGCCAAGCGGGTCGGCCCGGCGATGGCGAATCCCGATGTCGGGCCGCTGATCAGCGCGGCGCAAAAGGCGCGGGTCGAGGGGTTTCTGGCGAAAGGCGCCGACCTGCCGCTGCTGGCGCGGGCAGCGCTGGCGGAGGATCTGCCGGAGGGTGGGCACTACGTGCAGCCCTGCCTCTTCGGTCCGGTGCCGCCGGAGCATGTGCTGGCGCAGGACGAGGTCTTCGGCCCGGTGCAGGTGATCGTGCCCTTCGAGACCGAGGAGGAGGCCCTGCGCATCGCCAACGGCACCGATTACGGGCTGGTGGCCAGCGTCTGGACCCGTGACGGCGCGCGGCAGATGCGGCTGGCGAAGAAGCTGCGCGCGGGGCAGGTGTTTCTGAACAATTACGGCGCCGGGGGCGGGGTGGAGCTGCCCTTTGGCGGTGTCGGGAAATCCGGCCACGGGCGCGAGAAGGGGTTCGAGGCGCTCTACGGGTTTTCGGTGCTGAAGACAGTGGCGGCACGGCACGGTTAGGCAGGGATCGAGGGAGGAGAACGATATGAGATTGCAGGGAAAATGCGCCATCGTGACCGGCGGCGGCTCGGGCTTTGGCGAGGGAATCGCCATGCGCTTCGCCGCCGAGGGCGCGCGGGTGATGGTGGCCGATATCAATGCCGAGGCCGCTGCACGCGTGGCGGAGGCTTGCGGCGGCATCGCGCAGCCGGTGGATGTCTCGGACGGCGACAGCGTGACGGCCATGGCGGGTCATGCGCTGGAGGCGCTGGGGCAGGTGGATATTCTGGTCAACAATGCCGGGGTGACGCATCTGCCGGCACCGATGGAGGAGATCGGCGAGGCGGATTTCGACCGGGTCATCGCGGTGAACTGCAAATCGGTCTACCTGACCGCGCGTGCGCTGGTTGGGCACATGAAGGCGCGCGGGGCCGGCGCGATCCTCAACGTGGCCTCCACCGCCGGTGTCTCGCCGCGCCCGCGGCTCAGTTGGTACAACGCCTCGAAGGGCTGGATGAACACCGCGACCAGGGCCATGGCGGTGGAGCTGGCGCCGGCGGGCTTGCGGGTCAATGCGATCAACCCGGTGGCGGGAGAGACGCCGCTGCTGGCGAGCTTCCTGGGAGAGGACACGCCGGAGATGCGGGCGAAATTCCTCTCGACCATTCCGCTGGGCCGGTTCTCGACGCCGCAGGACATGGCCAATGCGGCGCTCTATCTCTGTTCCGACGAGGCGTCGATGGTGACGGGCGTCTGCATGGAGGTGGATGGCGGGCGCTGTATCTGAAGGCGCCGCCTGTGGCACGGTCGCAAAGGGGCGTATTTGCAAAGAGAAGACGCGCAGAGGCTTGCGCGGGGGCGGTGGGCGTCGGACAAAAGGGGGAGAGCAGACAGGAGGAACGTCATGCGCCCCGGACCCCGCAATCTGATCACCGATGTGCCCGGCCTGAAGGTCGGCAATGCCGAGGATGTGACGCTGAAATCCGGGGTGAGCGTGGTGACGGCGGAGGCGCCGTTCACGGCGTCTGTGGCGGTGATGGGCGGTGCGCCCGGCACGCGCGAGACCGATCTTCTGGCCCCCGACAAGACCGCGCCGGGGGTGGATGCGCTGGTGCTCTCGGGCGGCAGCGCCTTTGGCCTCGCCGCCGCGCAGGGCGTGATGGATGCGCTGCACGAGGCCGGGCGCGGGTTCGAGGTGCTCTCGGCACGGGTGCCGATCGTGCCGGCGGCGATCATCTTCGACCTGCTCAATGGCGGTGAAAAGGGTTGGGGGGTGAACCCCTATCCGGCGCTGGGCCGCACGGCGCTGGCGGCGGCGGGCGAGGGCTTTGCGCTGGGCGCGTCGGGGGCGGGCTGCGGCGCGCAGACGGCGATGCACAAGGGCGGGCTCGGCTCGGCCAGCCTTGTGCTGGAGGACGGCATCACCGTGGGCGCGCTGGTGGCAGTGAACCCGATGGGCAGCGTCACCACGCCCTCGGGGCGGCATTTCTGGGCGGCGCCCTTCGAGATCGGCGATGAGTTCGGCGGGATGGGGGCGGATCCGGCGGGGTTTGCCGCGCTGCCGGAGAGTCGCAAGATTTCGGCCATGGCAGGGATCGGCAACACCACGATTGCTGTGGTGGCAACCGATGCGGTGCTGGACAAGGCGCAATGTCACCGCATGGCGGTGGCGGCGCATGACGGGATCGGGCGGGCCATCGTGCCGGCGCATTCGCCGATGGACGGCGATCTGGTCTTTGCCGCCGCGACAGGGACGCAGGATCTGGTGGTGCCGTCGGTGCAGCTCTCGGCCATCGGTCACGCGGCGAGCGTCTGCCTGGCGCGGGCGATTGCCCGGGCGGTGTGGGAGGCGAGGCCCGCGCCGGGCGACACGCTGCCGACGTTGCGCGAGGAGCTGGGGCGTCTGTGATGTCTTGCGGTTTGGTGGGTTGGAAACTCGCCCTACGGAGGGCGGTGCGTCCTAGCGCAGGATCGGCGGGTTGTCGGGATCGGAGCCGGGGGCGATGCGTTCGACCCGTTCGGGTTCGGCGATCTCGGGCAGATCGAAGCGCAGCCCGACCCGGGTGAGCGAGGCCGCGAGCGGGTCGCTGTCGCGGATGAAGAGCACGTCGAGCGCGCCCGCCTCGATGCCGGAAAAGACCAGAGCCTCGTTCACCGCGCGGGCCAGCGCGCCCTCGGCGCCGGGCACGGTGCCGGCAAAGGCCAGCAGGTGGCTGCGCACACCGTCGGAATAGGCGACGCCGGCCAGCCAGGCGCAGCGGGCAAAGCCGGCGGCGGTGGCAAGCTTGGTGTCGAGCGCGGTGACCAGGACCTCCGGCAGGCCGGCGGGCGGCAGGACCTCTTCGATCTGCGCCTCGGCCTCCTGCGGGCCGTGACCCAGCGTCTCGGCCAGCCAGTCCACCGCCTGCTCGGGGAGCAGGATCGCCGAGGGCGCGACCTCGAGATTGACCGCCAGACCGATGCCCTGACCGGCCAGCATGTTGACCGCCGCGCGCCCGGACAGCGCCGCATAGGGCGCGGGCCCGCCGACGAATTGCGACAGCCGGTCCTCGCGGTCGAAGACCAGCACGAAGCTGGCATCGGCCAGTTCGAAGATCTCGGGCTCCACCTGATCGCCCTCGGCCTCCTTGGTCAGCAGCACAAAGAGCTCGGAATCGGCGAGCCTCTCGTAAAAGCGCAGCCGGGCGGCATCGTCCTCGGGGGCGGCCTCCATGGCGGCATGGGCGATATCGAGCGGGGTGTTTTCGGTCATTCCAGGGCCTCGCGGACGCGGGTGCGCAGGACGGGCAGCAGCTCGTCCCCGAACCACGGGTTGCGTTTCAGCCATGCCGTATTGCGCCAGGACGGATGGGGCAAGGGAATTGCACCCGGAAGGCTGTCGCGCCAGTTCCGCACCGTCTCGGTGACGCCGGTTTTAACACCCATGTGATAGCGCTGCGCATAGCCGCCGACATAGATCCGCAGCCGCACCTCGCCGAGCGCCGCAAAGAGCGCATCGTGCCAGGTGTCGCGGCAGATCGGTGGCGGCGGCAGGTCGGCGCCCTTGGCATCGTAGCCGGGAAAGCAGAAGGCCATGGGCACGATGGCGACGCGGCTCTTGTCCCAGAACGTGGCCTCGTCGATCCCCAGCCATTCGCGCAGGCGCTTGCCCGACGGGTCGTCGAAAGGCCGGCCGCTCTCGTGCACGCGCAGCCCGGGCGCCTGTCCGGCGATCAGCAGCCGCGCACCGGGGGCGAACCAGACCACCGGGCGCGGCGCGTGGCGGGTCTTGGTCGCGGCGAAGCGGTCGGCGCAGAGCGTGCAGGCAGAGAGCTTTTGCGAGAGATCGGCAATCGGGGCGGTCATAGCCAAGAGCTAAGCGTGACGGGGGCGGGATGCCAGAGGCGGGATCATTTCGAAGGTTATCGAAATAAAACTTGCCGAAGGCATTCATTTCGACGATGCTAGAAATATGAAACATGAGTCTCCCCCCGATCTCCTCCCCGACATGGCGCTGGAAGTTGCTGCCTCGAAATTCGCCGCGCTTGGTTCCGAGCAGCGCCTCAGCGTGCTCAAGGCGCTGGTGCGCTCCGGTCCTGCGGGGCTGAGCATCGGCGATCTGGGTGCACGTACCGGCGTCACCGGCTCCACACTGACCCACCATTTGCGCATTCTCACCCAGGCCGGTCTGGTTCAGCAGAGCCGGCAGGGCCGCAGCACCATCTGCGCCGCCGCGGCTTATGACGAGGTGCGGGCGCTGTCGGAATTCCTTCTCACCCAATGCTGCGCCGATTGCGCCGCGCCGGAGCACGATCATGGCTGACACCACAACCCTCACCCGGCGCCTGCCGAAGATCGACAAGGCCTGGGCGGCAAGCGCCCTCATTCTATTGGCGGTCGCTTTGGCAGAGCGCGCGCAGCTCTGGCCGATGGTGGCTTTCGCGGCAGAGGCGCTCTCGGGTACGGCGCCCTTCATCCTCTTCGCGGTGCTGGCGGTGGCCTATGTCAAGGCGGCGGGGGCGGAGACGCTGTTGTCGCGCGCCTTCGAGGGGCGCGAGACGCGGATGATCGTCTTTGCCGCGCTCTTGGGCGGGCTCTCGCCCTTCTGTTCCTGCCAGGTGATCCCGTTTATCGCCGCGCTACTCGCGGTTGGCGCACCGCTGAGCGCGGTCATGGCGTTCTGGCTGGCCTCGCCGCTGATGGATCCGGCGATGTTCCTCATCACCTCGGGCACGCTGGGCTGGAATTTTGCCGTGGGCAAGACCGCGGCGGCGGTGGGAATCGGCCTGCTCGGCGGCGTCGGCACCATGGCGCTCAAGAACAGCCCGGTCTTTGCCGATCCGCTGCGCGAGAAACCGCAGATCGGCGGTTGCTGCGGCGTGAAGAAGCCCTTTCAGGGCAAGCCGGTCTGGCGCTTCTGGCAGGAGAGCGCACGGCGCGAGACCTTCCGCGACGAGGCGCTCACCAATCTGGTCTTTTTGCTGAAATGGCTGCTGCTGGCCTATTTGCTCGAAGCGGTGATGCTGCGCCACTTGCCCGCCGACGCGATTGCCGGCCTGCTGGGCGGCGAAGGGCTGTGGCCGATCCTGCTGGGGGCGTTCGTCGGCGCGCCGGCCTATCTCAACGGCTATGCTGCGGTGCCGCTGGTGGATGCGCTGCTGCAACAGGGCATGGCACCGGGCGCCGCGATGAGCTTTGTTGTGGCCGGCGGCGTGAGCTGCATTCCCGCCGCCGTCGCGGTCTGGGCGCTGGTCAGGCCCCGGGTCTTTGCCGCCTATATCGGCTATGCGGTCACCGGCGCGGTGATCGCCGGGCTCGCCTGGGGCGCGCTGGCCTGATCCTGTCGCGCCCCGCATAGCTGCCTGGCACAAAGCAATCGTCCGCCTGATGTGACGGACGATTGTTCTTTGTTTCCAATTTGGGCCATAATGTCACCAAATTCCTCACCTAAGACATGTTTAAGGCGCTTCTGCTATGAGCGGGGCGAACCAGAGCCGGGGCAGGGTGATGTTAGAGTTCGACATGGTCAGCAAGTCCTTCTGGACGGGCACACAGCGCAAGGTGATCCTTGACCGTGTCTCGTTTCAGGTGGAGCTTGGTCAGTCGCTGGGCATTCTCGCGCCGAACGGCACCGGCAAGACGACGCTGATCCGCATGATGGCTGGCCTTGAAAAACCCGACGAGGGCGAGATCCGGCGCGGCTGCCGGGTGTCCTTTCCGCTGGGCTTCATGGGCGGGGTCGTGTCGAAGATCTCGGCGCGGGAAAACGCCCGTTTCATCGCCCGCATGTACGGCATCGACCCGGATTACGTGGAAAGCTTCTGCCGCTGGCTCTGCGGGCTCGGCGAATATTTCGACCAGCCCATCGGCACCTATTCCAGCGGCATGCGGTCGCGCTTCACCTTTTCATTGATGCTGGCGCTGGATTTCGACATCTATTTGATCGACGAGGGGATGCCGAATTCCACCGATGCCGAGTTCAACAAGAAGGCCGGTGATATTCTCGCCGAGCGGCTGCGCACCACGACGATCATCATCGTCTCGCACCAGCCGCCGATTCTCGAGAAATTCGCGCGCAAGGCGGCTGTCCTGATGGATGGCAAGTTGCATATGTTCGAAACCTTGGAAGAAGCGAAACAGCTCTATGACTACGAAACCCAAGGCTAAAAAGTTCCGAGTCCGCCGCAGTGCCGCAATCGAGACACCTGCGCCTGAGGCGCCGGCCAACGAGGCCGCTGGTGGCGCAGCGTCGGAAACGCAGCCCCAGGCACCTTCACAGAAAGGTGCTGCCGCGCCGCGCGCCGGCGAGGTGAGCTCGGCCGCCCAGGTTGCGGGCGAAACCGATATGGATGCGATCCGGCGCGAGGGGCTGACCGGGCGTCAGCTGCGCATGGCGCGCCGGGTGGCGCAGAAACACGGTCTTGCCCCGACCTCCGATTTCGACGCGGTGCGGCTGCTGCGTGCCCGCGGCATCGACCCGTTCCAGCGCACCAATATGCTCGAACTCGTCGTGCCGGAGGCTGGAGGTTTCGGCGGTGGGGGCGCGAAACCGCCCGCGCCCGGACAGGCCGCGCAAGCCCCCGCGCCGCGTCCCGACCCCAAGATCCAGCTGCCGCAAACCGTTCCCGCCGGCGGCAAGGCGCAACTGCCCTCTACGCAGATGGCCAACCCGGCAGAGCGTCGCGCTGCCGAGATCATGAAGATTCAGAAGGATCTCGCCGCGCGCCGCCGCAAGAAGCTGATGCTGCTCCTGACGCGGCTGGCGTTCTTCGTCTTCCTGCCGACGATCATCGCGGGCTATTATTTCTACATCGTCGCGACTCCGATGTATTCGACCAAATCGGCCTTCCTCATCCTGAAGGCCGAGAACGCGGCCAGCGGCATGGGCAGCCTGTTCTCGGGAACGCAATTCGCCACCAATCAGGATGCGATCGCGGTGCAGAGCTATCTTTTGTCCAAGGACGCCATGCTGCGGCTCGATGAGGACGAGGGGTTCAAGGCGCATTACGAACAGGACTGGATCGACCCGATCCAGCGGCTTGAGGAGGGCGCATCGAACGAAGATGCCTACAAGCTCTACAAGCGGAATATCGAAATTGGCTACGACCCCGCCGAGGGCGTCGTCAAGATGGAGATCATGGCCGCCGATCCCGAGACCGCCGCGCGGTTCAGCAATGCGCTGATCGGTTATGCCGAGGAGCGCGTCGACAATCTCTCGTTGCGCAAGCGGTCGAACGCGGTGACCGACGCCGAAGAGGGGCTGGAGGATGCGCAGGAGGCTCGCTACGAGGCGCAGGAACGGCTGGTCCGTCTGCAACAGGAGGGCGCGGTGATCGACCCCGAGGGCCGCATCGCGGCGCTGCGCGGCCAGATCAACAATGTCGAGATCCAGCTTCAGGAGAAGCGGCTGGCCCTTCAGGCGCTGCTCGACAACGCCCGGCCGAACCAAGCCAAGGTCGATGGTGCGCAGGGGGATGTCCGGCGGCTGGAAAACCTCTTGGCCGAGCTGAATTCCGAGATGACCACCGCCACCACGGGCGAGGATTCGCTGGCCGAGGTCGCAGTGCAGATCAAGCTTGCCGAGGCCGATCTCGGCACCCGCGACATGATGCTGCAAACCGCACTCGAACGGCTGGAACAGGCGCGCCGCGATGCGGTCAGCCAGGCGCGCTACCTCACGACCTCGGTGGTGCCGGTCGCGTCGGAGGATCCGAGCTATCCGCGTAAGTTCGAGAACACGATCCTATCGTTCCTGATCTTCTCGGGCATTTACCTGATGATCTCGCTCACCGCCTCGATCCTGCGCGAACAGGTCTCCAGCTGAGCAAAGCGCGCCCCGCATGAAAAAACGCCCGGCCGGAGCGGTCGGGCGTTTCGTATTTCTGAGGTCCGAAAGCTCAGCCGCGCGCGGGTTTCAGGGCTTCGGCCCAGTCGGTCAGCTCGGCCAGCATGCCTTTCATGCCATCGAGCACCGGCTGTTCCGGGCGCAGCACGCCGTCTTCGCCGATGAAGTTGAAGACGAAGGGCAGCGGCACCGATTGCGGCAACGGCATCATGTTGAGGTTGGAAATCAGCGTGCGGATTTCCTGCATCGCGCGCATCCCGCCCGAGACACCGCCCCAGCTGACCACGGCGGCCGGCTTGCGGTTCCACTCCAGCGACAGGCATTGCAGCGCATTGACCAGCGCGGCGGAGGGGAAATAGCTGTATTCCGGCGTCAGGAAGATAAGCGCATCGGCCTCTTCGGCAACGGCCGCCCAGCGTTTGGTATGCGCGTGCTCATAGGCCTGCGCGCGCGGGTGGTTCGGCTCGTCGAGCAGCGGCAGGTCGATTTCCTTGAGATCGACGAGCTCGACATCGAACTCGCTATAGTCCTTGGCGATCTCTTCGGCCCATTTGCCGACGATAGGGCCGATACGGCCGGGGCGGGTGCTGCCGATGATGATTTTCAGTTTCAGTGCCATGGGGCATGTCCTTCGAATGGGGGATGGAGTGCTGGCAGCCAAGCTATGTATATGCTGCGTCGCGGCAACAGCCGCCATCGCACATATCGCGTGCACAGTTGCACGTCAGTCCGGCGAGACGAACAAGGCCCGCCAGTTGGCGGGCCTTGTCTCGGCATCCTGTCTTTGCTGCCCGGGCAGATGAGCGCCGCGTCGTAGGGTGGGCAATGCTGCCCACCCCTCGCGCTCAGAGCTTCTCCGTCAGTTCCGGCACCGCCTGGAACAGGTCGGCAACGAGGCCGTAATCGGCGACCTGGAAGATCGGCGCCTCTTCGTCCTTGTTGATCGCGACGATGATCTTGCTGTCCTTCATCCCCGCAAGGTGCTGAATCGCCCCGGAAATCCCGCATGCAATATACAGATCCGGCGCCACAACCTTGCCCGTCTGACCAACCTGCCAGTCGTTCGGCGCAAAGCCCGAATCCACCGCCGCCCGCGACGCGCCCACGGCGGCGCCCAGCTTGTCCGCAAGCGCCTCGATGATCGCGAAATCCTCTTCCGAGCCCACGCCGCGCCCGCCGGAGACCACGATCCCCGCCGAGGTCAGCTCCGGCCGGTCGCTTTCCGCCAGCTTGTCCTCGACCCATTCCGAAAGCCCGGGGTTCTCGCCCGCCGCTACGTCCTCCACCGGCGCTGCGCCGCCCGTGCCCGCCGCGTCGAAGGTCGAGGTCCGGAAGGTGATAACCTTTTTTTCATCCTTCGATTTTACCGTCTGCATGGCATTGCCCGCATAGACCGGCCGTTCGAACGTATCCACATCAACCACAGAGGTGACATCCGTCAGAACCATCACATCGAGAAGCGCCGCAACACGCGGCAGGATGTTCTTGGCATCGGTCGTCGCCGGCGCCACGATATGGCTGTAATCGCCCGCAAGCGACACAACCAGCGCCGCAACAGGCTCTGCCAGGCGGTGGCTGTAAAGCGCATCCTCCGCCACCAGAACCCTGGCCACGCCTTCGATACTCGCGGCCTCTGCCGCCGCGTCCTTCGCCTGCGCGCCCACCGCCAGCACGGTGACCTCGCCAAGCGTCGCGGCCGCGCTCACAGCCTTTGCGGTGGCGTCCATCGCCAGCGCGCCGTCATTGATCTCTGCCAGAAGAAGAACCGCCATCACACCGCCCCCGCGTCTTTCAGTTTCGCAATCAGCTCATCGACCGAGCCGACCATCTCGCCCGCCTTGCGCGCCGCAGGCTCCGCCGTGCCGACGATCTTAAGCCGCGGGCTGACATCGACGCCGTAATCGCCGGGCGTCTTCTCCTCGAGCGGCTTTTTCTTCGCCTTCATGATGTTGGGCAGAGAGGCATAGCGCGGCTCGTTGAGGCGCAGGTCGGTGGTCACGATCGCCGGCAGACCGACCCTGATGGTCTGCAAGCCACCATCGACCTCGCGCGCCACCACCGCGCTGTCGCCGTCGAGCTCCAGCGAATTCGCATTGGTGGCCTGCGCCAGACCCGCCAGCGCCGCCAGCATCTGGCCGGTGGCATTCAGGTCGTTGTCGATCGCCTGCTTGCCGCAGATCACCAGCCCGGGCTGCTCTTCCTCGACGATCTTGGCGAGGATCTTCGCCACCGCCAGCGGCTCGATATCCTCGTGCACATCCTCGGCGGCCACCACCAGGATCGCCCGGTCCGCACCCATGGCGAGCCCGGTGCGCAGCGTCTCCTGCGCCTGTTTCACCCCGATGGACACCACGATCACCTCATCGGCCTTGCCGGCCTCCTTCAGCCGGATCGCCTCTTCCACCGCGATCTCGTCGAACGGGTTCATCGACATCTTCACATTCGCCAGATCGACACCCGATCCGTCCGCTTTCACACGGACCTTCACGTTGTAGTCGATCACGCGTTTCACAGGCACCAGGACCTTCATGCGGTTCTCTCCCTTGTGTGTGTCGCGCCTCGGCACGACTCCTGAACTTTGCTCTCCCACGGGGTGATATCGAACTGGACGCAGGGGAAACAGGCCTAAAACGACCTGTTAGCGTCAAACAGACGCCGCGTTCCTCGTGCAAATGTCCGATTGCTGCGCGCCGGATAGAGCCTGCACCCGCCGGACGGTCTCAGCCGCGCCCGTCGCAGATCGTCTTCAGCGCCTGCCACTCGGCGGCGTCGAGCACCGGACGGTCGGGCAGGCCCTCGGGGGTGGCGGCGCGCGCGGCGGCGATGCGCGCGGAGAGCTGCGGATGCGAGGCGAAATGCGCCATCGGCCCCTCGCGGTCGCCGAATTCCGCGCGGAAGGTTTCGAACATATCGCCGAGCGCGGAAGGCGGCAGGCCGGCGGCCAGCAGCGCCTCATGGGCATAGGCGTCGGCCTCAGCCTCGGCGCTCTGGCTGTAGCTCGCGTTGATCAGCCGCTCAGCCAGAAACACCATCGCCGCCCCGCCGGTGAAATCGCCGAAGACCAGCCCCAAGAGCCCCACCGAACCTGCCGAGCGCAGCGCGTGGCGGGTGGGGTCGCGATGCACCACATGGCCGATCTCATGCGCCAGAACGGCGGCGACCATGTCCGGCCCGTCGGCCTTGTCGAGCAGCCCGCGCACCACCACGATCTGCCCGCCGGGCGCTGCGAAGGCGTTCATCATCTTGTGGTCGATCACGCTGACCTCGAGCGGATAGTCGAGATCCTGCCCTTCGGTCAGCCGCGCAACCATCCGGTCGAGCGCCGCTTGCCCATCGGGCTCATCGCAATCCAGCGCACCGACCTCGGTGGCGCCGAGAAACCGTTCCATCTGCGCCTTGACGCTGCGCCCGAAGGCGATCTCCTTCTCCAGCGGCAGGAGGCCGGCCAGTGTATTGGCCAGCGCCGGCAGGATGACGAAGAGCATCAGCGCCACCGCCGCCAGCGCACCGCCGAGACGCAGCGCGATGCGCCGCCCGGTGCCGGTGCGCAGATCCTTGCGGTTGAGGCGCGGACGGGTGCGGCGCAGCCAGGCAACCATCTCGGGGTCTTCGACCACCAGCCGCGCCGGGTCGCGCAGCGATTCGTCCTCGGTCTCGCGGTGCCGTGCCAGCACGATCTGGCTGTCATCGGCGTGATCGCCGAGGGCGCGCAGGTCGGGCAGCGGCCAGACCAGCGGTTCGGGCAGCGCCTCGCCGGTGATCACCAGCGCCTGAAGGTCGCGCGACAGCTCCACATGCACCGCGTGCCGGGCTGCCGAGCGTCCGTCATAGAGATGCGCGTCGCCCTTCACGGCTCAGATCGCCCCGCCGATATCGAGCGCGTCGGCAAAGCCCTCGGCATCGGCGCCCTGATCGGCGTCGCGCTGCTGGATCTCGGCGAGCGCGGGCAGGTTGATGACGGTGATCGTCTGCACATAGTGCTTTAGGATCGGCTGGGTGATGGCCGCCAGCGCTCCGGCCTGCGCGGCGGTCAGGGTCAGCAGATAGCCGGCGACGGTGATGATCGCGGGCAGGATCATACCGGGCTGAAACTGGCCGTTCATCGTCTCGAAATCGATGCCCGAAAGCGTCATGGCGACAATGCCACCAAAGATCCCGGTGGCGACCGAGAGGCAGATCCCCAGCACGATGCTGCCGAGGATATAGGTCAGGATGACGGTCTTGGTGCTGGGATGGGCGTGAAAGGCCACCTTGCCACTCAGCATCTTGTTCTGCGCCAGATAGGCAAAGCTCTGCACCCGGTAGGAGATCACACCGATCACGAACCAAACCACGCCCACCGGAATCGCGAGGGCGCTGAGCACCCCGAGCAGCGGACCCGACTGCGCGGCGAGCGCGGCGGCCAGCACGCCGAGCGCGATCAGCGCGAGCCCGACAAAGATATGCTTCATCTTGCCGTAAAGCGCCGTCCAGCGGCCCTGCTGGTCGAAACGTGCGTCGCCGAACCAAGTGCGATCGGTCATGTATTTTTCCAGCCGGAAGGTCATCAGCGGCGTCAGAAGCCCGAGCGAGACCAGCGTCAGCAGCCAGTAGCCGATGGCCCGGAACGCATAGCCCCAGGCATCCTTGTCCATGCCGAAGCGGATGCCGCGCCAGCGGGTGCGGGCGAGCTTGTAGCGGCGGGCGCGGTAGATGGCGAAGAAGATGAACGGCATCAGCGCCAGCGCGGAGACAGAGACGCCGGCGGTCTGCGCCAGCGCCTGTTCCGGCGTCTGCGGCGCGGCAAAGATCGTCAGGCCGAAATAGAACAGCACGATCTGGATCAGCCCGAGATAGACCGCAAGGAACACCACTGCCATCAGGAAGCCGAGGAATTTCTCAAGCCCCGTGCCGGTATATTCGAAGCGCGAGCCGTCGAGCCGGGAAGAGGTCCAGATATAGCGGCGAACGCGGGTCTTGGCCCAGAACCGGTAGATGCCGAGCGTGAACAGCGTCAACAGCCCGGTGCGCAGTGCCAGCCAGAACAGCGCCTTGCCGTCGCCGGTATAGTCTCCATGGGCATAATTGCCGTCACTCATGGCTCAAATCGCCTTGTCGAAACCCGTTGCGGGCGCAGCCTAACAGAGCCTGCGCCCGGGCGATATCAGGTAAAGCTGTTATCCCGCGGGAAGCCGCGCGGCGCCATCCGGCCCGAACTGGCGCGCTTGCCGATCCACTCGTCAAGCACGGTTTCGGTGCGGGTGCGGCCTGCCGGATCGTGCCAGGAGAGCCCGTCGGCCAGTGTGAAGGTGGTGGCGTCGGAAAGGCCGCCATCCTTGTATTTTTGCATCCGCACACCCTTGCCCCGGCCCATCTCGGGCAGCTCGTCGGCCATGAAGACCAGCACCTTGCGGTTCTCGCCCACCACGGCCACGGCATCGCCTTTGACCGGTTTGCAGATCTTGGCCTTTACCCCGTCCTTGACGTTGAGCACCTGTTTGCCGGAGCGGGTCTGCGCCAGCACCTCGTTTTCCGGCACGATGAAACCATCGCCGGCGGAGGAGGCGACCAGCAGCCGCCGGTCGGGCACATGGATGAAGAGATCGACGATCTCCACATCGTTGGGCAGGTCGACCATGATGCGCAGCGGTTCGCCCATGCCGCGCCCGCCGGGCAGGTTGGCGGCGGAGACCGTGTAGAACCGCCCGTTGCTGCCAAAGACCAGCAGCCGGTCGGTGGTCTCCGCGTGGAAGATGAAGCGCGGGCCATCGCCATCCTTGAACTTCAGCTCGCGGTCGAGTGCGATATGGCCGGTCATGGCGCGGATCCAGCCCATCTGGGAGCAGACCACAGTGATCGGCTCGCGCTCGATCATCGCCTCGAGCGGCACCTCTTCGGCCTCGCCCGCCTCGGCAAAGGAGGTCAGTCGGGCGCCGCGGTCGAGATCCTTGGCGAATTTCTTGCGCACCTCGCGCAGCTCTTCAGAGATGCGCTTCCATTGCAGATCGTCGCTGTCGAGCAGGTCTTCGAGCCCCGCGCGCTCTTCCATCAGCTTGTCGCGCTCGTTGACCAGTTCCAGCTCTTCGAGGCGGCGCAAGCTGCGCAGGCGCATATTGAGGATCGCCTCGGCCTGCACATCCGAGAGCCCCTCGGAGCGGCCGATGAAGCGGTGCGGGATCTGCGCGGGGCCGCCCTCGTCGGCCAGCACGCCGCGCGCCACCGCTTCGGGATCGGGTTGCAGCTCCAGCGACTTGACGTCGATGCCGGTCAGCGGCGAGCGGTAATCGCGCTCGTCCGTGGCGCGCGCGATGGTGGCCTGGTGCGGTTTCGACCAGTCCTCGTACATCAGCGCGGCCTTGGGGTCGTCGTCGTAGCGGATGATGTCGATCACCCGGTCGAGATTCAGGAAGGCGACGATCAGGCCTTCGAGCACTTCCAGCCGGTTGTCGATCTTGGCCATGCGGTGGCGCGCCCGCCGGATCAGCACGTCGCGGCGGAAATCGAGGAAGGCGCGCAGCACCTCTTTCAGCGAGCAGACCTTGGGGGTCACCCCGTCGATCAGCACGTTCATGTTGAGTGAGAAGCGGATTTCCAGATCGCTGTTCTTGAACAGCAGGTTCATCAGCAGATCGGGGTCGATATTCTTGGATTTCGGCTCCAGCACCATGCGGATGTCGTCGGCGCTCTCGTCGCGGATATCGGCGAGGATCGGCACTTTCTTGGTCTGGATCAGCTCGGCCAGACGCTCGACCAGCTTGGATTTCTGCACCTGATAGGGGATCTCGGTTACCACGACCTGCCATTGACCGCGGCCCAGATCCTCGACCTCCCATTTGGCGCGCAGCCGGATGGAGCCGCGCCCGGTGCGATAGGCCTCGGCGATATTGTCGCGCGGCTCGACGATCACCCCACCGGTGGGGAAATCGGGGCCGGGCACGTAGTTCAGCAGTGTCTCGTCGCGGGCGTCGGGGGTCTTGATCAGATGCAGGCAGGCGTCGATCAGTTCGCCGATATTGTGCGGCGGGATATTGGTCGCCATGCCCACCGCGATGCCGCTGGAACCGTTCGCCAGCAGGTTGGGATAGGAGGCGGGCAGCACCGAGGGCTCTTCCAGCCGGCCATCGTAGTTCGGGCGGTAATCGACGGCGTTCTCGTCGAGCCCGTCGAGCAGCGCCTCGGACATGATCGTCATGCGCGCCTCGGTGTAGCGCGAGGCCGCCGGGTTGTCGCCGTCGATATTGCCGAAATTGCCCTGACCGTCGACCAGCGGATAGCGGATGGTGAAATCCTGCGCCAGCCGCGCCATGGCGTCATAGATCGCCGCGTCCCCGTGCGGGTGGAAGTCCCCCATGGTGTCGCCAGAGATTTTTGCGGATTTCAGGAACCCGCCGCTGGAACTAAGTCGCAGCCTGCGCATTGCATATAGGATACGTCGATGCACGGGCTTGAGGCCGTCCCGCGCGTCCGGAAGGGCGCGGTTCATGATCGTCGACAGCGCATAGGTCAGGTAGCGCTCGCCAATGGCTCGGCGCAGCGGCTCGGCCACATCACGGGGGTTCATGTTGGGGTCATCGACGATATCGCTCATAGATGCTGTGATATCTTCGCAGCCGCCGCCGGTAAAGCGATCCCGGCATGCGACGGCGAAATTTTCCGCTTTTCGCTTCGGCAAGGTCGGAGAATCGGGTAGAGCTTACTCTGCGCCACGTTGTCTGCCCGTGGCTGGAAGATTGATTTTAGAGACAGTGGTACTGCGTGCGGTCGGGGGGCCGGATTTGTCATGACGCGATTTATTCTTTTGACGTTCGGATTTCTCGGTTGGGCCTGGTATGAAATGTCCGGGGGCTCAGCATATGAGGCCGGCACCTCGGCCAAGGCCGTGTCGGTCGCCGAGGCGATGCAGCTGCCCGAGGTGGCGCGGGCCGAGACCGGCGCCGCCGATCTGACCTCTGTCTCGCTGGCACGGGCCACCACTGCCGAGATCCCGGCGCCGAAGCTCGACCTGACGCTCGCCGCCGCCGCTGCGGAAACGCCCGCCAAGATAGAGCCCGCGCCGACGGTGACCGTCGCCGCCGTCAATGTTCGGAGCGATGCCGCCCCCGCCGCGCCCGAGCTCGAAATCCTGCCGGACATGCGGCAGGTGACCGGAAGCCGTGTCAATATGCGCAACGGGCCGGGCACCGAATACTCGGTGGTCTCGCAGCTTCTGCGCGGCGACAGGGTCGAGGTTCTCTCTGATCCGGGACTTGGCTGGGTTAAGCTGAAAGTTGCAGAGACCGGTCGCGTCGGCTGGATGTCCGACGACTTCCTGCGCATCGTCCTGAACTGAGCGCCGCTTGCGCCGCCCGGGGCTTTGGCCTAGGCCGCCCCTGACGGGCAGGGAAGGGCGCGCATGACCGGAAAATCCGTTCTTATCACCGGTTGTTCCTCGGGGATCGGCTATGATGCGGCGCATGGGCTGCGGGCGCGCGGCTGGCGCGTATTCGCCTCCTGCCGTCAGGAGGCCGATTGCGAACGGTTGCGCGGTGAGGGGTTCGAGAGCCCGCAACTCGACTATGCCGACGAAGACAGCATTCGCCGCGCGCTGGACGATGTGCTGGCGGCCACCGGCGGCACGCTGGATGCGCTTTACAACAACGGCGCTTTTGCCGTGCCCGGCGCGCTGGAGGATCTGCCCACCGGCGCGCTGCGCGAGATCTTTGAGGCCAATCTCTTCGGCTGGCACACGCTGACACGGGCGGTGATCCCGGTGATGCGGGCGCAGGGGTACGGGCGCATCGTCAACTGCTCTTCGGTGCTGGGTCTGGTGCCGATGCCCTGGCGCGGGGCGTATGTCTCGACGAAATTCGCTCTCGAAGGCCTCACCGACGTGCTGCGGATCGAGATGCGCGACACGCCGATCAAGGTCATCCTGATCGAGCCGGGTCCGATCACCTCGCGCATCCGGGCGAATTCGGTGCCGCATTTCGAGCAATGGGTCGACTGGCGCGCCTCGCCGCGCCGGGCGCAATACGAGGGTTCGTTGCTCAAGCGGCTCTATGCGGCGCCGTCGAAAGATACGTTCGAGCTGCCGCCCTCGGCGGTGACGCGCAAGCTGATCCACGCGCTCGAACATCCCAGACCGCGCCCGCGCTACTACGTGACCTTTCCCACCCATCTGATGGGCCGGCTGCGGCGGTTGCTGCCGACCCGGGCGCTGGATGCGCTGATCGACCGCGCCAGATAACCGGTTCGCTTTTTTGAGCGGAGCCGCTATGTCTCGGGCAAAGCCCGGAGGGAGACCCGATGCGAGACGATCCTTTGTTCATGGTGATGGCCGCGGCGATGCTGGTCGTGGTGGCGATCCTGCTCTTCGGCATCGGCAGCTTTGCCAAGGGCGGCGAGTTCAACAAGAAATACGCGAACAAGGCGATGCGCTGGCGCATCATCGCGCAATTCGTCGCGGTGGTGCTGATCGTGCTGTTCGTACTGATCCGCAGAGGAGGCTGAGCATGGTCGTTCTGAACAAGATCTACACACGCACCGGCGACAAAGGCGAAACCGCGCTGGTCAATGGCACCCGCGTGCCTAAATTCGCCCCCCGGGTCGAGGCCTATGGCACGGTGGACGAGCTGAATTCGGTGCTGGGCGTGACCCGGCTGCATGCCGAGGGCGATCTCGACGCGGCGCTGGCGCGGATCCAGAACGACCTCTTCGATCTCGGCGCCGATCTGGGCCGGCCCGAGATGGAGAAGGACGGCGAGGCGGGCTATCCGGTGCTGCGCATCATCGCGTCGCAGGTCGACCGGCTGGAGGCGGAGATCGACGCGATGAACGCCCGGCTGGAGCCGCTGCGCAGCTTCGTGCTGCCGGGCGGATCGGCGGCAGCGGCGCATCTGCATCAGTGCCGCACCGTGGCGCGCCGTGCCGAGCGTCGCGCGGTCGAACTCGCCTCGGTCGAACAGACCAACGAGCATGCGGTGAAATATCTCAATCGTCTGAGCGATTGGTTCTTCGTCGCCTCGCGCATCTGCAACGACGACGGCAAGGCCGATGTATTGTGGGTTCCGGGGGCGAACCGCTGAAAGCGGCGGGGCGTCCAGTGGACGGCCCGGCCCGCGGAAGCGCCGCGAGGCGCCGGCCCGTGAGGGCAGGGGCGAACCGCTGAAAGCAGCGGGGCGTCCGGTGGACGGCCCGGCCCCCGGAAGCGCCGCGAGGCGCCGGCCCGCAAGGGCGGGAGCGAACCGCTGAAAGCGGAAGCGGTGGCGGTGTTCAGACGATACGGTATTCACAGCCGCTCCGGCGCTTGCGCGGCGGCCTTCGGGCTTGTCCCGCGCTGGGGATCTGTTCGACCGTAACCCTTGCGCCAAATGCCACGCGGTGCCGTCAGCCCGCCCCAGCCACCGGTCGCGCCTCGATCACCACAAAGGCCTGCGCCCAGGGGTGATCGTCGGTCAGCGTCACATGGATGATCGCCTCGTGCCCCTCCGGGGTCATCGCGTCGAGACGCTCCTTCGCCCAGCCGGTCACATGCATCACCGGCTGACCGCTGCGCAGATTGGTGACCGCCATGTCCTTCCAGGCGATGCCCATGCGCAGCCCGGTCCCCAGCGCCTTGGAACAGGCTTCCTTCGCCGCCCACCGCTTGGCATAAGTGCCGGCCACATCGGCGCGGCGTTCGGCCTTGCGCTGCTCGGTCTCGGTGAAGACGCGGTTGCGGAACCGGTCGCCAAAGCGGTCGAGCGTGCGCTCGATCCGCTCGATATTCGCCAGATCTGTGCCGATGCCGAGGATCATGCCGCCGGGGCGCGCCGCGTCACGCCCGCGCCTCGTCCATCAGGCGGCGCATCTCGGCGATGGCGGGGACGAGGCCCAGAAAGATCGCCTCGCCGATGAGGAAATGGCCGATATTCAACTCCATCACCTCGGGGAAGGCCGCCACCGGTTTCACCGTCTCATAGGTCAGCCCGTGGCCCGCATGCACCTCCAGCCCAAGCGAATGGGCAAAGGCGGTCATCTCGCGCAGGCGCTCCAGCTCGGCATCGCGCTCGGCGAGATTGCCCTCGGCGTGGAAATCGCAATAGGCGCCGGTGTGCAGCTCCACCACCTGCGCGCCGATCCGGGCAGAGGCCTCGACCTGCCGCTTGTCGGCGCCGATGAAGAGCGACACCCGGCAGCCCGCCGCGCGCAGCGGCTCGACGAAATGGCCCAGCCGGTTCTCGTCCTGCGCCACGTCGAGCCCGCCCTCGGTGGTGCGTTCCTCGCGCTTTTCCGGCACGATGCAGACCGCATGCGGCTTGTGGCGCAGGGCGATGGCCTGCATCTCGTCGGTCGCCGCCATCTCAAGGTTCAGCGGCAGGGTCAGCCCGGCCATCAGCCCGTCGATATCGGCATCCGAGATATGGCGGCGGTCTTCGCGCAGATGCGCGGTGATGCCGTCGGCGCCCGCCTCCTGCGCCAGTTGCGCGGCGCGCAGCGGATCGGGATAGGCGCTGCCACGCGCATTCCGCACGGTGGCGACGTGGTCGATATTGACGCCCAGCCGCAGGCGTCCGGCAAAATCACTCATTTCGTCCTCGTGAGGCATCGCGTTTGGCGCGGAGACTAGACCGCAAAACCGGGCTAGGAAACCGCTTTTCACGGTCAGACCGCGCTGCGGCCGGCTGCAGGGAACGGTATCACACCAGACCCGGGCGGTATTAGACTTGGCCGCGCAAAGCCCTGAAAATCGTTGCAACACGTCCTCCACGCAAAAGGCACCGCAATGACCAAGATCGACCGGATCGAGACCACGCTCATCGACCTCCCGACCATTCGCGGGCATGTGCTGTCGATGACCACGATGATGGTGCAATCCATCGTTCTGGTGCGGGTCCGCTTCTCCGACGGGTCGGTGGGGCTGGGCGAGGGCACCTCCATCGGCGGCATGAGCTATGGTGCCGAGAGCCCGGAAAGCATCAAGCTGGCCATCGACACCTATATCGCGCCGGTGCTCGAAGGGCTCGACGGCGATCAGATCAACGCCGCCATCGACGCGATGCAGCGCGCGGTCAAGGGCAACCCGATTGCCCGCTGTGCGGTCGAGACGGCGCTCTGGGACGGGCTGGCCAAGCGGCTGGGTGTCTCGGTGGCGCAGCTCTTCGGCGGGCCGGTGCGCCGGGCGATGCCGGTGGCCTGGACGCTGGCCTCGGGCAAATCCGAGACCGATATCGAAGAGGCGCAGGCGATGCTGGAAAACCGCCGGCACAACATCTTCAAGCTGAAGATCGGCAAGCGCCCGGTGAGGGACGACCTCGCCCATGTCGCGGCGATCTGCGACGCGGTGGGCGACCGCTCGTCGATCCGGGTGGACGTCAATCAGGCCTGGTCGCTGAGCGAGGCGCGCTGGGGGCTGAAGGGCTTGCAGGAGATCGGCGTCGATCTGGTCGAGCAGCCCATCGGCGCGCGCTATCGCGAGCAGCTGAAAGCGCTGACCGACGGGTACGAGATCGCGGTGATGGCCGACGAGGCGCTTCAGGGGCCCGAGGATGCGATGGCCTATGCCGCCGGGCGCTCGGCGGATGTCTTCGCGGTGAAGATCGCGCAGTCCGGCGGGCTGAAACGCGGCTCCGAGGTGGTCTCCATCGCACAGGCGGCAGGCATCGGGCTTTACGCGGGTACGATGCTGGAGGCCGGCGTGGGCACGGCGGCGGCCTTGCAGCTCTTTTCGACCTTCCCGGAGCTCGACTGGGGTACGGAGCTCTTCGGTCCGCTGCTGATGAAGCACGACATCCTGGCCGAGCCCATCCGCTACGAGGATTTCTCGGTGCATCTGCCCGAGGGTCCGGGGCTGGGTGCGGAGCTGGACGAAGACCGCATCGCCCAGTTCCGCCGCGACCGCAGCACGCAGGTGGCTGGGGTGGCGGTGCCGAGCGGGGCGTGAGGCCTCTACGTTGGCCGGGTGCGAGCGCTCAGGTGAAACGCCGCGGGTCAGGCTGGCTGGCCATGGCTGCTTGGATCCTACGTTGACAGAGGCCGCAACCTCGAGGAGGCTCCGCTCCCATAGTTTTGGTGTCAATCAGTATTTTGTTGATCTTCGCTTTCGAAGCGAAGTTCTGATGGAGATCCAACATCTATTTTGATTGAGCTATCTGGGAACATATCCCTAACGGAATTATTCAAAAAATCCAAGACACTGGATGGGGTTTCTTGCCAGACTTCAATCGGAAATCCAGTCAAGCTTATCTCGAAATTCTTCATCCGAAAGAAAAAGGTCATCGAGAGCACGCTATTGGACTTCCCTTTGGTGACCTCAGCTTTACCAACAATACCTTCAGAAGTAACAATAAAATAGTGCTCTGATTTATGCAGCAGAGACACACATCCGATGAATTCATTTGGAAGTGAATGGATTGTGCCTTCGGCACTTTTCCCAGCCCTCCGCACGACCTCCGCGACCCATTCCAAGAACTCATGCTCCGAGCAACTAGACAATGCCCCAAGGGCTTCAATTGGTCGGTTGTCAAGGTAGGATCGAATGCGTCGTGGAATAAAGGCGTCGTCGTCCGTCGTCCGACCTTCCTGTTCGCCGTAACTCTTCATTGGGGCAATATTAACAAACACGAGAGCCTGGCAGGTCTTTTCAGAAAACAAATTTCTGCACTCCGGATAGAACTGGCCGAACCTAAAGCTATCGATGACAGAAGAGACCAAGGTTTCGCGCTCTCCAGCAGAGATCGATGGAGTGACCGCGCACAAGAGCGCAGTAACAGATATGTAGAGAAACCGAATGAGGCCCGCGTTCACACCAGCGCCACGCCGATACTGTCTGCGATCCAGGTCGTGCCCGATTTCGATTTCTTCCATGTCTTCCTGGCTGGTCTGGATATGGTCTTTGATCGTCATCGAGCCGCTCGCGCAGATGTCTACGCGCAGGTCACTTCCGCCAAAGCGGATCCCGCGCGTCGCTACCGCTGGTGGAGGCCGAGGGGCCAAAGTCCGACCTGCCTGGCGCCGCGGTTGCGTGCCTGGCGAAAACCTAGCACTTGCGGTGAACGGCAGGAAGGCGCCGCGTTACAGAAAAGCAGTGTGAAAACTGCTCTCGAGTCCCTACCCGGGGAATTTCCATCATATGTTGGTGTCGGATGCGGCACCCATCCGGATCCGCCCTCAAAACGCCTTTCGCGCCACGCTTTGTGCGATCTGCACGAAGGCCTTCACATGCGGGCCCTGTTCGTCGAGCCGGTAGTTGAGCGACAGGGATGTCTCGCCGATCGGCGGGGCGATCTCGCGGAAGCGCACGCCGTTGCGGGCGCCGGAGGCGACCGAGGCGGGCACGATGCAGATGCCCTCGCCGATGGCCACCAGGCTGAGGGCGGTCAGAAGATCCATGGTGAAGAGCGTCTTGCCCACCTCCAGCCCGTGCGCGGCGCAGCTCTCCAGCACCAGATCGGCATAGGAGGGGCGGGGGAATTCCGGATAGAGGATGAAGCTCTGTCCGCGCAGCTCGTCGATGGTGACGCGGCCCTGCTTTTCGGTCTCCATCGTGTCGGGCATCGCGGCGACCAGCGGCTCGACGCCCAGGTGGATCGTGCGGAACTCGGCGTCCTTCAGCGCCGGGCGGGCGAAGGCCACGTCGATCTCGCGGCTGACGAGGCGGCGCTGAAGCTGGGCATTGTTCATCGGCGTCAGTGTCAGGTTCACATCGGGCCGGTTGGCGCGGAAGGATTTGACGATATTGGGCAGGATGCCGAAGGTCGAAGAGCCCACGAAACCGATGCGCAGCCGGCCCTCGGCGCCTTCGCCGAGCCGGCGCACCTCGAGCTGCATATCCTCGAAATCGCGCACCAGCCCCCGTCCGCGTTCCAGCAGACGCTCGCCTGCCTGGGTCAGGCTTACCGCGCGGCGGCCCCGGTTGAAGAGCACCGCGCCCAGCTCGTCCTCGATCTGCTTGATCTGGCGCGACAGCGGCGGTTGCGCCATGCCCAGCCGCTCGGCGGCGCGGCCGAAATGCAGCTCCTCGGCCACTGCGATGAAATAGGTCAGTTGCTTGAGATTCATGATCGGCGCTCCCCGCCGCCATTCTCGCGCGCGGGCGGCAAAAGAAAAACCCCCGCCGAAGCGGGGGTTTCGCGCCGAATGTCGCAGGGATACGCTTATTCGGCAGCGATCCGGTCCTCGGCGGCGACGCGCTTGAGGACGAAATCGAATTGAACGTGCAGCTCGGTGTCGAGCTCGGGACCGGCCTTTTTGAACTCGGCCACGAGGCTGTCCTTCACCGCAAAGACGCTGTCGTCGTCGAGCCAGGCGGAGGAACTGTCATAGACCTGGCTGATGAGCGGGCGGTAGCCGTCCTTGGACAGAATGAAATGCATGTGACCGGGGCGGTTGGGGTGGTGCCCCATATAGCGCAGCAGCTCGCCGGCGGTTTCGTTGTCGGGGATTGGATAGGGCACCGGGCGCACCGCGCGGAAGGCGTAATGGCCGTTCTCGTCGGTCTCGAACCGGCCACGCAGGTTGTAGTCGGGCTGATCGGGATCGTGATTTTCGTAGAGCCCGTTGGGCGCGTCTTCCCAGACATCCATGATCACGCCGGCCAGCGGCGTGCCATCGGCATCGCGCACATAGCCTTCGAAATAGGCGGTTTCCTGATCGTCGAAATTCTTCAGCACGGTCGAGGCGCCCTTGGGCAGAACCGGCGGGTTCTCGCGGTAGAACGGCCCCAGCACGGTGGATTCGCTCTCGCTGCCGCTGACCGGGTTCGACAGCATGTCGACCAGCACCTCGACGCCGAGGATATCGCCCAGCAGGATGAATTCCTGACGCTTGTCGTCGCAGATCTGCCCGGCGCGGGCGAGGTAGTCACAGGCGGCGAGGAATTCGTGGTGCTGGAGCTTCACGTCCTTGCAGAAGGCGTGCAGGTGCTTGATCAGCGCGGTCATGATCTCGCGCTGACGGGCGTCGATCTCGCCGTTCCGGCCCAGCGACGCGGTGACCACGTCGGTGACGTTTTCCAGGGTGATTGCCATGATGATCTCCTCCCGAGATGACATATTCAAATCATGGCAGACAGTCGCGCTTTGCGGGACGCAATCCAATATCCGCGAAGGTATTGCGCAATACTCTGCTGTATTCGCCCGCTTGGGTATCGGCTGATACTCGTGCCGTCATTGCTGTGACCAAGCGGCGCGCGCATGGTCCGCGCGACGCAAGGCATGGGAGGCGAAATGCTGCAAGAGATCCAAGCGATGCCCGCCGGGCTGGCGGCGCGCCCGCATCTGCTGCGCCTGGGGCGGCTGGTGTCGGAGACGGTGCTGCTCAAGGTCGGCGATATCGAGCACTATCTGGTCTTCGACAAGGGCGCGCTGGCCGAGATCGTGCCGGGCCCGTCGAAAAAGATCCCCTACCGCGTGGCGCTGGTCACCGACCGCGAGGCGCTGGAGAAATTCTGGCAGCCGATCCCCGAGCCGGGCTTTCACGACATCTTCGGGCTGGTGAAGATCGGCCGCGCCGAGATTCTCGGCGACATCCTGTTTCTGGTGAAGAACCTGCGCTTCTTCAAAGAGCTTCTGGCATTGCCGCGGGAGGGCCGGGCATGAGCATCGAACCGATCATTGGCCGCTATCTGACCGTCGAGGTCGCAGGCCGCGCGCAACGCATCTATTTCGAAGAGGCCGGGCAGGGCCGCCCAGTGCTCTGCCTGCACACGGCGGGCGCCCATACCGGCCAGTGGCGGCATCTGATGAACGATGCCGAGGTGACCGGCGCCAACCGCCTGATCGCCTTCGACATGCCCTGGCACAGCAAATCGCTGCCGCCCGAGGGCTTCCAGACCGAGGAATACCTGCTCACCACAGACGCCTATATCGAGACCATCCTGGCGGTGATGGACGGGCTGGGGCTGGAGAAACCGGTGCTGGCGGGCTGTTCCATGGGCGGGCGCATCGCGCTTCAGCTCGCGGCGCTGCATCCCGAGCGCTTTGCCGGCTTCATCGCCATCGAGGCCAGCGACTTCCAGCCCGCCTGGTACGATATCGACTGGTTCCACCGTCCCGACGCCCATGGCGGCGAGATGGGGGCGGCGCTGGTTTCGGCCAATATCTCGCCCTACGCACCGGAGGCGGAGCGCTGGAATACGCTGTGGATGTTCATGCAGTCGGGGCCGGGCGTGTTTCGGGGCGATCTGAGTTTTTACACTAGGGATGGCAGCCTGATCCAGCGTCTGGGGCAGATCGACACCGGCAAAACGCCCGTGCATATCATCGCCGGCGCCTACGATCTCACCTGCACGCCCGAGGATGCAAAACGCACGGCGGATGCGATCCCCGGTGCGACGCTTGCGATCATGGACGAGCTGGGTCATTTTCCGATGAGCGAGCATCCGCAGGGTTTCCGCCCGTATTTCCTGGATGCGCTATCGAGGATGTCATGAGCGAAACCCCCTGTATCATCTGCGTGGCGATTACCGGATCGCTGCCCACCAAGGCGGACAACCCCGCCGTGCCGATCACCGTCGAGGAGCAGGTCGCATCGACCCGCGAGGCCTTTGAGGCGGGGGCGACCATCGCCCATTGCCATGTGCGCGACGACGACGGCAAGCCGACCTCGGATCCCGAGCGGTTCGCGCAGCTGAAGGCGGGGATCGAGGCGGCATGCCCCGGCATGATCGTGCAGCTTTCCACCGGCGGGCGCTCCGGCGCCGGGCAGGCGCGCGGCGGCATGCTGCCGCTCGCCCCCGACATGGCCTCGCTCTCGGTGGGCTCGAACAACTTTCCGACGCGGGTCTACGAGAACCCGCCGGATCTGGTCGAGTGGCTGGCCTCCGAGATGAAAACCTACGGGGTGAAGCCCGAGATCGAGGCGTTCGACCTCTCGCATATCTATCAGGCCAAGGCGATGGCCGACCGGGGCGCACTCGAAGGCACGCCCTATGTGCAGTTCGTCATGGGCGTGAAGAACGCCATGCCCGCCGACAAGCGGGTGTTCGACATCTATGTCGATACGGTGAAGCTGCTATTCGGCGCCGAGGCGCCCTGGTGCGCGGCGGGGATCGGGCGGCATCAGATCGAGGTCAACGAATGGGCGGCGGCGGCCGGTGGCCATCTGCGCACCGGGCTCGAGGACAATATCCGGCTCGACCGCGACACGCTTGCCCCCTCCAACGCGGCGCTGGTGACGCGGGCGGCGGAGGTGGCGAAACGCCATGGCCGCCCCATCGCGACGCCGGAACAGGCGCGGCGCATGCTGGGGCTCCGCGCCGCCTGATCGCGGCCCCGAAGGGCGGCGCTGTGACGCGGGCAGGCCGTTTGCCTCGGTTCCGTGCGGGGGCTAAGACAGGCCGATAGCGGAACTTTTCGGGGCATCTCTTGGCCAAACGCACGTCACCGGACCGGCTGTTGCCGAAACAGGCTCAGGGCACGCTGCGCCGCGCCGCGCTGCTCTCGGCGCTGGCCGCCGCGCTCTGGCCCTTGCAGGCGCTGGCGCTGGCCTGGGGCATTGGCGGCTGGGTGACAGAGGCCGCGCCGCAGGCAAGCCTTGCCGCCGCCGGGGCTTTTGCGGTCATCGGGATTGTCCGCGCGGTCGCTGACCGCATCGCCGCGCGGCTGGCCTTTCACGCCGCCGATGGCGTCATCCACGATCTGCGGCAGGCGCTGCTGACCCGCGAGGCTCGGCGCCCGGGCGCGGCGGCCTCCTCCGCTGCGCTGGCGGCGATGCTGACCGAAAAACTGGCCATTCTCGGACCGTGGATCACCCGTTACCGCCCGGCCATGGCACGCACCAAACTGGTGCCGCTCTTGATCCTGGCGCTGGCCTTTTACGTGTCCTGGGCGGTCGGGGTGATTTTCCTCGTCGCCGGGCCGCTGATCCCGGTCTTCATGGCGCTGGTGGGCATGGCCGCGAAAGAGGCCAGCGCCCGCCAGATGGTCGAGATCGGCGATATGAACACGCTGCTGATCGACCGGATTGCCGCGCTGCCCGATATCCTGCTGCTGAACGCGGGCGACGCATCGCGCGCCGCCTTCGAGGCGCGGGCAGAAGGGCTGCGCGCGCGCACCATGGCGGTGCTGCGGGTGGCGTTCCTGTCGTCGACGGTGCTGGAGCTGTTCTCGGCCATCGGCGTGGCGCTGGTGGCGGTCTATGTGGGGTTCTCACTGCTGGGCGAGGTGAATTTCGGCACCTGGGGCACCGGGCTGACGCTGGCAGAGGGTGTCTTCCTGCTGCTGCTGGCGCCGGAGTATTTCCAGCCGCTGCGCGATCTCGCCGCCGCCTGGCACGACAAGGCCGCCGCCGAGGCGGTGGCCGACGAGCTGGATGCGCTGGAAGCGGACGAGACGACGCCGGTGCTAGGGCAGGGCGCCCGCGCCGAGCCGCTGGCCGGCCCGGCCTCCGTCGCGTTGCATGGCGTATCGGTGCGACGCGGAGACCAGTTGCTCGCGCTGCCGGATCTCGACGTGGCGCCGGGCGAGAGCGTGGCGCTCTCGGGCCCCAGCGGCACCGGCAAATCCACCGCGCTCGATCTGATCGCCGGGCTGCTGACGCCGGAAGAGGGTCAGGTAACGGTGGCCGGGCAGGCGCTGGCCTGCGAGATCGCCGATGCCTGGCGCGCGCGTGTCGCCTATGTGCCGCAGAGCATACATGTGCCCGACATGACCCTGCGCCGTTTTCTCGATCCGCATGAACTTGGCGCCGACATGGACGCGGCGCTGCGCAAGGCGCGCGCCGAGGGCATCGTCGCGGCGCTGCCCGAGGGGCTGGAGACCGTGCTGGGCGAGACCGGCGCCGGTGTTTCGGGCGGCGAGGCACGGCGGCTGCTGCTCGCCCGCGCCTTCCTGACCGGGGCCGATGTGATCCTCGCCGACGAGCCGACCGCCGATCTGGATGCCGCGAACGGGGCGGCGATCATCGACGCGCTGGCGGCGCTCGCTGCCGAGGGCTGCACGGTGATCGTGGCCACCCACGACCCGGCGCTTTCGGGTGCCATGGGGCGCATCGTGACCATCGGGGAGGGCGCGACATGAGGCGGCTCTGGCAGGTTCTGCGGCTGCTCTGGAAGGCCGAGCCCTGGGCGATGTGGCGCGGCGCGGCTCTGGCCGTGGCGGTGCTGATCATGGGCGCGGCGCTGCTGGGTCTTTCGGGCTGGTTCATCACGGCCACCGGCATCGCCGGGCTCGCGGGGATCGGCATCGCCTTCGACGTGTTCCGCCCCTCCGCCGGCGTGCGCTTTCTCGCGCTGGGCCGGGCGGCGGCGCGCTATGGCGAGCGGCTGCTGACCCACGATGCCACGCTGCGGGCACTGGCGCGGCTGCGGGTGACGCTGCTGGCGCGGCTGGAACGCTTTTCCATGCCTGAGCTGCGCCGCCTGCGCGGGGCGGCGGCGCTGACCCGGATCACGGCGGATGTGGATGCGCTCGACGGCGTGGTGCTGCGGCTGGCGCTGCCGGTGGCGGCGGCGCTGATTACCCATGGCGCGGCCTTCGTGGCGCTCTGGGCGCTGACCTCGCATGCGGTCGCGGCCTCTGTTGCGCTGGGTTATCTGCTGGGCGGAGGCGTGGTGCTCTGGCGGGTGGGGCGCGCGACGCTGACGCCCTCCAGCCAGGCCGAAGAGGCGATGCAGACCCTGCGCCAGCGCGCCATCGGGATGTTCCGGGGCCGGCGCGAGGCGATCCTTCAGGGCGCGCTGCCGCGCTGGCGGGGGGCGCTCGACGACACCGAGGCCGAGGCGCGGGGCGCCATGGACCGGCTCGACGCCATCGACACCGGCGCGGGCATGATCCTCGCGGTGATCGTCGCTCTGGTGACGGCGGCGGTCTTTGCGCTCGCGGGCTGGCTGGTGGTCGATAGCGGGCTCGACCCGGCGCGGGCGGCCATCGGGGTCTTTATCTCCATCGCGCTGGCCGAGACGCTCTTGCCGCTGCGCCGGGGCATGGCCGAGATCGGTCGCATGCGCGACGCCGCCGAGCGGGTCATGGCCGACCCCGCGCCGCACCGCCTGCCGAAACGCACCGGCCCGGCAGAGCCCGCGCAGCCCGGCGCGGCGCTGGAGGTGCGGCACCTGTCGCTTGCCCGCCCGGGCTGGACGCGGCTGCTGTTGCACGATCTGTCCTTTACCGTGATGCCCGGCGAGATGCTGGCGATCCGGGGCGAAAGCGGCGCTGGCAAGAGCACGCTCTTCGACGTGCTGGCGGGGCTGGAGCCCGCCACGGCGGGCGAGGCCTTGCTGCTCGGCAAACCGTTGCCCGACTGGGAGACGGTGGCGTTGCGCGATGCGCTGACGCTGGTGCCGCAGCGTGCGGCGCTGCTCTCTGGCAGCATCCTGGAAAACCTCGCGCTCGCCGATCCGGATCTGACCGAAGACAAGGCGCTTACGGTGCTGCGCGCCGTGGCGCTCGACGAGGCGGTTTCCGCGCGCGGCGGGTTGAGGTCACAACTCGGTGAGGGCGGTGCCGGATTGTCGGGCGGGCAAGCCCGCAGGCTGGTGCTGGCGCGGGCACTTCTGCGCCGCCCGGCGGTGCTGTTGCTGGATGAGCCGACCGAGGGTCTCGACGGCCCGACCGCACGGCAAGTGCTTTCCGGCGTTCGGGAATTTCTGCCTGAGGCTGCTATTGTGACGGCCTCTCACAGGGCGGCAGAGCTGGATGCGGCAGACCGGGTTCTGACCCTCGAAACCTATATTCCAAAAAACCGATATTTTTGATCCAGATCAAATCATGAGCCTTTGAGTCGGGTGTAGCAAACCCTCAAATCTGACTCTGCGAAATAGGTTTTTTGCGCAAAGATAAATATGAATCTGTGGTGCATGTTTTTTCGCAAAGCTGAGACAGTGATCTGCGAAGCTGACAGGGGCCACCTAAACCGAGGAGACGAAAAATGGAGCTCGATATCGTCGAGCTGTCGCGCCTGCAATTTGCGATGACGGCGATGTATCACTTCCTGTTCGTGCCGCTGACACTGGGTCTGTCGATCCTCGTGGCGATCATGGAGACGGTCTATGTGATGACCAACCGTCCCATCTGGCGGCAGATGACGAAATTCTGGGGCACCTTGTTCGGCATCAACTTTGTGCTGGGTGTCGCGACAGGGATCACCATGGAATTCCAGTTCGGCATGAACTGGAGCTATTACAGCCACTATGTCGGGGATATCTTCGGCGCGCCGCTGGCGATCGAGGGGCTGATGGCCTTCTTCCTGGAGGCGACCTTTGTGGGCCTGTTCTTTTTCGGCTGGGACAAGCTGTCGAAAGTGGCGCATATGATCGTGACCTGGCTGGTCGCCATCGGCTCGAACTTCTCGGCGCTGTGGATTCTGATCGCCAATGGCTGGATGCAGAATCCGGTCGGCGCGCAGTTCAATCCCGACACCATGCGGATGGAGATGACCTCGTTCTTCGAGGTGCTCTTCAACGAGGTGGCGCAGGCGAAATTCGTGCACACGGTCTCCGCCGGTTATGTCACCGCCTCGGTCTTCGTGCTGGGGGTTTCGGCCTGGTACATGCTCAAGGGCCGGCATACGGAGCTGGCGCGCCGCTCCATCGCGATTGCGTCAAGCTTTGGCCTCGCGGCGGCGCTCTCGGTTGTGGTGCTGGGCGACGAGTCGGGCTACTCCGCTTCGCACACCCAGAAGATGAAACTCGCCGCCATCGAGGCGATGTGGGAGACCGAAGAGGCCCCCGCGAGCTTCACCCTCGTCGGCTTCCCCGACAAGGCCGCGCGCGAGACCCATTATGCCATCCATATCCCCTGGGCCATGGGCCTGATCGGCACCCGCTCGCTGACGCAGGAGATCCCCGGCATCAACGAACTGGTCATCGAGGCCGAGCGCCGCGTGCGCTCTGGCATCATCGCCTACGACAACCTGATGACGATCCGCGAACAGCGCGATGCGACCCCCGAGGCGGTGCGGCTGAGCTTTGAGGATCATTCTGCGGATCTCGGCTTTGCCTTCCTGCTGAAACGTTATGTCGACGACCCGCGCGAGGCCACCGAGGCGCAGATCGTGCAGGCCTCGGAAGACACCATTCCCGGCGTCGCGCCGCTGTTCTGGGCGTTCCGCATCATGGTCGGGCTGGGCTTCGGCTTTATCGCGGTGATGCTCTATTTCTTCGTGATGTCGAATTTCCGCACCATGCAGTTCCCGCGCTGGGCGCTGCGCACAGCGGTGATCATCATCCCGGCGCCCTGGATCGCGGCGGAGCTGGGCTGGTTCGTGGCCGAGTTCGGACGCCAGCCCTGGACGGTGGACGGCGTGCTGCCGACGGCGCTTTCGGTCAGTCATCTCAGCATCGGCGATCTGCTGATCACACTGGCAGGCTTCGTGATCTTCTACACGGTGCTGTTCGTCATCGAGATGAGCCTGATGATCAAATACATCCGCAAGGGCCCGTACATGGATGTCGAGGAAACCGACCATTGGCTGGAGCGGCACGAGCACCGGCTGCGCACCCATGATGGCAAAGGGCCTTTTGCCGATCCTTCTGATCCGCGCACCTCTGGTGCGACACCGGCGGAGTAAGTCACATGATCCTGCATGAATTTCTGAGTTTCGAGTTTCTGCGCGTGGTCTGGTGGGTCCTGCTGGGCGTGCTGCTGATCGGCTTCGCGCTCACCGACGGGTTCGACATGGGCGTCGGCGCGCTGCTGCCCTTCGTCGGCAAGACCGATGTGGAGCGGCGCGTGGTGATCAACACCATCGGCCCGGTCTGGGAAGGCAACCAGGTGTGGTTCATCCTGGGCGGCGGCGCGATCTTTGCCGCCTGGCCACCGCTCTACGCGGTGAGCTTCTCGGGCTTCTACCTGGCGATGTTCGCCGTGCTCGCGGCGCTGATCCTGCGGCCCGTGGGCTTCAAGTACCGCTCCAAGCGCGACAGCCAGCGCTGGCGCAACAATTGGGACTGGGCGCTGTTTGTCGGCGGCGCGGCCCCGGCGCTGCTCTTTGGTGTGGCGGTGGGCAATGTGCTGCTGGGCGTGCCGTTTCATCTGACCGAAGACCTGATGCCGATGTATGACGGCACGTTCTACGGTAAGTTCCTCGGCCTGCTGCGGCCTTTCGCGATTCTCTCGGGCGTGGTGTCGCTGTCGATGCTTCTGATGCATGGCGCCGCCTGGCTGACGCTGAAGACCGAAGGCATGGTGCAGATACGTGCCCGCAACATCGGCACGGTTGCCGGCATCGTCGCTGCGGTGACCTACGCGCTGGCGGGGGTCTGGCTTGCGTTCGGTGTGGACGGTTTCGCCATGGTCGGCGAGGTGGTCACCGACGGACCGTCGAACCCGCTCTACAACGAAGTCTCCCGCGGGGGGTCGTGGCTGGCGGCCTATGGCGAGCGGCCCTGGATCGCCATCGCGCCGCTGATGGGCTTTGCCGGCATCGCCATGGCGGTGCGTGGGCTACGCGAGGGGTACGAGGTCTCGACCCTGCTGTGGTCGAAATTGGCCATCACCGGCATCATCGCCAGCGTCGGCCTGACCATGTTCCCCTTCGTGCTGCCCTCGACGGTCGATCCCACCAGCTCGCTGTCCGTGTGGGATGCCACTTCCTCGCATCTGACGCTGTTCGTGATGCTGGTGGCGGCGGTGATCTTCATGCCGCTGATCATGCTCTACACGGCATGGGTCTACAAAGTGCTCTGGGGCAAGGTCACCGAGGATGAGGTGACCGGCAGCTCTGACAGCGTCTACTGAGAAAGGAGACAGAACATGTGGTATTTTGCCTGGCTTCTCGGCCTGCCGCTGGCCGCGCTCTTCGCGGTTCTGAACGCGATGTGGCTGGAACTGCGGGTCGATGCCTGCCTCGCCGACGAGGGCGAGTGCCCGGTCGGCAAGCACAAGCGCTGAGGCGCAGAATTCCGCTGTCACTTCGTCCCTGACAGCGGGAGCAGGGGCGGGGCGGGCCACGCGTGCGGCTCGCCCGGCTCCGGTAAAAACTCCAGCAAGAAAAACAAGCAAACGAAACTCGACATTGATCTGGGTCATCGCGACACCGGATAAAAATTCCAAAAATTATATATGTCGAGGAGGGTAACAATGACCGACATGAAAGATTTCAGGCCGAGCCGCCGGGGGTTCCTGGGGCTGGCCGCTGGTGCCGGGGCGCTGGCCGCCGCGGGCACCGCGCAAGAGGTGCAGGCACAGGTCGCCACAAGCGCCCATATCGTTATTCTGGGCGCGGGGGCCGCTGGCACCGCGCTGGCCAACCGGCTGGTGCGCCGCCTCGACGGCGCCCGCATCACCATCGTGGATGGCCGCAAAGAACACTGGTATCAGCCGGGCTTTTCGCTGATCGCGGCGGGCCTCAAGGCGCCCAACTATTCCGTGAGCCAGACCACCGACTGGCTGCCCTCGGGCGTGGAACTGAAGCAGGACTTCGCCGCCAATATCGACCCGGAGGCCAAGACCGTCGCGTTGCAGGGCGGTGAGGTACTGAGCTACGATTACCTCGTGGTCGCCACCGGCCTGACGCTGGACCATGCCGCCATCGAAGGCTTCGACCTCGATCTCGTGGGCAAGGAAGGCATCGGCGCGCTTTATGCCGGGCCGGACTACGCCGCGAAGACCTGGCAGGCGGCGCAGGCCTATACCGAGACCGGCGGCGTGGGGCTTTTCACCCGTCCCGTGACCGAGATGAAATGCGCCGGCGCGCCGCTCAAGCACACCTTTCTCATCGACGACATCGCCCGCAAGGCCGGTGGCCGCTCTAAGATGGATGTGCATTACATGGCGCAGAACGACACGCTCTTCGGCGTGCCGATCGTGTCGGAAAAGGTGCGGATGCTGTTCGGTCAGCGCCAGATCACACCGGAATATTCCCATGTGCTGAAGGCGATGGATCCCGGCGCCAAGCGCGCCACCTTCGCCACGCCGCAGGGCGATGTGGAGATGGATTACGACTATATCCACGTTATCCCGCCGCAGCGCGCGCCGCAGGTTATCCGCGACAGCGGGCTGAGCTGGGCCGACAAATGGGTCGGTGAGGGCTGGATGGAGGTCGATATGGCCAATCTCCGCCACCTCCGCTACCCCGAGGTCTTTGCGGTGGGCGACATCGCCGGCGTGCCCAAGGGCAAGACCGCCGCCTCGGTCAAATGGCAGGTGCCGGTGGTCGAGGATCATCTCGTGGCGCAGATCGCGGGCACCACCGCCGACAGCGCCTATGACGGCTATACCTCCTGCCCGCTGATCACCCGCGTGGGCCGCGCCATGCTGGTCGAGTTCGACTATCACAACAACCTCGTGCCCAGCTTCCCGGGCATCATCGCGCCGCTCGAAGAGCTGTGGGTCAGCTGGCTGATGAAGGAGATCGCCCTCAAGGCGACCTATAACGCCATGCTGCGCGGCCGGGCCTGAGGAGGAGAGATCATGCAAGAGCTTACTTTCGGCACCCTTATCGCCGTCTTCGAAGAGATCTTCGGTCAGGCCCTGTTCTGGGCCATGGTTGTGGTCGCGGGGCTGATCACGCTGGCCTATCTCTATGTGCTGATCCGCGACCGCGCGGTGAGCTGGCACAAGTTCCTCTGGGCGCAGCTCTCCATGCCCGTGGGCGCGGTGCTGGCCGTCTGGTTCGTACTGTTCGAGACCCGGTCGAGTCTCGCCGATATCGGCGGGCCCATCGACGTGATCCTGCTGCTGGCCATCGCGGTTGCCGGGGCCATCGGTCTCGCGATCCTGGTCTACACGCTCGAATCCCTGTTCCTGCGCAAATCCGAGGACTGAGCCATGTCCGACGTCACCCTCCAAGCCTCCGCGGCGCCGGTTGCCGATGCGCCGCATGGCCGGCTCGTGCATTTCCCGGTCACCTTCTTTGCGTCGGTGATGGGGCTTGCGGGGCTGGCGTTGGCGCTGCACCGGGCCGAGCTCAGCTTTGGCTGGCCGCAATGGCCGAGCCAAGTGGCGCTCTGCGCGGCGATTGCCGATTTCCTGGTGATCTCCGTATTCTTCGCACTGAAGGCGCTGCGGTTGCCAAAGGCCTTCGCGGCGGAGTGGAACCATCCGGTGAGAATCGCCTTCTTTCCGGCGATCACGATCTCGGTGCTGCTCATCGCCACGGCCCTGCGACCGGTCACTGAGGAGGCGGCGCGGGTGGTCTGGCTGGCCGGGATGCTCGGTCAGGGCGGGCTGACCCTTGCAGTGCTGTCGGGCTGGATCGGGCACCGCCCGTTCCAGCATATCCATATCTCGCCCGCCTGGTTCATTCCGGCTGTGGGCAATATCGTCGTGCCGGTGGCCGGGGTCGCTCTGGGCTTTACCGAGATCTCCTGGCTGTTCTTCTCCGCCGGGCTGGTCTTCTGGGTCGTGCTGCTGACGCTGGTGATGAACCGGCTGATTTTCCACGATCCGCTGCCGGGCCGGCTGCTGCCGACGCTGGTGATCCTGATCGCGCCGCCCGCCCTCGCCTTCCTGAGTTGGCTGCAACTCAATGGCGGCGTGCTCGACGGGTTCGCCCGCGTGCTCTTCTACACCTCTGTGGTGTTTCTCGGCCTCGTGGCGACGCAGGCGCCGAAGATCCTCAAGCTGCCCTTCGCCATGTCCTGGTGGGCGCTGAGCTTCCCGGTCGCCGCGCTGACGATCTCGACCCTGCGCTATGCCGAGCTGGCACAGCTGCCGGCGCTGACTGTGCTGGGCGGTGTGTTCCTGGCGCTGCTGGTGGGGATCGTGGGCTATCTGATCGCGCGCACCGGCCTCGCCATCCTGCGCGGCGAAATCTGCCAACCCGAATAAGCTTCCGGACAGACAGAAAGGACGATCCGATGACCCGTTTCCTCACTGCCGCCCTCGTGGCCGCCACCTGCCTCGCGGCGCCGCCGGCCCGTGCCGACAGCGCCGAAAAGCTGGTAACGGTGCTGACCTCGCCCGAGCCGCAGACCCAGCTCATGGCGATGGTGCTGGCCTTTCAGGCCGCCAAGCAGGGTGCCGTGCCGCATATCCTGCTCTGCGGTCCTGCCGCCGATATCGCGCTGAAAGAGGCGCCCGAAAGCGCCACCGCGCCGCAGCCGCCCAAGGGCATGAGCCCGCAGGGGCTGATGCAAACGATCATGGCCGAGCCCGGTGCCCGGGTCGAGGTCTGCGCGATCTACCTGCCCAGCAAGGGCGCGGATGCCAGCGCGCTGCTCGACGGCGTGGGGGTGGCACAGCCGCCGGCCATGGCCGCGGCGATCATCGGCGACGACACCGAAGTCGTCAGCTACTGAGCGATTCACGTCCGGCTGTCCCAAACGGTCGGACGATGAAGGGCCCGGACGATCCCTCCTGTCCGGGCCCATTTTCATTTTCCGGCCATACTCCGGAGCGCGCACAGGTTTTTCGGTGCGCGGGAAGGTTTTGTTAACCAAATTGTCATAGAGGGTTTACGGTCCATCTATATCAAAGAACGATAATTCCGAGCGGTGCGTATTTTCATGGCCACGATTGGCGAACAGATCGCCGCCCTTCCCATGCATTGGGACAAGAAGGGCAATCTCCAGGTCTTGATGGTGACCTCGCGCGATACCGGGCGCTGGGTGATGCCCAAGGGCTGGGAGATGGACGGCAAGAAACCCTGGCACGCCGCCGAAATCGAGGCGCTGGAGGAGGCCGGGGTCAAGGGCTATGTCAGCCGCGAGGAACTCGGCACCTATCGTTATGACAAGCTGTTGGACGACGGCACTGCGCTGCCCTGTCAGGTGCGGGTCTACCCGATGATCGTCGAAAAGCTCCTGCGCAACTGGAAAGAGCGTCACCAGCGCAAGCGGAAATGGTTCTCGCCCAAGGCAGCGGCCAAGCGCGTGCACGAGCCCGAATTGACGGAGCTACTGCTGATGCTGGCCAAGAAACCCAAGAAACAGCCGGTGATCCAGGAGATGCTGCGCGCCTGCTGAGGCGCAGGGGCGGTGGGCAGGATTGCCCACCCTACGTTGTGGGCTCAGTCCACGGGTAGGCCGCTGGGCACCCTGTCGGGCCGCCCGAGCGGGCGGTCGGCGGCGCCGGTCCCGGTGAGGGCGTTGAGGAAAGCCTCGATCTCGCCTACCTCCGCGTCGCTCAGCGGCACCCGCTGTACGTCCACCGTTTCGAGCTGTCTGGCGGTCTCCAGCCGATCGTCGAGCAGCACGAAATCGTAGTCTTCCAGCGCCGCGACCTGCGGCAGATGCGCAAGCTGCGGCTGCCAGCGCAGCCGCTCGCCCACGGGGTTGGCCATGTGGCGGATCATCCCGCGCAGGGTCGGGTAGGCACCGTTATGGCCATAGGGCGCGGTCAGCGCCACGTTGCGCAGCGGCAGGGTGCGAAAGCGATAGGCGTCTTGCGGGTCATCGGTCACGCCCATGCGCCCGACATCGCGGGGGATCGGATCGTGCTTGCGGATGCGCCCCGGCCCGAAGCCGGGCAGCCCCATGGCGTGAAAGGACTGGTCGCTGAAGAGCGGTCCGGAATGGCAGCCCGCACAGCCCGCTGCGCCGAAAAACAGCTTTCGTCCGCGTTCGGCATCCTCCGGCAATGGCGTGCCGTCGTGGAGATAGGCGTCATAGGGGCTGTCGTAGCTCTGCCACTCGGTGCCGATGAAGGCCGCCAATGCATTGGCGATCTGCACCACGGTGATCTCGTCAGGGCGGTCGATTTCGGGAAACGCCGCGACCATCGTCTCTGCGTACCCTGGTATCTCCGCCACCCGCGCGGCGATCAGCGGCCAGCCCTGCCAGACCGCGCCGCTCACCGCATCGGCCACCGGGTTCTCGCCGGCATTCCCCGCCATCTCGAATTCGGCGGTCATCGGAAACAGCGCCTGCGCGGCCAGTGGCGAATTCAGCCCCTCGGGCAGATGTTGGCCTGCCGGTGTCGCGAAACCGCTGGGAAAGCGCGGGTCATGCTCGACCCGCCCGTCATGGAACAGCACCGACACCTCGCGATGCCCGAGATTCCACAGCCCCGGCGCGTTGCGCGGAATGCGCTTGGCGATGTCCCCGGGGCGACGCTCCGGTCCGAGCCCGCTGCCGCCTTCGCCGATTCCGAGGCTCAGCCGGTCGGTGCCGTCGAGGTCGTGATGGTGGCAGGTGGCGCAAGAGATGTTGCGGTTGCCACTCAGGATCTTGTCGTAAAATAGCCGCTGACCGATCTTGGCTTGCGCCGGATCGAAGGGCAGGAAATCATCGGGCGCGATGGTCTGGGCCATGGCCGCCCCGCCCGTCGCCAGACATATCAGGCCCGCCAGCGCATGCGTTTTCTTGCTACCGCCCTTTTGCTCAGTCTTGCGACGCCGCTTGCGGCCGGGCGCATCGACGAGGCGCGTGCGCTGCTGGCCGAGGGCCGCACCGAAGAGGCGCTGGCCGCGCTCGACCCCGCTGCACGCTCCGGCAATGCCGATGCCGAAGAGATGATCGGGGTGATCTACAGCCTGGGGTTGGGCGGTATGACGGACGAGGTGCGCGCCTTCGAATGGCACCAGCGCGCCGCGCTCAAGGGCCATGCCGGGGCGCAGATGTCGCTCGGCTGGTGCTATGAGCTCGGCATGGGGCTGCCGGCGGCCGATCCTGCCCGCGCGTTTCTCTGGTACAGGCTCGCGGAGATCGGCGGCCATCCTGACGCGGCGGAGGCGGTTGAGGCGCTGCGCGCGAAACTGGCGCCGGAAGAGATCGAAAAGGCTCATGCGATGATCGCCGATTACAAGGGCTGGCTCTATCCCTATCGCTGAGTCTGCGTGCCCGGGCGCGCTTGGGCAAGCGCCGATTTCAGGCCCCTCGATCAGGATCCCGCCGCGAAGCCGCCATAGCGCCCGCCGCAGAAGATCAACGGATCGCCGGGCAGGGTTGCGACGCGATGCACCTTTCCGATCAGGATCGTATGGTCGCCGCCGTCATGCTCGGCCACCTTTTCGCATTCGAACCGCGCCACGCAGCCCTCGATAAGCGGCACACCCTCTGGAGAGCTCTGCCAGTTCGCCAGATCGAAGGACTCGCCGGATCTTGCGAAGGCGCGGCAGATCGCTTCCTGATCGCTGCTCAGAATATGGATCGCAAAATGCTGCGCGGCAACGAAGAACGGATAGCGCCCCGAGCTCTTGGCCGGCGACCACAGCACCAGCGGCGGGTCCAGCGACAGGCTGGCAAAGCTGTTCGCGGCGATGCCCAGCGGGCCGTCTTTGGTGGCGCAGGTGATCACGGCGACACCGGTAACGAAGCGCCCCAGCGCGTCGCGGAAGGCACGCGGATCGGCCGCTGCGGGATCGAAGCTTTGATGGGTCTCGCTCATACCGTTTCTGCGGGTTGCATCCGCTGCATCCCGTCTCTCCTTGTTGCGCTTTCGGCGCCATCCTTACGCATGCGCTCGGCAGGGTCCAGATCGCGCGTGCTCCGATCTGCCCGGTAGCGACGGGGCGGTCCGCGATACCCGGTCTGCTATCGTCCTGCCGGGCCGGGCAGGAATGCCACGTTAGAAATGCGTAAATTTTCAGCACCTTAAGGACATACACGCTTTGCGTGTTTGGTGTGTTGATTTTGGACAACAGCCCAACGCGGAGAGGCTCAATGCGTTGTCACGGCGTGGTTGACGCTGGCGACCGTCGCGGAAATAAGGTAGCTGAATACCAGAATAAGAAAGCCGCCAAATAAAAAACGAGCGGTACTCAGAGGTAGAGGGTGTAATGACGAACGTGATTGATTTCGCGATCCGTACCCGTGCGGGTACGGTTTCGAAGATCCGCGTCAGCGTCGCGGGGCGTGGTGTCGGGGTCGATGCGGCGAACCATGGCTGGGCATGGCGCAAGCTTTTCCAAAAGGGGAGCGCAGGGGGCAAATGCGGCGGCACAGGCGCATTTGTGAGCACGACCCTATCCGAATGCGACACCATCTACCCGTTTCCGCGAACGCCTTCAGCAGCCAGTAACGATAGTCTGGATTCGCGGTTCATTGGCTAGAGCGCACCGAATTCGTGTCTTGGGTGTTTCGGGGGCAATGTAAGGTTATCCGGTGTGCAGAGGCCGGCCGTGATGGGGAGGTGCGCCAAGGCGTCTTCCGACGGCACCGATCAGTATGTTGATGAGGACTCACCGTCGTGGTGAATTAAGGTACGAGTGACTTGCCGGAGGCCGGGCGGTTTCGCCGGGCCTCCGGTTTACAATTCAAGGCGGTCGCGCTGGTCGGGTGTTGCTGCTATCTTTCGCGCCAACCTTGAAAAGCGGTGGGCGAAAGCGCAAAGCATCCGCCATGACATTGCGCCCCGACCCGCTGCTTGCCGCCACTCTCACGCTTTGCGCGTCCGCATTCGTGGCGGCGACGACGCTGCTTGCCAAAATGCTGGGCACGGGCGTGCTTGGTCCGCCGTTGAGTCCTTTGCAGGTGAGCCATAGCCGTTTTATCTTTGCGCTGCTTGCGTTTTCCGCCGCTGCGCTGGTGCTGCGCCCGAAGTTCACCCGTCCGGCTTGGCCAACGCATGTACTCAGGGTGTTTTGCGGCTGGAGCGGGGTCAGCTTCATGTTTGCCGCCGCCGCCTTCATCCCGCTGGCAGATGCAACCGCCATCAGTTTTCTCAACCCGGTGGTGGGCATGCTGCTGGCGATCCCGATCCTCGGTGAAAAGGTCGGGCCGGTGCGGCTGCTGGCCGCCGCGATTGCGCTTGCCGGAGCCATGATGCTGCTGCGGCCGACGCCGCAGGCGTTCCAGCCCGCCGCCCTGCTGGCGCTCGGGGCCGCCGTTTGCCTCGGCGCAGAGCTCGTGATGCTCAAGCTGCTGAGTGGGCGCGAGGGCGCGTTCCAGATCCTGCTGATCAACAATCTGATCGGCTCTGTCATCGCCAGCCTCGCGGTGCTGGCGTTCTGGCAGATGCCGACGCCGGCGCAATGGGCCGCGCTGGCCGCTGTGGGGCTGCTGATGGCGGCGGCGCAGGCCTGCTTCATCCAGGCGATCCGGCGCGCCGATGCCGGGTTCGTGGCGCCGTTCTGGTACGCCACGCTGATCTTTGCCGCGTTTTATGATGTTTTGATCTTCGCGCAGATCCCGGATGCCGTGTCGGTGCTGGGTGCGGTGATCATCGTCACCGGCGCGGGCCTCGTGGCCTGGCGCGAGGCCCGGCTCAGGCCTTCAGACGCCAGCCCGTCCGGAACAGCGCCCATGCCGCCAGCAGCACCGCCGCTGTCGCCGCCAGCGCCACCGCAAAGCCAAAGCCCGGCGCCGCGTCGCTGACGCCGAGCATGCCATAGCGGGCGCCGTCGATCAGGTAAAAGACCGGGTTGAAATGGGTGACCTCGTAGAGCCCGGGCGGCAGCGCCTGCACCGAGTAGAAGGTGCCCGAGAGGAAGGCGAGCGGGGTGACGAGGAAATTGGTGATCGCCGCCATCTGGTCGAACTTGTTGGCCCAGAGCCCGGCCAGCATGCCGAGCGCCGACAGGAAGGCCGCGCCGAGCGCGGCGAAGACCAGCAGCACCAGCGGATGCGCCGGCGCGAGCCCGGTGGTCAGCCAGATCCCCAGCGCGATCGCCACGGCCACGAAGAGCCCGCGCGCCACGCCGCCGGCGAGATAGCCCAGCACCAGCTCGAACGGCGCCAGCGGCGGCATCAGCGTATCGACGATATTGCCCTGCACCTTCGAGATCACGATGGAGGAGGAGGTGTTGGCAAAGGCGTTCTGGATCACCGTCATCATCAGGATGCCCGGTGCGATGAAGCTGGTGAAGGGCACGCCCATCACGTCGCCCCGGCGCGGGCCGATGGCGATGGTAAAGATCACCATGAACAGCCCCGCCGTCACCAGCGGCGCGAGCAGCGTCTGGGTCCAGACATTGGTGAAACGCCGCACCTCGCGCCGGCACAGCGTGTAGAGCCCCAGCCAGTTGACGCGGCCAAAGCGGCGTTCGCCGGGATCGGTATGGGGGATATCGGTCATTCGCGGCCCTTTCCTCTGCGGCCTTGGCTTGTAACTCGGATGACGATGACTACAATAGGGCCAACCGCGGAATTTCCAGGCGGCCCCGGTCGTGGGCCGCTTTTTCAATAAGGATACATCATGTCCTGGACCGATGAGCGCGTCGAGCTGCTTAAGAAGATGTGGGCGGAAGGTCAGTCCGCCAGCCAGATCGCCAAGGAACTGGGCGGTGTCACGCGCAATGCCGTGATCGGCAAGGTGCATCGTCTGGGCCTGTCGAACCGTACCGGCGCCGGCGCCCCTGCGGCGGCGCCTGCCAAGGAGGCGAAGGCGCCCAAGGAGGTCAAGCCCAAGGCGGCACCGAAACCGGCTGAGCCCGAGCCCGAAGCCAAGCCGCGCGAACCCGCCGTGCCGGCTGCCGCCGAGACGCGGTCCGCGCCGCCGGCCACGCGCAAGCAGATCATCCCCGCCGGCCAGCCGCTGCCGCCGCAGCCTTCTGCGAACGAGATCAGCCCCGAAGCGCTCGCCAAGGTCAGCGAGGTCGAGAAGAAGGCCAAGAAGCTGACGCTGATGGAGTTGACCGAGCGCACCTGCAAATGGCCGGTGGGCGACCCGGCGACCGAGGATTTCTGGTTCTGCGGGCTGCCGGTGCAGCAGGGCAAACCCTATTGCGACGCGCATGTGGGCGTGGCTTTCCAGCCGATGTCCTCGCGCCGCGATCGCCGCCGCTGAGCGCGGGGCAACGCAGGCTTTCAGCACTGTAAGGGGACGGGCCGTCATGGCGCGTCCCTTTGTCTTTTGGCGATGCTGTGGCGACCGGGCGCGGATTGGCATGGCGTGCGGGGCGGGATAGCCTGCGGGCGGACCCTCTGAGGCGCAGGACGAAATGACCCGCATCCGCCCGGTCAGGCCGGAAGACATCGACGCGCTCTACGCGATCTCGCTTGCCACCGGTTTCGAGGGTGGCGACGCCTCGCATCTCTACGACGATCCGGCCCTGATTGGGCATATCTACTCCGCGCCCTATGCCGCGCTCTGCCCGGAGCTGGGGCTTGTGGTGGAGGATGAGGCGGGGATTGCCGGTTTTGCCGTCGGCGTCGTCGACACCGTTTCGTGGGCCGCTCGGCTGGAGCGCGACTGGTGGCCGGCATTGCGCAGGCGCTATCCCGACCCGGTGGAGATCCCGGCAGCGACGCGCACACCCGGCCAGCGGCGGGCCTTCATGATCCATCACCCGGAGGCGCCGCCCGTCGCCGTGACCGACCGCTATCCCGCGCACCTGCATATGAACCTGCTGCCCCGTCTTCGGGGCGCGGGGCTCGGCACGCGGCTCTTTGCCGACTGGCGGCGTCTGGCCGAGGCGCAGCGGGCCGGCGGCGTACATGTCGGGGTCAATCGCGCGAACGCCCGCGCGCTGGGTTTCTGGCGCAAGATGGGGTTCAGGGATCTGGGCTGCGCGGAGGGGCGCACCCTCTGGATGGGGCGCGAATGAGCGGGTGCCAGCACGATTGAAGCGCGCGGCGATTTCTGAAACGGTGACGCGATCCGGCGCCGCAGGGAGATCGGCATGACATCCAGCTACGAGTTCGTTGCCAATCCTCTGGCGAAGCCCGATGGCGTCTGGAGGCCCGCGCAGGACGACATCCTCTCTGACCGTGCCTTTGCGGCGGCTTATGACGCGATCTCGCACTGGCCCGGCTATGCGCCCACGCCGCTGCACGCGCTCGCCGATGTCGCCGCGGAATTCGGCGTCGCCACCATGCGCTACAAGGACGAAAGCGCGCGCTTCGGGCTCGGCAGTTTCAAGGCGCTCGGCGGTGCATACGCGGTGGCACGGCTGCTGCGCCGGGAGCTCTCGGCGCGGCTGGGGCGCGAGATCCCGATGCAGGAGATCATCGACCGTGCCCACCCGGAGGCGGCGGAAATCACCGTCTGCTGCGCCACTGACGGCAATCACGGGCGCTCGGTCGCCTGGGGCGCGCAGCGCTTTGGCGCGCGTTGTGTCATCTTTATCCATGAGACGGTTTCCGAGGGCCGCCGTGCGGCCATCGCACAATACGGCGCCGAGGTCAGGCGCACGCCCGGCAATTACGACGCCAGCCTGCGTGAGGCGCAGGAGACCGCCGATGCCGAGGGCTGGTTCGTCGTCTCCGACACCTCCTATCCCGGCTATACCGATGTGCCGCGCGACGTGATGCAGGGTTACGAGATCATGGCAGCGGAGGCTTTCGACGCCTTGCCCGAGGCGCCGACCCATATCTTTGTGCAGACCGGCGTGGGCGGCATGGCGGCGGCGGTCGCGGCCTCTGCCACGCGGCGTTACGGCGCGGCGCGGCCCCGGCTGGTGCTGGCCGATCCGCTGAAGGCCGATTGCTGGCTGAAGAGCTTTCGCGCCGGGGCGCCGGTGGCCGACGAGGGCGAACTCGACACGATGATGGCGGGGCTGGCCTGCGGCGAGGTCTCGCTATTGGCCTGGGAGATCCTCAAGGACCATTGCGACGCGGCGGTGGGCGTGCCCGAGGAGGCGGTGCCGCGCTGGATGCGGCGCCTCGCGGCGGGCGCGCCGCCGGTGGTTGCGGGCGAATCCGCCGTGGCCGGGCTTGCGGCGGCGGAGGCCTGCTGCGGCAACGCGACCTGGCGGACGGCGCTCGGGCTCAGCGGCACATCGCGGATCCTGGTCTTTGGCAGCGAGGGCGACACCGACGAGGCGCTTTACCGCCAGATCGTGGGCGGCTGAGCCGCAGGGCAGGCGGCATTCGCGAGAATATCGAAACGGGTGCTTCCCCGCACCCGCGCGCTCCATTATATGCCCGCCATGCAGAATCCTCCCGACCTGCGCCCCGATCTGGCGCGCGCCCGCCTTTCCGAGACCAAACGCGACGGCCAGCCGACCATCGGCATGGTCTCTCTCGGCTGTCCCAAGGCGCTGGTCGACAGCGAGCGCATCCTGACCCGGCTGCGCGCCGAGGGTTACGGCATCTCGCCCGATTACAGCGGCGCCGACGCGGTGATCGTGAACACCTGCGGCTTTCTCGACAGCGCCAAGGCGGAAAGCCTGGAGGCCATCGGCGAGGCGCTGAACGAGAATGGCCGGGTGATCGTCACCGGCTGTCTGGGCGCCGAGCCCGACTATATCACCGGCGTGCATCCCAAGGTGCTGGCCGTCACCGGCCCGCATCAATACGAGCAGGTGCTGGACGCGGTGCATGGCGCGGTGCCGCCCGCGCCCGATCCGTTCGTCGATCTGCTGCCGTCGAGCGGGGTCAAGCTGACGCCGCGCCATTACAGCTATCTCAAGATCTCCGAAGGCTGCAATCACGCCTGCAAGTTCTGCATCATCCCCGACATGCGCGGCAAGCTCGCATCACGGCCCGCGAAGGCGGTGCTGCGCGAGGCGGAAAAGCTGGTCGAGGCCGGGGTGAAGGAGCTGCTGGTGATCAGCCAGGACACCAGCGCCTATGGCACCGACTGGAAGGATCGCGCCGACAAGTTCCCGATCCTGCCGCTGGCGCGCGAGCTGGGCAGCCTCGGCGCCTGGGTGCGGATGCATTACGTTTATCCCTATCCGCATGTGCGCGAGCTGGTGCCGATGATGGCCGAGGGGCTGGTGCTGCCCTATCTGGATATCCCGTTCCAGCATGCCCATCCCGACACGCTGCGCCGCATGGCGCGGCCGGCGGCGGCGGCCAGGACGCTGGACGAAATCGCCGCCTGGCGCGCCGCCTGTCCCGAGATCGTGCTGCGCTCGACCTTCATCGTCGGCTATCCCGGCGAGACCGAGGCGGAGTTCCAGACCCTGCTCGACTGGCTCGACGAGGCGCAGCTCGACCGGGTGGGCTGCTTTCAATATGAGAATGTCGCCGGTGCCCGGTCGAACGCGCTGCCCGATCATGTGGCGCCCGAGCTCAAGCAGGAGCGCTGGGAGCGCTTCATGGAAAAGGCGCAGGAGATTTCCGAAGCCAAGCTTGCGGCCAAGGTCGGCAAGCGGCTGGAGGTGATCGTCGATCTCGTCGAAGATGACGCCGCCACCTGCCGGACCATGGCCGACGCGCCCGAAATCGACGGCAATCTCTTTATCGACGAGGGCCACGAGGCGCTGAACCCCGGCGATATCGTCACCGTCGAGGTGGACGAGGCGGGGGAATACGACCTTTGGGGCCGCTTGATCCGCGGCTGATCCCGGCCCGTATTGCGCAGTGATTCTTTACCGCAGAGTCAAAAATCCGACTTTCCGGCTCATGATCCCTGTCGTTTCTTACAGTTTTTGCCCGGGAAACCGCTGCAAAAGCTGACGTCACGTCCTGGGATATGACGCCAATGCGAGACAAAAATCTGAACTTATGGTAAAAATATGGCGTTCGGTCGGGCCAGCAGGGAGAGCCATTACCGGTTCGCATGATCCGGCCGCGCCGGGGGAAAGCTGTTTGCGACAGCGTCGATAGGCGGTTTTCCCGCTGCGTGTCCTTGTTTAACCCTTCTGGGGGGGAAGTCGTTTTAGATACCTTTTCAGCATTTTAAGAATGCTCCTCGGAAACGGGGGGCATTCTTTTTTGGGCGAACGCCACAGCTTTATCAGAGTACCACCGGTTGCAGCGTGGCGCCGCCTTCGTCCATCTCGATGAGGGTTTGGGCTTCGCGGTCGCCCGGCCGGTTCAGCGGATCCGGGAGCACGCCCAGCGACATTGCGAGCGCCGCAAGCTCGGCGCGCGAGGTCATGCCGGTATTCTGCGACAGCGCGTTCATGCGCTGCCGGATCGCCGAAATCGACACCCCGAGTCGCTCCGCGATCTGTTTGTCCTGAAGCCCTGCACCGAGCAGCTCCAGAAGCTCCAGCTGCTTCGGTGTGATGCGGTTCCGTTCGGCGAATTCGCGGCCGAAATGATAGATATACCGTTGATGCGCGGTCAGCGCCGCAGTGGTAAGCGTCCAGCCGTGGGCGTTGATGATTGTCAGCATGTCCCGGCGCGAATGGTCGCCGGAAAAACTGATGAGTGCGCTCTGCGGTGGGGCGTTGCAGCGCAGGGGAATGGAATATCCCGCGCGCAGCCCGCGCCGCGCCGCCTCGCGAAGCACTTCGAGGCGCGGTTCCGGGATGGGTTTGTATTCGTCGACGAATTCGAGACCGATGGCGATCGGCGTCAGATAATCCATCGCGTGGCAGCGGAAATAGGACCAGCGCGAGATTTCCGGGTCTCGGTAATAGCTGTTGAGCCATGACGCATCGTAGGAGGTGCGGATGAAACGGGTTTTCTTCCAGCCGTGCCAGGAACTGGCAGAGATGAAATCGACGAAAGGCAATTTCAGCTCGCGTCCGAGCGCGACGAGCATGCGCCAGACTTGGCGCGAGTTCTCGGTGGTTTCCAATTGCAGCAGAAACCGCTGGAGCAGCTCGGGAACATGCTGCTCGGCGGCGCTCAGCGGACGGGGCTGGGACGGGTCCTCAGGCTGTTTCATCTTCGAGATGCAGCTTGATATCGACAAGCACCTTCTGGAGGGCAAGCGTTTCCTTGAGCAGGCGGCGGGCTTCGGTGCCCGAGATCACGCCGTCCTGGATCGACTGGTGATATTCCGCCATGAGCATCGCGAAACGTTGGCTAAGCGCCACCACATCGCTGTTGACGCCGCCTTCTCGCGGGGCATTCCTGCGGTCGCCGCCGTGCTGGAGCATGATGGATTGCAACTCTGCCAGCGCCGAGGTCACATGCGGATAGGACGCGGCCTCCTCCAACGCCGCCACGGTATCGACGGGCATAAACCTGTCTTCATGCTCTTGGTGATCGGAATAATAGCGCCCCAGCGTGGCCTTTGATTTTCCGCTGAGGGTGCAGGCGGCCTCGATCCCGACATCCTTTACCAGCGCCTCGGTGTGTTTTTTCAGGTAACGTCCGACGATCGACATTTGCACTTGGTCTGCCTTTTTGCCGCGTCCGGCGCGGATGGGAAACTGCGCTATCATTTCCCATTATACCGCAATGAGGCAAATGTCATTTTCTGTGATCAGTTGGCACGCGTGACCGGTGGTTCGAATCGGGACGGGCTGCGAACCGTCCCGCAGGCGGGGCGGCGGGCGGTCTGGTGAGGCGCGGCGCGATGCCGGTCGGCAACCCCCGGGGCTCTGTCCCGCCGGCCCGGCGTCGCGCCGCGCTTTCACCGCCGCGACGCAAAGCTGCGGCTTGCGCCGCGCCGCGGGCTGCGGCATGGAGCGTCGCCATGGCGAAGCTCTATTTCAACTACTCCACCATGAATGCCGGCAAATCGACGCTGCTTTTGCAAGCGGCGCATAACTATGGCGAGCGCGGCATGGAGGTCTATCTGCTGACCGCGCGGCTCGATACGCGGGCGGGGCAGGGGCGTATCGGGTCGCGCATCGGGCTCGGGCGGGATGCGGATACCTTCACCCCGCAGGACGATCTCTTTGCCCGCATCCAGGCGCAGAATACCGCGCGGGCACTCGCCTGCATCTTTGTCGACGAGGCGCAGTTTCTGACCGAGGCGCAGGTTTGGCAGCTGGCGCGCGTGGCCGACGATCTGGGAATCCCTGTGATGGCCTATGGCCTGCGGGTCGATTTTCGCGGCCAGCTCTTCCCCGGCTCGGCGGTGCTGCTGGCGCTGGCGGACACTCTGCGCGAGGTCCGCACAATCTGCCATTGCGGTCGCAAGGCAACAATGGTGATCCGGCAGGATGCAGAGGGCCGGGTGGCGATGGAAGGCGATCAGGTGCAGATCGGTGGCAATGAAACCTATGTCTCGCTCTGCCGCCGTCACTGGCGCGAGGCGGTCGGCGAGCGCCCCGCGAGCTAGCCGCGCTTCTGTGCGGGGGCTTACAGGCCGGGGTGCAATCTCGTCTTGCGCGTGCTTTGTGGAGAGAAGATCCCAGGGCGATGTGGCGGGCGCCCGGGGAAAGGGGGCTCTGCCGGCTATGGCAGCAGGGCGCCAAACCGGTTCATGCTTGATCCGCCGCGCGTTTCGAGATCCGGGATTTCAGCATCGCGTAGACCGGGGTCTGGGAGACAAAGATCGCCACCACCACCAGCAGTAGCGTCAGTGACAGCGGGCTGCCGAAGATACCGGCAGAGAAGGCGCCCAGATCCTCGCGCTCTGAGATGATCGCCCGTCGCCAGTTGTCGTCCAAGAGGCGCGACAGGATCACGCCGAGGATCACCGGCCCCAGCGGATAGCCGTAGTGCCGCATGAAATAGCCGAAGACGCCGAAGCCCAGCATCCAGTAGACATCGGTGACCGAGTTGTTGACCGCATAGGCGCCCACCACCGACAGCAGCATGATGAGCGGGATCAGCACCGCGCGTGGCATCTCGACGATCTTGGTGAAGAGCTTGATGCCGGTCAGGCCGCAGATCAGGATAAAGACATTGGCGGTCAGCAGCGCGCCGACGATGAACCAGAACATCTGCGGCTGATCGACCATAAGCATCGGGCCAGGGTTCAGCCCGTGGATGAAAAGCGCCCCGATCATGATCGCGGTCACCGCGTCGCCGGGGATGCCCAGCGTCATCATCGGCACGAAGGCCCCGCCCACCGCGGCATTGTTCGCCGTCTCGGGCGCCACCAGCCCTTCCATGGCGCCGGTGCCGAAGGGGCGTGTCGGCTTTTTCGTCACACGCTTGGCGTGGTCGTAGGCCATGAGCGCCGCGATGTCGCCACCGGTGCCGGGCAGGGCGCCGATGATGACGCCGATCGACGAGGTTTGCAGCGACAGCGGCAGGTATTTCCGCACGGTCGACCAGGACGGTACAATGCGGTCGATCTTCTGACGCATCGCCTCGGCGCCGACATGGTGAAGTTGCAGCAGCGCTTCGGAGATGCCGAACATGCCGATCATCACCGCGATGAAGGAGATGCCGCCCTCCATGATCTGAAAATCGAAGGTGAAGCGTTCGGCAAAGGTCAGCGGGTCGCGGCCGACAGCGCCGATGGCGATGCCCAGGGCGCCGGCGAAGATGCCCTTGAGCAGGCTGCCCGCGGAAAGCGAGCCCACCAGCAGGATGCCCAGCACCGCGAGCAGCATGTAGTCGCGCGGCTGGAAGGTCAGCGCGAACTCGGCGACGAAGGGCGCCGCCAGCGCCAGAACGGCGATCCCCACGAGCCCACCGAAAAAGGACATGACGGTGGTGACGCCGATGGCCTCGCCGGCCTCGCCGCGCTGTGCCATGGGATAGCCGTCCATGGCCGTGGCGATGGCCGAGGGCGCGCCGGGAATGTTCAGCAGGATCGCCGTGCGCGAGCCGCCATAGACGCCGCCCATGTAGATGCCCACCATCAGCGAGATCGCCGGGTAGACATCCCAGGAAAAGGTGAAAGAGATCAGGATCGACACCGCCATGGTGACCGACAGGCCGGGGATCGCGCCGATATAGACGCCGAGAAAGGTGCCCAGCCCCACCAGAAGAAAGAGCTGCGGCTGCGTGAAGACGGTGAGAAGTGCGAGCAGGGTATCCATCATTGCGCTCCCCCGCCGGTGCCGAGGTTGCGGAAGAATTGCAGCAGCTCGGCCTCGGGCACGATGCCGGCGGGCATCAGAACGGTGAAGACGATACGGAAGACCACCCAGATCAGCAGCAGGCTGCCCAGCGAGACCGCCAGGGTAAAGCCCCAGCCGCGGCCCGAGAGATACTTGATCGCCAACACTAGAAAAAGCGCGGCCGTCGGAAGAAAGCCCAACGGGACCAGCAGCAGGCCGAAACAGACCAGCAGCCCGCCGAAGAGGATCACCTTGAACGGCAGGATGTCGCGCGCCAGGCTCTCCGTCGACACTTTCGGCAGCCGCGCGGTGCGCAGCACGATGATCAGCGCCGAAACCGCCATTGCGGCGGTTGTCGCCATCGGAACCGCACCCGCCGACGATAGCGCCTCGAAGCCGGCGATGCCGTAGGCCTCCCAGAGCAGATAGAGGCTTGCCACGAGCAGGAACAGGGCAAAGGCCAGCTCTCCGGGCCGCCGCTCGGTTTCATAGCCGCCGGGCGTGGCGTCGGATGTGCCGTCATGGTGATCGGCGTCACCGCGATAGTCGATTTTCATGGGGACCTCCTCTGGCAGAGCCATCGCTGGCGGGCAGCGTTCCGGGCCGCCTCCGGCAGCGCCGGCCGGTGCCGGAACGGCGCCCGCACCGGGGCGCCGTTCGGCCGTTATATCATATTGTTTCCCGGTTCATGCGCCGCGGCTCAGGGGCGCGGAATATCGAACTCTTCGGGCGATTTTTTCGAGAAGCCCGCGTCATGCACCAGCCAGGAGGAGGTGGACCGGTAGCTTTCGAGGAAATCCATCGCCTCGTCTCCGGCGATCGACATGACAATGAAGCCGCGATCTTCCATCAGCTCGATGAAGTCGGGATTCTTGGCGCCTTCGGCATAGGCGGCTTGCAGCTCGGCGACGACTTCGTCCGGCGTGCCTTTCTTGACGAACACGCCGAAGAACGGCCCCCAGGGAAGGTAGTCGGCGAAACCGGGGATCTCCTCGGTGATCGGCACGACGCCCGGCAGCAGATCGTTGGGCTGGGTATCGACCAGGCCGATGACCTTCATACGTCCGGCTTTCACGCCTTCGATGGCGGCCCCCAGCACTGCGGGCATCACGTCGATGGCGCCGCCCTGAAGCGCGGTCAGCGCGGGGCCGTCGCCGTCATAGGGCACACGGGTGAACTCGACATCTTCCTGGTCGGTCAGCATGGCCAGCACGATCGAGGTCAGCCCGCCGGGACCGGTCGAGCCGACGCGGACCTCGCCGGGGTTGGCCTTGGCGTACTCGACGAATTCCGTCATCGAGTTGTAGGGCGCGTCATTGTTGGCGACGAACATCGGCACGCCGCGCGCCAGAACGTTGATCGGCACCATATCGGTGTAATCGTCCGTTCCGAGCCCGAGCACCTTGTACATCTGCGGGTTCTCGGCGCCCATCAGCAGCGTGTAGCCGTCGGCATCCTGCTGCTGGACATAGCGCAGGGCGATGGCGCCCACGCCGCCGGTCTTGTTCTGCATGACGATATTACCGCCAAGCGCCTCGGCCGCATGCGGCGTCACCGCGCGCATCACCGTGTCGGTAGAGCCCCCGGCCCCCCACTGGATGATCCCCTGGATCTCCTTCACGGGATAGTCTGCGGCGAGCGCGCTGCCGCCTGTCATGGCCAGCAGGCTCAGGCCTGCGAGAAACGTTTTCATGGTTTTCCTCCCATTGATTGACGGCCCTATGCCGCCGCTTGTTCTGCCGGATCCGAGGGCAGCCCCTCTCCCAGCAGGAAATCCACCAGCCTTTCGGCTTCGGCGTTGAACATGCCCGCGCCGGTCATCGTGTTGCAGCCCTTGGCCCGGGCGGCGGCCACCATGGGCGACACTTCGGGGCGGGTGATGGCGTCGGCGACGAAGGTCTCGGGCGACATCAGCGCGGGATCGGAGGGGAAGGGGTCGCCCTCGCGCATCCCGCAGGGGGTGACGTTGGCCACCAGGTCCATGCCCGTCGGATCGTTGCTGCCGGCCGCGACGCGCCCGGAGAATTTCTCGTCCAGCGCCGAGACGATGCGCGAGAGGCGCGTCTCGTCGAGATCCGAGATGGTCAGATGCGCGGCGCCGCGATCCAGGATTTCGAAGGCCACGGCGCTGCCCGCGCCGCCGGCGCCGATCAGCAGCGCCGTCTTGCCCGCCGGCTCGAAGCCGAGCGCCTTGATCCCGTCGAGATAGCCGATGCCGTCGACATTGTCGCCGATGAAGCGGCCTTCTGAATCCTTGTGGATGACATTCACTGACCCGACAAAGCGGGCGCGGTCGCTGACCACGTCGCAAAAGGCGAGCGACGCGATTTTGTGCGGGATCGTGATCACCAGGCCGCGAACGTTCTGCATGTGGCGAAAGCTTTCCATGGCGGCGGTCATGTGATCGGCATGGATGTGCAGCGGCGGCACGAGGGCGTTGATGCCGCGTGCAGCCAGGATTTCGCTCAGGAAGCGCGGAGAGCGGACCTGCGCAATGGGGTCCCCGATCACCGGGAACAGGATGGTTTCGCCGTCAAGCTGCACGGGTCTGTCCTTTCTCTTGATGCGAGCGGGCGGCGGCATGGCGTGCGGCGATGGCGCCGAAGACCAGGCCGGGGCCCAGTGTGATGCCGGGGCCGGGATAAGTGCCGCCCATGATGGAATGCAGGTCGTTGCCCACCGCATAGAGCCCGCCGATCACGCTGTCGTCGTCGCGCAGCAGCCGGGCGTGGGTATCGCCGCGCAGGCCTTGCGCCGTGCCGATATCGGCGGGTTGCAGGCGCACCGCATAGAAAGGCGCGGTGGCGATCCGGCCCAGCGTCGGGTTGGGTGCAACCGTCGGGTCGCCGTTGTTGCGCTGGTAAGGCGAGCCGCCCCGACCAAAGCTTGTGTCCTCGCCCTTCTCCGCAGCGGCGTTGATATCGGCGACGCTGGCGGCGAGCGACTGCGGGTCGGTGCCGGTCTTGGCGGCGAGCTCGTCCAGTGTCTGCGCTTCGATCAGATAGCCGTCGGCAACATGGGGTTTCGGGTTCTCGCCGCCCGGGTGGACCATGCCCAGCCCGAATTTCGCCAGCGTCGGCGCGTCGGTGACGATCCACGCACCGGCAGTGTCGGGGCCGCCCGCCAGCATCGCCTTGCCAAAGGCATGATACGAGATTGTTTCGTTCACGAAGCGGCGGCCCTTGAGATCGACGCAGACGGTGCCGGGCTTCGAACGGTCGAGTACGAAATGCGGGAAGACCGCAGTGCTGCCATCGGCGCGGCGGCGGGTGGAGCAGGGTGCCCAGAAGGCGCTCTGATCGTTGCCCTGGCCGTAGGTGGCGCCAAGAGCGAAGGCCAGATCGTGCATCGTGCCAGTATGGCCGGGAGCCGAAGGGCTTTCGGCGGGCAGGGTGTCGGGCAGATAGGCGGCACGGCGGCTGGCGGAGCGTCCAAAGCCGCCGGTGGCGAGGATGACGCCACCGTCCACGGCCACGGTGCGTTCCTTGTCGCCCGCCCGAAGGCGCAGTCCGGTCACCTCGCCGTCGGTTTCGGTCAGTGCCGTCACCTCGGTGCTGCGCAGGATGTCGACGCCCAGATCCAGCGCCGACGCCAGCAATCTGGCCACCAGCGCGCCGCCCATGACCACCCGCGTGTGCCGGCCATGCAGCGCGCGGTCGCGCATGTAACGGGGCACGATCCTGGCGACATGCAGGAAGCTGGCCGGGGATTTGTAGCGGTTCAGCAGGTGGCCGATATCCACCCGGTCGATATTCATGCCGCCGAGCACGGTGAATTCCGGAATCGGCGGGCGGATCATGTTGCGCGCGGCGCCCATGGCGCGCGTATCGAAGGGCACCGGCTCGATCGCGCGGCCATTCAGGGTAGGGTTGGGGTGATCCCATTCGTAATCGGGATGACGCGGATAGGGGCGGAACCGCACCTGCGTGCGCGCCTCAAGCGTGGCGATGGCCTCGGGGGCGGCATCGAGGAAGGCCTCGCGCATGTCGCGGTTGCCGAAAATGCCCACGGCGCTGTCGAGGAAGGCCGAGACCTTTTCGCGGGAATCGTCGGGATTCGCGGTGCGCCCGGTTTCGGTGCCCGGCGCCCAGACCGTGCCGCCGGAGAGGGCGGAGGTGCCGCCGATATACTCGGTCCGTTCGACCAGCAGGACGCGCGCGCCTTCGAGCGCGGCAAAGACCGCCGCGCCCAAGCCGGCCGCGCCCGAGCCGATAACGGCGACATCGTAGCGCTCAGCGGTGCTGTCGATGGAAATATCGGCCATATCGTCCTCCCTGACGCTCGGTAGCCAGCTCGCCTCCTGCGAGCCGTCGAATCGCGTCTGAACCCATCATTGCCAGAAAATGAAATATCATTCCAGTTTTTAATGGTCTTCACATTTTGATTATTCTTCCATATCCTATGAGCAAGCAACAGCGAGAGGCCTGTCATGAGCAGCGCATTGGAAAAGGGACTGGGTGTTATCAGCTTCCTGGCCGAGCGGCCCGAAGGGGCGTCGGTGAGCGAGATCGCCAAGGCGCTGGATCTGCCGCCGTCGGGCGTGCATCGCCTTTTGAAAGAGCTGGAGGCGCTCGGGTATACGCGCCAGAGCCGCGAGCATGGCGACTACATGCTGACGCTGAAACTGGCGACCAACGGGCTGGCCTTTCTCGCCCGCACCGGGATCCCGGATCTGAGCCAGCCGATTCTCGACCGGCTGGCGCAATCGACGAAAGAATTGATCCGGATGGCGCTGTTCGACGGCGAGGAGCTGGTCTGGGTCGGTGTCTCGCAGGGCGCGACCGCGGGGCTGCGCTATGATCCCGATGCGGAGCATGGGCAGATTGTACATCTCGCCTCCGCCTCTGGCGGGCAGGCCTGGTTGTCGGGGCTGAGCGACGACGATGCCGTCGCCTCGGTGATGCGGCAGGGGCTTGAAAAGCCAGGCGGGGCCGGTGTCTCGGCGCCCAAGGGCGTGGCCGAGCTCTTGCAGATCGTGCAGACCGCGCGGGCCCAGGGCTATGCGCAGAACACCTCCAGCTTCATGCTCGGCATGGCGGCAATCGCCGTGCTGATCCGCCATCCCGACACCGACGAGCCGATCGGGACCGTGTCGATCGCCGGCCCGTCTGCCCGTGCGACGCCCGAACTGCTGCATTCGTTCCTGCCGGAGCTTCGTCAGGCCGCGACGGATCTGGCAGAGGCCAGTCTGGCGGGGCGCAGCTTTACCCGCTGGTATGACGAGACCATGGGGCGCCGGCAGACGCAGTCCCGGGCGGGAGAGGGGCGCGACCGGTCGTGACGCATAAGGGGAGGAGCATCGACGCGCGCCCCGAGCCGGGCGCGAGCTACGATTTGCTGGTCGTCGGATCGGGCGCCGGAGGGCTTGCCACCGCGGTCACCGCCGCCGATCTGGGCCTGTCGGTCGCCGTGCTGGAAAAGGCGCCGGTGCTGGGCGGCACCTCCGCCTGGTCGGGTGGCTGGCTATGGGTGCCGCGCAATCCTCTAGCAGTGGAGGCCGGAATCGACGAGCCGTCCGAGGCGCCGCTGGATTATCTGGCGGGCATCATGGGCAACCGTGTGGGCGACCCTCGGATAAAGACCTATCTCGACACCGGGCCGGAGATGGTGAGATTTTTCCGCGACCGCACCGCCGTGGACTGGATCGACGGCAACAGGGTTCCCGATTTCACCGATAGCCCGGGCGCCGCAGCCGGTGGCCGCTCGGTCTGTGCCGCGCCCTTCGATGGGCGGCGGCTGGGGCCCTGGATCGCCAAGCTGAGGCCGCCGCTCGACGTGATCTCGCTGGCTGGCATGGGCATCGCCTCTGGCAAGGACATGGCGCATTTCTTCAATGCGATGCGCCGGCCCGCTTCGGCGCTTTATGTGACGCGGCGCCTGGCGAAGCACGGGGTCGATCTGGTGCGGCATGGGCGTTCCATGCAGCTGGTCAACGGCAACGCGCTGGTGGCCGGGCTGATGCGGTCCTGCCTCGACCGGGGTGTCGATCTCTTCACCGATGCCGGGGTGAGCGCGCTGAAACATGAGGACGGGGCGGTGAGCGGCGTCACGCTGACCGGCGGCACCCGGCTACACGCCCGGCGCGGCGTGGTGCTGGCGACCGGCGGCTTCCCGCACGATCCCGCCACGCGAGCGAAGCTCTTCGGTGCCGAGACCGGCACCGCGCATTATTCTGCCGCGCCCCGGGACAATACCGGAGACGGCATCCGCCTGGGCGCCGAGGCTGGCGGCCAGCTGCGCGAGGATCTGACAAATGCCGGTGCCTGGGCGCCGGTTTCCCTCGTGCCCGACGGCAAAGGGGGCTTCACGCATTTCCCGCATCTCGTCGACCGGGCCAAGCCCGGAATCATCGCGGTGCGCGGCAGGGGCAAGCGCTTTGCCAACGAGGCCGACAGCTATCACGCCTTCATGCGCGCGCTGTTCGACGCCACCCCGGCAGGCGAGGCGCCCGAATGCTGGCTGATCGCCGATCACCCGGCGCAGCGCCGCTGGGGGCTGGGCTGGGCGCGACCGGCGCCCTTCCCGCTGGCCCCCTTCCGGCGCGGCGGCTACCTGCGCTCGGGCCGCACATTGGAGGCGCTCGCGCGCGCCTGCGACCTCGACCCTGCGACACTGGAGGCAACTGTCGCCCGCTTCAACGCCCAGGCGGCGGCGGGCGAGGACGCGGATTTCGGCCGTGGCGCGTCGATCTACAACCGTGTGCAGGGCGATCCGGAGAACCGTCCCAACCCGGCGCTTGGCGCGCTGCGGCGCGGACCCTTTCACGCGGTGCGCATCGTGCCGGGCAGTCTCGGCACCTTCGCGGGGCTCGACGCCGACGACCGCGCCCGGGTGCTGGACGCCGGGGGCGTGCCGATTCCGGGGCTTTTCGCCGCCGGCAACGATCTGAGTTCGATCTTCGCCGGGCAGTATCCGAGCGGGGGCATCACCCTCGGTCCGGCCATGACCTTCGGCTACATCGCCGCCCATGTCGCGGCGGGCCGCTGGCCCCCCGAGAGCGGGGCCGACCCTCAATCCGAAACGCAACAGACCCCGGCCCGACCGGCCGGATCCAACGGAGGAACTATCCATGCCGCTTTTTGACATCGTCACCCTGAAGACCGCGCTTTTCGCCACCCCCAAGGTGGCCCCCGCGCTCCAGGAGTGGCTGGCCGCGCCCGAGGCCAAGGGCACCCTGATGGGCGCCTGGGCGCCGGATATCGGCACGCTGAACGACATCATCCTGTTGCGCCAGTTCGACAGCGCCGAGGATCTGATTGCCGAGCGCACCCGCACTCATCTCTCCGACAACCCGTTCGGCTGCATGGAGCATCTGCGCGGCTGGACCTCCGACAGCTACATCCCGCTGGATTTCACCCTGCCGGTCACGCCGGGCGAATACGGCAAGGTTTATGAGATCCGCAGCTATCAGCCGAAGCTGAACGGCATGGCGCCGACCATCGACAAGTGGCGCGAGGCTGTGCCCGTGCGCACCGAATATTCGCCGCTCTCGATTGCGATGTATTCATTGGACGGCCCGACCCGGTTCACCCAGATCTGGCCTTATGAAAGCGCCAACCACCGCGCCGAGATCCGCGGCAAGACCGTGGCGGATGGCATCTGGCCGCCGAAGGGCGGTCCCGACTGGCTGACGCCCGAGATGACCTCGACCCTGGCGGTGCCGCTGCCCTTTTCTCCGCTGAAATGAGGGCGCCATGGGGTATCGCTATTCCCTTGCCTTCCTCACCGTCGCCGAACTGACACCGCCGGAGGCGGTGCGGGTGGCTGCGGAGGCTGGGTACGACCTTGTGGGTCTGCGGCTCCTGCCGGCGGGCACCGACGGGCCTTATCCCCTGCTGACCGATCCGGCCATGCTGAAGGAGACCCGCGCGGCACTGCGCGACACCGGCCTTCAAGTCGCCGATATCGAGATCATCAGGATCACGCCGGAGTTCCGGGCAGCGGATACGCTTCCCTTTCTCGAGCGCGGCGCGGAGCTGGGGGCGCGCAACATCCTGACGGCGGGCTACGATCCGGATCCGGCGCGGATGACCGACAGCTATGGCGCCTTTTGCGACCTGGCGCATCAGCACGGCATGACGGCGGATCTGGAGTTCATGCCCTGGACCGATATCCCCGATGTCTCGGCGGCGGTGCGTCAGGTCCGGGCGGTGGCGCATCCCGCCGCCGGGGTTTTGGTCGACGCCTTGCATGTGCAGCGCTCCGCGACCGAGTTCGAAGAACTCGCGGCGCTCGATCCGGCCTGGATCAACTACGCGCAGCTTTGCGACGCCCCGGGGCAATTCGATGCCTCCCCCGAGGCGTTGATCGAAACGGCGCGGGGCAATCGCCTGATGCCCGGCGACGGGGATTTCGATTTCAACGCCATGCTCTCCGCCCTGCCCAAGGACATCGTGCTTAGTGTCGAGGTGGCGCAAAAGCACCGGATCGGCAAAACGCCGGCGCTGCGACGCGCGGTGGAGGCAATGCAGAAGACCAAACAGGTCATCGCGCGGGCAGAGGTCTGAGCCTAGTCTCAGACCCCGCAAGCGCCTGCCGTGCCCGCGATGGCCGGGAGAGGGCTCTCGGGCCGCTTTCCCGGTCCATTGCGGTGCTGGCATCGACCTGCGGTTCCGACACGGCGCCCGTTTTCGGCGCCCATGTCTTCCTCTGATGCTCGGCTGTCCGCCTTCACGACACGACTCGTGCGAGCGGGCGCAGAAGTCAGCGATAATCTTCCCGTCCTTGCCGCGATGACCTTTGGGTTTCAGGGGAGAATCCAACGCCATATCCGGGCGCAAAAGTCCGGAACGGCACGCATCGAGACGCGAATCGCCGTTATTCCATGGCGCCCGCCCGGCGCGCGCACCGCGTTTGGCTTGAAGCCTACGAGAGGAAGTTCAGTGGTGAGCCGTGCAGGATTCGAACCTGCGACCCACTGATTAAAAGTCAGTTGCTCTACCAACTGAGCTAACGGCCCACTGTGCGGGCGCTTCTAGAAAGAGCGGGGGGCAGGGTCAACCCCCGATTTACGCTTTTCTTCACCCAATCGTCACGAACTCTGGAAAGGCTCTCGCAACGGGCGTATATGCCCGCCCATGGAACGTGCCCCGGATACGCTGCCCTTCATGAAAATGCATGGGCTCGGCAACGACTTTGTCGTGCTAGACGGGCGTGTCCGGAACATCGAAGTTACCCCTGCGCTCGCCCGCGCCATCGCCGACCGGCATCGCGGGGTGGGCTTCGATCAGCTCGCCCTGGTCGAGCGCGGTGAAGGCGATGCGCGACTGACCTTCTACAATGCCGACGGCTCCACTGCCGGCGCCTGCGGCAATGCCACCCGCTGCATCGCACGCTTCCTGATGGATGAGACCGGGCGCGATCGGCTGGAGCTGGTCACCGAGCGCGGCACGCTGCTGGCGGAGGAGGCCGGTGACGGGCTGACCTCTGTGAATATGGGCCAGCCGCAACTGCGCTGGGACGAGATTCCGCTGGCCCGCGAGATGGACACGCTGGAGCTGCCCATTGAGGGCGCGCCGACCGCCACCGGCATGGGCAACCCGCATTGCACCTTCTTTGTCGAAGATGCCGAGGCGGTGGATCTGGACGCCTTCGGGCCGGTACATGAGCATCACCCGCTCTACCCCGAACGCACCAATGTGCAGGTCGCGAGCCTCATCGGCCCGGACCACCTGCGCATGCGCGTCTGGGAGCGCGGCGTGGGCGTGACCCTGGCCTCGGGCTCATCGTCCTGCGCCACCGCCGTGGCCGCCGCCCGCAGGGGGCTCACGGGTCGCAAGGTGATCGTCGAGCTCGATGGCGGCACATTGCAGATCGACTGGCGTGAGGATGGGGTCTGGATGACCGGCGGCACGGCGCATGTTTTCGACGGCGTGTTCTCGCGCGCCTGGCTGGAGGCGGTGCAATGAGCGCGCCGAAATTCACCACGCTGGGCTGCCGGCTCAACGCCTACGAGACCGAGGCGATGAAGGCGCTGGCCGAAGAGGCCGGCGTCGGCGACGCGGTTGTGATCAATACCTGCGCGGTGACTGCGGAGGCGGTGCGCAAGGCGCGGCAGGAGATCAGGCGGCTGCGGCGTGAAAACCCGGACGCCCGCGTCATCGTCACCGGCTGCGCGGCGCAGATCGACCCCGACAGCTTTGCGCAGATGGACGAGGTCGACGCGGTCATCGGCAACAGCGAAAAGATGGCGCCTGCGACCTGGGCCGGGCTGTCGAACGGCTTTATCGGCGAGACCGAGCGCGTGCAGGTCAACGACATCATGTCGGTGACCGAGACGGCGGGGCATCTGATCGACGGGTTCGGCACAAGGAGCCGCGCCTATGTGCAGGTGCAGAACGGCTGCGACCACCGCTGTACCTTCTGCATCATCCCCTATGGCCGGGGCAATTCCCGCTCGGTGCCCGCCGGCGTCGTGGTTGACCAGATCAAGCGGCTGTTGCAGCAGGGCTATAACGAGGTGGTGCTGACCGGGGTCGACCTGACCTCCTGGGGCGCCGATCTGCCGGGCACGCCGCGCCTCGGCGATCTGGTCATGCGGATCCTGAAGCTCACCGATGTGCCGCGTCTGCGGATCTCGTCGATCGACAGCATCGAGGCGGACGAGAACCTGATGATGGCCATCGCCACCGAGCCACGCCTGATGCCGCATCTGCACCTGAGCCTGCAACATGGCGACGACCTGATTCTCAAGCGCATGAAGCGCCGCCACCTGCGCGACGACGCTATCCGCTTCTGCGAGGAGGCACGGCGGCTGCGGCCCGAGATGACCTTTGGCGCCGATATCATCGCGGGCTTCCCGACCGAGACCGAGGCGCATTTCGACAATTCGCTGAAGCTGGTCGAGGAGTGCGACCTGACCTGGCTGCATGTCTTCCCCTATTCCTCGCGCCCCGGCACGCCGGCTGCGAAGATCCCCAACAAGGTGGACGGTGCGACGATCAAGGCGCGTGCCGCCCGGCTGCGCGCCGCCGGAGAGGCCGCCGTGGCGCGGCATCTGGCGGCACAGCAGGGCAAGACCCACCGGATTCTCATGGAAGCGCCGGATATGGGTCGCACCGAGCAATTCACCGAGGTGACGCTGACCGCGCCGCAGACCGAGGGCAGTATCGTCACCGCCACGATCACCGGCCAGACCGGCCAGCGTCTGGTGGCATGAGCCGGATTGTCCTGCTGCACGGGGCATCGAGCAGCGGCAAGACAACTCTCGGAAAGGCCCTGCAAGCCCGCGCGCCATCGCCCTTTCTGCGGTTGTCCTTCGACACCTATCGCGACGGCGGCGCGCTGCCGCCCGCCGCGCGCGGGGACTGGCCACAGATCCGGGAGGCGGTGTTCGAGGGGCTGCACCGCAGCTTTGCCGCCTTTGCCGAGAGCGGCTGCGATCTGATCGTCGAGCATATTCTCGACACGCCCGGCTGGCACGAGAGGTTGCAGGAGCTTCTGTCAGGTCAGGATCTGCTCTTCGTCGGGCTGTTTACACCAGTGGAGGAGCTGTCCCGGCGCGAGGCCGCGCGCGGTGACCGCCAGCGGGGCAGTGCTATCGAGGATGCCGCGCGCATCCATGCCGGGCTGCGCTACGATCTCGAACTCGACGGCAGCGCAGCGCCCGAAGAGAATGCGGACCAGATCCTTGCGGCGATGGCCCGACCCGTCCAATCTCGCTCGGCGTTCTTTTCCAGCTAGTTCCAGCTCTCCCGACAACCGAGAGGCCAAAATGCATCCCAATCCGATCTTTCGCCGCACCGAGGAAGCCGAGAGCCTGCGGCTTGTCCGCGAACGGGCATTCGGTACGCTGGCCGTCTCGACCGAGGGCGCGCCGCTGCTGAGCCATGTGCCCATTCTGCTCTCCGAGGATGGCAGCTACGCGGATCTGCATCTGGTCCGCTCCAACCCGATCACCCGCGTGGCCCGTGACGGTCTGGCAGCGCGGCTCGCCGTGGGCGGGCCCGACGGCTATGTCTCGCCGGACTGGTACGGGATGGGCCCCGAACAGGTGCCGACCTGGAACTATGTCGCCGTGCATCTGACCGGGCGGCTCGTGCCGCTGCCGCAGGAGGCGCTTGAGCAGCTGCTGGCGGCGCAATCCGCCGCCTATGAGGCCCGGCTGCCCAAGGCGCCCTGGACCATGGACAAGCTATCGGAGGAGGCCAAGGGCAAGCTGATGCGCATGATCCTGCCCTTCCGGCTGGAAATCGAGCAGGTCGACAGCACCTGGAAGCTGAGCCAGAACAAGCCCGACGAGGCACGGCAGGCCGCCGGCGCGGCGCTGGAAACCGGCTTCGGCCAGGAGCTGGCGGCGCTCGCCGCGCTCATGCGGACCCCGCCCCGGACCTGATCCGGGGCCTCCTGCCCGGGAATCCTCGCTGAGGCCCCGGATCAGGTCCGGGGCGGGGGATACCCAGTCGGTCCAGAGAACAAAATCCGCAGGTTCGGTTTGCGGTCAGCCTCCGGATACGGCATGACACGGTGATGACACGCGCGTCGCAAGCCCTGCTCGTTCACCTTTTTACCGCCACCGGAGCGGTCTTTGCCATGCTCGCGCTGCTGGCCGCGGCGCAGGAGCAATGGTCGGTGATGTTCCTCTGGCTGGTGGTCGCCTTCTTCGTCGATGGGCTCGACGGGCCGCTGGCGCGGAAATACGACGTAAAGACCAACGCCCCGCGCTTTGACGGCGTCGTGCTCGACCTGATCATCGACTACCTGACCTATGTGTTCATCCCGGCCTTTGCGCTGTTTCATTCCGGGCTGCTGCCGGGCTGGACCGGCTGGCTGGCGATCATCCTCATCACCTTCGCCAGCGCACTCTATTTCGCTGACAGCCGGATGAAGACCGCCGACAATTCCTTTCACGGCTTCCCGGGCTGCTGGAACATGCTGGTGCTGGTGCTCTTTGCCATCCAGCCGAATTTCTGGGTGATCCTGTCGCTGGTCGCCCTCCTGGCGGTGGCGATGTTCCTGCCGCTGAAATTCATCCACCCGGTGCGGACCGAGCGCTGGCGTGCGATCTCTCTGCCCATCGCGCTGGCCTGGACCTTTTTCGCCGGCTGGGCGGCCTGGGTGGATTTCCATCCCGAAAGCTGGGCGCATTGGGGGCTGGTCGCGACTTCCATCTACCTGATCTTCGCTGGTGTCGCGCAGCAGATCCTTCCGCAGCGCGGCTGAGGGGCGCCGCGCCTGCGTCAGATCTGGTTCAGCGCGGGGGCGGCCTGTATTGCATAGCGGCCACCGGCAGCGTGCGTCCGCGCAGCTGGCCAAGCGGCTTCCGGCTTCGCTGGAGCACACGCTCTTTGCGTTGGTGGTCTCCTGCGCGGTGGCAATCCCGCTCGGCGTGCCGGCGGCGACGCGGCCCGGAAGCTGGATCGATCATCTCTGCCGCCTGCTGGTCGCCGCCGGGACCAGTCTGCCGAGCTTCTTCACCGGGATCGTGCTGGTCTATGTGTTCTACGATCTGCTCGGAATCGCGTCCTCGCCGCTGGGTCGGGTGGCGTTCATCTATCGCGACCCGCGGCATCAGTTCAAAATGCCCACCGGCGCGGGGCGGCGTCGTGGACCTTCCGGCGATAGGAGAGGGTAAAGGCTCCCCTAGTCGATCTGGCGCGAGGCGATCCGTGTGCCATCGGTGAGCCCCGCGGCCGGGTAAAGAACGACGCTGTCGCCTTCGCCCAGGCCCGATGTGACCTGGGCCGACAGGCCATTGCCGGGTCCGAGCGTGACGGCAGTCTGCATCGCGCGACCACCCTGCGCCCGGAAGACCGCCCAGCCTGCGCCGTCACGGAACAGCGCGCTTTGCGGCACGCGCAGGGTGTCGGCCTCTTCCCAGACCACGATCCGTGTCACCACACGATAGCCATGGCCCAGCGTCGCGCGCGCCTCTTCCGGGCCGGAGAACCGCACGGTCACGTCGACCCGCTGCTCCTCAACCCCTAGCGCCGAGACCTTGGTCGCGCCCAGCGGCGCGATGCGGGTGACCTCGCCCTCCAGCGCCGTCTCGCCGCCCCAGTCGTCGATCATCACCCGGTCGCCGAGGCTCACCTGCACCGCATCCGAAGAGATCAGATCGACGATCACTTCCAGATCGCCGATCACGTCGCCCACTTCCAGCACCGCCGTGCCCGCCGGCAGGATGGTCTCGCTCTGTTGCAGCACCTGGAGGATGCGGCCCGAGACCGGCGAGACCAGCGGGATATCCGAGGCGTGATCGCCCGCCACCGCCGCTGCCAGGCCGATATCGTCGAAGCTGATGAGCTGCGCGCGGGCATTGGCCAGCTCCGCCTCGCGCATCGACACCGCCGCCCGCGCCGTTTCCAGCCGCGCCGTCGCGGCCCGCGCCTCGGAGCGCGAACGGTCGAGCGCGGCGGTGCTCACCGTGCCGCGCCGGGCCAGCGTCTGGTCGCGCTCGTATTGCGATTGTGTCAGCTCGGCATCGGCGGCGGCGACATTGACCTCGGCCTCCGCCACCTTGAGCGCCGCGCGCGCCGCATCGACCGCCGCCGAGGCCTGCTCGCGGGTGCGGATATCCAGCGCGTCGGGGTTGGTGGGGCGCATATGCGCCACCGCCTGGCCCTGGCTGACCGCATCGCCGGCCACCGCCCGCACGCGCAGCAGCCGGCCCGCGACGGGGGTGGAGACCACATAGACATCATGCACCTGCGTGCGCCCCTCCTCGTCGATGGTGACGGTCAGCGGGCCGCGTGTGACCGCGCCCAGATCGACCAGCGTAGCGCGCGGCCAGAAGGCGGCCACCAGCGCGCCGCCCAGCAGCAGCGCGAGCAGGGTCCACAGGATCAGGCGGGTGCGGTTGCGGGTGTCTGCCATATCGTCAATCCCGTGTCTTGAGCGCCGTGACCAGATCGGCCCGGTCGACATCGCGTTTTACCAGAAGCCCGGAAATCGCCGCCCCCGCGATCACCACCAGCGCGGCATTGCCAAAGGTGGCGGGCTGGAAGACCACCGTAACGGTGTAAAGCTCCGAGGAATAGGCGGCGGCGAGGATATGCGCAAAGCCCGCGCCGAGCGCCGCGCCGAAGGGCAGGGCGAGCAGCGTCACCAGCCCCAGCTCGCCCAGCAGCACATAGGCCGCCTCGCCGCGCGAAAAGCCGATGACCCGCAGCGAGGCGAGATCGCGGGACCGCTCGGCCAATGCGATGCGGGCGGCGTTGTAGACGATGCCGAAGGTGATGATGAAGGCCACCGCCGACATGATAAAGCGCGACCAGCCCGCGCCCTCGTTCATCATCCGCTCGAAGGCCGCGCGGCTGTCCTGCTTGAGCGCCACACCCGCCACCGTGGGCAGCCCCTTGAGCCAGACATAGATCTCGTCCGCCCGCGCCTCGTCGAGCCGCAGCGCCACGCCGGTGATGCGCCCCGGCTCCCCCAGCGCCGCGTTGATCCCGTCGAGCGCCATATAGGCGGGCGCCCCCATCACCGTATCCGAGATCCCCAGCACCGGCAGCTCCAGCACCGGCTGCGCGCCCTCGCGCACCTCGGCAAGCAGGGTCTGGCCGGTCTCCAGCTTCAGCTTGGCGGCAAGCGCGCTGCTCAGGACAAGCCCCTCGCGGCGCATGTGGATCGGCTCCAGATCCGGGGTCAGCGCGCGGTTCAGCACCGGGCTTTCCGGCAGGCCGGTGATGCTGCCGCGATGGGTCTGCCGCCCGTTGCTGAGGATCACCGCCACGTCGCGCCGGCCCTCTACCCGCTCGATGCCGGGATGACTGGCCAGCTCGAACAGCACCTTGTCCGAGACCGCATGGGTGAAGGTCACGGCGGCCTCGGAGCGGTCCATCACCTCGAAATTCAACGCGATGGCGTGGTTGAAACTGCTCTGGATGGTGATCATCCCCACCGACAGCGCCATGCCGAAAGTGATGCCGACGATGGCGCCCGCCATGCGGAACGGCGTGCGGGTGAAGCGGCGCAGCACCATGCGGCTGGGCTGGTCGAGCCAGCGCGTCAGCCCGCGCCAGCGCCCGGCGCGGGAATAGTCGGCAGGGGCGGGCGGGCGCATCGCCTCCGCCGGGTCGAGCGCAAAGATCCGCCGCAGCACGATGGCACCTCCCGCTGTCGCCGCCAGCACGCTGACCGCGATGCCGATGGCAAAAGACGCCGGATCGAGCCGGAAGACGAGGAAGGGGAACTTGAAGAAATTCAGGTAGAGCTGCACCATGGCCCGCCCGGCCAGAATGCCGAAGAGACAGCCCATCAGCGCGCCCAGCAGGGCGATGGCCAGCACCAGCTTCAGGTAATGCCCGCCAATCTCGCCCGACCGGTAACCGAAGGCCTTCAGGAGCCCGATCTCCTCGCGCTCGGCCTGTACCATACGGGCGATCACGATGTTCAGCAGGAAGGCCGCGACGGCCATGAAGATCGGCGGGATCGAGGCGGCGCTGTCGCGCAGCCCGTCGATTTCCTCCGAGACGAAGCGGTTGGAGAACATATCCTCGCGCCCATAGGCGCCGGTGGAGCCGTAAGGTTCCAGCACCCGGTCCACCGCATCGGTCACCGGCTGTTCGCCCGCGCCGCGCGCCAGCCCGATCAGCAGCTCGTTAAAGGCGCCGTCCATGTCGAAGGCCGCCGCCATCGCGGCGGGCGACAGCCAGAGCACGCCGAAGCGGGCGTCGTCTGGGATGCCCTCGCCGGGGGCGGCGCTGTAGAGGAATTCCGGCGCGCGGGCGAGCCCGGTGATGCGGAAGCTGTGCCGCGCGCCGTTCATCGTGGCCTCCAGCGTATCGCCGGGGCGAAGCCCGTGCGCGGCGGCGAAACTGTCGAGCAGCACCGCCTCTTCGGGTTTGTCGCGTTCGAAAAGCCGCCCGGCCTCCAGCCGGATCGCGTTCAGCGCCGGATCGCCGTCATAGGGCAGGGAGAGCGCCTGCGCCTGCACCGGCACCGCGCGGTCGGGCAGGTCGATGAGCGCCGCGCCGCTGACCCGGCCCTCCACCGCCTGCACCCCCGGCAGCGCGGCGATCCGGTGCAAGAGGTGATCGGGCGCGCGCACCACCGAGGCCGCGAGATCCGCCAGCCGGTAGCGCTCGTAATAGCTGCGGCGGGTTTCGTCGAGCGAGGTCACCAGCCCCGACATCATCACCTGCATCATCACGCCAAGCGCCATGACCACGGCAATGGCCAGCGCCTGGCCCTTCATCCGCCACAGGTCGCGGGTGAGCTTGCGGTCGAGCGGGCTCACCACTCGATCTCCTCGGCGGGCAGCTTGTGGCTGTTGCGCTCCTGCGACCGGATCGCGCCATCGGCAAAGCGGATCACCCGGTCGGCCATGGCGGCGGTGGCGGCGGCATGGGTGACGATCAGCACCGTGGTGCCCAGCGTCTGGTTGAGATGCTGAAGCACCCCCAGCACCTCGCGCCCGGTGGTGCTGTCGAGCGCGCCGGTGGGCTCGTCGCAAAGCAGCACATCCGGCTTTTTCGCCACCGCGCGGGCAATGGCGACGCGCTGCTGTTCGCCGCCCGACATCTGGCTCGGGAAATGCCCGAGCCGCTCCTCCAGCCCCACCAGTGCCAGCGCCTCGGCGGGGGTCATCGGGTCGCGGGCGATCTCGGTCACCAGCTCGACATTCTCCTCCGCCGTGAGCGAGGGCATGAGGTTGTAGAACTGGAAGATGAAGCCCAGATGATCGCGCCGGTAGCGGGTGAGCTGCCGGTCGGTCATCGCCGTCAGCTCGCGGTCGCGGAACCAGGCGCGCCCGGTGCTGGGCCGGTCGAGCCCGCCGAGGATATTGAGCAGGGTGGATTTGCCGCTGCCCGAGGGGCCGAGCAGCACCACGATCTCACCGGCAGGCAGATCGAGATCGACCCCGCGCAGCGCATGAACTGCCGAGGCGCCCTCGCCATAGGTGCGCGTCAGTCCCTCTGCCCGATAGGCGCTCTCTGCCATGGACCTCCCTCCATGGCCGCAACCCTAAAGCGTTTTTGCGACGCTTGTCTTGCGCAGGATCAAGCTTTTTCGGAGGGCGCGTGGATATGCGCCGCCGCCGCAGCGGCCAGCGGATGCAGCCCCTCGCCGCCCTGCGCCACGTAATCGAGATACTGTGCCCGCATGCGCGGTTCCCAGAAATCGTTGATATGGGCGGCCACATCCTCGGCGCCGGTGTCGCCGGGCTGGGTGGCAAAGAAGGTGGCGATCTGGTTGGCCATCATGACCATCTTTTCAGGCGACATGCGTCTCTCCATCGACGATCCGCTCGGGCGCGGCGTAAAGGTCGAACCCGCCGGAGCGGGCAAAGGCGGCAAGCGTGAGCCCCGCCTCCTCGGCCATCCGCAGCGCCAGCGCGGTGGGGGCCGAAACGGCGATCAGGATCGGACAGCGCGCCAGAACGGCTTTCTGCACCATATCGACCGACACCCGGCTGGTCAGCACAAAGGCGCCCTCGGCCGGGTCCATATCCTGCCGCGCCATGGCGCCGATCAGCTTGTCGAGCGCATTGTGCCGCCCGACATCCTCGCGCGCCAGAACGATGCCCTTGCCGGGCCGCAGGAACCCCGCCGCATGTACCGCGCGGGTCTGGTCGTGCAGCGGCTGGTGGGCGCGCAGCGCGTCGGTCGCGCGCGCAACCTCGGCGCGGGTGAGGCTCGGCCCGCCCTCGGGCAGCGGCGGCAGGGCGCGCAGCGCCTGATCGAGCGAGTCGATGCCGCAAAGCCCGCAGCCGGTCGGCCCCAGGAGGCTGCGCTGCCGCTCCTTCAGCGCGGCGCCCCGGTCCTCATGCAGCCAGAACCGCGCCTCGATGCCCTGCGGATGGGTCACCGCCTCGAACTCGGCCACCTCGCGCGGATGTGCGATGATGCCCTCGCTCAGCGCAAAGCCATAGGCGAAATCGGCGATGTCGCCGGGGGTCGCCATCATCACCGCCTGCGTGGTGCCGTCGAAGACCAGCGCCACCGGCACCTCTTCGGGCAGCGAGCGCACGACAGAGCGCGTGCCCTCGCGATGCACGGCGAGGCCGGGGCGGCTGTGGCTCTGGCGCGGCGCCATGGCTTACTCCGCCGCCGGCAGGATTCGCCGCGCGCGCTCGGCCTGCGCGGCATAGTCTTCCTGCCAGTCCGACGGCCCGTTGGAGGGCGCGACCTGCACCGCCGTCACCTTGTATTCCGGGCAGTTGGTGGCCCAGTCCGAGAAATCGGTGGTGACCACATTGGCCTGCGTGTCCGGGTGGTGGAAGGTGGTATAGACCACGCCGGGCGACACCCGGTCGGTGATCTTGGCGCGCAGCGTCGTCTCGCCCGAGCGGCTGGCGAGCTTCACCCAGTCGCCCTCCTTCAGCCCGCGGTTCTCGGCATCGTGCGGGTGGATCTCCAGCAGATCCTGCTCGTGCCAGACGCTGTTCGCGGTGCGCCGTGTCTGCGCGCCGACATTGTACTGCGACAGGATGCGCCCGGTGGTCAGCAGCAGCGGGAAGCGCGGGCCGGTCTTTTCATCCGTTGCCACATATTCGGTGACGATGAACCGCCCCTTGCCGCGCACGAACCCGTCCACATGCATGAGCGGCGTGCCCTCGGGATGCTCTTCGTTGCAGGGCCACTGCACCGAGCCCTTCTCCTCCAGCAGATCGTAGGTCACCCCGGCAAAGCTCGGCGTGGTGGCCGCGATCTCGGCCATGATCTGTTCGGGGTGGGTATAGGCCCAGCCGGCGCCCATGGCATTGGCGAGCAATTGAGTGACTTCCCAATCCTCATAGCCGTTCTTCGGCGCCATGACCTTGCGCACGCGGTTGATGCGGCGCTCGGCATTGGTGAAGGTGCCGTTCTTCTCCAGGAAGGACGAGCCGGGCAGGAAGACATGCGCGTAATTCGCCGTCTCGTTCAGGAAGAGGTCATGCACGATGACGCAGTCCATTGCCGCCAGCCCCGCCGCCACATGCTTGGTGTCCGGGTCCGATTGCAGGATGTCCTCACCCTGGCAGTAGAGCCCCCGGAAGGTCCCGTCCACGGCGGCATCCAGCATGTTCGGGATGCGCAGCCCCGGCTCCGGGTCGATCGGCACGCCCCAGGCGTCTTCAAAGACCTTGCGCACCTCGGGCAGCTTCACATGGCGATAGCCCGGCAGCTCATGCGGGAAGGAGCCCATGTCGCAGGAGCCCTGCACGTTGTTCTGCCCGCGCAGCGGGTTCACGCCCACACCCTCGCGGCCGATATTGCCGGTCATCATGGCGAGGTTGGCGAGCCCCATGACCGTGGTCGAGCCCTGCGAATGCTCGGTCACGCCCAGCCCGTAATAGATCGCCCCGTTGCCGCCCTGCGCATAAAGCCGCGCTGCCGCGCGCAGCTCCTGCGCGTTCACGCCGGTGAGCAGCGCGGTGCTTTCGGGCGCGTGGCGCTTTTCGGAGACGAACTCCGCATAGGCCATGAACTCGTCCCAGTCGCAGCGCGCGCGGATGAACGCCTCGTCATAGAGCTTCTCGGTCACGATCACATGCGCCAGCGCGGTCACCACGGCCACATTGGTGCCCGGCGTCAGCGCCAGGTGATGCGACGCCGCGATATGCGCCGATTTCACCAGGTCGATGCGGCGCGGGTCGATCACGATTAGCTTGGCGCCCTGACGCAGCCGTTTCTTCAGCCGTGAGGCAAAGACCGGGTGGCCGTCGGTCGGGTTGGCGCCGATCACCACCGCCACATCCACCTGCTCGACCGAGTCGAAATCCTGCGTGCCGGCGGAGGTGCCATAGGTCTGGCCCAGCCCGTAGCCTGTGGGCGAATGGCAGACCCGGGCGCAGGTATCGGTGTTGTTGTTCATGAACACCGCGCGGGTGAGCTTCTGCACCAGATAGGTTTCCTCATTGGTGCAGCGGCTGGAGGTGATCACGCCGACGCTCTTGCGCCCGTGCTTCTCCTGAATGGCTTTCAGACGGCCCGCGGCAAAGGACAGCGCCTCTTCCCAGCTCACCTCGCGCCACGGATCCTCGATGCGGTCGCGGATCATCGGGTTGAGGATGCGGTCGGGATGCTCGGCATAGCCATAGGCAAAGCGGCCCTTGACGCAGCTATGCCCCCGGTTCGCCTTGCCGTGCTTCCAAGGCGTCATGCGCACCAGCTCGTCGCCGTTCAGCTCCGCCTTGAAGGAACAGCCGACGCCGCAATAGGCGCAGGTGGTCACCAGCTCGCGATCCGGCGTGCCGAGCTCGGCGACGCTCTTCTCCTGAAGCGTCGCGGTCGGGCAGGCCTGCACGCAGGCGCCGCAGCTCACGCAGTCGGAGCTCAGGAAATCGTCCCCCGCCATGCCTGCCGAGACGCGGCTCTCGAACCCGCGCCCTTGAATCGTCAGCGCAAAGGTGCCCTGCACCTCCTCGCAGGCCCGCACACAGCGCGAGCAGACGATGCATTTGCTGGGATCGTAAGTGAAATAGGGGTTGCTCTGATCCTTCGCGATATAGCGCGGATTGGCCTCGCCCTCGGGCATCCGCAGCCGCGCCTCGGATTGCGAGCGCGCGCCGCTGCCCGACGGGTCGAAATGGTTGTCGCCCGGCGTGTAGCGCACGTCGCGCAGCCCCACCATGCCGGCCATGTCCTGCAATTCGCAATCGCCATTGGCGGCGCAGGTCAGGCAGTCCAGCGGGTGGTCGGAGACGTAGAGCTCCATCACCCCCTTGCGGATCTTCTTCACCTTCGAGGATTGCGTATGCACCACCATGCCCGCATGCACCGGTGTGGTGCAGGAGGCCGGCGTGCCGCGCCGCCCCTCGATCTCGACCACGCAGAGCCGGCAGGAGCCGAAAGCGTCGAGACTGTCGGTGGCGCAGAGCTTCGGCACCGCGATGCCCGCCTCCGCCGCCGCGCGCATCACCGAGGTGCCGGCGGGCACCGTCACGTCGATGCCGTCGATGGTCAGATGCACGGGCTTGCCGCTTTTCGCGGGCGTGCCCATATCCCGGTCGTCCCAGGGAATGATGAAATCTTTCATCTTTCGTCCTCCCGCAGTTTCCATTGGCTCAAAATATCCCGGGGGTCCGGGGGCAGAGCCCCCGGCGAGTCGTCTCGCGTCAGCGAGGCGAAACCGCTCATTCCGCCGCTTCCTTCACCGCGCCGAACTCTTCGGGGAAGAGCCGCAGCGCCGACATCACCGGGTAGGGGGTAAAGCCGCCAAGCGCGCAGAGCGATCCGTCCTGCATGGTCTCGCAGAGATCGGTCAGCAGCGGGATCGCCGCTGCGTCGCCCGCCGCGATCCGGTCCAGCGTCTCGACGCCGCGCACCGCGCCGATCCGGCACGGCGTGCATTTCCCGCAGCTCTCCACCGCGCAGAATTCCATGGCAAAGCGCGCCATCCCCAGCATGTCGGCGCTGTCGTCGAACACCACCAGCCCGGCATGGCCAATGAGCGCGCCCTGGCCGTCGAATTCCTCGTAGCCGAAGGGCGTGTCGAACTGATCGGGGCTCAGATAGGCGCCCAGCGGCCCGCCCACCTGCACCGCCTTGACCGCGCGGCCCGAGGCGGTGCCGCCGCCCAGATCCTCGACAATCGCGCCCAGCTTCATGCCGAAGGCGGTTTCGAACAGCCCGCCATGGCGCACATTGCCGGCGATCTGCAACGGGATCGTGCCTTTCGAGCGGCCCAGCCCGAAATTCGCGTAATGCTCGGCGCCCTTCTCGAAAATCACCGGCACGGTGGCCAGCGAGATCACGTTGTTCACCACGGTGGGCTTGCCGAAGGCGCCTTCCAGCGCCGGCAGCGGCGGCTTGGCGCGCACCACGCCGCGCTTGCCCTCTAGCGAGTTCAGCAGCGAGGTCTCCTCGCCGCAGACATAGGCGCCCGCGCCCACGCGGACCTCCATGTCATAGGCCTTGCCCGAGCCCAGCACATCCGTCCCCAGAACCCCGGCGTCGCGGGCGATCTCGATGGCGCGGCTGAGCACCGCGATGGCATCGGGATATTCCGAGCGCAGATAGACATAGCCCATGGTCGCGCCGACACCGATCCCGGCGATGGCCATGCCCTCGATCAGGCAGAACGGGTCGCCCTCGATGATCATGCGGTCGGCAAAGGTGCCGCTGTCGCCCTCATCGGCGTTGCAGACGATGTATTTGCGGTCCGCATGCGCCATGCGCACCGTGTCCCACTTGATCCCCGTCGGGAAGCCCGCGCCGCCGCGCCCGCGCAGGCCCGAGAGCTTGACCTCATCGGTGATCTCTTCGCCGCTCATGGTCAGCGCCCGGCGCAGCCCGGCAAGGCCGCCATTGGCCTCGTACTCCGCCAGCGACAGCGGGTCGGTCACGCCGCAGCGGGCGAATGTGAGGCGCGTCTGGCGCTTCATCCAGTCGAGCTCTTCGGTGAGACCCAGCGCCTTGGGATGGGTCTCCTCGAAGAGCGCCGGCACATCGGCGGGGCTCATCGGGCCAAAGGCCATGCGGCCGGCCTCGGTTTCCACCTCGACCAGCGGCTCCAGCCAGATCATGCCGCGCGTGCCGTTGCGGGCGATCTCGACCTCCACACCGCGTTTTTCGGCTTCGGCGCGGATCGCCTCGGCGACCTCATCCGCACCCAGCGCCTTGGCGGCGCTGTCCATGGGCACCCAGATCTTCATGCCGCGCCCTCCAGTTCCGCAGAGAGCCGCGCCGCGTCGGCCCGGCCGATCAGCTTGCCGTCCACCATTGCTGCCGGTGCGCAGGCGCAGAGCCCCAGGCAATAGACCGGCTCGACCGTCACCGACCCGTCCGGTGTGGTGCCGCCCCAGTCCAGCCCCAGCTTGTCCAGCACCGCCTGGCTGAGCGCATTGGCACCCATCGACTGGCAGGCCTCGGCGCGGCAGATCTTGACCACATGCCGCCCGGTGGGGGCCTTGCGGAAATCGTGGTAGAAGGACATCACCCCGTGCACCTCGGCGCGCGTCAGGTTGAGCGCCTCGGCGATCAGCGGCAGCGCCATTTCGGGCACATGGTCATAGGTGTGCTGGATCGCGTGCAGGATCGGCAGCAGAGGCCCTTCGCGGTGCAGCTCGGCGTCGATCAGGGCGCGGACCTCGTCCGGCGTGGGGTTTGAGTGGCGCATGCGGGCTTCTCTCCCAGAAATGTGCCCCTTTGTGCCAGACCCTTGATTGTCGATTCAATATCGTTGTTCCGTCAAACGATAGAGAAGTTCAATCAAACTTTCTCCACCGTCAGCCCCTCTGCCTCGCTCAAAAGCGCTTGCAGCACGGGGGTATAGGGTTCCTGATGCGGCGCGATGAGGCCCACGGCGGGGGCCGCGCCGCTTTCGCGCAGGGGCACCACCGCCAGCGGCTTGCCCTCGCAGAGAAAACGGGCCAGGTGGTCGGGCAGGATCGTCACCCAGTCGCCGTGCAGAACATTGGCCGCCAGCATCACCGTGGAGTTCGATTCGATGAGCGCGGCGGGGCCCACACCCGCCTCCATGAAATGCCGGTTGATGATCCGGCGGTTCTGCATGTCCGGCGTCAGCAGGCAGAGCCGCGCCTCTCCCAGCGCGCCCCAGCCGATGGCCTCGCCCTCGGCAAAGGGATGATCGGGGCGGCAGACCAGCGTGTAGGATTCGCGGTAGAGAAGTCGCGTGGTCACCCGGCCCAGCGGCTCGTTGTCGAGATAGGAAATCCCGGCGTCGATCTCGAGATCGTCGAGCATCGACAGGATCTCCGCGGAGGCGCGCGACAGCACGGTAAAGCTCACATTCGGGTGCCTTGCGGCAAAACCTGTGACCAGCCGCGAGGCCCAGGTCAGCGCCGTGGGGATGACCGCAAGCCGCAGATGCCCCGCCAGCCCCTCGCGCGAGGCGCGCATTTCCTCGCGCAGCCGCCGCGTGTCGCCAACGATCTGCCGCGCCCGGATCAGCGCGCGCTGGCCTTCCGGCGTCAGCCCGCCAAAGCGCGAGCCGCGGCTCACCAGCTTGACCCCGAGCTGCTCTTCGAGCTGGCGGATGCCGGTCGACAGGGTGGGCTGGGTGATGCCGAGGCTTTCGGCAGCGCGGCCGAAATGACGTTCCCGTGCCAGCGCGATAAGCATTTCCAGTTTTGCGATCATGATTTTCTATCGAAAATGGTCCTGACGATCTGTAACAGGAAAGTCACATCCGGGCCAATGCGCTGACATGTTAATAGGGGGCAAAACGAGACGGCGCCGTGATCGCTAACGAAGGACGGTTTTCCGGGGGCAAATATTGAATAATCTTTCAGAATACATAGTAACTCCTTAACAAGACGATACCGGGACAACTTCCGCCCCTCGGCCCCCGGTCAGGCGCAGGCGGACAAGACGAAGGAACAGGGATGGTGTCAGGCAGCGGACTTCTGCCCGTAATGGTCTTATTGCCCTTTATCGGTGCGCTGGTGCCGGGGCTGATGATCCGGGCGGGGCGCAACGCATGCGCCACCTTCACCGCGGTTCCGACCGTTCTCGCTCTCGTGTTCCTCGGCGTGATGGCACCCGGCGTGCTGGACGGGGGCACCGTCACCGCAAAGTTCGACTGGCTGCCGGCGCTGGGGCTGAACGCCAATTTCATGCTCGACGGGCTGGGGCTGCTCTTTGCCGGCATGATCCTCGGCATGGGGCTGCTGATCACGCTCTACGCGCGGTTCTACCTCTCGGGCGACGATCCGATGGGGCAGTTCTATACCTATCTTCTGCTCTTTCAGGGCGCGATGCTGGGCATTGTCGTCTCGGATAACATCCTGCTTTTGCTGGTGTTCTGGGAGCTGACCTCGCTGTCGTCCTTCCTGCTCATCGGCTATTGGAAGCACCTGCCCGAAGGCCGTCAGGGCGCCCGCATGGCGCTCACCGTGACCGGGGCAGGGGGGCTTGCGATGATCGCGGGCATGCTGATTCTCGGCAATATCGCCGGCAGCTACGATCTCAGCGTGATCCTTCAGCATGGCGAAGAGATCCGCGCCTCGGAATATTATCTGCCGGCGCTGATCCTGATCCTGCTCGGCGCCTTCACCAAATCGGCGCAGTTCCCGTTCCATTTCTGGCTGCCGCACGCCATGGCCGCGCCGACGCCGGTGTCGGCCTATCTGCACTCGGCGACGATGGTGAAGGCCGGCATCTTCCTGATGGCGCGCATGTGGCCGGTGCTCGCGGGCACCGAGGAATGGTTCTACATCGTCTCGACCGTGGGCCTGATCACCATGGTGATCGGCGCGCTGATCGCGCTCTTCAAGGACGACCTGAAGGCGCTGCTGGCCTTCTCGACGGTCAGTCACCTCGGGCTGCTGACCATGCTGCTGGGGCTCGGCTCCAAGATGGCCGCGGTGGTGGCGGTGTTCCACATCCTCAACCACCTGACCTTCAAGGCGGCGCTCTTCATGAGCGCGGGCATCGTCGATCACGAGACCCATACCCGCGACATCAAGCGGCTGGGCGGGCTGGCGAGCCTGATGCCGGTGACCGCACTGATCGCCGTGGTGGCGGCGCTGTCGATGGCGGGGATCCCGCCGCTCAACGGCTTCATGTCCAAGGAGATGATGCTGGAAGAGGTCGCCCATACCCATTGGTGGGGCGGCGAATGGCCAATCATCATCCTGGCGACGCTGGGCGCGCTTCTGTCGGTGGCCTATTCCTTCCGCTTCATCGGCCACACCTTCTTTGGCCCGGTGCGAGACGACTATCCGCATCACCCGCACGATCCGCCGGTGGGCATGCTGCTGGCGCCGGGCTTCCTCGCGGTGCTGGTGGTGCTGATCGGCCTCGCGCCCATGGTCTTTGCCGCGCCCATCGTCGAGGCGGCGGGGCTGGCGGTGACCGGTGAGGCGCCGGATGTGCATCTCAAGCTCTGGCACGGCGTGACCCCGGCGCTCTTCATGTCGATGGTCGCCGTGTTGGGCGGCGCGGTGCTGCTCTGGCTGCACCGTCCGCTTGACCGGATCTGGCTGGCGACGCCGCGCCCCGAGGCCAAGGTGATGTTCGACACGCTGGTCCGCCGCATCGCGCTGGGCTCGCGATTCATCACCGAAGTGGCGCATAACGGCTCCATCAGCCGCTATCTGGCGATCTTCACCGTTGCGACCATCGCGCTCGGCTATGCCGCCTTCCAGGGCGGCGGGCTGCCGGCGCCGACCCGGGCACCGCTGCCGGTGCCGCCGCTGGTCGCCGTGGGCTTCGTGCTGCTGATGGTGGCGACGGCGGCGACCGTCACCATGCATCGCAACCGGTTCCGCGCGCTGATCCTGACCAGCGTGGTGGGGCTGATGGTCTCTTTCGGCTTCGTCTATCTCTCGGCGCCCGACCTGGCGCTGACGCAGATCTCGGTCGACACGGTCACCGTCATGCTGATGCTGCTGGCGCTGCACTTCCTGCCCAAGGAGACGCCGCGCGAAAGCCCGATTGCCCTGCATATCCGCGATGGCGCCATCGCCATCGCGGCGGGTGTCGCGGTGGCGGCGCTGGCCTATGCCTTCCTGCTGCGCGATATCAGCACGATCTCGGACTATCACCTCGCCAATTCCTACAAGGGCGGCGGCGGCACCAATGTGGTCAACGTGATCCTCGTCGATTTCCGGGGTTACGACACCTATGGCGAGATCATCGTGCTGGGCATCGCCGGGCTGACGCTCTACGCGCTGATGGAGGCGCTGCTCGACGGGCCCGCCTCGCGGCGGCTGCGCAACTGGACCTTCCCGCCCGACCGCTCGCGGGACCGGCACCCGCTGATGATGGTGGTCGCCACCCGCGTGATGATGCCCATCGCGGCGCTGGTCGGTGTCTATATCTTCCTGCGCGGCCACAACCTGCCGGGCGGCGGGTTCGTCGCGGGCCTCGTGATCTCCATCGCGCTGCTGATGCAGTACATGGCCTCGGGCTTTGGCTGGACGCAGGAGCGCAAGCGCTTCGAGTACCACGCGATGATCGGCTGGGGCGTGGTGGTGGCCGGGCTGACCGGCGCCGGCGCCTGGCTCGCGGGCGAGCCCTTCCTGACCAGTGCCTTCGGGTATTTCCAGATCTGGCCCTTCGAGGAGTTCGAGCTGGCCACCGCGGCGCTCTTCGATCTCGGCGTGTTCCTGACGGTGCTGGGGGCGGTGATGCTGATGCTCTACAGCCTGTCGCGGCTGGCGCGCTACGCGGGCGAGACGGTCAATATCGAGCCCATGGATTACGACCCCTCGCGGCGCGCCGATGCGCCCGAGGCGGCAGACGGCAAGAAGGACGAGGGCTGAGATGGAACTGGTCGTGGCAACCTCTCTGGGCGGGCTGACCGCTGCCGGGATCTACCTGATCCTGCGGCTCCGTGCCTTTCCGGTCATCCTGGGGCTGACGCTGCTCTCCTACGCGGTGAACGTCTTTGTCTTCGCCACCGGGCGGCTGACCGTCGGCCTGCCGCCGGTGCTGAGCGACGGCGCGAGCGCCTATACCGACCCGCTGCCGCAGGCGCTGGTGCTGACCGCCATCGTGATCTCCTTCGGGATGACGGCGGTGCTGGTGCTGATCGCGCTCGGCGCCTTTCTTGAAGCGGGCGATGACCGGGTGAACATCGAAGACGAGACCAAGACGACCGGGGAGAACGACGCGTGAACCACTGGATCATCGCCCCCGTCGTGTTGCCGGCCATGCTGGCGCCGCTCATCGCCTATGTGATGCGCCATGATATCACCCTGCAACGAGCCACCTCGATTCTGGGCGCGGTGCTGCTGGTGGCGGTGGCCACCGGGCTTTTCCTGCTGTCGGCGGATGGCAGCGTGCATGTCTACCGGCTGGGCGACTGGCCGGCGCCCTTCGGCATCGTGCTGGTGCTCGACCGGCTTTCGGCGCTGCTCATCCTGCTGACCTCGGTGCTGGGGCTGATCGTGCTGATCCATGCCTCTGCCAGCGGCTGGGACAGGCGCGGACGGCATTTCCACGCGCTGATGATGTTCCAGCTCATGGGGATCTGCGGCGCCTTCCTGACCGGCGACGCCTTTAACCTCTTCGTGCTGTTCGAGATCCTGCTCATCGCCTCCTATGGCCTGACGATCCACTCGGGCGGCAAGGCGCGGCTGCAATCGGGCCTGCAATACGTGATCATGAACCTCGCAGGCTCGACGCTGTTCCTGATCGCGCTCGGTACGCTCTACGCCACCACCGGCACGCTCAACATCGCCGATCTGTCGGTGAAGGTGCGCGAGATCCCGGTGGAGGACGCGGCGCTGGTGCGGGTGGCGGCGATGCTGCTGATGATCGTCTTCGCGGTGAAGGCGGCGCTCTTCCCGGTGCAGTTCTGGCTGCCCGGCACCTATGCCAACGCGCCCGCGCCGGTGGCGGCGCTGTTTGCGATCATGACCAAGGTCGGCGCCTATGCGATCCTGCGCATGCACACCATCGTCTTCGGCCCGGATGCCGCCGCCATCGGCACGCTGTCGCAGGACTGGCTGATGCCCGCCGCGCTGATCACCATCGCCATCGGCGGGTTCGGCGTGATGGGCGCGCGGCGGCTGATGCCGCTCATCGCCTTTGCCGTGCTGGGTTCCACCGGCACGCTGATGCTGGCGGTCTCTGCCTTCACCCCCTACGCGGCGCAGGCGGCGCTCTATTACCTGCTGCATTCGACCTTTGCCGCCGCGGCGCTGTTCCTCTTTGCCGACCTGCTGCTGACCAAGCGCGAAAGCGGCGATCTGCTCAGGGCGGCACCGGCCACGGTGCAGAACGGGCTGCTGGCCTCGCTGTTCTTTGTGGGCGCCATCGGCATCGCCGGCATGCCGCCGCTGAGCGGATTCCTCGGCAAGCTGCTGGTGCTGGATGCGCTGCGTAGTGCCGATTACACCTGGCTGGTCTGGACCGTGGTGCTGGCGGGCTCGCTGCTGACCATCGTCGGCTTTGTCCGCGCCGGCAGCCTGCTCTTCTGGAAATCCACATCGCCGGCGCTTGCCGGGCCAATGGAGCCCGAATCCGAAGAAGAGGCGCCGCCGCCCGAGGCCAGGCTGGGCCCCATGCTGGTGGCGCCGACCATGGCGATGCTGATCATGCTGGCGCTGCTCACGGTCTTTGCCGGGCCGGTCTCGCGCCATATGGAGGCGACGGCGGGGCAGCTCTTCGATCCGGGCGCCTATATCGACGCGGTGCTGGTGGACCAGCCCGATACCAAGGATCTGTCCGCGCATGGGGAGGAGCATTAAGCCATGCTGAAACGCATCTTCCCGCACCCGCTGCTGAGCGTCACGCTGACCATCGTCTGGCTGATGCTGGTCAACAAGGTCACGCTGGGCAATCTGGCGCTCGGTGTGGTGCTGGGCATCGTGATCCCGATCATGACCGCGCCTTACTGGCCCAACCGCCCGGCGGTGCGTGCACCGCTGATGGCGGCGGAATACGCGCTGATCGTGCTCTGGGACATCGTCGTCGCCAATATGGTCGTGGCGGGCATCGTGCTCTTCAAGCGCAACGCCGACATCCATTCGCAATGGGTGGTGGTGCCGCTGGAGCTGACCTCTCCCGAGGCGATCACCGTGCTGGCGGGCACCATCACCATGACCCCCGGCACCGTCTCGGCGACGCTCTCGGCGGATGGTGGCGCGCTGCTGGTGCATTGCCTGCATACCGACGATCCCGATGGCATCCGCGATGACATCAAGACCCGCTACGAGCGGCGGCTGAAGGAGATTTTCCGATGATCACCTACGCCCTGATCTTTGCCTTTGCCTGCTACGGTTTCGGCCTGCTGGCGACGCTCTGGCGGCTGCTGACCGGGCCGACCGCCGCCGACCGGATCCTCGCGCTCGACACCATGGTGATCAACTTCATCGCGCTGCTGATCCTCTACGGGGTCTGGCGCGGCACGGCGATCTATTTCGAAGCCTCGATGCTGATCGCGATGGTCGGTTTCGTCTCCACCGTCGCTTTCTGCCGCTTTATCCTGCGCGGCGACATCATCGAGTGAGGAGGACGCAATGGACCAGGACATGACCCTACTCGCCGAGCTGCTGGTCTCGGCCTTCCTGATCGTCGGCGGCATCTTTGGCTTTGTCGGCTCGTTTGGCCTGCTCAAGCTCAAGCACACGATGCAGCGGCTGCACGCGCCCACCAAGGCGACGACGCTGGGGGTGGGCGGCGCGCTCATCGGCTCGATGCTCTATTTCCTGATGATCGAGAGTTCGGTCTCGTTCCACGAGCTGCTGATCACGCTGTTCCTGTTCATCACCGCGCCGATCACCGCGAATTTCGTCGCCAAGACCTTCATGCAGGGCGATGTGGTGGAAAGGGAACTGCCCGATACCGGGCGCGCCTTCGGTTGGGCGGTCTATGACGACCCGCCCTCGGAGAAGACCGAAGAGGACTGACAGGCGGGGCCTCAGGCCTCGCGTTCGGCCAGCAATTCGCGCGGGATGACGAAGGCGCGGATCTGCCCTGTGCCTTCGGCGATCTCGGACCAGTCGGAAATCTCGAACTCGGCCACCGTGGTGGCGCCGGTCGGATAATCGGCAAAGCGCGGATGCTGTGGCCGCTCGGCGGCGATGTCATGGGCGAAGGCGGCTATGCCTGGGTTGTGGCCGACCATGATCACCGTGTCGCCGGTGGCCTCGCCGAGACATTTCATCATTGCCACCGGTCCTGCGTGATAGAGCCGGTCCTCGTAGCGGGTGGGCGCCTCGACACCCAGCAGCGCCAGCGTTTCGCGGGTGCGCGCGGCGCTGGAGCAGAGCGCCTGATCGGGGAGGAGCTTTTCCGCCCGCAGCCAGTCGCCGAGCGCTTTGGCGCTGTGCCGGCCGCGCTTGTTCAGGGGGCGCTGGTGATCCACGGTGCCCGTCGGCCAGTCGGATTTGGCGTGGCGCATGAGTATCAGCCGTTTCATGCCTGTCCTCCCTCTTTGCCGGACCAGTTTTTCACGAAGGCGGCCATGTGAAAAGCCGCCTGTGAGTCCTGTCTGTGCAGGTTTTGCGAAAGCGGGCAGGCGCGGCGGGCAAGGCAGCCCCTGTCGCGGCATTCGGCACCCGCATCGCTGTGCAGATGGCGCTGGCAGGTGGCCACATCATAGGGCGCGCCGGACCGCAGCGCACCGACCGGGCAGGCGGTGGTGCAGGGCTGGTGTTCGCAGTTCGGGCAGGGGGCTTTGGGCGGTTCTGGCAGGGGCAGGCGCTGGGACAGCGCGAGGGCGCCGCGATAGCTGATGAGCAGGCCGGCTGTATCGTGCACGAGCAGCCCGAGCGGCGAGGGAAAGGCGCGGCCCGAGCGCTGCGCCCAGTGCAGGAAGGGCGGCCAGGGCGGCCCGTCGGAGGGAAAGAGCGCCTCAGCCTGCCATGCGGCGGCGATCGCTCCGATTTCGCGTTTCGACCAGCGGTCGAGCGGATGGGGCACGCCGTCTGCAGCCTCGGGGGAAGCGGCGAAAAGCGGCCAGAACCGGGGCTCGTCAGGCCCCAGCAGGATCAATGTGCCGGTGTCTGGCGGGGTGCCGTCTGCGGGACCCGGGTGAAAGGCGCCGCGCAAAGCCAGCCCGCGCGCCCGCGCGGCGGCGGCGAGCGCCTCCAGCGTCACGCGCGGTCCCGCACCGGGGGCAAATCGGCGGAGCGGATGAGCGAGCCCGCGCCATGCTCGGTGAAGAGCTCCAGCAGGCAGGCATTGGGGACGCGCCCGTCGAGAATCACCACCGCGCGCACGCCTTCCTCGATGGCTTTCAGCGCGGTCTCGGTCTTGGGGATCATGCCGCCGGCGATCGTGCCGTCGCCGATCATAGAGCGCACATCGTCCGGCGTCATCGCGGTGACTACCTCGCCGGCGGCGTTCTTGACGCCGGTGACATCGGTGAGCAGCAGCAGCCGGTCGGCCTTCAGCGCGCCGGCGATGGCGCCGGCGGCGGTGTCGCCGTTGACGTTGTAGGTTTCGGTCACCTCTGTGCCGGTGGCGACCGGGGCGACCACGGGGATGATGCCGGCGGCGAAGAGATCGCGCAGCACCTGCACGTTCATCTCGATGGGCCGTCCGACAAAGCCGAGCTCGGGATCGTCGGGCTCGCAGACGATGAGGTCGTCATCCTTGCCCGAGAGCCCGACGGCGCGCCCGCCCTCGTCCATGATCGCCTGCACGATGCGTTTGTTGACGAGCCCGGTCAGCACCATCTCGACCACCTCGACGGTGGCCTTGTCGGTGACGCGCTTGCCGCGCACGAAGCGGCTTTCGATATTTAGCCGTTTCAGCATGTCGTTGATCATCGGGCCGCCGCCATGCACCACGACCGGGTTCACGCCGACCTGCCGCATCAGCACGATGTCGCGGGCGAATTCCGCCATAGCCTCGTCGTCGCCCATGGCGTTGCCGCCGAATTTCACCACCACGATGGCGCCGGTATAGCGCTGCATGTAGGGCAGGGCTTCGTTGAGCGTGCGGGCGGTGGTGATCCAGTCTCGGTTCATCTTCTGCTGCTTCATCTCTGGAGGCATCCTTCCGATGCGGTCGGGGTTGCCTTTCTGTCTTCCGGATGCCCGCGTGGGACGCAAGATTTTTCGTACGAAAAATCTCCTTGGCGCTGAGATGGCGCCTGGAAAAATCTTCGTACGAAGATTTTTGTCAGGCGAGCCCGGCGATGATGGATCGCAGCGTCGCGATGCCGTCGCCCTTTTCCGAGCTGGTCTGCACGATCTCGGGATAGGCGGCGGGGTGTTTGGCAAGCTGCCCGCGCACCTGCGCCAGGATTTTCTCGCGCTCCGAGGCTTTGACCTTGTCGGCCTTGGTCAGCACCGTCTGAAAGGTCACTGCCGCGCGGTCGAGCAGGGTCATGATCTCGTCGTCCACCGGTTTCACCCCGTGCCGCATGTCGATCAGCACAAAGGCGCGGCGCAGAGAGGCGCGGCCCGAGAGATACTGCTTGAGCAGCCGCTGCCATTTCTCCACCACCGCCACCGGCGCATTGGCAAAGCCATAGCCCGGAAGATCGACCAGGTAATGGCTGTCGGCCAGGGTAAAGAAATTGATCTCCTGTGTGCGTCCCGGCGTGTTCGAGGCCCGCGCCAGGCCCTTGCGCCCGGTCAGCGCATTGATCAGGCTCGACTTGCCGACATTCGAGCGCCCGGCAAAACAGACCTCGGCGCGGTCGTCCGGGGGAAGCCCGTCCATGGCGACGACGCCCTTGAGGAAATCGACTTCGCCGGCAAAAAGCTTCCGGGCCGCCTCGCGCGTGGGGGCGTCGGGCTCTTCGGCAAGCGGGAAGGGAAGGGTACTCATAGCAGTTCCACCGTATCGTCGAGGGCGACCGTACCGCCTTGTACCACCTCTGCCTTCACCGAGAAATCCCGGTGGCCGAAGCTGTCGAGCGTGGGCAGGATCTGCGCGTCGCGTTCACCGGTTTCGGGATTGGCATGTGTTGCGAGGCAGCGCGTTGTGCGGGCGAGGCATTTCAGCACCGCGCCGCCCAGCCGGATCTCGCGCCCGATCCAGTCGTTCTCCGTCCAGGCAGGGGCGCCGTCGATCCAGAGATTGCCGCGCCAGCGCTCGATGGCGAGCGGGTGGCCGATCTTTTCCTCCACCGCCCGGTGCGATGCGCGGTTGCAGAGCGTCAGGTGGCCGCGCTCGCTGTCGGTGAAGCCGCGTGTGGCACCGCGGACCAGCCGCACAGGCTGCGGTCGGTTCTGTGGCGTGAACCCGTCGAGCCAGGCGAGCAGCCGCGCACCGTCTTCGTCGGGGCGAAAGGTCAGATCCGCGCGCGCCGGGTGACGCAGGGTGAGGGTTTCGCGCGCCTGGTCGAGCTCCGCCGAGATCGCCGCCAGTGCCGGCGATCCCGCCACGCGGGTGAAGTTGCGGCAGGCCGCCCAGGCGCTGCCATCGGCCATCGACACCTCATGTGCCACGGCCCAGAGCCGGTCATAAGGCATGGTCCGCCCCGCAATCAAAGCCACGGAGGCGAGTGCCTCGCGTCCGTGGCTCTTGATCGGGTGGCGGAAGATGCCGGTGACGCGCACCGTCATTTCTTGTCGGACTTGGCGGCGTCGGCCTGTTTTGCCTTGCGCTTGAAGCTCGACTTGATGTTGCCGAACACGTCCGGCTTGTAGCCCTGGCTGCGCATGATCAGATATTGCTGGGTGAAGGTGATGGTGTTGTTGGTGATCCAGTATAGCACCAGCCCGCTGGCAAAACCGCCCAGCATGAACATGAAGACCCAGGGCATCCAGGCAAAGATCATTGCCTGCGTTGCGTCGGTGGGCGCCGGATTGAGCTTCTGTTGCAGGTACATCGAGATGCCCAGCAGCAGCGGCAGGATACCGATGAAGACCAGCGCCAGCGTGGTGCCCGGCTCGGGCGCGGCCCAGGGCAGCGCGCCGAACAGGTTGAAGAGCGAGGTCGGATCCGGGGTCGAGAGATCCTGGAACGGGCCGAACCATGGTGCCTGGCGCAGTTCGAAGGCGACGAAGATCACCTTGTAGAGGGAGAAGAAGATCGGGATCTGCAACAGGATCGGCAGACAGCCCGAGGCCGGGTTGACCTTTTCGCGCTTGTAGAGCGCCATCATTTCCTGCTGCATCTTCTGGCGGTCGTCGCCGGCGCGCTCCTTGAGTTTCTCCATTTCCGGCTGAAGCTCTTTCATCTTCGCCATGGAGACGTAGGATTTGAAGGCCAGCGGGAAGAGCAGCGCCTTGAGGATCAGCGTCAGCGCGATGATCGACCAGCCCATATTGCCGATCAGCTGGTGCAGGTGATGCAGCAGCCAGAAGATCGGCTTGGTCAGGAAAAAGAACCAGCCCCAGTCGATGGAATCGATGAAGCGGTCGACGCCCTGATCCTCGTATTCGCGGATGGTTTCCCATTCCTTGGCGCCGGCGAAGAGCTGGGTTGTGACCTCCTGGCTGTCGCCGGGGGCGAGGCTCATGGTCGGCAGCACGGCCTCGGTCTGGTAGATGTCGCGGCCGTCATCGTATTTCGCCACCTGCTTGAAGGCGCTGCCCGGGGCGGGGATGAGCGTGGTCATCCAGTAATGGTCGGTAAAGCCGATCCAACCATTCTCGGCGACCTGCGAGACCTCGGCGCGCGCGCCCTCGCTCTGCATCATATCGAGATCGGGCATATCGGAATAGTCGATCTCGTTGAGCTTGCCGTCGGCCATGGCGACAACGCCCTCGTGCAGCACGAAGAATTTCTTGCGATCGACCGGTTCGCCATGGCGGGCGAGGATGCCGTAGGGCGCGGCGGACACGCTGCCGCTGCCGGCATTTTCCACCGATTGCGTCACGGTGAACATGAAATCCTCGTCCACCGCCAGGGTGCGGCGGAAGATCAGCCCGGCCGGGCTGTCCCAGCGCAGGGTGACGGGGCTGTCCGCGCTCAGCGTCTCGCCGGATTCGACCTGCCATTCGGTATTGGCGCCCGGCACGTCCGAGAGGCCCAGCCCGGCGCCAGGGGCCCAGCCGTAAAGCGCGTAATAGGCGTGGCCGCTGCCGACGGGCTCCAGCACCTGCACACTGCCCGAGGCGGGGTCGGGGGTGACGGTGTAATCCTTGAGCTTCAGCTCGTCGATGCGCCCGCCCATGAGCGAGATCGAGCCCGAGAGCCGTGCCGTGTCGATCGGCAGGCGCGGGGCGTCGGCGGTCTGGGCCTGTGCCGGTGCGGTGCCGGTCTCGGCGGTCGCACCGGGGGCTGTGCCGGGCGTCGCGGCGGTATCGCCTGCGACGGGCGCCGTCGCGGCGGGCTCGGGCTGCTCCACGGCCGTGTCTTCGGGTGGCGGGAACAGCAGGAACCAGATGAGGATCACCACAAAGCTCAGCCCTGTTGCGATGAGCAGGTTCTTGTTCTGATCGTCCATGCGAGACTGCCGCCCTGTCCTTGGAAAGTCACCGCCGGGTTCAACAGGCGGAACCTGCAAAGGTCAAGCCGATTCCGGGCAATCGCGGGGTTTTGTGACCTTTTGGAGCAGCGGCCCTCAGCCGGTGCCGCGCCCGATATTCTGCGCCGCGGCGATCCGTTCGGCATGGGCGCGCGCCCAGTCGGCGAGCCGGTCGGCGGGCATCGGGCGGGCGATGCCGAAACCCTGCACATGGTCGCAGCCGAGCTGCGAGAGCAACGCGTGTTCGGCGACGCTCTCGACCCCCTCGGCCACGGTTTCCAGACCCAGACGGTCGGCGAGGCCAAGCACGGCGGCGAGCATCCGGCGCTGCTCCTCGTCGCGGTCGACGCGGGTGACGAAGCTGCGGTCGATCTTCAGCCGGTTCACGGTGAAGCGGCGCAGCGCGGTGATCGAGGCGTGGCCGGTGCCGAAATCGTCGAGATCGATCTGGCAGCCAAGCTGCGACAGTCCCACGATATTGCGCGCCACCACGCCTTCGGGCGATTCCGCGATCACCGTCTCCAGCACCTCGACCCCGAGGCGCGAGGCCGGCATGGCGAAGCGGTCGAGCTCCCATTTGATGCGTTCGATGAGCTGCGGGCTGCGCAGCTCGACATCGGAGAAATTCGCGCTCACCCGGGGGATTTCGACCCCGGCCTCATCCCAGCCGCGTAGCGCGGTGAGGCTGTATTGCAGCACCACCTCGCTCAGCCGGTCCATCTGGCCGGCATCCTCCAGCGCGTCGAGAAATTCTGCCGGGGGGACGATGCCGCGCTCGGGATGCAGCCAGCGCGCCAGGGCCTCGACGCCGCTGATCTGGCCGGTGGAGGTGCAGAGCTGCGGCTGGAACCAGGGCTGGATCTGCCCCTTGGCCAGCGCGCGCTCGACCTCGCTGAGCAGGGTTTTGCGTGCCTTACGTTCGGCGCGCATGCTTTCCGACCAGGCGCGAATCGCCGAGGGACCGTTGGCCAGCGCCTCCGACAGCGCGGCCTGCGCCGCCTCGATCAGCCGGGCGCCGCCGGACTGGCCGCGCAGCCGGGTCGAGCCGCAAAAGCCGATGGCGGCGGAAAGGTAATGCGTGCCGCCCTGGGTCTGTGCCGGCTCCTCCATCCCGCGCTGCATGCGGTTTGCGAGCGTCAGCAGCGCCTCCAGATCGAGGCGCAGCGAGGGGCCGAGCAGCACCAGAAAGCGCGCGTCGCCCACGCGTACCGCCCGGTCGTTGCGGCGGATCACGGCGCGCAGGCGGGCAAGCATCACGTCGCGCAGGACCTGCGCGGACTCGTCCCCGGCGCGGCGCGCGACGCTGTCGAGCCCCTCCGCCTCGACCAGGAAGCAAGCGGTGGCGAGATTGGCGGCGCGGGCCTGCGACATCACCTGTTCGGCCAGCTCCTGCGCGGTGGCGGTGTCGACCAGATCCGGCAGGGGCCGTGCGGGATCGTGCGGCGTGACATCGCCGGAAAACAGTGCATAGGCGGCCGGCAGGCCGAGCGCGACGGCCATCAGCGCCATCTCGCCCCCCAGCCAGAACCCGGCCAGCGACAGTGCCGGGAGAAAGGCCAGCATATGTGGGCCGTGCATCCATTTCGACATGGGCACGCGGTGCCGGATCAGGCGCGCGGTCAGCCAAGATTTCATCGCCCCGCCCTTTGCATTGTTGCGGACGGGAACAGGACTAGAACAAGGAGGTAACCCGAGACTTAACGTAAGTCGGGAATATCGGATTTTTCCGGCGCTTCGCCCCGCATCAGCCCGACGAAATCGAAGAGTTTCGGGTCGAGCATATGCGAGGGCCGGATGTTCATCAGCGAGCGGAACATCACCTGTCGCCGCCCGGGGCTGTTCTTCTCCCACTGATCGAGGATCTGCTTGACCTGCTGGCGCTGGAGCCCGTCCTGGCTGCCGCAGAGATCGCAGGGAATGATCGGGTAATTCATCGCGCGGGCGAATTTCTCGCAATCCACCTCGGCCACATGTGCCAGCGGGCGATAGACGAAGAGATCGCCCTCTTCGTTCACCAGCTTCGGCGGCATGGTCGCCAGCCGTCCGCCGTGAAAGAGGTTCATGAAGAAGGTTTCGAGAATGTCGTCGCGGTGATGGCCCAGCACCACCGCCGAGCAGCCCTCTTCGCGGGCGATGCGGTAGAGATTGCCGCGCCGCAGCCGCGAGCAGAGGGCGCAAAAGGTGCGGCCCTGCGGCACCTTGTCGACCACGATGGAATAGGTGTCCTGATATTCGATCCGGTGCGGCACCTGCATCTTTTCGAGAAACTCCGGCAGCACCGTCGCGGGAAAGCCCGGCTGGCCCTGATCGAGATTGCAGGCCAGCAGATCCACCGGCAGCATGCCGCGCCATTTCAGCTCGTGCAGGATGGCGAGCAGCGTATAGCTGTCCTTGCCGCCGGACAGGCAGACCAGCCATTTCGGCGTGCTGCCGTCCTCGCGCCGCTCGACCATGCCGTAATGCTCCACCGCCTCGCGCACGTTCTGCACGATGCGCTTGCGCAGCTTCTTGAACTCGGTGCTTTTGGGAGCGCCGTAGAACAGCGGGTGGATATCGTCGGCAGTGTCGAACATGGGATCAGCTCTTAGCGCGGGGCAGGGGCGTTGGAAAGCGGCACGCCGCTACCCGTCGCCGCCATGACGGTGGCGGTGTGCGGCCTCGGGCACGTTGTCGATGCCATGGCCGCCCCAGGGGTGGCAGCGCAGGATGCGGCGGGCGGCGAGCCAGCTGCCCTTGAACGCGCCGTGTTTCTCAAGTGCCTCAAGCGCATAGGCCGAGCAGGTGGGCTGATAGCGGCAGCCATGGCCGACCCAGGGCGAAAACACCAAACGATAGAAGCGCACGGGCAGGGCGGCGATATGGGCGAGCGGGCTCATGCCGTATCGCCATGCAGCTTGCGCAGGGCACGTTCGAAATCGCGTTGCAGCAGATCGAAGGGGCGCGCGGCGGTGGCGTCGCGAAAGCCGATCAGCACGTAATCCCAGCCGGGACGCCCGAGCCCCGGCAGCGACAGCCTTGCCACCTCGCGCAGGCGCCGCTTGGCGCGGTTGCGGGCGACGGCGTTGCCGACCTTCTTGGAACAGGTGAAGCCGACGCGGATCGCCGGATCGTCATCGCCCCGCTGCCGGGCCTGCACAAGCATGGAGCCCGCGGGCTGGCGGCGCGCGCGGGCGGCGGCGAGAAACTCGCCGCGTTTCGTCAGCGTTGAAAGCCTGATCGGGTCACGACAAAAGACCGCCCCGGACTCTTCCGAAACGGCCCCTGTGTCGGTCGATGCGTCCCGCTCCGCCATGGGCAGAGCGCGCGGCTCAGGCGCTGAGCTGCTTGCGGCCGCGGGCGCGGCGCGCGTTCAGGACCTTGCGGCCCGCTTTGGTCGCCATGCGGGCGCGGAAGCCGTGACGGCGCTTGCGAACCAGGTTCGACGGCTGAAAGGTGCGTTTCATCGCGCTCTACTCCGTTTCTCGGTCACCCGGGACGGATTCGCCGGGCGGTATCATTCGAAGCCCGTGCTATAGGGAGGCGCCGGACGCATGTCAAACCTCTATCGCGCGAAAGCTGCAACATTTCGCGCCGGGCGGCGTGGCGCAATTGTTACAACGCCTCACGCTCCGCCCGCAATTGCTGTCCTACCGGGTCACTCCGGATCAAGGCGGCGTGAAGGGGCTGTTGCGGCGCGTGCAGTTCCCGCATCTTCCATAACATGACCGAGACCCGAACCAATACCGAGACCGCCATGGCCGCCCCGCCGAAACGCAGCCTTGCCCGCCACCTGCCGCTGGTGGCGATCCTTGTCGCTGCGGCGCTGGGGTTCCTGACGCTGCGCGATTACCTGAGCTTTGAGACGCTTGCCGAGAACCGCGAGGCGCTGCTGGCGCTGCGCGACAGTCATTACGCGCTGATCGCCGGCGGGTTCGTGCTGGCCTATGTGGTCATCGTGGCGTTTTCGCTGCCCGGCGCGGCGGTGGCCTCGGTCACCGGCGGGTTTCTCTTCGGGCTGGCGGCGGGCACGGTCTTCAATGTGGTTGCCGCCACTGCGGGCGCGATTTTGATCTTTCTCGCCGCCCGTGCCGGCCTCGGCCGGGCGCTGGCGGCGCGGATGGAGGCCTCGGAGGGCACGCTGGGCAAGATCAAGACAGGGTTGCGCGAGCATGAGGTGAGCGTGCTGTTCCTGCTGCGGCTGGTGCCGGCGGTGCCGTTCTTCGTCGCCAACCTGCTGCCGGCGCTGGTGGGGGTGCGGTTCTGGAATTTCGTCTGGACCACGGCGCTGGGCATCGTCCCCGGCGCGCTGGTCTTTACCTCCATCGGCGTTGGTGTCGGCGAGGTGTTCGACCGGGGCGAGAAACCGGATCTCAGCCTGCTCTGGGCGCCGCATGTGCTGGGCCCGCTGCTGGGGCTCGCGGCGCTGGCGGCGCTGCCCATGGTGATCCGCGCGCTGCGCGGCAAGAAGGAGCTTTGAGCCGATGCAGCGTATGAAGACGGACCTTCTGGTGATCGGCGCCGGCTCCGGCGGGCTCTCGGTGGCCGCCGGGGCGGCGCAGATGGGCGCAAAGGTGGTGCTGCTGGAGCCCGGCGAGATGGGCGGCGACTGCCTGAATTACGGCTGCGTGCCGTCGAAGGCGCTGATCGCCAGCGCCAGCCGCGCCCACCGCATGGCGAATGCGGAGGCGTTCGGGGTCGCCGATGCCGCGCCGCAGGTGGATTACGCCGCCGCCCAGGCGCATGTGGCCGAGACCATCGCACGGATCGCGCCGATGGACAGTCAGGAGCGCTTCGAAGGCTTCGGCGTGACGGTGATCCGCGAGGCCGGGCGCTTTGTCTCGCCGACTGAGGTGCAGGCCGGCGCGCATGTCATCGCCGCCCGGCGCATCGTGATCGCCACCGGTTCCTCGCCCTTCGTGCCGCCGATACAAGGGCTCTCGGACGTGCCGTATCTGACCAACGAAACCCTCTGGCAACTGCGCGAGCGGCCCGGGCATCTGCTGGTGATCGGCGGCGGCCCGATCGGGCTGGAAATGGCGCAGGCGCATCGGCGGCTGGGCAGCGAGGTCACGGTGATCGAGGCGCAGCGGGCGCTGGGGCGCGAAGACCCGGAGCTCGCCGCCATCGTGCTGGAGGAGCTGCGCGCCGAGGGGGTGAATATCCTTGAGGACACCCAGGCCCGCACCGTGCGCGGGCAGGGTGGCGCCATCGAGGTCGAAACGGCGGATGGCGCCGTGCATCGCGGCACGCATCTGCTGGTGGCCGTCGGGCGGCGGCCGAATATCGACGGGCTGAGTCTCGACGCCGCCGGCATAGAGACCGCGCAGGCGGGCATTGCCGTCGACGAGGGGCTGCGCACGACGAATCGCCGGGTCTATGCCATCGGCGACGTCTCGGGCGGGCCGCAATTCACCCATGTAGCGGGCTATCACGCAGGGCTCGTGGTGCGAAACGCGCTCTTTGGTCTGCCGGTAAAGGTCAAGCCGCAGATCCTGCCGCGCGCCACCTATACCGCGCCGGAACTGGCACAGGTCGGGCTGACCGAGACCGAGGCGCGCCGCATCCATGGCGATAGGCTCGAGGTCGTCCGGCTGCCCTATCAGCACAATGACCGCGCCATCGCCATGCGCCAGAGCGCCGGGCTGCTCAAGGTGATGGTGGTCAAGGGCCGCCCGGTGGGCGCCTCCATGGCGGGGGCGCAGGCGGGCGAGCTGATAGGGCTCTGGGCGCTGGCGCTCTCGGCAAGACTCAAGATGAGCGATATCGCCGGGATGGTTGTGCCTTACCCCACAATTGGGGAACTTAACAAACGCCTCGCGGGAACCTATTTCTCTCCACGTCTGTTCGAAAACGAAACAGTGAAAAAAGTTGTAGGACTGGTGCAGCGCTGGCTGCCCTGACGGGACAAAGACCCTTTATGCTCAATTCGCTCTCCGGCCGTTTCCTGATCCTCACGACCGTGTTCGTGATGCTGGCCGAAGTGCTGATCTTCGTGCCCTCGGTGGCGCGCTTCCGCGAAGACTATCTCTTCGACCGGCTGGAGCGTGCGCAGATCGCCTCGCTTGCGCTGCTTGCCGACGACATGATCGACCCGGATCTGGAGCGCGAGCTGCTGGCCAATGCCGAGGTCTACAACGTCGCGTTGCAACGCAATGCCACGCGCGAGCTGATGCTGTCCTCGCCGATGCCGGGATCGGTGTCGCAGAGCTACGATCTGCGCGAGGCCGGGCCGCTGATCCTGATGCGCGACGCCATCGCCCGGCTGGTCGATCCGGCGCCGCGGCTGATCCGGGTGATCGGCTACCCTTCGCGAGAGGCAGGGCAGCTGATCGAGGTCACGATGGACAGCATGCCGCTGCGTGACGCGATGCTGGAATACGGTCTGCGAATCCTGCTTCTCTCGGCGGTGATCTCGGTGATCACCGCGCTGCTGCTCTTCCTCGCGGTGCGCCGGCTGCTGGTCAAGCCGATCAAGGGCGTGGTGGCCGAAATGCGGCGCTTCTCGGAGGCGCCGGAAGACGCAAGGCGCATCATCCGCCCCTCCGCCGGCGTGCTGGAGCTGCGCGAGGCCGAGGAGGCACTGAAATCGCTCGAAACCCAGCTTTCTGCTTCGCTGCGGCAAAAGGAGCGGCTGGCGCAGCTCGGCGGCGCGGTGGCTCGGGTGAGCCACGATCTGCGCAATATCCTGACCTCGGCGCAGCTTTTCACCGACCGGATCGAGATGTCGGAGGATCCTTCGGTCAAGCGCATGGCGCCCAAGCTGGTGGGATCGATCACCCGCGCCGTGTCGCTCTGCGAGAACACGCTGGCCTTCGGCAAGGCCGAGGAGCCGGCCCCGGTGCTCACGCAGTTCAATCTCGCCGAGCTGGTCAACGAGGTGCTGGAGGCGGAGCGTCTGGCCATCGACGACCACGATCTGAGCCTCTCGGAGGACATCCCCGGTTCCTTGCAGATGCGCGGCGATCCCGAGCAGATCTACCGCGTGATCAGCAACCTGGTGCGCAACGCCCGGCAGGCGATCACCGGCTCGGGCGAGCCGGGCGAGATCAGCGTCGCGGCGCGTGTCGAAGACGATGCCTGGGTGATCGAGGTCACCGATACCGGCCCCGGCCTGCCGCCCAAGGCGCGCGACCATCTGTTCCAGCCGTTTCAGGGCGGTGTGCGCAAGGGCGGTGCGGGGCTGGGGCTGGCGATCGTGGCCGAGCTGGTGCGCAACCACGGCGGCACGCTGCGCCTTGCACGTTCCGACGATGCCGGAACTTGTTTCGAAATCCGCTTGCCGATGGGAGATGTGGGCTGAGGCGAATTTCTTTCAGAAAGGCCCTTGCATTGCCCGGCGCTGGAGTCTAAATCCCGCCTCCACGGACCGATAGCTCAGCTGGATAGAGTACTTGACTACGAATCAAGGGGTCGGGGGTTCGAATCCTCCTCGGTCCGCCAGAATTCCAGTGTGGGGTGTCAGGCAAAACTGACTTTCATGTCAGATGCCTGACCCCGCAGGCGGAACTTCCAGAACACGGAGTGGCGTTGCCCAGTTGAGCTCACGATCGTAAGGTCAGGACATTCCTGCCTTTGTATGATCTCGGAAGTCTCGTTTGGCCAAGAGCCTCCCTGCCATCCCCGGAAATACCTTTCCTCAGTTGCCGCTGACTGTGCCGCATGCTGCGTTCGAGCCGGCATCGTCCTTGCTGTCCCGACTCGCGGCGAGGGGTGGCGCAAGCTCCATGCAGCGATTCTGCGGCGACATTGCCTTTCCGATCGATCCCTTGTTCCGCGGTGAAAAGGTCGCGATAGGGCAATTGGCGCAGCTGGCCGGGTGCGATGCGGCTGCGTTGGAGCGGGTGTCTGTCTGCCATCTCGGTAAAGGGCATTTCCGTCTGCGAGACGAATTTGCCTCCCGCCAGAGCTTTCAACGCTTGCGGGTCCGTGTCTGTCCCGAGTGTGTAAGGGCGGAGTCGCCGTCTGCAGCTGAATCGTGGCGTGTACCGCGCCGCCTGCAGTGGAAATTCTCGTCGATCAGAAGCTGCCCCGAGCACGGCTGCATGCTGGTGAACCTTCCGCCAGAGAAATTTAGCAAATATGCCAGGGATTTTTCGGCGCAGCTTCGGAAACATTACTGCTGGATCTTGGATCAGCCGATGATCCCCGCAGGCCTCAGCTCTTTCGAGCAGTACCTCACCAACCGCATCCTGAAAGGGCGGGGCGATCGATGGATCGACCGTCTCGAGCTCAATGTGGTGTCGCGCGCATGCGAGGTGCTGGGGCTGCGCATTGCCAAGGGCCCAGACGCTTCGCTGGCAGGGCATAGAGAGGCCGATTGGAGGAGTTTCGGTGCCTTGGGCTACGACGTACTGAAAGACGGCCCTGTGGCCCTCTCAGGCTGCCTCGCGGCGATGGCGCGTGAGGAGGGCGTGGATGGGCGTTTCTTCGGTCGGCTTTTCGGTCCCTGGACCACATGGCTGAAAAGCCGGAGCCTTGGTGATGAGTTCGAGCCCCTGCGTGACGTCGTGCGGCGGCACGTCTTCGACCATTTCTCCGTCAGAAGGGGAGTGCTGGTGCTTGGGGTGCCGTCGGAGGGAAAGGCTAGGTTGAATGTCAATCGGCACCGAAAAATGACCCCCTATCGGCGTCCAAAAATGACCCCCTCATGCACGACGTAAGCTGGCCCGATGCGGTGTAGCCACCACACAGCGCAGCCGCGTCGGGCCAGCG
>NZ_JAEKIS010000009.1 GCF_017311415.1 Salipiger abyssi | reverse complement strand
TCAGGCTGGCCGCCGCCAGCTCTTTGGTAAGCGCGGCGGCCAGCCTGAAAACTGCCTACCGTCAACGCCTGTCACCCATCCTACGGCAAGGTGGCATGCGGTGCAGACTGTCAAGATAAGGCAACCAGTTCTTCACGGGCATAGCCTTCATCACCCCATGTCTTGCGGCCAAAGTCGCGGTCAAGACGGCCTTTGTGCTTGGTCCAGTGGATCAGCTCATGGGCAAGGGTCGCATAATAGGCCTCGGGGCTCCGGAAGGCTTCAAACACCGGCATCCGCACGTGATCGGTTGCACCGGTATAGTGCGCGCTGTTCCCACCATGACGGATATCAGCACCGGTCGCGGCGAAGAATGCATCGGCATGTTCGATCCGCTCTGCCGGATCAATCACCGGCTCGGGCTTTGCATAGTAATGCTCGGGCAGGCCTTCAATCTGTTCGACGTTGAAAACGGTGTAACCCTTCATGAACGGGATTTGCCGCTCTTCCTCCGATCCGTCGTCTTGTTCCTCGGTCTTGGTGATGGTGTTGGCATAGACCACCAGATTGCCGCGCTCGCCTTTCTTGACATGGGCGTCCAGTTCCTTCGCCTGCTTGAACGTCATCCAGAACGGGGAAAGATAACCGCCCTCGACGGCTGCGCCCCACAGCATCAGCACATTGATACCGTTATAGGGCATGCCGTTGTGCCGTAGGGGCTTGGTAATCCGTCCTTCCATGTTGCCCGCGCTCCAAGGCTTGAGCCATGTCAGCTCGCCTTGCTCCAGATCGGCAATGATTTTGTCGGTGACTTTCTGGTAAACATCCTTTTTCATTTGTTTTTTCTCCTTTGATTGGTTGCGCATGCAACCGATCTGCCCCTCTGGCGAAGAGAGGGGGGAAACCGTCCAGACCGCGAAGGTGCGAGGGGTATCACCCGTCCTGCACGGGCTAACGGCCAGGAAGGACGGGGAGACGCACCAAAGCGCCCGAAGCCTTAGCGAAGGGCTTGGTCTTGACGGTGGATGGGGCCGCCAGGCCCCCAAACAAGAAGGAATGTCAGCCGGTCACGGCTGGCCGATGATGCGCAAGGGATGGAAGCCTTTGGCCGAGACTATAGGCTCGGTTCACGACAGCCCGGCCCGAAGGGTGCGCCAAATTCTGAGCCTATAAAAAATTGAGTGTGCCACTGTCTCGCGTCGAGAACTTCCCGACAAACACGTCATCCTCAAGTTCGGGCGAAGGCATTGCAGTTGCCAAGATAATTTGGTGCTCGACCTCGGTTTCAGTAGAAATACGAACGACTTGATGTTGGAAATTGTGGCTTCGTTCCTGCTCCATCCCTTTGTCCTCCGTGATATCAATCATCAGAAACCTTGGATGGCGAAATTTTTCGTCCTCAAGGGCAGCAGCTAAGAAGCCGACGAGGAAAGATGTTTTGAGAACAACGCGCGAACTTGCAGAGAAATAGGTGTGATCATCCACTGTGATAGTATTCTTTGCAAACGAGAAGTCTACACGTTGAGGGTCCTCAAAAGAATCTTGCCTTTTTAAGTCACCCTTTAGCATCTCTATTGTCTTCTTCTCTATCGCGTTCCGTGCAGTACGAATTCTGCTGGTTTGACTACGCTTCAGCGCATCAATCCGTGCTTCAAGGTCTTTCAGTTCCTCATCCAGAGAGGCTTTGCGCGCGGACAAATCCCCGATGCGGTTTGCCAGCTTCAGTTGCTCGTCGGTATCTTCGATGGATTTGTCAATGTATCCAAGCTTTCGGTGCAGCTCTCTAATTTTTTCCCTAACTTTGGACGTAGGCAAAACGCGCAATTCTTGAAGCTCTTTGGCCTTCAGTTTCCATTCACCTTCAGTGGTGCTGTACTTGGCTTCAAGCTTCTTTAGGCGCTCTCGTCTTACTTCCTGAAGCCTTTCCGACTGCTTAATCTGGATGGATAGATCGTTGATTAATCCTACGATGCGATCCTGGGCTCTTTCCGCGTCAAGAGGCGTTTTGCACAAGTGGCAGGCGGCAACGGAGTCGTCCTGTTCAAGTATTGCGGCGTAGCAAGAGGGGCACGTCGCAAAATGTACCGTCTCCACCAATGAAGATGCCAAATCGGCATCCTTGAGTGCTTCCAATCTCCGATGAAGTGTCATTATGAAATCGTCTGAGTCTGCTATCTCAAATTCAACAGCACCAATAGCTTCCCTTGTATTCTGTAGTTGCTCTTGAAGCCCTTGAACCTGCTTGAAAACCGATTTCTGTGCGCTGATTGTGATTTTTTCGCTAGACTGCTTCGCGTAAAACTCTTCCTCGGCTGAAGCGATTTCCTTCAGAAGCTCCTCTCTTTCGGATATGAGTGATTTCTTTTTCTGCTGAACCCATTCAAGGCCAAGGCTTTCATCTCCGCCGACCACCCGAAAAATGCTACGGAGTTCGGCTGAAGCATCGGAGAACTCTTTTTCCCGAACCTTGCGGAGTTGTTGTAGCTCGTAGATTTCCGTATCGAATGCACCGCACAGAAGATTGCCGACTGCCTCCCGCAAATTTTCGGGGTCGTAGCCTTCGAACCGAAAGAGGCTTTCTATAGGGCTGAGCTGGTCGGCGTACAGTAGCCTAAGTATCTGATGAATTGTAATGCTTGAGGTTCCCTCGACGGCAACATCGGGCATTTCTAGTAATCTGAAGATCGCCTGGGAAAAGCTCTCTTTGTTCTTCGACCTCGCATAAGGATACTTCACCCACTCTTCGATGGGTGCTTTCTCGGCATCTTCAAACCTACCGCCAAAAATTTCCATGGGAGACTGGGAGTTGACGTCGATTTCGCGGCGAAGGACTGCGGGACGCCCGTTGAACTCCACCTCAATCCAGACATAATCGCATTTTAGAGCGTGCTCACTCCAATCATCCTTGTCGAGGTCGCCACCAAGGCCGAAAAAAATGAAATTGAGTATGGTAGATTTTCCGGAAGAGTTATCGCCCCGGACCACGTTCACGCCCTCATGAAAAGCCTCGTCATAGGCAATCGAAGATCGCCGTTTGACCAAAATCCGTTTCACAATCATGCAGGGATCAAACCGAGTCATATCTAAACTCCAGTAGACCTGTCCGATCTTTTAGGCCGCTTCTACCCAGCAGTGGGTAGCGCTCGTTGAGTGCGCATAGGATTTCGATAACGTCTCGCATACTATCGTTCAGTTCGTCGCATCGCTTCTTCAGGTCAGCGGGAAGCTCTTTTTGAACAAATTCAATCTGATTGTTTTTCCAAGCATCAGCGGAAAGCACTTGAGCTTCGACCAAAGAGCTTGCCGCTGCCCGCTGAAATGGTTCCATTCTTGAGAAGATTGAGACGTCGTCCGGTAGCTCGCCGTATGGCTTGCGGCTTTCATAGGACTTGCTCACTTGCCGCCAGCTTCGATCCGAAGCAATGAAGGACATATTCTGAATTCGAAACGGGAACAGCAAATAGAAATCGAGAATGCGCAGCATGTCGATGTGGGTTTTTCCAGCGAGTTTGCATCCCTGCCAAAGGCGCAAGAATCTGAACGTCGCGTGATACGGATCAAACGCTTCATTGTAAGTGAGCTGCATCATTTCTTCACCAATGGGGGATGATGCCAGCGAATAAAGCATTGCTCGGCGAGCCAATAGATCATGCCAAGGACAAGATTGTGATTGATGGCTAGCAGGTCGTCCCCGCACTCTTCTACAATAGGATTTACAATTCTCTCAATCACCAAAGCATTGACGGAAGCCTCGGAAATTTCAGGTATCTGCGGATAAATTACTTGTGTGAACTCAATTTCCGCTTTGGCTAGGATGTGCGAGAAGATAAGTTGAGCGGACGAGTACATGGTCCATCTCTGGAGAAGTTTGGCAAACATCTCTTTCTTCTCGATGGCGTCATCGTATTGATCGCACTTTCCTGCAACGGCAAGTTTGCTTTCGAGGCCAGTAATTCCATCTACCGCGCGGCGCGAATGGTAACGGGCGAGTTCATCAATAATATTTTGAGTTTCCTCGTCATTGTCATACTGCTCTTGGAGCCTGATCAGCAATTTTTCGATCTTGCCTTTTGGCGCAGCATTGTAGTTCGTGACCTTGTCACGCCCGACAATGTCTCCGCCTGCTGATGAATGCTGCTGACTTACCTTGTTCATTAATTAGATCGAATAGTGATTTTAATTCTTCTTGTCTCTTCCGACGATATCACCCCCGGCACTGGACTTTGACTGGTCCACGGTTGTACCGCTTCCGTTCGTGCGCATGTTCTTTGTGAACTTCAGGGTCAGAAGAGCGCCGCCAACGGCGCCAGCAACAAGGCCTCCCAAGAAGTTCAAGACATCAAACGTTAGTCCCTGCATGTTCGCCCCTTTCATAACTCCACGAGATACTGGAATATTTCCGTTTAAAATACAATAGGTTGCATTGTCTTTAGTTGACATTTGTACATTCTTTGGAGAATGAAACCGCCGTTAATTCTTTCCATCTGACCGATCCCGTAGTGATGCAGTGCTTGGATCATAAGCGTAGTTTCGTATCGACCCGTCCTTGATCCTGTCGACGGCCTCATCGATGACGTGGAGCGGCACAAGGAACCACTCACGCGGCACAACGGGATTACCAAAACGATCCTTGATCTCGATGTCGAGTTTTGCGGAAGCAAAAATGCGATGGATCAAGTTTTCCAGCTTGGTGCGGTTGATGTTGTAGAGCTCATAGGTCGCGACCACCTCGACATTGGCCATGAGGAATGTCGGCTGAAGGTGTGCACCAGCGATACGCTTTTCGACGCTCATATTCGTAACGCCGATTTTGTGCACGAGATCGCGGTTCTCAGCGACGAGCGGTAGCTCGGACTTGCTCCGCAGTACGTAGATCGTGCCGCTGGCCTCGTCACCATCAATGGTCTGGTCGGTAAAGAGCGGACCAGCGGTCGGCTCGGTGATCCGTCGTCCGGCATCATCCTTGTTCAAAGCCCGCTGGAGCGAACGCATGAGCATGTTGCTCTCGGTGCCGTTGTCAAAGATGACGCGCAGCCGTGCGTCGGTGCGGCCCTGATCGGTGAGTGTCAACTCTCCCATATCAGCGATATAGGCTTTTTGACCGCCAACGATGAAGAAACGGCCTTTCTCGATCTCGGCCTTCATCTCGAAGGGACGGGTTTCGCGCATACCCGTTTCCAGCTCCTTCTGGATTTGCTCGAAGAGCGGCTTGAACTTGTCGAAATCCTCGCAGCGCTGACGGTTCGCGACTTCCTCGGCAGCTTTTTTCTCGGCGCTAGGCCGAACATGACGAAGCTGAGTGATTTCTGATGTTTCGGCCTCGACCCCGAGTTCGGCAAGAAGAGCGTCATCATCCAAATCGTCGGTCGGCTCGGCAGCTGTAGAGGCTGCCCCTGACAAGAGGCCTTGCCGATCAAGCGATTCGACCAGCACCCGGCATTCTTCCAACTCGCGTATGCGTTCGAGGCGCACAGCGTAAAGGCGCTCGAAGATATCTTTGTCTTCGCCGTGTTGCGGCGGATAGCCATGCTCGTCGACAAAGCGTTGGATTTCTTCGAAACCTGCAATAATGCGCTCTTCGCGCGGGGTGCGGGCGGCGACCTTCTTCTGTTCGATCTCTACGCCAAGCTCCGCGAGCAAAGCGTCATCATCGTCGGTGAACTGCTTAGCCATTAGCAGCCTCCACCTTCATTCGGGCCAGGAAGGCCACGCCTTCGGCCATCTTCTTCTCCCAGGCATCCGGTGAGGTAATTGACGGCAAACGGCCACGCTCTTGTTTGAACTTCAGAGCACGCTTCGCCAAGTCACGGGCCTCATCGGGGGAAAGTTGCACGCGCTTGGCGGAAATTACAGCGGCCACTTGCTTGAGGCTTTCCTCGCTCATCGTCTTGGCGAGGATCGCATAGGCCTCGCTGAACGGATTGATCCGGTCGATCAGGTCGATATCGAGTTCGCGCACATCCATCGCGAACTTGCGCACTCCGTCAATCAGCGCCGTGTTGCCCGCCGCGAGATCTTCGCTGTCATTTCCAAGTGCGATCTCTTTGGCTTTCTGGGTCAGGTTGAGTGCGGCGATTGCATGCTGGCGCACGGCTTCCTGATCCGCTTCGTCTAGCTCTGGATATTTGTCTTTGACGATTTTGCCCATGCGAACTTGGGTGAGCTCTTCGGGCACAAGCTCTTCATCAAAGAGCCCGCGTTCGATGGTGGTCTTGTCCTGCGCAAAGGCTGCTATCACCTCGTTCAAATCTTGCTGGCAAATGCGTTCGGCTTCCTTGCTTTTGGGCTCGGCGAGACCTTTGATCTCGATCTGGAACTGTCCGCTATCCTCGTTAAAGCCGACATTGCACTCACCTTCCTTGTAGCCGCCCTCACCGTAATCAAAGCCTTCCACTGGCCCGCTGTCGGGCTTCTTGGGAGTGAAATTGAAACGCGGGGCGAGAACCTGCTCCATTAGAAGGCTGGCGGCGATGGCTTTGAGCGTGTCGTTCACAGCCTCGGTCACGGCTTCTTCCGAGGCATCTGGTTCGGCGATCAAGTTGGTGAAGCGGGCGCGAGTCTTTCCTTCCGCGTCACGCGTTGCCCGCCCGATGATCTGCACAATCTCCGTCAGGCTGGCGCGGTAGCCCACGGTCAAGGCGTGCTCGCACCATATCCAGTCAAAGCCCTCTTTGGCCATGCCAAGAGCGATGATGATGTCCACATGATCGCGATTGTTTTTCTGCGCAGGGTCTTTCAGGGCCGCCGATACCTTGTCCCGTTTGGCGGGCTCGTCGTCCACGAGGTCGGCAATCCTTAGAACCTTGCCTTCCGGCGTTTTCACAAGCTGGAAGCCGGTCGCACCATCCGTGCCCTGCCAATCGCCAAGTTCATCAATGATGTGCTCGACTTCGCGGTGCTTGTCCTTGGTGCTCTCGCGGGAATTGACACTCGGGATGTGAAGGATGGTCTTCTCGCCAGCATCGAGCACCTTGAGGATGTCGTCGGCATAAGCGCCCGAGTAGAAAAAATATCCAATATCAAGCTGTTTCAGGTACTTATAGCCATTGAGTTGCTCGTAATAGGTATAGGTGACGGTATCGAACTTCGCTTCGTCATGCGGCATCAGCACAGGCTCGGCATCGCCCCTAAAATACGATCCCGTCATCGCCACGACATGCACCTTGTCGCGGGCGATCAGCTCGGCCAGGTGTGCGCCAAGCTTATTCTCGGGGTTAGCGGAGACGTGGTGGAACTCGTCCACAGCGATAAGGCAATCATCAAAGGCTTCTATCCCGAACTTGTCTACGGCAAAGCGGAAGGTGGCATGGGTGCAGACCAGCGCGCGATCTTCGCTATCAAGGAACGTTTTGACAGCCCCGACCTTGCCCTCGTCACCGCCAGGCGCGTTGCAAAGGTTCCACTTCGGCACTACCTGCCAATCTGTCCAGAAGCCGAACTTGGAAAGCGGCTCATCGGCAAAACTTGATCCGATGGACTTCTCCGGTACGGTGATGATGGCCTTGCGAAGCCCCTGATTGTGCAGCTTATCCAGCGCAATGAACATGAGTGCGCGGCTCTTGCCCGAGGCAGGCGGCGACTTGATCAGGAGATACTGCTCGCCACGTTTCTCATAAGCGCGCTCCTGCATCGGGCGCATGCCAAGCTCGTTCGATTTGGTCGAACTGCCGTTATGGGCATAAGTGACGGAAACGGTGGGTGCAGATTTTTCACTCATATCAAACTGTCTTTCGTTGCTTAAATCGTCTGAGAAATAGGCGCGCCGTGATAAGCGAAACCTGAAGTCTGAAGGTGGCGTCCTCTTCCTCGGACAACCCAGGATGGCCGCCATGCGGATGCATCCTGCTCATCAAGCCTTGCACGTATTGCGGCTTCTGATTGTTCTCGTTCCATTCATTGTATTCGTCCAACAGAAACGGCGGTTCGACCCCTGCACCGAGATAGTCTCGGCGCAATCTGCTGTCATCCTTGCCGCTATAACCCAGAGCATCGGCGATCTCGTTCAAATAGTTTTCGTAGAAGTTGCGCAGCTCTCCATTCGCGGAAGACCATTCGCCCCTCTGAAACGCTGAAAGCGCCTGCCGAAGATGCCCCTTTGCGACTGGTAAGCTCAGCTCATCCAGCAAGCGTTCAACTTCACTGGCAGCTTCCCGAAAATCAATCTCGGGTACATCCTCTGGAAGCATACGGCGCAGCTCATACCGCGTCTCTGTAGCAGGGTCGCCAAACAGTCCTGTACGGCCCGTCGGAACTTCAATTTCGATGAGCTCGAACCCATCAAACCGCAGTCCCGCCACGAGCTTCTTCCATTCAGGCTTTTGTCTGCTGTGCTCCGGCGCGCGGATAGCCGCATCCACCAAGGCGCGCTCAAGATGCACTTCTCCGGCTTCGGTCATGACCTCAGGGTTCAAAGTTGTCGCAATCCTTGACCAGTCCGCAACGCGGGCCGACTTGCTGGTCGATGAAATACCGTACTGATTCAGGTCCCACTGGACTTCCAAGACGGCCATGTCGCTGTGGGAATGGAAGTCTGCAATCACGTCCACTGCGGCGACAATCGTCATCCGGTTGAAACCGCTCATGCCGCCCCCTTCTTGGTCATCTTGGTGTAAAGCTCGAAGAGCTTCTCCAACCGCTCGGTGTCGTTCTTGAAGCGGCGTCCGATATAGATGCGCTCAAGTACCTCATCGTTGCGGTCATGGGCGGCGCGCAGGTCGGCGGGCATCTTCTCGGGGTCGTAGAGATCGGCGATGGTCGCGGGGAAATGCGCCTCGCGCGCCAGAAGGATGTCCTCGGCGCAGCGGGTCAGGTCTTCCTTGTTCTTCTCGGTCAACTTGGGGATAGGGAAGGTGTTATAAACTAGTGTATTTGAGTAGCGTGGATCATCTTTCAACCGGCCTGCAACAGCTTTCACCCAAGCCATGTGCAGTTTGGAAGAGAGCAATGCTAAATTATAGAGTTCTGGATCATAAAGCACTTGGATGCCATCAGTTACAATCGCCGGAGCTTTCAGGACGCCAACCGGCATAAGATCGCGACGATCCGTTGTATGCCGTTGGACAACGATCATAAAAATCTTGGCCTCGTGAACATACCTGAAACGGAAAGGAATTTCAGTAAGGCTTCGAGCGACCTCGCCTCCGCTCCGTCGATAATCAAGAACACGATCAATACGCTCCTTGATTTCAGGAATCTGCTGGGCGTCTTCGACCTGATTATCTCGCACCCAGATACAGTATCTTGGACGCGCTTTCACAAAATCCTCAGCCCCATACAACGGCCGTATGAAATTGCAGATTTCAGGTCTCTGGGAGATCAATCTGTCCATCTCAGGCTTGTCCATAATCAGATTGCCGCCATCAATAGATTGATTTCCAGAAACGAGCTCTGGACGACCGTCCAAAGGCTTGCCAGTTTTTTGGACAATAACGACTGCGTTGTTCGTCAAGTATGGAGATATCGAAGTTGCCATCTTGGCAGTATCACCATCAAATATCGTTTTTTCTTTTGTGGGCTTCCTGGAAAGGCCGACGATCACGCAGTATACAGCAGCATTTCCTTGCGCATTGTTGCTCCATTTAAACGGTCGATGAGCAAAAAATATATCTGAGCTATTTAAGACTTGCCCCCAGAATAGCGGAATTGATTGCCCTTGGCATAAAGAACTTGTTGCAACGAAGGCGGATTTGCAATCAACGTATCGTCCGTAGTCAGTAGATTTGTAAATCCATCCACTTACGTAGTCCAAGCTATTGACGCCTGTGAATTCCGTTAATGTATTTCTTAGATCGGCCTTTTGATCTTTTGTTTGCTCGCGCGCGCCAGTAAATGGGGGGTTGCCACAGATGTAAGTTTCGCCGCCTTCGTTTTCGAAGTCGATCTCGGCTTGATCAAGCGGGGTACTGAACAGATCGTCACCGTGCATCTTTACGCCTGTGCCCGTGGGCGGGCAGATACTAAGCCAATCAAGCCGCAGAGCGTTGCCACAGGTAATCCAGTTCATCGCGTCGAGCGGTAGGAAGTCGCGCAGTGCCTCTCGCTGCCCCCGATAGAGTACGTCGCACTGATATTCGGCGATGATCAGGGCCAGCCGCGCGATTTCGGCAGGAAAGTCGCGCAGCTCGATCCCACGAAAGTTGGTAAGCGGGATTTCGGTTCGCCGATCTGCCTCACCCCGCCGCTTGTTGATATCAGCCTCGATGCTGCGCATCTCCTTGTAGGCGATCACGAGGAAATTGCCCGAACCACAAGCCGGATCGAAAACCCTGATCCGCGCCATGCGATTGCGCAGGTTGAGGAGCTTGCGGGGATTGTCCCCTGCCTCGTCCAGCTTCTCGCGCAGATCATCAAGGAAGAGCGGGTTCAGCACCTTCAGGATATTCGGTACGGATGTGTAGTGCATCCCAAGCGCGCCGCGTTCCTCGTCATCGGCAACGGCCTGGATCATCGAGCCGAAGATGTCAGGGTTGATCTTCTTCCAATCGAGATTGCCTATGTGGAGAAGGTAGGAACGGGCAATACGGGTGAAGCGCGGAACTTCTGTGCTGCCTGAGAAGAGTTCCCCGTTCACATATGGGAAGTCATTCGCCCAGCGTGCGATCTTCTCGGCCTCGCGATCTTCGCGCTTGGTGTTCATGGCGCGGAAGAGCTCGCTTATGATCTCGTGGGTGTTCGAAGAGTCGCTTGCGCTCATCTTCTCGATGGTTGCCGTGAACAAGTCGGGCTTGAGGAAGATGTCGGTATCTTCGGCAAAGAAGCAGAAGATCAGCCGCGCCATGAAATGGTTCATTTCGTGGCGGCGCTCGGAACTGCCCCATTCAGGGTTGGTTTTCAGGAGCTCAACATAGAGTCTGTTGAGCCGTCCGGTGGCCTTGATGTCGAAGGCGCTTTCGCGGATTTGCTTGACGGTGCTGATGCCAGCGAGCGGCAGGAAAAACCCGAAATGGTCGGGGAAATCCTTGTAGGCGCAAGCGACGGTTTCTCCACCGATCAGGTCTTCCGCTTCGAAGTCGTTTCCATCCGTGGCCACAATGAACTTGGCCTTGGCTTTCGTGGTCGCTTGGCTGGCTTTGAGCGCGGCGAGCGCCTGCGAGACCTCGCCTTCAGGGCAGACTTTGAGGTGGATGTTGTTGGTCTGGAGCACGCCGCCAAGATCAGACTTGTTGGATGAGCCGCTGCGCAGGCGCTTGATGGTCGTCGCCTTGTTTCCGAAGGCCTCCAAGAAGGCATAGGGAAACTCCTGACCGTCAAAGGGCTGTTCGGCCAACTTGGAGATGGCTTCTTCGATCTCGACTGCGTTCACTTGCTCGGGCTCCTACCTTTTTGACCAAGGTTATCAGCTTGGATAGTGCTGTGCACCCTGAGTCGCACAAGATGTGGAAATATCCACAGGACGCCCTCCAACCGGCGCGTGGTTGGTCCCGCAGAAGGCGTCTCCATGACATGGCGTGCATCCAACGCCGCGTGAGCGTTGGTCAGGTGTCCAGAGGCCTCGAAAGGTCTTGGTCAGGGTTCCACAGGGGCAGGAACGCCCCTTGGTCGATGGGATGGGTCCAGCGGAAGGGCAGCTATGAAATGCTCCCTTCCATGGTCTCCATGAAATGGTCATGGGGGTATCGGGGGTAGCAGGAACGCTCCCCTGATTGGTGATGCAACGGCCAGACGGTGCGAGTGGTTTCAAGGGGCGCGATAGCCCTTTGATCGATGGGTTTGGGAGAGCAGAAGTCTCCCATGAGTGTTTGACCGGCGATACGGTCTTCTGGCTCTGGAATGGGTTCAATGCCCTGGAAGAGCCAGCAGCCGGAGGGATGCAACGGGAGCGCGCAGCGGGCTCCCTTGCCAAGATCGGTGTGGTACTACCACACACATCTTGCGTTCGCTCTAAACCTTCAAAGCCATGCACGAGAGGCTACAAAGCTAATGGTTTGGCCGGGTCCATTTTCCAGTAGTCCAAAGTTGCCAAAACTTCGTCCCGTGGGTAGTGGGGTCCAGCGTTTTGCAGATCGTTTTGTATGGCCTTCCAACGACGCTGCGCCGTTTTTCTGATATCGGCGTTGATCTTCATCACGCCTTTCGGCTCAGAATTGCCGGGTTTTCGTGGCCAGCTCTCTGGGTAGTCCTGCCAGTCGCTCCAACCGTCCAATAGTTCGTTGGATTCGGTTTGTGTTTCATGATCGCACTGCCAGCCATAGGTGTTGCGGGCGCAAATACGCAGCATTGATTTTACTTCCGGCATGGTGTCAGTGAACGCCTTCAGTGGCGTCGGCAAAAGGACCATATTGGCCACGCAAGAGAAGAAGCGACGGTCCTGCACGACAGCATTGGCCACTTGATACTTCGCATCGTCAACACCCCATAGGTGGCAGCACGTCCAGCCATCACGCCCATCCGACCGAAGCCCGAGCGCATGCGTCAGCGCCTTGTTTGCGTATAGATTACCCTCCTGTTTATGGACACTGTTCCCTGTTGTTCGGTTGGTGTTCATTTGCGGTTCGGACCAGTTCGATTTGAAGAAGTACACGCGTCGCGCATATTCAGGATACCAGACGGGCAGCAAGGCAAAGGTTTGCGGATCAACCCATCGCGCCGTGCGTTCGATCAAGCGCATGACTTCTTCGAGTGATAGCTCGGCCATTAATGCATCAAGGCCGTTGGGTAGGTTTATTCTGCTCATAACTCTTGCAGAGTTTAAGGGGTGGGCGAGGTTTCACGAAGACAAATTTGTAAAGTGATTGCCATTTCTTGTGGGCAGTGAGGATAAGCCGTGCTCGATCCGGTTTCCATACTTGTACGCATCACGAATACTGGCATCTTCCACCTCTCAGATGCTTCAGCGCTGTGCGAATGTTTTTGGGGCTTGGAAGGGTTGATGCGGGTGGATCTCTACGCGAACACCTATACTTCTGTCGCATACTGAGATTATGTCCACCATTCCTTAGGATACATGGCGCTATCCAGGAGTTCATAAATGTCGGTGTAGTTCTTTGCTAAAGCGTAATCGATTGGAAGATGCCCGCTTAAACCTCGCTCCCATACATCAAGATCAAAGTTATGAAGAAGTTCGAGTAACACGTTGATTGAGCCATAATTGGCGCACATTTGAAGGGCAAACATCCCCTCATAAAACACCTCGCTAGGGTTCTCTCCTCTATCGATGGCCGCCCGAAATAAGAGCAAATCGTCCCTGAGAATGGCTTGCACCAATTCCTTTGGAGCCATTCTAGCCGGGGCGCTCTTTACTTCGTCCATCAAATAAATCCATGCCCGCAAGCATCGAAGGCACGATCAATGTCCTTCGATGAAATTGGAGTAAATCTAGCGAGAAAAGAACTGTGTTTTCGACGCGTACCTGGCGTCAAATGGCCTTCAAAACTGTCGCCGCCCAACGTAACTTGCAGCTCCTTTTCGAAAGTATTAAAGCAAAACATATTTGCATCTTTGATGCTTGTATTTCGCGTACACTCTCGCTTGATATCCGTTCGGGTCACATACAGCACACCCCTCACCGGCCTGAAGCTATCATAGTCTTGCAAACTATTAGCGACATCGATGAGGGCAAAGTAGGCCTGCCACAAGTTGGCATGCTTGACATACCAACTGGCCCTATCCATTTCCTTCTCTCTATCATTCATATTAATCGGAACTATGATTACATCAGCGCAAACGACGCGATTTGAGATTCCCGTTATCCTGAGAAAGCAACGATAATTTGAATTTGGCGCGACCTTCGATGCCATAGTTACATTCTCGTAAAATGGTTTGCCGATTTGATTCCCACCATCTGCCTGCCAAATTTCAAAAATGTCAGCAAGCCCCTTCGAAGTGCGTTCAATCTGCTCGGTTTTCAAGAGTTCGCGCACATGTGTGCCAAACTCTCCGACCAAAAGACGCCTGACAAATCGATCTATAAACTGAAAGGCACCGTCCCTCGGCTCATTTCCTTTTTTTAGCCAATTCTCAAGGTGTTGCCGTTTGAGCCAGGCCTCAAGCTCTGCTTTCGGAAACTCAGGATCTTTGTCAGCGCAAGCATCAAAGATCGCGTTCCATAGTCGGGTAGCACCAAAGGATTGGGCGGTCTTCTCTTCCTGAACCGAGATGTAGACCTCAACGATCTTGCGACATGTGAGACGCCAAGATGGGGGGTACTTTGTGGTCGGGTGAAGACTCTTGTCCATGGATGCAAGCAGCTCTTGCGTTCAAAACTACGGGATTAATGCTTTTCTGTTCTGTGTTGGCGGTAGTGAGCCACCATTCAGAGGCTGAAGAGGATCTCACCGATGAGTTTATATCACGAAAATCCTAAGAGCGGTAGCTCTGACCCGAATGACTTTGTCGCGGTTATAGCGGGTCTGGGCGCAGCCTTCCTGTGGGCCAATCCGCTGTTCGAGTTAACGCAGGAGACCTTTCGGCACATAGCCGTGAGCAACTACGGCTACGACATGCTCGAAGCGTTTGAGCTCGCCTACCGGGTTTTCCTCCACATCTCGATCTTCGCCATCACCCGCGTCGCCACCCGGTTCGCGCTCGCTGCGATCATCACGGCGCTCGGCTATCGGCTCGCGCTTTCACTCTAAATGGAACCCCTCAGAAAATGGAAAGGAGGTGAAAAAAGATGCCGCGTATTACTGAAGAAAAGGTTGGTGAAGTTTGGCGCACCCAGGTCGAGAAGACCAATTGGGACAAGTTTGTCGAGTTCGTCAAAGAACTGATGATGGGAATCGTCTGCCTGTTCGTGCTCAGCGCAATCATCGCCGGGATATTTAGCTGAACCTATTCTGGCGAGCTCGAAGGGGCTCGCCAGTTTTTTATCAATTCCAGCAAGGAAATCTCGTGTCATATGTCGCGTTTTCATGAACATCCCTTCGGCTCAGCACGCTTTGCGAGCGATATTGAAATCCGACGTGCATTTCGAAGGCTCGGCGGTGTGCCCTTTGGTTATCATCGGGGGCGTAGGCTCGATCATTCCAAGAGTGCTGGCGCACTGGTGATCGGCGGCGCGGGCTCGGAAAAGTTCGTGAGCGTTCTCTCTCACAGCATGCGGGCACAAGGCCGCATGCACGAACCGGCGCGTTTCGCCTGGCTATCGCCTAAAGGCGAAGAGGCTGCGGTGCTCGGGCCTGGGCTCATCCATCAGGGCGCGCACGTATTCTACGTGAATCCCTACAATCTTCATGGTCTACCCAATCACCGGGTTGATCTGTTCAGCCACTTTAGTGCGAGCTCACCCAGTTTGGTGGCCGATTGCCGCCGAGCAGCGCGCAACTGGATCGTTCAAAGCGGCGGTGGCGATTCCCGCTTCTTTGAACAGACAGGGCAAAACTGGCTGTCGAAGATCATTCGCGGGCTCGTCCACGCCGATGGGCATGTCTCACCGCTCAGCATCGCCGAGACCATCGGCATGATTCAGGCCGCGCCGGAGGCGTGGGACGAGATGGCGGATAGCATTGCTGCGCTCGGAGAGCCGGATTTGCGGATCACTTTCGGCGAGATGCGCGAGATGCGGGAAAACTCCCCACGCACGTATCAATCTGTCATGAGCGAGCTCACCAATGCCGTCGCAGTGATGGCTGATCCGGCGTTACAAAACACCTTTACCGGCGCGGCGCAGGCTGACTTCTCGCTTGGTGTCCTGACCGAGCAAAGCGACCGCCCCGTCTACGTCTTCCTGTTGATGCCAGACGAGTTGATTGCTCAGAACGCCGCGATCATCCGGCAATTCTTTTCGACGCTGCGCACGCTCAAGCAGCGTAAACCGCACGCGCCCACCGTCAACTTGGTTTGTGATGAAGCGGCGCGGCTGGGTAAGTTCAAGGAGATCGAAGAATGGTACGCCATCGGGCGCGGCTTTGGGCTCTCGCCGCTCTGCGTCTACCAAGACCTTGGGCAAATTCGCGAAAACCTTGGTGTCAACGGTGCAGCGACGCTCACGGCCAATGCCGAGCTGGAGCTCTACCTAGGCGGCGGAATTTCTGATTTGGAAACCGCCCAGCATTTGAGCCGCAAGCTTGGCAACCAGACCTTGCATCTGGCTGATCCGCTGACACGCGAGCGTGCAGCGAGAGCCAAGCGTGAGGCCGTTCATGACATGCTGTTCAGCGGGGCGGACCCGATGAAGACCGGTATCGCATTGCGCGGGCTGGAATATGAGATGCGCCATGTCCGGAAGCAAGCCAGAGCGCTGCTCACCCCCGACGAAATTTTGACGATGCCGCGCGATCAAATGCTCGTGCTGGGTTCTGGCTATGATGTGCGTCCATTTCTGCTCCCCAAGAGCAGGTATTTCGAGCGCCGCGACTATGCGGGGCGCTATTTCCCGAACCCGTTTTTTGACCGTGACATGGGATCGGTGCGCGTGCGCACGCGACTGGGTTTTCGGCGGCGGCGCGTCATTCGCGAGGCGGTGCCAGAGCGCTTCAAGGACTTCCCTCAATACGCCAGCGGCGAGTGGAGCTTCATTGAAGGCTACCGCCCCAAACTCAAGTGAGAAGGAGAAGAGTAATGCTGAAATACATCGTTATTTTGCGGAAACCTACAAAATCGCGCGGCAACATGAGCTCCGGTGAAAGGCTTCTTTATGGAGTTGCGTGCTGCATCGCTTTGGCCTGCATCTATCCGGTGTTCACCAACGGAGAACCCTGGATAGCTCTTGGCTTCGCCTTTTCGGCGCTTTGCTGCGGCTACGCTGCCCTTTCTCGCTAAAGGGGGCGATAGGATTCATTGGCGAGCCCTAAGAGCATCCGCGAAGCATTCATGCAGCAGGCGAAGGGCGAGAGTTCTGTCCTGCGTGAAGGCCGCCCCGATCCGAAAGCGCTTGTCGAACGGGGCATCCAGACGCGCGAGAGCATCGACTGGCAGGCCTCGTTACATCCCGAAACTCCGGCTCCGGCGATGCATCCGCCCGATCACTTGGTCAGGCAATCTGCGCTGGAGGCTCAGCGCGAAGAGCACCGCGCGCGGATCAAAAGCCTACGCGAAAACTTCCGTCAGCGCCCTGAAGAAGCGCAGCGCGATTTCGATACAGCCCGCGACTATCGCGGCCCAGAACATGAAAGGTGAATTTGCATGAAATATCAGAGCCATGATAAAATTAAAGTTGAGGGTCAGGGCAATACGCAGGCCCGTAGCGGTCTGCACAGGATCATTGCCCGACATTCGACCCATAATCCGGGGCGCGAGGACCGCGCGTACCAACCGGAATGCAGTAAACCAAAAAATCCACGATCACACGCCAACTCAGCGGGCCAATGGGCCTCGGAGACGACGATCTCGTATGACGAAGGAGGGGTAACGTGATGGATGGGAATGATCACAAGAGCTTGCAGCAGCATTTCGAAGCGGCAGCGGGCAAAGATGGCAAGAAGACGCTAAGCATTGATGTCGAGCGTTATCAGCACATGCTCGATGAGCCTGGCCTGACCGAAGATCAGAAGCGTGAGGCATTAGAGGCGCTGTGGAGCATTATCATCGCCTTTGTTGAGCTTGGGTATGGCGTGCATCCCGTACAGGAAGTCTGTGGAAAAGACGCAAAAGTGCCAGAAGAACAAGACAGGAACGGTCCCGATGCGCTAAACTCTAAGGCAAGTTCACATACGATAGACGATCAAGACGCGCCGCGCTCTTAGGGCGGCGCGAGAAAGGTAGGATTCCGATGGCAAAGGAAAAACCCATTCAAGATACAAGCGCCAAAGCATTGATTTACTGTAGGGTTTCATCAGCAAAGCAGCGCATTGATGGCGGCGGGCTGGAAAGCCAAGAACAGCGGTGCCGCTCTTACGCAGATGAGAAGGGGTACCAAGTTGAGGCCGTCTTTCCTGACGATGTCTCTGGCGGCGGAGATTTCATGAACCGCCCAGGTATGCGGGCTATGTTGGCCTATCTCGATGCACAGGCTGGCAAGCCCTATGTCGTCATTTTTGATGACCTTAAGCGCTTTGCCCGCGACACTGAGTTTCATATCAAGCTCCGCCGAGAATTTGCGAAACGCGGGGCGTTGGTCGAGTGCCTGAACTTCAAACTCGACGATACGCCCGAAGGCGTATTCATCGAGACCATCATGGCCGCACAAGGTCAGTTGGAGCGCGAGCAAAACCGTCGTCAGGTTGTGCAAAAGATGAAGGCCCGCGTGGAGAACGGATTTTGGGTCTTTAGAGCCCCTGTCGGGTATAAATACGTTGCCGCCAAAGGTGGTGGCGGCAAGATACTTGTGCCTGATGAACCGTTGGCATCCGTGGTGCGCGAAGCACTTGAAGGCTATGCGAGTGGGCGGTTTGTGTCTCAAGCCGAAGTGCAGCGCTTCCTGGAGCGTGATCCGTATTTCCCGAAAGACAAGAAGGACGGCACGTTGCGTCCGATGACTGTGAAGCGGTTGCTTTCGAAGGTGGTCTATGCCGGATACGTCGAAGCGCCTAAGTGGGGTGTGAGCCTACGCAAGGGCAAGCATGAAGGCCTGATCAGCTTCGAAACCCATCAGAGAATTCTAGACACGATAGAGGGTAAGAAGCGTCGCCCTGCGGCGCGCAAGGACTATAACGAGGACTTCCCGCTTCGGGGCTTCGTCCATTGCGATTGCTGCGGCAAACCAATGACGGCTGCTTGGTCGAAAGGCTGCCGGAAGCACTATCCATATTATTTTTGCATGACGCGCGGCTGCGAGGCCAAGAGCAAGTCTGTGCCGCGCGCCAAGATGGAAGACAGCTTTGCTGCGATCCTCAAATCGCTACAGCCAACGCCGGGGCTCTTTGAAGTTGCCAAGGCCATGCTGCGCGATGCTTGGGATATGCGCCTCGCCGAGGCGACCAAGGCCAAGGAGGCGCTGGGTAAGCAACTCAAGGACGTAGAACAGCAGATCGAAAAGATGCTCGACCGCGTTCTCGATGCTTCAAACCCAAGGGTCGTAAAGACCTATGAAAGCCGGATCGAAGAGCTGGAACGGCAGAAGTTCATGCTTGCGGAACGTCAGGACAAGATCATTCCACCGAAGGGACGGCTGGAGGATTGTATCGAACTAACGCTCAAGTTCCTGTCAAGCCCTTGGGATATATACGAAAATAGCAGCCACGCTATACGCATGTGCGTGACACGTTTGGTGTTTTCGGAGCCTCTACGATACTGCCCAAATGGGGTGTATCGAACTCCGAAATTATCGTTCCCTTTCAAATACTTAGAGAACGTCAGCGGTCAAAAAAGTGAAATGGTGCTGCTGGAGAGAATTGAACTCTCGACCTCTCCCTTACCAAGGGAGTGCTCTACCTCTGAGCTACAGCAGCGCCGGGGCGCCTTGTCAGCGTGGCGGGTGATTAGACGCAAATCGATTCCGGTGCAAGCGCAATCTGGACGGTTTTTCACCCCTGCTTTAAAGAAGGCGCATGGAGCGCAAGACAGGCAGCCAGAAACCCAAGCCGCAAGACCGCGATACGCGGCTGAAGGCGGCGCTGAAGGCGAATCTCGCCCGGCGCAAGCAACAGGCAAAGGCACGCGGTGCGGCAAAGCCCGCGTCCGAACAGAGCAGTGAAAAGGACCCTTAGGAAATGGATTCCATCCTCGTCACCGGGAACGGCCCGCTTTCCGGCCAGATTCCCATCGCAGGGGCCAAGAACGCCTGCCTGACCCTCATGCCGGCGACGCTGCTCTCCGACGAGCCGCTGACGCTGACCAATGCGCCGCGCCTCAGCGACATCCGCACGATGACGACGCTGCTGCAATCGCTGGGCGCCGAGGTGCAGGGGCTTCAGGACAATCAGGTGCTGGCGATGTCGAGCCACGACCTGACCGGCACCCGCGCCGAATACGATATCGTGCGCAAGATGCGCGCCTCGATCCTCGTGCTGGGCCCGCTGCTGGCGCGGCACGGCTATGCCGAGGTGTCGCTGCCCGGCGGCTGCGCCATCGGCGCGCGGCCCGTCGATCTGCATCTGCGCGCGCTGGAGGCGATGGGCGCCGAGCTCGAGCTGAAAGAGGGCTATGTGCACGCCAAGGCGCCCTCGGGTGGCCTGCGCGGCGGGGTGGTGGAGTTTCCGCTGGTCTCGGTCGGCGCCACCGAAAATGCGCTGATGGCGGCGACGCTGGCCAAGGGCACCACGGTGCTGAAAAACGCCGCGCGCGAGCCGGAAATCGTCGATCTGGCGCAATGCCTGCGCAAGATGGGCGCGCAGATCTCGGGCGAGGGCACGGATACCATCGAGATCCAGGGCGTCGACCGGCTGGGCGGGGCAACCCACCGTGTGGTCACCGACCGCATCGAGCTGGGCACCTATATGCTGGCGCCGGCGATCTGCGGCGGCGAGGTGGAATGCCTCGGCGGCACCATCGCGCTGGTCGAGAGCTTTTGCGAAAAGCTCGACGCCGCCGGGATCTCGGTCGAGGAGACACCGGACGGGCTCAAGGTGTCGCGCAGGAACGGCGCGGTGCGCGCGGTCGATGTGGTGACCGAGCCCTTCCCGGGCTTTCCCACCGATCTTCAGGCGCAGATGATGGCGCTGCTCTGCACCGCCGAGGGCACCAGTGTGCTGGAGGAGAAGATCTTCGAGAATCGCTTTATGCATGCGCCGGAACTGATGCGTATGGGCGCCCGGATCGACGTGCATGGCGGCACCGCCACCGTGACCGGCGTGGAAAAGCTCAAAGGCGCGCCGGTGATGGCCACCGATCTGCGCGCCAGCGTGTCGCTGATCCTCGCCGGGCTTGCGGCGGAGGGCGAAACCATGGTGAACCGGGTTTACCATCTCGACCGCGGCTACGAGCATGTGGTGCGCAAGTTGAGCGCGGTGGGGGCGAAAATCGAACGGGTGAAGGGCGATTGACGGACGCACGGTTTGAAGACGCAGGCGGCGCGCCGCTGAATCTGGGCGCGATGGACCCGGAGGATCTGCAAGTGCTTTCGGCGCTGTTGCAGGACGCGGTGCTGACCGTGGGCGATGTCGCTTTCCAGAAACGCCACCAGCGGCTGACGCTGCTGGTCAACCGGCTGCGCCGCGAGGACGGTCAGCATGTGCAGCCGCCCGAACGGGTGCGGGCGCTGGTCTCGGTCGAGAACGTGCTGGGCGTGTCGAGCCAGGGCGTGGCGCGCGAGGAGCGCGACACGGTGCTGTCGCTGCTCTCGGTCGATTTCGAGCCGGGCGAGGAGGGCAGCGGCTTCGTGGTCTTCACGCTTGCCGGCGACGGCGCGCTGCGCGCCCGGGTCGAGGCGCTGGAGCTGCGGCTGCGCGACGTGACGCGGCCCTACCGGGCGGTGTCGGGCAGGATGCCCGATCACGGCGACTGACGGCCGGCGGCGCGATCTGAGTATTTGAGGGAAAGATGAAAGGGCGGCGGCAGGCTTGAGATGGCGTGGCCGGCGTTCTATGAGCGGCAGGAGCTTGCGAAAGGATCCGTCATGCCCGTCTTTCTCGACACCACCGAATCGGATTTCGAGATCGAGTTCGCCCGGCTGTTGAGCGCCAAGCGCGAGGACAGCCCGGACGTGGACGACACCGTCGCGGGGATCATCGCCGATGTGCGCGCCCGCGGCGACGCGGCGCTGATCGAGCTGACGGCGAAGTTCGACCGGCTGGAGCTGGCGCCCGGCGCGCTGGCCTTCACGCCCGAGGAGATCGACGCGCATTGCGCCGAAGTGCCCGATACCGAGCGCGCGGCACTGGAAAAGGCCGCCGAGCGCATCCGCGCCTATCATGTCCGCCAGATGCCCGAGAACGCGCTCTGGACCGATCCCGACGGCGCCACGCTGGGCTGGCGCTGGACACCGGTCTCGGCGGCGGGGCTCTATGTGCCCGGCGGGCTGGCGAGCTACCCGTCCTCGGTGCTGATGAACGCGATTCCCGCCAAGGTGGCGGGGGTCGAGCGGCTCTGTATCTGCGTGCCCACGCCCGACGGCGTGGTGAACCCGCTGGTGCTGCTGGCGGCAAAAATCGCAGGGGTGGACGAGATCTATCGTATCGGCGGCGCGCAGGCGATCGCGGCGCTGGCCTATGGCACGGAAAGCGTGGCGCCGGTGGACAAGATCACCGGGCCGGGCAACGCCTTTGTGGCGGCGGCCAAGCGGCGGGTCTTCGGCAAGGTCGGTATCGACATGATCGCCGGCCCGTCCGAAATCCTGGTGATTGCGGACAATGACAACGATCCCGAATTCATCGCGCTCGACCTGATGAGCCAGGCCGAGCATGACGAGAGCGCCCAGTCGATCCTGATCACCGACGATGCCGCTTTTGGTCAGGCGGTGGCGGCGGAGGTCGAGCGCCAGCTCGAGGTGCTGGAGCGCAGTGCCATCGCCAGCGCCAGCTGGCGCGATTTCGGCGCGGTGATCGTCGCGCGCGATCTCGACGAGGCGGCGACCCTCTCCGACCGGGTGGCGCCCGAGCACCTGGAGCTCTGCGTCGCCGATCCGCTGGCGCTGTCGAAACAGATCCACCACGCGGGGGCGATCTTCCTCGGGCAATGGACGCCCGAGGCCATCGGCGACTATGTCGGCGGGCCCAACCATGTGCTGCCCACGGCGCGCTCGGCACGCTTCTCCTCGGGGCTCTCGGTGCTGGATTTCCTCAAGCGCACCACGCTGGCGCAGATGTCGCCGCAGGCGCTGCGCGCCATCGGCCCCGCCGCCGAGGTGCTGGCCAGCTCGGAAAGCCTTCAGGCGCACGGGCTGAGCGTCACCGCGCGGCTGCGCAAGCTCAACGAGTAGCTTGCGTTGGCGTCATGCTCCGGGCGCGCGCTTGGGCAGATTTTCCACCGTTTCCAAAAGCAGAACCGCCGCCTCTTCGCAACGATAATAGGCTTCGTGCAGCTTGGCTGGGTTCGATAGCCCGTAGGGGATCTTTGGCTCGACCGGATCCGGAAAGATCGGTTCCACCTGCGCGCCGGGCTCGCCGCCGAACGCTGAGAACTCACGCGGAACGGGCACCTTGGAGGCCATGAAGTCGCGTCTGATCACCACGTCGATCCAGTTTCGGATACGGGGTTCGGCGGTGTAAAGCTTGTAGATCTCGCGCTCGACGAGCTGTTCCTGCTGTGTCAGCAGGCCGAGCGCCGAGCCCCATGTGAACAGCACCACTCCGCTCAGTTTGTCGCCGCATTCTGCCAGCGCATCCAATGCAATGGCGCCGCCCACCGAATGGCCCACCACATAGATCTCGGAATATTCGCCCGGGCCCTCGCCAAGAGTCAGCTGGTCGAGCACGGCACGCACGCGTATCCGGCTCTTGGCACGAATGCCGATACCGTTTTCGCCGAAAACCTCGTCGCGCAGATAAGCTTTTACCGATGCGGCGGTATTCGCGAACTGCTCCAGCACGCCGAAGTTCCAGAGCCAAAGCAGGGCGCCAACCGCGACAGAGCCCAGAATGCCCGGGAGCGCGTCCAGAACCTTGGCAAGCGACCATCCGTCCTGAGCCGTGCGCGTGGCCGCATCGGCGTCGGCTTGCTCGGACATGTTTGCGGGCGCGCCCTCCGCACGCGGAGTATGCTGCGGCATGGACGGGGCCAATGCATCGGTCGGAGTGTCCGGTGGCGCGGAAGAGTCTTCCGCTTCGGCGAGTGCGCTCACCCAGGCAGGCAGATCCACGCCGCCTTCCGATACCGCTTGCAGCAGAAAGACCGCAACCGCCATCCACCACAGCAACAGAAGCAGCGCCGCGACGCCCATGGCGACGGTGGTGCGCGGTGTGTTGAGACCCTGTTTGGAGGCTGCAAAAAATCCGCCAAAGAGCCAGTACCATATCAGCACAAAGCCGCGTTTGAAGCGTTTCCAGGGCGATTCCTGACTCCAGTCCGGCACCAGATCGCCCCAATGCGCTTCGAAAACGTCGATGATCCTGCTCTCGCCACCGTTGCGAGCGGTCGCACTCAGCGATACCGCGCCTTCCGGTACTGTGTCGGCATCCTCGATCTCGCGCACGTCCCAACCTTCCCCGTAGTAGCGCAGGGAGAGGACGAGCTGATCGCGGGCCTGGTGATGTTCCAACCGGCCGAAACCCGGCACGATGACAATGGCGCGGCGCTGCAATGGGGGCCTCCGAAATCTCTTCGTACAATGGTGCCAGAGTAGCAGATTTCTCGCTATGCGGGTACATTTTCCTACAGCGCGCGGAGGCATTGCGACAACCGCATGCACGCGCTACTCCTGTCAGGCCCGCTGAAGGATCCCGCCATGAGCCATATCTCCAAGATTGATCTGGACGACGCCAATCTGCCGCCGCCGACGCCGGAAATCGAGCAGGAGCGCCGTGTCGCCATGTTCGACCTCATGGAAGAGAACAGCTTTGCCCTGCCGGCGCGCGACGGTCGCGCGGTGCCCGAGGGACCGTACAAGCTGGGCCTGGCGATCCGCGAAAAGCGGCTGGTCTTCGACGTCTCCACCGAGGCCGGCGAGCCCTGCGCCGAATTCCACCTCTCGCTGTCGCCCTTCCGGCAGGTGGTGAAGGATTATTTCCAGATCTGCAAAAGCTATTTCGACGCGGTGAAGACCGCCGCGCCCAGCCAGATCGAGACCATCGACATGGCCCGCCGCGGCATCCACAACGAGGGCGCGCGCATCCTGCAAGAGCGGCTGGAGGGCAAGGCCGAGGTCGATGACGACACCGCCCGCCGCCTCTTCACCCTCATCTGCGTGCTGCATTTCGGGGGCTGAGCTTGGCGGATTTGCCGCAGTCTGTGCTGTTCTGCTGCGATCACAACGCAGTGCGCTCTCCCATGGCGGAGGGCATCATGAAAAAGCTTTACGGCTTCGATACCTATGTGCAGTCGGTGGGCGTGGTGAACGATCTCGATGTCGACGGCTTCGCGATCTCGGTCTGCCGGGAGATCGGCGTCGAGCTCGAAAAGCATCGCGCCCGCAGCTTCGAAGAGCTCGAGGAGATGGGCGAGGCACTCTCGGGGTTCGACCTGATCGTCGCCATGTCGCCGGCCTCGCAGCGCGCGGCGCTGGATCTCACGCGGTTTTACCACTTGACGGTGGAGTACTGGCCGATCATGGACCCGACCGGGCTGGGCGAGACGCGCGAGATGAAACTCAACGCCTATCGCCAGACCCGCGACCAGATTTTGGACAGGATCAAAAGCCGATGGGGAGAGAGATGAGCGCCACCGACACGATCAAGCGCTATTTCGATGCGTTCAACGCCAATGACACCGAGGCGATGCTTGCCTGCCTCGCCACCGACGTGGCGCATCACGTCAACGAGGGGCAGATCCGCAGCGGCAAGACCAAATTCGCCGAGTTCTGCGCCCACATGTCCCACTGCTATGACGAAACCCTCACCGATATGGTGATTTTCGAGGCTGAGGACGGCACCCGCGCCGCCGCCGAATACATCGTCAACGGCAGCTATCTCAACACCGATGCCGGGCTGCCCGATGCGCGTGGCCAGAGCTACCGGCTGCCGGCGGGCTCGTTCTTCAGCCTCCAGGACGGCAAGATCACCCGTGTGGTCACCTATTACAGCCTCGCGGACTGGATCCGGCAGGTCGGCTGATGCGGGTCGAGGTGCTGACCGGCGCGGCGCTCGATGCCGCGCTCGACGATGTGGCGCGGCTGCGCATCGCGGTGTTCCGCGACTTTCCCTATCTCTATGACGGGGATCTCGAATACGAGCGCGGCTATCTCCAGACCTATCGCGACAGCCCCGGTGCGGTGCTGGTTGGCGCCTTCGACGGCGACAGGCTGGTGGGTGCCGCCACCGGCACGCCGATGGAGGATCACGCCGAAGATTTCGCCGCCGCCTTCGCCGGCAGCGGCTACGATCTGGCCGGGATCTTCTACTGCGCCGAATCCGTGCTGCTGCCGGAATACCGGGGGCGGGGGATCGGGCACAGGTTCTTCGATCTGCGCGAAGCCCATGCCCGCGCGCTGGGGCGCCGCTTTGCCGCCTTCTGCGGCGTGCTGCGCCCTGCGGATCACCCGGCGCGCCCGGCGGATTATGCTCCGCTCGATCCGTTCTGGCGCAAGCGCGGCTATGAGAAACTCGACGGCGCACTTGCACATTTTCGATGGAAAGACCTCGGCAATCGCGAGCAGACCGACCATTCCTTGCAGTTCTGGATCAAATCTCTCTGATTTCGGTTTTCCATTGGCCATAAATATCCCGGGGTCCGGGGCAGCGCCCCGACCGCCGCTTGCAACAAGGACGACGCCATGAAACTCGCCGCCGCCGCCTACAAGATGGATTTCCTCGACTGCTGGGAGGCTTACGCGACAAAGCTCACCGACTGGGTGGGCGAGGCCGCGGGGCAGGGCGCGGATCTTCTGGTCTTCCCCGAATACGGCGCGATGGAACTGGCGACGCTGGCCGGCCGCGCCACGGCGCAGGATCTCGAAGCCTCGCTTCATGCGGTCTCCGAGCGCATCCCCGACGCCGACGCGCTGCATGTAGAGCTGGCGCGGAAACACGGCGTGCATATCCTCGCCGCCTCCGCCCCGGTTTTCGATGCGGAAATCGGCCCGCGCCCGGTCAACCGCGCCCGGCTCTTTGCGCCCTCGGGGGCCATGGGGCATCAGGACAAGCAGATCATGACCCGCTTCGAGCGCGAGGACTGGGGCGTCGTGGGCGGCGGGCCGCTGACGCTCTTCGACACCGCGCTCGGCAAGATCGGCATCCTGATCTGCTATGACAGCGAATACCCCCTTCTGGCGCGGGCGCTTTCCGAGGCCGATCTGCTCCTTGTGCCCTCCTGCACCGAGGCGGCGCATGGCTACAATCGCGTGCGCATCGGCGCCATGGCCCGCGCGCTCGAACAGCAGTGCGTGACGGTGATGGCCTCGACCGTGGGCGATTGCGACTGGTCCGAGGCGGTGGACACGAATTGCGGCATGGGCGGCATCTTCGGCCCGCCCGATACCGGCTTTCCCGCCACCGGCGTGCTGGCGGAAGGGGCGATGAACCGCCCGGGCTGGACCTATGCGGAGCTTGATCTTGACGCGGTGGCGCGGGTCCGCAAGGATGGTGTCGTGCTCAACCGCACCCACTGGGACGAGCAGGCCGGGCGTGACCGCCCCGCCATCTTGCGGAGCCTTTCCTGATTTGCAGGGCAGATGTGCCCTTGAAAATCCCGTGATTTGGGCGCATATCGTTGGGCGTTCCGCAACGTTTGGTGGAACGGCACAAACAGGAGACACCATGGCCAAGGAAGACATTCTCGAATTCCCCGGCGTCGTGAAGGAACTCCTGCCCAACGCGACATTCCGGGTCGAGCTCGAGAACGGCCATGAGATCATCGCGCATACGGCAGGCAAGATGCGGAAAAACCGCATCCGGGTTCTGGCTGGCGACCGCGTTCAGGTCGAAATGACCCCCTACGATCTGACCAAGGGTCGGATCAACTATCGCTTTAAGTAAGTCCTGCATGGGCCTGAATTCACCGGAAGTTTCCGCTTTGCGGAGCGCAACCGCACGGGCCCGCGCATGAAACTCGTTCTCGGCTCCGGCAGCCCGCGCCGCCGCGAGCTGCTTGCGCAGCTTGGCGTCACACCCGCCGACATCCGCCCCCCCGATATCGACGAGGATCCCCGCAAGGGCGAGTTGCCGCGCCCCTATTGCGTGCGTCTTGCGCGCGAGAAGGCCGAGGCGATTCCCTGCGGGCCGGACGAGATCGTGCTCTCCGCCGACACCACCGTCGCGCTTGGGCGGCGAATCCTCGGCAAGCCGGCGGATGAGAAGGAGGCGGCGGGATTTCTCACGGCGCTGTCCGGGCGCCGTCACCGGGTGATCACCGCGGTGGCGGTGAAGCGCGGGGACAGGATCTGGGAACGCGATGTCGTCACCCAGGTAAAGATGAAGAGCCTCTCCAACGAAGAGCTCAACGCCTATCTGCAAAGCGGCGACTGGCGCGGCAAGGCCGGCGGCTACGGCATTCAGGGGCCGGCGGGAGCGTTCATTCCATGGATCAACGGCAGCTTCACCGCCGTGGTCGGGCTGCCGCTTGCCGAAACCGCCGGGCTGCTTTCGGCGGCGGGCTATCCTCTCTATAAGGCGGTGTCATGAAGGGACGCACGATTGCACTCGAGGCGCTGGACGGCACCGAGGCCGCGGCGCTGATCGTCGATGGTCAGCTACACGATCTGCTGATCGACAGCGACCACCCGCGACCGGGCACGATCTATCGCGCCACTGCGCTGCGCCCGATGAAGGGGCAGGGCGGGATGTTCCTGCAAACCCCTGACGGCAATGCCTTTCTGCGGCAGGTCAAGGGGCTGGCGCCGGGCGATGCACTGCTGGTGCAGGTCACCGGCTATGCCGAGCCGGGCAAGGCGATTCCGGTCACCACGCGGCTGCTCTTCAAATCGCGCTATGCCATCGTCACCCCCGGCGCGCCGGGCATCAACGTCTCGCGCCAGATCAAGGACGACGATCTGCGCGACGAGCTGCTGGCCATCGCCCATGACGTGATGGAGGGAGATCACGGGCTGATCCTGCGCTCCTCCTGCGCCGGTGCCGACGCCCAGGACATCGCCGAGGATATCGACGCCATGGTGCAGCTCGCGGCAACGGTTCTGGCCGACACCACGGGCGAGGCCGAGACGCTGGTCGAGGGCGACGGGCCGCAGGCGCTGGCCTGGCGGGAATGGCAGGCGGAAGAGGTCGATGCCGAGCCCGGCAGCTTCGAGCGCCACAATGTGCATGATCTGATCGAGGCGCTGCGCAGCCCGCTGGTGCCGCTCGCGGGCGGCGGCTCCATGTGCATCGAGCCGACCCGCGCGCTGGTCGCGGTCGACATCAATACCGGCGGCGACACTTCGCCCGCGGCGGGGCTCAAGGCCAATATGGCGGCGCTGCGCGAACTGCCGCGCCAGCTGCGGCTGCGGGGCCTGGGCGGTCAGGTGCTGGTCGATCCGGCGCCGGCGCCGAAGAAGGAGCGCCGCCAGATGGAGCAGGTGCTGCGCGCCGCGCTCAAGCAGGACGATACGGATACCGTCCTCGCCGGCTGGACGCAGCTCGGGCTGATGGAGTTGCAGCGCAAGCGCGAGCGCGTGCCGCTGCGGGAGGTGTTGAAATGAGCTGCCCGATCTGCGGTCGCGCGACCGATGCGAAACTCCGCCCCTTCTGCTCGAAGCGCTGCGCCGATATCGACCTGGCGAAATGGATGTCGGGCAGCTACGCCATCCCCTCGACCGATCCCGAGGATGTCGAAGAGGCCATCGAGGCCGCCGAGAAGGCCCGGCAAGAGGATACGAAACATTGACCGCGATCACCCCCGAGCTGCTGACCGAGATCCGCGCCCGCTTTGCCCATGTCGAAACCTGCCCCTTCACCGGGCCGCGGGTTTTCTTCGAGAATGCCGGCGGCGCGCTGACGCTGAATTCCGTGGTCGAGACCTCGGCACGCTTCGCCGCGATCCCCGACAATCAGGGCCGCGACAACCCGGCCTCGGCGGCGCTGGGAGAGATCATCGCCAAGGCGCGCGAGGATGCGGCGCTGTTTCTGGGCGCCGATGCGGGCAAGGTGTTTGTCGGTGAGAGCGGCACGGAGCTGCTGTTCCGGCTGATTGCCGATGCCTGCCTCGGCACGCCGGATGGCGTGGTGCTGGGCTCGACGGTGGAGCATCCCGCCTCGCGCAGCGCCTGCGCCCGCTGGGCGGAGGTGTCGGGCAAGCGCCATGTGCTGGTGCCGCATGACGACGCCACCGGCACGGTCACGCCGGAGGCCTATGCGGCGGCGGCGACCGGGGATGTGCGCGTGGCGACGATCCTGCACACCTCGCCGGTGACCGGCATGAGCATGGATGTGCCCGGCATCGTCGCGGCGATCCGCGCGAAGGCGCCCGAGGCGCTGATCGTGGTGGACGGCATCCAGCACGCCTGTCACGGCGGCATCGACATCGCGTCCTACGACATCGACGGCTATGTGATCTCGCCCTACAAGGTGTTCTCGCGCCATGGCTACGGTCTGGCCTGGGCCTCCGGCCGGCTGAGCGGGCTGCGCCACGACGCGCTGATCGGCGCGCCGGAGGGCAACTGGGAGCTCGGCACCCGCGACACCGGCGCCTATGCCACCTTCTCCGATGTGGTGGAGTATTTCGAATGGCTGGGCTCGCAGGTGAGCGATGCCGCCGAGCCGCGTGCGCGGATCGAGGCGGCGGGCCGGGCGATCCACGATCACGAGGCAGCGCTGACCCAGGCCATGCTGCACGGCACCGGCAACCTGCCGGGGCTTGCGGAGATGGCGGGCGTTACCGTTGTCGGCGGCGTGGACAACCCGGCGCGCGAGGGGCTGGTGAGCTTTTATGCCGACGGGCAGGCCTCGCCGGATCTGGTGGCGGCGCTGGCCGATCAGGGCATCCGGGTGCATACCCGCAAGGCCGATCACTATTCGGGCAATATCCTCGTTCCACTGGGGCAGGCCGATTGCGTGCGCGTCTCGCTCTGCCACTACAACACCGAGGCCGAGGTGGCGGCGTTTCTGTCGGCGATGCAGCGCATTCTGGCGTGATTGCCTGAGAGAGACCCTGGCCGAAGAGTGGCGCTCCGCGATCATCGGGAGAGGTCGTCAGCCCGCTTCGGCACGGACACAAAAGGCGCTTTCGGGATCCGAAAGCGCCTTTTGTCTTGATGGGGCGATGCGAGGCGTTTTGCCGATCCGGGCGAAGGCGCGCCGGGGGCAGGGCCCCCGCGCGGCGAGGCCGGATCACTCCAGCTCGATCAGAAGGTCCTTGGCGTCGATCTGGCCGCCCGGCTGCACATGCACGGCTTTCACCGTCGCGTCGCGCTCGGCATGCAGGCCGGTTTCCATCTTCATTGCCTCGATGGTCAGCAGCAGATCGCCTTCCTTGACCTTCTGCCCGGCAGACACCGCGACGCTGGCCACCACGCCCGGCATCGGCGCGCCGATATGGTTGGTGTTTCCGGTCTCTGCCTTGGGTCGCGCCGCCGAGGACGCCTTGGCCTTGCGGTCGGCCACGCGGATGGTGCGCGGCTGGCCGTTGAGTTCAAAGAACACCCGCACTTCGCCATCGTCCTGTGTCTCGCCCACCGCGATCAGCCGGATCTCCAGCGTCTTGCCCGGGTCTATCTCGGCGGTGATCTCCTCGCCGGGCTGCATGCCGTAGAAATAGCTCAGCGTCGGCAGCACCCGTACGGGGCCGTAATCCTCGTGCCGGGCGACGTAATCGGTGAAGACCTTGGGATACATCAGGTAGCCGTTGAAATCCTCGTCGTCGAATTCGACATCCTCGAATTTCGCCTCAAGCTCCTTGCGCAGCGCGTCGAAATCGGCCGGCGCCAGATGCGCGCCGGGGCGGTCGGTGTTGGGCTTTTCGCTCTTCAGAACCTTCTTGACGATCCCCTTGGGAAAGCCGCCCGGCGGCTGGCCGAGATTGCCGCGCATCATGTCGATGACCGAATCGGGGAAACTCACCTCGGTCTTCGGATCCTCGACCTGCGCGCGGGTCAGGCCCTGGCTGACCATCATCAGCGCCATGTCGCCCACCACCTTGGAGGAGGGGGTCACCTTGACGATATCGCCGAACATCATGTTCACGTCGGCATAGGTCTTGGCGACCTCGTGCCAGCGCTCTTCCAGCCCCAGCGAACGCGCCTGCGCCTTGAGGTTGGTGAACTGGCCGCCCGGCATCTCGTGCAGATAGACCTCGGAGGCGGGCGACTGCATGCCGCTCTCGAAAGCGGCGTACTGGCCGCGCACCGCTTCCCAGTAGTTCGAGGTCTCGCGGATCACCTCCATGTCGAGCCCGGTGTCGCGGTCGGTGTGACGCAGCGCCTCGACGATGGAGCCCAGCGTCGGCTGCGAGGTGTTGCCGGAAAGCGCATCCATCGCCGCATCCACCGCGTCGACGCCCGCTTTCGACGCCTCCATGATGGTGGCGATAGCCGCACCACTGGTGTCATGGGTGTGGAAATGGATCGGCAGGCCGACCTCTTCCTTCAGCGCCGAGATCAGCGCGCCGGCGGCGGAGGGTTTCAGCAGCCCGGCCATGTCCTTCAGCCCCAGCACATGCGCGCCGGCGGCCTTCAGCTCCTTGCCCATCGCGACATAGTATTTCAGGTCGTATTTGGCGCGGGCCGGGTCGAGGATATCGCCGGTATAGCAGATCGTGCCCTCGCAGACCTTGCCGCTTTCGATCACCGCATCCATGGCGACGCGCATGTTCTCGACCCAGTTCAAGCTGTCGAAGACGCGGAACACGTCGACACCCGAGGCCGCCGCCTGCGCCACAAAGCTCTGCACCACATTGTCGGGATAGTTGGTATAGCCCACCCCGTTCGAGGCGCGCAGCAGCATCTGCGTCATGACGTTGGGCATCTTGGCACGGATGTCGCGCAGCCGCTGCCAGGGGCATTCCTGGAGGAAGCGGTAGGCCACGTCGAAGGTCGCGCCGCCCCAGCATTCCACCGAGAACAGCCCCGAGAGGTTCGCCGCATAGGCCGGCGCCACCTTGATCATGTCGAGCGAGCGCATGCGGGTGGCCAGCAGCGACTGGTGACCGTCGCGCATGGTGGTGTCGGTGATCAGCAGCTGTTTCTGCGCGGCCATCCAGTCGGCCACCGCCTGTGCGCCTTTCTCCTCCAGCAGCGTGCGCGTGCCGGCGGGCGGCGTCTCGGTGCGCGGCGCCGGCGGCTTGGCCGGCTTCAGCTCCGCATGCGGCTTGGGACGGCCCTGCACCTCCGGATGCCCGTTCACCGTGATATCGGCGAGATAGGTCAGCACCTTGGTGCCCCGGTCGCGGCGCTTCTTGAAATCGAAGAGCTCGGGCGTCGTGTCGATGAACTTGGTGGTGTACTGGTTGTTCAGGAAAACCGGGTGTTTCAGCAGGTTGATCACGAAGTCGATATTCGTGCTCACCCCCCGGATGCGGAATTCCCGCAGCGCCCGGTCCATCCGCTTGATCGCCTTTTCCGGCGTCGGCGCCTTGGCGGTCACCTTCACCAGCAGCGAATCGTAATAGCGGGTGATCACCCCGCCCGCATAGGCGGTGCCGCCGTCGAGACGGATGCCCATGCCGGTGGCCGAGCGATAGGCGGTGATGCGGCCGTAATCGGGGATGAAATTGTTGGTCGGATCCTCGGTGGTGATCCGGGTTTGCAGCGCGTGGCCGGTCAGCTTGATATCGTACTGGCTGGCCTTGCCGGTGGCTTCGGCGAGGCTCTTGCCCTCGGCGATCATGATCTGCGCCTGCACGATGTCGATGCCGGTGACCTCTTCAGTCACCGTATGCTCGACCTGCACGCGCGGGTTGACCTCGATGAAGTAGAACTTGCCCGAGTCCATATCCATCAGGAACTCGACCGTGCCGGCGCATTCGTAGTTCACATGCGCGCAGATCTTGCGGCCCAGCTCGCAGAGCTCTTCGCGCTGCGCCTCGGAGAGATAGGGGGCAGGGGCGCGCTCGACCACTTTCTGGTTGCGGCGCTGCACCGAGCAGTCGCGCTCATAGAGGTGGTAGATATTGCCCTGCTTGTCGCCGAGGATCTGCACCTCGACATGGCGGGCGCGGGTGATCATCTTTTCCAGATACCCCTCGCCATTGCCAAAGGCGGCCTCGGCCTCGCGGCGGCCCTCCAGCACCTTTTCCTTCAGCTCCTTGGGGCTTTCGATCGGGCGCATGCCGCGCCCGCCGCCGCCCCAGCTTGCCTTGAGCATCAGCGGATAGCCGATCTCTTCGGCCTCCTTGGCGATGGCCTTGAAATCGTCGCCCAGCACTTCGGTGGCGGGGATGACCGGAACGCCGGCCTCGATGGCGACCTTGCGGGCGCTGGCCTTGTCGCCGAGCGCGCGCATGGTTTCGGCCTTGGGTCCGATAAAGGTGATGCCCGCCTCCACACAGGCATCGACGAAATCGGGGTTTTCAGAGAGCAGCCCATAGCCCGGATGGATCGCATCCGCGCCGGATTCCTTGGCGACGCGGATGATCTCGGGGATCGACAGATAGGCCGCGACCGGCCCGAGACCTTCGCCGATGCGATAGGCCTCGTCGGCTTTGAAACGATGGAGCCCGAGCTTGTCTTCCTCCGCAAAGACGGCGACCGTCTTTTTTCCCATCTCGTTGGCCGCCCGCATGATGCGAATGGCGATCTCACCGCGGTTGGCGATGAGAATCTTCTGGAACTCGGACATTATTTTCCTCCGTTTTGGGCCGTTCCGAACCGTGGCGGGGAGTGAACGCGATGCCGCGCTGCGGCGCAAGATGGCTTTGCAAACTTAGCCCGCATTTTCAGCTGTTTTGCAAATCGCATCGTAACAGAATTTGCCGTTAGCGGATTTCATTGTTTCAAGCTGCAACAGCCCGTGCAAGCGGAGCGCTGTGAAAGCTGTGGAACATTGCGTGAACGCCGCTTTTCTTTATGCGCGTCTGCGGCTAGATTGGGCTCATGAGCAGTTTCGATGACATGGACGCCTTCGAAGGCGCGTCGCTGTCGGCCCGTGCCATGGCGGCACGGCCCGCGCCCTATCTCGACGACCTGAATCCGGCGCAGCGCGAGGCGGTGTTGCAGATGGACGGGCCGGTGCTGATGCTCGCCGGCGCCGGCACCGGCAAGACCAAGGCGCTGACCGCGCGGATCGTGCATCTGCTGATGAGCGGCAACGCGCGCCCGAACGAGATCCTCGCGGTGACCTTCACCAACAAGGCCGCGCGCGAGATGAAGGAGCGGGTGGGCCGCATGCTCGGCCAGCAGATCGAGGGCATGCCCTGGCTCGGCACCTTCCATGCGATCTGCGTCAAGCTGCTGCGCCGCCATGCGGAGCTGGCCGGGCTCAAGAGCAATTTCACCATTCTCGATACCGACGACCAGATCCGCCTGCTGAAACAGCTGCTCTCGCTCAACAATATCGACGAAAAGCGCTGGCCGGCGCGGCAACTCGCCTCGCTCATCGACCACTGGAAGAACCGCGCCTGGACACCCGCCAAGGTGCCCGCCTCCGAGGCTGGCGCCTTCAACCATCGCGGCACCGAGCTTTACGAACAGTATCAGGCCCGTCTGCGCGAACTCAACGCCTGCGATTTCGGCGATCTGCTGCTGCATGTGGTGACGATCTTTCAGGCGCATCCGGACGTGCTGGCGCAGTATCAGCGCTGGTTCCGCTACATCCTCGTGGACGAGTATCAGGACACCAACGTCGCGCAGTATCTCTGGCTGCGGCTGCTGGCGGGCGCGCACAAGAATATCTGCTGCGTCGGCGACGACGACCAGTCGATCTATGGCTGGCGCGGTGCCGAGGTCGGCAACATCCTGCGGTTCGAAAAGGATTTTCCCGGCGCCCATGTGGTGCGGCTGGAACAGAATTACCGCTCGACCCCACATATCCTCGCCGCCGCCTCCGGCGTGATCCGCGGCAATGAGGGGCGTCTGGGCAAGGAGCTCTGGACACAGGCCGAGGAGGGCGAGAAGGTCCGCCTCATCGGCCACTGGGATGGCGAGGAAGAGGCGCGCTGGATCGGCGAGGAGATCGAGTCGCTGCAAAAGGGCACGCGCGGGCTGCGGCAATATTCGCTCGACGATATCGCCATTCTGGTGCGTGCCTCGCATCAGATGCGCGCCTTCGAGGACCGGTTCCTCACCATCGGTCTGCCCTATCGGGTGATCGGCGGCCCGCGCTTTTACGAGCGGATGGAGATCCGCGATGCCATGGCCTATTTCCGGCTGGTGGTCTCGCCCGATGACGATCTCGCCTTCGAGCGCATCGTCAACACCCCCAAGCGCGGCCTTGGCGACAAGGCGCAGCAGACCATCCAGGCGACGGCGCGGGAATTCGGCGTGTCCCTGATCGAGGGCGCCCGCATCGCGGTGGAGGAGGAGCGGCTCCGCGGCAAGGGCGCCGGCCAGCTGCGGATGCTCTGCGAAAACCTGGCGCGCTGGCGCGAGACCATGCTGGGGCCGGTGCTGCGCCCGGGCGAGGCCGAAGACAGTGCCGATGTGATCGACGACGAGCCCGCCTTTGTGGTGGGCGAGACCCGGCGCGGCACGCCGGAGCTTAGCCATATGGAGCTGGCCGAGGTCATTCTCGACGAATCCGGCTACACGGCGATGTGGCAGAACGACAAGACGCCCGAGGCGCCGGGCCGGCTGGAGAACCTCAAGGAACTGGTCAAGGCGCTGGAGCAGTTCGAGAACCTTCAGGGCTTCCTCGAACACGTCGCGCTGATCATGGACAACGAGAGCGAGGAGGCTGGCGCCAAGGTCTCGATCATGACGCTGCACGCGGCCAAGGGGCTGGAATTCCCCTGCGTCTTCCTGCCGGGCTGGGAGGACGGGCTGTTCCCGTCGCAGCGCAGCATGGACGAGAGCGGGCTGAAGGGCCTGGAGGAGGAGCGGCGGCTGGCCTATGTCGGCATCACCCGGGCCGAGGAGCTTTGCACGATCTCCTTTGCCGGCAACCGCCGGGTGTTCGGCCAGTGGCAATCGGCGCTGCCGTCGCGTTTCATCGACGAGCTGCCCGAGGCGCATGTGGAGGTGCTGACGCCGCCGGGGCTCTATGGTGGCGGCTTCGGCGCGGCCGCGGCCTATGGCGGCGGATCGGGGCTGGAGACGCGGGCGGCGGAGGCCAATGTCTATAATTCCCCGGGCTGGAAGCGCTTGCAGGAACGCTCGTCGCAGCGCCCGGTGAGCCAGCCGCGCGAGAGCCGCAATACGGTGATCGACCTTCAGGCGGTCTCGGCCTTCGAGATGGGCCAGCGGGTGTTTCACCAGAAATTCGGCTATGGCGAGATCACCGGGATCGAGGGCGACAAGCTGGAGATCGCCTTCGAGAAATCCGGGGTGAAGAAGGTGGTCGCGCGTTTCGTGCACGCGGAGGACGACGTGCCGTTCTGAGCGACGGCAACTCTTTTCGAAAAGAGTTGCAAATTCCTTTGAAGGAATTTGCGGCGCGCCTGGTTCAGCCGCTCGGCATCCGCAACACGATGTTGCGTCCGCTCTTGGTGAGTTGCAGCTCGGATTCCCCGATGGCGGCGACGCGCCCGCCGTCCAGCCGGTCGCCCACCTTGACGTTTTGCAGCCGCCCGTTCGACAGCCGCACCAGCGCGCGGCGGCTCGACGCCTTGCCGAACACCCCGATCAGGTTCATCTGGCGCAGGTTGATCTGGTTCCGCACCGTCGCTTCCTTGGCCACATTGGTGTTCTGCGGCACGCGCGGGCCGGGCTGCATGCGCACCGGGGCGGTGGAGGCGGTCTGCACCGTCTCGCGCTCGGCGCGGCGGACGATACCGGCCATGTCGCCGGGGCGGGGCTGCGGCGCCAGCGAATTCGCGATGGCGAGCTCGGTGGCGGGGGGCGTGTCGGGCTCGGCGTTGTCCTCGGCCTGATCGGCGGTATCCTCGGCCTGCTGGGCGTCCGCCTGCGCGCTTGCTTCTTCCTGCGCGCTGAGCGGACGCAGGGCCGGGCGTATGCGGGAGAGCTCGGCAATCGAGATGCCGCCGAGATTGGCGCGCTCCGCCTGTTCGACGAGATCGCCGGGGCGGGCCTGTGGGCGGCGCTCCTGCAACTGCTCGACAGCCGGATCGGCGGCCTCCTGCGGCGCGGCCTCCGCCGCCGGCTCGCCAGGCGTCTCGGTGGCGCTGCGTGCGGGCGGCACCTGCGGCGGTTGCCCGGCGAAGACCCGAACGCCATCGGGCGAGATCGCACCCTCGGGCGTGGCGCGGACGAGCCCCTGATCGTCGAGATCGAAGCGGACATCCGGGCCGGGCGGCAGCCGCTGCGGATCGAGCGGCAGATCGTCGCCGGCGGCGGGCGCCTCGGGCAGCGCCACCGCGTCGAACTGGCCGACCTTGGGGTCGACCGAGGCGACATAGAGATCCTCGACCTGATCCGGCGCGGGTTCGAGCGGCGCGGTGGGCGCACGCTGCCAGATCCCGGTGGCGGCATAGCGCGCCTCGGCCTCCTCCGGCGTGGGCGCCTGCGCGCCCTCGGGCTGTATCGGGGCTGGAGCGGGCGGTGGTGGCGCAGTCGGGGCCGGTTCCAGCGCCGTCAGCGCGGTATCGTCCTCCGCTTCGGTCTCCGGTTCCGGCAGGGCGGTGGTCTCTGCGTCGGGCTTTGGCTCCTCGGGCGCGACGGCGGCGGTTTCGGTCACATCCGCCCCGCCGAAGAAGCGCGACAGCCCCTCGTCGAGGAAGACCGACGCCCAGGCGGCCACCCCGGCGAGGAAGAGCAGCAGCACGGCGGTCAGCATCAGCCCGAGATAGCGCGGCTTGCCGCCGATCTGCTCGCCGTTGCGGGCGCCGAACACCGTCATGCGGCGGCGTTCTTCCTCCGGGTCGAAGGTTGCTGCGGCGGCTATCGCGGGTGCGGCAGGGCCGGGATCGTCGTTGCGGCTGCGGCGCAGCGCGGCGGTTTGCACCGCGTCCGGGCGTGGCGCCGGCGGGGTGCTCTTTGCGGCAGGACCGGGGGCGGGGGGCGCAGCAGGCGCGGGCGCGGCTTTGGCGGCTTTCCGGGGGGGCTTCTTCGGTGCGGGCGGCTGCTTCGCTTCGGCGGGTTTGGCCTTGTTGCGTGCCGGGCCGGCCAGCGCGGCGCGCGCGCGCTTGCCGAGCCCGTCCTTTTCCTTTGCTGGCACTGCCGTTGGCGGCACGGGCGCGGGCGGCACAGGGGCTGCGCCATCAGCCTCACGGGCGCGGAGCTTGGCCTTGCCATTCGCCGCGCCCGGGCCGGGCTCGGCTGCCGGCTGCACCGAGGGCGCGGGGGCGGCGGGCGGCAGATCGCGAGTGGCGCGGATGCTGGTAAAGCTCGGCGCGGGGCCGGAGGCCGCATCGCCGGCGCCGGGCAGCGGCGGGGTGTTGCCGAGCGCCGGCGCGGCGCGCAGTTTGGGTGCCTCGTTCTCCAGCGCGGGGATCGTATCGGCGCGGGCATTGCCGCCGGGGCCGAAAATCCCCTGTCCGAAACTGGCAGGGCGGGGGGCCTCTGTCGCGGCGTTCGCGTCTGCGTTCGGGGCCTCTTCGGTCGGTGCCGGCATTTCGGCGGACGCGGCCTTTTCCGCCTCTGCCTTGGGGGGCGTCGGAGGTGTCGTTTCGCTCCCGGCGATCTCGGGCTCCGCCGCCGGCGCGGGAGGCTCCTTGGCCTTTGCGGGCGCCGGCTCGGGCAGCGGTGCCAGCGCAGCCGCGGGGATATCCGGCGCCGTCTCTTCGGCGGGGGCCTCCGGTTCGGGCTCAGGGGTGGGCTCGGGCTCCGGTTCGGGCGCGGCAACGATCCGGACCGGTTGCGACAGCCGCTCGGGCGGCGTGCCGGTCCAGCCCGGCGCGGCGCCGAAAAACGCCGGACCCTCGAAGCTGCCGGCCTCGGGCATCGCGGTGAAGCTCACCGGATCGAACCCGTGGGCGCGGATGAACCCGTCGGCCTCCTCCAGCGTCTCGCGCGCGACGGCGGCGGCCAGCAGCGTGTCGCCACGCCGCGACCAGTCGATCACCAGCTCGTCCACCGCGTAGGGTGTGGCCCCATCGAAGGCCGCGCGCACGGCGGCACCGCGCGCCGCGTCATCGCCGCCGGGATCGGGCAGGTCGAGATAGCGGATCTGCTCGTTGGGCAGCACGAGGATGACCTTTGCCCCGTCCGGAGCGGCGGTCTCGGCCTCATCGCGCAGCGCGCGCAGGGCCGCGTCGAGATCGTCGCGATCCAGCGCAACCTCGCCAAGCGGGAACCAGCCGTTGCCGGCACGGCGCAGCAGGGCGATGCCTTCGAAAGAGAGGGAAAGCGCGAAATTCGGTGCCATGCACGGTCTCTATCACTGCTCGTGGGCCTAGGGGAGTCCCAAGGCGTGGTCACCGACTCTACAGCAGCTCTCCGCTCAGTGAAAGAAAGCTTTCGCCGCAAACCCTTGCGGGCGGGGCGCCGGCGAAGGATGTTGAGCATAGATCCGCATGATCAAAGGAGGATTCCATGCGTCGCTTTGCCATTGCCGCGCTCTGCGTTCTGATGATGCCGCCCGCCGTGGCGCTGGCCCAGGACGACAGCCCCCGGATGACCGTCACAGGCGAAGGCCAGGCCGCCGCCGTCCCCGACATGGCCACCGTGACGCTCGGTGTGACCGCGCAGAACGAAGAGCCCGGCGCCGCGATGGAGGAGGCCAACCAGGTCGCGGCGGCGATTCTCGCGCGGCTCGATACGCTTGGGATCGCGCCGCGCGACCGTCAGACCTCGGATATCGGCCTGCAACCGGTCTGGAACGATTACGGCCAGGGGCGCGGACGCGAGATCGAGGGCTATGAGGCGAGCAACCGGCTGACCGTGCGGGTGCGCGATCTGGACCAGCTCGGCGAGGTGCTGGGCGCTGTGACCGAGGATGGCGCCAACCGCCTGTCGGGGCTGACCTTTGGCCTGCAAGAGCCGGATCCGGTGATGGACGAGGCACGCCGCGACGCGGTGGCGGATGCGATGTCGCGCGCGCAGGTGCTGGCCGAGGCCGCAGGGGTGACGCTCGGGCCGGTGCTGTCGATCTCGGAGGCGGGCGGCGGCTATGCGCCGGCGCCGATGATGGAGATGGCGCGGGTCTCTGCCGCGCCGGTGGCGGCGGGCGAGTCGGTGCTGAACGCGCGGGTGAGCGTGGTCTTCGCTCTGGGCGAGTGAGGCCGGTGGCGGAGGTCGTCGCCGTCGCCAAGGATGCGGCGCATCGCTTCAGCAAGCCCGTCTGCGACGCGATCCGGCTGATCGCGGGCGAGGGGGTGGAGGGCGATGCCCATCGCGGTGTGACGGTGCAGCATCGCTCGCGCGTGGCGCAGGATCCGAGCCAGCCAAATCTGCGCCAGGTGCATCTGCTGGGGGTCGAGCTCTTCGAAGAGCTGGCGGCAAAGGGTTACGATCTGCAACCCGGCGATCTGGGCGAGAATATTGCGACGCGCGGGCTAGACCTTGTGGGCCTGCCGCGCGGCACGGTGCTGGAGATCGGCGAGGCGGCAATCGAGGTGACCGGTCTGCGCAACCCCTGCGCGCAGATCTCGGGCTTTCGCCCCGGGCTGCTTTCGGAGGTGCTGACGCGCGGGGTGGATGGCAGGCTGATCCGCCGGGCGGGGATCATGGCGGTGGTGACGCGCGGCGGGCTTGTGCGCCCGGGCGACGCGATCGCCGTGCATCTGCCCGAGGCGCCGCATCTGCCGCTGGAGCGGGTCTGAGCCGCTCGTGCATGCAAAAAGGGCAGCCGCCTGATGCGGCGGCTGCCCGGTTCCCGACAAAGGCTCAGCCGGCCTTGGTCAGCGCCTGATCCAGATCCGCGATGAGATCTTCGGGGTCTTCGATCCCGATGGAGATCCGCACCACGTTGGGCGCCGCGCCCGCCGCGATCTGCTGCTCTTCGGAGAGCTGGCGGTGGGTGGTCGAGGCGGAGTGGATCACCAGGCTGCGCGCATCGCCGAGATTGGCCACATGGCTGAAGATCTCCAGAGCGCCGACGAATTTCGTGCAGGCCTCATAGCCGCCCTTGAGCGCCACGGTGAACAGCCCGCCCGCGCCGTTGGGGCAGATCTTGGCCACCCGGTCGTTATAGGGCGAGGAGGGCAGGCCGGCATAGGTGACCTGCTCCACCGCCGGGTGGTTTTCCAGCCAGGAGGCGACGCGGGTGGCGTTCTCCACATGTTTCTGCATGCGCAGGCTCAGCGTCTCGATGCCCATCAGCGTGTAATGCGCGCCCTGCGGGTTCATCGTCATGCCGAGATCGCGCAGGCCGATGGCGATGCCGTGGAAGGTGAAGGCCAGCGAGCCGAACGTCTCGTGGAATTTCAGCCCGTGATAGGCCGGCTCCGGCGCCGAGAGCGAGGGGAACTTGTCGGAGGCCGACCAGTCGAACTTGCCAGAATCCACCACGCAGCCGCCGGTGACAGTGCCGTTGCCGGTCATGTATTTGGTCAGAGAATGCACCACCAGCGTGGCGCCGTGCTCGATGGGTTTGCAGAGGTAAGGCGTGGCCGAGGTGTTGTCGACGATGAGCGGAATGCCGGCCTTGTCGGAGATCGCCGCGATGGCGTCGAGATCGGTGACATAGCCGCCCGGGTTGGCGATGCTCTCGCAGAACACCGCGCGGGTGTCGTCGTCAATCGCCGCCTCGACCGCGTCGAGATCGTCGAAATCGACAAAGGTGCAGGACCAGCCAAAGCGTTTGATGGTCTGGCTGAACTGGGTGATCGTGCCGCCATAAAGCCGTGTGGAGGCGACGATATTGCGCCCGGGAGCCATCAGCGGGAAGAGCGCGAGGATCTGCGCCGCGTGGCCAGAAGAGCAGCAGATCGCACCGGCGCCGCCCTCCAGCGTCGCGACGCGCTCTTGCAGCGCGGCGACGGTGGGGTTGGTCAGGCGGGAGTAGATATAGCCCACTTCCTGAAGGTTGAAGAGCGCGGCGGCGTGATCGGCGTCGCGAAACACATAGGCCGTGGTCTGGTAGATCGGCGTCTGCCGGGCGCCGGTGGCCGGATCGGGCCGGGCGCCGGCGTGGATTTGCAGCGTGTCGAAGCCGTGTGTCATGGAAACCTCCCTGTTCCTGCGATTGCCTTCAGGGATAAGCGATTGCGCGGTGGCTCACAACAGAGCGTGTGCGCTCAGCCCGGTGCCCGCTCCATCACTTCGACGCAGAGCACCGTGGGCAGGTGGCGGGCAATTTCCTCCCAGTTGTCGCCCTCGTCTGTGCTGGCAAAGATCGAGCCGGAATTGGTGCCGAAATAGACCCCCGCCGGGCTGCCGGTGTCGGTGGTCATGGCCTGCCGCAGCACGGTGAAATAGCAGCCCTCTTGCGGCAGCCCGGAGCGGCAGTCCTGCCAACTCTCGCCACCATCGCGCGAGCGCCAGACGGCGGCCTGCGCATCCGGGGGAAAGCGCCCCGCCATGTCGCCATTCAGTGGCAGGGTCCAGAGCGTCTGAGGGTCGCGCGGATGCACCGCGATGGGAAATCCGAAGGTTGAGGGCAGCCCCTCGGTGATGTCGTCCCAGCTGCGCCCGCCGTCCTGCGAGCGGTACACGCCGTGGTGATTCTGCTGGTAAAGCAGATCACCCGCGCCGCCCGGCGCGCGCTGCATGTTGTGGACGCAATGCCCGGTCTCGACCCCGTCGCCCGCCGCCGGGTGATTGCAGGGCGTGGCGGGGGCATTCGAGCGGCGGTTGCGCCGCTCCCATGTCTCGCCGCCATCCTCGCTGGCAAAGACGCCTGCCGCCGAGATCCCGACCCAGAGCTTTTCCGGCGCCTCGGGCACGGTCACGATGGTGTGCAGCGTCAGCCCCACCGCGCCGGGCTGCCAGCTGTCGGACGATGGGTGATCGGTCAACCCGCTCACCTCGTCCCAGCTTTCGCCGCCATCGCTGCTGCGAAAGAGCCGGGCTGGTTTCGCGCCGGCATAGATCGCTTTTGGCGTGTGCCGTATCGACCAGAGCGCATCGGCCTTGCCGGTGAAGGGGGCGGGGGGCTGCGGCTCCATGCCGAACATCTCGGCCATGGACGGGTCGTTGCGCACCCACGCGTCGATCTGTCCGTCCGAGAGTTTGGCTAACGTCCAGTCGCGGCCGTTCTGGCTGCGCCAGACGCCGGCGCCGACCCAATCGTTGCCGCCCGCCGCCCAGAGCCGCCCGGTCTCGGGGTCGCTCGTCATGTGATTGATCGGCCAGCCGCCGCAGAACGGGCCTGTAACTGTCCACGCCGCACGATTCGTGCCGGAGAGAAGAAAGGCACCCTTGGTGGTGCCCACGAGAAGGGTTGTAAAACCGGACATCTGCGCCTCCCTTGTCCCCGCGGCAGTGTCTCATGCGGATAGTGCGTTCCAAAGCGCATTTTCGTGTCGGAGCGAACCGGCGCCTAGCGCATCCAGAAGCCTTCGCGCTTGAGCTTGTTGCGGATCGCCTGTTCGCGTCGGGGCAGGTCGTCGCGGTCGAAGAGCGCCCGCGCCTTCTGGCCGCGCCCCTGATAGACCATGCGCTTGATCGGCTCGTATTGCTTGAGCACTTTCTTGATCTTGTTGGGCGCCGCGATCTCTTCGAGAAAAGTCACCACCGCGTCGGGCTCGCGGGCGTAGAGCAGCGGCAGGGTGCGGTAATGGCAGGTCACCGACCCGTCGAGCAGCCCCTCGGGCAGGGTGCCGCGCCCGCCGCCGAAACTGTGGATTACCAGCGGCAGGGCGATCTGGTCGAGCCAGGGATCGAGGCTCTGGCAGATCAGCTCGGGCGGCGGGTCGTCGCGGATCGACAGCGCGTAGTCGAGAAAGCGCTGCCCGAAGCGGCGCGGGCATTCGTAGAAAAAGAACCCGGCGTTGAAATAGAGATAGCGCTGCCAGTATTCGTCGGGCCAGCGCGTATCCAGAGAGCTTTCGAAATCGAGCCCGAAGCGGTCGTAGAGCGCCTTCCAGGTCTCGCTGTAGCCCGGCCCGTAAAGCTCGATCTGCGGCCAGGTACCCTCGCGCTTCATTGAGGCGGTGGGGCGGGAGAAATCGAAGGGCACCTTCCCCAGATCGTCGAGCACCAGCGTGTCGGTATCGAAGAACACGAAGGGCTCGCCCTCGGGCAGGGCGAGCAGCGCTTCGATCTTGTTGCCATAGGGATATCGGGCACCGAAATGCCGGCTCTCGAAGGGCAGAAGACGCGCGCCATGCGCGTCGAGCAGGGCGCGCGCCTCGGGATCGGTGATGCGCGGATCGTCGGGCCAGAGCGGGCCGGGCTGCGGTTCGGCCACATAGAGCCGAATGCCGTCGCTGCGTGTCGTGGCGGCCAGGGAGAGGGCAAAGAGGATGGCCTCGTATTGCAGCCGCCCGCCCTGGCCGACGATCATCACATTGAACGGCTGCGTCTCTGTCTGCCCCGCCATGCCCGTGCCCCGCTTGTTTTCGGGGCACTATAGGCGGTGGGGGGCGCGTCCGAAAGCGCGGATCAGACCGGATCGGGGGTGATCGGCTCCAGCACCTCGGGTTCGATCACCCGTACGCCGGGCAGGCCGGCGGCCAGTTTCTCCGCCGATTGCGCCAGTGCCGGGAAGGTGCGGTAATGCATCGGGATCACGGTCTTGAAGTCGAAATATTTCGACGCGGCCCAGGCCGCCATGTCCATGTCCATGGTGTAATAGCCGCCGGCGCTAAGCATGCCGATATCGGGTTTGTAATACTCGCCGATCCACGCCATGTCGGACATGATGGTGGTGTCGCCCGAGAAATAGATCGTGCGGCCCTCGCCCTTGATGATGAAGCCGGTTTCCATGCCGGTATAGACCGGCTTGTCGTCGATCTGCATCGAGGAGGAATGCGAGGCGGGCACCATGCTCACCGAGACATTGCCGAACTGCACCGTGCCGCCCTTGTTGAAAGCGTGGCCGGCGGTCGCGCCCTGGGCTTCCAGCAGGCCGACCAGTTCGAAGATCCCCGAGACCGGCAGGCCGGTCTTTTGCGAGACCGCGACGATATCCTGGGTGTGGTCGAAATGGCCATGGGTGATAAGGATCTGCGTCGCGCCGGCAGTGGCCTCGTCGGCACGCTCGTCGGGCAGCAACGGGTTGCCGCTGAGCCAGGGGTCGATCAGCAGCACCTGATCCTCGATTTCGATGCGGAAAGAGCCGTGGCCGAGCCAGATGATCTTCATGTGTATATCCTCCGAAACTGGTTCGCGCCGACGGTAGCGCGTTCACGCGCGGCGTAAAGAGGAGATGGCGGGAATGCGCTCTTGTGAAAAAAATGCGTGTCGCGCGGGAGGCTAAGCTGCTGTCTGCGCAGGCGAAAACGGCATGTGCCGAGATCTGGCGGCCGCGGCTTAGTCTTGGCGGTAGTCGGCGGGACGAAGCGTGCCGTCATTCACATGGGTTTCCATGCCGGGCACCACATCGGTGTTCTGTGCCGCCACCGCACGCCAGCCCTCGGGGCGGTCTTGCAGCACGAAGAGCAGGATGGTCTGGCGCGGCCCGGCGATGCCGCCCTCGGGCAGGCGCTGGCCGGTCAAGGTGAAGCGGCAGCGCACCACCGCGACATCCGCACCCAGCCGTCGCACCGCGATGCGGCCCGGTCTCAGTTCGGTTTCGGCGAAGAAGCTCTTGAGCGCGTAATCATGCGGGGCGGCGATGCGCTTGCGTCCGGTCCACCAGAGCCCGGTGACATTCACGAACTCCGCGTCCTCGGTGAAAAGCGCGGCGATCTCGGCGCCCTCGCGTGTCGCCCAGGCGCGGGCGAAGGCGGCGGGGAACTCTTCGGGCTCAGAAGGCCAGCGGCTCGCCATCATAGGCCTCGAAGCAGCCGGTATTGCCGAGCCCCAGCGCCTCCAGCCGGTCGGCAAGTCCGTTCGCGGAGGCATCGGGCGTGATCGCGGCGGCGCTGCCGCCCATGTCGGTCTGCACCCAGCCCGGGTGATAGATGCCCACCGCGATGCCGAGATGCTTCAGATCGACCGCGAGGTTGCGCCCGAGATTGAGCGCCGCGGCCTTGGAGGCGCGATAGATATAGCTGCCGCCGGGGGCGCGGGCGTCCGAGCCCATATTCGAGGAGATGATCATGATCCGGGGCGCCTCGGCCTGTTGGAGATGCGGCAGCAGCGCCTGCACTGTGAGGAATACGCCGGTGACGTTCACCGCGAATTCATCGGCCCACATCTTCGCCGGGAAACCGTCGGCCAGGTTGTGCCCCTTGTCGAGATAGACGCCGGCATTGCAGATCAGTGCGTCCAGCGGTTGGCCTTCGAGCCGTTCGGCCAGCGCCGCGACGGAGGCGGGGCTGGTGACGTCGAGCTCCTGATATTCCGGGTGGCCGCGGGCGGTGCCGATGACGGTGTGGCCGCGGGCGCCGAGCGCGCTGTCGAGCGCGGCGCCGATGCCGCGATTGGCGCCGGTGATCAGGATGCGCATCAGTTGCTCTTTCTGGAGGGACGGAAGGGAAGGGGCGCGACGGGAATGCCGTCTTCGACCAGCTTGCGCGCCTCGTCGCCGCGCGCCTCGCCCCAGATCGCGCGTTTGGGCTGGTCGCCCTCATGCATGGCGCGGGCCTCACGGGCGAAATCGCGCCCAACATAATCGGAGGTCTTCTCGATCTCCGCGCGCAGCTCGCGCAGCGCCTGTTCGGCGGGCGAGGCGGGGGCGGAGAGCGGCGCGGTGTCAGCGGGTTTCTCGGCGCCGGCATTCACGCGGGGCGCCATCAACTCTTTCTCGACCTCGGAGGAGCCGCAGACGGCGCAGGTCACCATGCCGGCGGCATGCAGCTTGTCGAAGGCGCTCGCGGACTGGAACCAGCTGTCGAAGTGGTGATCCTGCGCGCATTTGAGGGAATACTGGATCATGGTCGTTCACCCGTAAGTGTCCCTTATGACCTAAGCCTTTGGCGGGAAAGTTCAAGCGGAACGGATCGTCCGGCGAGGCGGTGCTCAGGGGGCCAGCCGTTGCGTGATGCCGGCGGCCAGCGTCTGCGCATCGGCCTGCGGGCGCAGCGCGGCCTGCGCCGCCGTGCCTTGGGTCTGCTGGGCGGCCTCGGCGGCAAGCGCGTTGAGCGCTCGGGCCAGCTCTTCGGCATCGTGGACCAGCGTCGCGGCGCCTTGTGCGTGCAGCCGGTCGAAGCCGGGGCGGTGTTTGGCGAAATCCGGGCCGTGCAGCAGGGCGGCGCCATAGGCGGCGGGCTCGTAGGGGGTGTGGCCACCGACATCGCTCAGCGTGCCGCCGATGAGGATGCGCCCGGCCAGCGGGTAGAGCAGCCCCATCTCGCCCATGGTGTCGGCGAGATAGACATCGGCGCCCTCGGGGGCGTCGCCGGCGCTGCGCCGGGCAACGCTCAGCCCGGCATCGGCGATCAGGCGCAGCAACGCCTCGGCGCGGCGCGGATGGCGCGGGGCGAGGATCAGCCGCAGGTCTGGCTCGGCCCCGCGCGCCAGGCCATGGGCCGCGAGCACGATCTCTTCCTCGCCCTCATGGGTCGAGGCGGCGAGCCAGGTCTTGTCGCGCGCGAAGGCCGACGTCAGCGCCGGGTCGCGCCGCGTCTCGGGGGTGTAGAGCGCCTTCAGGTCGACCACCGGACCGGTGGCGGCCTCGGGCAGCCCGGCGGCGCGGTAGCGCGTCCGCGAGCCCGCGTCCTGCGGCGAGAGCCAGGCTATGCGGCGCAGCAGCCGCGCTTGCAGTCCGCCGAAGAGCCGCCAGACCCGCGCGGTGCTTTCGGTCAGCCGCCCGCCCATGACAAAGACCGGGCCGGGGCAGGTGAGCACCCGGTGCGGCCAGAGCTCGGATTCCATCGCGATATGGCCGCGCACGTCCCAGCGCCGGTGCATGCGCCGCGCCACCCGCGCCAGATCGAGCGGCGCCAGCCGGGCGGCGAGCCCCCAGCCTTGCGCCAGCGCCACGCCGGTGGCGGAGTTGCAGGTGATCAGCAGTTTGAGGTCGGGGCGGGCGGCTTGCAGCGCGGCGATCAGCGGCCTTGCCGAGGCCAGCTCGCCGTTCGAGGCGGCGTGCAGCCAAAGATGCGGGCCGGGCTCTGCGGGGCCGCGCGCCAGCCGCTGGCAAAGCGCGTCACGGTCGCGCCGCAGCGCCAGCCGGGCGAGTACACCCAGCGCAAAGACCGAAACGAGCAGGCGATAGAGCAGCATGACACCCTTTCCTGGCGCGCCGAGGCGCCCGGCAGCGGCTTAGGCCGGGCAGGGCGGCGAGGCAAGCCCCGGAGGCTCGGGCGGCTCAGGCCTCCAGCTCGGCGTCCCAGTAGAGGAAATCGAGCCAGCTGTCGTGCAGGTGGTTGGGCGGGAACTTGCGCCCGACATTCATCAGCTCGGACGCGCCGGGCTGGCGCGGGATCTTGCGCAGCGACATGTTCGCCTTGCGCAGCGATTTCGAGCCCTTCCGGAGGTTGCAGGGCGCGCAGGCGGCGACCACGTTTTCCCAGCTGGTGATGCCGCCAGAGGCGCGGGGCACGACATGATCGAAGGTCAGCTCGCCCTTGGATCCGCAATACTGGCAGCGGAATTCGTCCCTCAGAAAAAGATTAAAGCGCGTGAAGGCCACGCGCTTTCTCGGTTTGACGTAATCTTTCAGCACCACCACGCTGGGTATTTTCAGCGTCATCGAGGGGCTTCGGACCTCCTCGTCATATTCGGCGATGATGTCGACCCGGTCGAGGAAGGCCGCTTTCACCGCCTCCTGCCAGGGCCAGAGCGAAAGCGGATAGTAGGAAAGCGGTCGGTAATCCGCGTTCAGCACCAGCGCCGGATGTTGTTTCAGCGCCGATGGTTCTCTTACGAAATGCGTTCTGAAGTCGCCGTCCATGGAATGACTCGTTCCCTGCCCTGTCTGCCCGTCTAGAAGCACCAGAGCGGGACGACCCGCCCCAGCTTGAAAACACTATATCTCGCGTTTCACGCCTGGCAAGTCTCGCAAGATGCAGTGGTCGCACCAGAGGTAGCGCGCTTTGGTAAAGCTCATATGACAGGCGTTTTTGTGCCTGGGCCGGGGTGTGGCGTTCGGAGCGATGCCGCCGTTGCGCGTCGGCTCCTAGGATTGGGCGAGTTCTGAGGGGATTTTCAATCTTGCGTAGAGTGCTCGACGCTGCGAGTGTCGGATGCAGATGTGACGTCGGAATCGCTCGCTTTATACAAGTAGCTGTTCTCCGACCTTATGCCGGACCAACCAGTTGTGAATTCTGTCTGTACCAGTCCCTCCGCGGTTGGCGAAGTCGCGCGCAAACCCTTTGCTGTCGCCGGCGATCTGCGCACATTGACGTCTCTGCGTTTCTTCGCCGCCTTCTGGGTTTTTCTGTTCCACCTGAGCCTGCGCATCGAGCTTGCCGACGGTTGGGTCTTGTCGGTGATCCGCAACGGGGCCCGCGCGGTGGATTTCTTCTTTATCCTGTCGGGCTTCGTGATCCTGCATGTCTACGGAGACCAGATCGCGGCGCACCGGTTTTCGATCCGGCGGTTCATGGTCAAACGCCTGGCCCGGATCTATCCGCTGCATCTTACGCTGCTGCTTGTGTTTGCGCTGCTGGCCTGGGCCGGCGCCCGGCCCGCTGAAGGGCTCTGGGCCTCGCTCTTGCTGCTGCATTCCTTTGCGACGACGGATGGGCTGGTTCTGAACGGGCCGAGCTGGACGATCTCGGCAGAGATGTTTGCCTATCTGCTCTTCGCGCTGGCCGGCCCGCGCCTGCGCGGGCTGCTGCCGCTTTGTCTCGCCTTCGGCGTTAGCGCCGTGCTGGCCCACCTGCTGGCGGTTGCCCTCGGCGCATCGGCCTTCCTGCACCTGACCTGGGATTTCGGCGCCCTGCGCATCGTGCCGCTGTTTCTGCTGGGGATGATCCTGCGGCTGATCGCTCCGCATGTCTCGGGCGCGGTTTCGGCGGTGCTGTTTGTGCTTGGCCTGGCGATGCTCTTCGGTCTGACGTGCGACGCCACAGCCGGCTATCCGGTCCTGCTCGCCTTTGCGATGCTGATCCTGGGCGGCGCCGGTCTCTCTTCCAGGCGCGCCTGTCCGACCAATTCCGCACTCCTCGTCTATCTGGGCGAGATCTCCTATGCCATCTACATGGTTCATCTGCTGCTCATCTGGGTTTGCCTGGATTTTCTCCCGAAGCTCGGCATTCCGGTTCCCTCCTGGCCGCTGGTCACGCTGGCGCTGCTGCTCGTTTCGTCGGCGAGCTATCACCTGCTGGAAAAACCCGCGCGGCGCTGGATCGTCCGCAGGTTTGCCTGACCGAGGCGGCAAGGCGGTGGGCATATGCTGGCATCGGGGAACGTCGCCGGAGATGTAACGTGGCTTAGGAGATGTGGGGATGGTGGCGCCTGGGGAGATCGCCCCTGACCTCGTCATTGCGAACGACGCGCTCTCCCTGCTGAGCTAAGGCCCGAAAAGCGCGGGGTTGCGCCAATGCCGGGGGCTGTCAAGAGGGCGGTGTTTCCGGCTCGGGGAAGGCCACGCGGCACCGCTCCATATCGGCTTCGGCGGCACGGCGCAGATCGGGCAGGGCGCGGGCGAGTTCGGCGTCGCGGGCGCGCAGCGCCGCCGCGTCGACCGGGATCCGCCGCGTCACCGGTTGCGCATCGGTTTCCCAGCACGGGTAGAGCTGGCCCGCGCCGCCGGCGCACCAGCGAAAGCGCGTCCGCTCCTCGAACTTGGTCTCATAGGTGAAGCCCCGCGCCAGATCCTCGGCGATGCGCTGCCGCTCCTTCAGCGCCGAACGCCAGGGGCCGGCGGCATCGCTCAGGCAGCGCTCCTGCGGGGTGGCGCAGGCGGCGAGCAGCAGCAGTCCGGTGAAGGGGATCGCGAGAATCGGGCGCATGGAGGTAATTTATGCCGGATATGCGCGCTGTCGATCCCTCAATGTAACCGTGCGGCGATGCGCAGGGTCTGGGTGTCGATCTGCCACAGCCGCGCGGGGATCGGGGTGCCGGCGCGGGTTTCATAGGCCGAGAGCTGCAACTGGCCGCCTGCAAGCTCGCCACCGGCGCGGCTGCCATCGGCGAAGAGCACCACCACCGGCCCGTCGGCGAGTGCTCCCTCCTCGACGCGGCACAGGGCCCCGGGGTAGAGATGGGAGGATGGGGCGGAGAGTTCCAGCATGGGCGCAGTCTGCTGTATTCCGCGCGGTGGCGAAAGGCGGCGCTTTGGATGGATCGGGAGGACGAGATGACGAAGTTGCACTTGGTTGCGCTGGGTGCGGCGCTGCTTTTGGGATGTGGCGGGGCTGGTGCCGAAACGCCGGTGAACATCGCCCGCGGCGTGCCCTCGGTCACGGTCGAGACGGAACACGGCCCGGCAGAGATCTCGCGCATTCAGGATCCGGAGCACCGGCTGACCGGCGACTGGGCGCGTACATCGCGCCCCTGTCCGGATTTCTGCATTCAGCCCATGCAGCCGGCGCCAGGCGTGACCACGATCGGCGAGCTGGAGCTGCTGGAAATGTTGCAGGATCCCGAGGCGCTGGTGATCGACAGCCGGACGTCCGACTGGTTCCGGCAGGGCACAATCCCCGGCGCGATGAACATCCCCTACACCTATATCATCGACGAGCTGGGCCGGCTCGGGTGCGAGCCGGATTTCGACGGCTGGGATTGCGCGGAGGCGAAGCCCGTCGCGCTCTTCTGCAACGGGCTCTGGTGCGGTCAGTCGCCCACCGCGATCCGCAATATGCTGGAGGCGGGCTATCCGGCGGAGCGGATCTTTTACTATCGCGGCGGCATGCAGAGCTGGCGCCTGCTGGGGCTGACTGTGAGCGGCAGCGAGGGTTCGGCGGAGAAGGCGGAGGGGTTGTGCAACCCGTCCGGCTACGCGGCGCTGGTCGGGCAAAACATCGCCGCGGTGACGCTGCCCGCCGGCGAGCAGATCCGCGTGCTGCGCGAGGGCCAGCCCGCGACGATGGATTTCAACCCCGCAAGGCTGAATATCGAGACGGATGAGGACGGCGTGGTGCTGCGGGTTTTCTGCGGCTGAGTAGGGTGGGTAATCTGCCCACCGCCGCCTCGTACTTAACCCGTCCTTTACCGCTTTCGCGTCATATCGGACGGATGCCGAATTACCGTCGATTGCAGATGCCCGGGGCGTCGTATTTCTTCATCGTCGCGCTGGCGCGGCGGCCTTCGGCGTTATTGCTGGAACATGTCGATGATCTGCGCGGCGCCTATCTCGACACCATACGCGAGGCGCCGGTGTTCTGCGACGCGATGGTGATCCTGCCCGATCATCTGCACGCGGTCTGGACGCTGCCGCCCGGCGACAATGCCTTTCCCGAGCGCTGGCGCAAGATCAAGGCGCGGTTTTCGAGGCGGGTGGGTGCGGGGTCTGCCGGAACAGGGGCGGTGGGCAGAATTGCCCACCCTACGCGGGTCTCGTCCAGCAAACGGGCCAAGCGCGAACGCGGAATCTGGCAGCGGCGCTATTGGGAGCACATGATCCGCGACGAGGCGGATTACCAAGCGCATGTGGCCTATTGCTGGGGCAATCCGGTGCGGCACGGGCTGGCGGCACAGCCCTCGGATTGGCCCTGGTCGTCGATCCATCGCGACATTCGCTTGGGGCGCGTCGATGCGGATTGGTCGGGCGGCTTGGGCGAGGGGATGTTCGGCGAGTAGGGTGGGCAATCTGCCCACCATTCGCTCTTCCGGCCCGGCGCAATGACGGTGGGCAGATTGCCCACCCTACCGCTTCCGCCGCTTCACATTCCCGCCGCGCTGGCCCGGGCGGCCCGCCGTGGAGCGGCCCGAGGATTTGACCGCCGCGTCCGAGGCCGCCTCGACCGCCGATTGCCGCGCCAGCGGGTCGTCGTGCACCGCGAGGTCCACCGCCTCCAGCCGCTTGATCTCGTCGCGCAGCCGCGCGGCCTCCTCGAACTCCAGATTCTCGGCGGCCTTGCGCATATCCGTGCGCAGCCCCTCCAGAACTGTTTCCAGATTGGCGCCGGCGCGCTCCTTGTCGACCACCGCCGTCACCCGGTTCATGTCGACATCGCCCTGATAGAGCCCGGCCAGAATATCCTCGACATTCTTCTTCACCGTCGCCGGTGTGATGCCATGCTCTTCGTTATAGGCGATCTGCTTCACCCGCCGCCGCTCGGTCTCGGCCAGGGCGCGCTCCATCGAGCCGGTGATGCGGTCGGCATACATGATGACGCGGCCCTCGGCATTCCGCGCCGCGCGACCGATGGTCTGGATCAGCGAGGTCTCGGAGCGCAGGAAGCCCTCCTTGTCCGCGTCCAGAATCGCCACCAGCCCGCATTCCGGTATGTCGAGCCCCTCGCGCAGCAGGTTGATGCCGATCAGCACGTCGAAGGCGCCGAGCCGCAGGTCGCGCAGGATCTCGATCCGCTCGATCGTGTCGATATCGGAATGCATGTAGCGCACCTTGATGCCCTGCTCGTGCATGTATTCCGTCAGATCCTCGGCCATGCGCTTGGTGAGCGTGGTGCAGAGCGTGCGGAAGCCGTCCGCCGTGACCTTGCGCACCTCGTCGAGCAGATCGTCCACCTGCATCTCGACGGGCCGGATTTCCACCTGCGGATCCAGCAGCCCGGTGGGACGGATCACCTGCTCGGTGAAGACGCCGCCGGCCTGCTCCAGCTCCCACGCCGCCGGGGTGGCGGAGACAAACACCGATTGCGGGCGCATCGCGTCCCATTCCTCGAATTTGAGCGGGCGGTTGTCCATGCAGGAGGGCAGCCGGAACCCGTGCTCGGCAAGCGTGAACTTGCGCCGGTAGTCGCCCCGGTACATGCCGCCGATCTGCGGCACGGTGACGTGGCTTTCATCGGCAAAGACAATCGCATTGTCGGGGATGAATTCGAACAGCGTGGGCGGCGGCTCGCCCGGGGCGCGACCGGTGAGATAGCGCGAATAGTTCTCGATGCCGTTGCAGACGCCGGTGGCCTCCAGCATCTCGATATCGAAATTGGTGCGCTGCTCCAGCCGCTGCGCCTCCAGCAGCTTGCCCTCGTTCACCAGCTGGTCGAGCCGCTGGCGTAGCTCTTTCTTGATCTGCACCACCGCCTGATTCATCGTCGGTTTCGGCGTCACGTAATGCGAGTTGGCATAGACCCGGATGCGCTCGAAGCTGCCGGTTTTCTGACCGGTGAGCGGGTCGAATTCCGTAATAGCCTCAAGCTCTTCTCCGAAAAAGCTCAGCTTCCACGCCCGGTCTTCGAGGTGGGCGGGCCAGATCTCCAGCGAATCTCCGCGCACCCGGAACGAGCCGCGCTGAAACGCCTGGTCGTTGCGGCGGTATTGCTGGGTGACCAGATCCGCCATGACCTTGCGCATCTCGTATTCGTTGCCGGCAATCAGATCCTGGGTCATCGCGCCGTAGGTCTCGACCGAGCCGATGCCGTAGATGCAGGAGACCGAGGCCACGATGATCACATCGTCGCGTTCGAGCAGCGCCCGTGTGGCCGAGTGGCGCATCCGGTCGATCTGTTCGTTGATCTGGCTTTCTTTTTCTATGTAGGTGTCCGAGCGCGCCACATAGGCCTCGGGCTGGTAGTAGTCGTAATAGGAGACGAAGTACTCCACCGCGTTGTCCGGGAAGAAGCCCTTGAACTCGCCGTATAGCTGCGCCGCCAGCGTCTTGTTGGGGGCGAGGATGATCGCAGGGCGCTGGGTTTCCTCGATCACCTTGGCCATGGTGAAAGTTTTGCCGGTGCCGGTGGCGCCCAGCAGCACCTGATTGCGCTCGCCCTCGCTCACCCCGGCGGAAAGCTCGGCGATGGCGGTGGGCTGGTCGCCGGCCGCCTGGAACTCGGTCTGCATGACAAAGCGCTTGCCGCCTTCGAGCTTTTCACGCTCGCGCACATCGGGGGCAGGTGCGTGCATCGCCGGGGCGGACTTGTCGGAATGGGCATAGGGCATGGGAGGTTCCTCGACCGGACGCCTGCCAGAATTGTCTTCGCAGCGCGGAGTTTCAAGGGGCCGTGACGCAGCGGCGCGTTGCATGAAAAACGGGCAGAGCGCCGCCCGTCTCAGGAACTGGTCGTAACGCGTTAGGAATAAGCGACAATCGGCTTACGTTAGGTCATTTGTCGCTCATACAGCGACAGGTCGGGCACGTTTTTCGATTGATAAAAGGGGCGGGCGATACTTACCTTTTCCCTGCAAGCAGTGGCATCGCCCCCGATCGGAGCGCACAACCCACCCCTCGCTCCCCCGTGTCTCTTCGATGGAGCGTGCCCTGTTTGCGCCTTCCTGCCGCGACGCGCCGCGAAATGTCGGCAAAATAGCGCGGATCCCTTGCCCTGTTGGGTCAAATCCCCGATACCGTTTCATAATGTTCAGGAGGGATTCCATGCGCGCACGGATTTACCAGCCAGCCAGGACGGCAATGTCCTCGGGCCAGGGCAAGACGAAACACTGGATTCTCGAATTTGCGCCGAGCGAGCCGCGCGAGGTCGATCCGCTGATGGGCTGGACCTCCTCCGCTGATACCCAATCCCAGGTGCGTCTGAGATTCGATAGCAAGGCGCAGGCGCTGGACTATGCCAAGGAACATGGCATCGAGGCGATTGTGACCGAGCCGCACAAGCGCAGCCCGAACATCCGCCCGCGCGGCTATGCCGAGAATTTCGCGGTCGACCGCAAGGGCGCCTGGACCCACTGAGAGCTGTGGCGGAGTCCTGCCCGCTGCCGTTCGCGGAGGGCGGGCGAGGGATATGAACGATATCGTCTTTCGCGGCGGGCCTATCTTTGACGGCAAGCGATCGCGGGTTGGCCACGTGCTTCGCGTGGCTACGATCCTCTGACGCCCGGGGGGTTATTGATCCTCAGGTGAATGACGGCGCCACGGTCGTCGGTCTCACGCGCATTTTCACGCCCTTGCCGTTCGGGCGATACCGCTATCCTGCCACCTTACTCCATCGACACGGGCGCCTCGCGATTGCAGAGGGCCCGCAGGCCCGCATCTCGCGCGGCCGCCGGCGGGGCTGCTGTGGCGCGGGGTTGCGTTAGGGCTCTCCCTCACGACTCCGTGAAGGCAATATCTGAAACTTCCGGGCCACGCGCTGCGTGACTTCGGGCAGGACCGGCCAGAGCGGACCGGTCGATTGTCAATTCGGAGGAATCACAGATGACCATGTTCAAGACCGCCATTATTGCCACTGCCCTCTCCGCGCTTGCCGCTCCGGCTTTTGCCGCAGAGAACCCCATGGTCGGCGGTGCGCCGATGTATGCGGACAAGACCATTGTCGAAAACGCGGTGAACTCCGCCGATCACGAGACGCTGGTGGCTGCTGTGAAACAGGCCGGCCTGGTCGATACGCTGAATTCCGAGGGCCCCTTTACCGTCTTCGCACCGACCGACGCCGCCTTCGACCGGATTTCGGACGAGAGTTTGAGCCAGCTTATGATGGACGAGCACAAGGCGCAGCTCGCGGAAATCCTGACCTGCCATGTTGTTGCGACCAGCGCCATGTCCGACGCCATCGCCGGCATGATCGCCGATGACGGCGGCATGCATCCGGTGCCGACCGTCGGCGGCTGCACGCTTCAGGCGAAGCTGGAGGGGGGCACGATCACTCTCACCGACGAGCAGGGCCGGTCCGCCAATGTCACCATTGCCGACGTGCAGCAGTCGAACGGCGTGATCCATGTCATCGACCGTGTGCTGCTGCCCGCGATGTAATGCACGCGCATGCCCCGCGTCGCGAGGCGCGGGGTAAAGGGATCCGTCCGGCCAACCCGGAACTGTCGGGCGGTAGCAAGCGCATGAGGAGCGGCGAGCCTTAGCGATCCCCAAGATGACAGGGCTCTCGCGCAATCGTGCGTTGCCCCCGGCTGGACGAAAACCGGCCGGGGGCGCATCGTTTAAGGGGATAATCAGGAGGAGAGCCATGACCCGCCGAGGATTTCTCGCCACCACCGCCGCGGCCCTGGGGCTCGGCGTCACCCGCGGCAGCGCCGCCGAGCGCTTCGAGATCAGCCGAAGCGAGGCCGAATGGCGCGCGATGCTGAGCAACGCCGAATATCGTGTGATGCGCGAGGAGGGCACCGAGCGCGCCTTTACCTCACCGCTGAACGACGAAAAGCGCGACGGGACGTTCCTGTGCAAGGGCTGCGAACTGCCGCTGTATGCGTCGGAGACGAAATTCGACAGCGGCACCGGCTGGCCGTCCTTTTATCAGGCGCTGCCGAATGCCGTTGAGACAAAGCCCGACCGCAAGCTGTTCGTCACCCGGACCGAATGCCATTGCCGGCGCTGCGGCTCGCATCTCGGCCATATCTTCGACGACGGTCCACCGCCTACCGGAAAGCGTCATTGTATCAACGGGGTGTCGCTGACGTTCCGGCCGGTCTGAGATCGGAAAAAGGACGTGACGCGCAGGCCCGGAAAACGGTGAGGCCTGTGCGCCCAGGGGATCGGCGCACAGGCCCCGTTCGGTCCGTGAGTGCCCGGAGCAGGGAGTCCGGATACGTTCTGGCGTAAGAATACCGCCATACCTGCAACTTAGCACAACCTTTGCGGGTGTGTCTATTATTGGAAACGCGTGTAACGAAAAAATACACGACTTATCGTAAACAATAACGGCGAATTGTCATCTATTGGGAGATAATTTCAGGATATCGTCCCGTGAATTGCCATTGATTTGGGCGCGCCCCCATTTAAAAGGCGCGCCCTGTGTCGAATCAAAAAGCTTTATTGGAAGCAGAGACCGCGAGCGCCCAACAGCGAGACGCCTGCGCAACGGCATCATTTGAAGTTGCGGCTGTCCTTGATCTGATCCCAGGCCCAGACCACCTCTTGCAGCTGCTCTTCCTGCGACCGGTCGCCACCGTTCATGTCCGGGTGCAGCACCTTGATGAGCTTTTTGTAGGCCTTGCGCACCTCGGCCTTGGTCTCGGCGCGCTCCACCTCAAGGATCTCCAGCGCGCGCTTTTCGGTCGGCGGCAGGCGCCGCCCGCTGTTCTGTGCGCCGCGCCCGGGGTTGCGGGTGGCGTTATCGCCCAGCACCTGATGCGGATCCTCGATGCCCAGCCGCGCCCAGGCGCGGGCCTCGGGGTCGCGGTAATCCTTGGTCTTGCGCTCCCACACCTTGTCGGCGCTGTTCTGCGCATTCATCTCGGCTTCGGTCTTGCCGTCGAAGAAACTCCATTGCGCGTTATACTCGCGCACGTGGTCCTTGCAGAACCAGTAATATTCATCCAGCACGTCCGGCGCCTTGGGGGCGCGGAACTTGCCCGGCTCTTCGCAACCTTCGTGATCGCAGATACGGGTGGACGTCTCCTGTTCGCCGGACATGCCACGTCGTCCGCGCGGGTTCTTCTTCTTCGAAGACTTCACCGACATATCGAAACCGAAGGGGTCACTTCTGCTCATGGTCTCACCTTTTCGACTCGGACGAGGGAGTTTAGACAATCCTCAGTCAGTTTGAAGAGGGCAGGAGGCGGAAATTTGTCACGCTCGGCGGAAATCGAAACACGGCTGCGCGAGGCGTTCGCGCCGGCAGAGCTGGATGTGCGAAACGACAGCGGCCGGCATGCGGGCCATGCGGGCGACGATGGCAGCGGCGAGAGCCATTTTCATGTGCGTATGCGGGCGCCGGCACTGGCGGGCATGAGCCGCGTGGCGCGGCACCGCGCGGTACACGCGGCGTTGGGGGCGGAGCTGACCGCCGCGATTCACGCGCTGTCGCTCGATCTCGACGGCTGAACGCCGCCGGTCGGGGCGCTACTCGGCGGCGGAGCTTTGCCGCAGCCGGGCGGCACGGTCGGTCAGCACGCTGCTGGGCCCGTCGAGCAGAGCGGTGCCCTCGACGCCATTGTCGCTCTCGTAGCGCAAGAGGCTGTCGCGTTGCGGAGCCTCTTCCTCGGGCTGCTCGGGGGCAAAGGGCGGCGTTTCGTTGACGGGCGCGGAGGCGTCTGCGACGGCCGCGGCCGCGTCTTCCGGCTCGGCCAGATCGGGCGCGGCGGCAATGCGACGGTCCGCAAGCTCCGGCGCGTCCTCGCCGCTCGTTGCGCTTTCAGCCTGAACGCGGCGAAACACCAGCAGATTCCGCCAAACCGTCTGGCTCGATGTAAGGCCGCTGCGCTCTTCGCTGGGCAGGGTTTCGGCGCGCTGATACTCCCAGCCCTGGGCGGCCATTTCGTTCATCAGCCGCTCGATGGCAAAGGCAAAGCGCCCCTCGGCCCCCTTGACCCCCCGGGTCTTCTCGCCCCTGGCCGGAGCCGGGACGACCTTGTATTCGTAAATCGCCATAAGACAGCACTTTCGCGTTTCGTTTCCGAAGTCTAGCAGCGTGGTGCCGTGCCGTCACCCCAAAGGAATACCCGGGGAGCGGCTCACGGTTCCGCCCCCCGGCAACGGGTGAAAAATTGGTTCTCGATATATGCGGTTCAATCGGTTTTGACCCGCCGCCGATCTATCCTGGAAGCGGTGCCGAGCGTCTCACGGACCCGGTGACGAAGGGGTAGCATGGCGCGCGCGATCCCGCCGAGTCATGCATTCCTTACGTTGGGGAAATTGAATGTTAGCGTGGGCCTGTGTTTTCATCCCCTGGCGTCGAGGAAATCCTTGGCGGCCCGCGCGATCACCAGCTCCTCGTTGGTCGGCACGACCATGACCCGCGCGCGGCTCATATCGGTGGAGATCACCGTGTCGTTGCGCCCGTTGCGCTCGCGGTCGAGCTCCAGCCCGATCCAGCCCATGCCCTCGCAGACCCGTTCGCGGATCAGGCGCGAATTCTCGCCGATGCCGCCGCAGAAGACCAGCGCGTCGAGCCCGCCGAGCGCGGCCGCCAGCCCGCCAAGCTCGCGGCGGATGCGGAAGACGAAATAGTCGATGGCCTCGTTCGCCTCCACGGTGCCGGCGGCCTCCAGCGCGCGCATGTCGTTCGACAGCCCCGAGAGGCCCAGCAGGCCGGATTTCGAATAGAAGAGCTGGCGCACCTCGTCGATGCTCATGCCCTCCTGCTGCACCATGTAAAAGATCACGCCCGGGTCGATCTGACCGGTGCGTGTGCCCATGGGCAGCCCGTCGAGCGCGGTGAACCCCATGGTCGAGGCGACCGAGCGCCCGCCGATCATGCCGCACATAGAGGCGCCGTTGCCCAGATGCGCGACGATCACCCGCCCCTCGTGGATCAGTGGAGCGATGCGTTTCAGCTCGCCCGAGATGTAATCGTAGCTCAGCCCGTGAAAGCCGTAGCGCCGCACGCCCTTGTCGTAATATTCGCGGGGCAGGGCGAAGACGTCGTTCACCTTGGGGTGGGTGCGGTGAAAGGCGGTGTCGAAACAGGCGACCTGAAGCGCGTCGGGAAAGGCCTCCACCGCCGCGTCGATGCCGGCAAGGTTGTGCGGTTGGTGGATCGGCGCAAAGGGCGAGAGCCGGCGCAGCTCTTCCATGACTTCCGGGGTCAGCACCATGGGCCGGTCGTAGCTCGGCCCGCCATGTACCACGCGGTGACCCACGGCGCTGGCCTTGGCCCTCGGGAACGCCTCGCGCAGCACAGCCAGCGCGGTGGCCAGCGCCGATTTGTGATTGGCGGCTTCGGCGGGTGTCAGGTCGCGGCTGACCGGCGACCGGCCCGGGCCGAAGCCGGCCTTGAGACGCGGTGCCTTGCCGATGGAGTCGATCAGCCCCACCGCCATTTCCGTGGGCGCGCCGGAGATGTCGAAGAGGCCGAATTTCAGCGAGGAGCTGCCGGCGTTGAGGGTGAGGGCGACGGGGGTGGTGGTCATGGTCAGGCTCGGTACTTGCAAGGAAAAGACAGAGCCAGCGGAGACCGGCCCGATGTCGTGCGCCGTTCAGGCGGTGATCGAATAGCCGCCGTCGATCTCGTGTACGCCGCCGGTCAGATGGCTGGCCTCGCGCGAGGCGAGAAAGGCGGCCATGGCGCCCACATCCTCGATGCCGGCGAGCAGATGCATCGGCGCGCGCTCGGCAGCGCTCATCAGCAGCTCGTCGAAATGGCCGATACCCGACGCGGCGCGGGTCTTGAGCGGCCCGGGCGAGAGCGCATGCACCGAGATGCCCTTTTCCCCAAGCTCGGCGGCGGCATAGCGCACGGCGCTTTCCAGCGCTGCCTTGACCGGCCCCATGATGTTGTAATTCTTCACCACCCGGGTGGAGCCCGAGAACGAGACCGTCAGGCAGGTGCCGCCATCGGCCATCAGCGGCTCGGCCAGCCGGATCATCCGCAAAAAGGAATGCACCGAGACATCCATCGCCAGCTTGAACCCATCGGCAGAGCTGTCGACGACGCGCCCGTGCAGGTCGTCCATCGGCGCGAAAGCGATGGAGTGCAGCAGCGTGTCGAGCTTGCCCCAGCGCGCGCCGATCTCATCGAACACCGCTTCGAGCTGGCCGGGTTCGCTCACGTCGAGCGGCAGCACGATCTCGGCCTCGAGTTCCTCGGCGAGCGGGCGCACGAAGCGCTCGGCCTTGTCATTGAGATAGGTGACCGCGATCTCGGCGCCCTGCGCACGCATCGCGCGGGCACAGCCCCAGGCGATGGAATGCTCATTGGCGATGCCGACAACAAGCGCCTTCTGGCCTTTGAGTGAAAACATGGCGCGTCTCCTGCTGATTCGAGCGTTGCAGTGTCTCCTCCAGCTTCCGCACTAGGCCATGAACGTGAAGTTTCTGCATTGCGGCATGTCAACAAACATCCGAAAAGGCGAGGAAATAAGCGCCGCCGCGTCGCGACGGCGAGCGACCGGGCACCATGTCGCCTTGCAGGGAGGGTACGGCAACCGAAACGTTCCCGAGAATGGCGGGCCGGTCTTTGCGCGCTCAGACCGCCGCCTGTACCTCGGCGACGATACTGTCGACCACCCGGGCCAGCAGCGCCTCGTCCTCGCATTCCGCCATCACGCGGATCAGCGGCTCGGTGCCGGATTTGCGGATCAGCAGCCGCCCGCTGCCGTTCAGCGCGGCCTCGGCCTCGGCGATGGCGCCCTTTACCGCTGCCGTTTCCAGCGGTGCCTGCCCGGCGGCGAAGCGCACGTTCTTCAAGAGCTGCGGCACCGGGTCGAAGCTGCGCGCCAGCGCCGAGGCGGGCTGGCCGGTGCGCACCATCTCGGCGAGGAATTGCAGCCCGGCCATGAGCCCGTCGCCGGTGGTGGCATAGTCGGTCATTACGATATGGCCCGACTGCTCGCCGCCCAGGTTCCAGCCCTGTGCGCGCATCGCCTCCACCACATAGCGGTCGCCCACCTTGGTGCGCGCCAGCGACAGGCCGCGGCCCTGAAGGAAGCGTTCGAGCCCGAGATTCGACATCACCGTCGCCACCAGCGTGCCGCCGGCGAGCCGGTCTTCCGCGGCCCAGCGGGCGGCCATCAGCGCCATGATCTGGTCGCCATCCGCCACCGTGCCGGTCTCGTCGATCAGGATGATCCGGTCGGCATCGCCATCGAGACAGATGCCGATATCTGCGCCATGGGCCACCACCGCCTCTGCCGCCGCCTGCGGCTTGGTCGAGCCGCAATTCTCGTTGATGTTCAGGCCGTTGGGCGAGGTGCCCACGGGAACGACATCGGCGCCCAGCTCCCAGAGCACCTCCGGCGCGGTACGGTAGGCGGCGCCGTTGGCGCAATCCACCACCACTTTCATCCCGTCGAGCCGCATGCCGTGGGGCAGGGTGGATTTCACCCGCTCCTGATAGCGGAACCGTCCGTCGTCGATACGCTTGGCGCGGCCGATATTGCCCGATTGCGCGGGCCGCACGCCGGCCTCGACCAGTGCCTCGATCTCGGCCTCGGCATCGTCCGACAGCTTGAACCCGTCGGGGCCGAAGAACTTGATACCGTTGTCATGCGCCGGGTTGTGGCTGGCCGAGATCATGATGCCCAGATCGGCGCGCATCGAGGGCGTCAACAGCCCCACCGCAGGGGTCGGCACCGGCCCGAGCAGCAGCACGTTCATCCCGGTGGAGGTGAGCCCTGCCGTCAGCGCATTCTCGAACATATAGCCCGAGAGCCGCGTGTCCTTGCCGATCACCACCCGGTGCACGCCGCCCTGTTCGCGGCGGAAATAGCGCCCGGCGGCGCCGCCGATCATCAGCGCCATCTCGGCGGTCATCGGAAACGCGTTTGCGGTGCCGCGCACCCCGTCGGTGCCAAAGAGTTTACGTGTCATCGCTGCCTCCCTGCTCGACCGCCTGCCACAGCGCCAGCGCCTGGCGCGTCGCGGCCACATCGTGAACCCGGACGATCTGCGCGCCCTGGGATATTCCCGCCAGCGCCACGGCAATCGAGCCGGGCGCGCGGTCTTTCGGATCGGGGGCCTCTCCGAGCCGCCCGATAAAGCCCTTGCGCGAGGCGCCGAGCAGGATCGGACAGCCCAGCCCGTGGAACAGCGCCAGCCCGTTCAGCAGCGCCAGATTATGGGCCTGCGTCTTGCCGAAGCCGATGCCCGGATCGACCACGATCTTGTCGCGACTGAGCCCCAGCGCCTCGATCATGGCGATCTGCGCCTCCAGGAAATCGTAGACATCCAGCAGCACGTCGTCATAGCGCGGATCGTCCTGCATGGTCTCCGGGCCGCCCAGCGAATGCATGATGCAGACAGGGATGCCATGGTCGGCGCAGAACGCCGCCAGCTCCGGGTCGAAGGTCAGCCCCGAGACATCGTTGACCAGCGCCGCGCCCGCGCGAATACCGGCGCGGGCCACCCGGGTCTTGCGCGTGTCGATGGAGATCGGCACGCCGGCCAGGGCGCGGATCACCGGCTCGGTGCGCCCGATCTCCTCGCCCACGGCGACCTCCTGCGCGCCGGGGCGGGTGCTTTCGCCACCGATATCGAGCAGGTCGGCGCCCTCGCTCATCATCCGGCGTCCGCGCAGCGCGGCCTCGGCGGCGGAGCGGTCGGAGCCGCCGTCGGAGAAACTGTCGGGCGTTACATTGAGGATGCCCATGATCTGCGGGCGGTCCATCGGCAGACCCAGAAGCGACGGGCGCGGGGCGCTCAGCCGGGCGCGCACTTCCTCAGGCAGCTCAGCGGCGGCGAGCCGCGCGAGGCTGCCGTCGCGCCGGTGGCGGATGACATGAGAGAACCAGCGGGGGCCGCCGGCGAGCGGCAGGGCGTCGTCCGGGCGGGGATTGTCCGAGCGGACGAGGGGGCGGTAATAGTCACGCATGGCTCGTGTCTTGCGACAGTGCGCGGGCTTTGTCCAGCGGCGCGGCGCTCAGCTGTTTCCGACTGTTACAGCCCGGGTGGGGACGGGTGAGTCGGCGGGCGGGGTTTCGCCGATGGCGACCAGTTCGCAGGCCTCGACGAGCCCGGCGAACCAGCCCGCCAGCGCCACCGAATTGCGCGGCTGGCTGGCCGGACCCTGAGCCGCGTCGAGCACGATCTTGGAGGGCGCCCAGATGCAGATCTGGCCGTTCTTCATCGCCCAGTCGAGCTCGGTCCGGGTGGCCACGACCTTGCAGCGCGGATCGCGGGCGGCCAGCACCCAGCCATTCTGTTCGATGGCCAGCAGGTCGATGCGGCGCTGCGCCAGCGGATGCGCCGCCTGCGGGCGGGGCACATCGGGAAGGCCGACGCAGAGGATGAGCGGGGCGCCTTCGGCGGCGAAACCGTCGATCCAGCCGGCCAGTGCGTCGGAGGCGAGGGCGGCGTTCGACAGGTAGGCCACGCGCGGATGCGGCCGGGTCTGGGCGACCTCGTGCAGATGCTCGCCGAAATCGCGCCGGGTGCGCACGATCTCGACCCCGAGCGCACCGGGGCCGCGGTCGAGCTTTTCGATCCGTACGAAGGTGCGCATGGCCTGTGGTTCCAGCAGGATGCGCTCGGCGATGCGTTCGGCGAGCGTCTCCAGCAGGTTGACGCGTTCGGCGGCGAGCTCGGTGGCGATGGCCTCGGTCACCCGGTCGTAGCTGAGGATGCGGTCGACATCGTCGTCGGGCGCGGGGCCGGTCGAAGGCGCGACCTCGACCACCACGTCGAAGCGCACGCGCTGGGTGTGGCCGCGCTCGGCCTGGAAGGCGCCGATTTCGACCTCGCGCACATGCTCGCGCAGGGAGATGCGGTCGCGCGGGGCCTCGCCCTCGGTCGAGATGGCCCGCTCCGACGGATGGGCGAATGCGAGACGGATTTCACTGGCCATGGCGGGGTCTTCCGGCTGGGATCTGCGGTTGTTCGGGCGGCGGTCGGCTGGGGCGGGACAAATCTCTTCGAAGAGATTTGCAAGAGTTTTCGAAAACTCTTGCGCCCGCGGCCGCGCCGCGCTTGCGCGACCTTATCGCAGGTGACGCCGGGGCGCGAGGGCCGGAAACGGCATCTCCGGGCGCGGGCGCGGCGTCAGTTGCTGCTGAGGCGATAGCCCGCGCGGTAGAACAGGTGATCGCCGATCGCGGCGGTGCGGGTGAACTTGCGCGACCAGGAGGGGCGCACCGCATGGGTATGGTAATAGGTGGCGCCGTCGGTCAGCGCACGCGGTGCGCCCGAGAGCATCACCTTGGCGATCTTGGCGACCCGTTCCCAGGCGGCGGGCTCGTTGATATGCTCGGGATGGCCGTCGCAGGTATAGGTGAACTGGCAGGCGTATTTGCGGCCGGTTCCCTGATTGATCACACCGCAGACCGAATTAGGAAAACGCGGGCTGTCGACCCGGTTCAGGATCACCTCGGCCACCGCGAACTGGCCCCGGACGGTTTCGCCGCGCGCCTCGAAATAGAGTGCCTCTGCCAGGCACTGCCATTGCGTGCCGCCATTCGCGGAGGGCTGGCGTGCGAGCCAGCCGGCATCATAGGCAAAGCCGCGTGCCGCTCCGGTCGAAACCGGGGTGATCAGCCCGTCGAGATGGGTTTTCGTGGTGGATTGCAGGCCGCGCTTTTCCAGTTTCACCAGACGGCGGATATTGTCCTGTTTCACTTCAGCAAAAGCCGGCACGGCCACGGCGAGCGCGGCCAGCGCAAATACAAACGCTTTGATCATCTATCCCTCTAACGTCCCAGGTGGCGGTCGTCCCAAAACCGCTCAAAACCCGGGCGTCTTAATAAAATTGTGTCTTTCGGTCCAGCGCAGGGCAAATTTACCGGCGGATTCCGGCCCAAACATATCGTCAACCAGGCGTATCTTGCGGGCGCGCAGGGCTGGACCTACCCGATCTTGTCCCGAATCGCGAGCTGCGCGGCGGCCAGCCGTGCCACCGGCACCCGGAAGGGCGAGCAGCTCACATAGTCGATTCCGGCGCTGCGGCAGAAGGCAATCGAATCGGGATCGCCGCCATGCTCGCCGCAGATCGACAGCATCACGCCGCCATTGCCGCGCCGCCCGCGCTCCACCCCCATGCGGATCAGCTCGCCCACGCCCTCGGGATCGAGCCGGTGGAACGGATCCTCGGCAAAGACGCCCTGCTGCACGTAGTGCGACATGAACCGCCCGGCATCGTCGCGCGAGAGCCCGTAGGTCATCTGGGTCAGGTCGTTGGTGCCGAAGCTGAGGAAATGCGCGTGCTGGGCGATCTCGTCGGCGCGCAGGCAGGCGCGCGGGGTCTCGACCATGACACCCAGCGAATAGTCGAATTCGCGCCCGCGCTCGTTGCGCACAGCGGCGGCCACAGCGTCGATCCTCGTGCGCACCAGCTCCACCTCGCGCATCGCCGAGACCAGCGGCAGCATGATCTCGGGCACAACCGGCGCGCCCTCCTGCGAGGCTTCCAGCGTTGCCTCGAAGATGGCGCGGGCCTGCATGTCGTAGATCTCGGGCACGGCGATACCCAGGCGCACGCCGCGCATGCCCAGCATCGGGTTGTATTCCCCCATGCTCTCCACCCGCCGGGTCACGTCGGAGACCGGTAGGTCCAGCGCCTCGGCGAGATCGCGCAGTCCGGCGCGGTCGGAGGGTAGGAACTCGTGCAGGGGCGGGTCGAAGAGGCGGATGCAGACCGGCATCCCCTCCATGATGCGGAAGAGCTCGATGAAATCGGCGCGCTGCATAGGCAGCAGCCGCGCCAGCGCGGCTTTCCGGTCTTCGGGGCTGTCGGCAAAGATCATCTCGCGCATCGGTGTGATGCGGTCGGCCTCGAAGAACATGTGCTCGGTGCGGCAGAGCCCGATGCCCTGCGCGGCGAAATTGCGCGCGGTGGTGGCGTCGGCGGGGGTGTCGGCATTGGCGCGAATGCCGATATCGCGCTCGGCATCGGCCCAGGACATGAAGACGTGAAAGGCATCGTCCAGCGCGGCCTCAATCATCGCGGGTGCTCCGGCGAGCACCTGGCCCGACGAGCCGTCTACCGTGATCATTTCGCCTTCGCGCAGGCGGCGCCCGTCCTCGGTGATCAGGATCTTGTCGTGCAGGCGGAACCCCATGCGCGCCGCGCCCACCACGCAGGGCAGGCCGAGCCCGCGTCCGATGACCGCCGCGTGGCTGGTCATGCCGCCGCGTTCGGTCAGCACCGCCACCGCCGCATGCATGCCGCGCACATCCTCGGGCGAGGTCTCGCGCCGCACCAGGATGCAGTTCTCGCCGCGCGCGGCGCTGGCCTGCGCCTCGGACGAGGAGAAGACGATTTTGCCGGTCGCCGCGCCCGGCGAGGCGGCGACGCCGCGCCCGATCACATCGCGCGCCGCCTCGGGATCGACCTGGCGGTGCAGCAGCTCCGAAAGGCCGCGCGGCTCGACCCGCATCACCGCTTCCTGCCGCGATATGATGCCGTCCTCGGCCAAATGGACCGCGATGCGCAGGGCCGCGCGCGGACTGCGTTTGACGCGCATTCCGTCGAGAATATGCACGCGGCCGTTCTCGATGGTGAATTCGATCTGCATCTCGGCGCGCAGCTTCTCGCGCATGAAGGCGGCGTAGTCCTTGAGCGCCTGGAACGCCTCCGGCTCCAGCTCCTCCAGCGAGGCGCCGCGCGGATCGCGTTCGAGATAGAGCGCGGCAGGGCCTCCTTCCAGCGCCTCGCGGCCCTGGCTCTGGCTGAGATAGCGCCCGGTGACCTGCGGCAGCCCGGTTTCGGAATTGACCAGCTGCAACACACCTGAGCCGCGTTCGCCCGAGCCGAGCCCCAGCGCCATTTCCTGTACGATAAGCCCCAGCCCGGCATCGACAGGCGCGCCCTTGGCCTGACGCAGCAGCCGCGCGGTGGTGCCTTCCCAGGCGCGCGCCATCGAGCGCAGCACCTCGGCAAGTTGCACCGCCGGATCCTGCGGAAACGGCTCCTCCGCCTCTTCCTCGTAGCAGCGCAGCGCCTCGCTCAGTCCCTCCTGGCCGACGCCCTCGATCTCTTCGAAGACATCCGGATCGAGCCGCGCCACATGGATTGCATAGGCCATGACGAAGCGCTTGTAGAGCGAGGCGGCGGCGGCGTGCCCGATGCTGTCGGACAGATCCACGAAGGTGGCGTCGTTCATGCCGATATTGAGGATCGAGCCGGGCCCGCCCCAGTCGGGATCCTCCGAGGAGGGGCGCACGCAGAGCAGGGCACCCGCCGGAAACTGCGCAAGGATGCGGTCGATATCGGGCAGCTCGCCGGCGGCGATCCTATGCACAGTCTCAAAGCTCAGTGCGACGGTGCGCGGCACCGGCAGCTCAAGCCGGATGAGCCGCTGAAGACACTTCGCCCGCCCCCCATGGGTCGGCGTCGAGACCGGCGCCTTGGGGGTGATCAGGGTGACATAAGGGTCCTGGTCCTGTCGAAGCGTGTCGCGCACGGGGACTCCCTTTCTTTCCGCAGCGCAGCATAACCCGTAAAAGGCGTCTGGCAATATCACCTTTCCTTGCGAAGGAGAGGTTAATTCCTGCCGGGCGTGGCGTCCAACAGCCGTTCGGTGCGCCTGCCGGTGTCAGAAATAGGCGACAGGCGGTTGATCTGAAATGTCTTTTCGCAACCGGCCTCAGCCTTCGAGCTTCGTCAGATCGGCGACCTGAAGGCAGATGGTGCGGATACGCGACAACAGGTTGAGCCGGTTCCGGCGCACCACCGGGTTTTCGGCATTGACCTGCACCGCGTCGAAAAACGCGTCGATCGGCCCGCGCAGCCCGGCCATGGCGCCCATGGCGGTGGCGAAATCCTCGTCCTTCATCGCCGGGACGATCTTGGCATCGGCGGCGTCGAGCGCGTCGAAAAGTGCTTTCTCTTCATTGCTTTCGGCGAATTTCGCATCGGCGCCAAAGCTGTATTCCACCCCGTCCTTCTCTTCGGCCTGGGTGAGGATATTATTGGCGCGCTTGAAGCCCTGCACGAGATTCTCGCCGTCATCGGTGCCCAGAAAGGCCGAAAGCGCCTCGGCGCGGGCGACCAGCAGGCGGATATCGTCGGCGCCGGGCATCGCGAGACAGGCGTCGATCACGTCGTGCCGCAGCCCCTCTTCGCGCAGATGCACCTTGAGACGGTCGTGGAAGAAGGCCAGCAGATCGGTTGACAGATCCGGCACCAACCCCGCGACGGTGCGGAACAGCGAACCCTCCGCCGCCGGATCCTTGCCGCTCAGCTTGTCGAGCAGGGCGTGGAAAGCGGAGCCGAAGACGCCATGATCGGCGATCTCGTCGACCAACGCGTCGAGCGCGGCGAGATCTGCCTCGCTGGCCTCGCCGTTCAGGTGGCGCTTGTGGCGCAGGATCTGCGCGTCGGCGTAGCGGTCGAGCGGCAGGCGCAGCTCGTTGGCCAGCACCAGCCGGATCACCCCGAGCGCCGCGCGGCGCAGCGCGTAGGGGTCTTTCGAGCCGGTGGGTTTCTCGTCGATGGCCCAGAACCCGGTGAGCGTGTCGAGCTTGTCGGCCAGCGCCACGGCGATGGAGACCGGCTCCGAGGGCACCTCGTCGGAGGGCCCGAGCGGCGAATAATGCTCTTCGCAGGCGTTGGCGACCTCGGCGGGCAGGCCCGCGGCTTCGGCGTAATAACGGCCCATAAGCCCCTGAAGTTCGGGGAATTCATAGACCATTTCCGTGCTGAGATCGGCCTTGGCGACGCGCGCGGCCTGTTCGGCCAGCGCCGGGTCGGCGCCGACGGCGGGCGCGATCTCGCGCGCCAGCGCCGCGATGCGCTCGATCCGGTCGCGCTGCGAGCCCAGCTTGTGGTGGAAGGTGACATTGCCGAGCTTCTCGGTCCAGGCTTCCAGCCCCTGCTGCTTGGCGACGCGCAGATCGTTCTCCCAGAAGAACTTGGCATCCGAAAGACGCGCGGAAAGCACCTTGTTATTGCCCGCGAGGATGGTTGCGCCGTGATCCGGCGTTTCCACATTTGCAACCGTGACGAAGCGTTCGATGCGCTTCGTGGCTGGGTTCTTGACCGAAAAGAACTTCTGATGCTCTTTCATCGAGGTTTGCAGCACCTCGGGCGGCAGCGACAGGAATTCCGCGCCGATCTCGCCCATCAGCACCACCGGCCATTCCACGAGCCCCGCGACCTCGGCCAGCAATCCGCGATCCTCGACCACCTCCAGCCCGCTGGCGAAAGCGCGATTTGTCGCGTCATGCCAGATGGTTTCGGCGCGTTCCTCAGCCGAGAGGACGACCTTGGAGCGTTTCAGCCTTGCCTCGTAATCCTCGAAGGACGACACGTCGAAGGCCCCGTCGCCCATGAAGCGATGGCCTTCGGTGGTCTTGCCCGCCCTGATGCCGTCGATATCCAGCGGCACGATCTCGGCGCCGGCCTCGTCGGTCAGAAGGCAGAGAATGCGGTGCAGCGGCCGCACCCAGCGTAGGCTGCCCGCGCCCCAGCGCATGGATTTCGGCCAGGGGAAGTTGCGGATCGTGGCTTCCAATACCTCGGCCACGATCTCCGCCGCCGGGCGGCCCGGCTTTTCGATGATGGCGTAGAGAAAGGTGCCCTTCTTGTCCTCGCGCGCTTCACATTGCTCGCGGGAAACGCCCGCGCCGCGCAGGAAGCCCTCGATGGCCTTTTCCGGCGCATCGACCCGCGGCCCGCGCCGCTCCTCGCGCGTGGCGGGCGAGGCGGCGAGCAGCCCCTCTACGGTCAGTGTCAGCCGGCGCGGCGTCGAGAAACCGGCGGCGCCGGCATAGGTCAGACCGCGTTCCACCAGACCGTCGGTGATGAGCTTTTTCAGATCCTCCGCGGCACGCGTCTGCATGCGGGCGGGGATTTCCTCGGAAAAGAGTTCGATCAGAAGGTCGGGCATGGTCTCACCAAAGCTGGGTTCGCATGGGGGATAACGGGCAAGCGGCGCGGCGTCCAGACCTGGCGCGGGCACAGAGGTCGTTCGGGAGTATTTGCAGAAAGATGAAAGGGAGTTGCGGCGCGCGCGGGGGGTTACTCGCGCGGAGGGCAGTCCTCGCCGAGCGGCGTGCCGTCATAGGCCTTGTCGCCGCATTCGTTGATCTCTTCCCAGATATAGCCGCGCCCGTCGGTGCTGACCGCGATCACCCGGTCGATGCCGTATTCGACATTGCGCTCGGCGGTATAGACATGCGCCTCGCCGGTCTCGATCAGCAGGCCGATTTCCTCGGCCTCGAAGCAGCCGAACCAGAAGGGCGCGTTGCGCGGCTCGGCACCTTCGTAGCGTTCATAGCGCGCGTCCAGCGATTGCGGCGTCTCGGGCGTGGAGAAACAGGCGCGGAAGCGGATCGGTGAACTGGTGGCGTCGATGCCTTCGAACTCCGAATAGGGGATGTGTTCGGGCGCGCCGCCGTCCAGCGGCGTCAGGAACACCTCGCCGGCATCGTCGGCGACCTTGGTGTAGTAGTAGAAGACCTGGAAGTAATAGACGCCGGCGCCGAAGAGCAGGGCGCTCACGACGATGAAGATGGCAAGGATCTTGCCGCTCATTCTGTGTCTCCTCAGGTTTCCGGGTGCCGCGCTCAGGCGGCGTAGCCCCCGGCCTCGGTCATCACAAAGGCATCGGCGCAGCGTTTCGCCAGCGCCCGCACCCGGCCGATATAGGATTGCCGCTCGGTGACCGAGATCACCCCGCGCGCATCGAGCAGGTTGAACAGGTGGCTGGCCTTGATGCACTGGTCATAGGCCGGATGCGCCATGACGATGCGCTTGCCGGTCTTGGGATCCTCGGCCTCGGTATCCAGGATGCGCTGGCATTCCGCCTCGGCATCCTCGAAATGGCGCAGCAGCACCTCGGTATCGGCGATGTCGAAATTCCAGCGGGAATATTCTTCCTCGGTCTGGCGGAAGATGTCGCCATAGCTGAGCGCGATCGGCGTCTGCGGGTCGTTGAACGGCATGTCCATGACATGGTCGATGCCCAGCACATACATCGCCAGCCGTTCGAGCCCATAGGTCAGCTCGCCCGAGACCGGCGCGCAATCATGCCCGCCGACCTGCTGGAAATAGGTGAACTGCGACACTTCCATGCCGTCGCACCAGACCTCCCAGCCCAGCCCCCAGGCGCCCAGCGTCGGGCTTTCCCAATCGTCTTCGACAAAGCGCACATCGTGCATGGCCATGTCGATGCCGATGGCGCGCAGCGAGCCGAGATAGAGCTCTTGCAGATCCGGTGGCGAGGGTTTGATCAGCACCTGGAACTGGTAATAATGCTGGAGCCGGTTGGGGTTCTCGCCATAGCGCCCGTCGGTGGGGCGGCGCGAGGGCTGCACATAGGCGGCTGCCCAGGGTTTCGATCCCAGCGCGCGCAGGGTGGTGGCCGGGTGGAAGGTGCCGGCGCCGACCTCCATGTCGTAGGGTTGCAGGACGGCACAGCCCTTGGACGCCCAATAGGCCTGAAGCCGCAGGATGATCTCCTGGAAACTCCGCGGTTTGGTGCTGGTCTCGGTCATCGCATCTGCCCTGTCTGCATGATGCCGCTTGCTTATGCGCCACGGGCGCAGGGGTCAATTCGTGCCTGACCATATTTTGAGGTGACGGCGCGGTGCGGTCTGCTAAACAGATCGGCAGACAAAGAAGAATATTGGGCCTGAGGGGCAAGCACAGGTATGTTCAAATCCTTTCTGATGGTGAGCGCGACGGCTCTGCTGATCGCGGGCGGGGCCTCTGCACAGGGCACCGGCGAGGAGCTGGTCTATATCCAGATCGAGGCGCAGCCCAGCCTGACCGAAGCGGAGAACGCGCTGCGAGGCTATGCGATGTCGCTGGAGGATGTGAACGGGTTCTCGCTGGGTGGCGGCTGGTACGGGATCGCGCTCGGCCCTTATGCGCCTGACGAGGCCGGTCCGATGATGCGCCGGCTGCGCAGCAACGGGCTCATCCCGCGCGATTCCTATCTCTCCGCCACCAGCGAATATCGCGATCAGTTCTGGCCGGTCGGCGCGGCGCTGGGCACGCAGTCGGCGGTTCCGGTGCCCGAGCAGCCGGCGGAGACGCTGCCCGACGCGCCCGAGACCGCCACGGTGACCGAGGCGCCCGCCGAGCCGGTGATCGTGGAGGAAACCCCGCGCGAGGCGCGTGCCAGCGAGGCGGCGCTGAGCCGGAGCGAGCGCGAGATGCTTCAGGTGGCGCTGCAATGGTCCGGCCACTACAACGCTGCCATCGACGGCGCTTTCGGGCGCGGCACGCGTGCCGCCATGGCCGCATGGCAGAGCTCCAACGGTTACGAGACCACCGGCGTGCTGACCACGCGTCAGCGCGCGGCGCTGCTGGGGCAGTATAACGCGGTGCTGGAGGGGCTGGACATGGCCCCGGTCAGCGATACCCGCGCCGGCATTTCCATCGAGATGCCGATGGGTGCGGTGGCATTCGATCACTATGAGGCGCCCTTTGCGGTCTATGAGCCCAGCGGCGAGCTTGCCGCGCGGGTGCTGCTCATCAGCCAGCCGGGCGATCGGCAGACGCTGGGCGGGCTTTACGAGATCATGCAGACGCTGGAAATCGTGCCGCTGGAGGGCCCTCGCGAGCGCCGCCGCGACGGCTTCACCCTGACCGGCGCCAATGACGACATCGTCAGCCATACCGAGGCGACGCTGCGCGACGGCCAGATCAAGGGCTGGACGCTGATCTGGCCCGCTGGCGACGAAGAGCGCCGGAGCCGTGTGCTTGGGCTTATGCAAACCTCGTTCAGCACCACCGGCGCGGTGCTCGATCCGGCGGAGGTCAGTGACGAGGGCCAGGCGGTAGATCTGGTCTCGGGGCTTCAGATCCGCCAGCCCAAGGCGACGGTCTCGGGCTTTTTCGTCGATGCGGGCGGTGCGGTGGTGACCGCCGCCGATGCGGTGGCCTCCTGCGGGCGGATCACGCTGGAAGATGTCTATGAGGCCACGGTCGCGGCCAGCGACGCCGCACTCGGTGTGGCGGTGCTGCGCCCCGAGACGCCGCTGGCGCCCCGCGCCGTGGCGGCCTTCCGGGGCGACACGCCGCGGCTGAAATCCGAGATCGCGGTGGCCGGCTACCCGTTCGGCGGCGTGCTGAGCGCACCGACGTTGACCTTCGGCTCGCTGGAAGACGTCAAGGGACTGGCCGGCGAGGCAGAGATCGAACGGCTGGCGCTGGCGGCGCAGCCCGGCGATGCCGGCGGGCCGGTGCTGGATGCGGGCGGCGCGGTGCTGGGCATGCTGCTGCCGAAACCGGAGAGCGACCAGACCCTGCCGGGCGATGTGGCCTTTGCCGCCGATGCGGAGGCGCTTCAGGCCTTCCTGACGCGTGCGGGTGTCGATAGCCGCGAGACCCAGGGCGAGGGGGCGATGGCGCCGGAGGATCTGACCGCGACCGCCTCGGACATGACGGTCAAGGTGAGCTGCTGGGAGTAACGCCCGCCTCGTTGCAAGCGACGCAAAAAGGCCGGGAGCGGGAACGCCCCCGGCCTTTTCATTTGTCCGCCTATCCGCGCAGGCGATGATGCAGGACGATGGGGACCACGAGATCCTCTTCGTCATTCAAGTGGCGGGCGAGGAAGCCGTTCAGACGCTCCAGCGTGTCGCGCATGGGGCGGGCCTCTTCGGCCATCTGATCGGGCGCCAGCGTCGCAAGCTGCACCACGCGGTTGCCCTGCCGGGTCAGGTCGTCCAACAGCCCGTCGAGCGCCACATGGTCGGTTTCCAGCATCTCGAGCCCCCGGGTAAAGCGCGGGTCCGCCGCCTCCAGCTCGGGAAAGAACTGCCGGTCTTCCCAGCTGTGGTGGCCGTGCAGATGCTGCACCAGCGCGTGGCCGCCATGGGCCAGGCGCTCGGCATAGCGGTCTTGCGGCAGTGCTCCGTCCAGAAACGCTTCGGCATCCCCCTGAAGGGCATCGCCGAGCGCGCGGAATTTCAGATGTGCACCCATCCAGTTGCGGGTGGCGCGGGCGAAATTCGGGTGCGCCTCCCAGCCATCGCGTGGGAGGTCCCGCAGGAGGGTCTGCATTTCGGTGGGCAGCCCGTCCCGGAGTGTGATGTCATATTGGGTCATGCCGCCCAAATGGGTGTTATGTTGTAACACCTCAACCCGCAGAACTGCACAGGAGAGGGGGCGCGCGCGCACCGATCCGGGATCAAGCGGCTTGATCCCGGCGCCCGCCCGCGTCTTACCTAAGGCGAGGTTTCCCGCGGAGGTGCAAATGCTTGGATCGCTGACCCTGATCTTTCTCTGTCAGCTCGTGGGCGAGCTGGTGGCCGGCGCGCTGGCGCTGCCGGTGCCCGGCCCGGTGCTGGGCATGGTGCTGCTCTTTGTCATCCTGATGCTGCGCCGCGCGGTGCCCGAGGGGCTGGGGCAGGCGGCGGGCGGGCTGCAAAAGGCGATGTCGCTGCTTTTCGTGCCGGCGGGGACGGGCGTGATGCTGCATTTCCGCCTTCTGGGCGAGGCGGCACTGCCGCTCGGGCTGGGGCTGCTGGTGAGCACGGTGGTGACCATTGCGGTGACCGGGCTGCTCATGGCCTGGCTGAGCCGGGGCAAGGCCGATGGATGATCTCGGCAATCTCCAGGAAACCTGGGTCTATCTCAGCGCCTCGCCGCTGTTTCACCTGACTCTGACGCTGCTGGCGTTTCAGGCGGCCTCATGGCTCTTTGAGAAGGGGGGGCGCAACCCGCTGCTGAACCCGGTGCTGGGGGCGGTGGTCCTCGTGGTGGCGGTGCTGCTGGTGACCGGAACCGATTACGCCACCTATTTCGAGGGCGCGCAATTCGTGCATTTCCTGCTGGGGCCGGCGACGGTGTCGCTGGCGGTGCCGCTTTACCGCCAGTGGCGGCTGGTGCGGCGCTCGGCGCTGGCGATCACCGTGAGCCTGCTCTGCGGCTCGCTCACCGCGATCCTGACGGCGCTGGGCGTGGCCTGGCTGACCGGCGGCAGCGCCGAGGTGCTGGCCTCGCTGGCGCCGAAATCGGTCACCGCGCCGGTGGCCATGGCCATCGCCGAAGAGCTGGGCGGCGTGCCCTCGCTTACCGCCGTGCTGGTGATCGTGACCGGCATTCTGGGGGCGATGATCGGACCTATGGTGCTGAACATCGCGGGTGTGCGGGACTGGAGCGCGCGCGGTCTGGCCATCGGCACCGCAAGCCACGGTATCGGCACGGCGCGGGCGCTTCAGGTGAACGAGACGGCAGGCGCCTTCGCCGGGCTTGCCATGGGGCTGAACGCGCTGGCCACGGCGCTGCTGCTGCCGATCCTCTGGGGGCTGCTGTTCTGAAATCCGCTTCGGGTGCCCATGTTTTCATCGCTTTTTCGCGGCTGGGCGGGGTTTTGCTGCGGTGCAGCGAAAACCTCTGCGCGGCTTTGACGCGCTGGGGCACACTGTCCGGCGGGAGGAGCGGATGATGAAAGGATGCTCCAGATATGTGCCTGACCCCGCAAGCGCTGTTTCTCTTCCTGTCGGTCCTGCCGCAGGAGATTATCGACAAGGCCCCTGACCGGATCACCGTCCGCGCCGAGGTGCGCGATGCGGTCTGGCTGGCGAAGGGTGAGAAATGGTGCACTGGCGCGCCGCAGGTCGATGCCGCCATCCGGCTGGGGCAGGGCGAGGCGCTCTGAGCCGTTTCGCCGGACATGAAAAAGCCCGCGCCATGGCGGCGCGGGCTCTGGTCCGATCGTAATCCGGCCAATCAGTTCTTCGACTTGTCGACCATCTTGCCGGCCGAGATCCACGGCATCATCTCGCGCAGCTTTTCGCCGACCTGCTCGATCTGGTGCTCGTCGTTGATCCGGCGGGTCGCCTTGAAGAACGGCTGGCCCACGGCGTTTTCCTGCATGAAATCGCGCACGAACTTGCCGCGCTGGATGTCCGACAGAACCGCCTTCATGCGCTTTTTGGTCTCCTCGTAGGGGAGGATGCGCGGGCCGGACACGTACTCGCCATACTCGGCGGTGTTCGAGATCGAGTAGTTCATGTTGGCGATGCCGCCTTCGTAGATCAGGTCCACGATCAGCTTCACCTCGTGCAGGCACTCGAAATAGGCCATCTCGGGGGCGTAGCCGGCTTCCACCAGGGTCTCGAAGCCCATGCGGATGAGCTCGACCAAACCGCCGCAGAGCACGACCTGCTCGCCGAAGAGGTCGGTTTCGCATTCCTCGCGGAAATTGGTCTCGATGATGCCCGAACGGCCGCCGCCGATGGCGGAGCAATAGGAGAGGCCGATTTCCAGCGCCTTGCCGGTGGCGTCATTGTCGACGGCCACGAGGCAGGGCACGCCGCCGCCTTTGACATATTCGCCGCGCACGGTGTGGCCGGGCCCCTTGGGCGCCATCATGATGACGTCGACGCCGGGCTTCGGCTCGATCAGGCCGAAATGCACGTTCAGACCGTGGGCGAAGGCAATCGCGGCGCCTTCCTTCAGGTTGTCATGCACGTATTTCTTGTAGGTCTCGGCCTGAAGTTCGTCGGGCATGGTGAACATGATCAGGTCGCACCAGGCGGCGGCTTCGGCGATGCCCATGACCTGAAGGCCTTCGCCTTCGGCTTTCTTGGCCGAGGCCGAGCCTTCGCGCAGGGCGACGACGACATTCTTGGCACCGCTGTCGCGCAGGTTCAGCGCGTGGGCGTGACCCTGCGAGCCGTAGCCCAGGATCGCCACTTTCATGTCCTTGATGAGGTTGATGTCGCAATCGCGATCGTAATAGACGCGCATCTTTCTCGTCCTTCCTTGGTGTTGTTATGGCGCGCAGCCTAGGCCCGGTGGGGCGAGAGTGGTTGCGTTTTTCTTGAGTATTTGTCGGAAAGATGAAAGATCATTCGCAAAATATCTGATTACCGGAGAAATCATGCTGGACGACACGGATCGGCGCATCCTGCGCCAGTATCAGGCGGAGCCGGGGGCACCCTCGGTGGAACTGGCCGAGCGCGCAGGCGTGACGCCCTCGACGCTGGCGCGGCGGCTGGCGGCGATGCGCGAGGGCGGCGTGCTGCGCGGCGTGCGGGGGGTGATCCACTGGCCGGCGCTGGGATACGATGTGGAGGTCAGCCTGCGTGTGACGCTTGACAAGACCGCGCCGCGCGCCTTCGACGAGTTCATCGCGGGCGCGCGCGGGGTGCCGGAGGTGATCGAGATCCAGACCTTTCTGGGCTCCATCGACGTGCGGCTGGCGGTGATTGCTCGCGATCTGGGGCATTACCAGAGCCTCTATCGCGAAAAGCTGCTCACCCTGCCGCATATCGCCGATGTGGAGGCGCTGATGCATGTGGCGCTGGTGAAATCCGACGAGACGGTGCCGCTGTGAGCGCCGAGCTGACCCTGGATGCCACCGACCGCGCGCTGATCCGGGCGCTGGCGGAGGATGCGCAGGCCAGCGCCGGGGCGCTGGGGCGGCGTTTCGGCCTGTCACAGCCGGCCTGCTGGCGGCGCATCCAGCGGCTGCGCGCGGCGGGGCTGTTCCGGGGCGCGCGGCTGGATCTGGATCTCGAGCGGCTTGGTTTCGGCGTCACGGTGTTCCTCGGGATCAAGCTAGCCACCAAGGGGCGGGTCAGCCTGGAGGATTTCGAGCGCGCGGTGAGCGCCATCCCCGAGGTGCAGATCGTCGAGCATGTGCTGGGCGCCTTCGATTACCGGCTGCGGGTGGCGGCGCGCGACCTGCCGGATTTCGAGCGGGTGCTGCGGCGGCGCATCATGACGCTGCCCGGGGTCGGCAATGTCGAGGCCAACGTCATGCTGAGCGAGGAGCGGCGTCCGGGGCCGCTCTGATCGCGCCGAGCGCGACCATCGGAGGCTTTGCGCTTTGCTGCGCGAGAGGGTAGCGATAGCGCAAAAGCACAAGGAGTCTGCCATGCCGCTGCGCGACGATATCGATCCGAACGGGCTCGACGAATTCTCGGTCGTTTTCACCGACCGCTCGCTGAACCACATGTCCGCCGCCTTTCAGGAGGTGATGCGCGATATTTCCGCCATGCTGCGCGAGGTATACGCTGCCGATGCGGTGGCGCTGGTGCCCGGTGGCGGCACCTTCGGCATGGAGTCGGTGGCGCGGCAGTTCGGCCAGGGCGCGAAAGCGCTGGTGGTGCGCAACGGCTGGTTCTCCTTCCGCTGGTCGCAGATCTTCGACGCCGGTGGGTTCGGCGGCGAGGTCACGGTGATGAAGGCGCGCCAGACCGGCAACGAGCCCACCGCACCCTTTGCGCCCGCGCCCATCGAGGTGGTGACAGAGGCGATCCGCCGCGAGGCGCCGCAGATCGTCTTTGCCCCGCATGTGGAGACCAGCGCCGGGGTGATCCTGCCCGACGATTATATCGCCGCGATGGCGGCGGCGGCGCATGAGGTGGGCGCGCTGATGGTGCTCGACTGCATCGCCAGCGGTTGCGTCTGGGTGGACATGAAAGAGACCGGTGTCGATGTGCTGATCTCGGCGCCGCAGAAGGGCTGGTCGGCGACCCCTTGTGCCGGGCTGGTGATGCTGTCGGAGCGGGCGATGGCGCGGATGGAGGAGACGGTGTCGAACTCCTTCGCGATGGATCTGAAGAAATGGCAGCAGATCATGGCGGCCTATGAGGCGGGCGGGCATGCCTATCACGCCACCATGCCGACCGACGGGTTGCGCATGTTCCGCGATGCCATGGTCGAGACCCGCGAGATGGGCTTTGACGTGGCCAAATCGGCGCAGTGGGAGCTGGGCGACAAGGTGCGGGCGCTGCTGGCGTCGCGCGGGGTGGTCTCCGTCGCCGCCGAGGGCTTTGCCGCGCCGGGGGTGGTGGTGAGCTATACCGCCGATCCGGAGCTGCAATCGGGTCGCGCCTTTGCCGCGAAGGGCACACAGATCGCCGCCGGGGTGCCTCTGCAATGCGACGAGCCGGCGGGGTTCTCGACCTTCCGGCTGGGGCTCTTCGGGCTCGACAAGCTCAAGGATGTCGATGGCAGCGTGGCGCGGCTTGAGGCGGTGCTCGATCAGGTGATGTGAGGGACGTTTGGGCGGTGGGCAGATTGCCCACCCTACGTTTGGGGTACATGTAGGGTGGGCAATCTGCCCACCGTTCCGTCGTGCGTGATAGGAATGCGACCGCTGAGGCCCCGGATCGGGTCCGGGCGCGGGGGTGCATCTTACCCGCGCGCGCCGAGACCCAGCTGCATCAGCGTCTTGCGCACCGGCGTGATGCCGTAGAGCGCGTCCAGCGCCTTGGCGCGGGCGTCGCGCAGCGGCGGGGCGGAGAGCATCGAGGTCTTGTTGAGCAGGGTGATCCCCGCCACCCGGGCGCGGATATCGACAATGCGCTTGCGGTGATAGGCCTCCAGCATCGCGCGCTCGCCGAGCCGCTCCGGCGCTGCCAACGCCAGCTCGTGCAATGCCCGCATGTCGTTGAGCGACATGTTCAGCCCCTGCGCGCCGATGGGCGGCACCACATGCGCGGCCTCGGCCACCAGCGCCAGCCGCTCGCCATAGAGCGTTTCCGCATGCTGGGCGATGATCGGCCAGATCGTGCGCCGCGAGGCCAGCGTCAGCGGCCCGAAGAGATGGCAGGAGCGCTCGGACATCGCCGCCTCGAATTCCGGCACGTCCAGCGCCAGCAGCTCCTGCGCCTTGGGGCCTTCCTCCATCCAGACAATCGCCGAGGAGGGCTTGCCCTGATAGTCCGGCAGCGGCACCAGGGTGAAAGGGCCGCCGGTGCGGTGGATCTCGGTCGAGACATTGCCATGCGGGATCGGGTGGGTGACGGCAAACGCCAGCGCCTTCTGGCCGAAGCGGGTGGTTTTGACCTCGATCCCCGCCGCCTGCCGCATCGGCGAATTGCGCCCGTCCGCCGCGATCACCAGCCGCACCTGAACCGGGCCGCCCTCGGTGAGCCCGACCCTGGCATAGGCTTCTCGGGTGAAGAGCGTGGTGGTGGCGGTGCCGGGGCGGAAATCGACATTGGGCATGTCGTGCAGATGCGCCGCCAGCTCGCGGCGCAGCAGCCAGTTGGGCAGGTTCCAGCCAAAGGGCTTTTCCGAGATGTCCCCGGCATCGAAATCGCGGGTCACGCGCGGCTCGGGCCGTTCACCGCCGGCATCGACGATGCGCATCACCTGAAGCGGCATGGCGTGTTCGGAAAGCCTGTCCCAGAGCCCGGCCTCGCTCAGAAAGGCCTGCGCCGGTTGCAGGAAGGCGGTGCTGCGCAGATCGGCGCCTTGCGCGTCGCGCTCGGTCACCGGCGGGGCGGGGTCGACGCAGAGCACCGAGAACCCCGAGGCGCCAAAGGCGGCGGCCGCGGTCAGACCCGCGATGCCGCCGCCCGAGATGAGAATGTCGTAATCCATGACCGCTCTCCTTTGCCCTTGGTTCTAGGGCAGGCGCGGGGAGATTTCCATGCGGCTTACTTGCCGATGGTGATCAGCAGGATCGCCGCGTAGCAGACCGGCACGCAGGCCAGCGCGCTCATCGCCAGGCCGACCGCGCCCCAGGTCACGGTGGCCGCGATCACCACGGCGAGGAAGACGGCCAGACCGGCAAAGATCTTTGCCTCGACGCTCACGCCCTTGCTGCGCTCGGCGGGGAGGTCGGTCGCGGTCGCTTCGTTCATGCTCATATTCGGATCTCCTTGTGCGATGCCGCCGGGATAGGGGCTGTCCCGGATCATTCACAGGGAAATAATGTCGCATTCCGCCTGTATCATTCAGGCAGATTGCCGCATGTGCGAAATCGCGCAGGGCTCAGCGCAGCTCGCCGAGAAAGCGCGACAGATCGTCGGTGTGATGCTGGATATGCCCGCCCTCGGCGCGTTCGGGGGCCACATGCACGGTGCGCATCCCCATCGCATGCGGCGCGGCGAGGTTGCGCGGATCGTCCTCGAACATCGCTGCCGTTTGCGGATCGGTGCCGTCGCGGGCAAAGACCGCGCGAAACGCCTCCGCCTCGGGTTTCGGGCGGTAGCCGGCATGCTCCACGCCATAGATCGCGTCGAAGGCCGCATCGAGCCCGCGCGCCTTGAGCACCTGCGCCGCGTAAGGCGCGCTGCCATTGGTGTAGACGATCTTGCGCCCCGGCAGTTGCCCGATGAGCTCGGCCAGATGCGGATCGGGGTCGAGCACGTCGAAGGAGATGTCATGCACCTCTTCGAGATAGGCGTCGGGGTCGATCTTGTGTTCGGCCATGAGCCCGGCGAGCGTCGTGCCGTGCAGGTGCCAGTAGCTCTTGCGCAGCCGGTCCGCCTCGTCCCGCGCGATGCCGAGGCTGCGCATGACGAAATCGTTCATCCGGCGCTCGATCTGGTCGAAGAGCCGGGCAGCGGGCGGATAGAGGGTGTTGTCGAGGTCGAACACCCAGTGCCGCACATGGGAGAAATGCCGTTTCACCATGGTATAACCCTAATCCTGTGCGGCACTTGCGGCAATGGGTGCATTGATCCCGCGGCCCTGCTGGCGCTATCGTGTGCCGGATTGAGCGAGGAGAGATAGATGAACCAGATCCGGACGCCCAACAAGGACGCTTATACGCTGATCCTGGAGGCGATCGATTCCGGGGTGTACCGCCCCGGCGACCGGCTGGTGGAAAGCGAGCTGGCGGAGCGCTTCGGCGTATCGCGCACGCCGATCCGCGAGGCGTTGCAGCGGCTCGAAACGCAATCGCTGCTTGCCCGTGATGGGCGCTCGCTGATCGTGGCCTCGCTGGATCACAACCAGATGGCCGAGCTCTATGTTGTGCGCACCGAGCTGGAGGGGCTGGCGGCGCGGCTGGCGGCACGCCACGCCAGCGAGGAAGAGATCCAGGTTCTGCGCGACATGGTGAGCGAGGATCGGGCGCTGCTGAACGATCCCACCGCGTTGGCCCGGGCCAACCGGCGGTTTCACAAGATGATCCATCTCGCCTCGCACAACCGGTTTCTTGTGCAGCAGCTCGATCTGGTGCACCGCTCCATGGCGCTGATGGCCACGACCTCGCTCGCCGCTCAGGGGCGGGGCGAAATCGCGCTGGCCGAGCACAAGGCGATTGTCGATGCCATTGCCCGGCGCGACGAGGATGCCGCCTACAAGGCGCTGCGCGATCATATCTCGGTGGCCTTCGTGACGCGGCTGAAGCTCGACAGCCAGAAGGTGGACTGAGGCTCAGGGCGTTTTCTCTTCGGGAATGTCGGCGCCCGCGTGGTCCGGGGCGGATTTGCCATGCATGGTCTTGTCCCAGAAGAAGGGACGGGTGAGCAGTTCCCACGCGGCTTTGTAGGCGGCGATGGCGCCGAGTGGAAAATACAGGAACAGCGTCGGCACCCAGGGCAGCAGCCCGGCATGCGGGCTGCGCGAGACGGCGGCGATCCCGACCAGCAGCGAGATCGCTTCGGCGCCGAGAAAGCCCCAGAGCAGCGCTTGCAGCCCCTGCGGCGGCAGCCATGCGGCAATCGGCGGTTGCCAGCCCGCCAGCACCAGCCAGAATGACCAGAGCGCCGGGGCGAGGAGAAATTGCAGGATCGCGGTGAGAAAGATGAGCTGGAAGCCGAGCATTTTCCAGGGGCCGAGATCGCGCAGCAGCCGCGACGGCGCGCGCATATGCACCAGCCAGGTGATCATGTACCCCTTGAGCCAGCGCGAGCGCTGCCGGACCCAGGGCCAGAGGCGGTTGTTGGCTTCTTCGCGGGTGACGATGGGCAGAAGCTCTGTCACATAGCCATGGCGAGCGAGGCGGATGCCGAGATCCGCGTCTTCGGTGACATTGTGCGCATCCCAGCCGCCGACCTGTTCCAGAGCGGCGCGGCGGAAGAACACCGTGGTGCCGCCCAGCGGCACGGCAAAGCCCAACCGTGCGAGCCCGGGCAGCATGATCCGGAACCAGGTGGCGTATTCGATGGTAAAGCAGCGCGACAGCCAGTTGGCCTTGGGGTTGTAGAAATCGAGAATGCCCTGAAGGCAGGCGACGGCCGGCGGGGCGCGCCCGAAATGCCCCGCGACCCGGCGCAACTGGTCGGAGGCGGGCGCGTCCTCGGCATCGTAGATGCCCACGATCTCGCCCCGGCTGAAGCGCAGCGCATAGTTCAGGGCACGGGGTTTCGTGGTGACCGGGCCGTCCGGCACCTCGATCACCCGCATCCAGGGCGGCAGCTGCAAGGCCGCGAGCGCGGCGCGGGTGGTGTCGTCGCGCGCTTCGAGGATCAGCAGCACATCGAGCCGCGCGCGCGGATAGTCGAGGCGCGACAGGCGCTGAAGCAGATCCCGCGCGATATTTTCTTCGCGAAAGAGCGGCACGAGAAGCGAGACCACGGGCAGAGTTTCGAGTGCGGCTCCGTCGCGGTCGGTCTGGCGCCGGCTGGCGAACAGGGCGGCCAGCTTCAGGATCTGCGCGAGACAGAGCGTCGTCACCGCGGCGGCGATCGCCAGCGAAAACAGCAGCCCCGGTTGCGTGGCGAGCAGCAACAGGCAGGACAGCGCAAACCCGGCGGCGAGAAGCGCGCGCACCGGCGTCACCTGATTCAGGTCGCGGCAGCTGTCTGGCGCGGGTACCTGGGTTTCCGCCCGTCGCGCCATGGCGTCGCCATGGCGCTGGGCGATCTCGGTATGGATGTCGGTTTCCAGCGCCAGGGCCATCGCGACCTTTGTTCCGCCGCTGGACAGCGCCGCCATCGCCGCACCGGCCCGTTCCGGCCGTGCGGTCGCCAGGATCAGCGTGTCGCCGAGCCGCATCCAGGGCAAGACCGAATGGCGCAGGCAGGTTTCCGGTGGCAGCAGCCCGGAGAGCTCGGGATCTGGTGGATGGCTGAGCCGGTCCAGACGCATGGCGCCGTATTGCAGCGCCTGCGCCTCAAGAACCTCTTCGGGGCTGGCCAGAGCCTCTGCGATCAGCACCCGCGGCAGCGCTGCACCGCTGCGGTGGCACTCCGCCAGCGCCAGTGCCGCGTCGGCCGGGCGCAGATGCCCGTTCTGCATCAGGATCGCGCCGAGCGGTCGCCCGCGCGGCGACGCCGATTGAGCGCGACGAGACGTCTCAAAGACCGCGCTTTGCCTGTTCATCTCCGTCTCCTGTCCCCGCAATGGGAGCAGATCAGCAGAAGACGGTAAACAGAGGGTTAATAATCAGAGGCTTGCAGAGAATTCTACTGGCGTCACATCGATTGCACGAAGCGTTCGAAGAGATAGAAGCTGTCTTGCGGACCCGGGCTCGCCTCGGGGTGGTGCTGGACCGAAAACACCGGACGGTCGGCCATGCGGATCCCGCAGTTGGAGCCGTCGAAGAGCGAGACATGCGTCTCGACCACGCCCGCGGGCAGCGACTGGCCATCGACGGCAAAGCCGTGGTTCATCGAGGTGATCTCGACCTTGCCGGTCTCGATCTCCTTGACCGGGTGGTTCGCGCCGTGATGGCCGTGGTTCATCTTGACGGTTTTGCCGCCAAGCGCCAGCGCCAGCATCTGGTGGCCGAGACAGATGCCGAAGATCGGAAAATCGGTGTCGTCGAGCAGGCCCTTGATCATCGGCACGGCATATTTGCCGGTCGCTGCCGGATCGCCCGGGCCGTTCGACAGGAACACGCCGTCGGGGTTGTGCGCCAGCACCTCCTCCTTGGTCGCGGAGGCCGGCAGTACGGTCACGTCGCAGCCCGCCGAGGCGAGGCAACGCAGGATATTGCGCTTGGCGCCGTAATCCACGGCAACCACCTTTTTCTTGGGGGCGGTCTGGGGGGCATAGCCCTCGGGCCAGGCCCAGCGCATTTCGTCCCAGCGGTAGCTCTGCGCGCAGGTCACGTCCTTGGCGAGGTCGAGCCCGGTGAGACCGGGGAAGGCGCGGGCGGCCGCGACCAGCTTCTCGACATCGAAATTGCCGTCGGGATCGTGCGCCAGCGCCACATGCGGCGCGCCCGACTGGCGGATCGCTCGGGTCAGCCGCCGCGTATCGATGCCGCCGATGGCGATGCGTCCGCGCGGCGCCAGCCAGTCCGAGAGCTCCTGCACCGCGCGCCAGTTCGACGCCGCCGTTGGCATCCATTTCACCACCATGCCGGCGGCGACCGGATCGGCGGTCTCGTCATCCTCCGGGTTCACGCCGACATTGCCGATATGCGGGAAGGTGAAGGTCACGATCTGGCCCGCATAGGAGGGGTCGGTCATGATCTCCTGATAGCCCGACATCGCGGTGTTGAAGCAAAGCTCCGCCTCGGTCTGGCCGGTGGCGCCGAAGCCCTGGCCATAGAACAGCGTGCCGTCGGCGAGGGCGAGGCAGGCGGTGGGCTTGGGGTTCTGGGGCATGGGGCGACTCCTGATGGCAGCGGGCGGACGGCAAATTGCGCCATAGGTAAAACCTGCACGGGGCGGGGTCAAGACTCCGTGAAAAATGTAAAGTACATGAAAATCAATGGGATAACGTGGCGGGAAGCAGAGTTGCGCCGCCGCGGGGCTTTCGGTAGTTTGGACGCTCGGAATGGCTTTGGGGATACCGTTTCAATGGAATTGCGTGAACGCATCTCGGCTGCGACCAAGCAGGCGATGAAGGACAAGGCGGCGGACCGTCTGTCGACACTGCGGCTGATCAATGCCGCCTTCAAGGACCGCGACATCGCGGCACGGGCCGACGGCAGCGACGGGGTCGCCGAGAGCGAGCTGCTGGCGATCCTCGGCAAGATGGTCAAGCAGCGCCGCGAGAGCGCGCGGACCTATGAAGAGGGTGGCCGGCTGGACCTGGCGGAGCGCGAGCTGGCCGAGGTCGAGGTGATCGAGGAGTTTCTACCCAAGCCGCTGAGCGAGAAAGAGATTTCGGCCGCGCTCGACACCGCCGTGGCGGAGGTGGGTGCAAGCTCGATCCGCGATATGGGGCGGGTGATGGGGGTGCTGAAGACGCGCTATCAGGGCCGCATGGATTTCGGCTCGGTCGGACCCATGGTCAAGGACCGGCTGGCGGCCGGCGGCTGAGCGGCGGCAAGATCCTTCGAAGGATCTTGCAAATCTCTTCGAAGAGATTTGTGGCGCGGTTCAGGGGGCGGGGAATTCTCCGGCCGCTTGCGCCCAGTCCAGAGGATCGACCGGGTAGCGCCGCACGAAGCGGCTCTTGAAGCCCACGCGCCCGCGCCGCGCGCCGAAATTTTCGCCGTGATTGAGCACGTAGAGCACCGAAGGGTGGCGCAGCGCGGCAAGCCGCCTGCCCGCGAGTCGGGCGAGATAGGGGAACATGCGGTGCTCATGCGCCGTCATGGCGCGCAGGAAGGCGGCGCTTTGCGGCAGGGCCGGGTCGTGCAGCAGCGCCGCGCAGGAGCCGCAGAGCTTCCATAAGGGTTTGCGCAGCGGATGCCGGGGGCTGCGCGGCCCGGCCAGCGCCACGTCGCGGGTGCCATGATCCATGACATAGCCGGTCTCGGCCAGATAGCCCCGCGCCTGCCGCTCCAGCATCTCGCCCACGCGGCCTTCGCGCAGCAGGTCGTCGGCGTCGAAGCTCATGACATACGCCGGGCCGGTCTGCATCGTGGCGAGATGATCGCAGAGCGCCGCCAGCTTGCGCCACTTGTCGTTGCCAGGGGTCGGGTCGTTGAAGGGCAGCCAGTGCAGCCGTGGGTCGTCGGGCAGGGGCGGGCGTTCCTGACAGCAGATCACCGCCTGCCAGGCGCCCTCCTGCCGGCGGAAGCTTTCGACGGTCTGCGCCAGCCGCGCCGTCACCGCCTGCCAGTCGCTCACGTGATGCGGGCCGACCAGCGGCACGAGGAAGATCACCTGTTCCGCCCGCGGTTGCGCCCGCCCGCGCAGCGCCGCGCGCAGATCCAGTGCCGCCGTCTCCGAGGGAGCGGGCGAGAACGCCCGGGCGAGCCCTGGGCTGAGCGCTGCCGCTGCCAGCAGCGCGGCGCGTTTGAGTTTCGGCGTCGCTTGGGCCTGCGCCATCGCATCATCCTTCAGGGGTGGCGTCAGGGGCGGGTGAGGATCCGCACCCTGTCGCTCAGCTCGGCAAAAAGCGCCTTGCGCTCGTCTTCGCTCAGAAACGCGCCGATCTCAACCTCCCGTCCACCCCCCTGGAGCGTGACATAGAAGGGCACCGGCCCGCCGCGCTCGTGCATCGCAACGCGCACCCAGTAGGTGTTGCTCTCCCAGTCCTGCGCGGGGCCGCGCGGGTTGTGACGAATGAGGCAGGTGCGCTCGGGGCTGAGCGTCAGCACTTCGAGGATGCGCCGGTCGCGGCTGTTGCGCATTATGGCGAACCAGATCCCCGCCACCGCCGCCAGCATGAAGGGCAGAAGCCCCCAGAGCAGCACCGTGCCGATGAGTCCGAAGAAAGGGATCAGCGCCAGCAGGAAGAAGCTGAGGATGAACAGCGAGAACCCGTGCGCCGAGAGCGACTGGTGCGGCCAGAGATGCAGCTCGGCCGCCTGCGGTTCGGCGGTTTTCTGTTCCCAGCGATACGGCATGACGGCGCGAATTTATCAGCTGTGCCGGCGGCGTCTAAGGCAAAGATGCCGCAGGATTGCATTTATTGCGTGAGCCAACCCGTCGCCACCGCCTCTGCCCAATCTTCGCGCCCCCGGGCGCGGGCGAGCGCCGCCATGCGGGTGCTGTCATAAGGCACATGCCGGTGCGTGACCTGCCAGCGCGCGCCCGCGCGGGCGAGCAGGGCATAGCAGGCATCGGGCGTGCCGGTCTGCACGACATGGGGCACCGGATGCGTGTCGGTATAGCCTGGGCAGCCGACGCTGCCCGGGTTGACGATGAGCTGATCCCCCAGCCGCACTGTGCGCGGCAGATGCGTGTGGGCGCAGAGGATGAGCGGCTGCGCGACCGCGCCCAGCCTCTCCGCAACGCTCGGGCGGGGCGCGGGGTGGACATGGCCCTCGGCGCTCACGTCTTCGAGCCAGTAGGTCTGATCGTCCTCCGGCGTGGCATGGCAGAGCAGGGCCTCGTCCAGCTCCAGGCCCACCGGCAGATTGCGCAGCCAGTCGAGCGCCTCGGGCGGGAGATCGTCATGGGCCGCGCGGTCGGAGGGCTGCATCTCCGCAGGGGATTGCTCGATGAGATAGCGGTCGTGATTGCCCCGCACGGTCGGGAAGGCGCGGTCGCGCAGGAGCGCCCAGGTCTCGCCCGCCGCGAGCGGTCCGCTGAACATGTCGCCAAGGTTCAGAATTGTATCGATCCCCTGTGCGTCGATGTCTTGCAGCACCGCACGCAGGGCGTCGGCATTGCCATGGATGTCGGCGAGGACGGCGAAACGGTCGGGCAGAGTCATGGGATGAGTGCAGCCTGTTTTGCGACGGCGCGCAAGGGGGATGGGCCCGCCTGTGGCCGGCGTTGCGGGGAGTATTTGGAGAAAGATGAAGGGACGGGGTTGAGAAAGACGCTGGTCTTGCGCGCCCTTTCTGAAGGGAGAGGGAGAGGGAGAGGGAGAGGGAGAGGGAGAGGGAGAGGGAGAGGGAGAGCCCGGGGCGGATGCGATGCCGGCGGGCGAAGCCGGACGGGCCGCTCTGCCCATGCAAAAAGGCCCCGGCGGGGAGCCGGGGCCTTTTTGGTGGTTTGTCAGGCAGCGCTTAGTGGGCGTGCTGCTTGTCCCAGTCTTCGCGCTTCGGGAGCTGTTCGAACGTGTGCTCCGGCGGCGGCGAGGGCAGGGTCCATTCCAGCGTGTCCGCGTATTCGTTCCACGGGTTCTTCTCGGTGGCGGGTTTGCCCGCGCGCACCGTGTAGATCACGATGCCGAAGAACAGCAGGAACGAGGAGAAGGACAACAGCGCACCCCAGCTCGACACGGCGTTCCAGGTGGCGAAGGCCTCCGGATAGTCGATATAGCGGCGCGGCATGCCCTGACGGCCCAGGAAGTGCTGCGGGAAGAAGGTCAGGTTCACGCCGATGAAGAACATCCAGAAATGCAGCTTGCCGAGCAGTTCCGGATACATCTTGCCGGTCATCTTGGGCATGTAGAAGTAACAGCCCGCAAAGATCGTGAAGGCGGCGCCCATCGACATGGTGTAGTGGAAATGCGCCACGACGTAATAGGTGTCGTGATAGGCGCGGTCCACGCCGGCCTGGCTCAGCACGATGCCGGTCACGCCGCCGACGGTGAACAGGATCAGGAAGCCGATGGCGAAGAGCATCGGCGTCTTGAACTCGATCGAGCCGCCCCACATCGTCGCGATCCAGGAGAAGATCTTCACCCCGGTCGGCACCGCGATCACCATGGTGGCCAGCATGAAGTAACTCTGCTGGGTCAGCGACATGCCCACGGTATACATGTGGTGCGCCCACACCACGAAGCCGAGCGCGCCGATGGCGATGATCGCCCAGACCATCGGCAGGTAGCCGAAGACCGGTTTGCGCGAGAAGGTGGCGATGACGTGGCTGGCGATGCCGAAGCCCGGCAGGATCACGATATACACTTCCGGGTGGCCGAAGAACCACAGGATGTGCTGGTAGAGCACCGGGTCGCCGCCGCCGGCCGGATCGAAGAAGGTCGTGCCGAAGTTACGGTCGGTGAGCAGCATGGTGATGGCGCCCGCCAGAACCGGCAGCGACAGCAGGATCAGCCAGGCGGTGACGAAGACCGACCAGGCGAAGAGCGGCACCTTGAACAGGGTCATGCCGGGGGCACGCATGTTCAGGAAGGTGGTGATGATGTTGATCGCGCCGAGGATCGAGCTGGCGCCCGAGACGTGCACCGCAAAGATCGCCAGGTCGGTCGACATGCCGGCCTCGTTGGTCGAGAGCGGCGGGTAGAGCACCCAGCCGATGCCCGAGCCGAGCTGGCCGTTGCCGCCCGGAGCGAAGACCGAGCAGACCGCGAGCGTGGTGCCGGCGGCATAGAGCCAGTAGCTGAGGTTGTTCAGCCGCGGGAAGGCCATGTCCGGCGCGCCGATCTGCAACGGCATGAAATAGTTGCCGAAACCGCCGAACAGCGCGGGAATCACCACGAAGAACATCATCAGGATGCCGTGGCCGGTGATCATCACGTTCCAGAGATGGCCGTTGGGCGAGCACTCCGCGGTGGAGGTGGGGAACAGCCGCGCCCCTTCCATGCACATGTACTGCACGCCGGGCTCCATGAGCTCCAGTCGCATGTAAACGGTAAAGCACACCGAGATGAGGCCCACGATCGCAGCGGTAATCAGGTAAAGAATCCCGATATCCTTGTGATTCGTGGACATGAACCAGCGGGTAAAGAACCCCCGGTTGTCCTCATGTTCGTGGCCGTGAATGGCGGCGTCTGCCATTGTCTGCCTCCTGTTGATCTCGTCTTGATCGCGTCCCCGGGGGCCGCAAACATGTGCAGACCACCCCTCTTTCCAGTCTCCCTTTTAAAAGGTCGCCACTGGCGCGTCCATATAGCCGTTTGATCTGGATCAAACTTTATTGTCGCACCTTCTTGCATCGGCGCTGCGGCGTCATATCCGGGCCTGGGTCGGGTATTCCCCACCCCGATCCTGCCCCTGCGTCAGGTTTTCCTGACCTGCGCGCGGCGGCGGAACCCGGCACACTCCATCACAACTTCTGTTCATCACCGCTGCCTCCGGGGAAACCGCCATGACCTATTTCACCGACCACAGCCTCGCCGAGCCGTTGTCGCGTCGGCTGGCCCGGCTCTTCGACACGCCCTTCGCCGAGCGCCAGCGCCGGCTTGCCGCCCGGGTGGCGGCGCTGCGGGCGCTCGACGATGGCGAACTGGCAGAGATGGGGCTGCGCCGGGATCAGATCCTCGCGCATGTCTTCGGCGCCCGCTGAGGCCGCAAAGCAATCGAACAGACGCGCCGTCCCGTCCCAAGGCGGCCGCGTTTGCACCCGCGGACGGTTTTGTTCCCACCGCACGCGGGATAGCCTGACCGGGGCGGCCTTCTCCCCAGATCCAGCCGCTCCGGTCAGATTTTTTGCAGGGAGCCCCCATGCAGGACACACCTGTCACCATCGCCCCGGCGGAGCCCGAGGAGCTGGAGGCGATCCGCGCGCTGGTCGACGCGGCCTATCGTCCTTACGTGCCGCGCATGGGGCTGCTGCCCGGCCCGATGCGCGACGATTACGCCGCTCATCTCGCCGCCGGACGTCTGCTGGTGCTGTGCGCGGCGGGGCAGGTCGCGGGCCTCCTCGTGCTGATCGATGCGCCGGATCACCTGCTGCTCGACAATGTGGCCGTCGCGGGGGAGGCGCAGGGCAGGGGCTATGGCCGCCTGCTGATGGATCACGCAGAGTCAGAGGCGCTGCGCCGGGGCTACGACCGGATCTGCCTCTATACCCATGTGACAATGGTCGAGAATATCGCGATCTATGCCAGGCGCGGCTATGAGGAGACACACCGCGCCGAGGTGAACGGGCTGCACCGGGTCTATATGGAAAAGCGGCTGCGATAGCCGCGTCCCCGGTCAGTCGCCAAAGGTCTCGGCAAAGCCGCGCTTTAGCGCCACATCGACATCTGTCATCGTCACCGGCAGGCCGAGATCGACCAGGCTGGTCACGCCGTAATCGGAAATGCCGCAGGGCACGATGCCGGAGAAATGCTCCAGATCCGGCTCCACATTGATCGAGATGCCGTGAAAGCTCACCCATTTGCGCAAGCGGATGCCGATGGCGGCGATCTTGTCCTCGGCCATGCGCCCGTCGGGCAGGCGCGGCCGGTCGGGCCGCTCGACCCAGACGCCGACCCGGCCCTCGCGGATATGGCCGGTGACGTTGAATTCGGCGAGCGCTGCGATGACCCAGGCTTCGAGCTGCTGGACAAAGCGGCGGATGTCGCGCCCACGCTTGTTTAGGTCGAGCATCACATAGACCACGCGCTGGCCCGGCCCGTGATAGGTGTACTGCCCGCCGCGCTTGCTCTCAAAGACCGGGAAGCGGCCCGGGTCGCGCAGGTCTTCACGCCGTGCCGAGGTGCCGGCGGTGTAGAGCGGCGGGTGTTCGAGCAGCCAGATCGCCTCCTCGGCCTCGCCGCGCGCGATCTTGCCGGCGCGGTCCTCCATGAAGGAGACCGCCTCTTCATAGCCGGTCAGGCCGTCGCTGGTGATCCATTCGGTCATGAAAAAGCGGGCTAGGCGCAGTTTCGGAGGGCGTCAAGACCGGGTTTTGGCGCGGGTATTCCCGGCTTGTCGCGAATTGGCGTCAGTGCAAGGTTGACAGAATCGTGATCTGGGGGGACGATTTTTGCCACGGATCGTTTGGTGAGGGCATGGCACGCAGCGCTCATAATCTCCCGGCGCCCATATTTTTATAGAGGAGATTCCCTGTGAAACGTCGTTTCGTAACAGGTTTGCTGACCGCTAGCGTCGCGCTTACCCCGCTTCCCGCCCTTGCCGACAACGCCTTTGTCGGCGGTCTGGTGGGGGGCATCATCGGCAGCGCCATCGCCAACCAGCCGCAGAAGAAGGTCTATCGCGCACCCGCCAAGAAGACCTACAAGAGCAGTTCTGCGAACTCCGCGCAGCGCCAGCAGAATCGCGACACCCAGACCGCGCTGAACTATTTCGGCTTCGACGCGGGTTCGGTAGATGGTGTGATGGGCAGCCGCAGCCGTAGCGCGATCTCTGCCTATCAGGCGCATATGGGCTATTCGCCCACCGGCCAGATCACCCAGTACGAGCGCGATTTCCTAATCGGTTCCTATCATCGCGCCCAGGCGGGCGGGCCGACCACTGCGCAGATGATCGCCTCTTCTCCGATGGGCGTGAAGGGGCTGCTGACGGCCTATCGCGACGAGCAGATGAATGGCAGCGGCAACTTGGCCACCGCCTCCATCGGCGGACATTACGGCCTGCCCAGCGTTGTGGCTGCGGCCGTGAACGAGATCGCCAAGAGCTCCGATCCGACGGCGGAGCAGCTGGTGCAGCGCCACGGTTTCATCCAGCTCGCCGATATCAATGGCGACGGGCGCACCGATTACCTGATCGACACCTCGGTGACCGGCTCGGCCTTCTGGTGCAGCGCGCAGAGTTGCGCGGTGCGGGTCTTCGCCTCGACGCCCGATGGCTACGAGCGCAATGATTTCCAGGCCTTCAACGTGACACCGGCGATGTTCACCTGTCAGCGCGGCACCTGCGCCAAGACCGGCGATGGCGGCACCATGACGGCGGCCTCTCCGGGCATGCCCGCACCGCAGCTGCCGCCGCAGACCCAGATGGCGGCGATGTCCGGGGCAGGGGTGGCACCGCCGGTTGCCTCTGCGCAGCCGGTGGTGCCCTCGACCGCGCCCGTTGCCGCGCAGCCCGCCAGCCCGGCGCTGCCGAATTTCTTCGGCGCGGCCCCGGTGGAGGCCTCGCTCGCGTCGCATTGCAACACAGTCAGCCTCGTGACCTCGACCAATGGCGGCTACATCACCGCCGACACGCTGACTGACCCGGTCGTGGCGATGGACGAGCAGATGTGCCTCACCCGCACCTATGCCATTGCGCGTGGCGAAGAGCTCATGGCGCAGGTGGCCGGCGCGACACCGCAGCAGATCGCCGCGCAATGCGCGAGCTTCGGCGAGCTCCTCAAGGAAAACGTGGCGGCGGTGTCGCTGCAACCGCGCGAAGAGGTGCTGCAAGGCGTCGGACAGTTCCTGCTCTCGACGGGCATGTCGCCGGCGCAGCTGGAAAAAACCGCGCAGATCTGCCTTGCCTCCGGCTACAAGACCGATGATCTCGATACCGCGATGGCTGCGGCGCTGATGCTGGTCTCGCTCGGCCAGGCGCCCTATGCAGAGCTTCTGGGCCATCACCTAAGCCAGGGCTTCGGCGCCAGCAAACGGCTCGATCTCGCGGTCTCTTGGTACGGTCAGGCGCTCGACGCGCTGGACGGTGGTGCTGTGCCGGTCTTTGCGTCCGGACAGCCGGAGCGCGCGGGCTTGCTGCGCAAGGCCTCGCTCATGCTCGGCGGCAATGCCGCGGTGCAGACGGCGCCGGAAGGTATGGTGACAAAGGCGGCGACCCTGCCGGTCTTCACGATCGAGAACTGAGTGCCCGTTGAGGGCGGGCAGGCGGGTGCCGCTGGCGCCCGCCTTTTTGCGTCGATGCACGCGGTGCGCGAAAATCTGATCGGAATGCGATTTCCCTCTTCCCTTCTCCGCGCAGCTTTTGTAGAGAGCGCGTCACCAAGCCAATGGCAGTGCGGTCGTGGCGGAATTGGTAGACGCGCAGCGTTGAGGTCGCTGTGGGGTAACTCCCGTGGAAGTTCGAGTCTTCTCGACCGCACCAAAACAGACTTCCCCTTCCTGAAGGCGCTGTAATGCCTTGAATGTGAAGGAGATTTCCGGGCTTTTAGGCCCTGTTTTCCCGTCATATTTGAGCCGCCCTGCGAAGGCCAGTTTGAGCACCGTCCTGCGTAGGGTGATTTGCTCGGATGCCCAGAGTTTCCAGGGGCCTGCGAGGAATGTCAGGAGAGGTTCTCGTTTTTCCTCGAACGGTCCCACCGGTTCTGTTCGAAGCACCAGATTCTCGGCGACACGCGCCTTGTCATGTTCGAGGCTGGCAATCTTGGTTTCATAGGCCGTGACGACTCTGGCATTTGTCGTTTCGACGACGCGGTCGAGGGGCTTGGCGATTTGTTTGTCGCAATCCGCGATCTGGCGGAGGGCGGCGCCGCGGATGTCTTCGGCCTGGGCGCGGCGCTGGTCCCACGCGTGGCGGAACATGGCCGTGGCCAGGGCGATCAGGTCGCGAGAGGGTTGCAGGGTTTTGATGATCGTTCCGACTTCCTCCTCCAGCCGGTCGCGGGGAATGGATTTGCCATAGCTCGAGCAGGTTTTGGTCTGGCAGAGGTCGTATGGGTAATGGCCGCGGGTGAGGGAGGGGCGCAGCGGCACTTCGCACTCGGCACAGACGATCGTGCCGCGCAGGGCGAAGGCATCGCCGATATTCTTGCGCTTGGGTGCCTTGGCGAAGGGTCTGGACCCTGTCGAAGAGCTCCAGCGTGATCAGCGCCTCATGATGCCCCTTGAACCAGCTGAGGCCGGAATGCGCGCTGGGGATATGGCCGGTATAGATGGGGTGGGTCAGGATGTCGGTGACGCGTTGTTGCGTGACCGTACCTTTCTGGTCGCGCGGAAACGCGGGAAACCCCTCGAAGAAGCGTTTGATTTCGGCCTGGGTCTGGAAGCGGCCAGATGCATAGCCTTCGAAGGCTTCCTGGACAATCGAGGCAAGCGGTTCGTCGCGGACCAGGATCTTGCCGTGGCCCTTCTGGGTGCGATAGGCAGCCCTGTGCACCCAATAGCCGGCCTGCATGCGCGCCTTCATTTTCTGGGCGGCTTGGGGCAGTAAGGCTCCAGACGCGCCATCTGCGCATCGCTCAGCCAGAAGAGATCAGACAGATCACCGCTTTGTTGCCGGACGGTGAATCACGCCTCTCCGCCACAATCAATGGGTCCTGAGCCTAAGCCCGAGGAGAATCCTTTTTACCAAAACGTCTTAGGACACCACCCAGCCCGTGCGGCAGGAATATCACCGAACCGATGACGATCAGCCCCAGCGCGAACAGCCGATAACTGTCGAAACTGCGAAGCACTTCGTTGCCGATAACGACGACACAGACACCGAGCAGCGCCCCGGGAAACCGGCCCATGCCCCCGATGGCGAGCATCACCATCGCCATCAGGAAGAACTCCGTCCCGAGAATGCGCGGCGTCACCACGGCGGTGTAATGTGCATAGAACGCGCCGGCAAAGGCGGTGATGGCAGCCGAGATTGCAAAGGCGGCGATCTGATACCGGCGCCCGTTCACGCCGAGCGCCTCGGAAAAGGCCGGCGCGTCGCGCATCGCCAGAAGCGCCAGGCCGAACCTGCTGCGCAGCACGACGAAATAGATCAGGTAGATGCAGATCACGGCGACGATCAGGGCCATGAGGAACCAGGCCTGTTTGTCGATCGCATAGAACGTTTGGCTGAACAGCGAGATCGGCGGCAGGCCCAGAATACCCGTACTGCCCCCTGTCCCGAGACCCCGTGTCTGTTGCAGGATCGACGGCAGCGCGAGATGCACCGCAAAGGTGAAGAGGGCGACGTATTCCCCCTTGAGGCGGGCGCTTGGAATGGCGATCAGCGCGCCGAAAAGCCCGCCGATCCCGGCGGCGAGCGGGATTGCGGCGAGCGCGGGCAGGCCGCCCGACACCGACAGCATCGCGCTGCCATAGGCGCCGACGGCGAAAAACACGAGTTGAGCGTAGTTGAAGACACCGGCATAGCCGATCAGAAGATCCCACCCCGCGATGACCGCGCTCCAGATGCAGATCAGGATCAGGATGTGGAACACGTAGTTTTCGCCGATCACGAGCCCTGCGGCGAGAAACGCCATCGCGCAGCCGAGAAACGCCAGGCTGTCGCGGAGATAGTGGGCGCCCGTGAACCGCGAGCTCAGGCCGGCGGGTCTGGACCGGCTGTCTTGTATCGGTTTTGTCATCTCAGTTCTCCCATACCCCCAAGAGGCCCTTCGGCCGTGTCATCAGGACGATCATCAGCACGATGAGCCAGGCCGGCATCGCCCAGCCCGGCCCCACGGAGGCAACGACGATGGCCTCCAGAAACGCCAGGATGAACGCCGCGAGCATGGCGCCCCGCGTGCTTCCCAGCCCGCCGAAGACGACGATCACGAAGGCTTTCAGAAAAGGCGACCAGCCGCCGGTGGGCGAAATCTGAAAGACCGGTGCGAGCAGAATGCCCGCCGCCCCGGTCAGCACGACCGACAGGCCGAGGGCCAGACCGAAGACACGGTTCACATTGATCCCGACCTGCGCCGCCGCCTGAAGATCCTGCGACACCGCCTGAACGGATTTTCCCGCCCGCGTGCGCGCCAGGAACAGCTCCAGCAGCACCACGAGCAGGACCGAAATGCCGACAAGCGCAATCTTGTAGAGCGAGACCGTCGTCCCGCCGATGGAGACACCGCCCTCGATAAAGGCGGGAATGGTCTTGGTTTTCGGCCCGAAGAGGAGCTGCAACCCGTTCTCGATCACGAAGGCCAGTCCGAGGGTGACCATGATTGCGTTGATCTGCCAGTTCGCGTGGCGCCGGAGCGGGCGGATGATGCCCGCCTCAAGTGCCACGCCGATACAGAAGAGCAGCGGCAGCGACACGACGAATGCGAGGCCAAAGGACAGGCCCGGGCCGCCATACATCAGAAACCACGCGATATAGCCGCCAAGGGTGTAGAGCGCGCCATGGGCGAAATTGAGAATGCGGGACGTGCCATAGACGAGCGACAGTCCCATCGCGATCACGCAGTAGACAGCACCCTGTGTCGTGCCGCTGATCAGGATTTCGACGATGTTCATCACTGCAACTCCCCGAATGCCGAAAGATCGCCCTCGGCAATCACACCCTCTTCGATCACGTAGCTCCGGCTTATGTGTCCGGTCAGCAGCGCCGCGTTCTGCTCGACCAACAGGATGGTCATCCCGGCCCTGTTCAGGTCGTGGATCGTTTCCATCATCTGCGCCGTCAGGTTCGGCGCGAGCCCGAGAGACGGCTCGTCGATGACCAGAAGATGCGGCTTCGACATGAGCCCGCGCCCCAGCGCAACCATCTGCGCCTCACCCCCGCTGAGATGGCGGCAAAGCTGATGCCGGCGCTCCTCCAGACGCGGATAGAGCGCAAAGACCTGATCGAGCGTCTTTTCGCGGCATTTCCAGGCGCGTGTGTTGAACGCGCCGAGCATGAGGTTGTCGAGCACCGTCATGTCGCGGAACAGCCGCCGGTCTTCGGCGACGTAGACGAGACCGCGCTGCACCAGCTCCGTCGATGCAAGCCGGGTGATGTCGGACCCCTCATAGCGGACAGTCCCGTTCTGGATTGGCAGCAGACCGCACAGGGCTTTCAGCAGGGTGCTCTTGCCATGGCCATTGGCGCCGAGGACGGCGACCATTTCGCCCTTTTCAACCTTCAGCGAAACGTCGTGCAGCACATGAAAGTCGCCATAGCTGACATTGATCCTGTCAACTTCAAGCATCGTGTTTCTTCCCGAGGTAGATTTCGACAACGTGGTCGTCGTTGAGTACGACGGAGGGGCGGTCGAGGCAGACGAACTTGCCGAAATTGATGATCAGAATACGGTCGGCGATCTCGGCAAGCGCGCGGGTCTTGTGCTCGACCATGACGACGGTGACACCGAATGCCTGCCGGCAGCGGTCGATCATCTGCACGAAGCGCTTGATCTCGTCCGCGTTCAGACCGCCAAGCGGCTCGTCCATGAAAACGATCCGCGGGCCCGTCGCGAGGGCGGCGCCGAGCATGATCGCCTTGCGCGTCAGCAGATCCACCGTCCCGGCATCGGCGCCGAGCACATCGCCCAGCCCGGCGATCTCGACAATGGCGTCGAAATCATGCCTGTGGCTGCCGCCAAAACTCCGGCCCACCAGCAGGTTTTCGGCCACGGTCAGCGACGAAATGACCGTTGGAATCTGAAAGGTCATCGCGATGCCCTTGGAGCATCTCGAATGGCGCGGCAGGGCGGTGATGTCCTGCCCGTCGAGCAGCACGCTCCCGGATGTCGGGCAGAGCCCGCCGGTACAGACATTGAGCAGCGTGCTCTTGCCCGCGCCGTTCGGCCCCGCGACGCCGAGCACTTCGCCCGCGTCGATATCGAAAGACAGATCGGACAGGGCCTGGAAGGACCCGAACCGCATTCCGACCTTGTTCAGCGACATGATATGATTTGACGTCATTTGATCCCCTCCGGCAGACATCGACGCGCGGGCGCCGGCCCGTCAGATGCGGGCCGGCGCCACGAGACACGTCACTCCGCGGCGGTTACCGGCGCAACGACCTCGTCGCCGATGACAACCGGTACGCGTTTGCCATCCTGGATCTGGAACAGCTGGGCCGGCTGGGTCTCGGCACTGGAGTCGATGAAGTTGCGGTCGTTGAAGGCATAGGTGCCGGCGATCCCGTCGAAATCGAGCGCCCCGATCTGCTCCGCAACAGCCGCGAAATCGCGGTCGTCGCCAACGGCTTCGACAGCGCCCGCCCAAAGGTGGACCATATCATAAACCGCAGCGGCGAGGCTGACCGGAGGTTCCGCATCATAGGCCGCCATCCACTCCTGCTCGAAAGCCACGCCCGCCTCGTCGGTGCCGTGTGCGTTCAGGGTGAAGGTAAAGACCCCCTCAGCCTGTCCCTGGGCAATCGCGTCGTCGACACCCGGGGTCGCGCCGATATAGCCGATATTGAGCGCCGCGCCCGGAACCGGGTCGAGGGCGAGCTGCGACATGAAGGTCGTGGCGACCGACGGATCAAGCGCCTCGAAATGGATCAGGCCGGGCTTGGCGTCGTTCAGCTTGCCGATGACGTTGGTCCACTCGACCGTATCGTAGGGCACTTCCTGTTCATAAACGACGGTCCATCCGGCCGCTTCCGCCGCCTCCGCCATGCCCTTGGCGACATTGATGTCCCATTCGTAATCGCCATGCACGAGCGCGAGGGTTTCGGAGGGGAAGTCGTAGCCGCTTGCAAGCATCTGCTCGAAGACGATGCGACCGTAATTCACGTCGATATCCGAGGCGTTGAAAATGGCGCCGCAATTCATCCGCTCGGCGAGATCGACCACGCTGCTGACGGCATCGTTGTGGATGTAGGGGATGCCATAGGGGCAGAATGCCGGGATATCCGGCCCCATGCCGCCATAGCCGTTGATGAGCACGCTCACCTCGTCGCGTTCGATCAGATTGGCGGCAGCGGCGGTGAGCTTGTCGGGCGTCAGGTCGCCGATATCGAAGGTGACGACCTCGACCTGCCTGCCCAGCACACCGCCCTCGGCATTCAGATCAGCGGCGGCCAGATCGACCGCCTCCTGCATGGTCTGACCATCGGCGGCGAAATACCCCGTCAAGGGAATGGGGGCGCCGATCTTGATCGTCTCCTGCGCGGCGGCCATCTGAGACATCGCACCGGCGGCGAGCATCGCGCCTGCAAAATAAGTGAGTTTCATGTCGTTTTCCCTGTCGTTTGTGTTTCTGTAAGGCGGACCGGAGCCTGTCCGGTCCGCCAGTCCGGGCCTCAGCCCCAGCGCACGCCGTCGCAGGCCGAGGTCAGGATTTCCGCGCCCTTATCGGTCACCAGCACGTCTTCTTCATAGTTGGCAGCGCCAACCCCGAGCTTCGACACCAGCGCCTCGACCGCGATCGTCATGTTCGGCTGAATCACGGTCTGCTCGTCCTCGACGATCCACGGCCCGTCGATCCCGAGGCCGATGGCATGGCCGAAACACGGGAATTGCTGGCTGAAATTGTTGGTCTCGTCCGCCGTGCTCTTGTGATTGGCAAAGCCGTTGGCATCGAGCCACGCGGTGCCGCGCGTGTAGAGATCGCGGAACCGGGTTTTGCCCGGTTCGATCCCGGCGATGATGTGATGGATCAGCGCCCGGCTGCCTTCGAGCAGCTCTTTCTGCCCGCCATCGGGCTTGCCACCGACAACGGTGGAGCGGGCGAAATCGGTATAATAGCCGAAGACCGGCCCCCAGAGGTCGACATGGACGAGGTCACCGGGTTCCAGCGCCCGCTGCACGTTCCAGTGCGGCACGCCGGAGCTGCCCATGTAGTGGATCGCGTTCGGCCCGCTGGCAATGGCGATGTCCTGTTGCGTACCGCCATTGGCCGCCAGCACCGCAAGCCCCGCGCCCACCGCGTCGCCTTCGGTATTGCCCTCGACCAGCGCCGCCATGGTGGCATCCATCCATTTTTTCCCAACGCTGGCGGAGTGCCGCAGCATGGCGATCTCGGACGGGCTCTTGATCAGCCGCAGACGTTCGAGAATATGATCGGCGCTTTCGAACGTAACGGGGCGTCCGGCGGCGGCCTCCAGGCGCTGATGCGCGCTGACCAGATAGGACATCATGCCCACCATCCCGATCCGGCGATCCAGCAGCCCCATATCGGCCAGAGCCTTGCCGGTGCCCGCTGCCAGATCGAGAGCAAAGCGGACATCGGTCACCTTGATGCGGTCTTCCGGATCGTCGAGATAATCGGTCAGAAGCACCGGCGCGCCGTCCACCGGCAGGATCAGGGCGGCATGGCCACGGCTGCTCCAGGTCTTCCGGTCGGGCACGCAGGGGAACAGCGACACGAAATTCGTCAGGTAGAAAAGATCGCCATAGGCCTCGACCGAATTGCCGCTGCGCGACCAGATCACCAGCGCATCAAGGCCCGCGTCTTTCGCCATCTTTCGGGCACGGTCACGCCGGGCTTCGAACTCGGCATCTGGTATTGCGGGGAGTGTCACATCTGTCTCCTTTCAGAATTTGGGCAGAGGGAGCGGAGGAAAAAGCTTCTCGAATGCACCCGCCACGGCCAGCGTGCGCTCGTCCTCATAGGCCGGGCCGACGATCTGGATGCCGACCGGAAGATCCCCGGATAGGCTTACGGGCATGGATATGGCGGGATAAGCGGACAGCATGTTGAAGGGGTGCGTCATGTCGAAGGCATGAAAGCGACCGTCTGGCAGATCGTCTTCGAAATCAGCATCGGTCTTGTCGACGGCGGGCGCGAGGCGCGCCAGCGTCGGGCAGAGGAAGGCATCGCAGTGTTCGAAGATACCGGCCATGTCCGCAGCCATGGCCTTCCGCAGACGGTCCGCCTGCATCAGATCCCGCGCCCTGACCGCCTGCCCCTGCGCGAGACAGCGCCGAAGTGGTACGCCCATCCGGGAGGTGTCTTCGAACTCTTCGGCCATCGCGCAGAGCAGCGCGTTCCAATGTGTGGCCCAGAGGTCAAAGACCGCCCGCGTCCAGGGCAGGCGCACTTCGCGGATATCGGCGCCATGCGCGCGCAGGCGGTCCAGAACGGTGTGAAACGTCTCCGCGACCTCCGGAGAGACACCGCAATAGCCAAGATCGACCGAAGCGGCGATCCGCAGCCCGGGCACAGATCCCGGCGCGGCCTCGGTGGCGCGAAACGGTCGCTTCTGGCTCAGAAGATCCGCCGGGGAATGCCCGGCGGTCACCGACAGGAACGTGACGGCATCCTGCACGGAGCCCGCGAGCGGACCGAAATGCGAGATCGTATCGCAAGGCGTGGGCAGAATATCCATCGGGATCCGCCCGAGGCTCGGCTTGAAGCCAACCACGCCACAGGCGGCGGCGGGAATGCGCACGGAGCCGCCCATGTCGGAGCCTTCGGCCAGTGGCACAACACCCGCGGCCACCGCGACTGCGCTGCCGCCGGACGAGCCGCCGGAGGTCCGCCGACCGTCCCAGGGGTTTCGCGTGACGCCGTAACGCTCTGTCGCGGTGAAGCTGGAAAACGCCAGCTCGGCGGTGGTGGTCCGGGCCAGAACGATGGCGCCGGCCCGCTTCAGGCGGGACACGATCACCGCCTCGCCCGGCGCACCGTTTCGCGCCCGCGCCCATGTTCCGTATGTCGGCGGATGCCCGGCTATGGGCGTCATATCCTTGATGCAGACCGGGACGCCCTCCAGCGCGCGCATGGGCTTTCCGCCGGCCAAAGCCTCATCCGCCCGCCGCGCGCTTTGCAGCGCCTCCTCCGCAAAGATGCGCGTGAAGGCATTGCAGTGCTTTTGGACCTCTTCAGCCCGCGCCAGCGCATCCGCTACAATCTCCGCAGCAGAGCGCTCCCGTTTCAGGAGGGTTTGCTGAATCGTGTGAACGGTCTGACGGTGCATTCGGTCCCCGGTTGCGATGCGCTGTGACGCAATCAAGCAAACCCCAGGACGGCTCACATGTGTATGGTGACAACCGTCACCATCGCCGCGGACGGATGATCGGGCATATGCCGGAGGGAGAGAACAGGGCAAGCATGCAAGAGGATGATGACACCGGCATGAAAGACAAACTGGCGATCGACTTTCTCGTGTCGCTCGGCACGGTGATCGCGCGCAGCGGCCAGGATATGTTCTACCCCTCCCTGGCCCGGGAACTGGCCAGTTTCTTCAATACAGACAGATACCTGGTCATTCGCTACGCGATGCACGCAAAGCCGGAATTCCTGTCCAACCATGCCATGGAAGAGGCTGCCGTCTCGCAATATCTGGACCAGTATTACCGGATCGATCCGCTGCTCCGGCGGGTGCGGGAAGGCCGCGTGAATCCCGTTCTAACCTTCGATGAGCTGCGCCGGGGCAGCGCTGATACGTTCTTTTACGACGCCATGTTCCGCACCGCGAACATACGCGACGAGCTGATTTTCATGCTGCCGATCGTCAACGGAGTCTTTGTCGCGATCTGCATTGATCTGTCCTCGCGCACCTTTTCCGAACAGGACATCTTCCGCGCCAAGCTCATCTTCGACACGATCAACATGGTGCATCAGCAACATGTCCGTCTCAGCTTCGTCAATTATGGCGCAACGGATCTGAAGAATTCCGAGATCTCCATGCTGGTGCAGGACCGCAGGGGCCGGGAGATCTTCAGGAACGATTCCTGGAACAGCGCGATCTCTCCGGACATCCGGCACGAGATCGACGCCCTTCTGGCCACGGGCAAATCCGGCGAAGCCGGGATCGGCACGGAATTCATCCTGAAATGGTCGGAACTTTCAGAGACCAACCCGGTCGCGCCGGAAGGAAAGGTTCTGACGGTCGAGCAGAAATCGCCGGGCTATACCGCGCTCGAAGCCGCCGATCTGGTGGACCAGCTTCAGGTGAAATATCAGCTCACCTCGCGAGAGCGGCAGATCGTCTCGATGATGGTTCAGGGAGAGCCGAATTCACGCATCGCCGACGCGCTGGCGATCAGTGCCGGGACCGTGCGGAATCACAAGCATCGCCTGTATTACAAGCTCGATATCACCACAGAGCGCGAGCTCTTCATCCTGCTTCTGGAGCTTGCCCAGACCTGACCGGCCGGCATGCGCCCGTGTTCAGAAGGTCGGCGGGGTGCAGGCGCTGACCAGCACGCATTTCTCGGGCCCCACCTGGCGAAAGCGATGCGGCGCGCGGCTGTCGAAGTAATAGGCATCACCCGGCCCGAGGATCTTGCGGTCTTCGCCGACGGTGATCTCGACCCGACCGGACAGCACAATGCCGCCCTCCTCGCCCTCGTGGCCATACATCACCCGGCCCGTGTCGGCCCCAAGCTCGTAGGTCTCGTATAGGATCATCAGCTGACGCCCGAAGAGGCTCGCCCCGACCTGTTTCAGCGACACCTTGCCCTTGCCGATTTCGGTCAGCTCCCCGGCGGCGTAAAAGCTGGTTTTCTCGCGCTCCGGCTCGAAGGCAAAGAACTCCGACAGGCTGATCGGCACGCCATCGAGAATACGCCGCAACGCGCCGACGGACGGGTTCATCTTTCCCGCCTCGATCAGCGAAATCGTCGAGTTGGGCACGCCCGTCTTTTTGGCAAGTGCCCGCTGCGACAGTCCGGCCCGGTCACGCACCGCCCGCAGGCGCAGACCCAACTCGCGTTCCTCGGGCGCGCTGTTAGTATCGTTCATGATAGATCAACGTTCTTGTTTCACCATATATAATTCAGTGACTTAAGATATTAAAGAAACAGACTTTCGCCAAAAATTCAACGCCATATCCTGCCGCTCACCACAATCGACGGGGGCCTGCCCCCGCTCCAGCCAGGATATGGAACAATGCTGAATGCCGAAATCTCCGCCCGCCGCGACGCCGCCATCTCTCGGGGTGTCGGCATGCAGACGCAGGTCTATGTCGAACGCGCCTCCGGGTCGGAGGTCTGGGACGTCGAAGGCAAACGCTATATCGACTTTGCCGCCGGGATCGCCGTTGTGAACACCGGCCATTGCCACCCCAAGGTGATGGAGGCGGTGCGCCGCCAGACCGAGGCCTTCACCCATACCTGCCATCAGGTTCTGCCTTACGAGAATTACATCCGGCTGGCCGAACGGCTGAACGACAAGGTGCCCGGCGATTTCGAGAAAAAGACCGTCTTTGTCACCACCGGCGCCGAGGCGGTAGAAAACGCCATCAAGGTCGCCCGCGCCGCCACCGGTCGCAACGCCATCATCGCCTTTGGCGGCGGCTTCCACGGCCGGACCTTCATGGGGATGAGCCTCACCGGCAAGGTCGCGCCCTACAAGAAGGGCTTCGGCGCGATGATGCCCGACGTCTTCCATGTGCCCTTCCCGGTCGAGCTGCACGGCACCTCCACGGTCGATGCGCTGGCAGGGATCGAAAAGCTGTTCAAGGCCGATCTGGACCCCGACCGCGTGGCCGCGATCATCCTTGAGCCGGTGCAGGGCGAGGGCGGCTTCTATCCCGCGCCCGCCGAATTGATGCGCGGGCTGCGCAAGCTGTGTGACACCCATGGCATCCTGTTGATCGCGGATGAGGTTCAGACGGGTTTCGCACGCACCGGTCACCTCTTCGCGATGGAGGGCTATGACGTCGCCGCCGACATCACGACCATGGCCAAAGGTCTGGCCGGGGGCCTGCCGCTGGCCGCGCTCACCGGCCGGGCCGAGATCATGGACGCCGCGGCGCCCGGCGGGCTGGGCGGCACCTATGGCGGCAATCCCCTGGGCATCGCCGCCGCCCATGCGGTGCTGGACGTGATCGAGGAAGAAGACCTCTGCAATCGCGCCAATATCCTTGGATCGCGTCTGAAACAGCGTCTTAACGAAATCCGGTCGCGAGTGCCGGAAATTGTCGATGTGCGCGGCCCCGGCTTCATGGTCGCGGCAGAGTTCAACACCGCCGATGGCAGCGCGCCGAACCCCGAAATGACCAACGCCATTCGTGCTGAAGCGCTCAGACGCGGGCTCGTTCTGCTGACCTGCGGGGTCCACGGCAACGTGATCCGTTTCCTAGCGCCGCTGACCATCCCCGAGGACGTCTTTGCCGAGGCGCTCGACATTCTGGAGGCCTCAATCGACGCCGTGAAAGGGGCCTGAGATGAACGACCTGATGAATCTGACGCTGAAAGACCCCAGCCTTCTGGAAACCCGCGCCTATGTGAACGGCGCATGGATCGAGGGCGAGGCGCGCTTCGACGTCTTTGATCCCGCCACCGGGAAGCTTGTTGCCTCGGTTGCAGATCTGGATGTGGCTGCAACGGCACGGGCGGTGGAGGCGGCGCACGCCGCCGGCCCCGGCTGGGCTGCGATGACCGGCAAGGAGCGCGCCGCGATCCTGCGCCGCTGGAACGATCTGATGATCGAAAACGCGGACGATCTGGCCACGATCCTGACCGCCGAGATGGGCAAGCCCTGGGCGGAGGCGCGGGGAGAGATCCTCTATGGTGCCTCCTTCATCGAATGGTTCGCCGAAGAGGCCAAGCGCATCTATGGCGATGTGATCCCCGGCCATCAGCGCGACAAACGGATCATGGTGCTGAAACAGCCCGTGGGTGTCGTCGGCTCCATCACGCCGTGGAATTTCCCCAACGCGATGATCGCGCGCAAGGTCGGCCCTGCTTTGGCCGCCGGCTGTACCTTTGTCGCCCGCCCAGCGGAACTGACGCCGCTATCGGCGCTGGCCCTGGCGGTTCTGGCGGAGCGCGCGGGCATTCCGGCGGGTGTGTTCAATGTCATCCCGTCGACCGATGCCTCGGGCGTCGGCAAGGAGCTCTGCACAAATCCCAAAGTGCGCAAGATCACCTTCACCGGCTCGACCCGCGTCGGAAAGATCCTGATGGAACAGGCCGCCGGCACCATCAAGAAGATGTCGCTCGAACTCGGCGGCAACGCGCCATTCATCGTCTTCGACGACGCCGATGTCGATGCGGCGGTCGAGGGCGCGATGATCGCCAAGTTCCGCAACAATGGTCAGACCTGTGTCTGCGCCAACCGGATCTATGTGCAGTCGGGGATCTACGATGCCTTTGCCGAAAAGCTGAAGAACGCCGTCCGGCGGCTGAACGTCGGCAATGGTTTCGACGAAGGCGTGACCACCGGCCCATTGATCAACAAAGCCGCCGTCACCAAGATCGAGGCGCATATCTCCGATGCGGTCAGCAAGGGGGCCGAGGTCACCACGGGCGGCAGCCGATCGAACACCGGCAACACCTTCTTTGCGCCGACCGTGCTGACGGGCGTGACCCGCGACATGCTGGTCTGTCACGAAGAAACCTTCGGCCCTCTTGCCGCGCTGGTCCGTTTCGAAACCGAGGCCGAGGTCATCGACATGGCCAATGACAGTGAATTCGGCTTGGCGTCCTACTTCTACGCCAACGACCTGTCCCGGGTCTGGCGGGTGGCCGAGGCGCTCGAAAGCGGCATGGTCGGCGTGAACACCGGCCTGATCTCGACCGAGGTGGCACCCTTTGGCGGCATCAAGCAGTCCGGCTTGGGCCGCGAAGGCTCCAAGTACGGGATCGATGATTTCCTGGAGCTGAAGAACGTCTGTCTGGGCGGGATCTCCTAGCTCAGCACTTCGGTAACGGGTCTCCGTCCGTCAAGGGATTTCGACCATCAGACCTGATCCCGCTGGCGTGTTCCTTCGGCGCAGTCGCTCCGATTGCCATTGCGCGACTCCTGATCAAGGCATTTCGGGAACGTGCTTCGGTCCGTGGTCAGCCTGGAAGGCTGCCGACAAGATGCTGGTTCGATGCAGTTGCGGCGTGTCCATCTTGATCTGATCCCCCATAGAGTCCGCGTTCTTTGGTTCGCTCTGTTCAGGGATTCGTCGTCTATTGAGTGTTGGTGATACTCCCACGGTGTGAGCCCGTCGAAGCTCGTGTGGGGGGCGGCGATGATTATAGTCGTCGCGCCACGCCGCGACCAGGTTCCGGGCACGGCGCAGGTTCGAGAACAGGTGCTGGTCGAGGCACTCGTCCCGGAAGCGGCCGTTGACGCTCTCGACCAAGCCGTTCCGCATGGGGTTGCCCGGAGCGATGTCGTGCCATTCGACTTTGCGGCCCTCCTGCCAGCGCAGGACGGCATTGGAGGTCAGTTGGGGCGATGATACCGTGAACGGCGGCAACATGCGAAAGGATCGTCTTAATATACTCGAGGTCGATGCCAACTTTTACCGGGCCAGCCTCTTCTTTGGCGCGCTGTCGACCGAGCTCGACGAGCGTTTCCCGGCTCGGCTCGGCGGGTCTCAAAGCCCCGAGGCGTAGCGCAAGAAAATCCAGGCTCGCGGCTTTCGACCTACCGAGCGTTCTCCCGACTTCCGCCAGATCCGCTCTGTGAAGCTCGATAAGGTCTCCGAATGTCTTGGCCGCGGCAACGCCAATGTGTATAGGTTCCCCCTGATCGATCTTGCCCTCCATGGTCCGCGCCCAAAGCTCCGCGTCACCGCGACGCAGGAAGGATTCACTGAAGTCGTGCCCTTTGCGTCTGACCTGGACTCGCAAGGAGCCCGAAGGAAGCTTTGATATGGTCGCCATTTCATGTGCTCTATGTGTGCAGTGCGCGGTCGAAACGTGGCGAAAAGGGGCGTACTGGGTCGTAAATTGGAGTGCACACGTCGCCGCGCAATGAGTTGATGATTCTGGAGAAATGAATAAATATCAATCACATAGTATCGCCATTGCCCCGATGATGGACTGGACTGACCGGCATTGCCGGTATTTCCACCGGCTATTGTCGCGGCAGACGCTGCTCTATACCGAGATGGTCACCGCGCCGGCGCTGGTGCGGGGCGGGGCGCTGCATCTGCTCGATTTCAGCCCTGAGGAACATCCCGTCGTGCTGCAACTTGGCGGGTCCGACCCGCAGGAACTGGCCGAGGCGGCGCGGCTGGGCGAGCAGGCGGGATACGATCAGATCGACCTCAATTGCGGCTGCCCGTCGGACCGGGTGCAGTCGGGTACGTTCGGCGCGGTGCTGATGAAGACGCCCGAGCTGGTGGCCGACTGCGTCGCTGCCATGCGCGCGGCGGTGGGCATCGAGGTGAGCGTGAAATGCCGTATCGGGGTCGACGAACAGGAGCCGCGCGAGGTGCTGCCGCGCTTTGTCGAAAAGGTCGCCGGGGCAGGGTGCCGCAAGGTGACGATCCATGCGCGCAAGGCCTGGCTGCAAGGGCTCAGCCCCAAGGAAAACCGCGATATCCCGCCGCTCGACTATCCGCTGGTGGTAGAGATGAAGCGGGCCTTCCCGGAGCTGGAGATCTCGATCAATGGCGGGATCGACAGTCTCGACGCGGCGCAAGCGTTTCTGGATGAAGGGCTCGACGGGGTGATGATCGGGCGCGCTGCCTATCACAAGCCCTGGGAGATCCTCGCCGGGGCGGATGCGCGGATCTATGGCGCGGCGGCGGAGACCAACGCGCCCGAGGACATTGCGCGCGCCATGCTGCCCTATATCGAGCGCCATCTGGCGCAGGGCGGGCGGCTGCATCAGGTCACCCGGCACATGCTGGGGCTGTTCGCGGGCCGTCCCGGCGCGCGCGGCTGGCGGCGGGTGCTGTCGGAAGAGGCGACGCGCGACGGTGTGGGGCCCGAGCTGATCGAAAAGGCGCTGACGCGGGTGACCGAGGCGGCCTGAGCCTTACCGGTCGCGCCGGCCCGCGCGCCCGCCGCGGCGGCGGATGAGCTGGCTCTTGCGGCCCGGCAGCTCTGCCATCACCGCACGGCGCTCCGCCTGGGTCATCTTCGACCAGGCGGCGATTTCGTCGATGCTGCGCAGGCAGCCGGTGCAGAGTCGCGCCTCCGGGTGGATGACGCAGATCTTGATGCAGGGGCTCTCGATCTCGTCGCGTTTCCAGACATCGTCGCTCATGGCTCAGCCCCGCAGATGGCGCAGCCGGTCGAGCGCGCCCTGAAGGATGTAGGAGGCCGCCACATGGTCGATCAGCTCGGCGCGCTTCTTGCGCGAGGTATCGGCCTCCAGCAGCGTACGCTCGGCGGCGACGGTGGAAAGGCGTTCGTCCCAGAAGGTCAGCGGCCCGTCCCAGAGCTGCGCGAAATTGCGCGCGAAGGCGCGGGTCGACTGGCAGCGCGGGCCTTCGGAACCGTCCATATTGCGCGGCAGGCCGAGCACGATGCCGCCGATCTCGCGCGCGGAGAGGATCGCTTGCAGGCGCTGCGCGTCCTCGGTGAATTTCTTGCGCTTGATCGTTTCCAGCGGCGTGGCCACGGTCAGCAACCGGTCCGACAGCGCCACGCCGATGGTCTTGGTGCCGAGGTCGAGCCCGGCGATGGCGCGCATCGGGGGCAGGGCGGCGGCAAAGTCTTCGATCTCGTCGAGGATCATTCCACCACCCCGGCCTGGCGCGCGCCGGCGCGGACGATGTCCAGCATCTCGGGCTGTCCGGCAAAGACGGTCTGCGCCTCGGCCCAGATCGCGCCGGCGCGCTCGGTCTCGCCCAGCACGCCGAGCGCGCCCAGAAGCTGCGCCCATTCCTGCGGCGAGCCGCCCTCGGTGGCCAGCCGCTCGCCCAGCCGGTCGACCATGCCCTGGATCATGTCCTGACGTTCGGCATCGGTCAGATCGGCGGTGGCCTCCACATCGGCGGCGCTGGGGCCGGCGAGCCCGGGGCCGCGCGGCGCGGCGCCGGCGGGAAGCTGGTAGTCGTTCTTGCCGGCGGCCATGGCCAGCTCGCCGATCTGCTCGCGGATCGGCGGCACCCAGGGATCGTCGGGCGCGCTGTTGCGCAGGAGCTGGTCCCAGATGCGGAAGGCGGAATCGGGCCGCCCGGTCTGCGCCATCATCAGCCCGCCGTAATAGCGCGCCACGCCGTTCGCCGGATCGCGCGCCATGATCTCGTCGAGCACCCGCTCGGCCTCGGGCGAGACATAGCCGCCGGCGGCCAGCACCAGCATGTCGGCGAGATCGGCGTAATCCTTGGCGGTGGCGCTCTCGCCCTTCAGCTCGATCAGCCGGCGCTGCGCCGCATAGGCGGCCGGGTAGTTCCCCAGCGCCGCCTCGGAGCGGGCAAGCAGCATATGGCCCTGAATGTCGTCGGGCCGTTCCTGCACGGCGCCGCGCAGGCGTTCGACCAGCGTCATGTAATCCTCGGGCGCCTCGACCTGCGGCGAGGCGGGCAGTTGCGCCTCGACCTCCTCCTGGCTGGGGCGGTTGGCGCGCAGCTCACGGGCAGAGGCGATACGGTCCTGCAAGCCGAGATCGCCATAGCCTGGCGCGCCCAGCGTGGCGTAAAGCCCGAAGCCGCCGCCGAGCAGCGCCAGTGCGATCAGCACCGCCATGGCCGTGGCCGGGCCGCGCCCGCGCGCGGTCTCGCCCCCGGTATCGTGGATCTTGGCATCGGCGGCGAGGATGCGGCGCGACACCTCGGTCTTGAGCCGCTCGGCCTCTTCGCTGCCAATCACCCCGCGCGCCGCGTCGCGCTCGATCTCCTTGAGCTGGTCGCGATAGATCTGGAGGTCGTAGGCCTCCGCCGGGCCGGTCTCGCGCTGCCCGCGCAGCAGCGCCAGCGCCAGCAGCGCCGCCACGATCAGCGCGCCCGCGCCTGCAACGATCCAGAAAAGGGTCATGCTCACTCCCGTCCACGTCCTCCGGATCCATGTATAGATGCAAGGCGGCGGAAAAAAGCCCTCAGAGGCGCGGCCAAATGGCCCTGCGCGCCGCCGGGGGACAGGGTGGTTGCGGTTCGCGCCCGGCTGATGTTGAGTTCTGGTGGTAGGGGACGCGCCTGTCCCGGATTCGAGGCCCGATGAAACGTTACTCCGTCTTTGCCATCGCCCGCGAGGCCGCACGCTATCACACCGGATGGGGCCGCGCCTGGCGCCGCCCGCAGCCGAAACCGCGCTATGACGTGGTGATCGTGGGGGCCGGCGGGCACGGGCTCGCCACCGCCTATTACCTCGGCAAGAATTTCGGCATCACCAATGTCGCGATCATCGAGAAGGGCTGGCTCGGCGGCGGCAATACCGGGCGCAACACCACGATCATCCGGTCGAACTACCTTCAGGATCCCTCGGCGGCGCTCTATGAAAAGGCGCGCTCGCTCTACGAGACGCTGAGCCAGGATCTGAACTACAACGTCATGTTCAGCCCGCGCGGCGTGATGATGCTGGCCCAGACCGAGCATGAGCTGCGTGGCTATCAGCGCACGGTCCATGCCAACCGCATGCAGGGCATCGACACCGAGATGATCTCGCCGCGCGAGGTCAAGCGGCTCTGCCCGATCATGAATATCGACGGCCCGCGCTACCCGGTGCTGGGCGCGCTCTGGCAGGCCCGCGGCGGCACCGCCCGGCACGATGCGGTGGCATGGGGCTATGCGCGCGCCTGTTCCGACATGGGCATGGACATTATCCAGAATTGCGAGGTCACCGCCGTGCAGCGCGACGGCGACCGCGTGACCGGCGTCTCCACCACACAAGGAGACATCGCCTGCGACAAGCTGGGCATCGTGGTCGCGGGCCATTCCGGCGTGCTGGCCGAGATGGCCGGCTTCCGCCTGCCGCTGGAATCGGTGGCGCTCCAGGCGCTGGTCTCGGAACCGATCAAGCCCTGCATGGACGTGGTCGTCATGGCCAATACCGTGCACGGCTATATGAGCCAGTCCGACAAGGGCGAGATGGTTATTGGCGGCGGCACCGACGGCTATGTGAACTACACCCAGCGCGGCAGTTTCCAGCATATCGAAGAGACCGTGCGCGCGCTGGTCGAGACCTTCCCGATGATCTCGCGGCTGAAGATGCTGCGGCAATGGGGCGGCATCGTCGATGTGACGGGCGACCGCTCGCCGATCCTGTCGAAAACCCCGCTCGAGGGCTGTTTCATCAATTGCGGCTGGGGCACAGGCGGGTTCAAGGCGATCCCAGGCTCGGGCTGGGGCTTTGCCGAGCTAATGGCGAAGGGGCATTCGCCGCTCACCGAGGCGTTCGGGCTCGACCGCTTCCGCGAGGGGCGGTTCATCGACGAAAGCGTCGCGGCGGGGGTGGCGCATTGAGGATATTCTATTTCGGTGAAGATCTACTTGATCTGCTTGTAGCCAAGGCTCTCGCGCCGCTGGTCAAGTGGCACCTCGCCGCAATGGAAAAGCGCGATGGCGTCGCGGCGTCGCGTCAGAAAGAACAGTTGCAGGCGTTGCATCGACTCTTCGCGCGTGCGGAGGGTGCGCTTTTGGCTTTGATGCCCGTTGTCGCTGTCATAGCCCTTTTGGGCGTCACTTACGTTCTGAGTCAGTCCTGTAGTGACTGGGCATCCCTGCAACGTTTCGGTGTTGTGTGGATCGTTTTGTCATTGCTGATCGTTTTTTGGGAAATAAAAGATACTGACCGTATCGTGCATTTCAAAGCGATCCACAGGCTCTTTGAAGAGCTCCCAAAGGAATGCCGTTTTGATGGAGAGGACGAACTCTATAAAAGCTCGGTTTCTCATTTTCTCAAATTTCGGAAGGGGGTGGAATTGCTCTCCGTTCTGATCGGAACTTTGATGACCGGATACGGTGATTTGATACTCGGAAAGGTCCGGGCATGCTAAGGGGCACGCCGCTGTTCCATCCCAACAACGGTCATAATATCCCCGGCGCCAGGACGGGGAATCGTGTGATCCGATGGTGCTTCGACCGGCATAGCGCCAGCGGGGATCCGTCACTTGCCGCCGATCGCCCGCTTCATCTGGAACGGCGCCGGCGCCACCAGCCCCACGAGGCCGGCCAGTGCGCCGTGGCCGTCATTGCAGGGCGGGTGCCAGCTATGGATGAATTCCTGCGCGATCATTGCCCTGTCCTCGGGACGCGCCAGCGCCAGCCCGCCGATGGTGTCGAAGCCCATGGCCTCGGCGCGCTCCCACGGGCCGCCCGGGCGTCGGTCCTCGATCATCTGGCGGCCCATGGCGCCGGTCTCGCCCGCATAGAGCACCTGCGCCTGCACCGAGCGCCCCTCGGGCGCGCGCAGGAACAGGTAAACCGCGCCGGTATCGGTAAAGACGGTATCGCGCGAAAACAGCTCCACCGGATACTGCCGCCCGCGATGACTCGTCAGTGTCAGGGTCATCAGTCTGCCCATCATTCTGCCCTTTCTTGTTGCCTCGCCGTTAGCGTAAGCGGCAACGCCCCCCGCACGTTTAACGCAGCGCAAGGCTGGGCAAAAAAGCCCGCGAAAATTCGAAACTGCCCGGAATTTGCGCGAGTATATGGGCGAAATACCGCCAATGGGGCGAAACGCGGATGGAACGGAGCTCCGGCACGGCGCGTTGCCAGTGCAGTTCGAAACTGCACAGGAACGCTCACATGTCCGATCACGCCGATACGCCGCCCCGCAACAACACCACCACGACCACAACCACGACAGGCTCCGGCGGCAGCACCGGGTTGGCCTTCATCGTCGGCATTCTCGTTGTCGTGGTGGCGGTCATCGGCTTTGTCGTGTTCGGCGGTGCCGAGAGCGTGTCCGGCGAGTCCGGCGACGATGTCACCGTCACCATCGAAGGCGCGGGCGACGCGGTCGACGATGCCGGCAACGCGCTGCAAGGTGCGGCCAATGCCATCGAAGGCGCTGCCGAAGAGGCAACCGACGGTCAGTAACGCCGACCTCCCGAAAACATTTTCCCTCATCGGACCCGGCCCCGCGCGGCATAGCGCGGCGGTCGGGTTTTCGCGTTTTGGATCCGGATTAGGAGCCCTTCCATGCTGAGCCTGCATTGTCCCTGCTGCGGCATCGACGCCGCCGAGATCGAGCTTGCCCCCGGCGGCGAGGCGCATCTGAAACGCGAAGGCCCGGGCAGCTCCGACGCCGATTTCGAGACCTATCTCTTCACCCGTGACAACCCGCGCGGCGTGGTGCTGGAGCGCTGGCGCCATGCTTATGGCTGCGGCAAGTGGTTCCTCGCCGCGCGCGACAGCGTGACGATGGAGGTCTACGGCACCTATGCCGCCCAGACCCACAGCCCGCCGCAGGAGATCCTCGACCGCATCGCGCGGCGTCACCCGGACCGGGCACAAAGCGCATGATCCTTCATCTTTCGACAAATACTCCCGCCGGAGGCTCCGCCGGCGCCAGCATCACGAGGTCCGAGCGATGAGCACGCGACTGGCCAAGGGCGGCCGCTTCACCGACCGGTCGAAACAGATCGGCTTCACCTTCAACGGCAAGCGCTTCACCGGCTTCGCGGGCGATACGCTGGCTTCGGCGCTGCTCGCCAACGATCAGATGCTGCTGGGCCGCAGCTTCAAATATCACCGCCCGCGCGGGCTGGTGGCCTCCGGCGCCGAAGAGCCCAACGCGCTGGTGGGGCTCGGGCAGGGCGCGCGGTTCGAACCCGACCAGCGCGCCACCACGACCGAGCTCTTCGACGGGCTGGTCGCCGACAGTCAGAACCACTGGCCGAGCCTGGAATTCGATGTCGGCGAGGTCAACGCGGCCCTGGCGCGTTTCCTGCCGGCGGGGTTCTATTACAAGACCTTCCTCTGGCCGCGCGCCTTCTGGAAACATCTCTACGAGCCGGTGATCCGGCAATCGGCGGGCCTCGGCAAGGCGCCGCATCCGGAGGTGCGCGACGCCGACCGCTACGAGCATTTCCACGCCCATGTCGATCTGCTGATCGTCGGCGGCGGCGTCGCAGGCTTGCAGGCTGCAAAGGCCGCCGGGGCCGCCGGCGCGCAGGTGCTGCTGATCGAGCAGGGCGCCCATTGGGGCGGTCGTGTACCGGTCGATGGCGGCAGCATCGACGGCATGGCCCCCGAAGACTGGGTGACCAAGACCGTGGCCGAGTTGGAGGCGATGGACAATGTGCGCCTGCGCCTGCGCTGCATGGGGGCGGGCGTCTACGATCACGGCTATGCGCTGGGCTATGAGCGCGTCACCGATCACAAGCCCGGCGCCAGGGGGCCGCGCCACAGGCTCTGGCGCATTCGCTGCAAGCAGATCCTTGCCGCCACCGGCGCCATCGAGCGTCCGCTGAGCTTTGCCGGCAACGATGTGCCGGGCGTCATGCTGGCCTCGGCGCTGCGCGATTATGTGGTGAATTACGGCGTTTCCGCCGGCGACCGCACCGTGGTGGTGACCAATAACGATGACGGCTACCGCACCGCCATCGCGCTGAAACAGGCCGGGCTCGATGTGCCAGCCATTCTCGACGCACGCCCGCTGGGCGGCGGCGCGCTGATGGGGGAGGCCAGGGCGCTGGGCATCCGGGTAGAGCCCGGGCGCGGCATCGCCAAGGTGCTGGGCGGCAAGCGTGTGACGGGCGTGGCCACCTGCCTTCAGGCCGGCGAGGGCGCGGTGCTGGAAGAAATCCCCTGCGACGCGGTGGCGATGTCCGGCGGCTGGTCGCCGGTGGTGCATCTGTGGTCGCATTGCGGCGGCAAGCTTGCCTGGGACGAGGCCGGCGCCTTCTTCCGCCCCGATCCCTCCCGCGCACCCACCGGTGCCGACGGCGCGCCCTTCGTGAGCGTGGCCGGGGCGGCGAACGGCGCGTTCCACCTTTCCGACACGCTGGCCGAAGCCGAGAAGGCCGCGGTCGCGGCCGCCGAGGCGCTGGGCCATAAGGCCAGTGAGGCCGCGCCGCAGGCCGAGGCCACGAAGGAGGCGCCGCTCGCGCCCGTCTGGCTGATGCCGCAGGGCGCCCATGCCGGGCTGCGCATGAAGGCGTTTCTCGACTACCAGAACGACGTCAAGGTTTCCGACGTGCAGCTCGCCGCGCGCGAGGGCTACGAAAGCGTTGAACACACCAAGCGCTACACCACGCTGGGCATGGCGACCGATCAGGGAAAGCTTTCTAATATCAACGGTCTGGCCGTTCTTTCTGATGCGCTCGGCACACCGGTGCCGCAGGTCGGCACGACCACCTTTCGCCCGCCTTACACGCCGATCAGCTTCGGCGCCATCGCCGGCGAGGCACGGGGCGAGATCTTCCAGCCGCTGCGCCGCACGCCAATGCATGACTGGCACGAATCGAACAATGCCGCCTGGGAGCCGGTCGGCCACTGGCGCCGCCCGTATTGCTATCCGCGCCCGGGCGAGACCAAGCACGATGCCGTCAAGCGCGAGATTAAGTCTACGCGGCAAAGCCTTGGAATTCTTGATGCATCGACGCTTGGCAAGATCCTTGTCAAAGGGCCGGACGCGGGCAGATTCCTCGACATGATGTATACCAACATGATGTCGACCCTACCGGTGGGCAAATGCCGTTACGGGCTGATGTGTAGCGAAAACGGCTTTCTGATGGATGACGGCGTCGTCGTGCGCCTCAGCGAGGATAGCTGGCTTTGCCACACCACCTCCGGCGGCGCCGATCACGTCCACGCCCATATGGAAGACTGGCTGCAATGCGAATGGTGGGACTGGAAGGTTCTCACGACCAATCTCACCGAGCAATACGCCCAGATTGCCGTGGTCGGTCCCAATGCCCGTAACCTTCTGGAAAAGCTCGGCGGCATGGATGTCAGCAAGGAAACGCTGCCCTTCATGCAATGGGCCGACGGGACGCTCGCCGACACGCCGGTGCGGGTCTACCGGATCAGCTTCTCCGGTGAACTCAGCTACGAGATCGCTGTGCCCGCCAACCGTGGCCGCGCCTTCTGGGGCAAGCTGCTGGAGGCCGGGGCGGAGTGGAACATCACCCCCTACGGCACCGAGGCGCTGCATGTGATGCGCGCCGAAAAGGGCTTTATCATGATCGGCGACGAGAGCGACGGCACGGTGATCCCACAGGATCTCGGCCTCTCCTGGGCGATCTCGAAGAAGAAAGAGGATTTCCTCGGCAAGCGCGCCCAGGCGCGCGAGGACATGGCGCGCGGCGACCGCTGGCAGCTCGTCGGGCTGGAGACGCTCGACGGCACGGTGTTGCCGGACGGCGCCTATGCCATCGCGCCGGGGCGCAACGCCAACGGACAACGCAACGTTCAGGGCCGTGTGACCTCGACCTACTGGTCGCCGACGCTGGAAAAGGGCATCGCCATGGGCCTGGTCAAGCACGGGCCCGAGCGCATGGGCGAGGTGCTGGCCTTCACCGCCGAAGATCAGGACCCGACCGATGAGAAGCCTTCGGTGGTCGAGGCGCGCATCGTCAGCCCGGTCTTCTACGATCCGGAAGGGGAGAAACAGAATGTCTGAGGTCATGGCCCCGATGCAGGGCGCCCATAGCGACGGGCTGGTCGAGATCGAGGCGCTGCCGCCGCTGGGCCAGATCGCCCTGCGCTGCGAGTTTTCCGACGATTACCGCGCAAAGCTCACCGGGCTGCTGGGGCTCGGCTTTCCCGAGCCGCTCAAGGCTACGGCGGAGGGCGAGCGCGCGCTGCTCTGGATGTCGCCGGACGAGCTCTTGCTCCTGCTGCCCTATGACGAGGTGCCCGGGATGCTGGCGCGGCTTGAGGAGACCTTTCCGAACTGGATCCTGCTCGCCGCCGATGTCTCCGACATGCGGGCGCATTTCCGCCTGCGCGGCCCGCATCTGCGCGACGTGCTGTCAAAGATCACCCCCGCCGACATGGCGCCCGGGGCCTTTGCGCCCGGCGATCTCCGACGTTCGCGGCTGGCGCAGGTCGCCGCCGGCTTCTGGCTGCGCGGGCCGGAGGAGGCGCAGGTCTTTGTGTTCCGTTCGGTCGCAGACTATGCCTTCCGCGCGATGAGCGTGGCGGCAGAGCCCGGCGGAGAGGTCGGGTTTCACCCCGCCTGACTGCCCCGGTCACGGGTCGTGGAACATTCCGCATCCCGGTACGTTTTTCCAAGGACTGACTTGACCTCGCGTCCAGCGGGTCTAGGAATGTCGTGCAAATTCACTCAACGCCAAGAGGATATCTCAATGTCGTTCGAACTTCCCGATCTTCCCTATGCACATGACGCTCTCGCCTCCAAGGGCATGTCCAAGGAGACGCTGGAATACCACCATGACATCCACCACAACACCTATGTGACCACGCTGAACAAGCTGGTCGATGGCACCGAGTGGGCGGGCAAGAGCCTCGAAGAGATCGTGACCGGCACCTATGAAGCCGGCGCCGTGGCACAGAGCGGCCTTTTCAACAACGCCTCGCAGCACTGGAACCACACCCAGTTCTGGGAAATGATGGGCGGCGACGAGACCGGCATGCCGTCTGAGCTGGAAGCGGCGCTGAAGGAGGCCTTCGGCACGATCGAAAAATTCAAGGAAGATTTCTCGGCCGCCGGCGCCGGCCAGTTCGGCTCGGGCTGGGCCTGGCTGGTGAAGGACACCGACGGTGCCCTGAAGATCACCAAGACCGAAAACGGCGTGAACCCGCTCTGCTTCGGCCAGACCGCGCTGCTGGGCTGCGACGTGTGGGAGCATTCCTACTACATCGACTTCCGCAACAAGCGCCCGGCCTATCTGGCCAACTTCCTCGACAACCTGGTGAACTGGGAAAACGTCGCCTCGCGCATGTGATCCGCGGGTCATCCCTGTTGAACGCAAACGCCCCGCGCAGTCCGCGCGGGGCGTTTTCATTTGGGGCTGCCGTCTTTGTCCGGGCGCGGCGCGGGCAGAGAGCTCAGAAGCCCAGGCCTTGAAGCAGCCAGAAGCAAAGCGCCGAAAGCAGCGCCGCGGCGGGCACGGTGACCACCCAGGCCGCGACGATGGTCATGAAATGCGACCGCCGCACCAGCTTGCGCCGGGCGCGTTCCTGCCGGGCGATGCGCTGTGCCGCCGGGCGGGTGTCGGCGATGCGGCGGGCGCGGCGCTCCATGTACCATTCGCGGAAGAAGCCGACGCCGAACACCCCGCCCACGGCGATATGGGTGGAGCTGACCGGCAGGCCGAGCCAGGAGGCGGCGATCACCGTCACCGCCGCCGAGAGCGCCACGCAATAGGCGCGCATCGGGTTGAGCTTGGTGATCTGGCTGCCCACCATGCCGATGAGCTTGGGGCCGAAGAGCACCAGACCGAAGGAGATCCCCAGCGCGCCGATCACCATCACCCAGAGCGGAATCGACACCTCGCCCGCGACCTCCGCCGATTGCTGGGCATAGACCACGGCGGCCAGCGGTCCCACGGCATTTGCCACATCATTGGCGCCATGGGCAAAGGACAGGAGCCCCGCCGAGACCACCAGCGGCAGCCGGAACAGCGTCTTGAGCGAGCGGTTGCGGTTCTCCATCCCGCGCGATTGCCGGCGGATGAAGGGCATCGAGATCAGCCAGACCAGAACACCCGCCGCCGCGCCGATCCCCAGCGCCAGCGGCAGGCCGATCTTCATCACATGGCTCAGCCCCTTGATCGAGAGATAGGTGGCGAAGGCGGCGCTCATCACGCCGATCAGCACCGGCACCCAGACCCGCGCGGCGGCGATCTTGTCGGCGACATAGATCACCCGCCACTTGATGAAGGCCAGCATCGCCGCCGCGATCACCCCGCCCAGCAGCGGCGAGATCACCCAGCTTGCCGCGATGGCGCCCATCGTGGGCCAGCTCACCGTGCCGAGCCCCGCCGCCGCGATGCCCGCGCCCATGACCCCGCCGACGACGGAATGGGTGGTCGAGACCGGCGCGCCGATCCAGGTGGCGATGTTCACCCAGATCGAGGCTGAGAGCAGCGCCGCCATCATTGCCCAGACGAAGACCCGTCCGTCCGCCAGCCCCTGCGGGTCGATGATGCCCTTGGAGATCGTCGAGACCACATCGCCGCCCGCCAACAGCGCGCCGGCGCTTTCGCAGATCGCCGCGATGGCGATGGCACCCAGCATCGACAGCGCCTTGGCGCCCACCGCCGGGCCCATATTGTTGGCCACGTCATTGGCGCCGATATTCAGCGCCATATAGGCGCCGAAGGCCGCCGCTACGACCACCGCGAGCCCCTGCGGCTCGCCACCGGTGAAGAGCGCCGCCGCCAGCGCTGCCAGCGTGACGAAGACCAGCGAGACGCCGACCCCGACCAGCGGCCTGGCGCTGTACATGGTGGCGGCCTCGAGGCGCGACAGGCGGTTGAGGTCCTGGTCCAGTGTTTTCCACTGATGGCTGGGGCTGTCCTGTGGCACGGAAAGTGTCGTCCTTGATGGCGCGGGCGCGTGGGGCTCAGCCCCGGCGCTTGCTGTCCGGCAGTTCCGGCAGATCGCGCAGCAGCGCCTTGAGCTGGTCCTCGTCGACCAGCTCGGCGGCCTCCTCGGGCGTCATCCAGCGGCGCTGGCGTTCGCCGGCTTCGGGAAAGGTTTCATAGAGCTTCTCGACCTCGATGGCATAGACATCGACATCGGTCATGATCGGGAGACCGCCGCTCAGCACCTTGTGATAGCGGTAGCGCCCGATGCGCAGGGGCCGGCCGCCGCGCGGCTTCACCCCGGCCTCTTCCCAGGCCTCCTGAAGCGCGGTGCCGCCGCCATCGGTGCCATGGATCGGCCAGCCCTTGGGAATGATCCAGCGTTTCGTCGTGCGCGAGGTGATCATCAGAACCTCGGGACCGGTTTCGCCGTGACGGTAGCAAAGCGCTGCCACCTGAAACCGCGGCGGGCGGCTCAGAACCGGGGCGATGTAGCGTTTCCAGAGACGGGCGAACACAGCAGGGCTACCTAGGGCTTGGTCATGGATCGGCGCTGTGTAGTGAAACTGTTACAATTTCTCAACCCGTCCCGGCACGGATGCGCAAGGGTGGGGATTGCCGGACACGGACGGAGGGGCTAAGGGGCGGATATGCCCAGATACGCGCTTTTGGTGGAATATGACGGTCGTCCCTTTGCGGGCTGGCAGCGGCAGGCGGATCAGCCCTCGGTGCAGGGCGCGATCGAGGCTGCGCTGGCAAAGCTTGAACCGCGCGACCACACGATTGCCGCCGCCGGGCGCACCGATGCGGGCGTGCATGCGCGCGGGCAGGTGGCCCATTGCGACATGGCGAAGGACTGGGATCCGTTCCGGCTCTCCGAGGCGCTGAACTTTCACCTCAAACCCGCGCCGGTGGCGATCCGCGCCTGTGTCGCGGTGGATGACGACTGGCACGCGCGGTTCTCGGCGGTGGAGAGGCGCTATCTCTTCCGCCTGCTCGTGCGCCGCGCGCCCTGCACGCTGGAGGCGGGGCAGGTCTGGCGGGTGATGAACCCGCTCGACCTCGGGGCGATGCGGGCGGGGGCCGCGCATCTCATCGGTCTGCACGATTTCACCACCTTCCGCTCGACCATGTGCCAGGCGGCCTCTCCAGTGAAGACGCTGGACGAGATCCGTATCGCGCAGGTCGAGACCGGCGCGGGCACGGAGTTCCACTTCTCGCTCCGCGCCCGCAGCTTCCTGCACAATCAGGTGCGCAGCATCGTGGGCACGCTGGAGCGGGTCGGTGCGGGGAGCTGGGCGCCGGAGGAGGTGCAGACGGCGCTGGAGGCCCGCGCCCGCGCTGCCTGCGGGCCGGTCTGCCCGCCGCACGGGCTCTATCTGATGGGGGTGGGGTATCCGCAGGCGGTATTCGGCTGAGACGAGGTGAGGCGGGGCGTTTCCTCGCGCATCCCGACCCGGATCAGCTATCCTGCGACGATTTCGGTATCGAGGCCACGACCTCGCGCAGCACCTGCCAGTTGATCGGCTTTTGCAGAAAGCGCTCGCCGCTTTCGCGTTCCAGTTTCTGGCGGGGAGATTCGTAGCCCGACATCAGGATGACATGTATCCCGGGATACTCCGCCCGGATCCTGCGCGATAGCGCGCCGCCCTGGATCGGGCCGGGCATGGCGAGGTCGGTGATGACCAGGTCGGGCCGGTAACCGCTTTGCAGCAGATCGAGCGCCTCCTGGCCCGAGGCGCACAGCTCGACCTCGTGCCCGTCAAGGGTGAGCTGGCGCATCATGACCTGCTGCACCTGCGCCTCGTCCTCCACCACGAGGATCCGCCGCACGAGCCCGAGCGTTGCGCTTTGCAGATCGGTGTCCGCCGCGACATCGACCGCTCCGACACAGTCGGCAAGCGGGAAGGCCATCTTGACCACCAGCCCGGCGCCTTCCGCATTTTCCAGCGACAGACCGCCGCCGGATTGCCGGCAAAAGCCCGAGGCGACCGAAAGGCCCAGCCCGGTTCCCTCTCCGACCGGCTTGGTGGTAAAGAACGGGTCGGTTGCGAGCGCCAGCGTCTGCGGCACCATGCCCGGCCCGCTATCTGCAACCGCAACCACCGCAAAAAGGCCCGGCCAGAGTTCTTCCTGGGTCGCGAAGCCGGTCACGTTGTCCTGACCGTGCCGTTCGATCGCGGTGGAAAGCTTGATACGACCGCCATCGGGCTGGGCGTCGCGCGCGTTGATGAGAATATTCAGCAGCGCCTGGCGAAAGCCCGACTCGTCCACATGGATCACCGCCTGCGGCGCGGCGAAGCGCAGGTCGACCGTGATATTGGCCGGGCAGAGCCGCTCGAACATCCGCACCGCCTCGCGCGCCAGCTCGTCTATGTGCGCATCGGAGGGTTTGAGCCGCGACTTGCGGCCATAGGCCAGAAGCTGGCCGGTGAGTTGTGCCGCCTGGTTCGCGGCGCTGATCGCCTCGGCGACATAGAGGTCATGGGCCTGCTGGTCCTTGTCGTTTTGCAGCAGTTCCAGATTGCCGACAATGACCGCGAGCGTGTTGTTGAAATCATGCGCGACCCCGCCGACCAGCCGGCCCAGCGACTCGATCCTCTGGCCGCGTTCCATGGCCAGCTCCACGGCCTGCCGTGCCCGTTCGCTGTCGCGCCGCCGGCGTTCCGCCTCTGCGGTCCGGCGCTCGGAGAGATTCACCAGATGGGCGAAATATATGGCCGCGCTGGCGGTCACGGCGATCATGACATATGTCAGGACCGCGGCACGGAGATCGGGAGACAGCATGTTCCGGCGCGAGGCGATCAGCGCCAGCTCGGTCAGCGCCACCGGCCCGAGCACCAGAACGGGCAGCAGCCGGCGCAGCATCTGGCTGCCGCGTTCCGGCGCGGTGACGACCCGCATCCAGCCGGTCTCCGGGATCAGCAGAAGCAGCGCGAGAAAGAGCAGCATAAAGCTCGCCGCCGTATGCAGCGCCATTTTCGTATAGATCGGATTGGAAAATAGCGCCTCGGCATTGAAGATATAGCCCAGCAGCGGAATCGCCACGGCACTCAGCCCGAGTGTCGCGGACATCAACGTGATAAAATCGCCGCGATATATAAAATGGCCGAATAGCAGGCAGGCCGCCACCGAAAGGCTGGCCACCGCCGTACCGATCGACATGGCATCCGGCCCGAAATCGAAGGCCGGCACCACATAGGTCAGAAGAACGATGATCGGGATCACCGCGCCGCAGGCCGAGCTGATTGCCGAAAACCTGCCGTCCCGCTGTGTCTTTGCCACGGTTCCGGCGCTGCCCAGAAGCAGGCAGATTGCCGTGCCGGGAACCATCGCCGGATAGTCGGGCCGCAACCGTACAAAAAAGTCGATGCCGACAAGCCAGCCGAGGAACAGGTCCAGCAGCGCAATCGCGGCGCAGACCCCCGCAAGCCCTATCGACCAGGTCCGAAAGTCCGGATCCGCACTGGCTTTTCTTTCGATAGCGTCGGCCCTCCTCTGAATTGAGACGATCCCGCAATGCTGGGATGACAGGGCGGAAAGCGCCACCGGTCATTCGCCATGTCCGGCGCAGAGTATGGCGCGAAATTCTTTGGTAATTATTCGTATATAAAAAGGAATTTTATTTCAAGTCTAATTGGGCATTGTCGAATTTCCTGCGGGATATGGGGAATATCCACATTTCCCGAACTGCGCGGGCAGGCCGGGGTGTCGCCTGTGCCGCCGCGTTGCGGATATGGCGCAAATACGGGGCGGTCCGCGGCAATCACGTAGGTCGTCTTTCGCAGCGGCGAGGGGCCGGTACAGGGGCGGCGGCCTTGCCGAACATTACCATCATCCGCCGCGAGCCTGCATTGGAATGGCCCGCATGGCCGGCTCTGCCCTGTCAGACCCCCTTGCCAATTCCCGCCGATCCTGTATCAGCACATCCCATGACGCACGCGACCCGAATCCGACGAGCCTGAGCGCTCCTCTTTCCCGCCTCCCGCAAGGGACGGCGCCCCGTTGCACGTCACAATCCCATAAAACTTGACTTGGCCCCAAGCCCTTGGCACCTATCGGGCCTCCTATGCTGAGGATTTCTCAATGATCCCGTCCGTCCTGCCCACCTATACCCGCGCGCCCCTGCACTTCGTGAAGGGCGAAGGCTCCTGGCTGGTGGAGGAAGACGGGCGCCGCTTCCTCGATCTGGGCAGCGGCATCGCGGTGAACGCGCTGGGCCATGCCCATCCCGCGCTGGTCGCGGCGCTGACCGAGCAGGCGGGCAAGCTCTGGCATGTCTCGAACCTCTACGAGATCCCGCAGCAACAGGCGCTGGCCGACAAGCTGGTGGGGGCGACATTCGCCGACACGGTCTTCTTTACCAATTCCGGCACCGAGGCCTGCGAGCTGGCGGTCAAGATGGCGCGGAAATACTGGTATGACAAAGGCCTGCCCGAAAAGACCGATATCATCGCGTTCAGCGGCTCGTTCCATGGCCGGTCCTCGGCGGGGATCGCCGCCGCCGGTTCGGAGAAGATGGTCAAGGGCTTCGGCCCGCTGCTGCCCGGCTTCAAACATCTCGACTGGCGCGATTTCGACGCGCTGAAAGACGCCATCGACGACAATACCGCCGCCGTGCTGCTGGAGCCGATCCAGGGCGAGGGCGGCATCCGGCCGCTGCCCGACGACGAGCTGAAGGCGATCCGCGCGCTTTGCGACGAAAAGGGCTGCCTGCTGGTGCTCGACGAGGTGCAGTGCGGCATGGGCCGCACGGGGCGGCTCTTCGCCCATGAATGGGCGGGGATCGTCCCCGACATCATGATGGTGGCCAAGGGCATCGGCGGCGGCTTCCCGCTGGGCGCGGTGCTGGCCACCGAAGAGGCGGCCTCCGGCATGACCGCCGGCACCCATGGCTCGACCTATGGCGGCAACCCGCTGGGCTGCGCCGTCGGCTGCGCGGTGATGGATCACATCGCCGAGCCGGAGTTTCTGGCGGAGGTCAACCGCAAGGCCGGCTTCCTGCGGCAGAAGCTCGAAGGGCTGGTCGCGGCGCATCCCGACATCTTCGAGGAGGTGCGCGGCTCTGGCCTGATGCTGGGGCTCAAGGTCAAGCCGGCCCCGGCGGATTTCGTCAAGGCCGGTTACGAGGCGCTGGTGATCACCGTGCCCGCCGCCGACAATGTGGTCCGCCTGCTGCCGGCGCTGACGATCTCGGATGACGAGATCGCCGAGGCCATCGCCCGTCTCGATGCCGCCGCCTCCGCGCTGGAAACCGCCTGAGCGTTTCCATTGGCTCTAAATATCCCGGGGGAATGCCCCCGGACCCGTTCCGGGGGCAGGGGGCAGCGCCCCGCCACCCCCTCCGAAAAAAGCGATACGATCATGAACCATTTTCTGGACATCCACAAAACCGACAAGACTGCCCTGCGGGAGATCATCGACAGCGCCAGGGCGATCAAGACCGCCCGCAACGGTCGCCCCAAGGCCGCCAAAGACGACGATCTGCCGCTCAAGGACCATATGGTCGCGCTGATCTTCGAGAAACCCTCCACCCGGACGCGCACCTCCTTCGACGTGGGTGTGCGCCAGATGGGCGGGCAGACCATGGTGCTCTCGGGCAGCGACATGCAGCTCGGCCATGGCGAGACCATCGCGGATACCGCGCGGGTGATGTCGCGCTTTGTCGACATGATCATGATCCGGACCTTCGACGAGAGCGTGCTCACCGAGATGGCGGAATACGCCACGGTGCCGGTGATCAACGGGTTGACCGACCGCACGCATCCCTGCCAGATCATGGCCGATGTGATGACCTTCGAAGAGCATCGCGGCCCCATCGCCGGCAAGAAGGTGGTGTGGTGCGGCGACGGCAACAATGTCTGTGCCTCCTTCCTACACGCGGCGGGACAGTTCGGCTTCGACCTCACCTTCACCGGCCCGGTGCAGCTCGATCCCGAGATGGAATTCGTCGGGCTGGCGCGCAACGCTGGCAGCACCGTCACCATCGAGCGCGATCCGTTCAAGGCGGTCGAGGGCGCCGATCTGGTGGTCGCCGATACCTGGGTCTCGATGCATGATGCGCAGAGCGCCCGCGAGCGGCGCCACAATATGCTGCGGCCCTATCAGGTGAACGAAAAGCTGATGGAGGCGGCGGGCAAGGACGCGCTCTTCATGCATTGCCTGCCGGCGCATCGCGGGGAAGAAGTGACCTCGGAGGTGATGGACGGGCCGCAATCGGTGATCTGGGACGAGGCCGAGAACCGGCTGCACGCGCAAAAGGCGATCATGCGCTGGTGCGTGGGCGGCTGAGCCGACCTGATGCGCAGGTGCCGTCCGTGGCACGGCTACGGCGGCGTATTTGCCAAAGAGAAGATACACAGGGCGCGGGGCGGATGTCTCCGCGCCTTTTCCTTGAGGGCGCGCGCGAAGGGCGGCTGTGCGCGAATGCGTATTGCCGGCAGCGGCGGGATAGCTAGGTTAGCGCTGTCACGCGCAAGGAGGCAGAGATGGCGGAGCCGAAGATCGGAATTTACGGGCTGGGCACGATGGGCTCGGCGCTGGCGCTCAATATGGCCGAGCAGGGCATCGCCATTGCGGTCTCGAACCGGACCGACGATCTGATCGAGGCCTTTGCCTCCCGCGCCGCGCCGTTTGCTGGCGATGTCACCTCCGCGCCCGATCTGCCGGCGCTGATCGCGGCGCTGCCGCGGCCCCGGCTGCTGCTGGCGATGATCCCGTCGACGAGGCCGATCGACGACATGCTGGACGAGGCGATCCCGCTGCTCGATCCCGGCGATACGGTGATCGACGCGGGCAATGCGGATTTTCACGATACCATCCGGCGCACAGAGCGGATGGCGGCGGCGGGGCTGCATTTCGTCGGCATGGGCGTGTCCGGCGGCGAGGACGGCGCACGGCACGGGCCGTCGATGATGTTCGGCGGCTCGGAAGAGAGCTGGGCGGGGCTGAAACCGATCCTGACCGCCATCGCCGCGCGCTTCGGGGGCGCGGCCTGTGTCGACCGCATGGGGCCGGACGGGGCGGGGCATTTCGTCAAGACGGTGCATAACGGCATCGAATATGCCGACATGCAGATGATCGCGGAAACCTACGACCTGCTGCGCTTTGGCGCGGGGCTGTCGGTGGACGAGGTGGCGGAGCGCTTCGCGGCCTGGAACGCGGGGCCGCTCGGCAGCTATCTCTACGAGATCACCGCCGAGGTGCTGCGCCATGACGATCCGCTGGGGGCCGGGCCGATGGTGGATGCCATTCTCGACCGCGCCGGCCAGAAGGGCACGGGCCGCTGGACCGCCATCGAGGCGGTGCGGCTCGGCCAGTCGGCGACGATGATCGAGGGGGCTGTGGCCGCGCGCGCCTGGTCGGCGGAAAAGCCGCTGCGCGAACGGGCCGGGGAGGCGTTCGGAAGCGAACGCGGCGCGCTGGAGGTGGTGCCGGACGATCTGGAGGCGGCGCTGCTGGCGGCACGGGTGCTGGAATATGCGCAGGGATTCCGGATTCTCGGTGCTGCCTCGGAGGAGTATGGCTGGCAGCTCGATTTCGCGCGGATCGCCGAGATCTGGCGGGCGGGCTGCATCATCCGCGCGAAATTGCTCGACGATATCGCGGCGGCGTTCCGCGACGGCGCGCCGGAGGGTCAGCTGATCCTGGCGCCGGGCTTTGCCGAGACCTTCGCGCGCGGCATCCCGGCGCTGCGCCGCCTCGTGGCGCAGGCCATCGGAGCCGGGTTCCCGCTGCCGGTGCTGGGCTCGGCGCTGAGCTTCTGGGACACGATGCGCCAGCCGCGCGGCACGGCGGCACTGATCCAGGCGCAGCGCGATTTCTTCGGCCATCACGGCTTCGACCGGGTCGATGGAAAAGACGCGCCGCACGGCCCGTGGTGGGACTGACCCGGGTCTTCATCTTTCTAAAAATACTCAAAAAAAACGGTGGCGTTGCGCTGCGCCGAGCCTGCTCGCGCGTCGCTCACCGCCCGCGCGGTTTGGCGCGCAGGGTCGGGTCGGCCTCGCGCGGGTCCTCGGGCCAGGGGTGTTTGGGGTATTGCGCCTTCATGTCCTTGCGCACATCCGCATAGGAGCCGTCCCAGAAGCCGGGCAGGTCCATCGTGGTCTGCACCGGGCGCCGGGCCGGGGAGAGCAGGGTGACGCGCAGCGGCGTGTTGCCGACCGTCGGGTGGCTGCGCTGGCCGAACATCTCTTGCAGGCGCAGCGAGATTTCCGGGTGCTCGCCGGAATAGTCGATGGGGATGTCGCGTCCGAGCGGGGTGGTGAACTTGCCGGGCACCGCCGTGTCGAGCGCCTGCATCTGGCCCCAGTCGAGCCGGGCGCGCAGCGCGGGCAGCAGGTCGAACCGTTTCCAGTCCTCGGCGGTCTTGACCCCGGTGAGATAGGGCAGCAGCCACTCCTCTAACGTGTCCAGAAGCGCGGGGTCGGACATTTCGGGCAGGTCGAGCCCGCCGTCGCGGGCGATGGCGACGCGGGCAGAGAAGCGGCGGGCGGCGTCGGAGAGCGTGAGGCCGAGATCGCGCACCCCGTCGAGCATGGCGCGGGCGATGGCGTCGGGCGGCGCGTCTTTCCAGATGCGGTCGTCGAGCGCGATGGCGCCGAGGCGTTCCTGCCGCCGCGCGATGACGCGGCGCTCGCGTTTCGACCAGGCGCAGCTATCCTCCCAGCGGATCTGATCGGCGAAGAGGTCGCGCAGCTCGGAGTCGGTGATCCGGATCGCCTGGCGGATGCGGGCCTCGCGCGGGTTGCCGTCGGTATCGGTGACCACGATCAGGCGCGCCGAGGCCAGCGGATCGGCCTCGTCCATCACAGCGCCCTTGCCGCCGGAGAGCTGGTAGCGCGGGGCATCGCCCTTGCGGCGCAGCCCGATACGGTCGGGATAGGCGAGCGCGGCCATGGCGGCGGGGCTCATCGCCTCCTTACGGAGGCTCTTCGCCCGCGCGCTCAGCCGCCGGGCTTCGGATTTGATGCGCTCCAGCGCGCCGCGATTGACGCCATGTGGCCGCGTCTCGGTAAAGCGGCGCAGATCAGTGAGCGCTTCGAGCCGCAGGGTGAGGTCGGAGGGCGCGCTGGTGAGCGGGTCGCGATCGGAGAGCAGCGCCGCCAGCGGCGCGGCGGCGGGGCCGGCCAGCGCCAGCATATGGGCGAGGCGCGGATGCAGCGGCAGGGCGGCCAGCACCTTGCCATGGGCGGTGATGCGCGCCTCGGCATCGAGTGCGCCGAGCATCCGCAAGAGCGCCTGCGCCTCCGCATAGGCGCCGGGATTGGGCGGGGTGAGGAAGGGCAGATCCTCGGGCGCCGCCCCCCAGAGCGCCAGCTCCAGCGCCAGTGCGGCGAGATCGGCGCTTTCGATCTCGGCGGGCGGATAAGCGAGCTGCGCGCCCTCTTCGCCCCTGGTCCAGAGCCGGTAGGCGGTGCCTTCCGCGGCACGCCCCGCGCGGCCCGCGCGCTGGGTGGCCTCGGCGCGGGTGACGCGCTCGGTCACCAGCCGCGCCATGCCGGAGCCCGGATCGAAGCGGGCGCGGCGGGCGCGGCCACCGTCCACCACCACGCGGATATCCTCGATGGTGAGCGAGGTTTCGGCGATGGCGGTGGCCAGCACCAGCTTGCGGCCCTGCGTCTCGGGGCGGATCGCGGCGCGCTGGGCGGCGAACTCCATGGCGCCGAAGAGCGGACGGATCTGGATGTCTTTCGGCAGGCGCCTGGCCAGCAGCGCCTGGGTGCGTCGGATCTCGCCCTCGCCGGGCAGGAAGGCGAGAATGCCGCCCTCGGTCTCGGATGCGGCCCGGGCGATGAGATCGGCCATGGCGTCTTCGAAGCGCTGGCGCTTGGGCAGGGGCGCGTCGAGCCAGCGGGTCTCGACCGGGAAGGCGCGGCCCTCGGAGGTGACGATGGGGGCGGCCATGAGATCGGCCACCGGCTGGGCGTCGAGCGTCGCCGACATCGCCAGCAGGAGCAGGTCGTCGCGCAGGGCGCCGGCGATTTCCAGGCAAAGCGCGAGGCCGAGATCGGCATTGAGCGAGCGTTCGTGGAACTCGTCGAAGATCACCGCGCCGATGCCGGAAAGCTCCGGGTCGGACTGGATCATGCGGGTGAGGATGCCCTCGGTCACCACCTCGATGCGGGTGGCTTTCGAGACCTTGGCCTCGCCGCGGATGCGGTAGCCGACGGTTTGCCCCGCGGCCTCGCCCAGCGTCTCGGCCATGCGCGCGGCGGCGGCGCGGGCGGCGAGGCGGCGCGGCTCCAGCATGACGATCTTTTGCGGCGTGAGGCCGGCCTCCAGCATGGCGAGCGGCACGCGGGTGGTCTTGCCGGCGCCGGGCGGGGCTTGCAGCACGGCGCGGCCCGCATCGCGCAGGGCGGATATCAGCTCGGGCAGGGCGGCGTCGATGGGCAGGCGGTCCATGGCGCGGCTTATGGCGCATGTGGCGGGCAGGGTCCATCGCGGCGGATGGGCGCGAGCGTGGCGGCGGAGGCATTTTGCGTATTTGTGAAAGAGAAGACGCACAGGCGCCGGCAGGGGGGTGGACATCGCGGCGCGGGGCGGGTCATTTCGGAGGCGGAATTGACGAGGTGGACGGCATGGATATCGGCGATCTGGCGGAACGCATTCTGAAAGGCGAGCGGCGCGCGCTGGCGCGGGCGATCACGCTGGTGGAAAGCGGGCGGGCCGATCACCGGGCGGCGGCGCGGGAGCTGCTGGAAAAGCTGCGCGGCGCCGGGCGCGAGGCGCTGCGCATCGGGCTTTCGGGCACGCCGGGGGTGGGGAAATCCACCTTTATCGAGGCCTTCGGCATGATGCTGACGGCGCAGGGGCTGAAGGTGGCGGTGCTGGCGGTGGATCCGTCCTCGGCGCGGTCGGGCGGCTCGATCCTCGGCGACAAGACCCGGATGGAGCGGCTGTCGCGCGACCCCAATGCCTTTATCCGGCCCTCGCCCGCGCAATCGCATCTGGGCGGCGTGGCGCGGCGCACCCGCGAGGCGATCGGGCTTTGCGAGGCCGCCGGTTTCGACGTGATTCTCATCGAGACCGTTGGTGTGGGCCAGTCGGAAACCGTGGTGGCGGAGATGTCGGATCTCTTCCTGTTGCTGCTGGCGCCGGCGGGCGGCGACGAGTTGCAGGGGGTGAAGCGCGGCATCATGGAGACCGCCGATATCATCCTGATCAACAAGGCCGATGGCGATCTCAAGGCCACCGCCACGCGCACCTGCGCCGATTACGCGGGCGCGCTGCGGCTCTTGCGCAAGCGGCCTCAGGATCCGCAGGGCTTTCCCAAGGCGCTGACCGTCTCGGCGCTGGAGGAGGAGGGCCTGCAGAAGGCCTGGGAGGAAATGCAGGCGCTGACCGAATGGCGCCGCGAGACCGGGCATTTCGCCGCGCGCCGCGCCGGGCAGGCGCGGTTCTGGTTCGAATCCGAGGTGCGCGAGGGGCTGCTGGCGCGGCTGCGGCGCGAGCCGGTCAAGGGCGCCATGACGGCGCTGGCGCATCAGGTGGAGGAGGGCGGGATCAGCGCCGCCGCCGCTGCCGACGAATTGCTCGAGACCTATCTGGGAGAGACCCCCGGCGCATGAAGAGCGAGCGCGTCTTCGACGGCGCGCTGCTGCGGGCCGATCTCTTCAAGGGCGGCAACAAGCGGCTTTTCGTGAGTTTCCGCCAGCGGATCGGCGAGCCCGGCGATTTCGATACAGTGCGCCCGGTGCGCGCCTATACCGCGCGAGGATATGCGCATCTGCATATCCAGAGCCGCTGGAACGACTGGTTCGTCAATGACGAGACACAGGCGCTGGAGGCGGTGCTGCGCGCGCTGGCGCCGCGCTTTCGCCGGGTGGTGTCGATGGGGTTTTCCATGGGCGGCTACGGCGCCTTTCGGTTTTCGGCGGCGCTGAACATCGCGCATGTGATCGCGATCTCGCCGCAGATCTCCATCGCGCCGGAGCTTGTGCCCTTCGACCGGCGCTATCGGCGCGAGGCGGAGGGATTCGACGCGGCACTCGGCGATCTGGCGCGGCATGGCAGCCCGGCGCTGCGCGGTGCGGTGCTCTGCGATCCCTTCGTGGCCAACGATCTGCGGCACGCGCTGCTGGCCCAGGTGATCTTTCCGCGCCTGCGCATCTGCCGGCTGTCCGGGGGCGGGCACCCGCCGACGCGGGTGCTGCGGCAGGGCGGGTTCTTTCCGCAGATGCAGGCAGAGCTGGTGCATGGCGGTGTCGATGCGGCGCGGCTGATCGCCGGACACCGGGCGGCGCGGCGCCTGTCGCCGAGCTATTTCGACCATATGCGCCGGGTCGCCGAGCGGCACGGCAGACCGGCGCTCGCGGCGCGGTTCAGCGCGCTCGGCGCGGCGGCGGTGCCGGTTGTGAACAAGGGGTGAAAGCCTGCCGGAGAAGGGCTTGACGCGCCGGGGGCTTGGGGCTAGAGAAGCCCGATCAGATTTCCGGGCGCCGCTGTGGCGCCCTTTCATATTGGCGAAGGAACGGCACAGAACTGCCAGAGCCGGATTTTCGCCCCGAGACGATGAGGATGGACCCATGTCGCGCGTATGCGAACTGACCGGCAAAGGCCCGATGACGGGTCACAACGTAAGCCACGCCAACAACAAGACCAAGCGGCGCTTTCTGCCGAACCTGAACGATGTGACGCTTCAGTCGGAAACCCTTGGCCGTGGCGTCAAGCTGCGGATCTCGGCCTCCGCGCTGCGGTCGGTCGATCATCGCGGCGGGCTCGACAAGTTCCTGGCGAAAGCCAAGGACACCGAGCTCAGCGCAAACGCGCTGAAGGTGAAGAAAGAGATTGCCAAGGCACAGGCCGCTCAGGGCTGATTCGGCCTCCACAGGCTTATCCACAGCCCTGGCGCCCCGCAGCGCCGGGGCTGTTTCCTTTTGTCGCGTGACAATCCGGGGCACTTTGCCTAATTCTTGGCCGATGTTCCGGAAAAGATATCCACTGGCTGCCTTTTTTCTCGCCCTGGTGCTTGCGCTGACAGGCTACCAGATGGCCGTGGCGCGTGCTCAGCCGGCGCCGGCGGGCGAGATCGTGATCTGCTCCGGGCTGGGGCTGGTCACGGTGATGGTGGATGCCGAGGGCAATCCGGTCGGTCACAGCCATGTCTGTCCGGACGGGCTTTTGACGCTGTTCGCGGCGGCGGGCGGGGGCTGGACCCCGCCGCAGGCCCTGCCGCTCTGGCTGCGCGTGGCGCCGGAATTCGCCGCGCGGCGCGGGCAGGGGATGCGCGTGCCGGTGCCGCAGGCGCGCGATCCGCCTGCCGCTGTCTGATCTCCCAAGCGACATTCAGACAGACCAAAGGACATTCCGACAATGAAATCCCTGATTCTCGCCGGCGCCTGCGCGCTGGCGCTCGCCACCCCTGCCTTTGCCGAGATCGCGGTGCAGGATGCCTATGCCCGCAGCGCCATGGCCGGCGCCAAGACCGGCGCCGCCTTCATGGTGATCGAGAACACAGGCGACGAGGACGACCGGCTGATCGCCGTTGCCTCGGACGCGGCGGTCAAGGTCGAGCTGCACACCCATATCGCCGGTGACAACGGCGTCATGCGCATGGTCGAGGTCGAGGAGGGCTTTGTGATTCCCGCGCATGGCGCGCACGCGCTGGCGCGCGGCGGCGATCATGTGATGTTCATGGGGCTCACTGCGCCCTTCGAGCAGGACAAGATGCTAAGCGTTACCCTGACCTTCGAGAAGGCCGGCGAGATGATGGTCGAGATCCCGGTGGATCTGGAGCGCCAGCCGGATCACGCCATGCAGCATGGCAAGATGGGCGGCATGACGAACTGAAGGTTTTGCCACGCCGAGAGAGAACCGCGCTCCATCGGGGCGCGGTTTTTTGTTGGCACGGATTCGGGATGTGACGGGTGGCAGTGGGCAAGAAGTGCGCACCTAAGTGACTTGTCTAATCTTCGCTCTCAGGCCCGGAAGCAAGCCGAAGGCGCCGGGCCCAGCGGCTGCCCGTTCGGGCGGGCTGCCGCTTTAGTGACGCAGACGCTGAGTTGTGAGGTCTTTCGGATTTGGCGGGGATAAATCAAGAGATTCCTAGGGCGTGATGGCATCCCACGGGCAGCCGCCGGACCCGGCTTTCGTTGCGCCGGTGTCGACGGACCCCTGAGGCAGAGTTTCGCCAGTCGTCGGAGGCGCCGACAGCGCTAAGGCGACGCCAGCAGCTCCGCGACCCAGTCCGGCACCACCTTGCTCGCCGGGCCGACGCGGTGGTCGTCGAAGGCGCGGCTTATCCCGCTGTCCGCAAGGTTCAGCTCCACCGTCTCGGCGCCGGCCATCGCGGCCTCCTCGACGAATCCCGCTGCCGGATAGACCTGCCCCGACGTGCCGATCGCGGCGAAGAGATCGCAGCTTTGCAGATGTTCCGCGATGATCTCCATGTGATAGGGCATCTCGCCGAACCAGACGATATCGGGCCGCCCGGCGGGGGCGTTGCAGGACGGGCAGGGCGTGCCAGGCACCATTTCGAGCGGCGCCGGCCAGCGGTGGCCGCAGGCAAAACACAGCGCGCCCGCAAGCTCGCCATGCATGTGGATCGCCTCGGCGCCGGCCTTTTCGTGCAGCGCGTCGACGTTCTGGGTGACGATCACCACCTCGCCCGGCCAGTCGCGCTGAAGCCTCGCCAGCGCCTCATGCGCGGGGTTGGGGGCGGCCTCCAGCGCCTGCGCGCGGCGCGTGTTGTAAAAGCGATGCACCAGCCCTGGGTCGCGGGCAAAGCCCTCCGGCGTCGCCACATCCTCGATCCGATGCTGCGCCCAGAGCCCGCCCTCGTCGCGGAAGGTGCCCAGCCCGCTTTCGGCGGAAATGCCCGCGCCTGTCAGGATCACGATCTTTCGGGCCATGCTTTTCCCCCCTGTCCGGACGCATTAGGTAGAGGCGCAAAGGAGACGCCCATGGCCCAAACTATCCTCTTTGTCTGTCTCGGCAATATCTGCCGCTCGCCCTCTGCCGAGGGTGTGCTGCGCGCCATGGCGTCAGAACGCGGAGAGGCGCTCGAGATCGACAGCGCGGGCACGGGCGACTGGCATCTCGGCGAGCCGCCCTACGGGCCGATGCAGAAAGCGGCGCAGGCGCGGGGCTACGATCTGTCGCCGCTGCGCGCGCGGCAGGTGAGCGTGGAGGACTTCGCTCGCTTCGATCTGATCCTCGCAATGGATGAGAGCAACATGGCCAATCTCACAGCGATGCGCCCCGCCGATGCGCGCGCCGAGCTGCGGCTCTTTACCGATTACGCGCCGGAGACGGGCGCCACCGAGGTGCCCGATCCCTATTACACCCGCGATTTCGACGGCGCGCTGGATCTCATCGAGGTGGCCGCGCGCGGCCTGCTGGATCAGCTCGGCGAATAGATCGCCTTGGCCACGTACCAGGTCACCGGCAGGGCGACCACGGCGCCTGCCGCCGCAGAGGCGACAATCGGGATCAGCGTGTCGTACCCGGTGACCAGCGCGGCGATCATGAAGCTGCCCGCAAGCGTGGTTCCGATGAGAGAGTAGAGGATTCCGGCAAGTCTCAGCATGGCTGTCTCTCCTTGGCTGCGCGTTCCCGCGAGAGACATCACGAATTTTATATGTGTTCCTTGATCCCGGTCAATTGCGGGTGGGCCATCCGGCGGTGTTCGGTCTCGTCCGCGCTCTTGATCGAATGGTCAAAATGTCGATAGTCTTGGTTCGGGATTTCATTTTCAGAACCTCAGGAATTATCCGATGCAGAGATCAAGCCTTGCGGGCGCCGCTTTTCTTGCGCTCACCGCCTGCGCGCCTACCATGAAAGATGTCGAAGAGGTGCGCGCCCTCTCCGAAATCACCTGTGCGCAGCGCCCCGGCAATTGCGCCTATGAAAACAGTCCGGTGAAGGTGGTCGACCGGCCTGTGACCTTGCCCAAGCGACCGTATCAGTTCTTCCCCCTGGCCGAGCCGCTGCGCTTTATCGATGCGCGAACCAAGACCTGGTTCGCGCCGCCGGGCACGCTGACCGACGGCGCCTCCATTCCGGCGATCTTCGTGGCCATCGTCGGGCAGCCGACGGCGCCGGAATATGTCAATGCCGCCGCCATCCACGACGCCTATTGCGGCATCGGCAACGAGGGCGGGGCGAATTTCCATAACGGTCGCTGGGAAGATGTGCACCGCATGTTCTATGACGCGCTCGTCGCCTCGGGCACGCCCGACCAGCGCGCCAAGATCATGTTTGCGGCGGTCTGGCTCGGGGGGCCGCGCTGGAACTTCCATTATTCGCTCGATCAGGTGCCCACCGTTCCCAAGCAGCGGGCGATGCGCGCGGCCAAGCGCTATATCGAGGAGCGCGACCCCTCGCTGGCCGAGCTGGAAGCACGGCTGTGGCGGCTGGAAAGGCTGCTCATCCGCGAACATCCGGGTCTTTTTCCTTTCATGAATCCGGACGATGTCGAGCGCGATGTCGAATTGGGCGGGCGCGAGGAGCCTGAGCAGGAGTATCCCGAGCTCGAGGACGGGGGGCCGACCTATGAGAATGGCGACTACGGCTATGACGAAGAATACATGCGCGATCAGCTCTGACACAGGCCCCGGGGCGGTGAGACCGGCCCCGTGCGGGATTGCCCCGCGCGGAGCTTGCCGCTAAACGGCGCGCCCATGACGAGCTCGAACAAACATCCCGACGCGCCCTGGCGCAATTTTTACGGTCGCGTGCGCGGCAAGACGCTGAAGGCGTCGCAGGAGACCTATCTCGAAGAGGACCTGGCCGGGCTCTCGCCGGGACCGGTGGACTGGGAGGAGAACCCCGAGCGCAAGCCGCTGGATCTGGGGGCGCTGTTCGGCGGTCGTCCGGTCTGGCTGGAGATCGGCTTCGGCGGCGGCGAGCATATGGTGCATCAGGCCGCCACCCATCCGGATATGGGAATCATCGGCTGCGAGCCTTTCATGAACGGCGTCGCCATGCTGCTGGGCAAGATCCGCGCGGCGGGTGTCGAGAATGTGCGGGTGCATCCCGGCGATGTGCGCAATCTCTTCGATGTGCTGCCCGAGGCGAGCATCGACCGGGCGTTCCTGCTCTATCCCGATCCCTGGCCCAAGAAACGCCATCACAAGCGCCGCTTTGTGACGCAGGAGCATCTGGAGCCGCTGGCGCGGGTGCTGAAGCCCGGCGCGATATTCCGCGTGGCGACGGATATTCCCGATTATGTGCGCCAGACGCTGGTCGAGGTGCCGAAAGCCGGGTTCGACTGGCTGGCGGAGCGGCCCGAGGACTGGCGCCGGCCCTGGGATGACTGGCTCTCGACCCGCTACGAGCAGAAGGCGCTGCGCGAGGGACGCGTGCCGCATTACCTGACCTTCCGACGGCGGTGAGGTCGTTCGGGAGTATTTGCAGAAAGATGAAGGGCCGGGTGCGGCGCCCTGCTTTCATCTTTCCGGAAAATACTCAAACGGCTTCGGGGTCCGCGCGGGCGATGGACGGCGCGCGGGGCGGCTGCTATCAGGCGCGCGAGCGATAACACGAGGGGGCGTCATGTCGAGCCACGGGGAAGCCATACCGATGATTGCGCGCCGGTCCACGGGGCTGCGCGGCGAGGCGCATGTGCCGGGGGACAAGTCGATCTCGCACCGGGCGCTGATCCTGGGCGCGATGGCGGTGGGCGAGACCCGGGTCACCGGGCTGCTGGAAGGGCAGGACGTGCTCGACACCGCGAAAGCGATGCGGGCCTTCGGGGCCGAGGTCGAGAAGCGCGGCGATACCTGGCATGTGCAGGGCGTCGGCGTCGGCGGCTTCGCCGAGCCGGATCGGGTGATCGATTGCGGCAATTCCGGCACCGGCGTGCGGCTGATCATGGGGGCGATGGCCACCACGCCCATCGCCGCGACCTTTACCGGCGATGCCAGCCTCAACAAGCGGCCGATGGCGCGGGTCACCGACCCGCTGGCGCTGTTCGGGGCGCGGGCCTATGGCCGCTCGGGCGGGCGGCTACCGATGACCATTCTGGGCGCACGCGATCCACTGCCGGTGCGCTATGCCACGCCGGTTCCCTCCGCGCAGGTGAAATCGGCGGTGTTGCTGGCCGGGCTGGCGGCGCCGGGCGAAACGGTGGTGATCGAGCGCGAGGCGACGCGGGACCATTCCGAGCGCATGCTGGCGGGGTTCGGCGCGTCGGTGACGACCGAAGAGACCAACGAGGGCTGGGTGATCACGCTCACCGGCCAGCCGGAACTGCGGTCGCAGGAGATTGTCGTGCCGCGCGATCCGTCCTCGGCGGCCTTCCCGGTCTGCGCGGCGCTGATCTGCGAGGGCTCGGACGTGCTGGTGCCCAATATCGGGCTGAACCCGACGCGGGCGGGGCTGTTCTTTACCCTGCGCGAGATGGGCGCGGATCTGACGTTCGAGAACGAGCGTGAGGAGGGCGGCGAGCCGGTGGCGGATCTGCGCGCGCGCTTCTCGCCGGATCTCAAGGGCATCGAGGTGCCGCCCGAACGTGCCGCCAGCATGATCGACGAATACCCTGTGCTCTCGGTGGTGGCGGCCTTTGCCGAGGGCAGGACGCATATGCCCGGGGTGAAGGAGCTGCGGGTCAAGGAAAGCGATCGGATCGACGCCATGGCCGTGGGGCTGCGCGCCAATGGCGTGGAGGTCGAGGAGGGCGAGGACTGGTGGACGGTGCATGGCCGGGGCCACGGCAGCGTGAAGGGCGGGGCGGAGGCGCGGAGCCATCTCGATCACCGCATCGCCATGTCCTTCCTGATCCTTGGGCTGGCCACCGCTGCGCCGGTGCGGGTGGACGACGGCGCGCCCATCGCCACTTCTTTCCCGGTGTTCGAGCCGCTGATGGCGGCGCTCGGGGCGGAGATCTCACGCGCGGGATGAGCCGCGTCGGCGGGGCATCCGTCGCGGGGCTTGAAGCGCGCGTCAGGGCTCGCCATAACACCGGGGTTTGTAGGCTTTGCAGAAAAGAGGCGGTATGGCGTTCACCATCGCAATCGACGGGCCGGCGGCGGCGGGCAAGGGAACGATCAGCCAGGCGGTGGCGCGGCATTTCGGGTTCGGTCATCTGGATACCGGGCTGCTCTACCGTGCTGTCGGGCGGCAGATGCTCGACGGGGTCGAGCCGGTCGCGGCGGCGCGCGGGCTGATGGCGGAAGATCTCGAGGCCGAGGGGCTGCGCAGCCCGGAAGTGGCGCAGGCGGCAAGCAAGGTCGCGGCAATCCCGGAGGTGCGCGCGGCGCTTGTGGATTTCCAGCGCGCCTATGCGCGACGCGCCGGCGGCGCGGTGCTGGACGGGCGCGATATCGGCACGGTGATCTGCCCGGAGGCGGAGGCCAAGCTCTTTGTCACCGCCAGCCCCGAAGTGCGCGCCCGGCGCCGCTATGAGGAGCTGCTGGGCAAGGGGATCGAGACCGAATACGAGACCGTGCTCGAGGAGACCCGCGAGCGCGATCACCGCGATGCGACCCGCGCCGACGCGCCGCTGCGCCCGGCGGAGGATGCGGTGGTGCTGGACACGTCGGCGCTCGATATCGAGGCGGCGGTGGCGCACGCCATCGCGGCGGTGGGGCGCGCGCGCGCGGACTGAGCGCGCTCGTCAGGCCCACGCGGGCCTTTCCCGCGGTATTCTGGGCGGACATTTTCTGTTAGGCTGAGGCGGGCGGCCATTTGGGCGCCCGTTTCAGATCATGTTATTTCAGGAGAGTCCGTTATGGATCATTTCATTTTCAAGAAACCCGGCGCCCAGGTGATCAACACCATGAAGATCCCCGACATCGACGGCGAAAGCCAGATCGACATTTTCGCGATCTGGGGCACCAACGGCACTGCCGCCACCTCGGTGCATGTGGAGCCGCGCGCCTTTGATGGTGTGGACGGCGAAGCCAAGGATTTCGATCCTGGCCCGGCCGCGATCGTGAGTTTCGAGGACCCGCTACTGGGCTGATCGGCCCCGGGCGGGCCGCGCGGTCCGCCCATTCACGCTTGCGCGACGGGCAGCCAGCGGTTATATCGCGCGCGTCAAGCAAGGCAAACAACGCCGCGGACGACGAGACGAGCAGGGTCGGCACCACCGGCCCTCTTTCGTATTGCGGAGCGCCCGAAGGACCAATCCGTGCGGCCCAAGGCCCACATCACCAAGACCGGCGGAGACAACCGCCCGGCCAGAAAAAACCGAAGATGAAAAGGATCATAACGCCACATGGCTAACGCAACCATGGAGGAATTCGAGGCCCTCCTTAATGAAAGCCTCGAAATGGACACGCCCGATGAGGGCACTGTCGTCAAGGGCAAGGTCATCGCGATCGAAGCGGGCCAGGCCATCATCGATGTCGGCTACAAGATGGAAGGCCGCGTCGAACTCAAGGAATTCGCGAATCCCGGCGAAGCGCCCGACATCACCGTCGGCGATGAGGTCGAAGTCTATCTCCGCGCCGCCGAGAACGCCCGCGGCGAAGCCGTCATCTCCCGCGAGATGGCCCGCCGCGAAGAAGCCTGGGACCGTCTCGAAAAAGCCTATGCCGACGACGCCCGTGTCGAAGGTGCGATCTTCGGCCGCGTCAAAGGCGGCTTCACCGTCGATCTCGGCGGTGCCGTGGCCTTCCTGCCCGGCTCCCAGGTCGATGTGCGCCCCGTGCGCGACGCCGGCCCGCTCATGGGTCTCAAGCAGCCGTTCCAGATCCTCAAGATGGACCGTCGCCGCGGCAACATCGTTGTCTCGCGCCGCGCGATCCTTGAAGAGAGCCGCGCCGAACAGCGTGCCGAGGTCATCTCGAACCTCACCGAAGGCCAGACGGTCGACGGCGTGGTCAAGAACATCACCGAATACGGGGCCTTTGTGGACCTCGGCGGTGTCGACGGCCTGCTGCACGTCACCGACATGGCATGGCGCCGTGTGAACCACCCCTCCGAGATCCTGTCGATCGGCGAGACCGTCAAGGTCCAGGTCATCAAGATCAACAAGGAAACCCACCGTATCAGCCTGGGCATGAAGCAGCTCCAGGAAGATCCGTGGGATCTGGTTGCCGTCAAGTTCCCGCTGGGTTCGGTCCACAAGGGCCGCGTCACGAACATCACCGATTACGGTGCCTTCGTGGAGCTGGAGCCGGGCGTCGAGGGCCTCGTTCACGTCTCGGAAATGTCCTGGACCAAGAAGAACGTGCACCCGGGCAAGATCGTCTCCACCTCGCAGGAAGTGGACGTCATGGTGCTCGAAATCGACCCGGCCAAGCGCCGCGTGTCGCTCGGCCTCAAGCAGACCATGCGCAACCCGTGGGAAGTCTTCTCCGAGACCCACCCCGAGGGCACGCAGGTCGAAGGCGAGGTCAAGAACATCACCGAATTCGGTCTGTTCATCGGCCTCGACGGCGAGATCGACGGCATGGTGCACCTCTCGGATCTCAGCTGGGATCAGCGCGGCGAGGAAGCCATCCAGGAATACCGCAAGGGCGACGTGGTTCAGGCCGTGGTCACCGAAGTGGATACCGACAAGGAGCGTATCTCGCTCTCGATCAAGGCCCTGGGCGGCGACAAGTTCGCCGATGCGGTTGGCGGCGTGAAGCGCGGCTCGATCGTGACCGTCGAGGTCACCGCGATCGAGGATGGCGGCATCGAGGTGGAATACGAAGGCATGAAATCCTTCATCCGCCGCTCCGACCTGTCGCGTGACCGTGCCGAACAGCGCCCCGAGCGCTTCTCGGTCGGTGACAAGGTCGATGTGCGCGTCACCAATATCGACAGCAAGACCCGCCGTCTGGGCCTGTCGATCAAGGCACGCGAGATCGCCGAAGAGAAAGAGGCCGTGGAACAGTACGGCTCCTCGGACTCCGGCGCATCGCTGGGCGACATCCTGGGCGCGGCGCTGAAAGGCGACAACTGAGCCTGACGCGCGCCCGCGCAAGAGACGAGAGGCCCCGCCGGAGCGATCCGGCGGGGCCTTTTCACGTGCGCCTCCGGGGCGCAATGCCGCCACGGGCGCGCGCCGAATCGTCCGGCGTGCCGGCGCTAGCTGCGCCGCAGCAATCGGGCGCGGGCGCGGCCGATGTGGCGAAGCCCCGCCGAACCCAGCGTCAAAGCGCTGCTATTCATGGCTTTTTTCGGCTATCTCGAGCTTTCCATTTGGCGGGGACGGCCGGAGTGTCGTAGAAGAGGGGCGCGCGAAAAGACGCCTTGAGGGGATGTGTGAGGATGATCAGATCAGAATTGATCCAGAAGATCGCGGAGGAGAATCCGCATCTCTACCAGCGGGACGTGGAGAGGATCGTGAATACGATCTTTGAGGAGATCACCAATGCCATGGCCCGGGGCGACCGGGTCGAACTGCGCGGCTTCGGGGCCTTTTCGGTCAAGAAGCGCGACGCGCGGCTGGGCCGGAACCCCCGGACCGGCGAAGCGGTCGATGTCGAGGAAAAGCATGTGCCCTTCTTCAAGACGGGCAAGCTCCTGCGCGACCGGCTGAACGGAAAGTAAGGCAGACCTATGCGCTATATTCGCTACGCGTTCCTGGGCGTCCTCGCGGTCGTCCTCGTGGCCATCGCCATGGCCAACCGCTCCATGGTGGAGCTGATGCTGCTGCCCGAGGAGCTGGCGGCGCTGGTGAATTTCCAGCAATCGCTGAACGTGCCGGTGTTTCTGGTGTTTTTCGGCGGCATCGTCGCGGGGCTGCTGATCGGGTTCTTCTGGGAATGGCTGCGCGAGCACAAGCACCGCGCCGCCGCCGCGCAGCGCAAGACCGAGCTGCGCAAGCTCGAGCGCGAGCTGAAAAAGACCCAGGCCGAGCGCGACAAGGACAAGGACGAGGTTCTGGCGATTCTCGACCAGAGCGCCTGAGACCGGGCAGGGGCGCCTTTCGGGGCGCTGCCCCCGCCGCCCGCCGGGCGGCGTCCCCGGGATATTTGGGGCCAATGGAAAACCGCTGGGCTGGTGCGGGATGGATGATATTCGCGTAAAGATCTGCGGGCTGACACGGCCCGAGGACATGGACGCCGTGGCGCGGGCAGGGGCCCGTTATGCCGGGCTGGTGTTCTTTGCCAGGAGCCCGCGCTGCGTGAGCGTGGCGGAGGCGCGCGCGCTGGCGCTGGCGGCGCCGGTGGGGCTCGCCAAGGTCGGGCTCGTGGTGGATCCGGAGGATGCGCTGCTTGACGAGATCCTGGAGGCGGTGCCGCTCGACATGGTGCAGTTGCACGGGCGCGAGAGCGTGGCGCGGGTGGCCGAGATCCGGGCGCGCTATGGCTTGCCGGTGATGAAGGCGGTGGGGGTTGCCCGCGAGGCGGATCTGCCGGCGCTCTTGGAATATGGCAAGGTGGCGGATCAGCTTCTGGTGGATGCCAAGGCGCCGAAGGGCGCGGCGCTGCCCGGTGGCAACGGTCTGGCCTTCGACTGGCGGCTGATCGCCGGGCGGCGCTGGCCCTGCCCGTGGATGCTGGCGGGCGGGCTGACGCCGGAGACGGTCGGCCGGGCGGTGGCGATGACCGGCGCGCGGCAGGTGGATGTCTCTTCCGGGGTCGAATCGGCGCCCGGGGTGAAGGATCCCGACCGCATCGCGGCCTTCGTCGAGGCGGCGCTGGCGGCGGGGGGCGAAGGCGCGGTGCCGCGCCTCTAGGCAGGGCGTGCGGCGGGGGCGCGCGCGTCACGGATTTGACTGGCGCTGCGATGGTTTGCGATGCTTCACTGCCGGGGATGCGGGGAGGCAACGATGAGGTTTTCGGTCCGTCACGAGACAGTCTACAGCTACGAGGCGCCGGTTGCCCTGGCGCCGCACCGGTTGCGGCTGACGCCGCGCGGCGAGGCCGGGCGGCTGTTGCTGCGCGGGCTGTTGATCGAGCCGGAGCCGGCGGCGCTGCGCGAGATCGAGGATGCCCATGGCAATGTGCTGACGCTGGTGGAATTCGGCGATCCGGCCAGAGCGCTGCGCATCGACAGCCAGTTCGAGATCGAGACGCAGGCGCCGCTGGCCGCGGACGCTGCGTTGCCGCCGCTGCCCTGGCTTGGGCAGGAGGTGGAGTTGGCGCCCTATCTCGCGGCGACAGATCCCGGCGCGGCGGTGCGGGATTTCGCGCGTCTGCTGATGGCGGCGTCGCGGGGCGAGGCGCCGGCCTTTCTCGATGCGCTGACGCAGGCGCTCTATGAGCGCACCGACCGGCGCATTCGCGACACCGGTTATGCCCAGAGCCCGGAGGAGACGCTGCTGCGGGCAGAGGGGGCCTGCCGGGATCTGGCGGTGCTGTTCATCGCCTGCTGCCGGCTCATGGGGATCCCGGCGCGCTTTGTCAGCGGCTATCAGGCGCGGGCGGAGAGCGTCGACGGCAAGCGGCATCTGCATGCCTGGCCCGAGGCCTTCCTGCCGGGGCTTGGCTGGCGCGGCTACGACCCCACCCATGGCACGCGGGTGAGCGATGGCCATGTGGCGCTCTGCGCCGCGCCGGAACAGGCGGAGACCATGCCGGTGGAGGGGGGCTATTACGGCGCGCCGATGGGTACGAGCCTGCGTTACCGGGTCGAGATCGTCGCGGAGGATTGAGCGTGCGGCGGAGTGGAAAACCGCAGCACCAAAAGCAGAAAGGCCACCCGAGAGGGGCGGCCAGTTCCGTTATTCGCGATCTTTGGACGCCTCAGCCCTGACGGGCCTTGAAGCGACGCTGGGTCTTGTTGATCACGTAGACACGGCCCTTGCGGCGCACAACGCGACAGTCGCGATGGCGCTTTTTGAGCGAGCGGAGCGAGTTTGCGACCTTCATTTCGGTCTCTCCTCTTGTCGCGGCGCGCGAGCGCCTGGCGTTGCGATTTCCCGTGGCACGAGGCCGCGGGGATGATGTCCATGGTGGGCGGTACTGGGATCGAACCAGTGGCCCCTACGATGTCAACGTAGTGCTCTACCGCTGAGCTAACCGCCCGTTATGGACCGCGCGATCCTGTTCCCCGTGCCCCAGAATAAAACGGGGCGCGGAGGAACCGCGCCGGTGGAGCGCTCTATAAAAGGAGTCGGAAGCGGTGGCAAGCGCTTTTCCAGAGCTTTTCCCGGTTTCCTAACTGTCTGTAAAACGGGCTTTTGGCGGGGATGCAAATGGGGCTAAACTGGCGCGGAAGGAGCCGGAATGCCGAAAGTCGCCTATCACCTCGATCTGCCGGAGGCGGCCACCTCCTGCGTGGTCTTCGCCTCGCCGCATTCGGGGCGCGATTACCCGTGGAGCTTCCTGCGCGGCACGGTTCTCGACGAACAGTCGATCCGCTCTTCCGAGGATGCCTTTGTCGACCGGCTTTTCGACTGCGCACCGCAATTCGGCGCGCCGCTGCTGCGCGCCGGGGCGCCGCGCGCCTTTATCGACCTCAATCGCTCGGTCGATGAGCTCGATCCCGCGCTGATCGAAGGGGTGCGTCGCGGCGGGCACAATCCGCGCGTGTCGAGCGGGCTGGGCGTCGTGCCGCGGGTGGTGGCGAACGGTCGGGCGATCTATCGCGGCAAGCTGCCGCTGGCGGAGGCGGAGCGGCGGATCTCGCGTTACTGGCACCCCTATCACCAGCAGCTGCGCGGGTTGCTCGAGCGCGCGCGGGCGCAGCATGGCGAGGCGATTCTGATCGATTGCCACTCGATGCCGCATGAGGCGGTGGAGGGCGTGGCGCGCAGCTCCGGGCGGCGTCCGGAGATCGTGATCGGCGACCGGTTCGGCGCCTCCGCCGCGCCGGAGATCGTGGCGCGGGTCGAGGCGGCCTTTGCCGGAGCGGGGCTGGCGGTGGTGCGCAATACGCCCTTTGCCGGTGCTTATGTGACCCAGGCCTATGGGCGACCGTCGCGCGGCCAGCACGCCATCCAGGTGGAGATCGACCGGTCGATCTATATGGATGAGGCGCGGATCCGGCCGAATGCGCAGTTCCAGGCCTTCCGGCGGCTCTTGCGCGGGGTGGTGGCGGAAATCGCTGCCATCGGCCACCGCGATGCGGACCAGCCGCTGGCGGCGGAATAGGGGTGGCGGCAAAAGTCTTCGAAGACTTTTGCAAATTTCTTCGAAGAAATTTGGGCGCGGGCGGTCAGGGAAACAGCCGGTCCAGGGCGGTGTCGAGTGGCCCCGCATCGTCGATCTGCAACCGCACGGGCAGGGTCAGCACCTTGGGGCGGAAGGCGTCGGGTAGCCGTACTGCGTCCTTTTCCGTGGTCACAAGCTGCGCCCCGAGCCGGGCCGCGTCGGTTTCCAGCCGGGTCAGCAGCGCCGGGGTGAAGGGCTGGTGGTCGTCGAGCGCTTGCGTAGCGGCCAATTCGGCGCCGAGGCCTTTCAGGGTGGCGAAGAACTTCTCGGGGTGGCCAATTCCGGCGAAGGCAAAGGCGCGCATATCGGCCCAGTCCATGCCGGTTTGCAGCGGCTCCAGCCGGCCGGTCAGATGCGGCAGGGCGATCCTGTCGCCCCAGCTCGTGGCGAACTGGCGTTGCGCCGGGCCGGGGCCGATGGAGAGCAACAGTTCGGCGCGGTCGAGACCTGCGGGAATCGGCTCGCGCAGGGGGCCGGCGGGCAGGCAGCGCCCGTTTCCGAAGCCCTTGGCGGCATCGACCACGATCAGCGACAGATCTTTTTGCAGAGATGGGTTCTGGAAACCGTCGTCGAGCAGGATGACTTGCGCCCCGGCGGCCACGGCGGCGCGGGCGCCGGCCGCGCGGTCGCGTGCCACCCAGACCGGGGTGAAGGCGGCGAGCAGCAGCGGCTCGTCGCCCACATCCATCGCGCCGTGCCGGCGTGGATCGACCTGAACCGGCCCGCTCAGCCGCCCGCCATGGCCGCGCGAGACCACATGCACCACCAGGCCGCGCGCCGAGAGCCGCTCGATCAGCGCGACGACCGTGGGGGTCTTGCCGGTGCCGCCGGCATTGAGGTTGCCGACGCAGATCACCGGCACGCCGGGCGCAAGCCCCGCCTGCCGCGCGACGCGGCGGGCGGTCGCCCGCGCGGTGAGCGCGCCCAGCGGTGCCAGCAGACGGGCCTGCCAGCCGGGGCGCGAGGGGGGATTGTACCAGAAGCCGGGCGGGCGCATCAGGCGGCCTCTCCGGCGCCGTCGCCGCCATCGCCGTCGAGCCACTGAATGATCAGCGCGATCACCTCGTCGGTGAGCGCCGCGCCTTGGCTGATCACATCCCAGCCGGCATGGGCCATGGCGGCGGCGCGGTCAGGCGCAATGAGCTGCGAGACCGCCGCGGCCAGCGTGTCGAAATCGCGGACGATGCGCGCGGCGCCGGCCTCGACCAGCCGCGTGTAAGCCGAGAGATGCCGCCCGACATTCGGGCCATAGAGCAGGGCGGCGCCATGAGCGGCGGCCTCCAGCGGGTCTTCGCCGCCATGACCGGCGCGCAGCGAGCCACCGAGGAAAACGATGGGCGCGAGCCGGTACCAGAGACCCAGATCGGCGGCTTCGGCGGTCAGCAGCACCTGGCAGTTCTCATCGGGCATGTCTCCGCTCTCCCAGCAGGCGATACGCAGGTCCGAGGCTCTTGCGGTTTCGGCGATGGCGGCGCCGTCCTCCGCGCTTGCGGGGACCAGGATCAGCAGCAGCCGGTGGGCGAGCCGCGTTGCCCGCCGATGCGCGCGCAGGATATCGGAGGCCTCGCCGGCGCGGATCTTGGCGGCGAGCCAGACCGGTCGGCCAGAGAGCGCCTGCGCCATCTCCTCGTGTAGTGCCGGTGGGCAGTCGAGCGGCGGCGCGGTCTCGCTGAGCGGACCGGCACGGCGCAATCGGCTGTCGCTCAGCCCCATGCGACGCAGCCGGCGCAGAGCGGCGCTGTCCTCGGCAAAGATCCGGTCGAACAGTGCCAGTGCGGCGCCGGTGCAATCGGGCACCCAGAGCGGCGCGGGGGTGGTCCAGATCTCGTTGCGTGCCCCGAGATGGATCATCCGCGTGCCGGCGGCGGAGACCCGCGCCAGCAGCGCAGGCGCCAGGCGCTGGCCGGTCCAGAGCCCGAGATCCGGACGCCAGTGATCGGCAAAGGCCTGGGCATTGGCCTGGCTGTCGACCGGCAGTGGCAGCACGATGCGGTCGGGGGCGCCGCTGGGGGCGGATATGCCGGGCGGATGGGTGAGCAGCAGTGTGATTTCCGGGCGTTGGCTCTGCATCCGGGCGGAAAGCGCAGAGAGCGCACGCGCGGCCTCGGCACTGTCCGCATGCGCCCAGACCACAGGCCCCTCGGGCCGGGGGGGCGCCGGGGGCATGGGCGTTGCGGGGCGCCCGCGGGCAAAGGCCAGATAGGCCGAAAGCGCGAAGGGTTTGCGCGTCAAGGGTGTCAGCCGAGCTCCTCGGTGGTCGAGGCCTCGGTCTCCTCGTCGCGCAGCCGGTGCAGATGCGCGATGTAATAGCGCATATGGGCGTTGTCGACGGTGCGCTGCGCCTCGGCCTTCCAGGCGTCATGGGCGCTGGCGTAATCGGGGAAGATGCCGACGATATGGATGTCGTCGACATTCTTGAAGGTGTTCTTTTCCGGGGTCACGAGTTCGCCGCCGAAGACGAGGTGCAGTCGCTGAACCATCCTTGATGTCCTTTCCCGTGCTGACGGGGGCAACCTACGGGCTGGCCGGGCGAGGTCAAGCGCGGAGGCGGCGGTGCAAAAGTTTTCGAAAACTTTTGCAAATTTCTTCGAAGAAATTTGCGGGCGGGTGGAGGGCTCAGGGCATCTGCCGCAGCCGCGCGACGATATCCGCGTGCAGCGCCGGGTTGGCGGCGATCACCCCCTCATGCAGCGGTTTCTCGGCGTTGAAGCGGATCGCATCGCCGCGCCGGTCGGTCAGCTTCGCGCCGGCTTCCGCGAGCAGCAGCGCGCCGGCGGCGATGTCCCATTCCCAGGACGGGCGGAAGGTGAACATCGCATCGTAGCGCCCCTCGGCCACCAGCCCCAGCCGATAGGCGATGGAGGGGCGGTGGCTGCGCGTGGTGGCGGGCGTGCCCTGCCGCCAGTGAGTCGGGTCGAGCGCCGGTTTCGTCGCCAGCACATGGGCGCTCTCCAGCGTCGCGGCGCTGCCGGCGCGCAGGGGGCGGTCGTTGAGCCGAGCGCCTTCACCGGCCTCCGCCGCATAGAGCTTGTCGCGCAGCGGCAGGAAGACCACGGCGGCGGTGATCTCTCCGTCCTCGGCCACGGCGATGGAATGCGCCCAGCTGTCGGAGCCCTCGATGAAGCTGCGGGTGCCGTCGATCGGATCGACGATGAAGACCTTTTGCGCCGCCAGCCGGACGGGATCGTCGGCGCTCTCCTCACTGAGCCAGCCATAGCCGGGCCGCGCGCCGCGCAGGATCTCCGCGAGCACAGCGTTCACCGCCATGTCGGCATCGGTCACCGGGCTGCCGTCGTCGGGCTTGTGGCGCACATTGATCTCGGCACCGATAAAGCGCGTTGCGGTTTCGGCCGCCGCCTGGGCGGCGCGCATGAGCAGCGCGAGATCACTCTCCGGCAAGGGTCAGCCCCTCCACCAGCAGCGAGGGCACCACGCGCGACAGCCAGGGCCGGGCGTCGTTGGCGGGCGTCATCCGGCGCAGCATGTCGCGCAGATTGCCGGCGATGGTCACCCCCGAGACAGCATAGGCCGGCATGCCGTTCTCGACCCAGAGCCCCGCCGCCCCGCGCGAATAATCGCCGGTATTGGGGTTGATCGTGGCGCCGATCATCGAGGTCACGATCAGCCCCGTGCCCATCTCGGCGATCAGGTCCGCGCGGCTCTTCGCGCCTTGTGTCAGCTCCAGATTCCAGCTGCTGGGCGAAGGCCCGCCCGAGGTGCCGCGTGCGGCATTGCCGGTGGGCGCCATGCCCAGCTTGCGGGCATTGGCCAGATCGAGCGTATAGCCGGTCAGCACGCCGTTTTCGACGAGGGCGCGGCGCTGCGTCGGCAGGCCTTCGGCATCGAAGGGGCGTGAGGCGGAGATGCGCGGGCGGTGCGGATCCTCGATCAGCGACAGCTCCGCCGGCAGCACCTCTTGCCCCAGCGCGTCGCGCAGCCAGGACGCACCGCGCGCCACCGCCGCGCCGTTGGCCGCCGCGATCAGATGGCCGATCAGCGCGCCGGCGATGCGCTCGTCGAAGAGCACCGGATAGGCGCCGGTCTTGGGTTTGCGCGGGTTCAGGCGCTCCAGCGCGCGCTCGGCGGCGCTGCGGCCGATCTCCTCGGGCGCGCGCAGGTCGCTCTGGAAGGTGCGCCCGTCGCCGTCGTAATCGCGCTCCATCGCCAGCCCTTCGCCGGCGATGGCGACGCAGGAGACCGAGCGCGAGCTGCGGGTATAGCCGCCGGAAAAGCCGTTGCTGGTGGCCAGATGGATCTGCCGGCGCCCGTAGCCGGCGCTTGCCGCCTGCACCTGCCCGATGCCGGCGACGCCAAGCGCCGCGGCCTCGGCGGCGCAGGCATCCTCCTGAAGCGCCGCCGGGGCGGGCTCCGGTGCCGGGTCGCACATCTCGAGCGCGTCGGCATCCCAGTCGCGGGCGAGCTGGTCGGGATCGGCGAGTCCGGCATAGGGATCCTCGGGCGCCTCGCGGGCCATGGCGACGGCGCGTTCGGCCATCGTCGCCAGCGTTTCGTCGCTGGTATCGGAGGCCGAGACCACCGCCGTGCGCCTGCCGACAAAGACCCGCAGCCCGATATCGGTCCCCTCCGAGCGCTCGGCCTTTTCCAGCGTGCCGTTGCGCACGTCGATTTCGGTGGCGCTGCCAGCGACCGCCAGCGCGTCGGCGGCATCGGCGCCGGCCTTGCGGGCGGCGGAAAGGAGGGCGTCGGTGAGGGTATCGAGGGCGCGGGCCATGTGTTCTCCGTCTCGGGTCGTTCTCCGAGGTAGGCCGCGCGGCGGCGCTGTGCAAGGAAAAGGCGCCGGATTGGCCTGTGCGGTGGCACTGCCCGTGCGGATGCGCCGGCTACTCGGTCTTTGCGACCACCCCGAGGATCGGACCGAGCGCGCGCCCGATATCGCGGCGGCCGATCTCCGGCGCCCAGAGCCGCGAGACATTGCCGTCGAGAAACAGCGCCTGCGGCAGGCCCAGCCTGTCGCGGAAGAGCGAGGCGAATTCGTGGAAGCTCACCGCGCTTTCGGAGATCGCGAAGATGACTGTCTTGCCATCCTCCGAGGTGCCGACGCCGTTGCGCACATATCGCGAGGTGCTGTCGGGCAGGAAGCGCGGGTGCAATTCGCCGTCGACCACCAGCATCGGCCCGGATTGCTGCGCATAGCGGCACTCGGGCCGGTCGCGCAGAAAGGCGCGCGTCTCGATCACGTCGGCGCGGTCCTCGCGGATGCAGAGGATGCCATTGGGCAGCAGCCCGAAATTGCCAGGTCCGGCATTGGGGATGACCCGCATCGCCTCCTCGCCGCCCTCGACATAATAGCCGACCGGCGCGCGATCCTCGTGATACATGCCGCCATTCATGGCAAAGACCAGCGTCTCGCCCCCGGCGCGCAGCGATGCGTCGAGCGTGGCGAACTGTCCCCAGGGCGTGCCGTCGGGGGCGTTCAGAAAGCCGCGCAGCTCCTCGTGTTCGGCATCGACGGTGCAGAGCGTGTAGCGATTGCGCTCGTAATCCACGCTCTCGCAGGTGACGGCACGGGCAGGAAGCGCGGGCAGGGCGCCCAGCAGCAGCGCGCAAGCGGCGATCCAGCCGCGCACCGGCTAGTCCTCCAGATCGCGGCGCACCGCGTCCTGCGCGAAAAGCCGGCGGGTCTCGTCGAGCCGGTCGAAGGTCTCGTCGAGGCGGAACCGTAGCTCGGGGGCGAATTTCAGCGTCAGCCCTTTCGATACCGCGCGGCGCAGCTCGGATTTGTTGCGCCTGAGCAGGTCGAACATCTCGTCCGCATGGCCGCCGCCCAGCGGCACGACATAGGCGGTGGCGACCTTGAGGTCCGGCGATACGGTGACCTCGCCCACGGTGATCGACAGGCGGTTGAGTTCGGGATCGTGGATATCGCCGCGCGTCAGCACATCCGAGAGCGTCCGGCGAATGAGTTCGCCGACCCTCAGCTGCCGCTGGCTTGGTCCGTGCCCGTCGTGGAATCTGTTCTTGCCCATGCTTCCCCACTTAGTGCCTGCCCGCCCCTTTGCCAAGCGCGCCGACGCGCGGTAAGGAGGCGCGGGTTTCGCGCGATTGGGATTGGAGAGCAGGATGACCGAAAAGCCGGGTGTCGTGGTGACGGGAGTGTCGGGCCGCATGGGCCAGATGCTGGCCCGCGAGGTGCAGAAGAGCGACCGGCTGCGCCTCGTCGGCGCGCTGGAACGCGAGGGCCATGACTGGGTGGGCCGCGATCTGGGCATCTGCATGGGCGGCACCGAAAACGGTGTGATGGTGACCGATGACGCGCTGGAGGCCTTTGCAAAGGCGCAGGCGGTGATCGACTTCACCGCGCCCGCCGCAACCGTGGGGTTCGCCGAGCTCGCCGCGCAGGCACGCGCGGTGCATGTGATCGGCACCACCGGGCTGTCGCCGGAGGATCTGCACAAGATCCATGTGGCGGCGCGTCACGCGGTGATCGTGCGGGCCGGCAATATGTCGCTCGGCGTGAACCTGCTGACCAAGGTGACGCAACAGGTCGCCGCCGCGCTGGATGCGGATTGGGATATCGAAATCGTCGAGTCGCATCACAACCAGAAGGTCGACGCGCCCTCGGGCACCGCGCTGATGCTGGGCGAGGCCGCCGCCGAGGGGCGCGGCGTGGCGCTGGACGCGGTCTCCGACCGGGGCCGCGACGGCATCACCGGCAAGCGAGAGCGCGGCCATATCGGCTTTCACGCCATTCGCGGCGGCGATGTGGTGGGCGAGCACGAGGTGATCTTTGCCACCGCCGGCGAGCGCATCGTGCTCAAGCACATCGCCTCCGACCGCGCGCTCTTTGCCCGCGGCGCGCTCAAGGCCGCGCTCTGGGGGCAGGACAAGGCGCCCGGCGAATACGACATGCTGGATGTGCTGGGTCTCAGCGACTGAGGCCGGCGCCCGTGTCGGGGCCCGCGCCAGTTTGCGTACTTGGAAAGAGAAGACGACAGGAGTGCATCGCCTATGGGCTTCTTCTCTTTGACAAATACGCCTGCCGGACCTCGTCACGCGCCGCTGCCGTCATTTTAGGGCGATGCGGCGCCAAGGCGGCTTAGAAGTCGATGGCGATGCCTTTTTTCTCCCAGTCGCCATAGCGCGCCGGGTCGAGCCCGTCGCGACCGCCATATTCCTTCGGCGCCGGCGAGCGGGCGGCCTCGATCTCGGCCTGTTTGCGGCGTTCGGCGGCCTCGGCCAGCGCGCGCTGCGCGGCGGCGGGCAGGTCGGTGCGTGGGGTGGTATCCTCGGACATGGCGGCTTTCCTCGTCTCTGTCCCCTTGATATATGCGCCGCCAGCCCCGTGACACAACCCGGAGACCGCCCTCATGCCGACCATTTCCTCTGCCCGCGTGCAATGCGTGGCACTGCTGGGCCAGGTGCTGGGACAGGGGCGGCTCTTGTCCGAGGCGATGTCGGGCCCGGCCTGGCAGGCGCTGGCCGCGCCCGACCGCGCGGCGGCGCAGCGCATGGCGCAGGAGGTGCTGCGCAATCTCGAACGCTGCGACCGGCTGCTGAAGCCGCATCTGCGCAAGGGCCCGCCGCTCTTCGTCAGGAACGTGCTGCGGCTGGGCGCCTGGGAGCTCTGCACCGGCGGTGCTGCGCATGGGGTGGTGAATGACTGCGTGCAGATCGTCGCGCAGGACCGCAAGGCGCAGAGCATGAAGGGGCTGGTCAACGCGGTGCTGCGCAAGCTCAGCGCAGACGGGCCGGCGGAATGGACCAAGCTGCGGGTGCCGCGCCTGCCGCGCTGGCTGCGCGACCCGCTGGTCGCCGCCTGGGGCGGCAAGGCGGTGGCGGCGATGGAGGCGGCGCATCTGGCGGGCGCGCCGCTCGACCTGACGGCAAAGGGCGACCCGGCGGCACTGGCACAGGCCGTGGGCGGCCAACTGCTGCCCACCGGCTCGGTGCGGCTGGCGGAGCCCGGGCAGGTCTCGGCGCTGCCGGGCTACGAGGCCGGCGACTGGTGGGTACAGGATGCCGCCGCAGCACTGCCGGCGCGGCTCTTGGGCGACGTGGCGGGGCTGCGGGTGCTCGATATGTGCGCGGCGCCGGGCGGCAAGACCATGCAGCTTGCGGCGGCGGGCGCGCATGTGACCGCGCTCGATCTGTCGGAGACACGGCTGGCGCGGGTGGCGGAGAACCTCGCCCGCACCGGGCTCAGGGCCGAGATCGTGGCGGGCGACGCGCTGGAGCATCGGGGCACATATGATGCCGTGCTGCTCGATGCGCCCTGTTCGGCCACCGGCACGATCCGGCGCCACCCCGACCTGCCGCATGCGAAACAGGGCGAGGGGATCTCGGAGCTGATCGGGCTTCAGGATAAGATGATCGACCATGCGCTGGGGCTTCTGGAACCGGGCGGGCGGCTGGTCTTTTGCACCTGTTCGCTGATTCCCGACGAGGGCGAATGCCAGATCGAGGCGGCGCTGGCGCGGCATGAGGGCCTTGAGCTGCTGCAAGCCGAGGCGCCGGGCATCGAGGCCGGCTGGCGCGCGCCCGAGGGCGGGCTGCGGCTGCGGCCCGATTTCTGGGCGGAACGCGGCGGCATGGACGGGTTCTACATGGCGGTTCTGCGGAAACCCGGCGGTTCGGCGCCATTCCAAGGTGACTTGCCCGACCCCACTGGTTAGTATCGCCGCAAGAACAGCCGCGGCAAGAGCGGGCGAGAGGCACGAGGGCGCATGTCACAGACGGAAAGCTGGTCCGCCGCGGCGACGCGGTTTCTGAACCGCTTTCACGCGCGCATGGCCGCCCGTTCCCGTCCCGCGCTGGGATTCGTCTCGCAGCAGGAACCGCGCAGCACCGGCAGTTTCGCCAAGGGCAGGCAGCTTTGCGCCGGCAACCTGATGTTCGCGGGCCATCTGGTCGAGGCGCCCGACGCGATGATCTGGGATCTCGACACGCCGGATGCCGCCTGGGAGGAAGAGATCCACAGTTTCCGCTGGCTCGACGATCTGGCGGCGGCGGGCGATGCGCGGGCGCGCGGCGTGGCGCAGACCTGGCTCTGGGGCTGGATCGCGCGCTATGGCAGCGGCAAGGGCGCCGGCTGGGCGCCGGAGCTCGCCGGGCGGCGGCTGATCCGCTCGATCCAGCACGCGCTTTTTGTGCTGCGTGGCATCGATAGCGAGAAATCCGGCGATTTCTACCGCGCGCTGGCCTGCCAGACGATCTTTCTCAGCCGCCGCTGGCAGAGCTCGGCGCCCGGGCTGCCGCGATTCGAGGCACTGACGGGGCTGCTCTATGCCGGGCTGTCGCTGGAGGGCATGGGCGCTTATGTGGAGCCAGCGCGGCGCGCGCTGGGGGCGGAATGCACCCGACAGGTGGATGCGCAGGGCGGCATTCCCACCCGCAACCCCGAAGAGCTGCTGGAGGTGTTCACCCTGCTGACCTGGGCGCAGGCGGCGCTGGAGGAGGCGGACGCGGTGCCCGACGACGCGCATCTGGCCGCCCTTGGACGGATCGCGCCGACCCTGCGCGCGCTGCGCCATGCCGATGGCGGGCTGGCGCGGTTCCAGGGCGGCGGGCGCGGGCTCGACGGGCGGCTCGATCAGGCGCTGGCGGCCTCGGGCAGCCGCAGGCGGCAGGCCGAGGGGCTGGCCATGGGCTATGCCCGGCTCTCCGCCGGGCGCACCAGCGTCATCGTCGATGCGGCACCGCCGCCGGGCGGGCGCGCCTCTGCGGATGCGCATGCCTCGACGCTGGCCTTCGAGCTGACCTCGGGGCGGCGTCCGCTGGTGGTGAGCTGCGGCTCCGGCGCGGTCTTTGGCGAGGACTGGCGCCGCGCCGGCCGCGCCACGCCCAGCCATTCGACGCTTTGTCTCGATGGCTATTCCAGCGCGCGGCTGGCGCCGCCGCGGCGGGTCGGCGGGGTGGAGCGCGAGCTGCTGGAGGATGCGCCGCAGAATGTGCCGGTAGAGATCGGGCAGGCATCGGACGGGCTGCGTTTCGAGGGCGGCCATGACGGCTATCGCACGACCCACGGGCTGACCCATGCGCGCATTCTGGAGCTGACCTTCGACGGGCGCGGACTGGTGGGCGAGGATCTGCTGATGACGCTCACCGATGTGGACAAGAAGCTGTTCGACCGGCGCATGGATGCGGTGAAGCTCTCGGGCCTGCCCTGGCAACTTCGTTTTCACCTGCATCCGGAGGTGGATGCAGAGCTCGACATGGGCGGCAACGCGGTCTCGCTGGCGCTGCGCTCGGGGGAAATCTGGGTGTTTCGGCACGATCCGGGGCCGGAGCTGACGCTGGAGCCCTCGGTTTATCTGGAAAAAGGCCGGTTGCGGCCCCGTGCCGCCAAACAGATCGTTTTATCCGGTCGCGCGATGGAGTATGCGACGCGCATCCGCTGGTCTCTGGCCAAGGCGCAGGACACCGCGATTGCGGTGCGCGACCTGGCGACGGATGAGGCGGAGCCGACGCATTGAACCATCTGGGGACCCCAACCGTATGCCTGACCTGCACAAAGTCGCCCGCGCACTGATTTCCGTATCCGACAAGACCGGCCTGATCGAGCTGGGCGAGGCCCTCGCGGCGCGGGGGATCGAGATTCTCTCCACCGGCGGCTCCGCGAAGGCGCTGCGCGAGGCGGGGGTCGCTGTGCGCGACGTGGCCGAGGTCACCGAGTTTCCCGAGATGATGGACGGGCGGGTCAAGACGCTGCATCCGCGCATCCATGGCGGGCTGCTGGCGCTGCGCGACAATGCCGAACACCGGGGCGCGATGAAAGGCCACGGCATTCCCGAGATCGACCTGCTGGTGGTCAATCTCTATCCGTTCGAGGAGACGGTGGCCAAGGGCGCCGATTACGAGACCTGCATCGAGAATATCGACATCGGCGGCCCGGCGATGATCCGCGCCGCCGCCAAGAACCACGGTTTCGTCAATGTGGTGGTGGATGTGGCCGATTACGCCCCGCTGCTGGCGGAGCTCGACGCCAATGACGGTGCGACGAGCTATGCGTTCCGCCAGAAACTGGCGCTGACCGCCTATGCCCGCACCGCCGCCTATGACAGCGCCGTTTCGGCCTGGATGGCGGGCGCGCTGGACGAGGCGGCGCCGCGCCGCCGGGCCTTTGCCGGCGAACTGGCCCAGACCCTGCGCTATGGCGAGAACCCGCATCAGAGCGCCAGCTTCTACCGCGACGGCTCCGACCGTCCGGGCGTGGCGAACGCGGTGCAGCATCAGGGCAAGGAACTCAGCTACAACAATATCAACGACACCGATGCCGCCTTTGAGCTGGTGTCGGAATTCCTGCCCGGGGACGGGCCGGCGGTGGCGATCATCAAGCACGCCAACCCCTCGGGCGTGGCCAAGGGCGCGACGCTGAAGGAAGCCTATCAGAAGGCGTTCGACTGCGACCGCACCTCGGCCTTCGGCGGCATCGTGGCGCTGAACGGCAAGCTGGATGCGGAGACCGCCGAGGCGATCACCGAGATCTTTACCGAGGTGGTCATCGCGCCGGGGGCCGACGACGCGGCAAAGGAGATCTTTGCCAAGAAGAAGAACCTGCGCCTGCTGACCACCAGCGGCGTTGCCAATCCCGGCGTGCCGGGGCTGACCTATCGTCAGGTGGCGGGCGGCTTTCTGGTGCAGGACAAGGATACCGGGATGATCGGCCTCGACGATCTGAAGGTGGTGACCAAGCGCCAGCCCACCGAGGCCGAGCTGCGCGACCTGCTGTTTGCCTGGAAAGTGGCCAAGCACGTCAAGTCGAACGCCATCGTCTATGTCAAGGACGGCGCCACGGTGGGCGTGGGCGCGGGCCAGATGAGCCGGCTCGATTCGGCGCTGATCGCCGCCAAGAAGGCCGAGCGCATGGCCGAGGCGATGGGCCTGCCGGAGCCGTTGACCAAGGGCTCGGCGGTGGCCTCGGACGCGTTCTTTCCCTTTGCCGACGGGCTGCTGGAAGCGGCGGCGGCAGGGGCCAGCACGGTGATCCAGCCGGGCGGCTCGATGCGCGACGACGAGGTGATCGCGGCGGCGGACGAGGCGGGGCTGGCGATGGTGTTCACCGGGATGCGGCATTTCCGGCACTGAGCCGGCGCGCTCCTCAAGCCCTTGCGGGCATTCCCCGCAGCAGAATGGACGGGCCGACGCGCTGCTCCGGCCCGTTTGCGTGTCGCTATCGCGGGGCGTTGCCCGACATGTCGGCAGAGACCGCCTTGCGCACCATGTCCCAGTAGATATCGGCAACCTCGGGGATCGAGAGCCGGCCGCCGGCGCGATACCAGGTGTTGACCCCGGTCAGCATGGCGATAAGCGCGTAAGAGGCCAGTCGTGTATCGGGCACGGAAAACGCGCCGTCCGCCTGGCCGTCGCGCAGGATCTCTTCCAGCGCGCCCTCGTAGCGCTTGCGCAGCGCCTCGATCACCGCGAAATTCTCCGGCGTCAGATTGCGCAGCTCCATATAGGAGATGAAGATCGCTTCGGGCCGGGCGAGGTTGAAGCGGATGTGAAAGCGCACGAAGGCTTCGAGCCGGGCGCGGGGCGCTTCGGGGCGCTGCTCCGCCTGCCACTCCTCCAGCAGATCGTCCATATGGCCCTTGAGCAGCGAGAAAAGTAGCGCCTGCTTGTCGGGGGTGTAATTGTAGAGCGCTCCAACCTGAACCCCCACCTCGCGGGCGATCTGGCGCATGGAGACGGCGGCATAGCCGTGCTGCGCAAAAAGACGCAGCGCCGCCGCCCGCACGCGCGGGCCGGTGATATCGGAATGCGATCCTTGGGTGCGGGCCATTGCTACAGGCTATCTGAACATACGTTCAGATCAAGCCGGGTGCTTGCTCCGCGCGCCGGACTGCGGCAAGAGGGTGACAGACCAGACGGACCTGCCCATGCGCCTTTCGCCTTCTCTGCTCCTGCTCGCCCTTGTCGGCTGCGCCCAGTTCCCCGAGCTGGATGCCGCGCGCACGCCAGGGGTGGAGGCGATGCCCTTTCCGGCCCTGCTGCCGCTCGACGGGCTGCTCGACGGTCCGGAGCCGCGCGCCACGCCCGAAATGCGGGCGGGGATCGAGGGCCGGGTGGCCGGGCTGCGCGCCCGCGCGGCGCGGCTTCAGGGGCCGGTGGTCCCGGCCAGCGACCGGGCGCGGATGACGCAGGGGATCGCGTGGCCGTATTGACCGGTGCCGAGGACGGCGATCTGACGCGCGATCTCTCCGGCCTGCCGCTGGCGACCGAGCGCCTGACGCTGCGGCGCTTCCGTCCCGACGATCTGCCCGCCTTTGCCGCTTATCACAGCCGCGCCGAGGTCTATCGCTATCTCTATCAGGAGATCCCCGAAGGCGACGCGATGGCGGAAAAATTCGCGGGCTTTCTCGACACACCCTTCGCCGCCGAGGGCGACCGGCTGCGCCTCGCGGTCACCAGACGCGCGGATGCGGCGCTGCTCGGGCAGGTCTCGCTGAGCATCGCCAGCCTTGCGGCGCTCCAGGGGGAGGTCGGCTATATCTTCAACCCCGATTTTGCCGGGAAGGGATATGCCACCGAGGCGGTGCGGGCGATCCTCGATCTGGGCTTCGGGCAGATCGGCTTTCACCGGATCTTTGCCCGGCTCGACCCGCTCAATGCCGGGTCGGTGGGGGTGGTCGAGCGGCTCGGCCTGCGGCGCGAGGCGCATCTCGTGCAGAACGACCGCTTCAACGGGGTCTGGGGCGATGAGCTGATCTATGCGCTGCTGCGCGCCGAGTGGCAGCGCCCAGGCGCGCCCGGGGCCTGACAACGCCGCTCTTGTCGGCTCTCTGCCGGGCGGGCAGGGGAAAGGCCGGGCGTTCGCCGCCGCATCCCGTTGCACCTGCCGCGCCTTGCGGCTAAGGCGGATCGGAACCGATCGCATCGCGAAAACAACAGAAGGAGCCCACCCATGTCAGACCCTCTCCGTCTCGGGATCGCGGGCCTGGGCACCGTCGGTGCCGGCGTCGTCAAGATCGTGCGTCAGAAAGCGGCGCTGCTGGAGGCCCGCACCGGGCGCAGGATCGCGATTTCGGCGGTCTCGGCGCGCAACCGTGACAAGGATCGCGGCGTGCCGCTCAGCTCCTATGCCTGGGAAGACGACCCGGTGACGCTGGCCACCCGCGACGATGTCGACGTATTCGTCGAACTGGTCGGCGGCTCGGACGGGCCGGCAAAGGCGGCGGTCGAGGCGGCGCTGAAGGCCGGCAAGGATGTGGTGACCGCAAACAAGGCGCTGCTCGCGCATCACGGTCAGGCGTTGGCGGAGCTGGCCGAGGCCAATGGCTGCGTGCTGCGCTTCGAGGCGGCGGTCGCGGGCGGCATCCCGGTGATCAAGGCGCTGACCGAGGGGCTGGCCGCCAATGAGATCACCCGCGTCATGGGGGTGATGAACGGCACCTGCAACTATATCCTGACGCGCATGGAAAATGGCGGGCTGAGCTATGACGAGGCCTTTGCCGAGGCGGACGCGCTGGGCTATCTCGAAGCCGATCCCGAGCTCGACGTGGGCGGTATCGACGCCGGGCACAAGCTGTCGCTGCTTTCGGCCATCGCCTATGGCACCCAGGTGGCCTTTGACGCGGTGGAGCTGGAGGGCATCGGCCGGGTCAGCATCGAGGATATCCGCCAGGCCGCCGACATGGGCTACAAGATCAAGCTGCTGGGTGTCTGCCGGATGAGCGGGCGCGGGCTGGAACAGTCGATGTCGCCCTGCCTGGTGCCCGCGACATCGCCGCTGGGGCAGCTCGAGGGCGGCACCAATATGGTGGTGATCGAGGGCGATCAGGTCGGTCAGATCGTGCTGCGCGGAGCCGGTGCGGGCGAAGGCCCGACCGCCAGCGCGGTGATGGGCGACATCATGGACATTGCGCGCGGCATCCGCGTTACGACCTTTGGCGCACCGGCGAGCCAGCTGGTGGCTTCGACGCCCGCAAAGGCGGCGACGCCCGCGCCCTATTACCTGCGCTTCGCGCTGGCCGACAAACCCGGCGCGCTGGCCAAGGTCGCCTCGGCGCTGGGCGAGGCGGGGGTCTCGATCCACCGCATGCGGCAGTACGATCATGCCGCCGATGCGGCGCCCGTGCTGATCGTCACCCACAAGACCACCCGCGCGGCGCTCGACGCGGCGCTGGCGGCGATGCCGGCGACCGGCGTGGTCGACGACACGCCGGTGGCGCTGCGCATCGAACAGGTCTGAGATCGCCGATTCCGGGCCCGCGGTACAGGATCCGGCCTCGCAGCGGGCAAAGCCCGCCGCGAAGGTGCCGGATTCCCGGGCGTTAGCGCGTCGGGACTTGCCAGTGCTTTGCCCGGCGGGCTACACCCTCTGCGACCGTCATTTTAAAGGAAGTCTCCATGTCGACCCCCAAGGATTTCAATGACCGCATGTTGTCTCTGGGCCTCGCCCGCGTGGCGGAGCAGGCCGCCATCGCCTCGGCGAAGCTGATCGGCCACGGCGACGAGAAGGCCGCCGACCAGGCCGCCGTGAACGCCATGCGGAACGAGCTGAACAAGCTCGAGATTTCCGGGGTGGTGGTGATCGGCGAGGGCGAGCGCGACGAAGCGCCGATGCTGTTCATTGGCGAAGAGGTCGGCCAGGGCGGTCCGGGGGTGGACATTGCGCTCGACCCGCTGGAAGGCACCACGCTGACAGCCAAGGACATGCCCAACGCGCTGACCGTGATTGCCATGGGGCCGCGCGGCTCGATGTTGCACGCGCCCGACGTCTACATGGACAAGCTGGCCATCGGCCCGGGCTATCCCGATCATGTTGTTACGCTGGAGATGTCGCCCTCCGAGCGGGTCGAGGCGCTGGCCAAGGCCAAGGGCTGCGACAACACCGATATCACCGTCTGCATCCTCGAGCGTCCGCGCCATGAGGAGATGATCGCCGAGGTCCGCGCCACCGGCGCCGCGATCCGCCTGATCACCGATGGCGACGTGGCCGGCGTGATGCATTGCGCTGAGGCGCATATCACCGGTATCGACATGTATATGGGCTCGGGCGGGGCGCCCGAGGGCGTGCTCGCTTCGGCGGCGCTGAAATGCATGGGCGGCCAGATGTATGGCCGGCTGCTGTTCCGCAACGACGACGAGAAGGCCCGCGCCGCAAAGGCCGGCATCACCGATCTGAACAAGATCTATACCCGCGACGAGATGGTGACCGCGGATGTGATCTTTGCGGCCACCGGCGTGACCAACGGTTCGATCCTTTCGGGGATCAAGCGCGAGGTCGGCTGGATCACCACCGAGACGCTGCTGATGCGCTCCAAGACCGGCTCGGTGCGGCGGGTGATCTACCGCAACCCCTTCAACTGAGGGGGCGCCCGGCCGCAGGGTCGGCTTGTGAGTATTTTTGGAAAGATGAAAGCAGGGGGCGGTGTTCCGGTCCCTGCTTTTTCGCGTTAAGGCGGGGGCGGTTTCAGACATTGGGGGCAGGGGCATGAGCTATCTTGGGGTCGAGACCTCGCTGACCGGGCGGCGCTGGGTCGGGCCCGGGGTGGAGCAGGAGCGTCAGGCCGAGGCGCTGTCGCAGCAGACAGCCTTGCCGCGTGGGCTCTGCCAGGTGCTGGCGCGGCTCGGCGTCGATGTGGCGGAGGTGCCGGGCTATCTGGAGCCGAAGCTGCGCGACCTGCTGCCCGACCCGCGCAGCCTGCGCGACATGGAGACGGCGGCGGCGCGGCTGCTGGCGGCGGTGAGCCGGCGCGAGCGGGTGGCGGTCTTTGCCGATTACGATGTCGACGGCGGCGCCTCGGCGGCACTGCTGCTCGACTGGCTGCATCAACGCGGTATGGCGGCGACGCTTTATATCCCCGACCGGATCGACGAGGGCTACGGGCCGAACGAGCCGGCGATGGCAAAGCTGGCCGAAACGCATGACCTGATCGTCTGCGTCGATTGCGGAACGCTGTCGCATGGTCCCATCGCGGCGGCGCAGGGTGCGGATGTGGTGGTGCTCGACCACCACCTCGCGGGCGAGACGCTGCCCGATTGCGTGGCGGTGGTGAACCCCAACCGGCAGGACGAGGACGGCGCGCTGGCGCATCTCTGCGCGGCGGGGGTGGTGTTCCTGATGCTGGTGGAATGCGGCCGGCAGTTGCGCGAGGCGGGCGAGCGTGGGCCGGATCTGATCGCCATGCTGGATCTGGTGGCGCTGGCCACGGTGGCCGACGTGGCGCCGCTCAAGGGGGTGAACCGGGCGCTGGTGCGCCAGGGGCTTGCGGTGATGGCGCGGCGCGCGCGGCCCGGGCTGGTGGCGCTGGCGGATGTGGCGCGGCTCGATACCGCGCCCTCGTCCTATCATCTGGGCTATGTGCTGGGGCCGCGCGTCAATGCCGGCGGGCGCATCGGGCAGGCGGATCTGGGCGCGCGGCTGCTGGCCTGCCGCGACCGGCACGAGGCCGGCGCGCTGGCGGAACGGCTCGACCAGCTCAACACCGAGCGCCGCGAGGTCGAGGAGGCGGTGCGTGCCGCCGCGCTTGCGCAGGCCGAGGAGCGCGGGCTCGATGCGCCGCTGGTCTGGGCGGCGGGCGAGGGCTGGCACCCGGGTGTGGTGGGCATTGTCGCCTCGCGCTTGAAGGAGCTGACCAACCGCCCGGCGGTGGTGATCGGGCTGGACGGCGCCGAGGGCAAGGGCTCGGGCCGCTCGGTCTCGGGCGTCGATCTCGGCGCCAGCGTGCAGCGGCTGGCGGCCGAGGGGCTGTTGCTGAAGGGCGGCGGGCACAAGATGGCCGCCGGGCTCACCGTGGCGCGCGAGGCGCTGGAAAGCGCCATGGCGCGGCTTTCCGAGCTGCTGGCGAAGCAAGGCGCCGGGCAAGGCGGCGCCGCCGATCTGAAGCTCGACGGGGTGCTGATGCCGGGGGCGGCGACGCTGGATCTCTGCGAGGGGATGGAACGTGCGGGCCCCTTCGGCGCGGGCGCGCCGGCGCCGCGGTTCGCGCTGCCGGATGTGCAGATCGGCTTTGCCAAGCAGGTCGGTGCGGGGCATCTGAAACTGTCTCTCGGCGACGGTCTGGGGGCGAAACTCGAGGCGATTTGCTTTGGCGCTTTCGACGGCGCGCTGGGGTCGGAACTGTCGGGGCATCAGGGACGACGATTCCACGTGGCGGGGCGTCTTGAGATCAACGAATGGAACGGGCGCCGCACGGTGCAACTGCGTCTGGAGGACGCGGCGCCGGCCTGAGGAGGGCCGTTTAAGCGATTGTGATCGTTACGGGAATTTCCATCCCGGAGTGTTTTTTGAAAAAACCGCACGGGGGTCACTTTTTTCGTAATTTTGCGCTTGCAAGGTCTGCGGGCTTTGCCTAAAAGGCCCCTCACCAGCAGCGCTGGCCCGTTCGTCTATCGGTTAGGACGCCAGGTTTTCAACCTGGAAAGAGGGGTTCGATTCCCCTACGGGCTGCCACTTATTCCTCTAAATTGCTGAAATTAAAGAAAACGAGGTATCTGTATCTCGTTGCACTCCTCCTTATGCACGACTGCTTGTTGAGCGAAGGACTGTTTCCCTTGCGCGCGCGCCGGTACTTGGAGCGGGGGGCTTCGCTTCCTACGTCACCGGTCCGTGACCAATCGGAGGGTGCAAAGGGGGGCGCCAAAGACATGTTGATCGAGCATCAGGAAAACCTGTCGACGGCAGCCGCATACCTCGTGTCGAAGGGCTGCCTTCAACAGTGCCCTAGTCATGGGCAGATATGGTCATTCTGCAACCGCGGCTCATTGCGGCAGCATGTGGTTGCCGCGCGCATCTGTTCGCACCGCATCGCGGCCAGGGCAACGGCTGGGTCGGAGCGGATTGAACTGAGATTTGCGTGGTCCACTCTTCCTGTAACCCATTGGTTCACAACAAGGTCAGGAAGGGCCGCGCGGCCCATCTTGGCGCTGATTTTAAACGGAAAAATCCGTTTTTGGTAGGCCCGGAGGGACTTGAACCCCCAACCAAGGCGTTATGAGCGCCCTGCTCTAACCAATTGAGCTACAGGCCCACCGTGTCTGCCTCAGTAGCATCCGCGCGGGCGGGGTCAAGGTTTTCAAGCCGCCGCCATGCGCGGCTTTGCTGCTCTTATCGCGGGGCGGGCGCGATCCGGGAGATGCCTGACGGGGCAGTGCGGGCGCGCCCGTCATGTAAGGGGGGGCAATCTGCCCACCGCCCGCCTCGCGAAAGGCCCGGCCGCTCAGCGCGGGCTGCGCAGCACCATCAGCTCGCCGACATTCTCGCGGGTGATATAGCCCAGCACATGCCCGCCGGGATCGGTGACCGCCAGCGCCGGAGCGTCGGCCAGCGCGTCCAGCACCTGGCTCAGCGGCGTGCCGAGGGTCACCTGCGGCACGTCCTCCATCGCATCGCCCACGGGCAGGGTGTTGTGGCCCTCGGCCATGCCCTGAAACAGCGCCGTGCGGGTGAGGAAGCCGGCGAGCTTGCCCTCGGGATCGAGCACCGGGAATTCGTGCTGCGTGGTGCGGATCAGGGTCTGCGCCGCCACATGCAGCGGATCCTCGGGGCGCAGGCTCTCGAAGCTGGTGATCATCGCATCGCGCGCCATCAGCCCGCTGGCCACCGCGCGCGAGGTCACGTCCTGGCTTTCCGCCTGACCGGCGAAATAGACGAAGAGCGCGATCAGCAGCAGCATGAAGTTGCCCGAGGCAAGCCCCCAGAACGCAAAGAGAAACGCCATCACCTGACCGGCATTCGCCGCCGCCCGCGTGGCGTGCACCCGGTCCATGCGCGTGGCCAGCAGCGCGCGCAGCACCCGGCCACCATCCATCGGGAAGGCCGGCAGCAGGTTGAACAGCGCCAGGAACAGGTTTACCGCTGCGAGCTGGCCCAGGAAGGCGCCCGGCGAGCCGCCGAAATTCGCCAGCTCCTCGAGATCGGTGCTGGCGCCGAACGTGATCAGCACTGCCCAGATCACGATATTCACCGCCGGCCCCGCGAGCGCCACAAGGATCTCCTGCGCGGGTTTTTCGGGCATGCGCTCCAGCCGCGCCATGCCGCCGATCGGCAGCAGGGTGATGTCGGGCGTCTTGATGCCATAGCGCCGCGCGGTCAGCGCGTGGCCGAACTCATGCGCCACTACGCAGGCGAAGAGCGCCAGCACAAAGACCACGTTTTGCAGCGCCGCCACCGCGCCGCCCTGGGGCCAGGCCGCCGCCGCGACCCAGGCCAGCAACAGGAAGAAGGTGGCATGCACCCGAAGTTCCGAGCCGAAAAGGCGCCCGATGGAGAAAGACCAGCTCATGCGTTGCACTCCCGTGCTTGACGTGGCGCCACCATGCGGCAGCGGATCGCAGGCAGCAAGGCCTGCGCTATTCGGTGAAGGGCGCGGCCACCGCGCCGGTCAGCCCGGGCAGCAGATGCGCATCGAGCGCAAAGACATGGCGGGGCGTGCCGGCGGCGGCCCAGATCCGGGTGAATTCCAGCAGCCGCGGATCGATCCAGGCGCGGATCGGGTTCAGGTGCCCGACCGGGGCCACGCCGCCGATGGCAAAGCCCGTCTGCGACCGGATCAGATCGGCATCGGCCTTGCCCAGCGGTTCGCCCGCCAGCTCTGATGCCTTGTCGGCGCAGACCTTGTTGCCGCCGGCGGTGAGGAACAGCACCGCTTCGCCGCTCTCCTCGGCGCGAAAGATGATCGACTTGGCGATCTGGTCGATCTCGCAACCGACGCTGTCGGCGGCCTCCTGTGCGGTGCGGGCCTGACCCACCTCGCGGATATCCGGCTCCAGCCCGGCGGCTTCGAGTGCCGCGCGGACGCGTTTGAGGCTCTTGCTCATCAGGGACTCCTGTCGTTTCTTGCAGGGGTTAGAGCGCGATGCGCTATCGTCCGCAACCCCTTGGGGCATTGCGCAATCCCGTATCGCTCCGCCATATAGGCGGCATGAGTTTCGTATCCCGCATCACCCGCCTGCCGCGCCCCTTCGAGCCCGATCTTGGAGAGGAGGCGCGCGCCGCCGCGCCCTGGGCCTCGGGCGATGTTGCGGCACTGCTGGCCGGCGCGGGCGGATCGAGCCCTTATCTCAACGGTCTGATCCGCAAGGAGACGGGCTGGCTGGAGGGCGCGCTCGCGGATCCCGAAGGCGCGGTCGAGACGCTGCTGGCCGGGCTGGAGGCGACGGGCGAGGGCATCGAGAGCGCGCTGCGCCAGGGCAAGCGGCGGGTGGCGCTGCTGACCGCTCTGGCCGATCTCGCCGGCGTCTGGCCGCTGGAGATGGTGACCGGCACGCTCACCCGTTTTGCCGATCTCTCGGTGCGGCTGGCGCTACAGGCCGCCATCGCGCGCGAGATCCGGCGCGGCAAGCTGCCGGGCGCCACCGAGGACGATATCGCCAGCGCCGGCGGCATGGTGGTGCTCGCCATGGGCAAGATGGGCGCCTTCGAGCTGAATTACAGCTCGGATATCGACCTCATCTGCCTCTTCGATCAGGACCGGTTCGAGCGCGACGATTTCCACGAGGCCCGCAGCGCCTTCGTGCGGGCCACGCGCAAGATGTCGGCAACGCTGAGCGACCTGACCGGCGAGGGCTATGTTTTCCGCACCGATCTGCGGCTGCGTCCCGATCCGGCGGTGACCCCGGTCTGCATCGCCATGGAGGCAGGCGAACGCTATTATGAAAGCCTCGGGCGGGCCTGGGAGCGCGCCGCATATATCAAGGCGCGGCCCTGCGCCGGCGATATCGGAGCCGGCGAGCGCTTTCTTGACACGCTGCGCCCCTTCGTCTGGCGCCGGCATCTGGATTACGCCGCCATTCAGGACGCCCACGATATGCGCCTGCGCTACCGCGACAAGAAAGGGCACGGGCCGATCACCCTGCCGGGCCATGACATGAAGCTGGGGCGCGGCGGCATCCGCGAGATCGAGTTCTTCACCCAGACCCGCCAGATCATCGCCGGCGGGCGCGATCCGGAACTGCGGGTGCGCGGCACGGTGGACGGGCTGCGGGTGCTGACCGAAACCGGCTGGGTGCCGGGCGAGGTGACCGGCAAGCTCGCCGATCACTACCGCGCCCATCGCGAGATCGAGCACCGGGTGCAGATGGTCAACGATGCGCAGACCCATCTGCTGCCCGCCAATGACGCCGGGTTCGAGCGGCTGGCGGCGCTGACCGGGCGCGAGCGCGGCGAGCTGGAGAGCGATATCCGCGCGCGGCTCGAAGAGGTGCACGAACTGACCGAGGGGTTCTTTGCCCCCGACAGCCGTGACAGCGCGCCCTGCGAGGTGCCCGAGGCGCTGGAGACCAGCCCGCTTGTGGCGCGCTGGACGAGCTACCCAGCGCTGCGCTCGGGCCGTGCGACCGAGATCTTCAAGCGGCTGAAGCCCGAGATCCTCAGCCGGCTCGCCCGCGCCGCAAAGCCCGAGGAGGCGCTGACCGCCTTCGACGGCTTTCTTGCCGGTCTGCCCGCCGGTGTGCAGCTCTTTTCGCTGTTCGAGGCCAATCCGCAGCTTATCGACCTGTTGGTCGATATCGTCGCGACCTCGCCGGATCTGGCGCGTCACCTGTCGCGCAATTCCGCCGTGTTCGACGCGGTGATCGGCGGCGATTTCTTCAGCCCCTGGCCGGGGCCGGCGGCGCTGACCGCGGAGCTGACGGAGATCCTCTCGCGTGAGGAGGATTACGAGCGCCGGCTCGACATGGCGCGCCGCTGGGCCCGGGAATGGCATTTCCGCGCCGGTGTGCATCTGCTGCGCGGGCTGACCGAGACCGAGGAGGCAGGGCAGCATTACGCCGATCTCGCCGAGGCGGCGCTGGCGGCGGTGTTCCCGGTGGTGCAGGAGGAGTTCGCCCGCAAGCACGGCGCGCCGCCGGGGCGCGGCGCGGTGGTGGTGGGCATGGGCTCGCTCGGGGCGCGGCGGCTGCATGCGCTCTCCGATCTCGACCTGATCGTGATTTACGACCCGGCGGGTGTGGAGGCCTCGGAGGGCCGCCGACCGCTGCCCGCGCGGCAGTATTACGCCCGGCTGACCCAGGCGCTGATCACCGCGATGACCGCGCCCATGGCCGAGGGCAAGCTCTACGAGGTCGATATGCGGCTGCGGCCTTCGGGCAATCAGGGGCCGGTGGCGACCTCGCTCTCCTCCTTCACCGAATATCAGCGCAAGCAGGCCTGGGTCTGGGAGCATCTGGCGCTGACCCGGGCGCGGGTGGTGGCGGGGCCGGCAGCGCTTGCCGGCGAGGTCGAGGCGCTGCGGGCAGAGATCCTGGCCGCGCCGCCGCCGCGCGACAAGGTGCTGGGCGAGCTGGCCGGGATGCGCGCGCGCATCGCCGCGGCCAAGGGGCAGGGCGACCCGTGGGATCCCAAGCTCGGGCGCGGGCGGATGCAGGATATCGAGCTCCTGGCGCAGGCCGGCGCGCTGCTCTCGGGCCAGGCGCCGCGCCGCACCGCGCGCGGGTTGACGGCGGCGGCGCGCGAGGGCTGGCTGGAGAAAGCCGGCGCCGATCACCTCGCCGCCACCTACCGGCTGTGCTGGAGCCTCCAGATCGGCGCGCGGCTGATCACCGAGGGCGCGCTCGATCCGGAGACGGTGGGCGCGGGGGGCTGCACCTTCCTCACCCGCCTGACCGGAACCAAGAGCGCGGCGGAGATGCGGACAAAGCTCGCCGAGATGACCACGAGAGCGGCGGAGATCATCGACGCCGCGCTACCGGAGGTGAAACCATGAAGAAGAAGGGCACGCCGGACGACCCCAAGGGGCTCATCGCCGAGGCCTACAAGATCGAGGGGATCGGCATCGGCGAATGCCGCTCGATTTTTCTCGACTGGGCGCTGTCGCTGCCCCGCGACGCCGAGGCGCGCGAGCATGTCGAGGCGCTGCTGGCGCGCCACGGGCAGGAGGGCCATCCGATGACCGAGGTGCTGCGCGAGGGGCTTTCGCGCTCCGGCCCGCCGCGCCGGCGGGGCGGGGCATCCGGGCGCCGCCACTGAACCGCAGGGGGGCGACCAAGGCAGCGCTTGCCCCGGGCGCGCGCATGCGCTTGGCTGGGGCAGGCGAGGAGAGAGAATGCCCGAATACGTGCCCATCGCGATCCCCGATCACCCGCGGCTCGCGCAGAACATCATCCATTTCGCCCGCGCCCTGCGCCGCGCCGGCCTGCCGGTGGGGCCGGGCCGGGTCATCGACGCGATCCGCGCGGTGGCGGCGGCGGGGTTCACCGACCGGATGGATTTCTACTGGACCCTGCATGCCTGTTTCGTGAACCGCCCCGAGCACCGCGTGGTCTTTGCCCAGATCTTCCGGCTCTACTGGCGCGATCCGCGTTATCTCGAACACATGATGTCGATGATGCTGCCGGCGGTGCGCGGCGTGCAGGAGGAAAAGCGCGCCCAAAGCGCCGAGAAACGCGCGGCCCAGGCGCTGCTCGGCGACCAGATGCCCGAGTTGCCGAAACCCGAGGGCGAGGAGGAGGAGGCGACCAAAATCGAGGTCGACAGCTCCTTCACCATCTCGGCGGAGGAAAAGCTCAAGACGCTCGATTTCGAGCAGATGTCGACCGAGGAGATCATGCAGGCCAAGCGCATGCTGGCGCGGCTGAAACTGCCGGTGAAGCCGATCCCCTCGCGCCGGGGCATGGCGGCGGTGGACGGGCGGCGCATCGACTGGCGCCGTACCCTGCGCGCCTCGATGCGGCAGGGCGGCGAGATGCGCTCGCTGGCGCATCTCAAGCCGCGCCCGCGCTGGCCCAATCTGGTGGTGCTCTGCGATATCTCCGGCTCGATGAGCCAATATTCCCGCATGGTGCTGCATTTCCTGCACGCGGTGGCGAACGAGAAGGGCGCGGGCTGGGCCAGGGTGCATGCCTTCACCTTCGGCACGCGGCTCACCAATATCACCCGCCATCTGGCGACCCGCGACGTGGACGCGGCGCTGAAGGCGGCGGGCGCCGAGGCGCAGGACTGGGAGGGCGGCACGCGCATCGGTGACTGCCTGCACGCCTTCAACCGCGACTGGTCGCGCCGGGTCATGGGGCAGGGCGCGGTGGTGCTGCTGATCACCGACGGGCTCGACCGCGACGACGCGGCGGCGCTGGAAAGCGAGATGGAGCGGCTGCATCTCTCGGCGCGCCGGCTGATCTGGCTGAACCCGCTGCTGCGCTGGGACGGGTTCGCGCCCAAGGCCTCGGGCATCCGCGCGATGCTGCCGCATGTGGACAGCTTCCGCGCCGGGCATTCGATTGCCTCGCTGGAGGATCTTGCACAAGCGATATCGCGCCCTGAGGATGCGGGCGAAAAGGATCGGTTGATGCGAATGATGGCGGGGTAGCGGCTGCGGGGAAGGCCTGCGGGGAAGGCCTGCGCCGGGCCCGGCTCCCAAGGCAAAAAAAGGGTGGGCGAATTGCCCACCCTACATAGCGATATCCGTCGCCTGGTCTCAGGCGGCTTTGCGGATGGCCGGGGCTTCGTCCTCGATGAAGGTCCGGTGCAGCGCCTTGATGACCGGCTTGAGGATCTCGCGCTCCAGCACGAACTGCACATCCACATTGCGCGGCCCCTGGCTTGCGCCGATGGCTTCCAGCCCTTCCTCGGCAATGGCCACGAGCCCGCGTTGCAGGCAGCTCAGCCCGTTCAGGTCGCGCCCGATGACCGAGGCCATGGCGAGCGTCCGCGACGAGATCCGCGCCGAGGGGTAGAGCTTCGACAGATCCTTCTCGACCCGGCGCATGCTCTTCAGCGAGGCGTCCACATAGTGGGTGATCGTGTTGGCGTTCGACACCTTGGACACGATGCGCACATCGTGGCGCGTCAGCACGTCGAGGATCGTGGCGTCATAGCCCTTCACCCCCACCATGTCTTGCTCGAAGAGCTCCAGCGCGATGATGTCGAGACCGGTGACGATCTCCACCGCCGAAGCCTCCGCCGGCTGATCGTCGATCAGCGTGCCCGGATCCTTCGGCTCGAAAGCGTTGGTCACGCGCAGCGGCACATCGGCCTGGCGCAGCGTCTTGGCCGCCTTGGGGTGAATCGCCTCCATCCCCATGTTCGACAGCTGGTCGGCCACGTCATAGTTGGTCCGGCCGAGCTTGCGCACCGCGTCCTGGCCCACCAGATTGGGGTCGGCCGAGGAGAGGTGGAACTCCTTGTGGATGATCGCCTCGCGCGCCTGGGTGAGGGCGGCGAGATGCGAGAAGGTGACCTCGGAATAGCCGCGGTCGAACTCGCTCATCAGGCCCTCTTTGCACTGCGCATAGCCGGTGACGATGGGCAGCTCGGTCATCGGGTCGATGCCCTCGAGCGCGCCGAGGATGCGCTCCTCGAGCGTCACGTCGCCATCGCCGCGCCAGCCCGAGAGATCGACGAACCGGGCGTCGACGCCCGCGCGCTGAAGCATCTGCACGGTGACAAAGGCGGAATGCGCCTCGCCCAGACCGGAGAGCAGCTCGCGGGTTTGCAGCATGTGCTCGGAGAGGCGGAAGTGCCCGTAGGAGCAGACGCGGGCCAGATCGATCAGGCAGTTGCGCGCGCCGTCGATGCGGGTGCGCACGAAATCGGTGGCCTGCTGGATGTCGGCGGGATGGTCGAGCACGGCGGTATGCGCCTCGATCATCGCGTCGCCGACGCGGTTCAGCGCGTCGTGCCAGCCATGGCTGTTGTCGGATTCCGCGAACTGGCCATAGACCCCCGGCTCGCCGGATTTCTTGTGCTCCAGCAGCAGGTTGGTGATACCGCCGAAGGCCGAGACCACGAAAATGCGGCCATAGAGATCCGCGCCCTCGCGGTCACCGATCAGCAGCGTGTCGCGCAATTCGTTGAGACGGGACATGGACGTCCCGCCGATCTTTTCAACGGTATGCTCTGCCATGGCTTACGCCACCTCCTCGGCCGGTGCATAGGAGCCGTCTTCGCGGTGCACTTCGGTGCCGGTGATCGGCGGGTTGAAGCAGCAGGCGAGGTGCAGCTCTTCGTCGGCGACAAGCGTGTGCTTGTCGTGCTTGTCGAGCGCATACATGACGCCGGGGGTGATCTCATGCGTCTCGCCGGTGGCGAGATCGGTGATCCGGCCCTTGCCGGCCATGCAGTAGACGCTCTCGAAATGGTGCTTGTAGTGGAACGTGTGTTCCGAGCCCGCCTCGATCACGGTGATGTGGAACGAGAACCCCATGCCGTCATCCGCCAGCAGCAGGCGGGTCGAGGTCCAGCGGGCATCGGCCACGCATTTGTCGGTGTTTTTCAGTTTGTTGAAGTCGCGAACGATCATGTCGGTTACTCCGCAGCAATCTTGTTGGTTCCGGTCAGGGCGGCACGGGTGGCGTCGCGCAGGATCTCGAACCCTTTGGCGAACTGCTCATCCGTGGTGGTCAGCGGTGCCAGCACCTTGACCACCTCGTCATGGGCGCCCGATGTCTCGATGATGAGGCCGCGCTTGAAGGCCTCGGCGCAGATCGCGCCGGCCAGCTCGCCCGAGCCCACATCGACGCCGCGCATCAGGCCGCGGCCCTTGAGATAGGCGCCCTCGACCATCTCGGCGATGGAGGTCAGCCCGTCCTCGACAAGCTTGGCCTTCGCCTGAAGATCGCTCTGGAAGCTCTTGTCTTTCCAGAATTTCTCCAGCGCCACGCGGGCAGTGACAAAGGCGTGGGTGTTGCCCCGGAAGGTGCCGTTATGCTCGGCGGGCTTCCAGATGTCGTGTTCGGGCTTCACCAGCAGCGCGGCAAAGGGCAGACCCATGCCCGAAAGCGATTTCGCCATCGGGATCAGGTCGGGCTCGATGCCGAACTCCTCGAAGGAGAAGAACGTACCGGTGCGGCCGATGCCGGCCTGAATGTCGTCGGCAATCAGCAGCGCGCCGTGTTTCTTGGCGAGCTTGGCGATGCCCTGCATCCATTCCCTGGAGGCGGCGTTGAGGCCGCCTTCGCCCTGCACCGGCTCCACCAGGAAGGCGGCGGGGGCGTCGAGCCCCGAGGACGGGTTGTCGAGCATCCACTCGATCTGTTTCAACGTGTCCACGCCTTCGCCGAAGGCACCGTCATAGGGCAGGTGAGTGACGCCCTGAAGCGGCATCGCACCGCCGGCGCGCTTGCCGGCATTGCCGGTCGCGGCGAGCGAGCCCATGGTCATGCCGTGGAAACCGTTGGTGAAGGCCACGATATTGTGGCGGCCGGTGACCTTGCGGGCCAGCTTCATCGCGGCCTCGACGGCATTGGTGCCGGTCGGGCCGGTCATCATCACCTTGTGGTCCATGCCGCGCGGCTTTAGGATGATCTCCTCGAAGGCGGTCAGAAAGGCTTCTTTCTGCGCGGTGTGCATGTCGAGCCCGTGGGTCACGCCGTCGGCGGTGATGTGCTCGATCAGCGCGGCCTTCATGTCGGCGTCGTTATGGCCGTAGTTCAGCGAGGAGCAGCCGGCGAGAAAGTCGATATACTCGCGGCCTTCGTCGTCGGTGAGAATGGAGCCGCTGGCTTTCACGAAGCTGGTGGGAAAGCTACGGCAGTAAGAGCGCGCTTCGCTTTCGCGGCGCGTGTAAATGTCGCGTGTCATAAGAGACGTCCTTTCGTCTTCTCGATGTTCGGGGAATGACGGGCGGGCGCGGTTCAGGCCGCGCGCAGCACCTCTGCCTCTTCGCGGGGCAGGGTGATGGTCACCATGTGCTCGGTGTCGTGGTGCCCGTCGAAATGCACGTCTTTTTCGTAATGCGGCTCGTCGGTGAGCTCGCCGCCAAGATTGCGGGCGAAGCTGCGGAAGAGCCCCCAGGAGGCGTCATTGTCCTCGGTGATGGTGGTCTTGAGGCATTCGGCCTCTGCGCATTCGTCGCGATTGACGAGATGCGTCAGCATCTTGCGGCCAAGCCCCAGCCCGCGCGCCTTGGCGCTGACGGCGACCTGCCACACGAAGAAGGCATCCTGGTTCGGGATCATGTGACCCGAAATCCAGCCGACAACCTCGCCGTTGAGCTCGGCCACGACACAGGTGTCGCGGAAATGCTCGGCCTGCACGAGATTGCAGTACATGGAATTCTCGTCGAGTGGCTTGCACGCGCGCACGAGCTCCCAAATGGCGGCGCCATCGGTCGACTCGGGCTTGCGCAGCACGAGCGTGTCTTTGCGGGGCGTGAAGCTGTCTTTCGGCATCGGGTCTGGTCCCTCTCTTTCCTTTGGTGGATAAACTAATGCGGCGAAGCCAAAGTTTCAAGCTCTAAAGCATTTTGAACGGATTTTTGCCGATCTGCGCAGGTACGTGCTGATAATAAAGGGAAAAATCGCAGGCCTTGAAAAGTTTATTCGATGGTATATCCTTAGTCCCGTAAAGAAAAAGCGGGAGATGCTTAGGTGGTTGAAGTTTTCTCCCGTTCTGTGCAACTAAGGACCATTCGCCAAACCAGTGACGAGGCCGAGGTCCGATGGATCGAACGGATGACAGCTTGATTGCCTTGCGCCGCATTCTGCGAGCGACGGAGCTCTATGAGAGGGACCTGGCCAGTGCCGCCGGTGTGTCCCCTGCGACGCTGCGCGTGATGCAGATCGTTCAGATGCGCGGCGGCAGCGCCACGCCCAAGGCGCTGGCCACCCAGATGGGGGTCAGTCAGGCGACGATCACCGGTCTGGTGGACAAGCTGGTCAAGTCCGGCATGGTGCGCCGCGCGCAATCGGAAACCGACCGCCGTCAGGTCAATGTGATGCTGACCGAGGCAGGGCTGCGCACGCTGGAACGCGCGCCGGACGCGCTGCAACAGCGCTTCGTCCGCGAATTCGAACGTCTGGAAGACTGGGAGCAGGCGCAGCTGCTGTCCTCGCTCGAGCGCGTGGCCGCGATGCTGGATGCGCGCGATATAGACGCCTCGCCGGTGCTGACCGTCGGTGCGCTCGATTCCTCGGGCAAGAGCGCCGACAAGACCCCCGACAAGCGCGCCTCCTGAGCGCGGCTCAGAGCAGGGCGCGGATCGGCTCCAGTAGCCCCTTGTTGCGCAGCGTCCGCACCGGATAGCTTTCGTCGTTCACGATCTGGTCGAGGGTAAAGCCCGGCTCGATCTTGGCCAGTTTTACCGCTGTTTCCTGCGCCTTGTCCAATTGCCCGTCGAGCGCGTAGAGCGCCAGAAGATGCCTGTGCGCCGGGCGCGAGAGTGGCGCGGCGCGCGCCGCCGCCTCGCCCGCCTCGATGGCCTCGTGCGGGCGGTTGCAGGCGATGGCGATGATGCAGTGCCCCATGTCCCACCATTGCCGGAAGGGCGAGCTGTGCGCGATGGCGCGGGCCCGGGCAGAGGCGTCGAAGGCGGCGGTCACATCGCCCTTGAGCATATGCGCTTCGGCCAGTGATTTCCACGCGAAGGCGGAGGCCGCGTTGCGCCCGACCGCGCGCTCGGCCAGCTCATAGGCGCCCGCCGCGTCGCGCTGCGCGGTGCCGCGCACCTTGGAAATCAGCGCCTGCACCAGCGCATTGTCCTGGCTGTCCTCGATGGCGCGGTAATTCAGCGCGATGGCCTCCTCGCGCAGTGCCTCGCGGTCGTCCTCCAGCAGCTCCATGAGCTGGATCATCCGCACCATGCTGCTCCAAGCGAGATAAACGCCGTTGCCATCCAGTTCGTGCGCCTGCTTGAGCAGCGAATAGGCCTCGCGCAGCGCGTCGCGCTCGAAGCTGAACATGCGGTACATGCTGAGCCGCGACAGCGCCGTGGCGCGGCTTTCCGGGCGGCTGCTGTCGAGCACCTGCGGCAGCTTGCCGATGATGCAGTCGGCGGCCTCGAAGACCAGCCGGGCGATGCCTTCCTCGGCGCCGAGAATGTCGTCGAGCCGCCCGACGCTTTGCAGCTTGGAATAGAGGATGCGCCCGGTGGGCAGGTGCAGCCCCTTGACGAAAACCTTGTGACCGTCATCGGTCTGCACCAGATCGCAGCCGATCGACAGATCGCTGACCGGCAGATCGGCGGGCAGGTCCGGCTCGTTGGCCTGCCGCCAGGCGCGGATCTGCTCGGCGATGTTCTCGCCGATCTGGTTGGCCAGCACATCGCCCATGATCCGCCCGTTGCCGTCCGAGGCGGAGGAGCGGCAGGCGATCAGGATGCCCTTGGCCTCCTGCGGCGCGGCGCGCGACAGCCGGGTCTGGAGATCGGCGCGCTCCATGCGCAGCCATTCCTCGAATTCCGGGTCGCGCGCATCGAGCCCTTCGAGCAGTTCGACGCGCAGATCGCCGGGCAACCCGTTGTCGCGCAGATCGACGGCGATGCGCGAGGGGTCGAGCGCGACGGAATTGCGGTCGGCGAGAAGCACGCCGTCATGGGCGCCGAAGCTGCTGCGCAGCTTGCTGAGCGCCTGGCGCAGATTGGCGCTGGCCTGTTCCGGACCGAACTGGCTCCAGAGCTTGTCCTCCAGCCAGCGGCGCGGGCGGGACATTTCGGGGCTGAGCGCCAGCAGCGCCAGAAGCGCCTGATTTTTCGCGCCTTTCGGTGTCAGAGACAGGCCTTCCGCCGACTGCACACGCAGCGGGCCGAGCACCGAAATTCGGATCGTAGGCGCACTGTCGCGCATTGCTTGGTCCTGTTCAGGAGGCACGGATATGACGTGAGGGTAACACCGGCCCTCAGTAGCGGCAACTGTCGTGAATACTCCGTGAATCGCGCGCGAGCGACCCGACAAGTCTTTGACGCTTGCGTGTGTTTTCTGCCAATTTACCCTGAGGAAAGCGATTATTTTGTGAATTTGGCTCCTGAGGGAGGAGGTGCGATATGCCGATTTATGGACATGAAGGTCACGAAGGACATGAGGGCCACGAGGGTCACGAAGGCCATGAGGGGCATGAAGGTCATGAGGGCCATGAGGGTCACGAAGGGGGCGGCGGCTCCTCGGCGCTGAGCTCGGCGCTCGGCCGCGCCCGCGACGGCACCGTCGGCTATTGGGATGGGCTGCCCAGTCGCGAAAGCCGGGTCGAGGGGCGCAGCTCCTGGCAGGCGGTCAGGGCGCTGGACATAACGCCGCGCCGCGCGGTGATGGATCAGGCGATCCAGAGCCTCTTTGCGGTGGAGTTCCAGAGCAGCGAGTACGCCAACGACACCGGCATGGTGAGTTTCCAGAACCAACCGCTGGTGACGCTGCACCGGCCGGGGCTGGAGCTGGTCAAGACCACCCAGTTGCCCCATCTGCGCGCCGCCGCCGATCTGCGTTTCGACCGGCTGACCGAGATCCGGGTCGAGACCAGCAATATCCAGTCTTTCTTTGCCGGTGTCAGCTATATGTCCTCGGGCGCCACGAAATGGACCATGGCATTGCTTCAGGCGGTGTTCCGGCTCTGCACGCGGGTCGAGATGCCAGTGAAGCTGGGTTTCGACCTGCCGCGTCCGATGACGCTGGCCTATGAGGTGCAGCCGATCATCCAGACCCCGGGCCACGGCGCCTGGCCCAGCGGCCACGCGACCGAGAGTTTTGCCGGCGCGACGTTTCTCAGCCGGATCTTCTACGATCACGCGGAGGGGGCGGCGTTCGATCCCGGCGCGGCGCTGCAACAGCAGAACCAGCTTTACCGCCATGCGGAGCGGATCGCGATCAACCGCACCGTCGCCGGGGTGCACTACCCGACCGACAGCATGGCCGGCGCTGTGCTGGGGGTGACCATGGCCGAGGCGCTGGTCAATCTGCTTGACGGCAAGACCGAGACCACGGCGCGGATCTATCGCGGCGATCTCTATGACGGCGATTTCAACCTGTCGCTGCTGAATGCCGAGATCGCGGCGCAGGACAAGATCACCGAATCCACCGTGCAGATCGACCCGTCGGTCGTGCCGAGGTGGCTGAAGGATATGTGGGCCGAGGTGCAGACCGAGGTTTGAAAGAGCGTTTAACGCGTGGGGGCTGGCTCTGTCGGCCTGAGGGTGCGAGTGGGCCGGGGCGTTTGCCCCGGCCGTTTTTCTTGAGGGCCTCAGACCGCGAGGGCGGTCTCGCCGGTCCCGATCACATAGGCGCCGAGCCGGGGCTTCTGTGCGTCCGGCACCTGCGACAGCGTCAGCAGGGAACGGTCGAAGTCGTCGCTATGCGGGCCCCCGGCATTGGCCACGAGCTGCGCATGCGACAGCGCCAGCGCCCGGGTCAGCCGCCCGGCGGCGGCGCTGGTGCCGTTGAGGAACCGCGTGCTGCCGCTCAGCGTGCCGCTGCCCTGCACACCGGGGCGGATGCGGCTGCGGTCGGCCACGGTGGCGGCGGTGGGGCCGGGTACAGACCAGTCGGCACCCTCGCCGGTATAGTCGGCAGGCACCAGTTGCGCCGTCTCGCGGCTCTGCCGCGCTGCGCCCACCAGAAACACCTGCCGCGCGGTCGACGAGGCCAGCGCGTTGTGGCTGCCCTCGTGTCGGATGGTGCAATCGGCCTCCAGCGCGCTGTGATCGAGATAGGCATTGCTCCAGCCATAGCCGTCGGCGCTGTCGAAATAGCTCTGCCGGGCCCTGGCGCGGTAGCCGGTGAGGCTGTCGTCGCGCTGGATCTGCAAATGCAGGCTCAGCGCCTCGCCGCCCGCGTGCCGGCAGGCCAGCCGCCAGGTGCCGGCGGGGGCCAGCGCCTCGCCATGGCAGGAGGCGGTGGGGGCCAGCGCGATCAGGTAGTAGGCGCGCTGCACGGTATCGTCGTCGAGCCGGTAGTCGGGAACGTGATAGATCCGCGCCACCGCCTCGGAGCCGAGCGTGAGGCTGCGGCTTTCGCCCGGGGCGAGGGGCGCAAAGCCCGAGCTCAGACCGGCGGGGGTGGTGAGCGACAGGTGCAGCCCGTCCAGCGGCTGGCCGGCGCCGCTGCGCAGCTCCAGAAAGCTCTCGGTCTGGTCGCCGGGCTGCACGATCCACTCGATGCTGCGGTCGGTGGCGCTGCGGGGATGCGCCTCGGGGTAGTCGAACCGCGCCACCAGCCGCTTGCGGTAATCGTTGCCGAAGGACCAGACCACGCGCACCGGCTGGCCCTTGGCCTCTTCCCATAAGGCCGCCTCACGGGCGATCTGGTATTCGGCGAAACGGGTGCCGTCCTTGGGGCCGGCGAGCATGCCCATCGACAGGTTGACGATCACCGGCGCGCGCGGGTCGATCTGCTGCGCCTGGCGCAGGATCCAGCGCATTGCCTGCACCATGTAGCTTTCGAACCGTGTGCCCGAGGTGTCGGCCACCGCCTGCGGCGGCAGCTGCACGCCGATCAGCGGCCAGTCGCGCGCCGGGTCGTCGGCGTCCTGCGGATCGGCTCCGGCTGCGAGGTCGAGCACATGGGTGCCGTGACTGGTGCCGTGATCGGTGGAGCGGCGCGCGTCGTAGCGCGCCAGCCGCGTGTTCACCGCCGCGTATTCCGCCGGCTCGTTCAGTGCCGCGCCCTTGGCGAGCAGCGCGTCGATCTCGGCACGGGTCATGACCTCGCCGAGATACATGGATTTCGCGCCGGGGCCGCTGCGCTCCAGCGCCTGAAGCCAGACCGCGTGAAACCGTGTCTCCCCGCCCTTGCGGAAGCGCGCGTTGAGAAAGGCCAGCCCGTCGTCGATGATCGCCACGATGGGCTGCACCTGGCCGGGTGCCGGGGCCGGTGTGGCTGTGGGCGCGGGCGCCTCGGGTGTGCCGCTCGGGTCGAGCGCCACGGGCGTGCCGGTGTCGAGCGTGTCGAACAGCGCGGCATAGGCATCGGTGGCGGTGCCCTGCGCGATATAGAGCGCGTATTCGTCCGGCAGCCCGGCATCGGGATCGCGCCCGGTGGCGCGGCTTTCTAGAATGGTGCGCTCGTGCGGCTCCATAAGGAGCGGCGCGGCCGGGTCGTCAACCAGGTGCAAAAGCTCCTTGCGTGCCGTGCGCAGATTGGCGCCCCTGAGGCGAATAAAGACCGGCTGATAAATGTGATCGCCGACCGGGGGCTGGCGCCTTTGCCGCAGCATCCAGGAGAAATCGACATAAGGGTCGCGAAAATCGGCGCTCTGGGGATCGCTCCATGTCAGGGGCATCGCAGTTTCCTCGTGAATTCATGGATGAAATATGGTCCAAGCAAAGCCTTAGCCGGCCTTTGCGTCAAGAAAACCCGCGGAATTTGCGCAATATTCACGCGCCTGCCCTTGCAGTCAGGGGCCATTTCTTACCAAATCAGGGCCAAGTTTACGCTGTTTTCGTGGTGTAATCACGGTGTGTTCACGCTGAGTCGGCACATTGCGTTTACGTTCCGTAAATCAGAGCGTTCGTGATCAAGGCCGAAACGACAGGGGATCATACCATGACCGTCCGGACCGACAGCGCCCGTGCAGGGCTCCGTGTGATAGACGGCGGCCGCGAGCCGGGCACGCCGCCCACGATGAGCCTGCAACTGCCGCCGCCGCCCGAGATGGGCCCCGCCGAACTGGCCGCCGAGATGGCCGAGCTCTACGCGCTGTCGCTGGTGCGCGATTTGCCGTTTTCAGTGATGCAGGATCCCCATTGCCGCATCTGGATCGACGGTGCGACGCATTTCACTCTGCACGAGCTGCTTTGCGAGCTGCGCAGCCTGAGCTGGTTCGACGAGCAGGCGCTGCCTGCTCCGGGCCCGGTCGAGACGGTCTTTTGCTCCCGGACCGTCTGCGGCGAGGCTGACCATCGCCGCGGCCTGCGGCGGAACGGCGATGGTCAGCTGACGTTGCGCACGCTGTTTCGCGGTGTCGTCGGCCATAATGGCGAGGCGCTGCGACTTTCGGCCTTTCACCATACCGACCGCGACGGCGAGCTCGAGCTCGAACCCTCCGAACCGCCCGCCTCCGATGCGCCGATGTCGCGCTGGCTCGACTGGATCGAGCGGTTCTCCGGCGCCGCGCTGGCGCTGCCGGGGCAGGGCGAGGAAATCATGCCGGGTCTGGCCACGCCACGCGAACTGGTGGCGCGGGTGCAGCAGAGCCATCCCTGCCGGATCTATTACAACGCCGTGCTGCGGCTTCTGGCGCGCGGGGTGAAATTCGACCCCGGCCTGCATGCCGCCGGCGAGTCGGCGCCGGTCTCGGCGCAGAACATCCTGTCGCTGATGGCCGAAACCGCCGACCGTGCCTTTGGTGCCGCGATGCGGGCGCATGGGCGCGCCAACCGGCTGAGCCGCCCGGGCGTGTTCGCGGCGCGGCTGACGGCGCTGTTGCAACAGGACGATCCCATGGCCGGCGAGCCGAGTCTGCTGCGCGCCTGTGCCGAGGAGCTTTCGGGCAAGGCGCCGAACCTGCTGCACTGGATCGACCGCATGAACCGTGCCTTCGGGCGCGACGCGGGCAAGGTGCCGATGCTTCTGTTGCCGCCGCTCAAGAGCAGCGTGCCGCTGCACCGCGCCGACTATGCCGCCCAGGCGGTGATCGCGGGCGCTCTGTCGACGCTGCTCAAGGCACTGTTCGACACCCGCCGCCACGCCCGGCTGCGCATGGTGGGCAGCGATGGCAGCGGCGTCGATATCGGCACCGAAGCCGACCGTCTCGCCGCCGATATCGCACTCGCCCGTTCGGTGGCGGGCGGCTATTTCCAGGCGGAAAACTATCTCGACCTGCGCCTCGGCGAGGCGCTGGCCTGCCATGTGCTGCGCGAACGGCTGGAAATGCTGGGTCAGAGCGCGTCGCTCGGCTTCACCGATTTCAACGGCGCTCCGGTCAGCATCGCGGTCAACCCGAGCGGGCAGGGGCAGGGCCATGCCACCTTCCACCGCGACGGGCGCCACGCGCCCTGGCCGATGGAGGCGCTGCGCGCCAGCACCCATCTTGCCGTGGTCTGATCTCCGCGCCTGCGCTTGACCGGGATCAAGGCGGGCACCGCGCGGGGGTGAGACACTCGCGCGGCAGGAACGGGAGGCCAAAATGCGCAACTTCATCATGACACTCGCGGCTCTGGCGGCGCTCGGCTCCGGTGCTGTGGCGCAGGATGCCGATATCGGGCGCTCGCTCTATCACACCCATTGCGCCACCTGCCACGGGCTCGAAGGCCGCGGCGACGGGCCGATGGAGGGTGTGTTGACGATCAAGCCGGTGAACCTCACCGAGCTCGCCGCCGCCAATGGCGGCAGTTTTCCGGTGGAGCGGGTGGTGAAGCGCATCGACGGCCGCGACCCGCTGGTCAGCCACGGTTCGCCAATGCCGGTCTATGGCGACTATTTCGAGCGCATGTTCGACGTGCCGATCAGGACGGAGTCGGGCCAGCCGGTACTGACCTCGCAGCCGGTGGTCGATTTGGTCGCCTATCTGCGCGAGATCCAGAAGATCGACTGACGGCGGAGGAGGAGGGCAGCGGATGCGCCTGCGGCGTCTGGCAGCGATGGTGGTCTGTGCCGGGCTGAGCGCCGGGGCGGCTGCGGCACAGAGCCTCTGGGTGGAGATCGACCTCTCGGATCAGCAGATGGTGGTGTTCGACCGTGGCGCCGCCTATGTATGGCCGGTCTCGACCGCGCGCGCCGGCAAGGTGACGCCGGTGGGCGGTTTCACGCCCTATCTGCTGGAGCGGATGCACTACTCCACGCTTTACGACAATGCGCCGATGCCCTGGTCGATCTTTTTCCACGGCAATTACGCCATCCACGGCACCACGGCGGTGGAGCGGCTCGGCACCCCCGCTTCGGCGGGCTGCGTGCGGCTGGCGCCGGAAAACGCCCGCGTGCTCTATGAGGCGGTGCAGGCGGCGGGGCTCGCGGAGACGCAGATCTTGATCCGGCCATAGCGCGATGTCGGGCGTCCGTGGGCGGCGGTGGGCAGATTGCCCACCCTACAGATGCTCTGCATCCTAAGAAACAAAGGGCCGGTTCGCTTCATCGGCACCCGCGGCGCCCGCCCGGCCCTGCGCCGAATTGCGTATTTGCAAAGAGAAGAAAGACAACGCGCTTCTCTCTGTGCGTCTTCTCTTTGAAAAATACGCCTGCGGACGCCAGCCGTCCCGCGCTGTCCCTCGAGAGACGCGCGGCCCCGTAGGGTGGGCAATCTGCCCACCGCCCCGCGCAGGGCTCACCGGCAGATCCCCTCGCTCTGGATCCCGGCCCAGGGCACCAGAACCTCGGGATCGCGCAGCGCCGCGTCGAGCCGCGCCACCGGCATCTCCGCCCCGATCATCTCGCGCAGCCGCGCGGTGCGCGGCGCCTGCGGGTCGAGGATGTGGCAGCAGACATATTCCTCCATGATCGCGCCCTGCTGCTCGTAACCGTGATCGAGAAACTGCGCGGAGCTGTCGGGATCGAAGAGATAGGGATCGTCCGAGCGCCCGTGCTCGGTGGCGGCCTTCAGCGGCGAATAGCCGGTGCGGTCGCGGTTCTGCCATTGCCAGACATGCACCATCTCATGTGCCAGCAGCATCGTGTCGAGCAGATCCACCCGCTTGGGATATTGCGGCATGTAATCCTCGCGGTAGAGGTCCTTGCGGTAGAACACCCGGTTGAACAGCGTCATGGCGCCGGGCGAGACGGTCACCGTCTCGCCGCGCGAGGGCGGCCAGATCCGTTCCATGCAGGTCAGGCGCGGGCGGATCGGGCGCTGATAGGTGACCGAGCCCGCCGCCAGCCCGTCATGGAACCGCACCCGCGAGGTATCGACCTGATCGCCCTGCACGGCGCTCAGAAAGGCGCGCTCGTTCTGGGTGAGCGGGCGGCCGCAGGCGGCGAGCGTCAGGCAGAGCAGAAGCAGGAGAATACGCATGGCCGGATTAGGGGCAGGAGTCGCGCATGGGCGCAAGCCCCGTGTCTTCAATCGGCCAGGGCCCGGCGCTTTTCCACCATGCCCGAATGCGAGATCTCAAGGATCAGCTTGCGCTTCACCGCCTCGGCAAAGCGCTCGCGGCTGTCGGCGGTGACGACGAAGGCGCCGAGCCCGCCGATGATGCGCTGCTCATAGATCGCCTCCAGCCCGCCCTGCGCACGGCCCGGATCGTCGGGGCGCAGGATCGGCAGCGCGTTGATCGTCACCCCTTCGGCCACCACCGCGTCGCGCGCCGCCTCGATGGGCGGGCCGGACCAGTTGCCGGCGCTGTCGCCGGAAAAGTCGATCACCCGGCGCCAGCCGTCGATGTCGTTCTCCTCCATCAGCCGCAGCGCCTCGAGCAGCGCCGCGCCGATGGCGTTGCGCCCATAGGCCTGGCGCGGCTGCACCATCAGCTCTTCGGCAAAGGCTTCGGCGTCCTCGTGCCCCGCGATCCGCGTCCAGCCCACCACCTGCGCCTGGTTCGCTGCCCATTCCACATAGGTCACCGCGATCTCGCCATAGGCGGTGTTGCCGATGGCCGCGAGCACCTCGGGATCGGTGATCGCCTGCGCATAGCCCTCGCGCTGGAACATCAGCTCGCCCGGTGTGATCGAGCCCGAGGCATCGGCCAGAAGCACCAGCTCGAGATCGGTGTCCTGCGCGGCGGCGGGGGCGGCGAGAAGGCAGAGGGCGAGGGCGGTGCGGCGCATGGCGGATCTCCGTCGGCGAGGCGATGGAGAAGAGGCTAGCCGGGGGCAGGGCGGGCGCCTAGCGCCGCGCGGCGCGGCTGACGCAGATGTGAGGCGCTCACCAGCGGGCGCTGTCGCGCAGCCAGTCCTGCACGGCGGTCCGCGTGGCGTCATGGACCGCGCGGCCGATGGCGTGGCCGGCATCGGTGTGCTTGCCGGCATAGGCGGTCTCGCCCTCCGGGGCCGCGACCGCGATGCAATCGGTGCCCGTGCCGGTGGCGGCGCCCGTGGGCAGGGTGACGCCGGTGTCGATCACGGCGGTCGTGCGGGCCTCGGCGACAAGGCTCAGCGCCTCGATCCGCGCGGGCAGGGTCAGGGGCGCGGAAAGGGTGAGGGCGATATTGATCGTGCCCCAGTCCTTCCAGGTCTGCGGCAGCCGCGTGCCGATACGCTCGGCATTGGAGAGCCCGGCGGTGACCACGGCTTTTGCGGTGATCCCGCCCTCGGTATGCTCGCGCGTGATTGCGGCGGACAGTTTGCGGGAGGTGAGAAAGCAGACGGCATCGGTTGCGCTTATGGCATCGAGTTCGCGGCGCAGCCAGTCGGTGACGTCGAGCGCCTCGGTCAGATCGGCATTGCGCACCTCGCGCCAGAGGATGCGGCGCGCGCGGGTCAGGCCGCCGTTATGCGGCGCCCAGGAAAGGACGGGCATGTCCTGCCCGAGATCGAGGCTGAGCCAGGGAGGGGAGAGGTGGAGCATGTCGGGCCCGCGTATCTGCTGCCGGGGTGTTGAACCTGCTTGTGCGGCGGGGTGCAAGCCCTGGGGGATTTGTGGGGTGCTCGGTTGCTGACCTTGAAGCGCTATGCCCTTGCTATGAGCACCGCCCTTCAGTCGACATCCGAGCGTTGCCACGGGCGCGGAATCAAGGCGCGCAGCGCCGCCGCGCCATCGCCGGCCCGCCCCATCGGGCTGGCGATTTGGTAGGGCTGGGCGCTGCGTGTCGAGGTCTTTCGGATGTGGCTGGGATAAATCGAGAGGCTCGCCGGTCGGATCGCCACCCCGCGGGCCGGCGATGGCGCGGCTCGGTCGAAACTTAAGTAGGTTAAGACAAACTTGTCTGAGGTTCTTTTCAGGTTGCTCCGAGCTGGGGAATTATGTGAAAAAAAACGTCCCGGGTGAAAAACTAAATTGATTCTCTTTTATTGAGTGTTGTTAGAGTTTGTCGTACTCTTCAGGGTCCGTTAGTGGAAGTTTCGCGAAAAATCCTTTCTCTAACCCAAAGTTTGAAAGCCCCAGATCTTTTCGCATCTCCTTCTGGATTTCTTCCATAGCGTCAAGCAAACTCTTGGGAGATTGACCCTGTTGAGTTAACTGATGCAGGCCCTTTAGAACGCCGGGCGAACCCCAAAGTACTGCCTTTGTGCGTATTCCAACTAGATCGCGGGCAATTTCATTCTCGTCAACCTTCTCACCTCCTAACTCGGGTTTTTGGGATAGGGTGATTTTCTCAAGTATTTCCATGAATTGAAGGTATATTTCAAGTTTCCTATCTCGATGAGCGGATTCTATTTCTCTCCGCCTCGCTACTTGTTGAGAGTACAAAGTTGCTCCAAGCCCGAGGGTGGCGGTAATAACTGTTACGGTAAGGGGTACATATACACTAGGTTCTAATGTTTTTGCGCCTTGGTACACGGCAACTGCGATAGAAAATGCTTGATAACCTAAATATAACGTGCCAACTGCCAGAATTGCTACGATTAAAATCGCAAACACTAAGGTTAGCTTGTTCATGTCAACTACCCTTAAACATCCAACTCCTCCACAAACCGCGCGTTCTCCTGGATATATTGGAACCGCAATTCGGGCTTCTTGCCCATCAGGCGCTCCACCAGATCTCCGGTTTCGCCCGGTTCGTCCTCGTCGATGGTCACCCGGATGAGCTTGCGCGTCGCCGGGTCCATGGTCGTTTCCTTGAGGTCCTTGGCGTCCATCTCGCCCAGACCCTTGAAGCGCTGCACGTCGATCTTGCCCTTGCCGCCCAGACCCTTGGCCAGCATCTCCTCCTTCTCGGCATCGTCCGCCACATAGATCCGCCGCGCGCCTTGCGTCAGGCGATACAAGGGCGGGCAGGCCAGATACAAATGCCCCTGGTCGATCAGCGGCCGCATCTGGGTGTAGAAGAAGGTCATCAGGAGCGAGGCGATATGGGCGCCGTCCACATCCGCGTCGGTCATGATGATGATCTTGTCGTAACGCAGATCGTCGATGGTGAACTTGGTGCCGAGCCCGACGCCGAGCGCCTCGCAAAGATCGCGGATCTCGGCGTTGGAGCTGAGCTTGTTCGACGCCGCCCCCAGCACGTTCAGGATCTTGCCCTTGAGCGGCAAGAGCGCCTGGGTCTCGCGGAAGCGCGCGCCCTTGGCGGAGCCGCCGGCGGAGTCGCCCTCGACGATGAACAGCTCCGTGCCCTCGCGGTTCTTGGCGGTGCAGTCGGTGAGCTTGCCCGGCAGGCGCAGCTTTTTCGTCGCCGATTTGCGCGCGGTCTCTTTCTCCTGACGCCGCCGCAGCCGCTCCTCGGCGCGCAGCACGAGGAAATCGAGAATGGCGCCGGCGGATTTCGTATCCGAGGCCAGCCAGTTGTCGAAATGATCGCGCACCGCGCCCTCGACCAGCCGCTGCGCCTCGGTGGTGGCCAGCCGGTCCTTGGTCTGGCCGACGAATTCCGGCTCGCGGATAAAGCAGGAGACCAGCGCGCAGCCGCCGGTGATCAGGTCGTCACGGGTGATCTGGCTGGCCTTCTTGTTGCTGACGAGCTCGCCATAGGCGCGGATGCCCTTGAGGATCGCCGACCAGAACCCGGCCTCATGCGTGCCGCCCTCGGGGGTGGGGACGGTGTTACAGTAGCTCTGGATGAAGCCGTCGCGCGAGGGCGTCCAGTTGATCGCCCATTCCACCTTGCCCGGCGTGTTGAACTTTTCCTTGAAATCCACCGTGCCGGAAAAGGGCTTGTCCGCATAGGTGGAGGAGCCGTTCATCGTCTCGGAAAGGTAATCCGCCAGACCGCCGGGGAAGTGGAAGGTGGCCTCGGTCGGCGTTTCCTTGTCGTCGATGGCGGATTTCCAGCGGATCTCCACGCCCGAGAAGAGATAGGCCTTGGAGCGCACCATCTTGAAGAGCCGCGCCGGTTTGAAGCGATGGTGGTGAAAGATCTGCTCATCGGCATGGAAGGTCACGGTGGTGCCGCGCCGGTTGGGCGCCGCGCCGACCTTTTCCACCCCGCCCAGCGGCAGGCCACGGGAAAAGCGCTGCTCGTAGAGCTCCTTGTTGCGCGCCACCTGCACGACCATGGAATCGCTGAGCGCGTTAACCACCGAGGCGCCGACCCCGTGCAGGCCGCCCGAGGTCTCATAGGCCTTGCCGGAGAACTTGCCGCCCGCGTGCAGGGTGCAGAGGATCACCTCCAGCGCCGATTTGCCGGGGAATTTGGGGTGCGGGTCGATCGGGATGCCGCGGCCGTTGTCGCGGATCGTCACCGCGTAATCGGCGTGCAGCTCGACCTCGATGCGGTTGGCATGGCCCGCCACCGCCTCGTCCATGGAGTTGTCGAGCACCTCGGCCACCATGTGATGCAGCGCCCGCTCGTCGGTGCCGCCGATATACATGCCCGGGCGCTTGCGCACCGGCTCCAGCCCTTCGAGCACCTCGATGGAGGAGGCGTCGTAACTGGATGCTTCGGTAGCCGCGAGGAGATCGTCTGCCATGGTGCCCTGCTCGTCTTGTGCGATGATTGGCGCCGAGTATGGCAGAGCGGCGCGGGCGGGGGAAGGGGCCGCGCGGCGTCAGACCCCACGATCATGGGGGAAAGCCTGTGGATTACGCCGGATCTTGTGGCACGCGCGTCGCCCAGTGCTCGCCCATCGCGACGATGCAGGAGGTGCCGGAGGCATAGGCGATGACCATGGTCCAGTCGCCCTGCGCATCGGTCCAGAGCTCGACCACCTCCTCGGGGTTGCGCAGCCCGGTCGAGGTGAGCGTGGCGCCGTGGCGCGTGGTCAGGCGTTCGGTCATGCGGGGCCCAGGCTCGCAAAGCACCTCCGCGATGGGAGAGGCGGCGGGCAGCGCCGTGGGCAGGAGGAGGGGAATCAGCAAAAGTGACCGCATACACGAAAGAGTAACGGTTTCATGACGGTCTGCAAATCCCGCGCCCGGGGAAGGGGCCGGACGCGGGGGCCGGGGTCAGAAGCGGTAGTTCAGACCCACGGTAGCGGTGGTGGCGCCGACCTTCAGGTCGTTGGCGTCGAAATCCTCGAACTCGTTGTAGTTCAGCTCGCCGCTCACGGTGACATTGTCGGCCACATAGGTCTCGGCGCCGATGCCCACGTAATAGCCGTCGGAGCTGCCCGCATCGAGCGCGCCGCCATCGGTGGAGGCATGGGCATAGCCGCCCGAGCCATAGATCATCGTCCGGCCCATATCATAGCCGACCCGACCGCCGAGCTTGGCGATGCCGTCGATATTGCCGGCGTCGCCGAGGTCGATATCGGCGCCGTCATATTGCAGCCCGCCACCGGCGACCCAGTTGCCGAAATCGTGGTCGTAGAAGGCACGCACGCCATAAAGCGCACCTTCTTCACTGTCATCGGCGGGGCCGTCCGCATCGGCGCTGCCATAGCCGAGCTGCACACCGACCGAAGGGCCGGTCCAATCGCCGGTGACCGGCGTGGCGACCGGCATCACCGGTGCGGCGGGCGCGGGTTCCGGCGCGGCCTGGTCGAGCGAGCCGGCAAAGGCGGGGGTGGCGAGGAAGGGCACAAGGATAAGCGGTTTGAAGGTCATTGTCGTCTGCTCCTGTCACATTGTGCGGGGTGAGTGGCTCCCGCGACTGAGGAGGTAACGACGCGGCCGGCGGATCGCTCCACACGGGACGATCACATCATTTTGCTGTTGCGGAACTGCGACGGAATTGCGGGTTTTTCGCTGTCTCGGCAAAGGCTTGCCGGCGCGTGATCGGGCGTTGGCGGGGTTTGGCGCAGTGCCGCGACGTCAATGGAACCACGGGCCGCCGGCGGCAGCCCGCCGCCCTTTGAGCGCGCTTTCGGCGGGGCTTTGCTGTCTTTCCGCTGGTGGGCGGCTGGGCGTTTGACGTGGGCGCGGGACTGCATAGCTCTTGAGGCGACGGCGCGGGATGATCCCGTGCCCGACCACAGACAGCCGGGACTTCCCGGAAGGAGAGCTTATGAAACTGAACGGCACCCTGCTCAAATCCACGATCATCGCCGCCCTGATCGCCGCGCCGGTGGCGCCGGTCATGGCCCAGACCGCCGAAACCGCCCCCGAGGCCCAGGCCCAGACAGCACCCGCGGCGGATTTCTCCGAGGACCAGCTCAGCTCCTTCGTCGATGCGGCGTTGCAGGTTCAGGCGGTGCAGAAGGATTACATGACGCAGATCGAGGCCGCGGCTGCCGAGGATGAGAAAAAGGCGCTGATCCAGGAGGCCAATACCGAGATGACGGCAGCGGTCGAGGAGACCGAGGGCATGGACGTGACGACCTACAACCGCATCGGCCAGGCCGCCCAGAGCGACCCGGAGCTCAACGAGCGGATCCTCGCGATGGTGGAGACCCGCCAGCGCGGCGAGCAGACGATGACGGAGTGAGGTTTGGTTTGGTTGTGTGATGCGGGCCGCCCCGGGAGGGGCGGTCTCCATACACTCAGACTTCTTGCTACGGCCTCAATGCCTAGAGAATATTCTATTACTCAACGACGTCGTCGTCATCGCTACCTAGCAGCTTGGGCTCATCATTAACGCTGGGAATCTCAGAGACTTCAAGTTCGTCAAAATCTCGTGCTGCTGCGAACACTTTTAGCCGCTTTTGTCGCCCATCAGGAGCGTCGACCGAAGTAAACGCGCAAACCGCCTCCATGTGTTCGTCAAACTTTCCCTTTTGACGCAAGGCGTAAGCATGTGCCGCATCTGCTATTACAGTTAGAGATTTTCGATCAGCCTCATTCAGCAGGTCGAATGTAAATGCTTGCTCGAGTTCCAAATCAAATAGGCGTCCAGTTCGGTTTCTACCGTCAAAACTTGTAACAAGGAACCTCTGCGATCTTGTTTCATCATTAAAGATGTTTTCGTGCATATATTCTTTGCTTTCGGAGTCTAAAATAATCTTATTCTTGTCTCCGTTGACAAAAATGTTAATGTTTGATGAGCCGTGATTAATCACAGAATGCGCTCTTCGGATGGATGGCTCAGTCGCTTGAATTAGAGCTCCAAGGTCGCCAGCGTTAATTCTACCGTCACTCTCAGCTTCTTCAATTTCTGAGTTTCCGGAAAGTCCGGTCGCTCGATTAAATACAGTTTCAATGAGCTTCCAGCTAGCGTTTGCGAGGCCGGATGCATAGGCGTCCACGAGATAAGGAGCAAGCTGTGAGAAAACAAAGACGAACTCAAATGACCCAGCTTGAATAGATTTTAGTTCGACGCGTGTCGAGAGATCTTTAAAATTCCGACGTCTGATCTCGCCAGTTTGCGCAAAATGGACCGTCATCATTAGAGCTTGTGATATGCCGTGGGCGCTGTCTAATGCAGTGAACGCCGGCACAGAATGTGTCTCGCTTAGTCCGCCGGTCAGCTTGACCGTGAGCTCATTGTCTGAGTCAATCATCGTCTACTCTGATCACTTTATCTCTCTTGTTGAAACCTAATCTGACTAGTCGAAGGAATGATGCAAGACGAAATCTAGTTTCAGGAAACTAACGAGTTTATTGGGGAAGATTGTACATCGCGCCACCCCGCCAGCAGAGCGGGCACCGAGATATCCTCGTCCAAAGTCTCCCAGTGCAACCCGAACGCGCTAATCTGAACTGCTGCGCGGTCGTCTGGGGATGCCTCCAGCAACCGGGGAAACCATGCTAACGGCACGCCGAGGGTGCGGCCATCGGACAGGCCCACCCACATCGTATCGGTGTCGAACCGCACCTCAGTCGCTGAAATACTCATGCCAGGCATCCTCTATCCGATCGGCATTCGCAGCCACGAGTCCCGAAAGCTGGCGCAATGCGCGGGCATCGAACCCGGAACTGCGCGCGACGCTGACCGGATGCAGCCAGAATTTCGCTTCGCCGCCGCCCTTCATGACGTGTATATGAACCGGCTCCCGAGGATCGCCCTCGTTGGAATAGAAAAAGAGCCGGAACCCGTCATGGCGAAAGACCGTCGGCATGGCGGAAGCTTAGCGCGACTTGCCGGGCCTGTCATCCATGGAGAGGGAGTGGTCCCGGCGCGGGGGCCGGGACGGGTGGGGAGAGCGGTGGGGGTGTGCGCCCCTCAGCCGTGCGGGCACGCGGGATCTGGCATAGCCAAACCCGCTGTCGCCCGCGCGCCCTCAAGATGGACTTAGCTGTCCATCTTGAGGGCGGAAATAAACGCTTCCTGCGGGATGTCGACCTTGCCGAACTGGCGCATCTTCTTCTTGCCGGCCTTCTGCTTCTCCAGCAGCTTCTTCTTCCGCGACGCATCCCCGCCGTAACACTTGGCCGTCACGTCCTTGCGCAGCGCCGAGAGCGTCTCGCGCGCGATCACCTTGCCGCCGATGGCCGCCTGGATCGGGATCTTGAACATGTGGCGCGGGATCAGGTCCTTGAGCTTCTCGCACATCGCCCGGCCGCGCATCTCGGCGCGGTCGCGATGCACCATCATCGACAGCGCATCCACCGGCTCGTCATTCACCAGCACCTGCATCTTCACGAGATTGTCCTCGCGATAGCCGATCCACTGGTAATCGAAGCTGGCATAGCCTTTGGTCACCGATTTCAGCCGGTCGTAGAAATCGAACACCACCTCGTTGAGCGGCAGGTCATAGACCACCATGGCGCGGTTGCCCGCATAGGTCAGGTCGAGCTGAATGCCGCGCCGGTCCTGGCAGAGCTTCAGCACGTCGCCGAGATAGTCGTCGGGCACCAGGATCGTCGCCTTGATCCGCGGCTCCTCCACATGCGCCACCTTCGACATGTCGGGCATGTCGGCGGGGTTGTGCAGCTCGATCAGCTCGCCGTCCTTCATGAAGACATTGTAGATGACCGAGGGCGCGGTGGTGATCAGGTCGATATTGTATTCGCGCTCCAGCCGGTCGCGGATCACCTCGAGATGCAGCAGCCCGAGAAAGCCGCAGCGGAAGCCGAAGCCGAGCGCGGCGGAGGTCTCCATCTCGAAGCTGAAGGAGGCGTCGTTGAGCGCCAGCTTCTCGATGGCGTCGCGCAGATCCTCGAACTGGGCCGAATCCACCGGGAAGAGCCCGCAGAACACCACCGGCACCGAAGGCTTGAAGCCGGGCAGGGGTGTCTCGCAGCCCTTCTTCTCATGGGTGATCGTGTCGCCCACCTTGGTGTCGCGCACCTGCTTGATCTGCGCGGTGAGAAAGCCGATCTCGCCGGGGCCGAGCTCGTCGACGGTCTGCATCGCCGGGCGGAAGACGCCGATGCGGTCGACCGGGTATTTCGCCCCGGTCTGCATCATCTTGATATTGTCGCCCTTCTTCAGCACGCCGTCCATGATCCGCACCAGCACGACCACGCCGAGATAGGGGTCGTACCACGAATCCACCAGCATCGCCTTGAGCGGCGCGTCGCGGTCGCCCTTGGGGGCGGGCAGGCGGTGGATGATCGCCTCCAGCGTCTCCTTGATGCCGATGCCGGACTTGGCCGAGACCAGCAGCGCCTCGGAGGCGTCGATGCCGATCACGTCCTCGATCTGTTCCTTGACGCGTTCGGGTTCCGAGGCGGGCAGGTCGATCTTGTTCAGCACCGGGACGATCTCGTGATCGGCGTCGATGGCCTGATACACGTTCGCCAGCGTCTGCGCCTCGACGCCCTGCGTGCTGTCCACCACCAGCAGCGAGCCCTCGACCGCGCGCATCGAGCGCGACACCTCATAGGCAAAGTCCACATGGCCGGGCGTGTCGATGAGGTTTAGCACGTATTTTTCGCCGTCATCGGCGATATACTCGATGCGGACGGTGTTGGCCTTGATGGTGATGCCACGTTCGCGCTCGATGTCCATGGCATCGAGCAACTGCTCCTTCATCTCCCGCTCGGTGACGGTGTTGGTGGATTGGATCAGCCGGTCGGCCAGGGTGGATTTCCCGTGGTCGATATGGGCAACGATGGAGAAGTTGCGGATATGCGCGAGGTCGGTCATGATTTCGTGGATATGATGGGGTTTGGGCGGTCGGTCAAGGTGCTGTGTGAGATGGGGCGCGGGTAGGCGTGGCGTTTAGGGACGACGACGAATTCGAGGCGTGGCTGAAGACCCAGCCGCAGGAGATCTGCGTCATGATCGCGACGCGGGCGGCGATGCGGGGCTGGTGGGCAATCGCCTGGCTTTGGGACGACAACAGCCTCACCGATAGGCATCGAAGACTTGCGCTCTCGACAGGACGTGCGATGCTGATTTCGGGGGTTGCGGCTGTTTCACCAACCCCCGAAATCAAAGAGGCCGCCGCCGACGCCGCCTTCGCCGCCGCCGCCTTCCGCTCCGCCGCCGCCGACGCCGCCCGCTCCGCCGCCCGCTCCGCCGCCCGCTCCGCCGCCTTCCGCTCCGCCGCCGCCGACGCCGCCCGCTCCGCCGCCGCCGACGCCGCCCGCTCCGCCGCCGCCGACGCCGCCCGCTCCGCCGCCTTCGCCGCCGTCCATAGTGACGCGGATCATTCCTTGGAGGCGTTGAGGACGAGGCTGCTTTGGGGTGACGAACGTCCCGACTTTCTGTCCGACATCCTGAAACGATCCAGACCGATCTCGGCTTCTGATCCGAATTTTGATTTCTGGATCCGCTGGTACGAGGCCGCCGACCGTGGCGAGCCGCTCGATTTCGATCTGCAATACCGCATCGCCACCGAGATCCCCGATGAGATCTGGACCGGCGAGGATGCTCCGCGCCGGGTGGCCGAAGAGATCGCGCGGATTGAGGCTGAATTTCTCGCGGATAAAACACGACTTGCGGAAACGGTATCCTTCAACGCCGAGACCGGAAAATTCCGTGTGGACCCAGCGCCAATGGAGAACGCACCGCTCATCGGCGCCATGCTTTCCCGAACCGAAGATGCGCTGGACGATGCCCTGCAAGGGCGCAACGGCTTGCGGGACGATATGCGCGACGTGCGCGTGCTGCGCCGGACCCATGCCCGCTATGCCAACGATCCGCAGCGGATCGAGCTGGACTATACCTCCGTCGCCATCAGCCTGCGGCGTCAGTTCGAGATCAAGGAACTCGCGGAGACCGACGACAATCAGGCGCTCCTCGAAGCGGTCGAGGAGGGCGCGCTGGCGATCCGGGCGCATCACCCCGAGGTTGCGGAGAACCGGGACAGGCTTGCCCAGCAAAAGCTGAGGGAACTGCCGGAGGAAGACCGCGCGCTTCTCGAAGATGCTTTGCCGGTTCTCGAAGAGCTGTCCGAAGAGGTCATGCAGGAGGATTTCCGCGCGGATATTCCTCAGCTCCTCAACGATGCGACCCAGCCTTCGCCGAGCGGCGCGCCACCGTTGCCCGGAGTCGACGAGACGACGCGGATCTTCTATCGGGTGTCTCGCATCAAGCTCCTTCGTGACGAATTGAACAAGGCGAGTAAGAAGGGCGCGCAGATCTTCGATAGCCCGGAATTCAAAACGCTTCGCTTGGGCCTGACAGTGTCGGCGCTTCTGGCGGAGATGGTGAGGCTGGGGCTGTTCCTGTTCGGTGTCATCTGATGCCGAGACGACTCAGAGGGGATAGTTTCATCTCATTTGGTTTTCGAGCGCTGTCTAGGCCTGCACCAGACCGCCCACCTGACACTCTGGTGAATTGAACCCCGCCGCGTTTTGGGGCATTTTGTGTCAAAACCTCCCCACAGAGCAGGGCGCAAAGCCCCCGAGGGGACGAGCAGGCGCAAGGATGGCAGGCGGATGAGAGCGATTTCCTTTGTAGTGGTGCTGGCCGTGGTCGCGGGATGCGGCGGCGGCGGCTCGCGCAGCGATTACCGGGTGACGCGCATGGCGAGCGGACCGATCAGCGATGCCTGTATCTCGTCCGACCGCAAGGCGCGCAGCCCGCAGCTCTGCGGCTGCATCCAGGCCGCCGCCAATGTCGAGCTGAGCAATGGCGACCAGCGCATGGCCGTGGGGTTCTACCGCGATCCGCATCGCGCGCAGGAGATCCGCCAGTCCGACCGCGCCAGCCACGAGGCCTTCTGGAAGCGCTACAGCGCCTTCGTCGACCGCGCCGAGCGTATGTGCAAGGGCGTCTGAGCCCCGCACGGCACGGGCGGGTCTGCCGCCTGCGCGCTTGACCCCGACCGCCCGGAGTTTCACAAAAGGTGAAAGTCGCCCCTCTGGCATGGGCGGCGCGGCGGAGGATGGCCATGCTGATGAAAGGGGTGACCCTGCGCGGGCTCGAAGTGTTCGAGGCGCTGGCCGCGAGCGGCTCGGTGGCACAGGCCGCCGACCTGACCGGGCTCAGCCAGCCCGCCGTCAGCCAGCAGATGCGCAATCTCGAGGCGGCGCTGGGGGCGGAGCTGGTCGATCACGGCCGCCGGCCGATGCAGCTCACCCCCGCCGGGCGCTCCTTCCTGCTGCGCACCCAGAGCGTGCTGGGCCAGCTGCGGCTGGCGCAGAACGAGCTGACGGTGATGGATCTCACCCATCTCAGCACGCTGAATCTTGGCGTGATCGACGATTTCGACAACGATCTGACGCCGCAGCTTGTGACGATTCTCGCCGAGAACATGACCCGCTGCCGCTTCAAGCTGGTCACCGCGCCGAGCCACGAGATCGCCCAGGCGATGCGCGAGCGCAAGCTGCATATCGCCATCGCGGCAAGCTCCGGCGCGGTGCTGGACGGGGTGGTGGAATACCCGCTGGTGCGCGATCCTTTCGTGCTGGTCTGCGCCCGCGGCGCGCTGGCCGAGGCGGGCGGGGCAGAGGCGCTGATGCGCGCGCTGCCGATGCTGCGCTACGATCGCGAGCAGCTCATCGGGCGGCAGATCGAGGCGCATCTGGCGCGGCAACAACTGGAATTCCCCGAACGGTTCGAGATCGGCGCGCATCTGTCGCTGATGACGCTGGTGGCGCGCGGGGTGGGCTGGAGCATCACCACGCCGCTGGGTTATATGCGCGCGGGCCGGCTGCACGACCGGATGGAGGCGCATCCGCTGCCGGTGCAGCCCTTCGCGCGCACGATCTCGCTGTTTGCGGCCTCGGACTGGAGCGACCGGGTGCCGCGCGATGTGGCGCGCACCATGCGCAAGCTGGTCTCGGAACTGGTCATCGACCCGGCGCTGCGCCAGCTTCCCTGGCTCGAAGGCGAGCTGCGGGTGCTGGCGGGGGAGTAGCGCCCAGTTTCGGAAATCGTGAAACTGTCAGCGCTCGGCGGCGAGGCAGGCGCGCACCGCCGCCTCGAATTCGCGCGGCTTTTCCGCGTGCAGCCAGTGCCCCGCGCCGGGGATCTTGGCAAAGCGCGCGGCGGGGAACAGCGTCAGGATCCGGTCGCGGTAGTCGCGTTTGACGTAGTCGCTCTCAGCGCCGGAAAGGAACAGGGTGGGGCCGTCGAACCGGCCGTCGATCTTGGGGAAGGAGAGGATCTTGGGCATCTCCCTGGCCAGCAGGTCGAGATTGAGCTTCCAGCGCTTCTCCTTGACGTCGAGCGACTGGGTGAAGAAGGCCTGAAGCGTCGGGTCGGGCACAGTGCGGGCGAGCTGCTCGCTGGCATCGGAGCGTTTCTCGACCCGCGATAGATCGACCGCGCGCATGGCATCGACATATTGCATCTGCGAATGCTCGTAGGTCACCGGCGCGATATCGGCGAGGATCAGACGGTCCACCATCTCGGGCCGGGTCAGCGCCAGCACCATCGCCGCCTTGCCGCCCATGGAATGGCCGAGCACGTCGGCGCGTCCGCCATGGGCATCGATCACCTCGGCGAGATCCGCCGCCATGTCGGGATAGCTGTGGCTCTCGGTCCAGGCCGACTCGCCATGATTGCGCTGGTCGACGGCGATCACCTGACGCTCGTCGGACAGCCGCTTGGCGATCACCCCCCAGTTGCGGGCGGAGCCGAAGAGGCCGTGGACGATGAGAAGCGGCGGTTCGGCACCGGGCGTGCCATGCAGGATCGTATTCAGCATGCGCTCTGTCTAGGAGATGCGCGCGGCGAAGGGAATGGGGCAGGGCGCTCCCTTCGCGGTTTTTGCGCAGGCGCGCGCGAAGGGCTTGCATCGGGCGCGGATTTGCGCAGATCTGGCGGGCATGACGATGATGGTGGATCCGGAGATCGGCGGCGCGGTGGCGCGGCTCGAGCGGCTTTTCGAGGAAAAGCTGTCGTTGCGGCGCGGTGCGCTCGAGGGGCGTGCGGCACGGGCGCGCCGGGCGCTGCCGCGGGCACTGCGCGGCGATCTGGAAAAAGTGGCCGAGGCGCGCCATATGGCGGGCCATCCCCGGCTTGCGCGGATGATCGACCGGGCCGCCGTTCTCGCCGCGGCGGGGCGTGTTGAGTTGCATCTCAAGCGTCTCGATATTGCGGATCGGCGGCGGGGGAGGTGGCTGGCGCTGCTCGCAGCGGTGATGCTGAACCTGTTGGTGGTCTTTGTGCTGGTTTTGGGACTACTGGCTTGGCGCGGATATCTCTGAGCCGACGGTTAGGTTGACGGTTCGGTGGGCAGATTGCCCACCCTAAGAGGCAGCGTTCGGGTAAGGTAGGGTGGGCAATCTGCCCACCGTTCGCATGACCGTCTCTCCGCCAGCCGCCGCCGCGCGAAAAACCCTGAACCACCACCGCCTCACTCGGTCATCGGATAGCCCTTGAGGCGCAGGAACAGGCTTTCCTCGTCATCGTTGCGGAAAAACGGCACCGACGCCGGCGGGGCGCCGTCATGGGTCAGCGCGGTGACCTCGGCAAGGACCACCTCGGTGATGAAGGGCATGTCGAAATGCCTCAGCTCCTCCAGCCCGATCCATTGCAGGTGGCTCAACTCGTCGCTGGCGGCGGAGAAATCGTCGGGGTTGGTGGCGATGGCATCGGCATCGACGAGAAAGAACCGGGCGTCGAAGCGGCGCGGACGGCCCGGCGGTGTGATGGCGCGGAACACGAAGCGCAGCGCCGACGCATCGGGCACATGGCCGGTGGCGGCAAAGCTGCGCCAGTCGGCGGGCGGGTCGGCCCAGTCGCCGGGGGCGCCGAGGATCAGGCCGGTTTCCTCCCAGAGCTCGCGAATCGCCGCCACCGCCAGCGGATGCGCCATGCCGGCGCGCGAATCCTCGGACAGCCGGGTCTGGCAAAGCGGCGGCAGCGGCCGGGTCAGCGGCACATCGGCGTCTTCGCGGTCTACCGCCCCGCCGGGAAAGACGAATTTGTTGGGCATGAAGGCCGCAGCGGCGCCGCGCTGGCCCATCAGGATGCGCGGTGCGCTGTCGCGGTCGCGCATCACGATCACCGTGGCCGCGTCTCGGATCGCCGTCTTGTCGATGCCTCGTCCTCCTCCTGACGCCTGGGCGCGGCGCGGGTGCCGCGCCTCCTCACGCTAGAACCCGTGCATGTGGCGCGCCCACTGGAATGCCACGATCGCCCCTTTCAGCCTCGGCAGAAGATAGAGCGACAAGCCGATGCAGCCAATGGAGAAAATGGTAATCAGGATCAGCGGCTCCGGGCGCCAGGTGGTGAATACCCAAAGCAGTGCCGGCGCCATGATATGGCCGACGATCAGGATGGTCAGGTAGGCCGGACCGTCATCGGCGCGATGGTGGAACAGCTCTTCGCGGCAGACCGGGCAATGGTCGCGCACCTTGAGATAGCTGCTCAGGATCGGGCCCGTGCCGCAATTCGGGCAGCGCCGGCGAAAGCCTTTCCACACCGCGGGCCAGGTCTCGCGCTCCTCCTGCGTGGCGGCGGCGCTGGTGTCGGGGGCGGCATCGAGCGCCACCTCGGCGGGGTCGCTGGGGCGGGCGGTCTCTGCGGCGGTTTCGTGTTGCGTCATTTCGGACATCGGGTTCCTCGTCTCCTCCCGGCACGGTGCAGCAGGGGGGCGTAACAAAAAAGTGGGCAGACTGTCCTTGCGGCGCGATGTCGCAAACGGGGGTGAAGCATACATCTTTGTTTGTCGCGGTTGGAACCGGCGCATGCAAATATTTTCGACGGGATGGCGGTGCTGGCGCGTGCAAGGAACAGATCGGCGCCGGAGAGGATGCCGACACAGACGCGACAGACAGGAGATCGCAGCGATGACACGCATGACCAAACTTCTTACCGGTGCCGCCATCCTCGTGATGGGCACCGCGGGTCTTGCCTCGGCCTTTCCGGGCGGCAACGGGCAGGGCGGCAACGCCCAGGGCCGCGCGCCGATGTTCCAGCAGATGTTCGAACGGCTCGACACCGATGGCGACGGCAGCGTCACGCAAGCGGAGCTGGAGGCGATGGGGCCGGGCTCGGCTTTTGCGGATGCGGACGCCAATGATGACGGGCTGCTCGAAGGCGACGAATTGACCGCCTTTCAGGCCGCCCGCCAGGCTGCCCGCGAGGCGCAGCGCCAGCAGCGCATGCTGCAACGCTTCGATACCGATGGCGACGGCAAGCTGAGCCTTGAAGAGCTTCAGGCGACCGCGCAGGGTCCGCAGCGCATGTTCGACCGTCTCGACACCGATAATGACGGAGCGGTGAGCGAGGAGGAAATGGGCGCCTTCGATTTCGGTCGGCAGGGCAATGGCTCGCGCATGCGGATGAACCGTCCGGACGACCGCCAGCGCGGCCCTGACATGAACCGCCAGTATATGCACGGTCATTGGGGCGCGCCGCACGGCCATTACGGCCACGGTATGTATATGCATGGCCAGGGCTATGGACCGCAGGGCTATGGCCACCAAGGATACGGCCCGCAAGGGTACGGCCCGCAGGGCGGCATGCGCCCGGGCGATTGCGGTCAGATGCCGCGCTGGAACCGCTGAGCCGAGGCGAGGCACCGGGCGGCGCCTGCCGCCCGGGACCGTTGCGCCGGGCCCGGCTTCGGGCTAGCGCATTGGGATGGACCGGATGCCGTATGACGCGATGAGTGACAGGAGCGATGAGTCCCTGCTTGCGGCCTATGCGGCGGGCGAGCCGGCGGCGGCGCGTGCGCTGACGCTGCGGCTGGGGCCGCGGGCTTTCGGTCTCGCCATGCGCATGCTGAAGGACCGGGCCGAGGCCGAGGACGTGGCGCAGGAGGCGCTCTTGCGGCTCTGGCGCGCGGCGCCGGGCTGGCGCGAGGGCGAGGCGAAGGTCTCGACCTGGCTCTACCGGGTGGTGTCGAACCTCTGCATCGACCGCATGCGCCGGCGACGCGGTGGCACTGTCGATCTCGACGCGATTGCCGAACCCGCCGATCCGGCGCCTTCGGCAGAGAGTGAATTGCAGGAAAGCGCCCGTGGCGCGGCCTTGCAGGCGGCGCTCGACACATTGCCCGAACGGCAGAAACAGGCGGTGGTACTGCGGCATCTCGAGGGGCTTTCGAACCCCGAGATCGCCGCGATCATGGACATTGGCGTGCGTGCGGTCGAAAGTCTGACCGCGCGCGGCCGCAAGGCGCTGGAGGGGCTGTTGCGCTCCAGGCGCGCGGAGTTGGGATATGACGATGACTGACAAGCGCAAGGCGGAGGAAGGGGGGCTGGCCCCCTGGTTCGAGGCGGGCCGCGCCGAGGCGCCGGCGCCGTCGGGAGACTGGCTCGCGCGGATGGAGGCGATGGCGCTGGAGGAACAGCCCGCGCCCCGGGCGGTCGAGGTTCCTGTGCCGCAGCCTGCGCGCCGCGGCCGGTTGCGCGAGATGCTTGCGGCGCTTGGCGGCTGGCCGGCCATGGCCGGTCTGGCGGCGGCCTGCGCCACGGGCATCTGGTTCGGCGCGGCGGCACCCTCGGGGCTGCCGGACTGGCTGTCGGTCTCCGAGGGCGACGCGATCACGGCGCTCGAACCGGCAAGCGGGTTCGATTACGCCATGCTGGGGCTTTGACCGATGAGTGACGACGCGAAAACACCTAAGAAATCGGCGCGCTGGCTGCGCCTCGCGCTTTTCGCCTCTCTGGCGGCGAACCTCGCGGTGGTGGGGGTGGTGCTCGGCGCCGTGCTGCTGCGCCCGCCCTTCGACCGGGCCGGGCCGCCGCATGGGCGCGACTTCGTCTTTCCCTATACCCGCGCCTTCGACGAGGGGCAGCGCCGCGAGCTGGGCCGAAATCTGCGCGGCGCCTTCGAGCGGGACCGCGCCCGCGCGCCGATGCATGGCGGCCTGCTCGGCGGCTATCGCGCGGCGCTTGACGTCTTGCGCGCCGAGCCCTTCGATCCGCAGGCCTTCAGTGCCGCGCTCGACGCGCAGAGCGCCCGCGCCGAGGCGCGGCAGGCGGCAGGCCAGCGCGTGCTGATCGATTATGTGGCCTCGCTGCCGCCAGAGGCGCGCGTGGCCTATGCCGACCGGCTCGAGGCTGAAATCGACGAGATGGCGGAGCGGTTCCAGAAATACCGCCGCTGAGCCGGCGCAGGGCGTCAGCTCAGCGCGGAGGCGGCGCGGTCTGCCGCGCCCGGGTCGTCATCGGCGGCCAGCGCGATCCGGTTGCGCCCGGCACCCTTGGCCAGATACAGCGCCCGGTCGGCACGGTCGAGCAGGGTTTCGGGCCGTTCGGTCACGCCATGCCGCGCCATTGCCACACCGATGCTGACCGTGGTGCCGATGCGCGCGCCGCCGCCGGGCAGGCTCACGGTGCTGCACTCGATCACCCGCCGCAACCGGTCGGCGGTGCGCAGTGCCGCCTCTCGCCCGGTATCCGGCATCGCAACGAGAAACTCCTCGCCGCCGATGCGTGCCACCAGATCCGCCGCCCGCAGGTTTTCAGAGATCCGCCGCGCCACCTCGATCAGCACCGCATCGCCGGCGGTGTGTCCATGGCTGTCATTGATCCGCTTGAAATGGTCGAGATCGGCGAGCAGCAGCGCATAGGGCCGGCTCCGCCCTGCTGAGTGCTCCGACAGCCGGGCGAGATGGGGCAGGGCGTAGCGGCGGTTGTAGAGCCCGGTCAGCGGATCGGTCACCGCCGCGCGCAGCCCCTGGCGCATATTGGCGCGTAGCCGGTCGGCTGTGCGTTTGCGTGCGATCTGGCGCGGCAGGCGCAGCACCAGCTCTTCGGCGTCGAAGCCGTTTTCCAGCAGGTCGTTGGCGCCGAGATCCAGGGCGCTGATCCCCAGCTGCACGGCGTCCCTGCCTGTGATGTAGATGATCGCGGAATGCCGCCGTGCCGGGCTCGCACGCAGCTGCGTGAGCAGGTTCAGCCCGCTGCTCGGCGCCGCCCCGGTATCGACGATGACAAAGACTTCCGGGGCCGGATCGGCGCGCAGGACCTCTTCTGGAGGGATCGGGTCGAATTTGTCGGGCAGCCCGCGGCGCAGCGCCGCGAGCCCCTCGTAGAGGTTGAGATCGGGATCGACGGGCACCACCGCGACGCGTGCCGGGCTCTGCCATCCCGCAGGCGGCTCGGACAGGCCGAGCGCACGGCGGGTGTCGTCGCGCAGCTGCAACTCATCCTCCGCGAGGCGGGCGCGCAGCAGGTTGCGGATGCGGGCGAGCAGCACCTGTTCGCCGACCGGCCGCGCGATGGCGTCGTCGGCGCCGGCGGCCAACGCGCGCAGACGCTGCGCACGGTCGGGATCGGGATGCACGAGGATCACCTGGGTTCCGGCGGCACCGGGCAGGGCGCGCAGCCGGGTGCAGAAATCCTCCGCGCTCATATCCGGCAGCTCTGTCGAGGCGATCACCAGATGCGGCGGATCGCGCCGGACCGCGACCAGCGCCTCCGCCCCGGTGCCGGCCTGCGACACGCTGTAGAACGCGGTGTTCAGGGCAACCCGCAGCAAAATCCGATTGGTGGGCACACCATCGGCGATCAGTATCCTTCCCGTCATTGAACCAGTCCCGGCCATGGGGTAGGCAGGCGCATGGCTTGCGCTTCCTGTTGATGCCAGTCTTCCTTAGAAACGGTTAACAAACTCTTTCGGATTTGAGGCGAAATCATGCTGTCGCGGGAATCCGCCGAACTGATCGGTTTGCGGGCCGTCGCCTGGCTGGCGGCGAACGAAGAGCTCTTGCCGGTGTTTCTCGGCGCGACCGGGGCCTCCGTGGAGGAGTTCCGCGCCGGGCTTGAGGATCCGGGCTTTCAGGGCGCAGTGCTGGATTTCATCCTGATGGACGATGCCTGGGTGTCGGCGTTCTGCGAGGCGGAGGGGCTCGATTACGAGCGCCCGCGCGCCGCCCGCGCCATGCTGCCCGGCGGCGGCGAGGTGCACTGGACATGAGCCTGCGCGCCGATGCGGTGCTGTTTGACAAGGACGGCACCCTGTTCGAATTCGGCGCCACCTGGAACGCCTGGGGCCATAATGCGCTGCGCGAGCTCGCGGGCGGCTGCGATGCGTCGCTGAGCGCTTTGGCCACCGCGTCGCGCTTCGATCTGGTGCAGGGCGCGTTTCTGCCCGACAGTCCGGTGGTGGCCGGCACCAACCGCGAGGCGGCGGAGTGCCTGGCCGGCGCGCTGCCGCATCTGGTGGCCGAGGAGGTCGAGCGCTACCTCACGGAAACCGGCAGCGAGGCGCCGCTGATCGAGGCGGTGCCGCTGGTGCCGCTGATGGCGCGGCTCGACGCGCTGGGGCTGGCGCTGGGGGTGATGACCAACGACGCCGAGATCGCCGCACGCGCGCATCTGCGCAGCGCCGGGATCGAGATGGCTTTCCGCTTTATCGCCGGTTTCGACAGTGGCTTTGGCGCCAAGCCGGACCCGGCGCCGCTTCTGGCCTTTGCCGATGCGGTGGGTCTGTTGCCCGGACGCGTCGTCATGGTCGGCGACAGCCCGCACGATCTTTCCGCCGGTCGGGCGGCGGGGATGCAGACCGTGGCGGTGCTCACCGGGCCTATCGGCGCGGCGGAGCTGGCGCCGCTCGCCGATGTCGTGCTGCCCGATATCGGCCATCTGCCCGCCTGGCTCGGTGCCGTCTGAGGTCAGGGCTTTTGCCGACAATTGTCGCTATTACCGACTTCTTAAGCCCGCTCTGCAACTCTGCACGCAACGACAGGCAAGCAGGACAAACCGATGCACGGGCTGATCGCCAGGACACTTCAGTGTTTCCTGCAGGATACCTACGGGCAGACGGCGTGGCAGGAGATCGCGCATAACGCGGATATCGATTTCGCGGATTTCGAGGCGATGCTCGACTACGAGACCCGCGTGGTCGAGCAGGTGCTCGACGCCGCCGTGACGCGGCTGGACAAGCCGCGCGAGGCGATTCTTGAGGATATCGGCACCTATCTCATCACCCACCCCAACAATGAGGGGCTGAGGCGGCTGATGCGCTATGGCGGGGTCGACTTCATCGACTTCCTGCATTCGCTGGAGGATCTGCCGGGGCGCGCCCGGCTGGCCGTCGCCGATCTCGATCTGCCCGAGCTGGAGCTGACCGATTCCTCACCCGGTCAGTTCCTGCTCTCCTGCCATGGCAGCCTGCGTGATCTGCCGGGTTTTGGCCATGTGCTGGTGGGGGTGCTGCGGGCGATGGCCGACGATTACGGTGCGCTGGTGATCCTCGACCATCGCGGCGCGCTCGACGGGGCCGAGATCGTCGACATTACCGTGGTCGAAACCGATTTCGCCGAGGGGCGGGATTTTGATCTCGGCGCGGCGCTGCCGGCACGACGGAGTTCCGCGTTATGAGCCTGCCACCGGAAACCATGGACACGCTCTGCCCGATGTATCTCCAGATCGGGGCGGATGGGTGCGTGCGGCGCCTGGGGCCGACACTGCACAAGCTTCTGGAGGGGCGCTGCGGGCGCGGCATGCCCTTTGCCGAGGTGATCCAGGTCTTCCGCCCCAAACGCGTGACCACACTGCCGTCACTGCTGGAGATGGCGGGCCGCAAGCTGCAATTGCGGCTCTGCTGCGGGCCGCGCATGACGCTGAAGGGTCTGGCGATGCCCGACGGGGAGGGCGGGGCGATCGTCAATCTCTCCTTCGGGATCAGCGTGGTCGATGCGGTGCGGCTGCACGCGCTGACCAGCACCGATTTCGCGGTCACCGATCTGGCCATCGACATGCTCTATCTGGTGGAGGCGAAATCCGCGGCGATGGAGGCCTCGCGCACGCTCAACCGCCGGCTTCAGGGCGCCATGCTCGCGGCCGAGCAGCGCGCCTATACCGACACGCTGACGGGGCTGCGCAACCGACGCGCCATGGATCACGTGCTGCACCGGCTGCTCCGCGGCGGCGAACAGTTCGCGGTGCTGCATCTCGACCTCGATTTCTTCAAGCAGGTGAACGATACGCGCGGCCATGCGGCGGGGGATCAGGTTTTGCAGGCGGTGGCGCGCATCATGCTCGATCTGACCCGCAAGGAGGACACCGTGGCACGGGTCGGCGGCGACGAGTTCGTGATCCTGCTGGCCGGGCTGACCGATGTCGCGCGGCTGTCGGAACTGGCCGAGCGGCTGATCCGCCGGATCGAGCGACCGATCCCGCTCGACGACGCGCTGTGCCGGGTTTCGGCCAGTATCGGTATCGCCCTGAACCGGCCGGGAAACGATGCGCCACAGGCCGCCGAAGCGCTTCTGGAACAAGCGGATATCGCGCTTTACACCGCCAAACGGCTTGGTCGCGGGCAGCACGCCTTTCACGAGGCCGAGAGCGTTGCAGGCCCGCGCTGACGGCTTCGCGAGAAAGGCGCATTTTTTTGCGATTGGAGGTCTTGATCCCCGTGAACGGGTAGCGTAAGACCGCCGCCACGGTTGGGGTGTAGCCAAGTGGTAAGGCAACGGTTTTTGGTACCGCGTACCGCAGGTTCGAATCCTGCCACCCCAGCCAGTTTCCTAATTGTGACGTTCGCCGAAGATTGGAACCTATCCGGTTCCACTTGGCATCTTGCCCGGGCAAGACTGGCATCTGCTGATATTCCAAACGTCTCACCATCCAGAATCCCTCTGAACTGACAGACATTTGCGCCCGTATGATGTCGTCCCTAAACTGAGGTCTGACGAACACGGGAGGGCACAGCTATGCCAACTGGTATACGGCCGACCTGCACTTCGGCCACCACCGCATCATCGACTTCTGCAAGCGCCCCTTCGCCTCAACCGCGGAGATGAACGCAGCCCTGATCGCCAACTTCCAGGCCTGCGTCGCGCACGATGATGACCTCTGGATTTTGGGTGATTTCGCCTTTGGCCGCGCTGATGATAATGCACAGTTCGAGAGCTGGTTTCACAGCCTCCCCGGTCGCAAGCATCTGATCATTGGCAACCACGACGATGAAGCGGTCATCTCTCTCCCCTGGGCAAGCACCGAGTACATGGCCGAGATCCAGGACGGCGAACATAGCCTCGCCCTTTGCCACTATCCGATGATCACTTGGAACGGCGCACGCAGAGGCGCCCTGCAGCTGGTCGGCCAGACTCTGTTGTACAAATCGGGTGATGGCCGAGGCTCCCCTTTCCCCAGAAGAACTTATCCCACAGCTTCCGTGACGGGTATGCCAAGCGCGGTGTATCCGTTCAGGACGGCGATGCGGACCTGGAGTTCAGCGACCTGAGCGCCACAAGGCGCTGCCCCAGCAACTTCACACAGTGCATTTTTTTGTCTCGACGCGGCTTCGGCGGTGGTATCCGCTCCATCATCTCCAGAGCGCGCGGCCCAGGTATTTCGCCGCGCGCAGAGCCTCGTTTCGCGCCATGGCTCCGGCGGTGATGGTCTTCCACGGCTTCGCGTTCTTGCGGGGCGGTATGACGGCATGGAAGCCGCTTCGTGACACACCGAGCGCATCACACATCCAACTTACGGGCCAGACCCCTCGGTGCTTCGCTACAAACCCAAACATCACAGTTGGTCCTTGGCGAAGTAGGCGGC
>NZ_JAEKIS010000008.1 GCF_017311415.1 Salipiger abyssi | reverse complement strand
ACCCAGAACCTCGCCCAGCATGGCTCCTCCGAATAAGACACGTGCATAACGACGTCGTTATGCACGTGTCTTACCTCGGAACCCCAGCCTCAGGCAGGCGGCCCCAATCGGTCGGTTACCAACAACCCTGCGGGCATGGCTTTTGTCGGCCACCGGCTGGACCTCAATTCGCAGATGATCCTGCTGCGCACCGAGGGCCGCTTCGGCGGGCTGGACAACGAGGGCACCGGCTTTGCCCTGGTGCCGGAGATCGGCTATAACCGCCCGCTCAACGACCGCTGGACCATCGGTATCTCGACAGCTGCCGGCGGTGGCAGCGCGAAATATGACGACCAGCTTTTCACCGGTGCCTCGGACGGCACCGAGGGGCTCTACCAGTCCACCATCGTGCTGCCGACAGTCACCTACAAAGCGGCGCCGAACCTGGCCTTTGGTGCCTCGCTGGCGCTGGGGATTCACGGGCTGAACCTCGAAAACCTGCCCGGCGTGCCCGATCACGGCATGGAATTCGCCACCGGCGCGGGGCTGCGGTTCGGCGTGATGTGGCAGCCGACCGAAACGGTGACCATCGGCGCCATGTATGGCAGCAAGATCGAGATGGGCGAGCTCAAAGGCTATTCGGACGATGTGCTGGCCAGCGTCGATGGCGAGATCGACCTGCCCGAGCAATGGGGTCTGGGCATCGCGGTGGACCTGAGCGACAAGCTGACGCTGGCCGCCGATTACCTGCGGATCAACTGGACCGACACGCAGTTTCACGACGTGTTCGGGTTTCGCGACCAGAATGTCTATCGCGTCGGGCTGTCCTATCAGATGCGCCCGGATCTGACCCTGCGCGGCGGCGTCACCTTTGCCGACCGGCATTTCGACGACGATTTCGTCAATGCCATCCCGCTGATCCCGGCCATCGACTCGAATGTGATCGCGGCGGGCTTCACCAAGGATTTCGGCAACGGTCGTGAGCTGAGCGGCGGGATCGAGTATGATTTCGGCGAGCGCGCGGACGGGTCCGGCCCCAGCAAGGGCGCGCATATGGATACCGATTTCGTGGTGGTCTCGGTGGGGTACGCCTGGAAATTCTGACATCTCTCCGGCGGGGCGTCGGGTGCGCCTCATCGCCTCGCCGTCAATACTCTGGAAAGGAACCGCATGTCCGACATTGAGCTGACCGCAAGCGATGGCCACCGTCTCGGTGGCTATCTCGCCCTGCCCGACACGGCCCCGCGCGGCGGGGTCGTGGTGATTCAGGAGATCTTTGGGGTGAATGCGCATATTCGCGATGTCTGCGACCGCTTTGCCGCCGAGGGCTATGCGGCGCTGGCGCCGGCGATCTTCGACCGGATCGAGCCGGGGTTCGTCTCGGGCTATTCGCCGGAAGAGATCGCCAAGGCGCGCGCCTTTGTGCCGAAGCTCGATATTGCCGCCTGCATGCTGGATGTGGAGGCGGCGCGGGCCGAGCTGGCGCAATATGGCAAGGTGGGGATTGTCGGCTTCTGCCTTGGCGGGACGATTGCCTTTCTCGGCGCGACGCGACTGCCGGGGATCGCGGCGGCGTCGGGCTATTACGGCCGGCTGATCCAGGATTATGCCGATGAGGTGCCGCAGGCGCCGGTGATCTTGCACTATGGCGCGCTCGACAAGGGCATCCCGCCGGAGAATTACGAGGATGTGCGGGCGCGGCGTCCGGAGACGCCAGTCCATGTCTATGAGGGCGCGGATCACGGGTTCAACTGCGACCGGCGCCCGAGTTTCGAGCCGGAATCGGCCAAGCTCGCCTGGGCGCGGACGATGGCGTTGTTTGGAGCCGAGATCGGGTAAAGGGGGGTGGGCAGATTGCCCTCCCTACACTCGTCATATGCGCAAGCCGCGCAAGCGCCGGATCGTGGGCTGGCGCTCGTACCTTTGAGCCTCTCGATTTATCCCGGCCAAATCCGAAAGACCTCGATACATCGCGCTGGCGTCACCAAAGCGCCAGACCGCGGGGACGGTCCGGCGCTTGCGCGGCGGCCTTCGGCCTTGTCCCGCGCCGGGGCGACGTACGGTTGTAGGGTGGGCAGTCCTGCCCACCCCCCTTTACCCCGCGACGAACCGGTTGCTCAGCGTGCCGAGGCCGGTCACCGTGACATCGACCACATCGCCCGGCCGCATCAGCACCTTGGGGTCGTGCCCGTAGCCGACGCCGCCCGGCGTGCCGGTGCTGATGATGTCGCCCGGCGCCAGCGCGTACCATTGCGAGAAATACGAAATCACCCGCGCCAGCGGAAAGATGAAATCGTCGGTATTGGCCTGTTGCATCACCGCGCCGTTGACCCGGGTGACCAGCTCCAGCGCGTTCGGGTCGGCGATCTCGTCCGCCGTCACCAGCGCCGGACCCATCGGCGAGAAGCCGGGATATTGCTTGCCCATATGCACCAGATCCCAGGCGTGGCGCGCCTCGGGTGTGGTGCTGGCCTTGCCGATCAGCGGAACGTGGTCGCGGGCGGAGATATCGTTGGTCACCATGTAGCCGGCGACGCAGGCCATGGCCTCTTCCTCGCTCACGTTATGGCAGGTGCGCCCGATCACCACGCAAAGCTCGCCCTCGTAATCCACCATGTCGGGGGCCTGTGGCGGCAGCGGAATGTCGGCGAAGGGGCCAGTCACGGCGGAGGGGGCTTTGAGGAAACCATGCGGCTCCGACGGCGGCTTGCCCTTCATCTCGGCCACATGGCCGCGATAGGCCTGACCGACCGAGACGATCAGCCGGGGGGAGGGCAGGGGGGCGAGCAGCCGGGTGCCCTCGGGCAGCAGGGCGCCCGAGGCGCGCAGGGCCTCGCGGGCATCGATGCCCGTCTCCTCGACACGCGCGACCATGCGGCGCACGAGGTCCAGACCTTCGGATCCGGCGCCGAGGATGTCGCGCAGATGCGGCGGCAGCCAGGTCTCGGCGGTGCCGGGGGTCGCGGCGCGGGCGAGATGCAGGATCTCGCCGCTTTCCAGAACCGCGCCGGGCTGGCCGCCGGGGATGCAGTCGATGGTGACGAGTTTCATGCGGCTTTCCTCCGGAAGCTGAGGTCGATGCGCCAGGTCTTGATGCGCCAGCCCTCATCGGTGCGGGTAAAGCCGCCGTTGAAGATCACCAGCGAATCCGGCGCGCCGAGCGGCGCCTCGCCATTCTCGTCGAGCGCGCCGACATGGCCGAAGACCAGCGCATAGGCCTGGCCCGTCGCGGTGGTCTCGTCTTTCACGTCGATCAGCATATTGCTGACGATGTGGCGGGTGATGCGTTCGGGGTTGCGGCGGTTCAGCACAAAGCGCAGCCCGTCCAGCCCTTCGAAGACCTCATCGGCGCGCTGAAAGGTGCAGTCGGGCACGAAGAGCCCAAGCGCGCGGTCGTAATCGAACGTGTCGGTGCAGAGCGAAAACGTGGTCATGAGGCGGCTGCACTCCGCCTCGATGGCAAGGCGCTGTAGGGTGTCCATGTCTTTGTCCTTTCTATGTGCTGCGCGCGGGATGTCGGCAGCGTGCTGCGCGCACGACGCCGGAAGCGTGCTGTGCGCACGACAGCAGGAGCGCCCCCGCGCGCGGCGGGGACGCAATGACGATGCTGTCGGGTCCTGGAGGGGCCGGCGCCGCGATGGGCGCCGGCGAGGGGATCAGGCCGCGCGCATCCGCGCGGCGGCTTTCTGCACGGCCTCGATGATCTGCGGATAGGTGCCGCAGCGGCAGAGGTTGCCCGTGAGATATAGCCGGATTTCCTCTTCGCTCGGCTCCGGGATCTCGGCGATGAGCTGGCGCGTCATCAGCACGAAGCCGGGGGTGCAGAAGCCGCATTGAAAGGCGCCCGCCTCGATAAACGCCTCCTGCACCGGATCGAGTGTCTCCTCGTTGTTCTCGATGGTCTCGATGGTGGCGCCATCGGCCAGCGCCGCGAGGAAGAGGCAGCCGGAGACCGGCTTGCCGTTCAGCACCACCGTGCAGCAGCCGCAGAGCCCCTGGCCGCAGCTCTGCCGCGCGCCGTAGAGGTCGAAGCCCTGTTGCAGCAGGTCGACCAAGGTCCAGTGGCCCTGGATCTCGGCGCTGACCGCTTTGCCGTTCAGGGTGAAGTCAATCGTCTGGGTCATGACGTCTTTCATCTCATTCCTCCTCCAGCGGCTCGCCCGCCGCCGCGCGCATGGCGCGATAGACCGTTTCGCCGGTGATCGGCATCTCCGAGACGCGCACGCCCACCGCGTCGAACACGGCGTTGGCGATGGCCGAGGAGACGCAGAACGAGCCGGTCTCGCCGACGCCCTTGGCGCCGAAGGGCCCGTCGGCCTCCGCGCCGTCGAGCACGCTGGTCTCGATCTGCGGAATGTCGAGCATGCTCGGGATCTTGTAATCGGCGAAAGAGGCGTTGGTGACCTGGCCGAAATCGAAATGCACCTTCTCCTGCATGGTCTGGCCAAGCTGCATGATCGAGGCGCCCGAGATCTGGTGATCGACGATCTTGGGATTGATCTGGGTGCCGGTGTCGGCGACGTTGATCATCCTGAGCACGGTGACGCGCCCGGTTTCGGTGTCGATCTCGACCTCGGCCCCGGTGGCGCCCAGCATCCAGTAGGGCGTGATATGCGGCGACTGCCCGGTCATCGGATCGGGGGGTATGTGACCGTCGGGGATGAAGCTCGCGGTGCCGACCACATGGCCGACCGGCATGCCGTTCTTGCGGGCGAAGAGCTCCCAGATCGGCACGTTGGAGCCGGGCTGCGCGCCGACCTCCGCCGCCAGCTCTTCGAGCTTGGCCTTGGCGTCTTCGGCTGCCAGCCGTGCCGCGTGCCCCATGTGATAGAGCGAGCGCGAGCCCAGCGTGCCGGTGTCATAGGGCGTCACGTCGGTGTCGGGATGCACCACATGCACCATCTCCACCGGCATGTTCAGCACCTCGGCCACGATCTGCGCATGCGCCGTGTCTGAGCCCTGGCCCATATCGACGCTGCTGCACATCAAGGTGGCGCTGCCATCGGCGCCGAGCCGCACGATCGCCTCGGAGGTCGAGGGCGCGATCGACGCCTTGATCCCGATGGCAAAGCCGCGCCCGCGCTTGACGGTGCCCTCGCCCCGCTCGAATGGCTTGCCCCATTGGAGCCGCTCGGCCACCCGGTCGAGGACCTTTTCCACCGACGAGGTGTTGAGCGCGGTGCCGGTCGCGTGCTCCTTGCCCTCGCGCAGGATATTGCGGCGGCGGAATTCGAGCGGGTCGATGCCCAGCTCATGCGCCATCATGTCGGTGTGGTTCTCGTAGGCCCAGATGAGCTGCGGATGACCGAAACCGCGCATGGCGCCCGCGACGGGGCGGTTGGTGTACATTGAGAAGGAGTCGATGGCGACATTCTCGATGTCATAGGGGCCCGCCGCCGTCATGCCGGCGTGAAAGGCCACCGCCGGGCCGATATCGGCATAGGCGCCGCCGTTCCAGAACACCTCGCATTTGCGCGCGGTGATGCGGCCGTCCTTGTCGAGCCCGCTTTTGATCTTCAGCGTCGCGCCGTGCTTGGTGATGGTGTAGAACTGCTCTTCCATGCTGAGCGAGACCTTCACCGGGCGTTTCGCCAGCAGCGCCGCGGCGGCGACCAGCGCCTCCAGCCGGATCCAGAGCTTGGCACCAAAGCCGCCGCCCAGATAGGGCACGCGCACCCGGATCTTGTGCTGCGGCCAGCCCAGCAGCCGCGAGATCTCGTAGCGAACGAAAGACGGGCTCTGATTGGCGGTGTGCAGCGTCAGCCCGGCGCCGGTGGGCTCGGCCACGGTGACGGGGGGCTCCAGCGGCACATGCGCCGAGGGGTGGGTGCGGAAGGTGTGTTCGAACACCCGGTCGGCTTCTTCAAAAGCCTTGTCGACATCGCCGCCATGGCGGAGCTGATAGGGAAAGCCGACATTGGTGTCGCGCACGCCCTTGAGGAACTGGATTTCCGGGATGCCGGGTTTCAGCTCGTCATGCACGAAGGTTTCGGCGCTCAGCGCCTCCATCTCGTCAAAGACCGGCTCCAGTTCGTCATAGTCCACGTCGATCAGCGCCACCGCCTCGGCGGCAACATTGGGATCGGAGGCCAGCACGATGGCGACGGGTTCGCCGACATAGCGCACCTTGTCGAGCGCCAGAACCGGCTGGTCGTGGAACATCACGCCGAAATGCGGATCTGGCATGATCTTGCGGATATCTTCGCCGGTCAGCACCATGTCGACGCCGGGGCAGGCGGCGGCCTCGCTGGTGTCGATGCTGACGATCCGGGCATGGGCCACGGTGCTGCGGAAGATCTTGCCGTAGAGCATGTTCGGCAGGCGCAGGTTGTGGATGTATTCGATACGTCCGGTCACCTTTTCCCTGGCCTCGCGCCGCGGGTGAGACTGCCCGACAGCACGGATCTGGGTAATCTGGTCGTTCATGTCACACCTCAGGCGTTCTGGTTGGCAACCTGCTGTAGCGCGCGTTTCACGTACACCCGCACCAGCTGTGTCTTGTAGGCGGCAGAGCCGAGCTCGTCCTCGATGGTCTCGACCGACTCCGCGGCGGCGTCGGCGGCCTCGGCGATGGTCTTGTCCGAGAGGATCTGCCCGTCGATGACGGCCTCGGCCTCGGCGACACGGATGGGCTTTTCGCCCACCGCGCCGATCACCAGCCGGGTATCCCGCGCGGTATCGCCGTCGAGATCGGTGGTGAGTGCCACGCCGAGCGCCGGCCAGTCCTTGACCGCCCGCGTGGTGCATTTCAGATAGCTCGCCCGCCGCGCGTGCTGGGGCGGAATGATGACCTCCTTGATCAGCTCGTTGCCCGAGAGGATGGTTTCGTAATAGCCCGCATGCAGCTCGGCCACGGGGATGGTGCGCTCGCCCTCGGGGCTGATCGTCACCACCTGCGCGTCGAGTGCCACCAGCACCGGCGGCAGATCCATATGCGGATCGCCATGTGCCAGCGCGCCGCCGACCGTGGCGACATTGCGCACGCGGACATTCGACAGCAGTTTCATGGTCTGGCGGATCACCGGGGCAAAGCCCGCCAGCGCGTCGTCATGCTCCATGTCCGACAGGGTCGACATGGCGCCGATGCGAAAGCTGCCATCGGGCAGCAGGCCCATCTGGGAATAGCCGGGCTCGATGCGGCGCAGGCTGATGAGCTGGGTCGGATGGAACACATCCGTCTTCATCATCAGCATGAGCGCGGTGCCGCCGGACATCACGCGGATCGTCGGATCCTCGGGATCGAGCAGCGAGACCGCGCCTGCCAGGGTGTCCGGCAGGGCAAGCTCGAATGCGTTCATGCCTTGCCCCCTTCCGCGGGGGCCAGATCGAAGGCCGCGCGCAGGCGCTTGGTGAATTCCTTCTCCATCTCGCGTGCCTTCGACTTCAGCACCGGCTGGCCGATGCTGCCGAGACGCCCGGTCAGATGCGAGTCGATGGTGTATTCGATGATCGTCTCGCCATCCTGCTCGTGCAGCTCGGTAAGCGCGGTCGAGGTCAGGCGCCCGACGATGCCCGCCGGTGTGCCGGTGACCTGGGCCTCGATGAGACAGGGTTCCTCGATGCGGGTGATCTGCACCTCGACATCGAAGGCGAACCGGATATAGGCAACCCGTGTCTTGAGCACGGCGGTATAGTTCCGGTCGTCGATCTCTTTCATGTCGCTGACGCCGTCGACGCAGCTTGCAAAGAACTCGGCGTCGCGGACGGCGGCGAAAACGCGGTCGCGCGGAGCGGCGACGCTGATTTTTCCGGTAAGTTTCATTTGGCGATCACCATCTGTGCAAAGGCACGGGTGCCAGCCCGCAATGCGGCGGAATACTGCATTCTCTCCTCCCTATGTCTGTCGGCTCTACGATCCCAGCTCCCCAGGGATACATAGCACAGTATACGTTATCTTACCCTTTTCACTGGAGATACGGAAATGATGAATCTTCACCGGTGTGATGATTATTTGGAATGTTTCTAAGGGGTGCGACCTGGAGAAGGATGGCCTGACTCTTCCTTGATCGAAATTTCGGCGTTGAATTTTTAGGCTCTCTTGGTGCCGTCATTTGGATTATACCATTGATTATAAGTGTATTATCTGAGTTTTTTTGCCGCTGGAGAGCTTTTGACTTATCGGCGCATGGCGCGCTCTTCGATAGTGGCGGTCGAAGGCGACGGAAGCCATTTATGACTATTTCGCAAGATCAAACGCCAAAATTCCCCCGGCCTCGGTGGAGGAGGCCGGGGGCTTCAGGCTCTGCGATCCTGCAAAAACCGGTGTCAGGCGGTCTCGGCGAAGAAGTCGTGCATCATCCGATAGGATTTGCGGCAGAGCTTTTCGTCATACTGGGCGCCTTCGAAATTCGCCGAGGGGACGCAGAAGGAATGCACCGCGCCGCCGAACAGAACCGTCTGCCATTCGGCCCCGACATTGGTCAGCTCGGTTTCCAGCTCGGTCATCATCTCCTTGGAGGTGACAGGGTCGGCGCTGCCATGGATCGCCATCACCCGCCCCTTCACCTTGCAGGGTGTGCCCGGCACGACCGGGTTGGGGTTGGTGATGTGCAGCACGGTGAGCGCGTCGAAATCCTCGCCGGCGCGGGCCTGCTCCATGAGAAAGCCGCCGCCGGCACAGTAACCCACCGCGTATTTCGGCGTGTCGGAAGTGATGAGCCCTTGAGCCTCGGCCTCGGCCAGCATCTGATTATAGGCGGTGCCGCCGCAATCGAGCGTGAAGCCCAGATCCTTGTGAACCGCGAGCATGCCTTGGAGCAGCTGGTTGAAATCCTTGGATTCGGCGTCGTAATCGGTGCCGAACATATCCGCCAGCAGCACCACATAGCGCCCCTCGGCCAGCTCGCGCGCCTGCGCGATGGTCTCGGTGCAGACCCCGTACCAGTCGGGCTGCATGAACAGCACCGGGCGCCCGGCCGCGGCGGCGTCATCGTCGCAGACGATCAGGCCCGCATAGCTGCGCCCGCCGATCTCGTAGGGCACCTTAATTTCGATCATCGGGTCTCCTCCCCTTTTTGCTCCGGCGCTCCCCCGCCAGATGTGAGCCTAATGCATAGCAGGCTTTGTATCTAGCGGGTATCCGGCCTTTCTTCGATGCCGGACGCGCCGGCCTCCGGTCTTTTTCGACAGGGCGCCCGGCCCCAACACCGGGCGCCCCGTCTCACTGCTCAGGCATCTTCGTACTGGTCACCAAAATCGAAGGCGTCCTCGTGGACCGAGCCGCCGTCGTAATACTCGATCTCCCAGAAGTTGCCGTCGAGATCCTCAAGATAGAAAGAGTAGATCCCGTGCCGCACGATCGGGTCGGTGATGCTCTTGATCTTGTATTTGTCCTTCATCTCATGCGCGGCCTTGTGGGCCTCGTCCACGGCTTCTTTGCTTTCCACATCCAGACCCCAGTGGTTCAGGATGGTCAGCGTATTGCCGGGCTTTTCGGTCTGGATGCAGACGATGGAGAACTTCATGCCGCAGCGCGCATGCATCCCATCGGGGTTGTGACGCACGCATTCCATGCCGAGGAATTCCTCGAGAAACTTGCGCGATTCCGTGAGGTTACGGCATTCCATCGTGCCGTGGGTCATCATCAGCGGCTTGACGACAGAGTTCTGGTTGTCGGGTTTGAAAATTGGATCTGCGATTTCGAGCATGCGTAGTCTCCTCCTTGGGGTTCGCGGTCTTCAGGGTTGTGGGTGCCGGCCCGGCGTCATCTGCCGGGCCGACGGTTAGGGGTGCGCTGTCCTCATCCGTCGCTGCGCAGCGGGCGCCAGACGGTCACCTCGCGCGGCTTGGCCAGGATCTCGTCCAGAGCGGTGTTCATCGCGTCCCGGTAGGGGCGCTTGAGCTGCACATTCGTCACGTCGTCCTCGTCCGACCACGTCTCGTGCAGCAGGAACCGGTTTTCGTTCGCGGCATCCTGGCCGAGCGCGGAGGAGACGAAGCTCTCTTCGTCGCGCATGGCGTCGAGCACCGGATCGAGGGCGGCCCGAAACCGCGCCTCCTGGCCCGGCTTGATCTCGAAGCTCACCACATAGGTCACGCTTGTCTTTGCCATTTCGGCGCTCCCCCTCCGGGCCGGATCAGCTGGCTACGGCCTTGGCGAGGTCGGCTTCGGTGGTGAAGGGGTCTGCAAAGAATTCCGCATCGTCGAGCCCGTTCAGACGCGAGAACTCGTCGCGCGCGGCGTCGACCATATTGGGGTTGCCGCAGGCATAGACCTGATGGCCGGACATGTCGGGGATGTCCTCCAGCACCGCCTGATGGACAAAGCCGGTGCGGCCCGTCCAGTCGGCGCCGGGCTCGGAGACCACGGGCACGAAGTTGAAATTGCCGTGCTCTTTGGCCCAGCTCTCGGCCAATTCGCGCATATAGATGTCCTGCGCGGTACGTCCGCCCCAGTAGAGCGTCATCGGGCGGTCGATGCCCTCGGAAAGCGCGTATTCGATGATCGCCTTGATCGGCGCGAAGCCGGTGCCGCTGGCGAGGAAAACGATCGGCTTGTCGCTGTCCTCGCGCAGGAACATGGTGCCGAGCGGGCCTTCGAATTTCATGATCTCCCGCGGCTTCATGTTCGAGAAGGCGTGATCGGTGAAGGCGCCGCCGGGCGAATGCCGCAGGTGCAGCTCGATGTCGATGACCCCGTGCACGCTGGGTTTGTTGGCGATGGAATAGGAGCGGCGGCGGCCGTCCTTCAGCAGGATGTCGACATACTGGCCCGAGATGTGCCGGAACTCGGCGTTCTGAGGCAGGCGCAGATGCATGACGATGATGTCGTCGGTCAGCCGGTCGATGGCATGCACGCGGCAGGGGATGATTTTCGGCTGCTGCGCCTGAAGCTTCAGCTCTTCCGCCTCGATCACCAGATCGCTCAGCGGCGAGGCCTGGCAGAGCAGTGCAAAGCCCTCGGCCTTTTTCGATTCCGGCAGCATCGCCTCGATATATTCGCCGTAATCGACGGTGCCGCTGGTGATCTTGGCGCGGCAGGTCGCGCAGGTGCCGCGACGGCAGGAATAGGCAAGCTGATGTCCCGAGTCGAGCGCGGCGCTCAGGATGCTTTCGCCTTCTTCGACGTCGAAGGTTTTGCCGCTCGGTTGCAGCTCGACACGGTAGCTCATGGTTTTCCTCCCTTGGCGCAAGCGCCGCCTCGACGGCGCGATTGCTTAAATCTGGAACCATTCTATAATCAGCGTCCGGGAGGCTGCCAAATGACGTTAACTCATCGAGTTCATGATCAATCAGAATGATCACCGCCGCGCGCGCCGCCTGACGCCGGCGATTTCCGCACTTGCGGCTTTTGAGGCCGTGGTGCGCAACGGCAGCTTCACGGTTGCCGCCGAGGAGCTTGCGCTGACCCAGAGCGCTGTGAGCCGTCAGGTGAGCGGGCTGGAGGAGCTTCTGGGGGTCGCGCTGCTGGAAAAGAACCGTCGGCGCCAGGTGGCGGTGACAGCCTCCGGCGCCTATTACGCCGAGCAGATCAGGCAGGTGCTGACCCACCTCGCCGCCGCCACGACAGAGGCGATCACGCTGGGCGACCGGGGCGGGGTGCTGCGGCTGGGAATTCCGCCAACCTTCGGAAGCCTTTGGTTAATTCCAAGAATGCCGAGCTTTTTCCAGGCCCATCCGAATGTCACTGTGGAGTTCTCCACGCGGCTTCCCTCGCGGCCCCATTCCGGCCCGGGCGACCTGCATGCGCTGATCGATTTTACCACCGCGCCGGGGCCTGATGCGGTCTGGGAGGAGCTGATCCATCTGGAGCTTCGGGCGGTCGCAACCGAAGAGATCGCTGACGCGATCCGGCGTTCCGACAAGGGCGGGCTGGCCAATGTGCATGCGCTTTTGCACACGTCCGAACGTTCGAATTGGCTGGGGCTCTTCGGCGAGCTGCAACTGGATATCCTCCGGCAACAACCGCTGCTGACATTTGAGAATTACACCATGCTCTTGCAGGCGGCGGTGCGCGGCCTTGGCGTGGCTCTGGCGCCTAACGAGCTGATCGAAAACGATCTTTCCGCGAAGCGGCTGGTGCATGTGTCGGATCTGTCCGCCAAATCGCGCAGCGTCGGCTATCTCGTCTTCCATCAGGAGATGGGCGCCTACCCGCCCTTGGTCGCTTTTCGTGATTGGCTTCACGACACAATGGCATCCGGGCGGTCCGTTTCGCCTGACATGGACTGAGCCCAGGGGCACAAAGGCACCCTCAAGGCCTGTTCATGAGAAAACAGAATGTTTTCTGGAGCGGTTTTCGGTGCTCCGGCGCCGCGCGAGCGGTGGTTCAGCGGGAGCCGAGCCGGGTGACCGCGCCGCAGATCTCCTGCGCCCGGGCGAGCGCGGTGCCCGTGGTCATCAGCATCTGCGGAAGCACCATCCATTCAAGCGCCCAAGAGGTGCCTGAGCGTTCCTGTTCATGCACCACGGCGTGATGCATGGCCGAGACCTGCACGGCGTTGAACCGCGCCAGCGTGATCAGCAGCTCGGCGGAAACCGGGTTCTGCTTGTGCGGCATCGCCGACGAGCCACCGCCGCCCGAAAGCGCGACCTCTTCGATCCCCTGTTGCGCCATCAGCGCCACGTCCTGCCCGAACTTGCCAAGCGTTCCGGTGACGAGCGACAGAAGGCCGGCATATTCCGCCACCCCGTCGCGCATCGCGTGCCATGCCTTGCCCGTAGGGGCGAGCCCCAACGCCGCCGCGACATCCGTCACCACCGCATCGGCTTTGTCGCCGAGCGCTTTGCGGTCTCCGGAGGCCCCGCCGATCTGGACCCGTTCGACGCGTGGGCGTAGCTCGCCGAGGCGTGCGAGATGCGCGCTCAGCGGCAGGCGCCATGCCAGCAGTCGGTCGCGCACGGTCATTTCGGTCGCGGCCTGCATCCTTGTGCGGCCCATGAGCGGCGCGTCCCCGAACCGCGCGTCGAGTTCGCCGAACGCTGCGTCAAGCGCGCTGAGCCGCGCGGCGATGAGATCGGAGGCCTCGCGCAGCATCAGCACCATGGCGGTGTCGACCACGTCCTGAGAGGTGGCGCCCTTGTGTACGGCCTCGGGCGGGGCGATTGCCTTGAGCTGCTTGACGAGGCGCGGCACCGGCACGCCGTCCTGTCCCATCCCCGCAGAGATATCGGCGAAGTCGATATCGGCGTTCTCGATGGCCCGCGCCGCTGTTTCCGCCGCGCCGGGCTCGAACAGGCCGGCCTTTCCGCAGGCGCGCGACCAGGCGGCCTCGAAGGTCAGCATATGCGTCATTTGCCGCTCGGGCGCGAGGATGGCGGCCATGTCGGCATCGCCGAAGAGGCCGCCGAGCCAGAGGTGATCGAATACCGAGACGCTCATCGCAGATCTTTCCTTCGCATGACAAAAGGGGCGGTTCGCGCCGCCCCTTTCCTTATCCGTTTTGCCCGCTCACAGGTCGAGGAAAACCGTCTCGTCCTGACCTTGCAGCCGGATGTCGAAGCGGTAGGTGCCATCGCCCGTCTTCTTGGCGATCAGCGTGTTCACCCGTGGACGCTGCTCGATCCGCGCTAGCAGCGGGTCGGCACTGTTGTCCTCGTCCTCGAAATAGATCCGGGTGTTGAGCCCGATATTGATGCCCCGCGCCACGACCCAGAGCGAAATATGCGGTGCGTTCGCGACCCCGCCGCGGCCCGTATAGGCCCCGGGCTTGACCGTGCGCAGGGTGAATTCCCCGCTTTCCGCATCTGCGGCGAAGCGGCAATGCCCGGTAAAGCTGGGATCGGCGCCGTCCTGCCCCGGAAAGATGCCAGCGGCATCGCATTGCCAGGATTCGATCAGCGCGTCGCGCATCGCCCACCCGGTGCCGTCGAAGACCGAGCCGACGATCTCGATGATCTCGCCCTTGGCCTTGTTCTCGTCGACGAAGGGCGTGGTGCCGACTTCCTCGTCATAGTAGCCGCCATTGCCGGCATAGGTCGGCATCAGGCCGATATGCACGTAGGGGCCCGCGGTCTGCGATGGGGATTCCTGAAGAACGTCGAGTTTCTGGACCATCTTACATACCCTCCAGCTTGTTCTCGAACATGGTCTGGCGGCGGCCGCGCAGCACGATGTCGAATTTGTAGGCGAGGAAGTCGAGCGGGCGCGACTTCGAGAAATCCAGCGGTGCGACCAGACGGTCGAGCTGGCTGCGGTCCTTGATGGTGGCCGCGATCGGACAGTGGTCGATCAGCGGGTCGCCCTCGAAATAGAGCTGCGTGATCAGCCGCTGACCAAAGCTGTGACCGTAGACCGAGACGTGAATATGCATCGGGCGCCAGTCATTGGCGCGGTTGGGCCAGGGATAGGCGCCGGGACGCACCGTCAGGAACTCGTAATAGCCGTTGTCGTCGGTGATCGTGCGTCCGCAGCCGCCGAAATTCGGGTCGAGCGGGGCGAAATAGGTGTCTTTCTTGTGCCGGTATCGCCCGCCGGCATTGGCCTGCCAGATCTCGATCAGCGTGTTCGGCACCGGGCGGCCCATCTCGTCGAGCACGCGGCCATGCACCAGGATACGCTCGCCCACGGCGGGGGCGGCGCCCTTGGTCCAGTTCAGGATCAGGTTGTTGTCGAGCGCGCCGATCATGCCGTGACCGAAGGTCGGGCCGGTCTCTTCCGACGGGGTGCTCTCCATCGAGAGCAGCGGCAGGAAGGGCGAGCGCGCGACGCTCGTCTTGTAGCCCGGGTCATAGGGCTCGGGGTGGATCGCGCGGTTGCGCGGAATCAGCGGTCCCAGGTCAGTCATTTCTCACTCTCCTCCATTTCCGCATAGGTTTGCTTGGCCAGCTTGAGTGCGTGGTTGGCTTTCGGCACGCCGGCATAGATCGCCACATGTTGCAGCGCCTCGGCGACATCCTCCTTGGAGGCGCCGGTATTGGCGGTGGCCCGGATATGCATCGGGATCTCCTCGAAATTGCCGGTCGCCGCCAGGAGCGCGAGGGTCAGCATCGAGCGCTCGCGCCGGGTGATGCGGTCGGAGGCCCATACGGTGCCCCAGGCGCTTTCGGTGATCAGGGTCTGAAACGGCAGGTCGAATTCGGTCTTGCCGGCCTCGGCGCGGTCCACATGGGCATTGCCCAGCACCTCGCGGCGCACCTGCATGCCTTTGTCGAAGCTCTCGCTCACTGGATGGTCCTTTCCACGAATTTCGTCAGGGTGCGGGTGAAAAGCTTGGGCTGCTCGATTGCCGGTAGGTGGCCGGCGCGGTCGAACATGGTGAGATCGGCGCGGGGCAGGGCGGCGGCGAGCTTTTCCACCACCTCCGGCGGCGTCGCCTGATCGTGCTGCCCGCCGATCACCAGCGCGGGTTGGGTGACCTCGCCCAGCCGGTCGGTGATGTCGGTTCCGGCAATGGCGGCGCAGGTGGCGATATAGCCCTCCGGATCGGTGCGGGCGAGCAGGGCGCGCCACAGGGCGGCCTCGGGCGCGGCCAGCATGTCGGGGCCGAACCAGCGCGGCAGGATGCCATCGGCCATCGCCGCCATGCCGTTGGCGCGCACGCCGTCGATACGGCTCAGCCAGCCATCCGCCGGCCCAAGCATCGGTGCGGTGTTCGACAGCACAAGGCAGATCACCCGCTCCGGCGCCATCAGCGCGATATGCTGCGCGATGAGCCCGCCGATGGAACAGCCGACGATCACCGCCTTGCTCAGCCCGGCATGATCCATCGCGGCCAGCACGTCCCCGGCCAAATCGGCAATGCCGTAGCCCTGCGGCGCGGTGCCGCTCAGCCCGTGGCCGCGCTTGTCCATCCGCAGGCTCGACCAGCCCTCGGGCAGACGGGCGACGACATCGTCCCACATCCGCAGATCGGTGCCGAGCGAGTTGATGAAGACCAGCGCCGTGCCGTCACCTTCGGTGACACGCAGATGCATGCTGCCCCAGTCGCGTTTCAATGCCTGCATGAGATCCTCCTGGCGGCAATCTGGCATAAACCATGGCTTTACAAAAATACAATCTGGCGGCAAAACCATAACCAAATGAATATACCGAACGGATTGAAGCTGCGCCATCTGGAGGCGTTTCTGACCGTCGCCCAGGCGGGCACGATCTCGGCCGCCGCGCGGCTGCGCAACGTGTCGCAGCCGGCGCTGTCCAAAACCATTTCGGAGCTGGAGGCGCTGCTCGGCGCGCAGCTTTTCGAGCGCACGGGACGGCGCGCGGTGCTGACGCCCGCGGGCGAGAATTTCCGCGCCCATGCCCGCGCGTCGCTGCAAAGCCTTGAGGCCGGCGTGCGCGATCTCTCGGGGCAGGCGGCGGCGGGGCTGGTCAAGGTGGGGGTGCTGCCGACCGTGGCGGGCGGCTTCTTCCCCTCGGTGGCGCTGGCGTTTTCGCAGGCCCGTCCGGATGCGCGGATCGGCATCGTCACCGGGCCGAACCGCTACCTTCTCGACAGGCTGCGCGGCGGCAAGATTGACCTGATGGTCGGGCGCATGCCGCAGGCCGCCGACATGCCGGGCCTGTCTTTCGAATATCTCTATGACGAGCCGATCCTGCTGGTGGCGCGGGCAGGCCACCCGGCGCTGGATCTGCCGGTGGAGGAGGCGCTGCTGCGCTATCCGCTCATTCTGCCCAATCCCGGCGCGATCATCCGGCAGAACGTCAACCAGTATCTCGCGGCGATGGGGCTGTCGGACGTCGCGCCGGTCTTCGAGACGGTGGCGTTGCCGGCGGCGCTGACGCTCCTGGAGCATTCGGAGATGCTCTGGTTCATCTCGCGCGGTGTGGTGGAGCGGGAGCTGGCGCGCGGCAGCCTCGCCGCGCTCGATCTCAGATCGGAGTACATGGCGGGGGCGGTGGGGCTCACCCGCAAGTTCACCTTCGACGAGAACAGCCCCGCCGATCTTCTAGCGCGGCTGCTGCACCGGCGGGCGAAGGAGGATGCCGCCCGCCGGTGAGCGGTTCAGAGCGCTTCGAGCGCGATGGCGATGCCCTGGCCGACGCCGATGCACATGGTCGAGAGCGATTTCTCGCCCGGCTTCAGGTCGAGCATGGCGGTGCCGGTGATGCGGGCGCCCGACATGCCGAGCGGATGGCCGATGGAGATCGCGCCGCCATTGCGGTTCACGCGCGGGTCGTCATCGGCGATGCCTAGATCGCGCAGCGTGGCGAGCCCCTGCGAGGCAAAGGCCTCGTTGAGCTCGATCACCGTGAAATCCTCCTGCGTCAGCCCGAGCCGCGCCATCAGCTTCTTCGATGCCGGCGCCGGGCCAAAGCCCATGATGCGCGGCGCGACGCCGGCGGTGGCGCCGCCCAGAACGCGGGCAATGGGGCGCAACCCGTGTTTTTCCGCCGCCGCCTTGCTGGCCAGCACAAGCGCCGCCGCGCCGTCATTGACGCCCGAGGAGTTACCCGCCGTCACCGTGCCATCGGCCTTCACGAAGGTCTTGAGCTTTTGCAACGCTTCGAGCGTGGTTTCGGGGCGCGGATGCTCGTCGCGATCCACCACCAGCGGGTCGCCCTTGCGGCGCGGGATGGTCACCGCGACGATCTCTTGCGCGAGGCGGCCGTTTTCCATCGCCGCGCCGGCCTTTTGCTGCGAGCGCAGGGCAAAGGCATCCTGATCGGCGCGCGAGATGTCGAAATCCTCGGCCACGTTCTCCGCCGTCTCGGGCATGCTGTCGACGCCGTATTGCGCCTTCATCAGCGGGTTGACGAAGCGCCAGCCGATGGTGGTGTCCTCGACGCTGTTGGCGCGGGTGAAGGCGGCGGTGGCCTTGGGCATGACGAAGGGCGCGCGGCTCATGCTTTCGGCACCGCCGGCGACGATCAGCTCGGCCTCGCCGGCCTTGATGGCGCGGGCGGCGGTGATCACCGCATCCATGCCCGAGCCGCAGAGCCGGTTCATCGTCGTGCCGGGCACGGTTTCGGGATAGCCCGCGAGCAGCAGCGCCATGCGCGCCACGTTGCGGTTGTCCTCGCCGGCCTGGTTGGCGCAGCCCATGATCACCTCGTCGATGGCGGCGAGGTCCATCCCCGGGTTGCGCTCGGCCAGCGTGCGCAGCGGGATCGCCGCCAGATCGTCGGCCCGCACCGCGGACAGCGCGCCTCCGTAGCGGCCCACGGGGGTGCGGATATAGTCGCAGATATAGACATCGGTCATCACAGATCCTCCGGTACGATCAGGTCGCCGACGGGGCCGTCGGTATGCAGCGTGGCGCCGGTCACCGCCTGAAGCGCCTCCATCGAGATGGCGGGCAGTTTTTCGCGCAGCACGAAATGGCCGTCCTGAACATCCACCACTGCGAGCGAGGTATAGACGCGGGTGACGCAGCCGACGCCGGTCAGCGGGAAGGTGCAGGTCTCGACCAGCTTGGGGCCGCCATCCTTGGTGACATGGTCGGTGATCACCGCCACGCGCCTGGCGCCATGCACCAGATCCATCGCGCCGCCCACCGCGGGCACGCCCTTGGAGCCGACGCGCCAGTTGGCCAGATCGCCGTTCTGCGCGACCTGATAGGCGCCCAGCACGGCCAGGTCGAGATGCCCGCCGCGCACCATCGAAAAGCTGTCGGCATGGTGAAAGAACGACGCGCCGGGTTTCAGCGTGATCGCCTTCTTGCCGGCATTGATCAGATCCCAGTCTTCCTGCCCCGGTTCGGGGGCGGCGCCGAAGCCCAGCACGCCGTTCTCGGTGTGATAGGTCACGTCGCGGCCCTCGGGCTGGAACTTGGCGATCAGCTCGGGAAAGCCGATGCCGAGATTCACATAGGAGCCGTCCTCGATATCCTGCGCCGCGCGCCAGGCGATCTGGGCGTTCGAGAGCTTGTCTTCCATCAGGTTGAAATCGGACATCAGTAGACCACTCCCGTGCGCACGAGCACTTCTTCCTGTTGCGGTTCGGGCACCTCGACGACGGTGTCGACAAAGATGCCGGGGGTGATGACCTGCTCGGGGTCGATGCTGCCGGGCTTGCCCAGCTCGGCCACCTGCGCGACGGTCCGGTCGGCGGCCATCGCCATGAGCGGGTTGAAGTTGCGCCCGGCCAGACGGTAGGTGAGGTTGCCCATCGGGTCGCCCTTCTGGCCCTTGATCAGCGCGACATCGGCCTTGAGCCAGCGCTCGCGCACATACATCTTGCCGTCGAATTCCTCGGTCGGTTTGCCCTCGGCCAGCTCGGTGCCGTAGCTCGACGGCGTGTAGAAGGCCGGGATGCCGGCGCCGGCGGCGCGGATGCGTTCGGCCAGCGTGCCCTGCGGCACCAGCTCCAGCTCGATCTCGCCGGCGAGGTATTTCTCGTTGAACGCCTCGGCATTGGACGAGCGCGGGAAGGAGCAGACCATCTTTGCGACCATGCCCGCCTTGATCATCGCGGCGATGCCGATGGATCCGTTGCCGGCATTGTTGTTGATGACGGTGAGGTTCTTCGGGCTGCCGGTGGCGCGAAAGCGGTCGATCAGCGCGTGGATCAGCTCGATCGGCGCGCCGGAGCCGCCGAAACCGCCGATCATCACCCGGGCGCCGTCGGGGATCGACGCGACCGCCTCGGCCGTGGTGGACGTGACTTTGTTCATATAAGGTCCTCCATTTCTGCCGCCGGAATACTGCCGCTGCGGGCAGGGGGGCGAGTCCAATTGTTCATATATTGAGATTTGTTCACATTGTGGCTAATTCTGTTCGCATGTCGAACAAACCCACCGATTACATCGCCTCGCTGGCAAAGGGGCTCCGGGTGATCGAGGCCTTTGGTAGCGACACGCCGCGCCTTTCCATCTCCGAAGCCTCCGTCGCGAGCGGGCTCGACCGTGCCACCGCGCGGCGGGTGCTGCTGACCCTGCACCGCGAGGGCTATGCGGATTACGACGGCAAGTTCTTTACGCTGACGCCGCGTGTTCTGCGTCTGGGCGTGGCGGCGCTGGCCTCGCTGCCGCTGTCGCAGATCGTGCAGCCCTGGCTCGACCAGCTCTCGGAGCAGATCGGCCAAAGCTGTTCGGTGGCGCTGCTGGACGAGACCGAGATCGTCTATATCGCCCGCGCCGCGCAAAAACGGGTGATGTCCATCGGGCTGATGCCCGGATCGCGGCTGCCGGCATGCAGCACCTCGATGGGCCGGGTGCTGCTGGCGGCGCTGCCGCGCGATGAGGCGCGGGCGCGGGTCGAGGCCTCGGACCTGTCGCCGCGCACCGCCTTTGCCATCTCCGATCCCGAGGAGATCATGGCGCGGATCGACGCGGCGTGCAGCCAGGGCTATGCGATCATCGACCAGGAAATCGAGATCGGGCTGCGCTCGATCGCCGTGCCGCTGATCGACCGGCACGACCGCGTCGTCGCGGCGCTCAACACCGGCATGGCGGCCAGCGCCGGCAATGCCGAGCAGATGGTGGAGACCTATCTGCCGAGGTTGCTGAAGGTGCAGGCGGGGCTCAAGCGGTTGATATAGGGGCAGTTTCGCAGGGTGTCCAAATAATAATAGACATCTAATAATATTCGCGTTACCCAATATCGAGCCCTGTGCAACGCGAGCGAACCATGAGCATCAAGAATATCCTGCTGGCGCATACGGGAAGCGCCGCCTTCCCCGGAAGCCTCCGTCACGCGGTGCAGATCGCCAAACGGCACGACGCCTGGCTGACCGGGATGTATAGCGGTGCCACGTCCTATTTCGACCAGATCCTGAGGCTGAGCGAGGATCTGCGCCTGAGGCTGAAGGATGCCGAGCGCGAAAAGGTCGCGGATCTGCGCGATACCTTCGATAAGGAAGCCGCCGCCGCCGGTATCGGCGAGCGCTGTGAATTTGTCATGCCCGACGTGATCGGGCGCTCCGCACCGTCCGAGATCGCGCGGAACTTCGATTTTGTGGTGACCGGGTTCCACCCGAAGTTGCCGATGGACGAATACCGTGCGGTCAACCCCGACATCATCGCGCTGCGCAGCGGGCGCCCGGTGCTTGTCGTGCCCGATGGCTACGAGGCCGACAGCATGGCCAGCCACGCGCTGGTCGCCTGGGACGGGAAACGCTCGGCGGCGCGGGCGGTGAACGATGCGATGGCGGTGCTCGAACGCAAGCCGCGCAAGGTGTCGATCCTGACAGTGGGCAATGTGCTCGACGATCTGCCTTCCGCCAAGTGGATCATGTCGCATCTCGAACGGCACGGGGTCGATGCCGAGCATATCCCGCTGGCCCGCCCCGAGCGCAGCATTGCCGAAATCATCCAGTCCACCGCTGACGAGATCGGTGCGAAGCTGGTGGTGATGGGCGCCTATGAGCACAGCAAGTTCTCGCAGGACATGTTCGGCGGCGTCACGCACCATGTGCTGCGCAGCATCAAGATCCCGGTTTTCATGTCTCACTGAGTCGCTGCGGGCGAACTGGGTGGTCCGGCGCTGCGACGACCAGCGGGAGTCGTGCTTGAACGCAAGAGCGCGCCGGCAGAGGGACGGGGCACTCTTGCTGCGTTTTTTCGATCTATCTACCTGAATTTATTTGTGAATATCGCTCCAACTTGGTCGTTGACTGGTTGATGGGGTGAAGATATAAAAAGGATGTAACATAGATATCTAATGTTAGAGATCTTATCATGCGATGTCTGTGCTGCGTTTGAGAGGGAGGACTACATGAAAACCAAAGTAGCAACGTTTCTTGCTGCCATCGGCATCTGTGTCATGGGCAGCGGAGCCACTGCGGAAAGCCTCAATGTCACGCTGTCCGGGGGGAACCCGTCGGGGCTCTGGTCGCTGCTGGGCGCGGGGATCGACCGGGCGGTAAAGACGTCGGATTCCGATGGGGTCGTCACGTACCAGGCGACCGGTGGCGGGTTTGCGAATATCGCCCTGCTGTCGGGCAACCGCACCGACCTGGGCCTGGCCCACGATGCCGAAGTCAAGCTGGCGCTCGACGGCGAAGATCCGTTCAAGGGTCCGATCACCGGGCTTCAGGCAATCGGCTACATGTATAATTGGGCGCCGATGCATTTCTTCCTGCGGAAATCCATCGCCGACGAATACGATATCGACAGCCTCGACGATCTGGCGAAATCCGGCGCCGCGATCCGCGTCGGCAACAACAACGCCGGCAATATCGTGGCCAATATCACAACCTACATTCTCGACGAGGTGGGCTTTGACGAAGAGACCATCGAGGGCAATGGCGGCGTCATGGTGCGCGGCGGTTCTGCGCAGCAGGCCGACCTGATGACCGACGGCCGGATCGACATGGTGATCAACGGCATCTTTGTCGGTCACTCGTCCTTCCTGAGCGTCGACAAGAACGCCGATGTGGTGCTGCTCGATATCCCGCAGGAGATCATCGAGAAGACCAACGAAAAATTCGGCACCGTGTCTTACGAGATCCCGGGCGGCAGCTATACCAACCAGGCCGAGCCCATCGACACGCTCGCCCTGGGCGCGCTGCTGGTCACCACCGACACGATGCCCGAGGAAACCGCCTATACGCTGGCCAAGGATATCGCCACGAATATCGACGAGATCCGTTCGGTTCACAGTGCGATGAAACAGCTCACGCCCGAGCTTCTGGTGTCGCAAAAGACGCTGCCGTTCCATCCCGGCGCAAAGCGGGCCTACGAGGAGCTGGGTCTTCTGAAGTAAGGGCCTTTCCGGAGAAACAGCAGCCGGCGCGCGGGAAACCGGGCGCCGGTTTTCTGTTTATTCCGCTGCGCTCTTGCCCTTGGTCGGCGGCATGCGCATGCCGCGCCGCGCCGCGTCCGCCTCGTCCTGTTCGAGGTTGCGGATCATCGTGGCCAGCGCTTTGCGCAGGATATGCTGCTCGTCCTCGGTGAGCCCCGCGACAGCCAGATCATTGGCCTCGACGGCCAGCGGCTCGAGCTGGTCGCGCAGCTCCCAGCCGCGCTCGGTCAGGAAGGCGTGCTGGCGGCGTTTGTTGCCCTCGATGTTCCGGCGCACGATATAGCCCAGTTCCTCCATGCGGAGCAGGGCGGTGTGCGCGGTCGGCTCGGTCAGATGCGCGCGTTCGCTCAGTTCGCGCTGCGACAGCCCGTCCTCGTTCCAAAGGATGCGCAGAAAGATCCATTGCCCGAAGGTCACGTTCTGGGTGTTCAGGCGGATCTGGAGCGAGCGGTTGAAGCCGCGCGCGGCGAGGCGTACGAGCCGCGCCAGGCGTTCTTCGCTTCGGGGCGACTCGATGGATGGGCCGGGGCATGTCGACTGTTCGTTCATTAGGTGACTAAATCAATAAAGAACGATTTTGCCAAGAGCTTGCGGCACCATCCACGCACTCGGCATTGGCGCTTTTCTGCTCGCTGTGGTTGTGGGCAATGGCGGTGCGGCGCCGGCGGAGCTCAGCCCGCCCGCGCGCCGAGCATTTCCGAGATCCGCTGCGCGGTGTCGCGGAGCTTCATCGAGACCGGACTGTCTGCATCGGTCGAAATCATGCCCGTGATGCCCACCACCGTCACCACGGCGACCACCGAATTGGTACGGTCGAAGATCGGGCAACTCAGCGACGCGATGGCGGGCACCACCAGGCCGACCGCAGCCGCGATGCCGGTCTCGCGCACAGGTTGCAGGATGCGCTCGACATCCGCGCGTTTCTCGATCCCCGCCGCCGCCAGCGCGGGGGCATTCTCGGCCAGCTCCTTTTCGATCAGCGGCTCGACCTTCTCCGCCGGCAGATGCGCGGCAAAGACGCGGCCGTTCGACGACGTCAGCAGCGGCAGAACAGAGCCTACATTTACCGTGATGTTCACCGGTGCGTTGCTCGGCACCCAGCGCACGAGCGTCGCGCCGAAATTGCCCCAGACCGAAAGCGAGGTGGTCTCGCCGGTTTCTTCGCGGAGGGCGACCATCAGCGGATAGGCCAGCTCCACAACGTCGAGCCTCCGGATCGCCGCCAGCCCGAGGTCGAGAGAGAGCGGCCCGAGATCGTAGAGTCCGGTGGTTTCGCTCTGTCTGATTAGCCCGGTTTCGATAAAGCCCGCGAGGTAACGGTGAGCCTTCGCCGGGGCCATATCGGCGACCTTGGCGATGGCCGAGAGCGACATCGCATCGTTCTGGCGGGCAAGGGCCTCCAGAAGCCGGGCGCCGACGACGACGGATTGAACGCTTTGGCGAGAGCTGGCTTTTCCTTCCACGCGGCTTTCCTTTTGTTCTTTTTTCGACGGCGTCAGGCTGACCTTTCCGCTCTGGACCGCGGTGCCGCCATGTCTTCGGAGGGAGGTTTTCGCACCGGTATTAAGTCCTGCACATGATGGGTGCGCGTGGTCAAGCCCTCCGCGCGACTGCGATTGACCGGACACCTCTCGGGGGCGGTCATGAGAAAAGATGCGGCTGCTTGACATCTATTAGAGATCTAAGTTATTTCGAAGTCAACGACGGATGGGAGGAAGCTATCGTGCCGGACAGTTTGAATTTCGATATCGAACAGGTGCTGCCGCAGCACGCCGATCTCTATTTCGGCGGTGCCTGGCACAAGCCGTTGGGCGGAGTTTATGACGACACGCTGAACCCGGCGACGGGGCGGGTGCTGACCCCGGTGGCGACCGCCGGGCGCGACGATGTCGACGCCGCCGTCGCCGCCGCGCGCAAGGGCTTTCTGGAATGGCGCGATGTGCCGCCGCTGGAGCGTGCGCGCATCCTGAAGGAAATCGCCGCCCTGCTGCGCAAGCATGGCGACGAGCTGGCGATGATCGACTCGGCCAATTGCGGCAACCCCTATACCGAGATGCGCGGCGACGCCGCCATTGCCGCCGCGCAGATGGATCTCTTTGCCGGTCTCGTCACCGAGATGAAGGGTGACACCATTCCGATGGGCGCCGAACGGGTGAACATGACCCTGCGCGAGCCGCTGGGTGTGGTGGCGCGGATCCTCGCCTTCAACCACCCGTTCATGTTCTGCGGCGGCAAGATGGCGGCGCCGCTGGCGGCGGGCAATTCGGTGATCATCAAGCCGCCGGTGCAGGCGCCGCTCTCGGCGCTGCGGCTGGCGGAGATCGTCGACGGGCTGCTGCCCAAGGGCGTGTTCAGCGTGCTGCCGGGCGGCGTCGAGGCCGGTGCAGGGCTGGCGGAGCACCCGGACGTGGCCAAGGTCACGCTGATCGGCTCGGTGCCCGCCGGGCGCGCGGTGATGAAAAGCGCCAGCGCGACGGTCAAGCCGGTGCTGCTGGAGCTTGGCGGCAAGAACGCCCTGATCGCCTATCCCGACAGCAAGCCCGAAAAGATCGCCGACGCGCTTGTCGCCGGGATGAATTTCGGCTGGTGCGGCCAGTCCTGCGGCTCGACCAGCCGCGCGTTCCTGCACGAGGATATCCACGACGAAGTGCTATCCTATGTGGCCGACAAGATCGCGCGCTACAAGCCGGGCATTCCCACCGATCCCGAGACCACCATGGGCGCCATCGTCAGCCGCACCCAGTTCGACCGGGTGATGGGTTATATCGAGAGCGCCAAGAGCGAGGGCGCCCGCGCCGTCACCGGCGGCCATGCGGTTACCGAGGGCGATCTTGCAGATGGGTGCTTCATCGCGCCGACGATCTTTGCCGATGTGACCCCCGAGATGACCATCGCCCGCGAAGAGATCTTCGGCCCGGTGCTCGCCGTGCGCAAATGGCGCGAAGAGAGCGCCATGCTGGAGGAGGTCAACGGGCTGGAGCTTGGCCTCACCTGCGCGATCTGGACGCGCGACCTGGTCACCGCCCACCGCGCCGCGTCGCGGGTCGAGGCGGGCTTTGTCTGGATCAACGAGGTCGGGCGGCATTTTCTCGGGGCACCCTTCGGCGGCGTCAAGCAGTCGGGCATCGGACGCGAGGAGGGCATCGGCGAGCTGATCTCCTTCACCCACGAGAAGAACGTCCACATCAACCTGGCCGGTCAATAACCACCGCGCGGCACGGGGCCGGACGGCTCCGTCCCGCAACACCGGGCAGGCGCGGGGATCGGGGGGAGCGGTGCGCGGCCCCGACAGATGCCGTCTGCCCGCCATATGGCAGGCGCTACATCGAACGTCCCCGCCTTCCGGCCAAGGTTCCGAAGGTTCGGTGCGGGGGCCGCAGCTACCCAACCAAGAGGACTTTTCCGTGCCGAATTTCGAACCCGTCCCCGACATCATTCTCGAACCCGCGATCCGCAACGCGATCATGGAAGATCTAGGTGCCGGCGGCGATGTGACCACGCGCTCGGTGTTGCCGGCGGGTCGCCAGTACCGCGCCAGCCTGAACGCACGGCAGGAGGCGGTGGTCTCCGGCATGCAGGCCGCAGCGTTGGCCTTCCGGCTGATCGACCCGAGCCTTGAGATCGAGATCGAGATCCTCGACGGCACCGCCTGCAAACCCGGCGACCGGCTGATGAGCATCAACGGCAATGCCGCCTCCATCCTCGCGGCGGAACGGGTCGCGCTGAACTTCGCCGGTCGCCTTTCGGGCACCGCCACGCTGACGAACTCTTATGTCCGCGCCGTCGAGGGCACCGGCACGCGGATCACCTGCACTCGCAAGACCACGCCGGGCCTGAAGATCCTGGAAAAGCTCGCGGTGCTGCATGGCGGCGGCTTCAACCACCGCTTCTCGCTCTCGGACGCGATCCTGATCAAGGACAACCACATCGCGGCGGCGGGCGGTGTGCGCCCGGTGCTGGAGGCCGTCCAGCGCAATGTCGGCCATATGGTGGTGGTCGAGATCGAAATCGACGGTCTGGAGCAGCTCGACGCAGTGCTGGAGGTCGGCGGCGCGGCGGCGGTGCTGTTCGACAATATGACCACCGAGGACATGGCCGAGGCGGTGCGCCGGATCGGCGGCCGCATGAAGACCGAAGCCAGCGGTAATGTCCGTCTCGACCGGCTGGCCGAGATCGCCGCGACGGGGGTCGATTACATCTCTTCCGGCGCGCTGACGCATTCGGCGGGCACCGTCGATCTCGGGCTGGATTTCTGAGGCGCCGGGGCGGGGAGACGGGCATGGAGACAGTCCGGCACATATCCCTGCAAGGGGGCGGCACCGCCGCCCTCTCACCCGTTACGCGAAAATCGAACAAGAGCGTAACCGCCATGGCAGGAGCTGCGGTCGCGGCGGGCGGCGGTGTCGCCCTCGCGCGGCTGTGGCCTTCGCCTTTGAGTAAAGTAACTGTTTTCCAGAGGGTTATCGCCTCCCCGATCCTCTCTGGCGCGGCTTTTGCCGCAGACCCGATACATGTTTTCTGCGTCTCTCCCCGGCGACTCCGGTTGACCGAAATTATGAAATATGGAATCAAGTTACGAAATGGGAAACGCAGACGTTCGGGGAGGACAATGTGAGCGACGTAAGTTTTCAGCTTGGCATCGACATCGGGGGGACCTTTACGGATCTCAGCCTGCTGGCGCTGGATGGGGGCGCTTCGCATACCCACAAGGTGGCCAGCACGCCCTCCGCACCGTCCCGAGCAGTGGCGCGCGGCATTCGCGAGCTGATGTCCTCGGTGGGCAGCGCGCCGGACGCGATTTCGTATTTCGTGCATGGCCAGACCATCGCCCTGAACGCCGTGCTGGAACGTCGCGGCGCCCGCTCGGCGCTGATCGTCAGCGCGGGCAATGGCGACATTCTCGAAATCGCGCGGCTGCGGAAGAAGGACATCTTCAACCTCAAGGCCTCGCTGCCCTCGACCATCGTGGCGCGTCAGGACGTCTATGAGATCCCGGTGCGCGGCGACGACGCGGATGCCTCCGCCGGGCTCGCCGCCATCGACGCCGTGATCGCGCAGCTTGCGCCCGAGGTCGAGAGCGTCGCGATCTGCCTGCTTGGCGCCTATAACAGCGACGCGGTGGAGCGGCAGCTCGCCGAGCGCATCCGCGAAACGCGCCCCGATCTCTACCTCTCCTGCTCTTCCGATCTCTGGTCCGAGATCCGCGAATACGAGCGCGCCAGCGTCGCCTCGCTCAACGCCTATGTGCAGCCGATCATGAGCCGCTATGTCGACAATCTGGTGATCGACACGCAGGAGGTCGGGCTCGACACCGCGTTGCAGATCACCCAGTCGAACGGCGGCGTGCTGAGCGCGTCGAGCGCCAAGGCCAAGCCGGTCAACACCATGCTGTCCGGTCCGGCCTCGGGCGTGGTGGCGGCGGCCTATGTCGCCGGGCTGAGCGGTGTCGGCGACGCGGTGACGCTGGATATCGGCGGCACCAGCGCCGATTTCTCGATCATCCGCGATGAGGAGCCGGTCTATTCCACCGATGCCGAGATCGGCGATTTTCCCATCGTCATGCCGACGGTGGATGTGTTCGCCGTGGGCGCAGGCGGCGGCTCCATCGCCTGGTTCGATCCCTTCGGCATCCTCAAGCTCGGCCCGCAAAGCGCCGGTGCCGAGCCGGGGCCGGCCTGCTACAATCGAGGCGGCACCGAGGCGACGGTGACCGATGCCTATCTGGTGGCGGGCTACATCGACGCCGGGAAGTTCGCCGGAGGCTCGCTGAGCCTCAAGGCAGAGAATGCCTTTGCCGCGGTGGGGCGGATCGCGGAGCGGCTGGGCTGCTCTGCCGAAGATGCCTCCGAGGCGATTCTGCGCCTCGGCACCGCGACGATGACCAGCGCCATCCTTCCGATGATGACCAAGCGCGGGCTCGATCCCCGCGACTTCACGCTCATCGCCTTTGGCGGCGCGGGTCCGACCCATGCCTGCCTGCTGGCCGAGGAGGTGGGGATCGGGCAGATCCTGGTGCCGCCGTCGCCGGGCACCATGTGCGCGCTCGGCGCCACCATCGCCGATTACCAGTACAATTACATCCGCAGCCTGCGCAAACCGCTGACCGGGATCGACGCAGACACCATGCGCGCGATTTACGGCGAGCTGGAGCAGGAGGGCCGCGACGCGCTCGCCGCCGAGAACCCGATGATCGAGCGGATCGAAATCGTGCGCTCGGCCAATATGCGCTATGCCGGTCAGGCCTTCGACGTCGACGTGACGCTGCCCGCCGATCTCGACATCGGCGCGCTGACACCGGAGCGGCTGGCCGAGGCGTTCCACGACACCTACGAGGCGCTCTATCACAACAGCGAGCGCGACGCGGCGGTGGATCTGGTGTCGCTGCGGGTGCGGGTCTTTGGGCGCCGCGCGAAACCGTCGCTGCCGCCGGCAAGGCAGCGCGATGACGCCGGGGGGCTCGCCGCCATCGGCACCCGCCCGATCTATCACGGCGGGCAGGCGCATGAGGCGTCGGTCTATCGCCGCGAGGATTTCTGCGCGGGCGACAGCGTCGCGGGCCCTGCCGTGGTCGAGCAGTTCGACACGACCACGGTTGTGACGCCGGGCTTTACCGCCCGCTGCGATGCCGCCGGAAACCTCCTCCTGACCAACGCCAAGCGGGAGAAACGCCAGTGACCGAGAAACTCTCCGCCCTGCGCACCGATTCCGCCCAGCTCGATATCTTTGTCCAGCGCTTCCGCTCCATCGCCGAAGAGATGGGCTATGCGCTGCAACGCACCGGCCACACCGCCTTTGTGAACGAAACCGCCGATCTCGGCGTGGCGCTTGTCACCCCCGAGGGCGAGATCTTCGGTTACCCGCACAGCATCGGCATCACCATGTTCGCCAATCTCGACTTCACGTCGATGATCGGCGCGTTCGACAGCTACGCGCCGGGTGACGTGCTGATCTGCAACGACCCCTATCGCAGCGCGGGGCTTTCCTCGCACCTGCCCGATATCAGCCTGCTGGCGCCGATCTTTCACGACGGCACGCTGGTCTGTTTCGCCTATGCCTATGTGCATTCGACCGATGTCGGCGGCCGCGTCGCGGGCAGCCTCTCGCCGTCGAGCTACGAGATCTATCAGGAAGGCATCCGCATTCCGCCCTCGCATCTCTACAAGGCGGGCGAGCTGAACGAGGAGCTGATCAACCTCATCCTCTGCAACTGCCGGGTGCCGCATGACAACTGGGGCGACCTGAAGGCCATGGTGACCGCGCTGCGCGTGGCCGACCGGCGGGTCGGCGAATGCGTGGAGAAATACGGGCTCGCCGGTGTCACCGATGCCATGGGCGACGTGCTGAACTACAGCGAGATGCGCGCGCGCGCGGTGATCGCGGGCATTCCCGACGGCACCTACCGCTTTGCCGATTATCTCGACGACGATGTGGTCTCGGACATTCCGATCAAGTTCTGTGTCGCGCTCACCGTAAAGGGCGACGAGATGGAGGTCGATTTCACCGGCACCGACTCGCAGCTTCGCACCGCGTTCAACATCTTTTCGGACGGGCAGGCACATCCCTGGTTGGTCTATACGATCATGTTCGTGCTGCTGACCATCGACCGCGACATTCCGGTGAATGCCGGGCTGATGCGCTCGGTCAGCGTGGTGACCCAGCCGGGCTCTGTGGTGAACTGCAAGGCGCCGGCGGCGGTCGGGCTGCGCACCACCACCGGCGTGCGGGTGCAGGACGCCATTCGCGGCGCGCTGGCGCAGGCGCTGCCGCGCGAGATCCCCGCCGCAGGCGCGGGCTATATCGCCCCTATCGTCTTTACCGAGCCGGATCTCGCCAAGGGCGGGCTCAAGGTCAACGTGCTGGAGCCCATGGTGGGCGGCACCGGCGGGCACGAGGATGGCGACGGACTGAATGCGCGCGACGTGGTGGACATCGCCAACCTGCGCAACAGCCCCATCGAGATCGTCGAGAGCGTCTCGGGCGTGCGCATCCTGAAATACGCGCTGCGCCCGGACTCGGGCGGCGCCGGCAAGCATCGCGGTGGGCTTGGCATCGTGTTCGAATTCGAGGTGCTGGAGCATGACTGTCTGGTGACCGCGCGCGGTCAGGAACGGCACCGGTTCCGGCCCTGGGGGGTTCTCGGCGGGCAATGCGGCGAAAAGGCCGCGGTCTATATCCGGCGCTCCGGCGCGGCGGAGTTCGAGCCGCTCGACAAGATCGACTCGCTTCAGGTCGATTGCGGCGATGTGCTGCGCGTGCTCACACCGGGCGGTGGCGGCTATGGCTCGCCCTTCGAGCGCGACCCGGAAATGGTGCTGCACGATCTGCGCAACGGGCTGATCTCGGAGCAGGCGGCGCGCGATGCCTATGGTGTCGTGCTGAAAGACGGCGCGGTGGATAGTGCCGCCACCGAAACGCTGCGGAAGGAGCGGGGCGGACAGGGGCAGCCCGCCATGTTCAACTTCGGACCCGAACGCGACGCCTATGAGGCGGTCTGGACCGAAGAGGCCTGGGCACGGCTGATCGAGCATGTCTTTACCCTGCCGGTGCCCCTGCGTGCCTCGATGCGCGGGCGGCTCTGGAAAGCGGCGCAGCGTCTTGCGGACGAACGCGGCACCGCCCTGACGGCGGCGGATATCGACCGTTGCTGGACCGAGGCGATCCCCGCCGGCATCGCGCAGCGCCACACGGCGCAGGGCGGCACGCCGGACGCGGCGGATATGTCGAAGGCATCGTAATGGCAGCCTCTTCGCATATCCCCCTTCGCCGGATGCCCCGGGGCGTGATCCGCATCAGCGAGATCGCCGTCGCGCTTTCGGGCGTGGTGATGGCGCTCATGGTGCTGCATGTGGTCAGCGATGTCGGGCTCCGCTATGTTGTCGGCGTGCCACTCTCCGGCACCACCGAGATCGTTTCGCGCTATTATATGGTGACGCTGATCTTTCTGCCCATCGCCTATGTGCAGATCACCGATCAGAATATCAGCGCGAGCCTCGTAAGCGATCTGCTGTCCTCGCGCTGGCGCATCCTGCTCGACTGTCTGACCTCTGTGCTGATGGCGGTCTATGGCGGGTTGCTCGCCTGGCGCATCGGGGTCGAGGCGATGCGCGCCACCGCCGTGTCCGAGCAGATCCAGACCTCGGCCTTTTTCCTGCCGACCTGGCCCTCGCGGTGGATTCCGGTGCTGGCTATGGGGCTGGTGGTGATCGTGTCGCTGCTCGGGCTTGCCGTGCAGATCATGCGCTTTGTCCGCCACGACCAAGCTGCCCACGAAGAAACCGAGACGGGGGCGCTGCCATGAGTTCGCTTGCCATCGGTTTTTGGGGCATGGGGGTCGCGCTGTTCCTCATCGCCCTGCGGGTGCCCATCGGGCTGGCGCTCGGGCTCGTGGCCTTTGTCGGCATCGCGATCCTGACAAGCTGGAACGCCGCTTTCAGCATCCTCGGCCTCATCCCCTTCGAGACCGCCGCCAGCTGGGAGCTTTCGGCCATCCCGATGTTCCTGCTGATGGGCGCGCTGGCCTTCCGCTCGGGCCTGACCACGGCGCTGTTCGATGCGGCGCGGCTCTGGCTGGGCTGGCTGCCCGGCGGCGTGGCGGTGGCGACGAATTTTGCCTGCGCCGGGTTCGCGGCTGCGTCGGGGTCGAGCCTCGCCACCACGCTGACCATGGGCCGCATCGCGCTGCCCGAGATGAAGAAGACCGGCTACGATATGGGGCTGGCCACCGGGGTGGTCGCCTCGGCGGGCACGCTGGGCTCGCTCATTCCGCCAAGCGTGCTGATGATCCTGATCGGCGTTTTCGCGCAGACCTCAATCATCAAGCTCTTTGTGGCCGGTATCATTCCCGGTCTGATCTCGGCGCTGGCCTTTGCGCTGATGATCATCCTGCGCGCCAAGCTGCAACCGCATGTGGCCCCGCGCGACAGCGAGCGCACAAGCTGGAGCGCCAAGTTCCGCGCCATGGCGGGCATCTGGCCGCTGCCGGTGCTGGTGCTGGGGGTGATCGGCGGCATCTATAGCGGCATCGTCACCGCCACCGAGGCAGGCGCGTTCGGCGCGGCGCTGACCTTCGTGATTGCGCTCGCCAATGGCACGCTGTCCTGGCCGGTGATCAAGGCCAGCTTCTGGGACGCGCTTGTCGGCACCGCGACGCTGTTCTTCATCGTGCTCGGCGCGGTGTTGCTGACGCGGTTCCTGGCCTTCTCTGGGCTGCCGATGTTCCTGGCGCAGTTCATGGCGGAAGCGAACATCTCGCCGCTCGCGGTGATCCTGATCTCCGGCGCCTGCTTTCTGGTGCTGGGGATGTTTCTCGACCCGCTCGGCCTGCTGTTCCTGACGCTGCCGATCATGCTGCCGATCTTCAAGACGGTCGGGCTCGACCTGACGCTGATGGGCGTGCTGATCGTGAAATTCGTCGAGATCGGCCTGATGTCGCCGCCGGTCGGGCTGAACGTGTTTGCCGTGAAATCGCTCGTGGGGTCTGACGTGCCGCTCACGACGATCTTCAGGGGGGTGTTGTGGTTCCTGGTGGTGGATCTCGCGGTGATCGGTCTGCTGATCGCATTCCCCGAGATAACGCTGTTTTTGCCAAGAGTTATGGGACTTTAGGAGCGGCCGGACGAACGGCCGGATTTAGGGAGGAGAAACGAAAATGCAGAAGAGACTGCAAAAACTGATAGGGCTTTTCGCCGGCACCGCGATTGTCGGCATGGCCAGCGCCGCCAGCGCGGACCGGCTGATGTACAACACTTTCATGCCGCCGCTGGCGATCGAGGCGGTCGAGGCGCAGGCGTTTTTCGAAGATCTGTCGGAGACCACCGGCGGCGATCTTTCGGCGCAGGTCTTTGTCGGCGGCCAGATGCTTGGCGGCAATGCCACGCTGGGCGGTATCCGCGACGGGGTGGTCGATGGCGGTTTCATCGTTCCCACGCTGAATTCCAGCGAGATCCCGCATGTGGCGATGCTGCCCGAGCTGCTGCCCTTCGCGGATAACTTCTGGGCCGCCGCCGGCGCGACCAACGAGACCATGATGCTGAACTGCGCCGAATGCATCGCCGATCTGGAGCATCAGAATGCGGTCTGGCTGGGCGGGCACGCGGCCTCGCCCTGGTATCTCATGTGCGCCGAGCCCATCGAACAGTTCTCCGATCTGTCGGGGCGCAAGATCCGCGTCACCGGCGGTTTTGCGGTCCGGCTGATCAACGCGCTGGGTGCCGTGCCGGTGTCGTTGCCGGCGAGCGAGGTCGGTCCGGCGCTGCAACAGGGGCAGGTCGATTGCGCCGTCGGCAACCTCGCCTGGCTGGAGACGCTGGGGCTGATCGACTCCGTGCGCAGCATCGTCGATCAGCCCATCGGCAGTTATCACGGGCTTGGCGAATTCGTCTTCAACAAGGGCTCGGTCGACAGGCTCGACCCGGCGAACCGCGAGGCGCTGCTGTCGAAGATCCCGGGCCGGATCGCGCAGATCACCAAGACCTATGCCGATCAGGAGGCCTCGGCCCGCACCGCCGGTGAGGAGAAGGGCATCGTCTTCTGGCAACCAGATGACGCCTACAACGAGGCGATGGAGGATTTCCGCTCGCGCGAACTCGACGCGGTGGCCGCCGATATCGTCAAGCTTGGCGGATCGGCCGATGCCGAGGCGATCGTGCGCCAGCATATCGAGACGCTGGAGCGCTGGAAGGGGCTCGTCGCGGATGTCGAGGGCGATCCGGAGGCCTTTGCCGAACTGCTCGAGCGCGAGGTGTTCTCGAAGCTCGGTCAATAACCAAAACGGGCCCGCGGTCTCTCCCACCCTCTCAGGGCGGGCGCCTCCTCCGCGCCGCAACCCGGGCCCGAAACGCCCCCGTCCGCGCCTTTCTCCCATTGCGCGGGCGGGGGCTCCGTCAACTTTGGATGGAAAGCCACATGGCGACAGAGACGACAAACAGTGCTGCACCGGATCTGGCCTCGGGCCGGGTCCGGTTTGGCGCGCGTGCCCGGTTCGGCATCATCATGCCCTCGGGCAACCGCGTGGCGGAGGGCGAGCTTGCGGCGATGATGCCGCGGGATATCTCGTTGCATGTCACGCGGCTGCGGCTCACCGGCAGCTCGCCCGAAGAGCTCGACGCGATGACGCGCGATATCGACGGCGCCGCGGCGCTGGTCGGCGATGTGGCGCCCGCGCTGGTGGGCTTCCACTGCACCGCCGTCTCGACCCAGAGCGCCGCACGCGAGGCGGATATCCTCGCGCGGGCGCGTGCCGCGTCGGGTAGCGATGTGGTGGCGACGTCAGAGGCGGTGATCGCGGCGCTGGAGGCGCTTTCGGCGCGCAACATCGTGCTCGTCACGCCCTATCTCGACCATATCGTCGAAAGCGAGGTTGCCTTTCTCAACCGCCACGGCATCGCCGTTGCCGATGCCTTTGGCCAGGGTCTCAACACCACCGCCGAGATGGCCGAGGCCGATCCGGCGCTCTGGTACGATCTGACCCGCCAGCGGCAGACCCCCGAGGCAGAGGCGTATTTCCTCAGCTGCACCGCGATCCGCTCGCTTGAGACCGTGGCGCCGCTGGAGGCGATCCTCGGCAAACCCGTGATCACCAGCAACCAGGTCATGGCGTGGCATCTGCTGCGCCGCGCCGGTCTGTCCGACCGGCCCGAGGGCTTCGGCTGCCTGCTGAGCCAACATTGAAACATCAATCGGAACATATGAAGGAGAAGACAATATGAACGATCTGACACCACAGCGCGTGGAAACGCCGCTCCCGTCGGAGGATAACGGGGTCTGGGGCAGCGATATCTTCGCGGAAGTGCTGCGAGGCCTTGGCGTGAAATACGTTGCGCTGAACCCGGGGTCGAGCTTTCGCGGGCTGCATGACAGCCTGGTCAACAAGCTCGGCAACCACGATCCGCAGATGCTGCTCTGCCTGCACGAGGAACATGCGGTGGCCATCGCCCACGGCTATGCCAAGGTGACGGGCGAGCCGCTGGCGGTGATCCTGCACAGCAATGTAGGTCTCATGCACGGCACCATGGCGATCTTCAACGCCTGGTGCGACCGGGTGCCGGTGCTGATCTATGGCGCGACCGGCCCGGTGGATGCGGCGATGCGGCGGCCCTGGATCGACTGGCTGCACACCTGCCGCGATCAGGCGTCGATGATCCGCAATTACGTGAAATGGGACGACCAGCCCGCCTCGATGGGCGCGGCGATCGAATCCATGCTGCGCGCCGATGTGATCGCGCGCACCGCGCCCTTCGGGCCGACCTATGTGAATTTCGACGTGTCGATCCAGGAAAAGCAGCATGAGAGCGTGCCGGCGCTGCCCGATTACGCCCGCTACCAGCCGCCGATGCCCGCCGATCCCTCGGCCACGGGCGTGGCGCAGGCTGCCGAGCTGCTGAAGGGCGCCAAGACCCCGGTGATCCTGGCGGGCCGCGTGTCGCGCGATCCGGCGGACTGGGCGCGGCGCGTGGCGCTGGCCGAGGCGCTCGGGGCCGAGGTGCTGACCGATATCCGTATCGGCGCCTCCTTCCCGACCGACCACCCGCAACATCGCGGCAAACCGGCCTTCTTCATCGACGACGCGGCGGGCGAGGTGCTGCGCCGCGCCGATGTGATCCTCAGTCTCGACTGGCTCGACGTGGCCGGCACGCTGAAGCTCGGCGGCGAGATCAAGGCCAAGGTCATTCAGGCCTCCATCGACTATCAGCTGCACAATGGCTGGGGCATGGAGCATCAGGCGCTGCCGGCGCTCGACCTGCACCTTGCCAGCACGCCGGACGCGGCGGTGCATGCGCTTGCCGACGCGCTCGGCGTGGGCGCGGGCACGCTGCCCGAGGATCTGCCGGTGAAGCCGGCGCTCGACGCGCCGCCCGCCGATACGCCGCTCGACATCATGACGCTGGCCGGCGCGCTCGGCGAGGGTCTGGACGGGGTCTGCGCCTCGATGGTGCGGCTGCCGCTGGGCTGGGCCGGCGAGAGCTGGCATTTCCGCCACCCGCTCGACTTCCTGGGCTCCGATGGCGGCGCCGGGATCGGCTCGGGTCCGGGCATGCTGATCGGGGCCGCGCTGGCACTGAAGGACAGCGACCGGCTGCCGGTGGCGGTGCTCGGCGATGGCGACTTCATGATGGCGGCCTCGGCCTTCTGGACGGCGGCGCATTACGGCACGCCGTTCCTGGCGGTGGTGTCGAACAACCGCTCCTTCTACAATGACGAGGTGCATCAGGAGCGCGTCGCGGTGGCGCGCAACCGCCCGGTCGAGAACAAGTGGATCGGCCAGCGCATCGGCGATCCGGATATCGACATCGCAGGCGTTGCGCGCGCGCAGGGCTGCGAAGGCATCGGCCCGGTCACGACGGCGGGCGAGCTGGTCGAGGCGGTGCGCAAGGGCATCGCCATGGTGCAGGAGGGCAAGAGCGTGGTGATCGACGCCCGTGTCCAGCCTGGCTACAACCCCAACATGGTCGCCGGCCTGACGCGGAGCGAATGACCATGGCGCCGAAGATCTATATCGCCCAGGATCCGGTGCTTTCGGATGTGCTCGACAGCGCCTCCGGCATGCTCACGGAAAAAGGCTGGGAGGTGATCCGGGGGCCAGAGGTGGTGCCCGGCGTGCCGCGCAGACTGTCGGAGGAGGAGCGCGCCGCGCTCCTCACCGATGTCGACCTGATCGTGGCAAGCTCGCGGTCGCGGCTCAGCGAGGCGGATCTCGACGCCTCGCCGCGGCTGCGCGCGGTGGTCTTCCCGACCATCGGGGTGGATGCGGTCGATCTGGAGGCCTGCGCCGCACGCGGGCTTCTGGTGGCCAACGGGGCGACGCCGGAAAACTTTCTGGCGATGTCCGAGGCGACGGTGATGCTGATGCTCGTGCTGCTTTACCGGCTGCATGAATCCGAGCGTCTGCTGCGCGAGAACGCGCCGCGCCCGCAGGTGATGTACGGGCGGATGCTGCGCGGCCGGACGGTGGGGCTCATCGGCTCGGGCCGGATCGGCGGCGGGGTGATCGCGCGCCTGGCGGCCTGGGAGCCGGCGGAGATTCTGGTGCACGACCCGTTCCTGACGCCGGAAACGGCGCCTGCGGGCGTGCGTCTGGTGGGCCGCGACGAGCTGCTGGAAAAGGCCGATGTGATCAGCCTGCATGTGCCGCTGAACGCCGAGACCAAAGGCATGCTGGGCGAGGCGGAGCTGCGGAAGATGAAATCCGACGCGATCCTGGTGAACACCTCGCGCGGTGGGCTCATCGATGAGGACGCGCTGGTGCGGGTGATGCGTGACGGCCATCTCGCGGGGGCGGGTCTCGACGTGACCGAGACCGAGCCCCTGCCGATGGACCATCCGCTGCGCTCGCTCGACCGGGTGATCCTGACGCCGCATATCCTCGGCCACACGATCGACCTCTACACGGTCATGCCCGAGGTGCTGGTGGACAACGCCACCCGGCTGATGACGGGGGATCTGCCGCTCTACACCAGAAACCCCGGGGTCGAGACGGACTGGCGAAAACGTCTCGACAGCATCGGATGACGAAAGAACAGGGGCCCGCGACGACATCGCGGGCCCCTGTCACATTCGCGCCTGATCGGACGCCCTACTTGAACAGCCAGCCTTGCAGATGCCGGTTCAGGAAGGGCACCAGATAGCGCGCGTTCAGCCCCGTCAGAAGCAGCGCGACGATGAAGAGCGAGATCGGTTTCGGCATATTCGCCGTCACCGGGCTCAGCCCGTAGACCAGCCCGATCAGCGCCGGATAGACGGCGATCATGCTCACCGTCCAGCGTTTCCAGAAGGCCGGCACCTTCTGCGCGGGCGGTGCGGGGTTTGCCGGTTTGGCGCGGCATTGTGCGGTCGAGGCGGTCACATGCGGATCTGCGCCCATCTCTGCGGCCAGCCCGTCGAGCGGGTTTGCATCGCTCTCGGCCATGTCGCGGACGCCGAGCGCAATGCGGAACCGCCGCGTCGTGCCGTCCGGCTTTTCGCTGAACTCGAATGTCTCGACACAGGGCTGCTGCCGGAGCTCGGCCATCGCACCGGTGAGCGTCGCGGCGATGCGGGCGGCGTGCGCTTCACTGACCGATAGGGAAAGGGCAACGCGGCGGGCCTCCGTATCCGGGGCCTCGCCGAGGGTATTCGAACTGTCTGGCATCCGCGGAAAATCCTGTTGTCGTCTGGTTCACGGGATACGCCGAATACGCCCCCCGGAACGGCCATGTGGCCACCGGTCAGGATGGCCACATGAGGGTTTGTCTAAAAGGGCGGATGAGCGCGTCTAGGCACTTTTCTTTTCCGCCGCCTTTGGCAGCCGCAGCAGGTGCCGCCCGACCAGCGCGGCGATCAGCAGCATGCTGACCAGCGCTATGACCGGGTAGGGGCAGACCGCGCCCACTGCCGCGAGTGTCAGCAGCAGCCTCTCAAGCGTGCTCAGGTTGCGCCCCATGGAGCCTTCGACCGAAATCGCGATGGCCCCCGTCGCCATGGCCGCGCCGACCACGGCAAGCGTGTTCGACAGCGGATCCAGCGCCAACAGGATGCCGGGGTTCCACACGAAGGCGAAGGGCAGCAGGAAGCCCACCACCGCGAGCCGCACCGCCGAGAAGGCGATCTTGAAAGGGTCTTCGTCGGCGATGGCCGAGGCGGCGATGGCGGCCACGGCAATCGGCGGAGTCAGAGCCGAGAGGATCGCATAGTAGAGCAGGAACATCTGGCTCGGCAGCGTCGGGAAGCCGAGCTTTGCCAGCGCCGGCCCGACCAGAACGGCGGCGAGGATATAGGCACTCGGCGTCGGCATCCCGAGACCGAGAATGATCGTGACCACGGCGGAGATCACCAGCGTCAGGATCGGCTGCGCGTTACTCAGTTCCAGAATCACATTGGCCGATTTCATACCGAGGCCGGTCATCGAGAGCCCGCCGATCACCAGCCCGGCGGCGGCGCAGGCGCCGGCCACGGGCAGGATCTGGAGCGTCGTAGTGCCCAGCCCCTCGACGATCTGCCAGGGCGTCATCCGGGTTTCCTTGAGGATCATCGACGCCACAATGGTCGCCGCGACGCCCACACCGGCGGTGAAGGTCGGCGAATAGCCGAGCATCAGGGCGACAATGATCCCCACGATGGGGATCAGGAACACCCAGCCGGTCTTGAAGGTCTCGGCCACGGTCGGGATCTCGCCCTCGGAGGGGCGCAGATCGAGCCTCACGGCACGCAGATGCACCTGCGCAAAGACGCCGGCATAGTAGAAGAGCGCCGGCAGCAATGCGGCCAGGACGATCTCGTTGTACGATATCCCCGAATACTCGGCCATGATGAAGGCGGCAGAGCCCATGATTGGCGGCATCGCGCTGCCGCCGGTGGAGGCGGCAACCTCGACGGCGCCGGCGAAGCGCGCGCTGTAGCCCAGCCGCTTCATCACCGGGATGGTGATCGAGCCGGTGGCCACCACGTCCGACGTCGGACTGCCCGACATCGTGCCGTAGAGGCCAGAGGAAATGACGGCGATCTTCGCCGGTCCGCCGCGCGAGCGGCCGGTGATCAGCGAGGCAAGATTGAAGAAGAAATCGCCGCCGCCGGCCTTCGACAGGAAGGTGCCGAACATCACGAAGAGGAAGACGTAGCTCGCCACGACCTGGATCGGCACACCGAACAGCCCGTCGGTGGTAAAGACCAGGATGTCGAGCAGATAGCTGAACTCGCTGACCCGGTGCCCGAAGGGCGGGGGCAGGAGGTAACCGAAGAGGTTGTAGATCAGGAACAGCATCACAACGCCGGTCAGACCCAGGCCGGTGGTGCGGCGGGTCGCTTCGAGCGTGAGGAACAGCAGCGCCGAGCCGAAGAACAGCTGATCGGGCGTGAAGGCATCGAGCAGGCTGATACGATCCGCGATCGCATCGGTGCTCATGAAGAAGTAAATGCCGCAGGCGAGGCTCAGCGCCGAGAGAATCCAGTCGTAGAACGGGATCTCGTCAGGCGCCCGCGACGTCGCGCCGACGGCGAGGAAGAGGATGGTGAAGATCCCCGAGATAAAGAGGATCCCGAGGATCAGCGGGTCGGAGATGACGAAGAGGTTTGCATATATCACCCAGATGGCGAAGGCGGCGGCGAGGATCACCACGGCCTTGCGCATCCGGGGGCCGAGGCTTCGGCGGCGGCCGGTTTCCGTTAGTGAGGGAATCATTATGCCTGTCCCGTGTTCCGGTTGCGGATCGCGGGTGATTCGCATTCCGGCATGGTTCCGTCGGTCGCGCCCCGGCGCGACAGGTTGAGCCGGCCGCAGCTATGGGCCGGTACCGCGCTGCGCACCTCGAACCTCTTATATGAGGTGACGTCGGAGACGCTCGCGAATCGTAAGCTGGCGGTCTCTAATATCATGTATTGCCTCCCTGTTTTCCTGCGCGGGCCGGACTGTCCGGCGCTGCGCTTTCCCCTGACCGGATGAGGATGCGACCCTTGCGAAGTCGTGGAATCCTCCCCCGGAAATGTAGATTCTTAGAGATCTATGTTTAATGGCGGGTTTTCGTATGTCAACTTTGTATCTTTTCCAGAGATGACTTCCGCGGCACCGCGCACAGGCAGGGTCAATCGCCGGGCAAGCGCTCTTGACAGACATTACTTAGATAGCTAAGAACAAGAAAACAGCCGGCATAACTGTCGGCTCGGTTGATTGCTGGAGGGAGGCCTTAATGCTTACGCCTGAAGAAAACGAACTGCTGACCCGCGTGACCGGCGATGCGCCCATGGCGAAACTGATGCGTCAACACTGGACCCCGGTTTGCCTGATGGAAGAAGTCGCCGAACCCGATGGAAAGCCGCTGCGCGTTGAAGTGCTGGGCGAAAGCTATGTCGCCTTCCGCGACACCAAGGGCCGTCTCGGCATGCTCGACGAGCTTTGCCCGCACCGTAAGGCGTCGCTGGTTTACGGGCGCAACGAGGAATGCGGTCTGCGCTGCCTCTATCACGGCTGGAAGATGGACGTGGACGGCAATGTCGTCGCGATGTCGTCGGAGCCTGAGGGCAGCCCGCTGATGGACAAGGTCAAGGCGCGCTCTTACCCCGTGCGCGAATGGGGCGGGTTCGTCTGGGCCTGGCTCGGCGACAAGGACGAAATGCCCGAATTCCAGGCGCCGGCCTTTGCCCCCGAAGAGGACACGCCGGTCTCGATCCTCAAGATCCGCGTGCCGGCCAACTGGGCGCAGATCCACGAGGGCCAGATCGACAGCGCGCATTCCTCGTCGCTGCACTCCTCCAACATGGTGCCGGCGCGTGTCGAAGGCGCCTCCGCCGACGATAAATCCTGGTATCGCCCGTCGACCGACAAGTCGCCGCGCATGCAGACGGAAACCACCAGCTACGGGTTCCACTACGCGGCGATCCGCAAGCCGATCAAGAATTCGGCCACTCATAACTATCTGCGCATCACCGAATTCGTCGCGCCGTACTATTCGCTGATCCCGCCGAACAACAACTACAAGGTGGCCAGCGTCATCGTGCCGATCAACGACGACGAGACCGCGTTTCACTTCATCGCCTTCGGCGGCCCGAACGTGCCCTCGACCGAGGAATGGCGCAAGTTCGCCCATGCGGTGCCGGGCGTCGATGTCGACCACAAGTGGCGCACGGTGCGGACTTTGGAGAACGACTTCATGCAGGATCGCGAGCGCATGAAGGAAGGGCACTTCACCGGCGTCGACGGCATCCCGAACGAGGATATCGTGATGTGGGTCTCGATGGGCAGCCGCGTGCAGCGTCACACCGACACGCTGGGCGCCTCGGACCTCGCCATCGTCGAGTTCCGCCGCCTGATGGCCGATGCCGCCAAGAAAGTCGCCGAGGGCGGCACCGCGATCGGCACAGATTCCGACGTGCCGCAGGCGAATATCGCCTCGCATGAGGGTGTCTATCCGAAAGAGGTGGACTGGCGCACGCTGGTGAAGCCCACGGGCGCCACTCAGGCCGCGGAATAACCCTTTCTCGCTTGCTCCCGGATCCGCCCGGCGCCCACGTGGCCCGGGCGGATTTTTTGCGCCCTGCATTGGTGGGGGCGGGGCAGTGACGGGTTGACCACCGACAGATGAAGCATGCCGTGAATATCGACGACCTCCGCCGCCTGGCCCGCGCCCGGCTGCCGCGGGTCGTGTTCGACTATCTCGATGGCGGAGCGGAGGACGAGACGACGCTGCGCGCCAACCGTCAGGCGCTGGACGATCTGCGCCTGACGCCCCGGCTGCTCGGCGGCGGGCGCGTCGATCTCTCGACCGAGATTTTCGGCCAGCGCTATGCCGCGCCTTTCCTGATCGGGCCGACCGGGCTCAATGGGATTTACTGGCCCGATGGCGATCTGCACATCGCCGGTGCCGCCGCAGAGGCGGGGATCGGTTTCACGCTCTCCACCGCCTCGAATACCTCGATGGAGACCATCGCCGAACGTGTCGCCGCGCCGCGCTGGTTTCAGCTCTACCCCTGGGGCAAGCCCGATTTCTCGCAGGCGCTGATCGAGCGCGCCGAGGCCGCCGGCTATTCGGCGCTGATCCTCACGCTCGACTCGCTGGTGGGCGGCAAGCGCGAGCGCGATCTGCGGCACGGCTTCTCGCATGAGATCCGGATGAGCGCGCCGGTGGTGCTCGACGGGCTGCTGCATCCGCGCTGGCTCGCCTCCGTGTGGCTCGGCGGCAAGCGGCCCCGGTTCGAGAATCTGGAGCGGTTCCTCGGCAAGGGCGCCAGCAATGCCGAGCTTGCCGATTTCACCCGCTCGCAGCGCAACCCGCAGTTCTCCTGGGACGATGTGCGCCGCATCCGCAAACAATGGTCCGGGCCGCTCCTGATCAAAGGGATCATGTGCCCCGAGGATGCGGTGCTTGCGCGTCAGGCCGGTGCCGATGGGATTATCGTGTCGAACCACGGCGGGCGGCAGCTCGATGGCGCGCCGGCGACGGTTTCGGTGTTGGAACGGATCGCGGATCAGCTCGACGATGGCGCCACACTGCTGCTCGACGGTGGCATCCGGCGCGGCAGCGATGTGGTCAAGGCGATGGCGCTCGGTGCGCATGGCGTGTTGCTCGGGCGGGCGCCGCTTTACGGGTTGGCCGCCGGCGGGCGCGACGGCGTCGACCGGGCGCTTGCGATTCTCGCCGACGAGTTGGAGCGCACCATGATCCTGATCGGCTGCGAGCGGCCCCGGGAGCTGGGTCGCCAGCATCTTGCCGGGGTCGAACTGTGCTGATTCCGGCAAGGCTCTCGGATAGATAGATAAAAAATATCTGTTTTCCGCGTCTTGAACCCCCGGGGATCGTTGACAGTATTAACTTAGCTATCTAACTTATAGCAGCCGCGAACAGACTGGGAGGACCTTATGGAGCAGTTCAAGATGCGTGTCGAAAAGCGGCGCGCTTTGACTCCAGGCATTACGGAATTCACCCTTGCACCGGTCGATGACGTCGATCTGCCCAGCTTCGACGCCGGTGCGCATATCACCGTCGAGACGCCCTCGGGCGCGATGCGGCGCTATTCGCTCGTCAATGACGGCAGCGATCCCGACACCTATGTCATCGCCGTCAAGCGCGAGCCGGAATCGCGCGGCGGCTCGGTGTCGATGCATGAAGAGGCGACCGAAGGTTACGAGCTGACGGTCGAGGTGCCCGAGAATGATTTCCCGCTGACCGATGTCTCGAAATACCTGCTGATCGCTGGCGGCATCGGGATCACGCCGATCTACGCGATGGCGCGCCAGCTCGCGAAGAAGGGAAAGGAACTGCGGATCATCTATTGCAGCCGCAGCGCCGAGGACTCCGCCTATCTCGAAGAGCTGAACGAGGCTTTCGATGGTCGGATCATCGTGCATCACGACGATGGCAACCCCGAGAACTCCTATGATTTCTGGGACGACTTCCTGACGCCGCGCGCGACGCATGTGTTCTGCTGCGGCCCCAAGCCCTTCATGGAAGAGATCAAGGCGGTGTCTGGCCACTGGCCCGAGGGGCGCATCCATTTCGAGGATTTCAAACCCGTCGACGTGGTGCGCGAGGATGACGAGCCCTTCGAGGTCGAGCTGAAGAAGACCGGCAAGACCCTGACCGTGCCCGACGATCGCTCGATCCTGGAGACGCTGCGCGATGCCGGGCTGCAAACCGTCAGCTCCTGCGAGAGCGGCACCTGCGGCACCTGCAAGACCCGACTGCTGAGCGGCGACGTCGATCATCGGGACATGGTGCTGATGGACGAGGAAAAAGAAGATTACATCATGATCTGCGTGTCGCGCGCCAAATCGGGGAGGTTGGTTCTTGACCTCTGATCCCGTCCGCCTCGGTGTCGTGGGGCTGGGACGTGCGTTCATGCTCATGGTGCCGACCTTCGACGCCGACCCGCGCGTGAAGCTGGTCGCCGCCGCGGCGCCCCGCGCCGAAAGCCGTGCCGCGTTCGAGCGCGACTACGGCGGCACCGGTTACGAGTCCGTCGAGGCGCTTTGTGCCGATCCGTCGGTCGAGGCCGTGTATATCGCCACGCCGCACCAGATGCATGTGGACCATGTTCTGGCCGCCGCGAAGGCCGGCAAACATATCCTCGTCGAAAAGCCGCTGGCGATCTCGATGGAAGATGCCGATATCATGGTGAATGCCGTGCGCGAGGCAGGGGTTCATTTGATCGTCGGGCCGAGCCACAGCTTCGATCTGCCGATCGATATCGCCGCCCGCCGCATCGCCAGCGGCGAGTTCGGCGCGCTGCGGATGATCCAGGCGCTGAACTACACCGACTTCCTCTATCGCCCCCGGCGCCCCGAAGAGCTGCGCACCGAAGAGGGCGGCGGCGTCCTCTTTAGTCAGGCGATCCACCAGATCGACGTGGTGCGGCGGCTCGCGGGGGGCATGGCCGACAAGATTATCGCCATGACCGGCGCCTGGGATCCGAAGCGGCCCACCGAGGGCGCCTTTACCGCGCTCATGACCTTCGAGACCGGTTGCATCGCCAACCTGACCTATTCCGGCTACGCGCATTTCGACAGCGATATCTGGATGAACAATGTCGGCGAGCTCGGCCAGGTCAAGAACCCCGACGCCTATGGCGGCGCGCGGCGCGCGCTGGCCGATCTTAGCCCCGAGGACGAGGCGCGGCTCAAGACCACCCGCACCTTTGGCAGCGGCAAGACCATCGAGGCCGAGCATAACGAACATTTCGGCCCGGTGATCGCCATGTGCGACCGCGCCGACCTGCGCCTCACCCCCGACGGGATCGAGGTCTACGGCGATACCGAGCGCAGCTTTATCGAGGCACCTTTCGGCCCCGCGCCGCGCAAGACGGTGCTCGACGCGCTGGTCGGTGCGGTGCGCGAAAATACCTCGCCGGTCCAGTCCGGCGAATGGGGGCGGGCGAGCCTTGAGGTTTGCCACGCCATCCTGACATCCGCCGCCTCGGGTCAGACCGTCGCGCTGCGGCACCAATGCAAGGCACAACACCAGGAGTTTCCACGATGACGAATCTCAAGCTTTCCCTCGCGATGGGAAACTACGACCGGACGCGGGCCATCGTGGACGGGCGGGTGCAGATCGACGGTGTCGATCCGATCCCGATGCTGCTGTCGCCGGAAGAGATGTTCTTCCGCGCCTTCCGTCATCAGGCCTTTGATATCAGCGAGCTGTCGCTGTCCTCCTACTCGATCTCGGTCGCGCGGGGCGAGCCGCATTACGTCGCCCTCCCGGTCTTCCTGAGCCGCGCTTTCCGTCATACCTCGGTCTATATCCGCACCGACAAGGGCATCGAAAAGCCCGAGGATCTGAAGGGCAAGCGCATCGGCATCGCCGAGTACCAGCTTTCTGCAAACGTCTGGGTGCGTGGCATCTTGGAAGACGATTACGGCGTGAAGCCCTCCGATATCACCTGGGTGCGCGGTGGCATGGACACCGCCGGGCGGCCGGAAAAGATCAAGGTGCAGCTGCCCGACGACATCACCATGGAAGAGGCGCCGGTGGGCAGCACGCTCAACCAGATGCTGGCCGATGGCGAGATCGACGGCTTTGTCGGCCCGCGCTGGCCGCGCTGCTATGCCGAAGGCCATCCGCATGTGGGCCGGCTGTTTGCCGACAGTATCTCCGCCGCCGAGGATTACTATCGCCGCACCAGGATCTTCCCGATCATGCATGTTCTCGGCGTGCGCCGTACTCTGGTGGAGGAATACCCGTTCCTGCCCGCCGCGCTGCTCAAGGCCTTCACCGCGTCCAAGCGGCTGGCCGAAGAGGCGCTCTTTGACACCTCGGCCACCAAGGTCACCATGCCTTTCGTCGAGGACAACCTGAAGCGGGTGCAGACCCTGATGGGCAACGACCCGTGGAGCTATGGTGTCGCCGATAACGTCGCGACGCTGGACAAGTTTCTCGACTACCATGCGAGCCAGGGCCTCTCGCCGCGCCGTGTCAAGGTCGAGGAGCTGTTTCACCCGTCCACTCTGGAAGCCTACAGTCTCTGAAAAGGAGTCCCAACGTGGAAGAATACGCACCCGGCGATATCGTCGAAATCGCTACGGACAAGGGGCTGGCCTATGTTCAGGTCACCCATGTCCACCCCAGCTATCCGCCCGTGGTCAAGTTCCTCAAGGGTCCGAGCGCGACGCGCCCGGACAATGTGACCTCGCTCGCCGAGATCCGTGAGGGCAAAATGGCCATGGTGCCGCTCGGTGGCGTGCTGAAAAAGCTCGGACTCAGCCATTCCAAGGCCGGCGAGATCGAGATCCCGCGCGCGCAGCGGCATTTCCCCACCTTCCGGATGCCGATCCGGGGCAAGCAGGGCGAAATCATCTACTGGTGGTTCTGGGACGGGCAGGGGCTGACCTATTCGCCCGAGTCCGAACTGACCGACGAGCAGCAGAAGATGCCGACGCGCGAGGTCATGTCCTCCGAGCGCTTCCTCGAACAGCTCCTTGCCGATGCCGGATAAGCGCGGCGCAACCGCAGACCGGCCCCGATGACGGCACTGATCGGGGGGCTCCTCGCGACTTTGGGAGCCTTCTGCTACGCACTGAGTTCGGTCGCCATCGTCAAAAGCGCGCGCTCCGCCGAGGGGCGCGGCAATGATGTGCTGGTCTCGGTTCTGATGACCGCCGCCATGTCGGGGGGCCTCTGGCTGTTCATCGGCCCACCGCTGCCCGGCGCCGATCTTGCTGCGCTGATCGGCATCGGATATTTCGTCTGCGCCGGTATTCTGGGCAATGTGCTGGGCCGGCTGACGCTGTTCCGCTCGGTCGAGCTGAACGGCGCGATCGAAACCGGCCTGATCCGTCGGCTGATCCCGGTTTTTGCTGCCGTCCTGGCGGTGCTGCTGCTGGGCGAGGTTATCACCCCGGTGACGGTCGTCGCCTTTCTGCTGGTGACGGCGGGCGTGCTCATCATGATGATGCGCAGCTTCGGGCGCAGCGGTCTGCTCAGCGCTTTCTCGCAAAGTGCCAATCCCGACCAGCGCAAGGGCAGGGCGCTCGCGCTGGGATCGGCGGCGAGCTATGGCGGGTCTTTCGTTGCCCGCAAGCTCGCCATGCAGACGATGCCCGACCCGCTGCTCGGAGCGTTCATCGGGGCGCTGACCGGTCTGGGCTGGTTCGGAGCCTCGGCGCTGCGGACGGGCCGGCTGTGCGCCGGCCTGGCCGGGATGCGGCTGCCGAGCCCATGGCAATTGCTTGCTGCGGGCTCGATGAGCATCGGTCAGATCGTGGTGTTCTTTGCGCTGCAACTGGCCGATGTCGCGACGGTTGCGATCATCGCCTCCGTGGAGATGTTCTTTGCCGCCTGGCTTGCCGGCCACATCTTCAAGACCGAAAAACCGCCCGGGCGCCGTTTTTACATCGCGTCGCTGCTGGCCGGCGCGGGTGTGGTCCTGCTCGCCGTCTCGCCGATGCTGCGCTGAAGCTCAGCTCTCCGCCGACAGGTTGTCGATCATCTTGTCGAGCGCCCGGAAGAGCTGAAGCAGCTCGCCCTCGTCGAAATCCTCCGACGCGATATCGGCGATGACGCGGGCGGTATCCATCGCCTCGTCGATCTTGGCATGCCCGGCCTCGGTGAGGCTGACCACCAGCATGCGCTTGTCCTGCTTGTGCCGGTCGCGCCGGATCAGCCCGCGCTGCGCGAGCTCGTCCAGCACCCGGGTCGAGGAGGCCTTTTCGATCCCGAGCTGGGCGGAGAGCTCCGATTGCGAGATCCGCACCTCCTCCTTCAGCGTCCGCAGATGGATGTACTGCGCCATGCTGAGCTCTGCGGCGATCAGGCGCTTCTGCAAGCGCTTCCCATAAAGGTGATGCGCGAGTCGCAGCGAGGCGCCAAGGCCGCGCCGCTGCGACATGGGAATCGGTATGTCCTTGTTTTCCATCGCGATCCCCGATCCTCGTCAGCTTGACAGAGGATAGGTCAACCCATATAGTAAGACAATCTTACTAATTTAAATAGTAAGATGATCGTACTAAATTGGGAGGGAAACCATGCCTGAAAAACTGCTCTGCGCGACGGCCGATCTCAGCGATACGACCGCCAAAATCTTTGAGATCGAGGGGGTCGAGATCGGTGTTATCCGCCACAACGACACCGTCGTGGCGTACAGGAACATCTGCCCGCATCAGGGCGGCCCGGTCTGCGAAGGGCTGAAGATGCCCCGGGTCTGCGATGAGCTGGACGAGCAGAAACGCTCCGTCCGCCAGAGTTTCGACACCACCGAAATGCACTTCGTCTGCCCCTGGCACGGCTGGGAATTCAAGATCGAGACGGGCGAGGCCATCGGCGATCCGAAAATCCGCCTGAGCCGTTACAAGGTCATCGAACGGGACGCGCAGATCTATGTCGAGGTTTGAGAAAATGAGCGCGGATATGCGCCCCGTGGACGCCGCTTTCGACGATGTCCTTCGTGCCCTGCGCGCCCCCGAGGCCGGCGGGCTGAGCCTGGAACAGGTGCAGGCGCTCTTTGCCGAGGTCGTGCGCGTCTATGCTCGGCTGCACGAAGAGGACGAGGCGGTCGAGACCTTTCCCAAGGGCAACGACATTTCGGCGACCGAGGTCGCCATTGCCGCCACCGGCATTCTGGAGGCCGCCGACATGGCCGCCTTCGAGCTCGGCATGTGGCAGACGCTGAAACACTGAACGCGCGGGAGGAACGCCAAAATGACAATGCCCCAGAACCCACTGAATTACAGTTCCGACGCCGATCCGGCGATCAAGGAGTTCGACACCACCAAGCTTCTCAAGAACGCCAGGAAACAGGCACTGGAGCGCAACTACAAAGACTTCTTCATCTGCGACGTCGACAGCCACCATTACGAGACCGAGGCGCTGCCGGAGATCCTGCAATACATGGACGATCCGGTGCTGCGCCATCTCGGCCTCTCGGCGGGCAATGTCGGGCGCGCGGGGCTGATCCCGCAGGCCATCGGCTCGCAGGACATGGCGGGCCGCGTGACGCGCTATCCCGGCCGCAGCAAGGAGACGGTGCCGCCGACGCCCCATCGCGACATCACGCTGACCCGGCGCTGGATGGACGCGCTCGGCGTGGACATGGCCTGCCTCTTCCCGACGCCGATGCTGCTGCTGGCCACGCATCCGCAGCCCGAGGTCGAGGTCGCCATGGCGCGCGCCTATAACCGCTGGCTGTGCGAGCGCATTCTCGAAGAAGACAAGCGCATGTGCTCGATGGTCTATCTGCCGATCAACGAGCCGCACGAGGCCGAGCGCATCATCGACGAGTTCGCCGAGCGCAAGGGCGTCGTGGGCTTCCTCTCGACGGGCTATCTCAAGCGCCCGATCCACGACAACGCCAATATGCGGATCTTTTCCAAACTTGAGGAACACGGCATGCCGCTGGGCTTCCACGCGGTCTACAACTGGTCTGATTCCTCGCTGTCGCAGCTCAACAAGTTCATCTCGGTGCACGCGCTCGGGTTCGCCTTCTGCAACATCATCCACATGACAAACTGGGTGATGAACGGCATGCCGGAGCGTTTCCCCAAGCTCCGCACCATGTGGATCGAAAGCGGCCTCGCGTGGATTCCCTTCCTCATGCAGCGGCTCGACAACGAATACATGATGCGCACCTCGGACGCGCCGCTGCTCAAGAAGAAGCCCAGCGATTACATGCGCGAGATGTTCTATTCGTCGCAGCCGATGGAGCTGGTGGACAACCGCGAGGCGCTGGAGGTCACTTTCAAGATGATCAATGCCGAGACCCAGCTGCTCTATTCCTCGGATTACCCGCATTGGGACATGGACCTGCCGAGCACGATCTACGACTTGCCCTTCCTCGGCGAGCAGGCCAAGCGCGACATTCTGGGCGGCAACGCGCAGAAGCTCTTCAATCTGGCGCCGACGATGTCGGAATGGAAGCTGGAGGCCCGTAAGGCCGGCTGAAGATACACGCATGTGGTTCCGCCTGTCGCGGGGCCATAGTCCTGGACACCCGCGATGCGCCGACATCGAAGGACGGGGCGCGCGCAAGACCTTTCATTGCATCTACCGAGACAGCCCGCCGCAATGCGCGCGGGCTGTCTTCCGTTTTGGCGCGAGGTGCCCGCACGGCTCTGCGGCGCGCCTTTTTGCGGTGGTCTCACCGTCCTTCCGCTGCGCGGCGCGTCTGGGGCGATCCATGCCGTGGCGATGATATATAGATAGTATTATATTATGCGTGGGTCCGTTCTGCGGCTGCCGGCGTGATTCAAGATGCCGTTCGTGAGGCGATACGGCGTTTTGATGGCGATCTGCGTTCAAATAAGCCGCAACACCCGCCCTTAACCGCTCAATCCCTGAGCGCTTGGCGGATAACTCGGCTTCTAGCTATGACATGAAATTATTTCTCTTGCGGGAAAATCGGACACAAACAAATGTATAAGCGACCTTCGCAGATCGGGACGCGACCGGCGGATGTCTCGGATTGTGATTTCGGCACAAGGCGAAAAGGACCTGACATGTCGCGGAAGATGCATCTTGCCCTCCTGACCAGCGGCGCTGGCAATCATGTTGCGGGCTGGCGCATGCCCGACGCCGAATTCGGCTCGGAAAACCTCGATCTGATCACCCGCGCGGTGCAATCCGCCGAGCGCGGCTGTTTCGACATCGCCTTTTTTGCCGACAGCCTGCACGGCGCGCCGGACGCGCCCGCAAAGAACGTCACGAGGCTCGAGCCGCTGACCCTGCTGGGCGCGCTCTGCACCGCAACCTCGAAGATCGGCCTCGCCGCCACCGTCTCCACCACCTATTCCGAACCCTATAACATCGCCCGCGCCTTTGCCTCGCTCGACCGCATGAGCAACGGGCGCGCCGGCTGGAACGTTGTGACCGGGGCGAGCCCCGAGGCGGCGGGCAATTTCGGCACCGATCCCTTCCCGGATCACGCCGCACGCTATGGCCGCGCGCGGGAATATCTCGATGTCTGCAAGGGGCTCTGGGACAGCTGGGACGATGGCGCCATGGTCGGCGACAAGCAGAGTGGCACCTATGTCGATGCTTCGAAGATGCACCGGCTGAACCACGAGGGCGAGCATTTCTCCGTCAGGGGGCCACTCAATGCCAACCGCCCGCCACAGGGCTATCCGGTGATCCTTCAGGCCGGCGCCTCGCCCTCCGGGCTCGATTTCGCCGCGCGCACCGCCGATGTGGTCTTTGCCTCGCAGCAGATGCTGGAGGATGCGACCGTGTTCTCCGACAAGCTGCGCGGGCTGGTGGAGGCGGCGGGCCGTCCGCGCGACGCGCTCAAGATCCTCTTTGGCGTGATGCCGGTCATCGGGCGCACCGAGGAGGAGGCGAAGGAAAAGGTCGCCGCCCTCGGCGCGCTCTCCGATCCCGATGCGGCGATGCGCGCGCTCTGCGACCGGGTGGGGCATGATCTCACGCAATGCGATCTCGACGCGCCGCTGCCCGAGCTGCCCGAGACCAATATGATGCAGGGCCATTCGGTGGTGCTGCGCAAGCTGGCCAGGACGAAGAACATGACCGTCCGCGAGCTGCGCGATTATGTCGGCGCCAGCTCCGGCCACCGGCTGGTGATGGGCACGCCCGACCAGATTGCCGAAGATCTGGCCCTTTGGTTCACCTCTGGCGCCGCTGACGGTTTCATGATCCTGCCCGCCTATCTGCCGGGGCCGGTGGACGATTTCGTCAACGAGATCATTCCGCGTCTTCAGGCCAAGGGTCTGTTCCGCACCGCCTATGAGGGCAGCACGCTGCGCGACCATCTGGGCCTGGACCGACCACCGCACCCGGCACAGGCCGCCGCCCCGGCGCGCGAACCCGTTTCCGCAAACTGAACCGATCCGGGCCAACCCGGACACCTCCCAACTGCCGCAACAGAGAGATATCCAACCCATGTCACCGCTCAAGCCGAACCGCCGACAGATCCTCGCGGGTCTTGCCGCGTCCGTTGCCATCCCCGCCCTGCCGCCGCTCGCCCGTGCCCAAGGCAGCGCCACGCTGACCGTCGCCACCGGCCCGGTGCCGGTCTATCTCAACGCCGCGCTCAGCACCGGCGGCGGCGAGGCGGCGGTTTCGGGCAAGATGATGGACGGCCTGCTGACCTATGGCGAAGGCATGTCCCCCGAGCCGCAGCTTGCCGAAAGCTGGGAGGTCTCCGAGGACGGGCTGACCGTCACCTTCAAGCTGCGCCCCGGCGTGATGTGGCATGACGGCGAGCCCTTCACCTCCGAAGACGTGCGCTTTTCGGTGATGGAAGTGCTCAAGGTGTTCCACGGTCGTGGCCGCGCCACCTTTGCCAATGTCACCGAGATCGAGACTCCGGACGAGCTGACCGCGGTCTTCAAGCTGACCAAGCCGGCGCCCGCGATGATGTCGGCGCTGAACGCGCAGGAAAGCCCGATGCTGCCGGCGCATGTCTATGTCGGCACCGACATCCAGCAGAACCCGGCCAACCTCTCGCCCATCGGCACCGGCCCCTATAAATTCGTCAGCTACGCCCCCGGCGAGACGCTGGTGATGGAGCGCAACCCCGATTACTGGGACGAGGGCAAGCCGCTGATCGACCAGTTGATTTTCCGCTACATCTCCGACGGCTCGACCCGGGCTGCGATGCTGGAGACCGGAGAGGCCGATTTGGTGGGGTCCAGCCAGCTTCCCACAATCGAGATCCTGCGCTTCCAGAGCCTTGACGGGTTCGAGGTGAACGGCGCGGGCTATGAGCATACACCCTCCATTCACCTGTGCGATTTCAACCTGCGCCGCCCGCAATGGCAGGACAAGCGCGTGCGCCAGGCGCTGAACTTTGCCATCGACAACAAATGGGTGGCCGAAAACGTTTGGTTCGGTCTCGCAAGCCCCGGCACCGGCCCTCTGCACGTTCAGCAAAAGGCGTTCTACACCACCGAGGGGGTGCCGAATTACGATATCGATCTGGAAAAGGCCGAGGCGCTGCTCGACGAGGCGGGCTATCCGCGCGGCGAGGACGGCTGGCGGTTCTCCATGGTGATCGACGCGGTGCAATATGGCGAGGAACCGCCGCGCGCCGCCGAGTACATGCGCGAGCAGTTCCGCGAGATCGGCATCAATGCCGAGGCGCGGGTGAACGATTTCGCGGCTTACGTGAAGCGCGTCTATACCGACCACGATTTCGACCTGACGAGCTACACCGCCTCTGCCGGCGCCGATCCGGCGATCGGGGTGCAGCGGTTCTACTGGTCGAAGAACATCAAGGACGGCGTGCCGTTCTCGAACGGCTCGGGCTATGCCAGCGACGAGGCTGACGCGCTGCTCGAAGCGGCGGCGATCGAGACCGATCTGGAGAAACGCAAACAGCTCTATGCCGACTTCCAGGCCGTCGCGATGGAGGATGTGCCGGTGATCCAGCTCGTCTACGATGCCAAGAAGACGATCACGAGCACCAATGTGAAGGATTACGTTCAGGGCGCGCTCAGCTTCTTCGGCAACTTCGCAGACGTGCATAAAGACGCATGAGCCTGACCGATACCTCTGCCCGGCGCGCCCCTGCGGCGCGTCTGGCCCTCCCGCCCTGGGCGCGTTTCCTGTTGGGCCGGCTCGGGCAGGCGTTTCTTGTCATGGCGCTGGTAGTGATCGGCAATTTCGTCATCATGCAGATGGCGCCGGGCGATCTGGTCACGGTCATTGCCGGCGGTGCCGACATGACGCAGGAGCAGATGGCCGATCTGCGCGCGCGCTTCGGGCTCGACCTGCCGCTGCTGGTGCAGTTCTGGAATTATGTCGCGCAGCTTCTGACCTTCGATCTGGGCTATTCCTACCGGATGAACGCGCCGGTCTGGGAGGTGCTCTCCGCCCGGCTGCCGACCACCGCCGCGCTGGTGGTGCTGTCGCTGCTGTTTTCGGTCACCATCGGTACGGTGATGGGCGTGGTTTCGGCCCGCAGGGCCGGCACGCTGACCGATATGGGGATCAATGCGGTGGCGCTGGTCCTCTATGCCGCGCCGAGTTTCGTCGTTGCGATGCTGCTGGTGCTGGTGTTCTCGGTCAAGCTCGGCTGGTTCCCCATCGCGGGTCTCACCACGGTTTCGGCGGGCTATACCGGCTGGGCGCTGGTCAAGGATATGGCCGCGCATCTGGTGATGCCGGTGACCGCGCTCTGCACCTTTTACGTGGCGATCTATGCCCGGCTCGCGCGCTCCACCATGCTGGAGGTGATGGATCAGGACTATGTCCGCACCGCCCGCGCCAAGGGGCTGAGCGAAACCCGGGTGATCTATGTCCACACGCTGCGCAACGCGCTGCTGCCCATCGTTACCATGGCGGGGCTTCAGGTCTCCACTGTGCTCGGCGGCGCGGTGGTGGTCGAGACGGTCTTTGGCCTGCCGGGCATGGCGCGCACCGCCTATGACGCGGTGTTCCAACGCGACACCACCATGCTGCTGGGCGTGATGTTCGTCAGCTCGCTCGCCATCGTCATCGTCAATCTGGCGGTGGATCTGCTCTATACCGTTCTCGATCCCAGGGTGAGCCTGAAATGAAACCCCCGTCGCAAATCCGGCGCTTCCTGCGCCACCCGTCAGGCGCGGTGGGGCTGGCGCTGCTGCTATTCTTCGTCGCCATGGCGCTGGCCGCGCCCTATCTCTTTCCGCAAGGGCCGTACAAGATGGTCGCCCGCCCGATGCTCTGGCCCGGGCAGAACCCCGATCTGCTGCTCGGCACCGACTCGCTCGGTCGCGACCTGCTGGTCTCGGTGGTCTATGGCGCGCGGGTGTCGCTGCTGGTGGGGCTCTCGGCGGCGCTGGCCTCGGCCATCGTGGGCGCTGCGGTGGGGCTGGTCTCGGGCTATTTCGGCGGCTGGATCGGCGACATGCTTATGCGCATCACCGACGCGTTCCAGACGCTGCCCTCCTTCCTCGCGGCGATCCTGATCGTCGGGCTGATCGGCCCGTCCATCGGCACCATCGTGACCTCTATCGCGCTGGTGAGCTGGCCCATGGTGGCGCGGCTGGTGCGGGCAGAGGTGCTGCGCATCAAGACGCTGGATTTTGTGCAGGCCTGCCGCATCATGGGCATGCCCGACTGGCGCATCATGCTGGCCGAGATCCTGCCCAACTCGCTCGGCCCCATCATCGTCGCCACCTCGCTGCTGGTCGCCAATGCCATCATCATCGAGAGCGGGCTTTCGTTCCTCGGCCTCGGCGATCCCAACATGATGAGCTGGGGCGGGGTGATCGGCAACGGCCGCTCGGCGCTGCGCATGGCCTGGTACATCACCATGATCCCCGCGGGCGCCGTGGTGCTGACCGTGCTGGCCCTGAACCTGATCGGAGACGCGCTGAATGACGTTCTCAATCCTCGACTCCGCAAGGGCTGAGCCGGTGACGACAGCGCCGCTCTTGTCCCTGGAGGATGTCCGCATCGACCTGCGCCCCGGCGTGCCGCTGGTGGAGGCGCTGAGCTTTGATGTCGCCCCCGGCGAGGCGCTGGCCATCGTCGGCGAGAGCGGCTGCGGCAAGTCGCTGACCTCGCTCGCGGTGATGGGGCTTTTGCCGAAGAACCTGAAGGCGGGGCAGAGCGGCAAGATCGTCTTCGAAGGCATGGATCTGGCCACCGCCTCCGAGGGCAAGCTACGGGGGCTGCGCGGCAACCGGCTGGCGATGATCTTTCAGGATCCGCTCTCGGCGCTGAACCCGGTGCTGAGCGTCGGCGCGCAGATCGCCGAGGTGCTCATCGCGCATGCCCGCATGAGCAAGGCGCAGGCCAAGGCGCGCGCCATCGAGCTGTTGGGTGAGGTCGGGCTGCCGCGTCCGGATCTGCGGTTCGGCGATTACCCGCATCAGCTTTCGGGCGGGATGCGGCAGCGGGTGACCATCGCCATGGCCATCGCCTGTGACCCCAAGCTGGTCATCGCCGACGAGCCGACCACGGCGCTCGACGTGACGGTGCAGGCGCAGATCCTCGACCTGCTGACCGAGATCCGCAAACGCACCGGGCAGAGCCTGATCCTGATCACCCACGATCTGGGCGTGGTGGGCGAGGTCGCCGACCGGATGATCGTCATGTATGCCGGCACCGTGGTCGAGGAAGGCCCGGTGGCCGAAGTGCTGAGCCGCCCGAAACACCCCTATACCGCAGGCCTGCTCGCCGCGCGGCCGTCGGGCAGCTATGTGCATGGCGGGCAGGCGCTGAGCGATATTCCCGGCACCGTGCCCGCGCCCGATGCGCGGCCCGAGGGCTGCCTCTTTGCGCCGCGCTGCGCCAGGGCCACCGCCCGCTGCCGCGAGGCGCGCCCGCCGCTCGACCGCGCCGGCGCCCGCGCGGTGCGCTGTTTCTTCCCCGTCGACGGAGCCCTCGCATGACCCGGTCTCTGGAACTGGTGAACCTCTCGCTGCACCACCCGACCCCGGCGGGGCCGCTGCGCGCGGTGGACGGCGTGAACCTGACGCTGAACAAGGCCGAGACGCTGGGGCTCGTGGGCGAATCCGGATGCGGGAAATCCTCTCTGGCGCGCTGCGTCGTGGGGCTCAACACCCCGCAGGAGGGCTCTATCGTGGTGGGCGGGCAGGCGCTCGGCACCTCCGCCGCCGACCGGCGCGCCGCCGCGCAGCGGGTGCAGATGGTGTTTCAGGATCCTATGGGCTCGCTCAACCCGCGCCACACCGTGCGCCGCAGCATCGAGCAGCCGCTGAAGATCCACGGGCGCGGCAGCGCCGCCGAGCGCCGCGCGCGGGTCGAGGAGCTGGCCGCGCAGGTGGGTCTTGGCCTGCATCTGCTCGACCGCTATCCGCACCAGATCTCGGGCGGGCAGCGCCAGCGGGTCTCCATCGCCCGGGCGCTGACGCTGGAGCCGGAGCTGATCGTCTGCGACGAGGCGGTCTCGGCGCTGGATGTCTCGGTGCAGGCGCAGGTGCTGAACCTGCTGACTAAGCTTCAGCGCGATCTGGGGGTGTCCTTCCTGTTCATCTCGCACGATCTGAGCGTGGTGCGTTACGTCTCGCACCGGATCGCGGTGATGTATCTCGGCCAGATCGTCGAGCTGGGCGACGCGGAATCGGTCTGGGCCGAGCGCCGCCACCCCTATACCCGCGCGCTCACCAGCTCGATTCCCGATGCCGCCGGCGGCATGCGCGGCGAGCGGCTGACCGGCGATGTGCCCTCGGCGGTGAACCCGCCTTCGGGCTGCCCGTTCCGCACCCGCTGCCGCCACGCGCAGGCGATCTGCGCCGAAGCGCGCCCGGCGCTCACCGACGACGGGCTGCCGCATCTTGTCGCCTGCCATTTCGCCCGGGACTTCGCCCCCCTAGAACGTGAGTCACCGCCGGTGCAGGCGGCGACGGGGGGCTGAGATGGGTACGAGCGATCAGACGAGGCTGCGACTCTCCGCCTCGCATTGGGGAGCGTTCCGCGCCGAGGTGGTGGATGGCGAGCTGCGCCGCATCGAGCCGTTCGAGCACGACCCCGAGCCCTCGGGGCTCATTCACGCCTGGCCCGAGATGCTGACCTCGCCGCTGCGCGTGGCCGCGCCTCTGGTGCGCGCGGGCTGGCTGAAGGGCGATGGCGGTGCCGGGCGCGGTGAGGACGACTTCATACAGGTCGGCTGGGACGAGGCGCTCGACCGCGCGGCGGGCGAGCTGGCGCGGGTGCGGCGCGATCATGGCGACGCGGCGATTTTCGGCGGCTCCTATGGCTGGTCCTCCGCCGGGCGCATCCACCATGCGCGCACGCTGATACGGCGGTTTCTCTATGCCTTTGGCGGCTCCACCGATCAGGTGATGAATTACAGCTACGGCGCCGCGCAGGCCTTTATCCCGCGCGTGCTGGGCACCAAGGCCGCCATCGGCTCGCATCTGACCTCCGCCGAGAGCATCGCCGCGCATTGCGATATCTTCCTCGCCTTCGGCGGGCTGCCGGACCGGACCTGGGCGGTGCAGTCGGGCGGTGCCTCGACCCATGTGCACGGGCGGTTCCTGGCGCAGCTCTCGGGCCTGCGGCTGGTCAATATCTCGCCCTCCAGGGCGGATCTCGACGGGGCGGAGGCGGAGTGGCTGCCGATCCGGCCCAATACCGACACCGCGCTGATCCTCGCGCTGACCCGCGAGGTGATCCGGGCGGGCCGGCACGACCGCGCGTTTCTCGACCGCTATACCGCAGGGTTCAGGCCCTTCGCCGCCTATCTGGCGGGTGACAGCGACGGCATCGAGAAAACTGCCGAGTGGGCGGCGGAGATCTGCGGGATCCCGGCAGAGACGATCCGCGCGCTTGCCCTCTCGCTGCCCGGCAAGCGGGTGATGCTGGCTGCGAACTGGGCGCTGCAACGGGCACGCCACGGCGAACAGCCGTTCTGGGCGCTGGCGGCGCTGGCGGCGGTGCTGGGACAGATCGGTCTGCACGGCGGCGGTTTCGGCTTTGGCTACGGCTCGACCAACGGGCAGGGCAATCCGCGTTTCGGCACGCCGCTGCACGGGCTGCCCATGGGGCCGAACCCGGCGAAATCGGTGATCCCGGTGGCGCGGGTGGCCGACATGCTGCTCGATCCCGGCGGGCAGTATCGCTTCATGGGCGAGACCGGCACCTATCCCGATATAAGGCTGGTCTATTGGGCGGGCGGCAATCCGTTCCACCATCATCAGGATCTCAACCGGCTGCGCGAGGCGTTCCGCCGGCCCGAGACGGTGATCGTGCACGAATGCCACTGGACCGCCACCGCGCGCCACGCCGATATCGTGCTGCCCGCCACCACCTCGCTGGAGCGCAACGATCTCGGCGGCTCCTCGCGCGAGCCCTATCTTCTGGCGATGGAGCAGCTTGTTCCGCCGCAGGGCGAGGCGCGCAACGATTTCGACATCTTCGCCGATCTCGCCGAGCGGCTGGGCGACCGCGACGCCTTTACCGGCGGGCGCGACGAGATGGGCTGGATCCGCCACTCCTATGGCCGCGCCGTGCAGGAGATGGCCGCGCGCGGCGTGACGCTGCCGGATTTCGAGCGCTTCTGGGCGCAGGGCTATGCCGAGATCCCGGCACCGCCCGAAACCTATGTGATGTTCGGAGATTACCGCGCCGATCCGGAGGCGCACCGGCTCAACACGCCGTCGGGCCGGATCGAGCTGTTCCAGAAGGATCTCATCGAAGAAACCGAGGGCCGCCAGCCCGGCCACCCGGCCTGGCTCGATCCTGAGGAATGGCTCGGCGCGCCGCTTGCAAAGCGCTATCCGTTGCACCTGCTGACGCCGCAGCCGGCGCGCAAGCTGCACGGGCAGATGGAGGGCAGCGCTTATGTCGCCGAGGGCAAGCGGGACGGGCTGGAGCCGGTGCGGATCTCGGAAAAGGCGGCGCGCGAGCGGGGCATTGCCGAGGGCGATATCCTGCGGATCTTCAACGACCGGGGTGCCTGCCACGCCTGGGCGCAGATCGACCCGGCGCTGCATGACGACGTGGCGATGCTGGCCACCGGCTCGGCCTACGATCCCGACGGGCGCGAGGACCGGGGCAGCAACCCCAACGTCCTGACCCGCGATATCGGCAGTTCGGAGATGGGGCAGGGCTGCGCTGCGCAGAGCTGCCTGGTCGAGCTGGCGCGGCTCGACGCGCCGCCGCGCCCGATCCGCAGCCACAAGCCGCCCCGGATCGTGCAGCGACAGGAAAACGGGCAAGAATGACTGGTAAGCCGCAACCGGAACGGGCATCTTCCCCCAATGCCGGGAAAAAGTCCCCTGCCAAGGGAAAGAAGACGCGGCAGGGCGGAGAGGGTACGGAGGTCAAGAGTATGCGGCAACTGACGATGCGCCAGGTCGAGGCCTTCCGTGCGGTGATGCTTCTGGGCAGCATGACCAAGGCGGCGGAGTTCCTCCAGATCTCGCAGCCCGCCGTCAGCCGCCTGATGGCCGACATGCAGGAGAGCCTCGGCTACACGCTGTTTCGTCGCACCCGGCACGGCACCATCCCCACGCCCGAGGCCAAGCGGCTGCGCGAGGAGGTGGGCTCGCTGTTTTCGGGGCTGGAGGAGCTCAACCGCCGCGCCTTCGCGATCCGCGATCTGGAGATCGGAGAGCTGCGCATCGGCACGATCAGCCTTTACGGCAACGGGCTTTTGCCGCAGATCATCTCACAGTTTCTCAGGGACAATCCCGGCGTCACCGTCAATCTCGAGGTCGATCACCACGACCGCATCGTCGATTGGGTGCAGTCCGACAAGGTGGAGTTCGGCCTGGTGTCGCTGCCCGCCTTCACCGGCGATCTCGATGTCGAGCTGATCTCGGCGGAGCCCGCCGTCTGCATCATGCCGCCGGATCATCCGCTGGCCGGCAAGCGCATGATCGAGCCGCAGGATCTGGCGGATTTCCCGTTCATCGGTTTCCCGCGCTCTTCGCCGACCCGGTTCCAGATCGACCAGATCTTTGACCGGCTGGGTCTGCCGCGCAAGGTGGTGGTCGAGGCGACCACCCATGAGGCAGTGTGCAATTTCGTCGCCGCCGGCGCGGGGGTGTCGATCATTTCGCCCTTCTCGCCCTATCTGCGCGAGAGCAACCGGCTGCTGGCGCGGCCCTTCCACCCGACACTGATGCGCGAGATCGGGCTGCTGACCCAGCCCAACCGCACCTCGCTGGTGGGGGCGCGGTTTCAGACATATATCGACGAGTATTTCCGCAACGCCACCCGGATGCCGATCGGGACGGCCGATCCCGCCGACCCGGCGCTGGCGCGCGGGCGCTGAGGCGCCTCACGCTTCGGCTGCGGCCCGGGCAAAGGCGCGGTCGAGATCGGCGATCAGGTCGGCGGGATCTTCCAGACCGGCATGAAAGCGCAGCACCGGCCCGCCTTTCCATTTGGGATGTTCGCGGCTCTCGGGATGGGCGGGCAGGGCGAGGCTTTCATAGCCGCCCCAGCTAAAGCCGATGCGGAAGCACGCCATGCCGCGCAGGAAGGCATTGATGCGCGCCTCGTCCCAGCCCGGCAGCTCCACCGCAAAGAGCCCGGAGGCGCCGGCGAAATCGCGTTTCCAGATCGCGTGGCCGGTGCAGTCGGGATGCGCCGGGTGCAGGATGCGGCCGGTCTCGGGGCGCGTCGCCAGCCATGTCGCCAGCGCCCGCCCGTTGGCATCGTGCCGCGCCAGCCGGACGTCCAGCGTGTGCAGCCCGCGCAGACCGAGATTGACCTCTTCGCTGCCCGCCACCATGCCGAGATCCTGCGTGGCGCGGCGCAGTGCGTCATGCGCCGCCTCACTCACCGCCACCACGCCCAGCATCGCGTCGGAATGGCCGGTGATGTATTTCGTCGCCGCGTGGATCGAGACATCGACGCCGTGCTCCAGCGGGCGGAAGTAATGCGGCGTCGCCCAGGTGTTGTCGATGGCGGTGACGATCCCGTGTTTGCGGGCAATGGTGACGATGGCGGGCACGTCCATCACCTCGAACGTGCCGCTGCCGGGGGATTCCATGTAGATGAGCCGGGTTTCCGGGCCGATCAGCGCCTCGATCCCCGCGCCGATGGAGGGGTCGTAGAAATCCACGCTCACGCCCATGCGGGACAGGCTTCGCACCATGGTGCGGCGCGCCGGGCCATAGACGCTGTCGACCATCAGCACATGATCGCCTGCCGAGAGATAGGCCATGTAGACCGCCATGATCGCCGCCAGACCCGAGGGGTAGGCGATGGCGCGATGGGCGCCTTCGAGTTCGGCCATGGCACTCTCGAAGGCAAAGCTCGTGGGCGTGCCCACACGGCCATAGAACGGCGCGTCAAAGGGGGTGGCGGCGGTGGCGTTGAACGCCTCCATCGAGCGGAAGGAAAAGGTCGAGGCGCGCACCACCGGCGGGTTGACCGGCAGACCGTCGCCGCCTTCGGGGCGCCCGGCCTGGATCAGTTTCGTGGGGTTGAGGGTTTCGGGTTTCGGTTCGGTCATCTCAGGAGACCCCTTCGCTGATGCGGGGCAGGTCGTCGCGCTGGCCCCATTCGTGCCACGAGCCGTCATAGAGCCGCGCCGCGCGGCCCAGCCGGGCGAGCTGGAACACCAGGATCGCGGCGGTCACGCCCGAGCCGCAGGTCGACAGTACCGGCTGGCTGGGGTCGATGCCGGCGGCGCGAAAGGCGGCTTCGGCATCGGCGGGGGGTAGGAAGGTGAAATCGCCCGATTGCGGCAGCATGACCTGCCAGGGCAGGTTGACCGCGCCGGGCATATGCCCGCCCGCGACACCGGGATAGCCCGAGTCCATTGCGCCGGAAAACCGCTCGGGGCTGCGCGCGTCGACAACCTGCGCGCCCTTCTCCAGCGCATCGCGGATCTCTTCCCAGCCGGCGATGCCGCGCGGCTGGTTGCGGATCGGGAAGAAGGCGGGCTCCGGCGTCTCGGGCGCGCCCTTGGCGATGGGCCGGCCCTCGGCTTTCCAGCGCTTCCAGCCGCCGTTGAGGATGCGCACCCGCTCGTGGCCGAAGCTGCGGAACATCCACCAGACCCGGGCCGAGACATAGCTGTCGTCATAGAGCACGATCTGGCAGCCCGCGTCGATGCCGAGCGCGCCCACATAGGTGCCGAAATGCGCGCCCGAGGGCATCATGTTGGGATGCGGGCTGTCGGGGTCCGACGCACGGTCGAGATCGAAGAACTGCGCGCCGGGGATATGCGCCGCCTCGAAATCGGCGCGCGGGTTGCGCCCGGCCTCGGGGATTGCCCAGGAACAGTCCAGCACCCGCAGGTTTTCTGTGCCGAGCCGCGCTTCGAGCGCGTCGGGTTCGATCAGGAAGGCATCGCTCATGCCGGCACCCCCGCGGTGACGCGCAGCGCGCTGCCCTCGATCCCGGCGAGCGGCGCGGTCACGCCGGAGAGCCTTATGCCGGTGCAGCCTCCGGTCCGCGCGGTGCCAAGCCCCTGCGGGTCGAGCGGCACGAAGCGCAGCGACTGGCCCGGCGTGACGGTGAGACGTGCGCCCAGCGGCTGCGGCAGCCCGGCCAGCGCCGCGACACGCCGGGCGGAGCCCTCCGGATCGGCGGCGGCGACGGTCAGCTCGGCGATGCCGGTGGCGCCGTTGGCATGCGGCACGGCGGCGGGGATGCGCAGGTTGCGGCCCTGCACATCCTCGATCAGGAAGGGCAGCGCGTCATCGCCGCCGGCGCCGATGCCGGTCAAAAGCAGGCGCAGCGCCCAATGGCCGTCCTCCACATCGTTGGCGACGTCATGAGTGGTGCCCAGCGTCACCCCCGCCGCCGCGCCGAACGCGCTGGCCTTGTCCACCGAGGGCACGGTGAGCGACCAGTCGCCGGGGCCCTCGGTCTCGGCGAGGATCGGCCCGAGCCGGTGGCTGGCGGCGCCTTCGGGCGTGAAGGCGGTGAGCAGCAGATAGCTGCCGTCGGCGAAACAGACGAAGCGATAGCTCGCGCCGCCCTTCTGCGTGGCGTCCTTGCGGGTCAACACGCTGAACCCGGCCGCCTGGAACGTCGCGGTGGCGGCGGCGAGATCGTGAACCAGCAGTACGATATGGTCGATGGGGGTGGTCATGGAGGACTCCGTCTCAGAACCCGATGGGCCAGTGTTCGATCTTGGTGCCGTCGGTGAAGCGCGACAGGCGATATGGCTCGGGGTCGACCAGTGGCGTCTTGCCCTGGATCATCTGCGCGATCATCCGCCCCGCGCCGGGCGCGACGCCAAGGCCGTGGCCCGAGAACCCGGTGGCCACATGCAGGCCGGGGATGTCGTCCACGCCGGAGATGATCGGCAGCGCGTCGGGGGTGGCATCGACCTGCCCGCCGATCCGGTCGGCGATCCTGATATCTTTCAGCGCCGGGAACAGCTTGCCGATATTCACCTTGGCCTCGTCGAGGATCTTGTGCGCGGGCTCGGGGTTCAGGATCCGCTCTTTCTCGAAGGGCGAGACCGCGTCGAGCTTCCAGGAATTCGGCACCATCAGCTCGTGGAAGCTGCGGCGCGACACGCGCAGCCGCATGGCCTTTTTCTCGTGGCTCAGCGCCTGCTGGAAATCGCGGTAAAAGCGGAAGCTGTCGGGCACGATGTCGACCGGATGCGCCGAGCGCATCGAGACGTTGTAGCCGCCATCCAGCCGCTTGCGGAAGCCGAAGCCGGGGCCGGAGCCGCAGCCCTCGGGGCCGCCCGCGATGGGCTCGGTGCGCATCACGTTGGCGAGGAACTTGAGCTGCGGGATGCGGATGCCGAGATTGCGCGCAAAGAGCGTCGACCAGGTGCCGCCCGCCAGCACTGCAAAGGGGCATTTGATCGCGCCCTTCTCGGTGACAACGCCGGAGAGCTTGCCGGCCTCGGTCTCCACCCCGCGCACCGCGCAGCGCGAAAAGGCCAGCGCGCCGAATTTGCGCGCGCCGGTGACCACGGCGGCGGTGACAAGCGCGGGCTCGGCCATGCCGTCCGAGGGCGTGTGCAGCCCGCCGGCAAAGTCGCGTGCCATGCCGGGCACCAGTTCTTTCAGCTCGTCGGACGTAATCTCGCGCGTGTCGAGCTGGTATTCCCTGGCGTAGTCGAGCCAGTGCAGGTATTTCGCCATCATCTCTTCGGTCTCGGCGAAATAGGTGATGCCCTGCTGACGAAAGCCGGTCTCTTCGCCGGTGAGCGCGTTGAGCCCCTTCCATTCCTCGAAGGCCTGGATCGCCAGCGGCAGCTCGCGCGGGTCGCGGCCCATCTTGCGCACCCAGCCCCAGTTGCGGCTGGATTGCTCGGCGCCGAATTCGCCCTTTTCGCAGATCACCACCTTGAACCCGGCCTCGGCGAGGAAGAGCCCGGTGCAGGCGCCGACGATGCCGCCGCCGATCACGACGACATCGGCGGATTTCGGAAGCTCGGTGTCGGAGGGCACGGTGGCAAGTTGATGCATGGTCTCACTCGTTCTGTCTGGGTGGGCCGGCCCGGTGACGGGCCGGGGCGGGCTCACAGGATCTGTGCGAGCCCCTCTTTGAGCAGGGCGTTTACGGTTTCGGGGTCGGCGCCTTTGGGCTGGCGTTCGGTGACCCAGGTCTTGACCGCCGAGCGCAGGCCCGAGGGCGCCTCGAGCAGCCCGATGGAGAGCGCCACGGTGGAGGGTTCCGGCCAGTCGGTCTCATAGGCGCGGCGTTGGGCGCCGACATTGAAGAGCCCGTCTTGCGGTTCGGTCCTGGCTTTCGCCTCTGCCCGCGCGGCCCCGCTCGCCTGGAGATCGAGCGCGCCGTCGCGGATCACCACGCCGTAATCGACCAGCGCGCGCGCTTCGCTCAACAGCCCGTCGCGGACATCCAGCAGCACCGCCTCCGGGTCGCGCTCCAGCGGGTCGCCAAAGCCGCCGCCCGAGGGGGAGCGCAGATGCAGCCGGTCGCCGCGCCCGAGTTTTTGCAGCTCGATCATGCTGACCGGTTCGCCGTTCTTCCAGCCGCCGCCGCAATGACCGGCAGCGCCGCCGGCCACGCCCCAGGGCTGAAAGGTGAACCGGTCGCAGCCGCGCACCGAAAAGGTGGCTTCGTGGCTGCGGTTCTCCAGCTCGATCTCCAGCGCCGCGCCGCCGCGGTAGCGGCCCGCGCCGAAACTGTCGGTGACCAGCCCGAAGCGGCGCACGAGGAAGGGCATCTCGTGCTCCACGCTTTCGGTGGGCGCCGAGCGCAGGAAGCCGAACGGCGTGTCGATGGCGTCGATCCCGTCCATGCTGCGCCGCCCGCCGGAGCCGCCGATCAGCGGCTGGATGACCGAGACCCTGGGCTTGCGGGTCAGCGGGTCGGTGACCGAGGCGGCGATGATCGCCGCCTGCGAACCACCGCCGCCCGCCAGCGCCTCGGGGATCGCCTGATTGAGGCAGCCGAGCACGAGGTCGTAGATGCGGGTGTAGGAGGCGGCACGGTTGCCCGAGGCCGCCGGGAACTCGGCGTTCATGATCACGCCCTTGGGCGCGCGGGTGCGGATCGGGCGCACGATGCCGCCATTCATCGGCATCTCGGGCGAGGAGCTGAGCAGATAGGCCACGAAGCAGCGCACCAGCGCCGGGTGCGGCGCCGCGCCGGTGACGAAGTTGCACGCGGCCTGCACCTGCGGCGAGGATCCGGTGAAATCCAGCAGCACATCCGAGCCGGTGACCGTCATCGTGCAGCGCAAGAGCAGCGGCTGGCCCGCGACCACCTCGATATAATCCGAAAAGCTCCACGACCCGTCCGGCAGATCCGAGATCACCTCGCGCGCCTTGGCCTCGCCATAGGCCAGCACCTCACGGATACCCGCCGTCAGGTCGTCGACGCTGTAGCGCTCCACCAGCTCGATGATCCGCCGGTCCATGGAGGACAGCGCCGAACACATGGCGATGATGTCGCCCCATGTCTCGGACGGGATACGGCAGTTGTCCGAGATGATGTCCTTGAGCTGCTCGTTGAGCTCCCCCTCGCGGAAGAGCTTGACCGGGCGCATGCGCAGCCCTTCCTGGAAGATCTCGGTAAAGGACGGCGAAATCGAGGAGGGCACCGCGCCGCCCACGTCCGAGACATGCGCAAACGCCCAGGAGAAGCACAAAAGCTCGCCCTCATGGAAGATCGGGCGCAGGGTGAAAATGTCGGGTGTGTGGGTGCACATGCCCTCGGTCGAGAACGGATCGTTGGTGATGATCACATCGCCGGGGTGGATGTTCTCGACCCCGATCCGGTCGATGGCCGGTTTCAGCGACAGGCCCACCAGCGTCGCCACCCCGTTGGAGCGGGGATAGGCAAAGACTTCGCCCTCCACCGTGCACATGGCGCATTGATAATCCTGCGTCTGCTTGATGAAGGTGGTGTGGGCGGTCTTGTAGAGGATGATCGAGGCTTCCTCGACCAGCGCCGCAAAGCGGTTGCGCATCACCTCGGTGCGGATCGCGTCCATCTCAGGCCTTCCTTTCCAGAACGAGTTCGCCGATCTCGCCCGCCGTGGCGGTGAAGCCCGCGGGCACGAGGATCGAGGTGTCCACCTGGTCGATGATCGCGGGGCCGTCGACCGAGGCCGCGGCGCCGAGATCGCCGCGCGCATAGATCGGCACCGCGTCGACGGTCTGCCCGGCAAAGCGCATCGGGCGGTGGCCGGTGGGGGCGGCCTCGCCGGTGCCCGCGCTGCGGCTGTCTCCGCCCGGCGGGGTGGGCAGCAAGCCCACGATGCGCACGCGCAGCTCGACGAATTCCACCGGCGCTGCGGGGTCGGCATGGGAATAGACGCGCTGGTGTTCGGCGTGAAAGGCCGCTTCGGCCTCCGCACGTCCACCCCCCTCGGGCAGCGCCACGTCGAGCGAGAAGGACTGGCCGACATAGCGCATTGATGCGTAGCGCTCGATCGAGGTGCCGAGCAGCCAACCCGGCTCGATCTGCCCCGCGAGCCAGTCGCGGGTCTGCGCTTCGAGCTGCTCGAAAACCGGCTCGACCTCGACCGGGCCGCGCACCGAGCGCACGGCGTCGTGGATCACCGGCGCGACGAGACAGCCCGCCGCGCAAAAGACCGAGGGCGTCGGCGGCACGAGCACGCGGGAAATCCCCAGCTCATCGGCAAGCAGCGGCCCGTGGATCGAGCCCGCGCCGCCGAACAGCACCAGCGTGAGCTGCTGCGGATCGACGCCGAGCCGCGCCATGTAGGGCATCGCGCGGCCCACCATGGTGGCGGTGGCCACGGTGATCGCATTGTCCGCCGCCTCCGCCGTGCCGGTGCCCAGCGTTTCGGCGATGGGGGCAAAGGCCGCCTCGGAGGCCGCGCGGTCGAGCACCAGATCGCCGCCCAGCAGCGCGTCGCCGAGATAGCCGCAGAGCAGGTAAGCATCCGAAAGTGTCGGCTCCGTGCCGCCGCGCCCGTAGCAGGCGGGGCCGGGGCGGGCGCCGGAGCTGCGCGGCCCGGCACGCAGAACCGCGCCGTCGGTCCAGAGGATCGAGCCGCCGCCGGCGCCCATCGCCTCGATGGTGGTGACCGGCAGGGTCAGCGGGAAATCCCCGATCTCGGAGCCGTTGGAGGTGATCGAGCGCCCGTCGCGCACCAGCGACATATCGGTGGAGGTGCCGCCCATATCCATGGTTAAGAGGTCGTCCTGCCCGGTGAGCTGACCCAGAAACTGCGTCGCGGTGACCCCGGCGGCGGGGCCGGAGAGCAGCGTGTGCACCGGGAAGACCCGCGCCTCGGCAGAGGACATCATGCCGCCATTGGATTTTGCCACGAACAGCCGCGCCTCGGGCAGCTCTTCGGCAAGAAAACTCTCGACCTCGCCCAGATAGGCCGACATCACCGGCTTTACAAAGGCATTGAGCACCCCCAGCGTGGCGCGTTCGTATTCGCCCTCCTGCGGCCAGACCTCGTGGCTCAGCACCACGTCCATATCCGGCTCGGCAGCAAGGATCGCGTCGCGCGCGGCCAACTCATGGGCGGGGGCGGCGTAGGAATGCAGGAAGCAGACCACCAGCGTATGGATCCCCTTGGCCTTGGCGTTGCGCGCGGCGGTCACGCAGGCGCCGGTGTCGAGCGCCGCGATCTCGCGACCCTCGGGGGCGGTGCGCTCGTCGATCTCATAGACCTCCGAGCGCGCAATCAGCGGCTCGACGCGAGAGGAGAACATGTCGAAAGGCTTCAGCACCCGCAGCCGCCCGAGCCGCAGGATATCCTTGAACCCTTCGGTGACCAGCAGGGCCAGCGGCGCGCCGGAGCGTTCGATGACGGTGTTGGTGCCCACGGTCATGCCGTGCACGATCAGGATCGGCTCGTCAGGCGCGCGTTCGATGCGCGGCAGCAGATCGCGCAGCCCGGTCTTGATGCCCTCGGCGAAATCCGGCGGGGTCGACGGGGTCTTGTGCGTCAGGATCCGGTCGAAGCCTTCCTTGCCCTGCCAGACGGCGAAATCGGTGAAGGTGCCCCCGATATCAATTCCGATGCGTATCATTCCTGTCCTCGGTCACAGCGGCTGCGACGCGCGCGGCCTCATGGATACCGTCATGACATGCGTAGAGATGATGTAAATGCTTTTAGCTATAATATGTCAGTATGTATTGTCGGTTTGTGGAATGATGATGAAATACGCAGCTTTCACCGCTGATATGTGTGAAAACGGGCAGGCTTCGTGCTTATTTGTCATGGTTTCTTCGCGGGGCGCGGAACCGGCGCCCTCTCGGCACTGGATGGCGCGCTCACATAGAACACAGTGTAATGTAAAGATCAGGCGCCGCGCGGCGGGCAGGTGGCAAAGAGCCCTTCCAGCGCTGTCGCCGTATTCAGCAGCGCCGCGTCGCGCCCGCGCGGCGCGATCAGCGAGACGCCGGCGGGCAGCAGGCCGGGGCCGTGCGGCAGCGGCAGGTGGATCACCGGCAGATGCAGCAGTGTCCAGATCCGGTTGCAGAGCGCGCCGCCCGTGTTTTCCGGCCCGATGGGCGCCACATCGGGTGCCGACGGGGTGAGTACCGCGTCGAAAGGCGCAAAAAGCGCATCCGTCCGGGGCCGCATCGCGGCGGCGAAATCGAGCGCGTCGAGGAAATCGTCTTGCATCGGCGCGGTGACGATGCCGCGCAGCTCGGGGTAGAGATCGGGAAAGCGCAGCGCCTCGTTCAGAAAGGTGGCGCGCATCTCGCCCTGCATCACCGTCTTATGCGCCTCGGAAAGCCGCGCGCCCTCCGGTTCCGGCAGCTCGACCGGGATCACCTCGGCACCCGCGCCGCGCAGCGCCTCTGCCGCCATGGCCAGCGCCGCCAGCGCCGGCGGTTGCAGGAGGTCTGCCACCGGCGACAGGCAGAGCCCGATGCGCAGGCCGGCGATCTCTGGGGCGACGGGGAGGGCGGCCTGCCATTGGAAGGCCCGCCAGAGCAGTGCAAGGTCGCGGACGGACCGGCCATACCAGCCGAGTGTGTCGAGGCTTGCTGAGCAGCTCCGCATGCCCTCGGTCGGCACGCTGCCCCAGCTCGGTTTCATCGCGGGCACGCCGCAGAATGCCGCCGGGCGGATCACCGAGCCGCCGGTCTGGGTGCCGAGCGCCAGCGGCACCTGGAAATCCGCGACCGCCGCGCCGGAGCCGCTGGAGGAGCCGCCCGGCGTGTGGGCCGGATCATGCGGGTTGCGCGTGGCCGCGCGCCGTCCGTTCACCGCGAATTCCACCGTGTCGAGCTTGCCCAGCACGATGGCGCCGTGATGGCGCAGGATCTCCACCGCCGCCGCGTCCTGCGTCGGGCCGTCGCTCTGGTGATGCGGGGAGTTCATGCCGGTGGGCATGTCGGCGGTGCGGATCACGTCCTTGATGCCGACCGGCACGCCATGCAGCAGCCCTTGCGGCGCGCTGCGGTCTGCGGCGCGGGCGGCGGCGAGCGCCGCCTCGGGGTCGAGATGGGTCCAGGCGCGCACCGCCTCGTCGCGCACGGCGATCCGGTCGAGACAGGCCTGCACCAGCGCCTCGCTGGTGAGCCGACCCGCGCGGATCTCGTCTGCCGCCGCAATCGCGTCGAGCGCGGCGAGATCGCCGGAGGCCGGGCGCGGCAGCCCGGTCATGCGGGAACCTGCGCCGCCCAGTCTGCGGCCAGCGCGCCGCCGGTCGCGGGTTTCACCTCCGAGTCGGAAAGCAGCGAACTGAACAGCCGGTCGAGCGTCGCGATCTTGGCGGGCCGCCCCGCCACCCAGGGCGAGAGCGACAGCGACAGAATGCGCCCGCCATAGGTCGCGGTCTCCGACAGCAGCAGATCGCGCGCGGCCTCCACCTGTCCGGACCAGATCGCGGCGGGCTGGGCCTGAAGCTGCATCACCTTGCGGTCGGACAGATCGTAGCTGAGCGGCATCTGCACCAGAGACCCCGCATCTGTGCGGAAGCGATAGGGCATGTCGTCATTGATCCAGTCGGCGATCCATTGGCCACCCTCGGCGGCCACCAGATCGGCGGTGCGGGGCGATTGCGAATGCGCCGGCGAATGCCAGCCGGTCACCGCCTGCCCGGAAATGCGTCTGAGCGTTGCAAAGCTTTCGGCGACAAGCCGCGCCTCTTCCTCGGGCGGGATTTCGCCATGGTGCAGATGGCCCATATCCACGCCAGACGCCGCGATCTCCCAGCCGCGCTCCAGCATCGCCTCCATCAGCGGCGGGCAGCGCTCTGCCACCGCCGCGTTCATCGCCACGGTGGGCGTGATGCCGTGCCGGTCGAGCAGCCGCATCAGGCGGAAGATCCCGACCCGGTTGCCGTAATCGCGTTCGGTATAATCCCAGACGCTGACGCCGGGGCGATCGAACCCGCCGATGGGCAGCAGCGGCTTGCCCGGCATGTTGAGCGGGAAATGCTCCAGATGCAGCGTGACCCAGAGCGCCAGCTTGCCACCGTGCGACCATTGCACCGGCGGCGCATCGCGCAAGGACCGGAAGGCAAAGCGGTCGTGATCGACCCCCTCGCGGCGGTTCGGATAGTCGAAATAGCTCTCGGGCACGCTCATTCCCCGCCCTCCTGACCAAGGCCGGCGATCCAGCGCTCCATCTCATCGTAATGGTGGTCGTTGAACCACTGCGCGATCTCGCGCCCGGTCGCGAGCCAGACGCCGCTATGCGAGCAGATGTAATCCAGCGCCTGATCGAGGATCCACAGCCGGTGCGGCTGGCCGATGAGATAGGGGTGCAGCGGCAGGCACATGACGGTGCCGCTCTCTTCGCCCTCGGCATAAAGCTGGTCGAAATGATCCTTGATGAGCTGGAGGTAATCCTGCGGCGAGATGCTCTGGAAGTTCAGCACCGGCACGTCGTTCACATCCATCATATAGGGCAGCGAAGTGAATTTCTTACCCGAACGGGTCTTCACCGGCATCGGCTGGTCGTCGTGGAACAGATCGAGCGTGTAGAGCAGCCCTTCCTCTGCGAGCAGATCCTGCGTTTCCAGCTCGTTCGAAATCGCGGGGGAGAGCCAGCCGTCGAGGCGCTGCCCCGAGACCCGCAGGATCGTCTTGCGCGCGTCGCGGATCACCCGGCGCTGCTCGTCCTCACTCATGCCGTACATGTAGCGGGTGTTGTAGATGCCGTGGCTGAAGAGCTCCCAGCCCAGTTCGCAGCAGCGTTCGATGATCTTCGGGTAATGGTCGCAGACCGCCACGTTGAGCGAGACCGAACCACGCACGCCATGCGCCGCCATGACATCGGCCATCCGGTCGAAACCGACGCGGTTGCCGTAATCGCGCATGGCGTAGTTGAGCACGTCCGGCTCGGGCCGATACCAGACCGCGCGGGCCTCACTGGCGGGTGGGGCCAGCTCGTAGAATTCGATATTGGGCGCGACCCAGAAGGCCAGACGCTTGCCCTCCGGCCATGTTATCTTTGGTCGGCCCATATAGGGGGCGTAGTCATAATATCCGGGCTCGGGCGGCACGCTGCGCCCGGCCATGAAACCGGGTTTGGTCGGCAAAAGGCTCATTTCTGGTCCTTCAGATGGGCGAGATGGGAGAGGACATCGACAACCGGGCGGATGTCGGCATATTTCGTCGCCATGTCGTAGAGATTGGCGTAATGCGGGCCGGGTTCGCGGTCGGCCACGCATTCCAGCGGCAGGGTGACGGGCAGGCCAGAGGACATGGCGTCGACCGCGGTCTGACGCACGCAGCCCGAGGTGGCGCCGCCGGTGACGATCACGCTGTCGACACCCGCGAGCCGCAGATACGAGGGCAGATGTGTCTCGAAAAACGCCGATGCCATGCGCTTGCGCAACACCAGATCGCGGGCGCGGTCCACGTCGAGGCGCGGGTCGAGTTCCGCATGAGGGTGGTCTTCGGTGACGGTATGGATCGCGGTGGGAGAGGTCGAACGCCGTCCCCAGAGCCCGCAATCGCTGCCGTCCGGGCGGTAGGCGACATAGGTCCAGACCACGGGCAGGCCGAGGCCGCGCAGAGCGCTTGCCAGCGCATCGATCGCGGTGAACTGCTCGGGGTGGCCGGGATAGGCGGTGCCAAAGCTGCCGGTATCGGTGTAGCGCCGTTGCAGGTCGACATTGATCAGCGCAGGCCGCTTGCCCAGCCCGAAAGGCGTGAGCGGGTCGCGTGCCATCCAGGCCTCGAAATGCGCGCGAGCGGCGGCGCCGAACGGGTCGTCGCCGGTGTCGCGGGCGACCTGATCGAAATGGGTGTGAGTCATGCCCGGGTCTCCATGTCGCCAAAGATCCGGCCCGGCGGCAAACAGTCAATATAACATGAATTGTCCTGATATCTGTTATTGAAGAATGCTGAATTATTTCTTTGTGTCGCCCAAACTTTGCGCAGAGCGCCAGAGGCCGCGGGGCCTGTTTGGCCCGAAACGTAGCGCCTTCCCTGTTGCCGCTCTTCCCTGTGCCCGGACCCGGCGGCATAGTCGCGCCACCATGCTGCACCGCAAGTCCGACATCTTTGTCTTCGCCGCCGTCATCGAGGAGGGCAGCTTTTCCCTTGCCGCAAGGCGGCTGGGGCTGACGCCCTCCACCGTCTCGAAAACCGTCGCGCGGCTGGAGGCGCAGCTCGGCCTGCGTCTGGTCGATCGCGACTCGCGCCGGCTTGCCGCCACCGCCGAGGGCCGCACCTGGTACGAGGGCTGCCGTCAGGCGGTCGCGGCGCTTTCGGAGGCGGAGGCGAGCCTCAGCGCCGGCGCCGGGCGGCCTGCCGGGCTGCTGCGGGTCTTTGTCTCGGCCTCGGTGGCGGAGACGCGCATCGCGCCGGTCATGGCGGAGTTCCACGCGCGATATCCGGAGCTGGCGGTGGAATTCCATCTGCGCAACGGCTTCACCGATCCGATCGAGGACGCGGTCGACCTGACCATCACACACGAGACCCCCGCGCGCGACAGTTTCATCCGGCGCCGCATCGGCTCGTCGCCGCTGGTGATCTGTGCCACGCCGGCCTATCTCGCCCGCGCAGGAACGCCTGCACATCCGCGCGATCTGGCGCAGCATACCTGCCTGCTGAGCACCCGGCCGATGTTCAACACCTGGCATTTCGAGGATGCGGGGCAGGCGCTGGCGGTTCCGGTGCAGGGCGCATTCAGCGCCAGTCAGGGCTCGATGCTGCGCGGGCTGGTGCTGGCCGGGCTCGGCATCGCCTGCCTGTCGCGGCATGTGGTCGAGGCGGATCTGGCGGCGGGACGGCTGGTGCCGCTGCTCGACGGGTTCGCGCCTGCCGAGGGCGTGCCGCTCTACGCGATCTATCACGACGCGCGGTTTCTCAGCCCGCGAATCCGCTGCTTTGTCGATTTCCTCGCCGAGGCGCTCTCCCGCGACGGCTGAGCCTCAAACCCGCCGGTCGCGTTCGCCAAGCGCCTGCTCGATCACCGCGCCCGCCGCCAGCACGATGGGGTCGCCATAGGCCGGCCCGACGATCTGCGCCGAGAGTGGCAGCCCGTCCGATCCCCAGCCGCTGCACACCGAGAGCGCCGGGCTGCCGGTGACGGAAAAGGGCCGTGTGGCGAGGCGCGCATAGCTGGTGGCGCTGCCGGCCTCGGGCGCGGTCGAGCCCGCGAGCGGCGCGAGCAGCAGGTCGACCCCGGTGAACAGCCGCTCCATCGCCTCGATCAGTTCGGTGCGGATGCGCAGCGCGTCGATATACTCCGCCGCCGCGACCAGCCCGCCCGCCATCATCCGGGCGCGGGTTTCCTCGCCGAAGGCTTCGGGCCGGGTGGCGAGCGCGTCGCGGTAATAGCTGAAGGTCTCGGAGCGGGTGATGATGTTGCAGGCGGCGTCGAAATCGCGCAGCGGCGGCAGGGTCACGGGCACCAGCTCGGCGCCCGCATGCACAAGCGCCCGACCTGCGGCGGCGATGCCGTCGGCCATCTCCGCGTCGATATCGTCGAGCAGCCCCTCGGCAATGCCGATCCGCAGGCCGGAGACGCCGCCATCCAGCCGCCCGAGCCAGTCGAGCGCGGGGGCGTTGCGGGTCGAAGGGTCGCGGGGATCCGGGCCGGCCAGCGCACTCATCAGCAGCGCGCAGTCCCGCACCGTCCAGGCGATAGGCCCGGCATGGTCGAGCGTGTGCGACAGCGGGTAGATGCCCGCGCGGCTCACCAGCCCCTGCGTCGGCTTCAGCCCGGCACAGCCGCACCACGCGGCGGGCACCCGGATCGAGCCCGCCGTATCGGTGCCGATGGCCCCGGGCACCATGCCCGCCGCCACCGCCGCCGCCGAGCCGGAGGAGGAGCCGCCGGTCTCGCGCGTCACATCCCAGGGGTTCAGCGCCGGCGGAAAGGGCAGATCCTGCCTGGTGCCGCCGATGGCGAATTCCCAGGTGGTGGTCTTGCCGAGCAGGATCGCGCCCGCCGCCTCCAGCCGATCCCAGAGCGCGGCCGAGAGCGCCGGCACCCGGTCGAGGAACAGTCGCGAGCCGCCGGCGGTCCGCACGCCCTCGGTCTCGATGATGTCCTTCAGCCCCAGCGGCAGGCCATGCAGCGGGCCACGCGCCGAGGCGCTGTCTGCCATATCGGCGGCACGCCGGGCGGTCTCGGCGGTGACAGTGACGAAGGCGGCAAGCTCGGGCCGCGAGTCGATGCGTTCCAGACAGTCCTCGACCAGCGCCCGTGCGGTGAGTTTACCCTCCTGCATCGCCTCGGCGGCCGCCGACAGGGTCCAGGGGCTCACGCCTCAGGCTCCTGCGGCCGGCCGCTCACCGGCCCGCCGAGCGGTTCGGTCCCGAAGGGCAGCTTGCGGCGCAGGTGAAGGGCATCGGCGCGGAGCTGCGCTGCGAGCATCGCCATGCGCTCGGGGTCGGCGGCCTCCATGCGCAGGCCCAGACGGGCGAGCGCGGCGGCTTGGGTCTCGGGTGTTTCGGGCATCGCGGCGGTCCTCATCTCTTTCACGCCGAGCATAGGCGCGGCGCGCCCCTCCGGACAGCGTGGCTTTGGTCACAGCATCTGTTCCCGGAACATGCATCCGGCACCGGTTTTTCCCGGCAAATGCAAAGGCGGTTGCCCTTGCGTCGCCGCCGGTCTAAGACGCGTGGTCCGGCCTGACGCAGTTTTTTGTTTACACACAAACGATTAGGCCGAAGCCCGGGAGAGAGGAGCCCCGAAATGCTCGATCAGACCGCCATCGCCGAGACGCTCGGCGCGTATTACGATCTCGCCCCGTCGCCGGAAGCGGCGGAGCGCCAGAGCGATATCTATGCCCGTATGAGCCGCGTGCTCTCGCCTGCCGACTGGGCGATCCATGCGCCCTATGTCGAGGCGATCAACCGCCTGAAGGCAGAGCGCAATGCGGTGATCCTGGCGCATAATTACATGACGCCCGACATCTATCACGGCATCGCCGACGTGGTGGGCGACAGCCTTCAGCTCGCCATCGAGGCGACCAAGGTCGAGGCGGATGTGATCGTGCAATGCGGCGTGCATTTCATGGCCGAGACCTCCAAGATCCTGAACCCGTCGAAAACCGTGCTGATCCCCGACATGGAGGCCGGCTGTTCGCTGGCCGAAAGCATCACGCCCGACGGTATCGCCGAGATGCGCCGCCGCTATCCGGGCGCGCCGGTGGTCACCTATGTGAACACCTCCGCCGAGGTGAAGGCGGCGTCGGATATCTGCTGCACCTCGTCCAACGCGGCGCAGATCGTCGCCGGGCTCGACGCCGAGACGGTGATCATGACGCCGGACAAGTACCTTGCGCAGAACGTCGCCAGGCAGGTGCCGCAGAAAAACATCGTCTGGTATGACGGCTCCTGCATCGTGCATGAGCGTTTCACCGCGCAGGAGCTGAAGGATTTCCGCGACTGGCAGCCCGACACCCGCATCATCGCGCACCCGGAATGCCCGCCCGATGTGGTGGCGGAGGCGGATTTCTCCGGTTCGACCAGCGGCATCATCGACTATGTGACGCGCGAGCAGCCGGAAAAGGCGCTGCTGGTGACGGAGTGCTCGATGGCGTCGAACATCTCCGACGCGCTGCCGGGGATCGAGTTTGTCGGCCCCTGCAACATGTGCCCCTACATGAAGAAGATCACGCTGGAGAAGGTGCTCTGGTCGCTGCACAGCATGGAGGGCGCGGTCGAGGTCGACGTGCAGGTCGCCGAGGGCGCGCGTCAGGCGGTGCAGCGGATGATCGACATGTCGCGGCGTCTGAGCGCCTGAGATCATGCAACAGGTTTCTACCGGTCGGGTGGTCATTCTGGGCGCCGGTCTCGCGGCGCTCTATGCGGCGTTGGCGCTGGCGCCGCGTCCGGTGCTGCTGGTCTCGCCCGATCCGCTGGGCGAGGGCGCGAGCTCGGCCTGGGCGCAGGGCGGTGTCGCGGCAGCGATGGACGTGCCCGACAGCCCCGAAGCGCATGCCGCAGACACGCTGCGCGCCGGCGCCGGCATCGTCGATCCGCAGGTCGCGCGCGCCGTCACGCAGGAGGCGCGCGACCATATCCTGACCCTCACCGATCTGGGCGCGCCCTTCGACCGCGATGCCAGCGGCGGCTATCTGCTCTCGCGCGAGGCGGCGCATGGTTTTGCCCGCGTCGTGCGCGTGCGCGGCGACCGTGCGGGGGCCGAGATCATGCGCGCGCTGGTGGCGCAGGTGCAGGCGACGCCCTCGGTGCAGGTGCTGGACGGGCATGTCGCCACCGGGCTGCGCTGCGACGCGGGGCGCCTGAGCGGGGTCGAGATCGCGCCCGCCTCGGGTGGCGCGCCGGTGCTGCTGGAAACCGCCGTCTGCCTGCTGGCGGCGGGCGGCTCCGGCGGGCTCTATGCGCTCACCACCAATCCCGCGCGGATCCGGGGGCAGGGTGCGGGGCTCGCGGCGCGCGCCGGCGCGGTGATGGCGGATATGGAATTCGTGCAGTTCCACCCGACCGCCATGGATATCGGGCTCGACCCGGCGCCGCTCGCCACCGAGGCGCTGCGCGGCGAGGGGGCGGTGCTGCTCAACAAACGAGGCGCGCGCTTCATGACCGGGCAGCACCCGGATCTGGAACTCGCGCCGCGCGACGTGGTGGCGCGCGCCGTCTATGCCCAGAGCCAGGCCGGGCTGCGCCCGGTGCTCGACACACGCGCGGCGCTGGGATCCCGAATTCGGGAGGAATTCCCTTCTGTGACCGAGGCCTGCATGGCCGCCGGTCTCGATCCGGTGGCCGAGCCGATCCCGGTCGCTGCCGCCGCGCATTACCACATGGGCGGCGTGGCGACCGATGCCGCCGGGCGCAGCTCGATCGCCGGGCTCTGGGCCTGCGGCGAGGTCGCCTCGACCGGGCTGCATGGCGCCAACCGTCTGGCCTCGAACGGGCTTCTGGAGGCGCTGGTCTATGCCCGCCGCTGCGCCGCCGATATTGCCGAGACGCTGGGCGACAGGCCCGGCGCACCGCTGGTGAGCCTGCCCGAGACCGGCGCCGCCGAGCTGCCCGACCCAGGTCTTGTGGCCCGTCTGCGTCTGACGATGACCGCAGGCGCCGGAGTGATCCGCGATGCCGGCGGCCTGCAAAACTGCCTGCGCGAGATCGCTGCCGTCGAGGCGGCGCAGCCCGGCTGTGCGGTGCTGCGCAACATGACCGCCACCGCCACGCTGATCGCCGCCGCCGCCTGGCTGCGCGAGGAAAGCCGGGGCGCGCATTTCCGCTCGGACCGGCCGCAGAGCGCCGGCGAGACCGGCACGCGCAGCCGCATGACGCTCGATGAGGCGCTCGCCCTTCGCGCCCGTTTTCAGAAGGAACCCGCCTGATGTCCCTCCCTCCGCTGCCCGACATGATCCTCGACCCGCTGGTCCGCGCCGCGCTGATGGAGGATCTGGGCACCTATGGCGATCTCACCACCCGAACCGTCATCCCCGACCGCACCCGCTACAGCGCGCGCATCCGGGCGCGTGAGGCGGGGATCGTCTCGGGCATGCAGATCGCGCGCATCGCCTTTCACATGGTCGATCCGGCGCTGGAGCTGCGCGTGCTGACACCCGACGGCGCGCCCATCGCGCCCGGCGACGTGCTGATGGAGATCGAAGGCGATGCCGCCTCCATCCTCTCCGCCGAGCGCGTGGCGCTGAACTTTGCCGGGCGGCTCTCGGGCATCGCCACGATGACCGCCGCCTTTGTCGCCGAGACCGGGGGCACGCAGGCGCGCATCACCTGTACCCGCAAGACGACTCCCGGCCTGCGCATCGTCGAGAAACAGGCGGTGCTGCATGGCGGCGGGTTCAACCATCGCTTTTCGCTCTCCGACGCGATCCTGGTGAAGGACAACCACATCGCAGCGGCGGGTGGGGTGCGCCCGGTCTTGCAGGCGATCAAGGCGCGGGCCTCGCACATGATCCGGGTCGAGATCGAGGTCGACACGCTGGCCCAGCTCGAAGAGGTGCTGGACGAGGGCGGCGCCGAGGCGGTGCTGCTCGACAATATGGATACGGGCGAGATCGGCGAGGCGGTGCGGCTGACCGCCGGGCGGCTCTGTCTGGAGGCCTCGGGCAATATGCGACTGGAGCGCATCGCCGAGGTCGCCGCGACCGGGGTGGATTACATCTCCGCCGGCGCGCTGACCCATTCCGCGAAGACGCTGGATCTCGGGCTCGATTTCTGAACCGGGCGGGGCGGCGTGCTTGACAGAGAGGGTGCGAGAACCTATCTAGCCAGATAGCTAGACAGGAGATTGCCATGCTGACCTTGCAGGACGCCAAGAACCGCTTCAGCGCGGTGGTCGAGGCGGCGCTGGCCGGGCGCCCGCAGGAGGTATCGCGGCGCGGCAAGCCCGCCGTCGTGGTGGTCTCTGCCGAGGAGTACCACAGGCTGACCGAGGCGGCGCGCGCCAATCGCGGCAGCTTTGCCGAGCATCTCCTGGCCTTTCCCGGCGACGACATCCCGCGCGCCGAGGCGGCGCCGAGGGACGTGGCCTTTTGACGCTGATCCTCGACACCAATGTGATCTCGGCGGCACGGCGGGCGGAGCGTGCGCCCAAGGTGGCGGCGTGGCTCGCGGCGCAGGCCGAGACCGATCTGTTTCTGAGCGTCATCACGCTGGGCGAGATCGAGCGCGGCATCCGGCTGCAAGAGCCCAAGAACCCGGATTTCGCACGCGACCTGCGCGCCTGGATCGAGCGCACGGTCACGGTCTTTGCCGACCGGCTGCTCGACTTCACCGCCTCGGACGCGGTGATCTGGGGCGACCTCTCCGCCCGGCTCGGCCATTCCGGCGCCGATCTGATGATCGCCGCGCAGGCTTTGGCGCGCGACGCGACCGTCGTTACCGGCAATGTCTCGGATTTCGCCCCCACCGGCGCGCGCATCCTCGATCCGTTTTCCTGACAGGCTTACCGCAAGGCGCGGCGCTCAGCCGCCATCCTTGCGCCCCGCCGCATGCAGCATCTGCGAGATCTCGTAGAGCCGCTTTTCCAGCAGGGTCGGGGTTTCGCAAAGATAGGTGATCGTCTTCTGCCGGTCGGTAAAGATGCGCTGATCCCAGTCGAGCTGCTCCTCCAGCGCGTCCACCTTGTCGTAATCCGGCGCGTCCTGCGCCATCTGCGTGTCCATCTCGGCGCGCGCCGCGTCGATCTTTTCCGACAGCGCGATCTGGCTCAGCGAGAAGTCTCCGATCCCCGAGATGATCCGGGTGCGCCGCGAGGACAGCCTGTCGAAGACCCGCGAGAACACCTCGCCCATCAGCGGCGTGCCGCCGCCATGCGCCTCGGCGAAACCGGCCACCGCCGCGCGCGCCGATTCGAGATCCACCCTGCGCAGCGCCAGGGTCTCGGCCAGCTCGTCCACGGCGGCATCGGTTTCCGGCGTCAGCTTCAGCTTGGCCAGCGGTTCGGGCCACATCAGGCCGACCGACAGACGCTCCACCTTGCGCTGGATGCAGGGCCATCTCGGGTCCGAAAAATCGGCGGCCGTGAGCGGTGTTGCACAGGCGATAAGCAACGCCCCGAAAGCCACGGTTTTGACGTCCCACATCGTGCTTTCCTCCCTTCGCGAACTGTGGGACAGGGTGCGCGCCAAGTCCATACCGGGGAATACCCACCATTGGCTGTATTGTTCGGTATGCGACCGCGCACCCATACTCTGGGCAACCGCCGCAGAGCGTCGAAGTCGTAAACGGACTACTCAGGAAGGAATCTGCATGAGAACCCGTGCAGCCGTGGCCCTCGAGGCCGGCAAACCTCTGGAAATCATGGAAGTGAACCTCGAAGGCCCGAAGGCGGGCGAGGTTCTGATCGAAGTCAAGGCCACCGGGCTTTGCCATACCGACGAATTCACCCGTTCGGGCGCCGACCCTGAGGGGCTTTTCCCGTCGATCCTGGGCCATGAGGGCGCCGGTGTCGTGCTGGAAGTGGGCGAGGGCGTCACCACACTGAAGCCGGGCGACCATGTGATTCCGCTCTATACCCCGGAATGCCGCGAATGCCCGTCCTGCCTGTCGGGCAAGACCAACCTCTGCACCGCGATCCGCAATACCCAAGGTCAAGGCCTGATGCCCGATGGCACCACGCGGTTCTCGATGCTGGATGGCACGCCGATCTATCACTACATGGGCTGCTCGACCTTCGCCAATCACACGGTGATGCCCGAGATCGCGCTGGCGAAAGTCCGCGATGACGCGCCCTTCGACAAGATCTGCTATATCGGCTGTGGCGTCACCACCGGCATCGGCGCGGTGATCAACACCGCCGGCGTCGAGATCGGCTCGACCGCCGCTGTCTTCGGTCTGGGCGGCATCGGCCTCAACGTGATCCAGGGCCTGCGCATGGCGGGTGCCGACATGATCATTGGCGTCGACCTGAACGACGACAAGGCCGAGATGGCCAAGAAGTTCGGCATGACCCATTTCGTGAACCCCTCGAAGGTCGAGAACACCGTGCAGGAGATCGTCAACCTGACGAAGCGCGGCGCCGACCAGATCGGTGGGGTGGATTACAGCTTCGACGCCACCGGCAACGTCAAGGTGATGCGCGACGCGCTGGAATGCTCGCATCGCGGCTGGGGTGTGTCGGTGATCATCGGCGTGGCACCTGCCGGGGCCGAGATCTCCACCCGTCCGTTCCAGCTTGTCACCGGCCGGGTCTGGAAGGGCACTGCCTTCGGTGGCGCCAAGGGCCGTACCGACGTGCCGAAATTCGTCGAGTGGTACATGGACGGCAAGATCGAGATCGACTCGATGATCACCCACAAGCTCAAGCTTGAAGAGATCAATCACGGGTTCGACCTGATGCATGAGGGAAAATCGATCCGCGCGGTGGTGGAATACTGAGCCATGGAAACCGTCTCGGAAAACCGGAGCTTCGGCGGGGTCCAATCCGTCTACAAGCACGCTTCGAGCGTCTGCGGCTGCGACATGACCTTTGCGGTCTACATGCCGCCGCAGGCCGCGAACGGCCCGGTGCCGCTCTTGTGGTATCTCTCGGGGCTGACCTGCACGCATGAAAACGCCATGACCAAGGGCGGGTTTCAGGAACACGCGGCGAAGCACGGCCTCGCGGTGGTGTTTCCCGACACCTCGCCGCGCGGCGAGGGCGTGGCCAATGACGAGGCCTACGATCTGGGGCAGGGGGCGGGGTTCTATGTGAACGCCACCCGCGACCCGTGGAAGCCGCATTTCCAGATGTACGACTACATCACCAAGGAATTGCGGGATCTGATCGTCTCGGAACTGAACGTGCAGGACCGTCACGGCATCACCGGCCATTCCATGGGTGGCCACGGCGCGCTGACCCTCGCGATGCGCAACCCGGAGATGTATGACAGCCTGTCGGCCTTCGCGCCGATTGCGCATCCGACCCGGTCGGACTGGGGGCGCAAGCAGCTCTCGGCCTATCTCGGCGACGATGAGGGCTGCTGGGCCGCCCACGATTCCACGCTGCTGCTGGAGGAGCACGGCTGGAAGGGCGACATTCTCGTGGATCAGGGGGCGAGCGACCAGTTTCTCGACCTGCTGAAGCCCGAGGCGCTGGCCGCAGCCATCGCCAAGCGGCGCCAGCCGGCGACGTTCCGGATGCAGGAGGGGTACGACCATTCGTATTTCTTCGTGAACAGTTTCGCGCGCGACCATGTCGCCTGGCATGCGGAAAGGCTGACCTGACTTCAGAGCTGACCTTAGGGAGGAGGACCTTATGCTCGAAAAACTGCTCGCAACCGCGTGCATGACGCTTCTGTCGGCCGGGATGGCCCTGGCCGACAGCCATGGCGACCTGACTGGCGACCCCGAGAACGGCGAAAGGGTCTTTCGCAAGTGCAAGGCCTGCCACGCGGTGGGCGAGGGGGCGAAGGCCAAGACCGGCCCGGTTCTGAACGGGGTCGTGGGGCGCGAGATCGCCGCCCAGCCCGATTTCGACTATTCCGACGCGCTCAAAGAGCTTTCTGCCAAGGACGGCACCTGGACGCCGGAAGAACTGGCCGCATTCCTGGAGAAACCGCGGGATTTCGCCAAGGGCACCAAGATGTCCTTTGCCGGCCTGCGCAAGGAGGAAGAGCGCGCCGACGTGATCGCATATCTTGCAACGTTCAGCATGGAGGGAGGCTCTTAACCGACACCAGCACATCCGGGATCCGGCGGGAGGAGAAGAGGCGCCGGCTCCACAGGACAAACGCGGCCGCCTGACGCGGGCCGCCGGCGGAAACCGCCGAAACCCAAGGGAGAAGGAAATGAAAAGGCTGACGCTTCTGACGTCGGGGGTGGCCCTGTGTGCCGCTTCCATGGCGATGGCGAACGACGATCTCATGACCCAGATGGACAACCCTTCGCAATGGGCGATCCAGACGGGCGATTACGCCAACCAGCGCTATTCCGAGCTGGATACGATCAACAAGGACAATGTGGGCGATCTTCAGGTCGCGTGGACCTTCTCGACCGGCGTTCTGCGCGGGCATGAGGGCTCGCCGCTGGTCGTGGGCGACACGATGTTCGTGCACACCCCATTCCCCAACATCGTCTATGCGCTCGATCTCAACGACAACGGTCGCATCAAGTGGCGCTACGAGCCCAAGCAGGATCCGAACGTCATTCCGGTGATGTGCTGCGACACGGTGAACCGCGGCGTCGCCTATGCCGATGGCAAGATCTTCCTGCATCAGGCCGACACCAAGGTGGTGGCGCTCGACGCCAACACCGGCGAGGTGCTCTGGGAGGTGCAGAACGGTGACGCATCCAAGGGCGAGACCAACACTGCCACCGTGCTGCCGGTGAAGGACAAGGTGATCGTCGGCATCTCCGGCGGCGAGTTCGGTGTGCGCGGCCATGTCACCGCCTACAACATGGAGACCGGCGAGCAGGAATGGCGCGCCTATTCCATGGGGCCGGACAGCGACATCCTGATGGATCCCGAGAACACCACCCATCTCGGCGAGCCGGTGGGCGAGAATTCGGGCACCAACACGTGGGAAGGCGATCAGTGGATGATCGGCGGCGGCACCACCTGGGGCTGGTATTCCTACGATCCCGAGGCCGATCTGATCTATTACGGCACCGGCAACCCCTCGACCTGGAACCCGAGCCAGCGGCCGGGCGACAACCGCTGGTCGATGACCCTGATGGCGCGCGATCCCGACGATGGCATGGCCAAATGGGTCTATCAGATGACGCCCCATGACGAATGGGATTATGACGGCGTCAACGAGGTCATCCTCACCGACCAGGAGGTCGATGGCGAGATGCGCAAGCTTCTCACCCATTTCGACCGCAACGGCATCGCCTACACCATGGACCGCCTCTCCGGCGAGCTGATGGTGGCCGAGAAATACGACCCGGCGGTGAACTGGACCAGCGGCGTCGATATGGACCCGGAGTCGGAAACCTATGGCCGTCCGGCGGTGGTGGCCGAATACTCGACCGAGCAGAACGGCGAGGACGTGAACTCGACCGGCATCTGCCCGGCGGCGCTCGGCTCGAAAGACCAGCAGCCGGCCTCCTACTCGCCCAAGACCGGGCTGTTCTACGTGCCGACGAACCATGTCTGCATGGATTACGAGCCCTTCCGGGTGAGCTACACCGCCGGTCAGCCCTATGTGGGCGCGACGCTGGCGATGTATCCGGCGCCGGACAGCCATGGCGGCATGGGCAACTTCATCGCCTGGGACAATATCGCGGGCGAGATCAAGTGGTCGATCCCCGAGCAGTTCTCGGTCTGGTCCGGCGCGCTTGCCACAGCGGGCGATATCGTCTTCTACGGCACGCTCGAAGGCTACCTGAAGGCGGTGGATTCCGAGACGGGCGACGAGCTTTACCGCTTCAAGACCCCCTCGGGCATCATCGGCAACGTGATGACCTACGAGCATGACGGCAAGCAATATGTCGGCATCCTCTCGGGCGTCGGCGGCTGGGCCGGGATCGGCCTCGCGGCTGGCCTCACCAACCCGAATGACGGTCTCGGGGCCGTGGGCGGTTATTCCGCGCTCTCCGACTACACCGCGCTCGGTGGCCAGCTGACGGTCTTCGCACTTCCCGACTGATCCACAGCCATCGCCGGCCGGCGGGATCCTGTGACCCCGCCGGCCCTCACCCATCAAAACGCCCCTAGGACGAGCTGACCATGATCCGACACCTTACCCTTCTCGCAGCCGCCGGCATGCTTTCGGCCACCGCGCTGTCCGCGGCGGACAAAGTCTCGATGGACGATCCGAATATCGCGGTGGATTACGAGGAAGACGGGCGCTATTTTACCGAGGACGGTGTGCCCACCTTCAACGTGGCCGAGGACGGAACGGTGGACTGGCCGACCTTCTCGGGGTTCCGCCGCTATCACGCCGAGTGCCATGTCTGCCACGGCCCCGACGGCGAAGGTTCGACCTATGCCCCGGCGCTGAAGAATTCCGCCATCGACATGGATTACTACGATTTCCTCGATGTGGTGACCAATGGCCGGCAAAAGGTCGGCGCCGCCGAGAACTCGGTGATGCCCGCCTTCGGCACCAACCCCAACGTTATGTGCTATCTCGATGACATCTATACCTATCTCAAGGCGCATGGCTCCGGCGCGATTCCGCGTGGCCGCCCGCCCAAGAAAGAAGCCAAGAGCGAGGTCTTTGCCGAGATGGAAGATGCCTGCATGGGCTCGTGATCTGCGCACCCTGGCGCTGGCGGCTCTGCTGGCGCTCGGGGCCGTGCCGGCGCTCGCGCAGACCTCCGATCTGGTCTCGCACAGCGCCTTCCGCGTCTGCGCCGATCCGGCCAACGATCCGATGTCGATGGAGGACGGATCTGGCTATGAGAACAAGCTCGCCGAGCTGATCGCCTCCAAGCTGGATCTGCCGGTGCGCTACACCTGGTATCCGATGGCCACCGGCTTCATCCGCAACACGCTCAAGGCCGGGAAATGCGATGTGGTAATGGGCTATGCCCAGGGCCATGAGCTGGTGCTGAACTCCAACCATTACATGACCTCGGCCTATGTGCTGGTGGTGCCGTCGGACGGTCCGCTCGCCGATGTGACAGAGCTTTCGGATCCGCGGCTTCAGGGGCTCTCCATCGGCATCGTCGCGGGCTCGCCCCCGGCCACGCATATGGCCAAGAACGGGCTCATCGGAAAGGCGCGGCCCTATCGGCTGGTGGTCGACCGGCGCCATGAAAGCCCTGCCGTGGATATGCTCGACGATCTCGAGGCCGGCGAGATCGCCGCCGCCGTGCTCTGGGGGCCCATCGCGGGGCCGCTGGTCAAGCGCGATCATCCCGGGCTCAAGGCGACCCCGCTGCTGAAGGAGGCGGCGTTTCCCAAGCTCTTCTACCGCATCACCATGGGGGTGCGGCAGGGCGAGAAGGTCTGGCAGCGCAAGCTGAACTCGCTGATCCGCCGCAATCAGGACGAGATCGACGCGCTGCTCGCCGAGGCGGGCGTGCCGCTGATCACCGATATGGGCGACGGGGTGATGGAGGTCACCCAGTGATCCGGGCGCTGGCGGTGCTGCTGCTGCCGGCGCTTGCGCTTGCCGGGGAACCGGAACCTGGGGGCTACCGGATGGAGCATTACCGGGGGCCGGTGCCCGACACGCTGGCGGGCGCCATTGTGGTCGATGCGGAGGCGGCGCACAGGCTCTGGCAGACGGGTGAAGTGGCATTCGTCGACGTTCTGCCGCAGGCACCGAAACCCGCCAACCTGCCCGAGGGCACGATCTGGCGCGACAAGCCGCGCGACAGCATCCCCGGCGCGCTCTGGCTGCCCAATGTCGGCTATGGCGCGCTGGCCGATGTGACGGAGACCTATTTTCGCGGCGGGTTGGTGGCGGCCAGCGGCGGCGACAAGGCACACCCGTTGCTGTTTTTCTGCCTGGCGGAGTGCTGGATGAGCTGGAACGCCGCGAAACGAGCGCTCGGCTATGGGTATGAGACGGTCTACTGGTTTCCGGACGGCACCGATGGCTGGGTGTTTCAGGACTATCCGACCGAGCGGGCCACGCCGTGGGTGCCGCCGCAGGGTGACTGAGGCGGCGCGTACCGGCCCGGTCTCTGCCTGATGTCGCGGGCCGGACGCCTCCGGCGGGAGTATTTTGCGGAAAGATGAAAGGGCGGGGGCCGCTCCCGGCGGTCCGTATGTTGTGTAGGGTGGGCAATTTGCCCACCGCGCCTCACCACTCAGAATCCTGCCAGATCCTTATGCGCGGCGGTTACAGTGCCTTTGGTGTCGGTCATCGTCACATCCACCGAGCGCGTCGCGCCGGGGACCGAGAGGCTCACCTGCGGGTTCTCCGACAGGGAGATGCTGCCGGTCATCTCGACATAACCGCCGGCATCGGTGTCGATCTCGACGCGCTCCACATAGCGCATCGGGATGAAGAGCAGGGTGATCTGGTCCATCTGCATGCCGGAATGCGACGGGTGCGAGATATCCACATCGAGCCGCCGCAGCCTTTCCGCGAGCCCCGCAAGGCGCGCCGCTGCGCCGCCGGGCAGCGTGTCGCCGACCGACAGCACCATATCGCCCAGCGTGGCCAGCGCCGCCTCCGGGTCGGTGCCCGGCGGCGCGGCGCAGGCGCCCTGACCGGAGGTTTTCACAAAGGCTTCGGTCACGAAGAGCCGCCCGTCGGTCATCTCGGCCACCACATGCACCGGCGTCGGGCCGTTGATCCGCAGCGTCGTGTCGAAGAAGAAGCGCGGCTGCGGCTGGTTGAGGACGAAAACCGCCGAGACCGGCATCGGGTTCTCGTCGAGCACCACCGTGACCTTGCCGATGCGCCCGCCGGTCGGCGCCGCGATCTGCGCGGCGATGCGGGTACGCGCATCATTGTCGGTGCGATAAGGCGCGTCGAGCGCGATCACCCCGGCGCCATCGAGCAGCACCCGCTCGCCATAGAGTTGATAACGGACCGAATCCCAGGCCTCGCCGGCCCAGGCGGGCAGGGCGGTGAGGCACAGCACCAGCGCAAGAGGTTTCACGGCATCTCTCCTTTCAGGATGAAGGCGCCGAAGGCGCGCGGCCCGTCGGCGGTGTCGAGCAGTGCCACGGTGTCGAGCGTGACGGCGTCGATCACGCTCAGCGTGTTGTCGAACCAGTTGGCCACGGCGATGCGCCCGTCCGAGGTGGCGGCGATGCCCTCGGGGTAGTCGCCCACCTCCAGCGTCGCCACGGGGCGCAGATCGTCGAGCGCGATCACGCTGACGGTGTTCTCATACTGGTTGGTGACAAAGGCCCGCCCCGCCGCGAAGGCCACGCCATAGGGCCGCTCGCCCACCGGCAGCGTCGCGAGAGCCACGCCGGCGCCGGGGTCGATCACCGTCACATCGTTGCTGCCGACATTGCCGACGAACAGCCGCCCGTCCGGGGCAAAGCCGAGGCCGAAGGGCCGCGTGCCCACCGGCACGCTGTGGCGCAGTGTCAGCGTCTCGGCGTCGTAGAGCGCAACCCGGTCGGCATCGCGCTCGGCGGCGGCGAGAACGGCGCCGTCACGCGACAGCGCCAGACCTGCCGGGGCAGCGCCCGCCGGCAGGGTGCGGAGCAGCGTCAGGGTCTCGTCGTCGAGCACCCAGAGCCTCGCATTGTACCAGTCTGACACAAAGAGCCGGCCCCGCTGCGCATCATGGGCGACACCGATCGGGCCACCGTCCAGCGTCACCTCCGCCAGCAACTCGCCAGCGGCGGAAAAATGGCGCACGGACTTGCTGTCGGGCGACACGGTATAGACCGTGCCGCCCGTGCCCACCGCCACACCCGCCGGCTTGCCGGATACGCTCCAGCGCGCGTGTTCCTCACCGGTGGACAAGTCGAGGACGCTGACCGCGTCTCCGTTCTGGCAGGTCACAAAGGCGATATCCCCCGCCACCGGGCCGGCGGCGAGGGTGAGCGCCAGCCACAGCGCCAGATCAGGCGCCCGGCGCACCGAACCGCTCGACCAGCGCGTCGAGCCCGGCCTGATAGACCGCCGAGACCGCCGCAATCGCCGCCTCGTCGTTCAGCCCGGGCGGCGGGTCGTTGTTGGGATAGCCGCGATAGAAGGCACCGCGCCACTCCACCACCGAGCCGCCGCCGTCGCGCGGCATCACGGTGAGGTGTGAGGAGTAATTGGTGACCGGCAGCACCTCCACCGCGACCTCGGTGATGCGGTAGGAGTACGACATCTTCTCGTCGCTGTATTTGTAGAGGATCTCGTCGATCCGCGGCCCGTCGGGGCCGGCATCGCTGAGATAGAGCACGCGGGTGGCGTCGATCTCGTTGCCGCCCTCGCCCTCCTGCGACACCACCGCCGGGTGCCAGCTCATGTCCTGGAAATCGCCGATGGCGGCCCAGACCTCGGCAGGATCGGCGGCCAGCTCGGTGGTCAGCGTGATCTTCTGCCGGGTCGGCCCGTGGGCCAGGGCCATGCTGGGCAGCAGCGAGAGCGCCGCCCCCGACATCAGCAAATGTCGTCTGTTCATTCTTCCTCCTCCTTGAAGAACGCGGTTTTGAGGATGTAGCGCATGCCGCGCAGCCAGCTTTCATCCGTGTTGCCCCGGATATCGACGACGCGGCCTTTGACCGTCTCGCCGCTCTCCGCGCTGCGCAGTTGCAGGTTCATGCTCAGGATCAGGTTCGAGACCTTCTGAACCTCGCCCACGAGCGCGTAATCGGCGCCGAGCTTGGCCGCCATACGGGCATCGCAGCCATAACATTTCGCAGGGTTCACGATGCGCGAACGCGCCTCGGCCACCGGCGCCAGATCCACCAGCTCATAGCCGCCCCGGGCGAAGCGCTCGCGCACCAGCTCCTCCAGCATGGTGAGCCGAGCGGCCTCTGCCGGATCCTGCCCCAGCTCGGCGGTCTGCAACGAGCTGTCCAGATAGGCGATGCCGAAAAAGGCAACCTTTTCCTGCGCATGCGCCGCGCCGCAGAGCATGAGGCTCAGGATGACGATACGGGTCAGCATGTCTCCCTTCTTAGAAATTAAGAGTCGCCTCTCATGGTGCCGCCGCTACCCTGATCCCGGCAACCGAACCAAAAGTATCGGTTCCGCGACCACCCGGGCGGGGTGCAGAGTGGAGAAAGCCCGACAAAAACAGACGGGCTAAGGGAGGAGACATTGCTGACAAGGCTCATGCCGCTGCTGGCGGCGGCGTTTCTCACCGTTTTCGCGGGGCTTTATGCTCCTGCCGCGCAGGCGCTGGAGGTGCGTGCGGCGGTGTTGCGGGTCGACTACCCGGAGCTTCTGCCGATCTCGCGCTACGATCTGCGACCCGAGGATCTGGCCTTTGCCGGCGCCGCGCTGGCCGAGGAGGACAATGCCACCACGGGCCGCTTCCTTGGTCACAGCTATGAGACCGTGACGCGCAGCACCACGCCCGAAGAGGCGGAGCAGGCGATGGCGGCGCTGCTCGCCGACGGCATCCGCTATGTGGTGGTGGATGCGAAATCCGCCGAGCTTGAGGCGCTCAGCGATCAGGCGGCAGAGGGCGGCGCGCTGGTCTTCAACACCCGCGCCCCCGAGGCCGCGCTGCGCAGCGACGCCTGCCGCGCCAACCTGCTGCATGTCGCGCCCTCCTACGCGATGCGGGCCGATGCGGTGGCGCAGTTCGCCATCTGGAAGCAGTGGAAGCGCTGGCTGCTGGTCTCGGGCTCCAACCCCGAGGACCGGGCGCTGGCCGAGGCCTACCGGCAGGCGGCGCGCAAGTTCGGCGCCACCATCGTCGAGGAGCGCGAATTCGAGGATACCGGCGGTGCCCGGCGCACCGATAGCGGCCACGTCATGGTGCAGCGCCAGCTCCCCACCTTCATGCAGGGCGCCGAGGCGCATGACGTAGTGATCGCAGCCGACGCCACCGATTATTTCGCCGCCTATCTGCCCTATCACCTCTGGACCCCGCGCCCGGTCATGGGCAGCGCCGGGCTGCGGCCCGTCACCATGCACGGCGCGCACGAGGCCTGGGGCGCGACGCAGTTCCAGACGCGGTTCGAAAAGCTCACGCAGCGGCGTGTGATGGAGGAGGACTACAACGCCTGGCTGGCGCTGCGTGTGCTGGGCGAGGCGGTGACCCGCACCTCTTCGGCAGAGCCCGAGACGGTGGAGGACTATATCCTGTCGGACGCGTTCGAGCTCGCCGCCTTCAAGGGCCAGAAGGTCACCTTCCGCGACTGGAACGGCCAGCTGCGCCAGCCGCTGCTGCTCTATGACGGGCGGATCACCGTCAGCGTCAGCCCGCAGGAGGGCTTTCTGCACCAGGTCTCGCCGCTCGACACGATGGGGCTCGACCGGCCCGAGTCCAACTGTACCGCTTTTGAGTAGAGGACCGACATGACACGACTGTTGCTTTCCACCGCGCTCTGCCTCGCCGCCACCGGCGCCCTGGCCGGCAAGGCCTTTGTCTCGAACGAACGCGGCAACACGATCACCGTGATCGACACCGAAAGCTGGGAGGTGATCGAGGAATTCGAGGGCGGCAACCGGCCGCGCGGCATCACCCTCTCGCCCGACGGCGCGCTGCTCTATGTCTGCGCCTCCGACGACGACACGGTGCGGGTCTTCAACACCGAGACCTATGAAGAGCTCTACACGCTGCCCTCCGGCCCCGATCCCGAGCTCTTTGTGATCCATCCGGAGGGCAACCCGCTTTATACCGCGAACGAGGACGACAATCTGGTAACGGTGACCGATACCGAAAGCCACAGCATCCTTGCCGAGGTGCCGGTGGGGGTGGAGCCCGAGGGCATGGCGATCTCGCCCGATACCAACTGGGTGGTGAACACGTCAGAGACCACCAATATGGCGCATTTCATCTCGACCGGGGATTACGAGATCAAGCACAATATCCTCGTCGATCAGCGCCCGCGCTACGCGGAATATACCAGCGACGGGCGGCGGCTCTTTGTCAGCGCCGAGATCGGCGGCACCGTTTCGGTGATCGATATCGCCGAGGACGGAACGCCGACGCTGAAGCAGAAGATCGGCTTCGAGGTGCCCGGCGTGCTGCCGGAATGGCTCCAGCCGGTGGGCGTGAAAGTGACCGAAGACGGCAGCCGGATCTTTGTCGCGCTGGGGCCGGCGAATCGCGTGGCGGTGATCGACGGCGCCTCGCTGGAGGTTGTCGATTATATCATGGTCGGACAGCGCGTCTGGCAGATGGCGTTTACACCGGGGGAAGAGTTCCTGGTGACCACCAACGGCAATTCCAACGATGTGACGGTGATCGACGTGGCCGCCGAAAAGGCCATCAAGTCGATCCAGGTGGGCCAGCAGCCCTGGGGCGTGGCGATCACGCCCGACTAAACCGAGACGGGCGGGGCATCCTGCCCGAACGAGGCGCGAATTCTGGGAGGAGAGAATATGCGCATCCGAACTTTTGCCACGGCGCTTTGCGCGGTTGTCGTCGCCGGTGCCGCTCTGGCGCAGGATCTGCCGGTGATCCGCGCCGCGACGCTCAAGATCGGCACGGTGAACTGGGAGCTGGAGACCATCGCCGAGAACGGGCTCGACGAGAAACACGGCTTCAAGCTGGAAATGATGCCCTATGCCGATAACGGTGCCACCCGCATCGCGGTGGAGGGCGGCGAGGCCGATATGGCGGTGGCCGATTGGATCTGGGTCGCCCGGCAGCGCGCCGAGGGCAAGGATTACGTGGTCGTGCCCTATTCCCGCGCCGTGGGCGGGCTGGTGGTGCCCGAAGGCTCCGAGGCGGAAACGCTGGCCGATCTGGTGGGCGGCAAGATCGGCATCGCGGGCGGGCCGCTGGACAAGAGCTGGCTGATCCTGCGCGCCTATGCGCAGCAGGAATACGGGGTAGATCTGAAGGCCGAGACCGAGCAGGTCTTTGGTGCGCCGCCGCTGATCTTCAAATCCGGGCTCGGGGGCGATCTGGCTGGCGCCATCAATTTCTGGCACTTCCTCGCCAAGATGAAGGCCGCCGGCATGCGCGAGCTGATCTCGGTCGAGACCGCGGCGGCGGCATTGGGGCTCGACCCGGACGTGCCGCTGCTGGGCTATTACTTCAAGGGCGATTTCCTCGAAGCGCATCCCGATCTCGCGCAGGGCTTTTACGAGGCGAGCCGCGAGGCCAAGGCGATGCTTGCAGAGGATCCCGCCGCCTGGGAAGCGATCCGCCCGATGATGAACGCGAAGAGCGCTGCGCAGTTCGAGCAGCTGCGCAGCGACTGGCTGGCCGGCGTGCCGGCGCGCGGCCCGGTCGATGCGGAGGCCGCCGGCAAGCTGCTGGCGCTGATGGGGGAACTGGGCGGCGCAGAGCTGGTGGGACAGGCGGACGCGGTGCCCGACGGGCTCTTCGCGGCGGTGCAATGACCCCGGGTCTGCGCAGCGGAGAGGCGCCGGTTCCGTTGCGGCTGGTGCAGACGGAGACGGGCGCCGTGCGCGTCGATATTGCCGCCAAGCGCTTTGGCGACACGCTGGTGCTGCGCGATGTGCATTTCTCGGTGACGCGCGGCGAGACGGTGGCGCTGCTCGGGCCGTCGGGGGTCGGCAAGTCCACCCTGCTGCGCATCCTCGCCGGGCTCGACCGCGATTTCGACGGCAGTGTCGCGCGACCGGCCAATATGGCGATGGTGTTTCAGGAGCCGACGCTGCTGCCGTGGCGCAGCGCCCTCAGCAACATCACGCTGGTGCATCCCGAGATCCCCGAACGCCGCGCCCGCGCCATGCTGGCCCGCGTCGGGCTCTCGGGCCGCGAGGAGGCGTTTCCGCGCAGCCTGTCGCTCGGCCAGCAGCGCCGGCTGGCGCTGGCGCGGGCCTTTGCCGGGCGCCCAGAGCTGCTGATCATGGACGAGCCCTTTGTCTCGCTCGATCCCGCACTCGCGGACGCCATGCTGACCCTCACCGAAGAGCTGATCTCGGAGCTGCGCCCGGCGACGCTCTTTGTCACCCATGCCAGAGCCGAGGCCGACCGCCTAGCCAGCCGGGTTCTCGAATTGCGCGGCAGCCCTGCCACGCTGAGCCCCCATCTGATCTGAAGGAGACGCTATTCATGAAAACCCCGATCCTCGCCGCCGCGCTGGCGCTGTTCTCGCTTCCCGCCGCCGCTCATGAATTCGGTTTTGCCGGGGTGCTTTCGGCCTCGAACAAGGGCGAGATGCCGGAGATCCTGCTCTCGGTCGGCCAGCCGCTGGCCGAGGGGCCGATCACGCTGAAATCCGGCATGCTCTATGAGCTGGAGATCGAGGCCGACGGTTCTGGCGAGCTGGCGCTGGAGGGGCCGGGCTTCTTTCGGGCGATCTGGGTGAACGAGGTGGTGGTGAACGGGCTTGAGATCCGCCCCTTTGGCCTGGAGTCGGTGGAATTCGACGAGGCCGGCACGATGGAAATCGAATTCCTGGCGATCAAGCCGGGGCAGTATTACCTCAAGATCCCGGGCTCCAAGGGCGAAAGCCAGCGGGTGGATATCTCGATCCAGTAAGGGGCGCGGCCTATGCGGGCCGCAGCATCTCCGCGACCTCTTCGGCAATCGCCAGCGATGCGGTGAGCCCCGGGCTTTCGATGCCGAAGAGGTTGACCAGCCCGGCGACCCCGTGGCGCGCCGGCCCGTCGATGCGGAAATCGGCCGCCGGTTCGCCCGGGCCGGAGAGCTTGGGCCGGATACCGCAATAGGTGGGGGCCAGCGCCTCGCGGGGCAGGTCGGGCCAGTATCTGCGGATCTCCGTCTCGAAATGCGCGCGGCGGGCGCCGTTGACGCTGTAATCGACCCGCTCGATCCATTCCACATCCGGGCCAAAGCGCATGCCCCCGGCCAGATCCAGCGTCAGATGCACGCCGAGCCCGCCCGGCTCGGGCACCGGATAGATCAGATGCGAAAAGGCCGGTCGTCCGGGCAGGCCATAGTAATTGCCCCGCGCATAGAGCGTCTGCGGCACATGCTCGGGCGCCAGCCCGTCTATGCGCGCGGCAAGCTCAGAGGCATGCAGCCCGGCGGCGTTGACGACCTGCCGGGCACCCATCGTGAACGTCTCGCCCGTCGCCGTATCCTCGGTGGTGACCTCGAAGCCCTCACCGGTCACCGCAACGCCGGTCACCCGGCTGCCGAGGCTCAAGAGCGCCCCAGCCTGCTCCGCCTGAGCCAGCAGCGAGAGCATCAGCGCGTGGCTGTCGACGATCCCGGTCGAGGGCGAGAGCAGCGCCGCCTTGCAGGCGAGCTGCGGTTCCATCTCCTGCGCCGCGCCCGCATCGAGCAACCGCAGGTCGTGCACGCCCGCCGCCTCCGCCCGTGCGCGGATGTCGTGCAGCGCCGAAACCTGCTCATCCGAGGTGGCAACGATCAGCTTGCCGCAGCGTCTGTGCGGGATGTCGTAGCGGGCGGCGTAGTCGTAAAGCCGCTGCCGCCCCTCGACGCAGAGCCGCGCCTTGAGGCTGCCCGGCGGGTAATAGATCCCCGCATGGATCACTTCGGAATTGCGCGAAGAGGTGCCGGTGCCGAAGGCGGGCTCCGGCTCCAGGATCAGCACTTCGGCGCCGCGCCGTGCCAGCGCTCTTGCGATGGCCAGCCCGATGACCCCGGCGCCGGCGATGATGATGTCGACCTTGTCCATGGCCCCGTTCTGGCGTGCGACGCGGCAAAGCGAAAGCCCCGATCCGCAGGGCTATTCCCATTCCAGCTCGGTAAAGGCCACCGTGGCGTTGCGCGCGTTATAGGCCTCGAAGAGCTGCCAGTGCGCCGCCTCGCTCTCACCGATGCGCGTCACCGCTTCACCCAGCCGCATGCCCTCATCGAGCGCCGCCCGCGTGTCCCGCGCCAGCACCTCAAGATAGCGCTCCAGCGGCGCGGCACCTTCGGGCCAGTCCAGCACCGGCCCGCCATGGCCGGGCACCAGGCGCGCGATCTCCATCTCCCGCATCTCCGTCAGCACCACCTGCCAGCCGCGCAGGCTGCCATCGAGCGCCGGCGTATGGTGGTCGAAGACCAGATCGCCGGCAAAGAGCGTGCCGGTGGCACGGTCGAACACGGTCAGATCGGTGCTGGTATGGGCGGTGGGCCAGGCGCGCAGCTCCAGCATCCGCCCGCCGAGATCGAGCGAGGCGGCGCCGTCGATGCCGGTGGTGACCTCGGGGCTCTCGGTGCCGAGGAACCGCGGCGTGCCGATGAGCCGGGCGAAGCTCTCCAGATAGCTGTCGCGCCGCTCTGCCAGCGCGCGCGCCAGTTGCGCATGGCCCACCACCTGCGCGTCGGGAAAGACGCTGGCGCCAAAGACATGATCGGGATGCATATGGGTGAGGATGACATAGCTCACCGGCAACTCGCTGCGCGCCCGGATCGCCCGCCACAGCGCCTCGCCCATCCAAGCCGCGCCGCCGCTGTCGATCACCGCGATGCTGTCCCTTCCGATCACGAAGCCCAGATTGGACACGTCGCCGCCATTCTCCGCATCCGGCTCGGCAATCGCGCCGAGATGCACAAAGACCCCCGGCGCGATCTCCTCGACCGGCAGCGGGTCGCCGGCGCTCTGGCACGCCGCCCCCGGCACGGGCCGTTCGGCCAACGCCGCCAGACATGCGGCATGCGTGTCGGCCTCGTAACCCGGCACCAGCGCCTCGCGGCAGGGCGCCCCCGCCAGCGCCGCGCAAAGCGTCACCACCGCTTCGAACATCTCCGTCCTCTCCGTCCCAGCCTCGCGCCGCACGCGGCCGCGATCCATACCGACCATGCGCTCGGTATCCGTCGCCGGGGTTTTCTGGCATACTGCGCCGCATATCCCATGCGAGGAGGAGAAGCATGGACCGTATCACCATCCACGCGGCAGTGCTGGCGGCGGTTCTCGCCGCGCCGCTCTGTGCCGCCGAGACCGCCAACCCGCTCACCGACAGCCCGACATGGGACAGCCTGCGCGAGGATGTGGTGGGCGAGGCCCCTATCGCGCCCGCCAACGGGCTCTTTACCGTCGAGGCGCCCTATCGCGCCGAGGACGCGGCGACGGTGCCGGTGCATATCGTGCAGACCGACCCGGCACAGCGCATCGAGACCGCCACGGTGGTGATCGACGAGAACCCCGCGCCGGTGGCAGCGGAGTTTTCCTTTTCCGAAGCCATGGCGCCGCTCGATTTCGAGATGCGGGTGCGGGTGAACCAGTATTCCAACCTTCGGGTCATCGCCGGCACGCCGCAGGGGCTGCGCATGGCCGGGCGTTTCGTGAAAGCCTCGGGCGGCTGCTCGGCGCCAGCCACCAAGGATCCGGAGGCGGCGCTGGCCGGGCTCGGACGGATGAAGCTGCGGCTCTTCGGCGAGGCCCCCGCCATGTCGACGCCCCGCCGCGAGGCGCAGATCCTGATCCGGCATCCGAACTATTCCGGGCTGCAACGCGACCAGATCACCCAGCTCTTTATCCCGGCGCATTTCATCGACCATCTGGAGGTGTGGCAGGGGGAGGAGCGGCTTTTTGCAATGGAGGGCGGCATTTCGATCAGCGAAAACCCGGCCTTCCGCTTTTCCTATACGGATAATGGCGCGCCCTCGCTGCGGGTCCGGGCGACGGATACGGACGGCAATCTCTTCGAAACCGATCTGCCCAAAGCCAGCGGGTAGGGTGGGTTTTCAACCCACCACGCCCTTTCAAAAGAAACACACCACCTCGGCCTCGGCCTGGGCGCGGCGCAGCTCTGCGACCAGCGTATTGGCCGCCACCGAGCTGTTGAACACCGCCATGCGCTCGCCGCCGGTAAGGCGCAGCGACAGCACGGTCTCGGCCTCGACATAGGCGTCATAGGGCAGGATTGCGGCGATCTCGTCGATGGAACACGCGCATTGCCGCAGCACCTGGCGGTTTTGCCCGTTTGCCGCCATGCAGCCGAAAACGTAATCCGCCCGCGCCTCCGTCGGGTAATCGTTGAGCCGCTCGGCCACGCTCTGCGCCAGCGCCGCCCCCGGCAGCGTGATCGCGAGCGCCGCGAGTGCCGCGCGGATCATGGCTCTGCCACCGCGTCGAAGCGCAGCTCCGAGCGGTAGCCCTCATCACTTTCGCCGACCCCCGGCGCCGTGGCCACCAGGCTCAGATACCAGCCGGGCACCGCCTCGGACATGGTCACCCGCAGCTCCAGATCGCCGAACCCCATCATCCGCGCGCGGTTGGGATCCTCGGCGAAGGGGCGGAGCGTGACGGTGCGGGTCTCGATCGTGCCGCCGGCAAACGACGCCTCGCCGGTCTCGGTCTCGGCGGGACGGGTCAGCGCCTCCTTGACGCGGTTGCGGATATAGAAGGGCGAACCGCCGGCGGTTTCGGCCATGTCGCGGATCACCGCCTCGTAGAACACCATGATCATCGGGTTGCCGACGCTGGCGGGAAAGCTGCCGAGATTGCGGTGCTTGCCGTCCTGAAGGAATTGCAGATTGGCCAGCACCGCCTCGCCCTCGGTGAAGGAGAGCGCGATCTCGCCGGTGTCGCGCTCCGCCGCCTCGGGCTTGGCGGGGTTGGTGACGTCGCGGATGTAGCGCAGCACCTTGTCGCGCCCCACATCGTCGAGCGTGCCCTGTCTGAAAAGCAGATCGTAGGTCTGGCCCGCCTCGGTCGTCGCCGCCGCCACGGGCAGCGCGAGACAGGCCAGCGCCACCATCAAAGCGAATGTCCTGCGCATGTTCGAATCCTCCCTGTCTCCAGCCTATTCCCCACGCCCCGCCTGTCATTGCCGACTTTTGTCTGTGCCGTATCCCGGGGCCGGGCCAGTCCCATCTTCTCTTTGAAAATACGCCCCTCCGGCGATGCCCCCCGCGCGACGGGCAGGAGAAAAATTTTCGAGAAAATTTTTCGGACCCGCAGGATTTTCGGGAAAATCCTGCTCCCCGCGCCGCGCTCAGACCTCCGCCTCCTCCGGCGCCTGCCAGCGGATCTTCCATTCGATCAGAGGGCGCAGCCGGGACAGCTGCACCGGCTTGGTCAGCACCGAAAACCCCTGTTCCGCGCCGGCCTTCAGCAGCGCGTTGCTGCGGTCGGCGGTGATCATGATCGCCGGCACATGCACGCCGCTGGCCTGCCGTATCGCTGCAATGGCGCGGTCGCCGGTGTCACCGTCATCGAGCTGGTAATCCGCCAGCACGATATCCGGCGGCATGCCGATGTCGCGCAGATGCCCCAGCGCCTCTTCGGTGGAGCGCGCCGCCAGCACGCTCGCCCCCCATTGCTCCAGCTTGCTGGTAAAGGCGTAGAGCACATCCGGGTCGTTCTCGATCACCAGCACGATATGATCGAGTTCGTAGTCTTCGGCAGGCGTCTGGCGGCAGCCCTCCTGCACCCCGGCGGAGCGGCCCGACACTGCCTCCATCTCGATGGAAAACACCGAGCCGATCCCCGGTTTCGAGCGCACCCTCACCTTGTGACCGAGATGCCGGCAGGTGCGGTCCACCACCGACAGGCCGAGCCCGACGCCCGAGCCAAGCGGCACATTGTCGGCGCGCGCGAACTCCTCGAAGATGCGCTTCTGATCCTTCCGCGAGATGCCGATGCCCGTATCCCAGACCTGCAATTCCACGCGCCCGCCCTTGCGCCGGCAGCCGGCCAGCACCCGCCCGCCCTCGGGCGTATACTGGATCGCATTGACCACCAGGTTCTGGATCGAGCGCAGCAGATAGACCGGATCCGAGCGCACGAAGACCATGCTCGGCACCATGTCGAGCCGCACCCCCTTGCGCTGCGCCAGCGGCATCTGGTCCTCCCAGACACTACGCATCAGCGTGCCGAGACAGACCTCGGTGGGGGTCAGCGCGCGGTCGGCGCTTTCCAGCCGCGAGATATCCAGCAGCGAATGCAGCAGCTGCTCGATGGAGGAGAACGACCCGCCCAGCCGCTCGACCATCGGCGCAAAGCGCGTGTCCGAGGCGGCATCCGACAGGGTCGCGATCAGCAGCTTGGCGGCGTTGATCGGTTGCAGCAGATCGTGGCTCGCCGCCGCAAGGAACCGCGTCTTTGAGGAGACCGCCGCCTCGGCGCGTTCCTTGGCAACCCGCAGCTCCTCCTCGACCCGAGCCTTCTCCTCGTATTGCTCGCGCAGCTGCTCGTTGGCGCGGGTCAGCTCGGCGGTGCGCTCGGTCACCCGGTTTTCCAGCATCTCCGTCGCGCGGGTTTCGAGCGTCACGTCCTTCAGCTCCAGCAGCACGCCGCCATCGGGCAGCCGGTGGGCGTGCAGGTCCAGCATCCGGCCGGTGGCGTGGCGCACCCGGCGCCGCAGCCGGCCCTGCCGCTCCAGCCGGTCGAGCCAATGAGCGATGTCGTGCTCTGCCGCCTCGGCGATAAGCCCGTGCTGCGCAACGAAATCCAGCAGCCGCTGCAAATCGGTGCCGGTCTGGAGCATGGTATAGGGCAGGCCGAGCAATTGCCGGAACTGGCGGTTGAACATGGTCACTGCGCCCGCCGGCGAAAAGGTACAGACCCCCGAGGTCATGTTCTCGAACACCGCTTGCAGGTAATCCGCCTGCCGGTCGATCAGATGCTCCTTTTCCGAGCGGTTGCGGCGCACGATGGCGGTGATCTCGGTCAGCAGCAGCACCAGATTCTCGGCGCTCGTGCGTTGGAGATTGATCTGATACCAGCGGTCGCCCGCCAGCTCGATCACCAGCGACACAACCGAGGCGCCGACCCGCCCGCGCCGGGCCTGCGCCAGCGCCACGTCGAAACTGCCCTCGACGGTCACCAGATGGCGGCTTTCGGCCATGGCGGCGAAACACTCCTCGACCGGCAGGCCCGGTTGCAGCCGGCCCGAGATATCCGGCAGCAGCCGCAGGAAGATGTCGTTGCAGACCTCCAGCCGCCCGCCGGTGAAGAGCGCCACCCCGCCGTCCATCGCCGAAAGCGCATCGGCGAGGTTCTTGCGCATGCGCTCGCTGTCGTCGCGGGCATGGCGCAGCTCGGATGTGGTGCGTTCGAGATCGCGGGTCTTGGCCCAGACCTGCGCCTGTAGAGCAATCGCCGACTGAAACGCGCCATAGGCCGAGCTGCCGACCTCGTGCTGGCGATTGGCGCGGCGCATCAGCGCGTCGATGATCTTGGCCTGCCGCGCGACCTGGGTTTCGAGCGGCTCTTCGTGGTCGATCATGCGAATTCCCTCCGCCCCGGATCGAAAAAGGCGACGCCCACGAAGGTCTGGTTCACATGCACGCCGCAATGCTGCTCGCCATAAGTGTTGAAGCCCACGACGCGGCGCTCGCGAAAGATCTCGCTCACCGGTCCGGAGAGCTGTTTCTGCTCGATCTCCAGCTTGCGCAGCACGCAGTCGAAGCCCAGCACGAAATCCGGCGCGGCGTCGCGCGGGCCCTTCACGTCGAGCTCTGCCCTGAGCGTCTCGAGGATCTCCTTGCCCCGGCCCAGCGTCAGGATCAGCCCGTCGTCGATGGCACCCAGAAAGGAGAGCGCATGCGCGCCGGGTGCGTCGTGAATGGCGCGGACGTGATAGTTCATGTTCTGCCGCACCAGCATCGGATTCTCGGCAAAGATCTGCGGCGAGAGCTGCTCCACCGGGCAGCCGACGACGCGGGCATATTCCAGCGCCGCCGGGGCGCCGTTGATCTCCAGCACCAGCCGTTCCTCGGGGATCGCCTCGGTGACGACCATCTGTTGCTCTGTGGGCAGGAAATGGTCGAAGCCCAGCCCCTGAAAGGCCAGATCCGTCTCCAGCAGCAGGAGCAGCGCTGCATTGGTGTGAAACCGCCCGTTCTGAAGCACGAAGGTTTCCCTGAACGCCAGATTGTCGCCCGCCGAGCCGCCGAAGATCGGAATCTCGCGCAGCGCCGCCTCCAGCGTGGCGACCAGCAGATCCTCTTGTTTCGACAGCCCGTCGGCAAAGATCAGCGCCAGCCGATTCCAGCCGGCGGTGCGCTGGAACCGCGCCGCGTGGGCGCGCACCTGCGAGGCGATGGTCTTCATCGAGAGCGGTTTCAGCGGCTCGATCAGCAGCGAGGCGCAGCGGAAATGCTCGCGCGGGAAGGCAAGCAGCAGCAGCGCCTCGGTCTCGTAACCCTCCGGGGTGATGGTGCCGGCGGTGGTGCAGCCAAAGACCGGCACACCGTCGGCCCCCGCCTCCAGCGCCTGCGCCACGGTGTCGAGCGGCAGCCCCTCGGGCACGAAGGCCAGCACGAAGCAGGTCTCCGGCAGGTCGATCTGCCTCAGCGCCTCATCCACCGCCGCCCGCGCGCCGGTGTCGCGCGAGACGGCGATCTTCACATAGCGTGGCGGCGCGCGCTCCGGCCCCATGCGGCTAGTGGCTCAGAAAGGCCTGGGCGTCGGCGTCGCGGGTGCCGATGGCCGTGGCGGGCTGCGATCCCTCGACCAGAACCGCCGCCTGGGTGCGGTTCTGCACCCCCAGCCGCCGCAGCAGCGCGGTGATATGCGCCTTGACCGTGGCCTCGGCCAGCGACAGCTCATAGGCGATCTGCTTGTTGGGCTTGCCAGCGCAGATCAGCTTCATGATGCGCTGCTGCTGCGGGGTGAGCTCGGCCAGCTTGGGATGCAGGTTCTCGAAGGCCGCGTCCGGCGCGGTGCCTTGCCCGGTCTGATAGCCCGAATGCACGTATTTCCGCCCCGCGGCGATCTCGTGCAGCGCCTGCCGCAGCAGCGGCGCCGGCGCATCCTTGGGCAGGAAACCGGCGGCGCCCTCGGCCATCAGCGCCTGCACCACCTGCGCCGAGGTCAGCGACGAGATCACCAGGATCGGCGCGTCGGGCAGCGCCTCGCGCAGCCGCTGAAACCCCGAGATGCCGCTGACATCGGGCAGCTTGAGGTCGAACATCACGAGATCGGGGGTAAAGCCGCTCTCGACCAGTGCCAACGCGCCGCCGAGCGTCTGGGCCTTTTCCACCTGGCAATCCGGGAACACCAGTTCCAGCGCGGCGGCGAGCGCATCGCTGTAAAGCGGATGGTCGTCGACGATCGCCACGGACTGGATTGCACCCGGCGGCGGGGTGCCGGTCATGTCTTTCATTGAAATCTCCTCCCATCGGGAGGTTAGCGTATGACAATTCATTCGCGCAACGGTAGAGATGCGGTCCGGCGCCAGCAGCGGTGAGCCGCAAGCGCCAGAACCGGGATTGCGGGAGATCGGCCCTATTTCAAAGCGCCGCTCTGCTTGGCCACATGGGTGGCGATGGCGTCCATCAGCGGCGGCGACAGGCAATCGTAGGGCTCCAGCCCCAGCTCGCGCAGCCGGCCGCGGATCTCGTCCATGCGCGACGGGTCCACCCCCGATTCGATGATCGAGGAAACGAAGGCGGCGAATTCCGCCGGCGACCAGCCCGATTGCGACGACAGCTCCGTATGCACGAAATCGAGCCCATGGAACGGGTGGCCGGTATTCTCGATGCGGCCATACATATGCACGCCGCAGCCCTTGCAGGCATGGCGCTGGATCGCAGCCGAGGCATCGACGATCTCCAGCTTGTCGGCATTTTCGGTCACCTCGACCTGATCGCGGCCCACGACGGCGATCTGGGCAAAGATCGCGCCCTCGGGTTTCCAGCATTTGGTGCAGCCGCAGACATGGTTATGCGCGGTCTGCGCCGAGACCGTGACCACCACCGGGTTGCTGCTGCATTTGCAGCTAAGCGTGCCGCCGGAAAAGCCGGGGCTCGCCGGTTTGACGCCATTGTCAACCGACGGGTGAATCTTGACGTGGCTGTAGCTTTGCGCGGCGGGCCCGTCCTCGCCGCCGAAGAGTTTGTCCAGAAGTCCCATATTGCGTTGTCTCCTCCCATTGGAGCGCCGCTTTCGCCGGGCACCCCTGCCCAAGCGTGGAGCCTCAATGGGATTCGGGCAATTCAGCCGTAAGTATCGGCTGTGATGCGGGCCGATGGCGGTATGAATGGCATTCCCGCTCCCGAAATGAGGATCGAATCGCCTGCTATCCGGCGTGGTTGCAGATCGTTCTGTCTGTTTCCGGGGTGCGCTCAGCCGATCCGGAACCCGCCGGCCAGCATCCCGGCAACGGCTTCCGGCGGCAGGCTCGCATCGAGCGCCAGCGCCGCGTGGCCGGCGATCTCGGCGCCGATCTCCTCGGTATGGCCGCTATCGGAGACATGCAGCAGCCGCAGCGCGTGGCGGCTGGCCAGCAGATCGAGCCGTGCCGCCAGCCCGACGCCCGGCATGCCGAAACCCGAGGCGATCACCAGCTCCGCCGGATCCGGCACCAGCGCCGCCAGCCCGGCGAGGCCGCGGTCGAGCGGCGGGTCGTCGAGCTGCCCCGCCGAGGCCAGCGCAGAGGCGGTGTCATGGGCGCTGACCATCCCGGCGATCACCTCGGCCATGCCACCGGCGCGCAGCGGCACCGTGAGCGGTGCGCCGGCCCCCAGCGCCAGCAGCCCGACACGCCCGCCCGCGAGATCGGCGTGCCAGCCGATCAGCGCCAGCGCCTCGGCGGCGGCGACAGAGCGGAAGGCGCGGATCAGCCCCCAGAGCATCGACGGCCGGAAATCCGCCACCAGCAGACAGTCGCCCGGTCGCGCCGCCTCTGCGGGGCAGGGGGCCAGATCGCGCAGCGCCAGCAGCTCCGCCGGTCGCAGCGCCGCGCCCGGCACGTCCAGCGCGGCGGTCATCGCGGATCCCTGCGAATGGACATGGGGACGGCCTCGGCGGTCATGGCTCCTCTCGGGTGTCGAAGACTGGGCCTCAGTCTATCCGAGCGCGGACACCCCCGGAATACAGCCAGAGGTCGCAAACCGGGTGGCCTATTCCGCAGGTTCGGGCACGGGCTTTCCGGGCGCGCTGCGATAGACGAGCGGCGCGCCCTCCGCCGCCGCATGGGCTTCGGCGCGGGCTTGCAGGTCGATATGGTGGGGGGATTTCACGCAGACCGGATCGGTTGCAGCGGCATCGCCGGCAAGCGCCATGGCCTGACAGCGGCAACCGCCGAAATCCACCTCCTTGCGCTCGCAGCTCGCGCATGGCTCGGGCATCCAGTCCGTGCCGCGATAGGCGTTGAAGGCGCGGCCCTCGTACCAGATGTCCGACAGGGGCTTTTCGCGCGCATTGTCGAAGCTGAGATGCGGGATACTCTGCGCCGCATGGCAGGGCAGCACCACGCCATCGGGCGCCACGTTGAGTCCGGTGGAGCCCCAGCCGCCCATGCAGCGCTTGGGGTAGTCGGAATGGTAATCGGCGGGCACGTAGTCGATCACCAGCGTGCCTTTCAGCCTTGCCCGCGCCTCGGTCACGATGCGCGTTGCCTCCTCGGCCTGGGTGCGGGTCGGCATCAGTGCGTCGCGGTTCTTCAGCGCCCAGCCATGGAACTGCACGGTGGCGACCTCGATGCGCCGGGCGCCCATCTCCACCGCCATTTCCAGCGCGCGGGGAAGCTGGTGCAGGTTGCGCCGATGCAGCACCGCGTTGAGGGTGAGCGGAAAGCCGATTGCGGCGATCCACTCCGCCACCATCAGCTTGCGCTTGTAACCGCCCTTGTAGCCCCCGATCTCGTCGGCCATCTCGGGCGTGGTGCCTTGCAGCGAAAGCTGGATATGGTCGAGCCCGGCGTCGTCGAGCGCCTTCAGCCGGCGCTCGGTCAGGCCGATGCCCGAGGTGATGAGGTTGGTATAAAGCCCGGCGTCGCGGGCGGCCTGCACCAGCTCTTCGAGATCGCGGCGGGTGGCGGGCTCGCCGCCGGAGAGGTGAAGCTGCAATACGCCCAGATCCGCGGCCTGTCTGAAGACGTCGCTCCATTCGGCGGTGGAAAGCTCGTTCTCCTGCCGGGCGAGGTCGACCGGGTTCGAGCAATAGGGGCAGGCGAGCGGGCAGCGATGGGTGAGTTCGGCCAGCATGGCGATGGGGGGACGGGCGGTCATGAGGCGCCTTTTTCTGCGGCGGCGGGCCGGGTGGCAAAGGCCGCGCCTTGCGTATTTGAAAAGAGAAGACGCTGCTTATGTGGAACTGACGGGCAGGTCATCGCAGATCCAGAAAGCGGCGGTCGTGCATCGCGCTGAGGAACCCGGCGCTGTCGGCGGCAATCTGCTCCTGCGGGGCGTTGTATTTCGCAGCCAGTGCCGCGGTGATCTCGCCAAAGCTGCGGATCCCGTCGAGCTCCGACAGGATGGCATGGGCCACCGCGTCAAGCGTCACCGTGCGTTCCGGCGCCAGCAGCACCCAGGTCTCGCGCACCCGGTCCCAGTGCAGGCGCACGCCGCGGGGCAGGGCGGGGATGTCGGCGGGCGACATCACGCGGCCTCGGCGGCGCGCAACCCCTCGCCGGGGCGCCAGGCGCCGGGCGGGATGCGCGCGGGCTCGACATAGGCGCCCCAGAGCGCATCGAGCTGCGACCAGAGCACATCGGTTTTGAAGATCAGCGCTTTCGCCGCCATCTCCTGTTTCTCGGCGGTGTCCGCATGGTCGAGCACCCATTTCAGCCCGAATGCCACGTCCTTCGGTGCCTCCTTCAGCCGGTTGCGGAAATAGCTCAGCGAGCTGTCATCGGCGAAATCGTAATTCTCGAGCAGCCCCTCGATGCGATTGGCGTGGATCGCGGGGGCAAAAAGCTCGGTGAGCGAGGCGGCGACGGCCTCCAGCAGCGTCTTGTCGCGGACAAAGCGCACATAGGCATCGACGGCGAATTTGGTAGCCGGCAGCACGCCCTCGCAGGAGGCGACATAATCGGGGTCGAGCCCCACCGCCTCCGCCAGCCGCAGCCAGCGGCGGATGCCGCCCTCGTTGGTCTCGGTGCCGTCGTGATCCTCGATCCGGCTCCGCCAGGCGCGGCGCAGGGCCGGATCCTCGACGCGGGACATGAAAGCCGCGTCCTTCATCGGGATCGAATGCTGGTAGTAATACCGGTTGATCACCCAGGCGCGCACCTCTTCGGGCGTGCAGCCGCCGCCATGAAGCCGGTGATGAAACGGGTGTAGATCGTGATAGCGCTCGGCCCCGATCTGCCGCAGCCTTGCCTCGAATGCGTCGCGTGTCATCGTCATGCCGTTACCTCCATGCCGTCCTGACCGATGGTCCATCCCGCCGCCTCCGCCTGCCGGCGCTCCTCCGAGCCGGGGCGGAGCACGGGATTGGTGTTGTTCATGTGAACGAAAACTTTCCTGCCGATATCGAGCCCGGCGAAGGCTGCGATCGAGCCGTCCGCGCCGCTCATCGACATATGGCCCATACGCTTGCCGGTCTTCTGGCCGAGCCCCGCGCGGACCATTTCGTCATCGCGCCAGAGCGTGCCGTCGAAGAATACCAGCGCGGCGCCGGACAGCCTGTCGCACAGCGTATCGTCGAGCCGCGCGCAGCCGGGGATGTAATAGGCCGTATCCGCGCCGGCCTTCAGCTCGACCCCCACGGTCTGCTCGCCCATGAGATCGGTCTGCACCTCTTCGCCCTCCAGATAGAGCGGCACCTTGCCAGGCACGGCGAAAAGCGTGGCCGTGAGGCCCGGCGCGATCTCGGCGGGGCTGTCGAGCGCCACATCGGCGCGGGTCACAACCCCCGGGTTCAGCGCGGAAAAGATCGGATTCGCCGCCAGCACCTCGTGGATGCCGGGCGTGGCGTAGAGCGTAAACGCCTGCATCTCGCGCAGCGTCAAAAGCCCTGCCACATGGTCGATATCGCCATTGGTGAGCAGCACCGAGCAGAGCGGCATCTCGCGCAGACCCGTCGGGTGCAGCTCTGGCGTGGCGGCAAACTGGGCGCGGATATCGGGCGAGGCGTTGAGCACCGCCCAGTCGGTGCCATTGGCCGAAACGGCCAGCGAGCTCTGGGTCTGCGCCGGGATCTCGCCGGCGCGGGCGGCGTTGCAATTGGCGCAGCCGCAGTTCCATTGCGGCAGCCCGCCGCCGGCAGCCGCCCCGAGAATGCGCGCGCGGAACGTCATCTTATCCTCCCGCGCGCGTCAGATCAGAACAGCACGCCGTCGTCGTGCTCCGGGCCGTACATGTTGATTTCCATACCGCACTCGATTTCGCGGATAACGGGCTTGCTCCAGGCCATGGGTTTCCTCCTCTACTTCGGTCTGTGTGACTCGCGTCAACATCGGCAAGACTGCCAAATCGCGGCTGAGGCTGGCCATTCTTATCTTCTAAGAAGCGCTTAGACTTTGGTCGGTAACAGCGGGCGCTCCAGATGCATTTTCTCGAGATCAGGGCGGCCCGGTTCAAGAAAGCGAAAGCGTCCGAACTAGAGCGTCTAGACGGGTAGAGATTACTTAACATAACCCTCATTATCGGATGAAACTTGAGCCATGGGGCACATTCCAGAGTGGGCAGCACACCACCCTCAAGTGCGACGGCCATGGGAGCGGTTTACGCACAACTGAGCGTCTAGGAGTGCCGCGCGCAGAACGGCATCGAGATTGCAGTCGACATCGAGATAAATTTCTGCCGCAGCGCGGTTTCCTCAGGAAAAAAGTCATAATTGCCAAGCAGAAAAAGTTTCTTGATGCCGATAACGCGGTCGCGCGGGGCAACGACCTGCCCCGCGCTCCGGTTCCACCGATCCACACTGCCTGCGCGGCGCGGCGACCGCTCAGTCCGGGAAGATGCCGGGCGAGGTCTCGGCGCCGTCGTCGAATTGCGACAGGTAGTCCAAGATAACTTTCTGATTTACCGCAAAGCCCTTGTACTCCGCCAGATCCGGATCGATATCGCGCAGCACCCTGTGCAGACGGCGGCCCCATTTCGGCTGGGTCGCGATGTCTTCGAGATTGCACAGATAGCAGCGGATCGGGAAGGCCAGCGCGTTCGAACGCGGCAGCCGCCAGAAGGTTTGCAGCTCGACCCGCAGGAACTGTTTCGCACCGACATTCTCGGGCGTTATGGTGCGTTTTTCCGGACCCCATTTGTGATAGTTCTCAGGGCTGGTATCGAGGCGCGGGTTGACCGTCATCGTCCAGTTCAGTCGGCGATAGGATTTCTCCTGTGTGACCGCGAGCAGGAATTTCAACGCCTTGTCAAACACGCCCATCTTGCGCGCCTTGGGGACCGGCGCGTGCCATTCGAAGAAATTCATGCCAACATCGAAGTCAAGCGACCAGTCGGCCTGCGAGGTCACCATGCCTGCGTCAAGCCAGAGATTGCCCTCGCGCTCGTGCAGCAGCGCGAAATCGCCCTGCGCCTGGCGGGTGATATACTCCAACGGGCCGCAGGGCAGCGTGGTGGGGTCGAGGAAGGTGAACTTCTTGTCGATCCCCAGCGGCTTGTTGATCCAGTGCCAAGCGTTGCCGTCGCGGCTCAGCTTGAAAAGCTCGGGATAGTCCCGCGCCTTCGACACCATGATCAGCTCCAGCAGATCCCAGCCCGCCAGTTCCATATGCGGCAGCGACTGGCAGCGCATCGGATCTTCGGCGAGCGTGATCTCGCGGTCCTTCATCTCGGCGACGTAGTGCTCGTCCACATCGAAAGCGAATTCGAAGGGACTTCCCTCGGGACCGCCGGGATGCTGCTCGATATTGACCGAGTACATGTATTCGTCGCGGTCGAAGGGGAACGGAAAGCGGCGGATGGCAGCAGGCGAGTTGCGAAAGGTGTAATCGCCCCGAAAGGACTCTTCGTTGAATTGCATGGTCATGGGTCTGCTCCTCAGAGGTCCAGTTCCAGCCGCGCGCCCTTAAAGCGCGACATGCAGGGCATGATTGTTTTCTGCTCGGCGCGCTCTGCCTCGCTCAGCCAGTGATCGTTGTGCAGGATGCGGCCGTCGCAGGCGGTCACATGGGTCTCGCAGCGGCCGCAGGCGCCGCCGCGGCAGGAATAGTCGATCTCGACCTTCGCGGCCTCGAGCGCTTCCAGAAGACTCTGGTCGGCTTTCACGGTCACGGTCTTGCCCGAGGATTTCACCACCACCTCGAACGGCTCGCCCGGCGGCGGCGCGGTGAAGGCTTCGGAATGCACCGAGGTTTTCGGCCAGCCCAGCCGTGCCGCCTGATCGGCCACCGCCGTGATCAGCCCGTCCGGCCCGCAGGTATAGACATGCGTGCCCAGCGGCTGGCCGTCGAGTATGGCGCCCAGATCCATGCGCGCGCCTTCGTCGGAGATGTGGATATGGATATGCGCCGCGCCGGGCAGCAGTTTCAGCCCCGCCGCCTCTTCGCGCGAGCGGGCGGCATAATGAAGCTCGAAGGGCTTTTGCTCCATGCCGAGCTGTTTCAGCTGCGACAGAAACGGCGTGATGCCGATGCCACCGGCGATCAGCACATGTTTGCGTGCGCGCAAATCGAGCTGGAAATGGTTCGCCGGCGCGGAAACCGTAATCTCATCGCCCTCGCGGACCTTTGTGTGCATGTGGCGCGAGCCGCCACGGCCGCGATCCTCGCGCCGCACCGCGATCTCGTAGCCCGACCCATCATAGGGATCGGAGATCAGCGAATAAGAGTTGCGCCGGACGATCTCGCCCTCCGGCATTTCGACGGTGATATGGGCGCCACCCGAGAACACCGGCAGCGGCGCGCCGGTGGGGCTTTCGAAGCGAAAACGTTTGACCAGCGGCGACAGCGTTTCAACGGCGGTGACTTTCAGGGCCAGCTTGCTCATGCGCGGATCTCCTGCGTCTCGGGCACCTCGCCGGGCGCCTCGGCATCGACGCAAACGCCCTGGAACACGCCCAACCGGCGCGAGAAGTGATCGCGAACGAAGAGCGTCAGCCCGCAATGGGAACATATGAAGGGGTCGGTGGTGACGTCCTCGGTGATGCCCTTGCAATGCACGCATTGCATCCGCCGCGCGATGGAACCGCGATGCTCCATCTGGATCGCATCAAGCGGCAGCCCCTCGGCGGTGGCCAGCGCGGAGACAAGGCCCATCAGCCCTTCGGACCCCGCGAGATAGAGATGCGTGCCCATGCGCGCCTCGGACAGCAGACGCTTGATCAGCGGCGTGGCGGCATCGAGATCCGGTGCGCCATGCAGCGCTCTGGGTTTCAGCGCCTCAATGCGCGCGACGGTGCCAGCGGCGGCACCGACCAGCAGCACATGGGCGTGGTCCATCACCGACGCATCGGAGCCGGCGAGATCGCAAAGCGCCTCGGCACCGGCATCGTCAGCGACCATGATCCCGTGCGCGGCCCCTTGCGAGACCAGCCCGGCATAGGTCGGGCGCGAGTCGATCGATGGAGAGAATTCTGCGTTGGGCATGGGTTTACCTGCGCCTCCTGTTGGCTCTCAGGAGGCGGGGGCCTGTCTGCCCCCGCCTCGCAAGGTCTTGGCTTGAAAGGACCGGGCCGCTTACCCCTTGGCGGTGCGGCGCTTCTTGTCCACATCGTAGAAGGGCATGGAATGCGCCACGGCGGGCACCTCCTTGTCCTCGAACTTGACCGACAGCGCCGTGCCATCCACGGCACAATCCACCGGCATCCGCGCAATGCCGACATTGTGGCCGTTCAGCTCGGAATACATGCCGATGGTCACCACACCGACCGGCGCGCCGTCCTTGAGCAGCGGCGCACCCTCGGGGGCGGGCTCGGTGCCCTCCAGCTTCACGCCGTAGATCTTGAAGCGCTCCCTGCCCTTCAGTCGGTAATGCTCCTCGGCGCCGCGGAACCCGGTCTTGCCCGGAGAGACGGTGAAATCGAGCCCCAGCTCCCACAGCGTGTCCCCTGCGGCCTCGTCCTCGAACGGGTACATTTCCGAGTTGTCATAGGGGAAGAACAGCAGATAGCTTTCCGCCCGCAGCCAGTCGAGCGTGGTGAAGCGGGTCGGGATGATGCCCATCTCGGCGCCCTCGGCGACAATGGTGTCCCAGATCTCGACCGCATCCTGACGGCGGCAAAAGATCTCGTAGCCGCGTTCGCCGGTGTAGCCAGTGCGCGAGATCATCACCGGCTTGCCGAACAGCGTGGTCTGGATATGGCTGAAATAGACCACGTCGCGGATGCCCGGCACATGCTTTTCCAGATAGTCGACCGCCAGCGGACCCTGTAGCGAAATGTCATGCAGATCGTCGTCGAACGTCATCACGACATTGCGGCCCGCCGCATACATCGACAGCTGCTCGTGGCCGGCACCCGAGCCGTGCACCACCATGAAGCTGTGCGGCCCCATGCGGTAGATCACACAGTCGTCGACGAACTTGCCGGCGTCGTTCAGCATGGTCGCATAGGTCGAGCGACCGGGCTTGAGTTTCTCGATATTACGGGTCGTGGCCTTGTCGATCACGTATTGCGCGTGCGGCCCGTTCAGATGGACCTTTTTCAGACCGGAGACATCCATCACGCCCGCCTTGGTGCGGATGGCCTCGTATTCCTCTTTCTGATCCTTGTCATAGGTCCAGGCGGTGCCCATGCCGCTCCAGTCTTCGAGATTGGAACCCATGGCGCGGTGCCGGTCCGCCAGTGCGGAAAATCTCCACGATGTCATCATGCCGTTTGCCCTTCCGGTCGCTCGTGTTCGTTTCAAAGGGGAACCCGGCGGCGCGAGGGCTGCCGGATCGTGGCCTTGTGGCCTTACTTTTTCTTGGTCGCCTTGTAGGCGTGTTCCTCGTGGCGCCAGCCAAAGACGATGGCGACGACGATCATCAGCAGGCAGAGCGCCAGCCAGAGCCCTTCGACAGAGCCGTAGCCTGCGTAGATGGCGCCGGTGATCCCGTCCCAGGAGGTTGCTTCAAAAGGGGCTTCCATGGATCTGTCCTTTCCTTGTCAGGATCATTCTGCGGGGCTGACCGAGGCGTGCAGCCCCTCGGGATAGGCGTTCGCGGGTACTTTGACCGCGTCGAGACCCATGATCTCGGCCTCTTCCGGGACGCGCAGCTGGCCGGTCACTTTCAGCACGAACGACACGAGATAGCCGGGAACAAAGCCCAGCAGGCCCATGACGAGCGCGCCGACAAGCTGGCCAGTGAACGAGATGGTGATCACGTCCTCGCCGAACAGCGCCGGATAGCCCTGCGCCGCGATGCCGACCGAGATGACGCCCCAGAGGCCCAGGAACCCGTGCACCGCAAAGGCCCCCACTGCGTCGTCGATGCCGCGCTTCTCGATGAAGCTGGCGACGAAGGGCATGGCGCAGGCACCCATGAAGCCGATCACGAAGGCCATCGGCGGATACCAGACGTCGAGACCGGCGGCGCAGGAGATGATGCCGCCAAGCGCGCCGGACATCATCCAGAACGGATCGCGGGTGACCATCCAGGCCCCGATGATGCCGCCGGCAAAACCCATCAGCGTGTTGAAGGTCATACCCGAGAGGGTCATCGGCGTGCCGTAGATCGTCGCCTCGATGGCGTTGCCCCAGGACCAGGCTTCGCCCGGAACGATGACGCACCCCATGAGGAAGCCCCAGAAGCCCGCGATGATCAGCATCAGCCCGATCAGCGTCAGCGGCATGGAGTGCCCGGCGATGTGGTTGGCGCTGCCATCGGCGTTGAACTTGCCGATCCGCGGTCCAAGGTTGATCAGCACGCCCAGCGTGAAGAAGCCCGCGATCATGTGCACGACACCCGCGGCGCCGAAATCGTGATAGCCAAACTTGGTTACCAGCCAGCCGTCCGCGTGCCAGCCCCAGGCAGCCGCGAGGATCCAGATAAACGCGCCCAACACGATGGCCAGCACCACAAATCCGGTCAGCTTGATGCGCTCGATCACGCCGCCCGACAGGATCGAAGCGGTGGTCGCAGCAAAGAGCACGAACGCCCCCCAGAACACGCCCGAGGCGCGGTCGTCGAGGTTCGGGCCCATATACTGGTTCCAGGGCAACGCCACATCATTGGCATAGGCGAGGCCGGAAATGCCCATGGCGCCTTCGCTCAGCGACAGCCCCGTGGGGAAGGCCCAGTAGATCCACCAGCCGACGAAGTAAAAGAAGGGCACGATCATCGCGAAGGCGAGGATGTTCTTGATGCCCGAGGCCAGCGCGTTCTTGGAGCGCGAGGCGCCCATCTCATAGGCGAGGAACCCGACATGGATCAGCACCATGAGAGGGATCGTCAAGTAATAGAAAGTCTCGGAAAGCGTGCCGTTCGTCGCTGCGGCATTTGCCTTCAGCTCCGCCACAGTGGCCGCCAAGGATGCCAGATCTTGTTCCAAGCCGTTCTCCCTGTCTTTAGGTTGTTTCTCAATCCGGCCGCCGTGGCTTGCGTTCGTGTGGTTTGAACCAATTACGGCAACTGGATCACTTCGTGACAACAGCTCATCGCAAATACTCACCCTTAGTCAAACTTTTTTCCTCTTAAGAATTTTCTTGACGCTTAATTCCTAGACAAAATGCCCATGATTCCGGTTGGGAGATGAATTTCTATGCGCCGGGAGAAGACAGGCGAGCACCGAAACGCCTGTGCCTTATGGACCAGAGCGCGCCGGGCCATCGGGGCGGCAAAAGGATTCGCGTCCGCGAACCGACCGGAAAGTCACCTGCAGAGTATCCTCAGGCTGCGCAAAATTGGTTGGGCCAATCAGTCTTCCTGAAGCAGGATCCGTTGATCCTCGATCAGCGACAGCTTCATGAACTCGCTGGCCTCTTCGATGTCGCGCGCTGCGATGGCGTTGAAGAGCCCGTTGTAGCCGCGCTGGTAAATGGCGATCCGCGCGGGCGTCAGATGGCGGCGGTACATGGCCGTGCGGAAGGACTGCCGCCGCGCGTCCAACACGAGGTTGTAACAGGCGAGCAGCAGCGGATTGCCGGTGCCCTCGGCGATCAGCCGGTGGAATTCCTCCTCCAGCCGCACAAAGGCGGTGGCATCGGCCTGCACCGCCTCCATCTTCGACAGCACCACCGACAGCGCCTCGATCTGCCTCGGCGTCATGTTGACCACCGCAAGCCGCATCATCTCGGGTTCGAGAATGCCGCGCATCACCTGGAGCTGGAGCGGCCCGACATCGGCGGCCACCGGCGAGGTGGCGCTGTTTTCGCCATCGGGATCGTAGGTCACGAAAGAGCCCGACCCGGCGCGGCGGCGGATCATGCCGCGCGCCTCGAGCTGATCCAGCGCCTCGCGCACAGTGTTGCGGGCAACGCCCAGATCCTGCGCCAGCTGGCGCTCCGAGGGCAGCCTTTCCTCACTGGCATATTCCTGCGTGACGATCCGCGTCGACAGCGTCTCGATCACATATTTGACGGTGGCACCGGGCAGATAGGCGCCGGAGGACGGCAGGGAGGAATTGGCCAAGGCATGGTCCTTTGGAAACTATGCCAATTAGACCAATTTTCGCGCTCTGGTCCAGTGCCCGCGCCCGGATGCAAAAAGAGGCGCGAGGGACGCGCCTCTTTCCAAAGCACTCGCGGGGTTGCAGGCAAAACCCGGACCGGCTGCCCCTGGGCTCTGCCCGTGATCGCCTCAAACGCTCCCCCCGGAGCGTTTGCCGGGCGAAGCCCGGACAGGCGATCACCCCATTTTTTCCGAGCTGTAGCTGCCGGGCGAGGCCTGGAAGACCACAGTCTTGTTGCCGTTCAGGAACACACGGTGGTTGGCGTGCGCGTGGATCGCGCGGGCCAGCACCTGGCTTTCCACATCGCGGCCAAGCGAGACGTAATCGTCGGGCGATTGCGCATGGGTGATGCGCACCGTGTCCTGTTCGATGATCGGGCCTTCGTCGAGATCGGCGGTCACGTAATGCGAGGTCGCGCCGATCAGCTTCACGCCGCGGGCAAAGGCCTGCTTGTAGGGGTTGGCGCCCTTGAAGGACGGCAGGAAGGAATGGTGAATGTTGATGATCCGCCCCGACATCTTTTTGCACATCTCGTCGGAGAGGATCTGCATGTAACGCGCCAGCACGATCAGCTCGGCACCGGCTTCCTCGACCACCTTCATGATCGCGGCCTCGGCCTGCGGCTTGTTCTCCTTGGTCACGCGGATGCAGTGGAACGGAATATCGCTGTTCACCACAACCTTCTGGTAGTCCATGTGGTTCGAAATCACTGCGACGATCTCCACCGGCAGCGCGCCGATGCGCACACGGTAGAGCAGGTCGTTGAGACAGTGGCCGAAGCGGCTCACCATGATCACCACCTTCATCTTCACGCTCTCGTCGTGGAAGGCGAACTGCATCGCGAAATCCTCGGCGATCTTGGCGAAATCCGCCTCAAGCGTCTCAAGCGCCGCGCCTTCCTGGGAATCGAAGCTGATGCGCATGAAGAACCGACCGGTCTCGGCATCGTCGAACTGCGAGCTGTCGGTGATGTTGCAGCCGTGATCGGCCAGGAAGGTGGCGATGGCCGCAACGATCCCGCGTGTGGTGGCGCAGGTCACGGTCAGACAGTATTTCGTCATGGTCTTGGTCTCCAGATGCCGGGCGCCCCCCTGACAGGCGCCGGTACAGTGTTGGTTTTGCGTTTGTTATGGATCGTTGAGCCGCCGACCCATTGGACGGGATCAGGCGGTGAGCCCTTCGGGCTCGGAAAGGCCGTTGGCGCGGCAGCAGGCCGTCACCGTGTTGGCGAGCAAGCAGGCGATGGTCATCGGACCGACGCCACCGGGCACCGGCGTGATGGCACCCGCCACCTCGGCGCAGCTGTCGTAGTCGCAATCCCCGACAAGCCGGGTCTTGCCTTCGCCCTTCTCGGGCGCGTCGATGCGGTTGATGCCCACGTCGATCACCGTCGCACCGGGTTTCACCCAATCGCCCTTGATCATCTGCGGACGGCCGACAGCTGCCACGAGAATGTCCGCGCGGCGGCAAACCTCCTCGATGTCACGGGTGCGCGAATGCGCGATGGTCACCGTGCAGCTTTCGCCCAGCAGAAGCTGCGCCATCGGCTTGCCGACGATATTGCTGCGCCCCAGCACCACGGCGTTCAGCCCCGAGAGGCTGCCCAGATGGTCGCGCAGCATCATCAGACAGCCCAGCGGCGTGCAGGGCACCATGCTCTTCTGTCCCGTCCCCAGCAGGCCCACGTTGGAGATATGGAACCCGTCCACATCCTTGGCCGGATCAATGGCGTTGATCACCGCGTCGGCGTTCATGTGCCCCGGCAGCGGCAACTGCACGAGGATGCCATGCACCGCCGGATCGGCATTCAGCCGGTCGATCAGCGCCAAAAGATCGGCTTCGGGCGTCTCGGCGGGCAGCTTGTGCTCAAAGCTCTGCATGCCGCATTCCACGGTCTGCTTGCCCTTGTTGCGGACGTAGACCTGGGATGCCGGATCTTCGCCCACCAGCACCACCGCCAGACCGGGGGTGATGCCGTGATCCGCCTTTAGACGGACCACATGGGAGGCCACCTTTTCGCGGACAGTCGCGGCAAAGGCTTTGCCGTCGATGATCTTTGCAGACATGGTCAGTACTCCAATCGGTGGGCCGCTTGCGACAGGGCATGCCACAGCGATCCCGCAAGGCTGCGCATTCCGATCACCGCCAGCCGGGTTTCGGACCGGCGGACCAGGAACACGGTCATATGCTCAAGCCCCGTCCGGGTACAGCATCCGGGACCAAGCGTTTTCGGGTCGATATTGACGAGCTTGGACATCAGCGCCTCCAGCGGGGCGGTGCCCGCCTCCGAGACGACCTCAAAGACGACAAACCCGTCGGTCTGTTCGGTGACCGAGCAGCCCGGCGCCTCGGCCTTCAGCGCGGCGGCGAAATCGCTTTCGGCCTTGCCCTCGGCCTCGATCATCCATTGGCCGCGCCCGGTCCAGAAGGCGCCCAGCTCACCCGAGGTGACGGCCCGCGCCACATCCGGCAGCGTGAGGCCAAAGGGCGTGGGCGCATCCTGCCCCTGGCGCAACGCAAGCGAGGCAAGCGCCAGACCGGCATTCTCGGACAGGGTCAGCGGACCGAAGCTCTCGCTGCGCGGCGCACTGTCGCCCATGGCGGTGACGGGAAGCAAATCAGTCACGGAGACGTCCTCCTTCGGGGTCCACGAAATGCGCCGAGACCACTTCGGCGCGCAGCTCGCGGCCTTCCAGCGGATTGGCGGCGGTGACGATCTCGCCCAGGCGTTTGTCGCCATCTTCGAGATAGGCCAGCGCGATATAGCCTTGCAGATGCGGCGAGTAGCAGGACGAGGTGACCCAGCCCTGATCGGTTTGCATGGTCTGCGCCGCGCCTTCGGTGAAAAGATGCGATCCGGCGGCCACCTGCTCCTGCGGCGAAACCGATTTCAGCCCGACGAGGCGGCGGCGGTCGGCATCCAGCCCCTCGCGGCGGGACATCACCGCGCCGATGCCGTCCTTCTTCTGCGAGACCATCCGGCCCAGCCCCAGCATCTGCGCCGTGGTCTGGCCGTTCAGCTCGGCGCCGGCGGCATGGCCCTTTTCGATGCGCAGCACGCCCAGCGTTTCGGTGCCGTAGGGCGTCACGCCTAGATCGGCGCCCTGCTCCATCAGCCGCTGCATCAGCGCGTGCCCGTAGCGGGCGGGCACGGCGATCTCATAGGCCAGCTCGCCCGAAAAGGAGATGCGGAAGAGCCGCGCCCGAAGGCCGTTGCAGATGGTGAGCGACGCGCAGGCCATGAAGGGAAACGCCTCGTTCGAGAGGTCGAACCCGTCGACGATCCGGCTCAGCAATTCGCGCGACTTCGGCCCTGCCACGGCGATCTGCGCCCAGGCATCGGTGGTCGAAATGAGCTGAACGTCCAGCTCGGGCCAGAGGCATTGCCGTGCGAATTCCATCTGGCGGTAGACCAGACCGGCGTTCGCGGTGGTGGTGGTGACCACATAGTGGTCTTCCCCCAGCCGCGCGCAGGTGCCATCGTCATAGGCGTGCCCGTCCTCGCGCAGCATCAGCCCGTAGCGCACCATGCCCACCTTCAGCGTGCCCATCATATTGGCGTAGAGCCGGTTCAGGAATTCGCCGGCATCGGCGCCCTGCACATCGACCTTGCCCAGCGTGGTCACGTCGCAAAGCCCCACAGCACTGCGCACCGCAAGCGCTTCGCGATCGACGCTTTGCCGCCAGTGGGTCTCGCCCGGCTGCGGGAAATACTGCGCCCGCATCCACTGGCCGACCTCGACAAATTCCGCGCCCTGCGCCTTGGCCCAGTCATGGGTCGGGGTCAGCCGGTGCGGGCGGAAATGCTGTCCGGTATCGCCGCCGCCCAGCACCGACAGCGAGACGGGTGTATAGGGCGGACGAAAAATCGTCGTGCCGGTCTCGGGGATCGTCTTGCCGGTCAGCTCGGCCATGACCGCCAGAGCGGAGATATTCGAGGTCTTGCCTTGATCGGTCGCCATGCCCAGCGTGGTCCAGCGCTTGAGATGCTCGACCGGGCGCATGTTTTCCTGATGCGCCAGCTTGACGTCCTTGACGGTCACGTCGTTCTGGAAATCCACCCAGGCGCGTTTCTTGCCGGGCACATGCCAAAAGGCTTGCTGCGCCGAGGGCGTGTCCGCCGCATCAGGCAGCATGATCTCGGGCGCGGCAATCTCCAGATCGCTCAGCGCTGCCTGTGCCGCACGTTTCCCGTCGGCCAGCGCCTCCGCCGTACCGCCCTTGCCCGCAGCGGCCCCCGCCGCGATCAGCCCTTGCGGCCCGCCCTGCCCCGGCACGAAGGCCAGCAGGGACTCGTCCCAGTGCGGGCGGCCGCGATGATGCGAGGTCAGATGCAGGTTGGGGTTCCAGCCTCCCGCGACGCCAAGCGCGCCCACGGCATGCCATGAGGAGTGCCCGCCTTGCGTGATCTCGATCTGCGTCAGGCCGAGGCGCCCCTTGCTGCCGGTGACCTGCGCCCCCGCGAACACCCGGTAGTCGCCCTGCGCCACCGCATCGGCGCGGGTGTCGATCACGCCCAGAACCTTGGCCCCTTTCGCCAGCAGATCGCAGGCGGTGCGGTGGCCGTCATCGCCATTGGTGAAAATCGCGACCGCATCGCCTGCGTCGGCCACCGGCAGCGCCGCCCAGCGGTTGGCATAGGCCCGCAGCGCGCCCGCCAGCATGATGCCGGGCCGGTCGTTATCGGCAAAGGGAATGTGCCGCTCGGTGGCCCCCGCCGCGAGCACGGCGCGTTTCGCCGTGATCCGCCACAGCGTCTGGCGCACCTTGTCGCCGGGGGTCGCGAGATGATCCGCCACCCGCTCCACCGCGCCAAAGACGCCGTGATCGTAGACGCCGAACACCGTGGTCCGCGTCATGATCCGCACATTCGGCAGGCTCTCAAGCTCGGCGCGCACGGTCTCGACCCAGTCGCTCGCGGGCGCGCCGTTCAGCAGGTCGCTTTCCATCAGCAGCCGCCCACCCAGGCGGAAATCCTCATCCGCCAGAACCACCTGCGCGCCTGCGCGACCCGCTGTCAGCGCGGCGGAAAGCCCCGCCGCGCCGCCGCCGATCACCAGCAGGTCGCAATGCAGGAAACCCCGGTCATAGGCGTCGGGATCGGGCAGCATCGACAGGCTGCCGAGCCCCGCCGCCTTGCGGATCGCGGGCTCATAGAGCTTTTCCCAGAACGCCTTGGGCCACATGAAGGTCTTGTAATAGAACCCCGCCGCGAAGAACGGCGATGCGAGGTCGTTCACCGCCATGAGGTCGCGGTGCAGCGGGCCGACGTGGTTCTGCGAGCGCGCGCTCAGCCCCTCGTAAAGCTCGGCCACCGTGGCACGGGTGTTGGGCTCCTGACGGGCACCCTCGCGCAGCTCCACCAGCGCGTTGGGCTCTTCGCTGCCCGCCGCGATCACCCCGCGCGGGCGATGGTATTTGAAGCTGCGACCCATCAGCCGCACGCCATTGGCGAGCAGCGCAGAGGCCAGCGTGTCGCCCTCGAACCCCCGATAGGCTTTGCCGTTGAAGGTGAAATTCAGCGGGCGGGTGCGGTCGATCAGACCGCCATTGAGACGGGTCATTGCGCGGCCCCCGCTTTCACGTCGGACGCCAGCTCGGCGCTCAGAATTTCGTGGGTCACCGTGTTGCGGGTGACGACCAGCCAGGAACGGTCGCCCTGCTCGTGGAACCACAGCTCGCGGTGCACGCCCGCCGGGTTGTCGCGCAGAAAGACGTAGTCGCAGAACGCGGCCTCGGCACCCGGCGCGACTGGGTCGGGGCGGTTCAGCAGCGACGCATCGCCCAGATAGGTGAACTCCTGCGCGTCGCGAAGGCCGAGAAGAGGATGAGGGATCAGCATGTCGTTGGCCTCAGTGCAGGTTGGGTTGGGCGCCGACGCCCTTTTCGTCGAGGACGTAGCCCCGGTTGAACCGGTCGAAGCGGAAGGCGGTCGCGGTCTCGTGCGGCGTGTCGGTGGCCAGCAGATGCGCAAAGGTGAGCCCGGCGGCGGGGGTCGCCTTGAACCCGCCGTAGTTCCAGGCGCCGTTGAAATAGAGCCCGTCGACATCGGTGCGGTCGATGATCGGAGAGCCGTCCATCGACATATCGACCAACCCGCCCCAGGCGCGCAGCAGCCGCGCCCGCCCGATCATCGGCATCAGCGCCATGCCGCCTTCGAGCACATCCTCGATCACCGGCAACCCGCCGCGCTGCGCATAGGAGTTGTAGCCGTCGATGTCGCCGCCGAAGACCAGCCCGCCCTTGTCGGACTGGCTGACATAGAAATGCCCCGCGCCGAAGGTGATCACCCCCGGAATGGTGGGCTTCAGCCCCTCGGACACGAAAGCCTGAAGCGCGTGGCTTTCGATGGGCAGGCGGCGCCCGGCATAGCCCATGACCTTGCCCGAGCTGCCCGCGACCGAAACGCCGACCTTGCCCGCGCCGATAATCCCGCGCGTCGTCTCTACCCCTTGCACCGCACCGTTCTCGATGCGGAAGCCGGTGACCTCGCAATTCTGGATGATGTCCACGCCCAGCCGGTCCGCGCCGCGCGCATAGCCCCAGACCACGCCGTCATGGCGCGCGGTGCCCGCGCGTTCCTGCATCAGCCCGCCCTTGATCGGGAAACGCGCATTGTCAAAGTTGAGAAACGGCACCATCTGGCGCAGCTCGTCGCGGCTCAGCAGCCGCGCCCCGGCGCCCGAGATCATCATGGCATTGCCGCGCCGGCGATAAGCGTCGCGCTGGCCGTCGGAATGGATGAGGTTGATGATCCCACGCTGACTGACCATCGAGTTGAAATTGGTGTCCTGCTCGAGATTTTCCCAGAGCTTCATCGACAGCTCGTAGAACGGCTGGTTGCCCGGCAGCAGATAGTTCGAGCGGATGATCGTGGTGTTGCGCCCGGCATTGCCCGAGCCGATCCAGCCCTTTTCCAGCACCGCGACATTGCTTAGCCCATAACGCTTTGCCAGGTAATAGGCGGTGGCAAGCCCATGCCCGCCGCCACCGATGATCACGATGTCATAAGACGGTTTCGGAGCCGGATTGCGCCACAGCGGACCCCAGCCCTTGTAGCCGTTCAGGGCCTCTTTGACGACTTTGAAACCTGAGAATATCATGCGGGTCGCTCCTTCGGTCCAACCCTTTGTATCGGCGAAATCTCAGGCGTTCCTCTTGTTTCAGGACAAATAATATCGAAAAAAGGACGTGATATCGGAAATTCTGAAAAGGGCCGCCCATGCGCAGAATCGCTTTCCTGCTGGTCGATGGCTACGCGCTTTTGTCGACGGCGGCGGCGCTGGAGCCGCTGCGCGCGGCCAACCTGTTTTCGCCCGATCTGGCCTATGACATCACGCTGCTATCCACCACGGGAACCGAGGCTCTGTCCTCGGTCGGGGCGAAGTTCGACGCGCGGTTTTATCGCGATGCCATCCCGCTCTACGATCTGGTCTTCGTCGTGGCGGGAGGCGATCCCGCCCGCGTCACCGACCCGGCGGTGCTGAGCTGGCTGCGCCAGGCCGACCGCAACGGCGTGGCGCTTGGCGGGATCTCGGGCGGGGCGGTGCTGCTGGCTCGTGCGGGGCTGCTGAACGACCGGCGCTTTACCGTGCACTGGCACCATTATGACGATTTCGACGCGATGCCGGGCGACTGGCTGCTGGAACGGCGGCTCTTTGTCATCGACCGCGACCGCTATACCTGCGCCGGGGGCTCGGCGCCGCTCGACATGATGCACGCGATCATCGCGCGGGATTTCGGTAACCGCTTCGCGCAGCGGATTTCCGACTGGTTCATCCAGACCGAAATCCGGGGCGCCGAAGCGCCGCAGCGGGTGTCCATCGCCGCCCGCTACGGGGCGCTGCCGCAAGCGGTCGAAGGCGCGCTAGAGCTGATGGAAAGCCATATCGCCGACCCGCTCGATCAGCAGCAGATTGCCTCGCTCTCGGGTCTGTCCGCGCGCCAGCTCCAGCGCCAGTTCCGCGCCGCGCTGGGGCATTCCGTGATGGAGGAATACCGCCGGATCCGGCTGGAAACCGGCCGCGAGCTGATCGGCTCGACCCGGTTGTCGCTGTCGGAGATCGCGCAGATGACAGGGTTTTCCACGCCCTCGCATTTCTCAGACGCGTTCCGCCGGCTCTACGGACACGAGCCATCGAAGCTGCGACGGACGTAGCGGGACCCGCGCACAAGGGAGCCGCGCCACGGGCAGGGCTCTACCGTAGGGTGGGCAATCTGCCCACCGCCCCCAACAAAATGAGCCCGGCACAAAGCCGGGCCCAAGACGCGCGGCCCCTTGCCGGGCCGCCACAGGGACGTCGCGGATCAGATGTCCAGCGTGTGCTGTTTCTCCCAGTTAGAGAAATGCGACACGAAGGAATTCCATTCCTGGTGCTTCATCTTGATGTAGGAGGCCGAGAAATCGGTGCCCAGCATCGCCTTCAGCTCCTCATCCGCATCATAGGCGCGAATGGCGTCCAGCATGTTGAGCGGCAGTTTCGGCGCGTCCGTCACGCTGTGGCCTTCGGCATACATGTCGATGTCGTAGCGCTTTCCCGGATCGGCCTTGCTGCGGATGCCCGAAAGCCCCGCCGCAATGATCACCGCCTGTAGCAGATAGGGGTTCACCGCGCCGTCGGGCAGGCGCAGCTCGAACCGGCCCGGCCCCGGCACGCGCACCATGTGGGTGCGGTTGTTGCCGGTCCAGGTCACCGTGTTGGGCGCCCAGGTGGCCCCCGACATGGTGCGCGGCGCGTTGATGCGCTTGTAGCTGTTCACCGTCGGGTTGGTGATCGCCGCCAGCGCCTCGGCGTGCTTCATGATGCCGCCGAGGAAATAGCCGCCCTGCTCGGAAAGCCCGACCTCGCCGATCTGGCCACCGGCATTGCCAGCAAAGGCGTTGGTCTTGCCGTCCAGATCCCAGACCGAGATATGCGCGTGGCAGCCGTTGCCGGTCAGCCCCTCGATGGGCTTGGGCATGAAGGTGGCGCGGAGCCCGTGCTTTTCGGCGACCGATTTCACCATGAACTTGAAAAAGGAATGGCGGTCGGCGGTCACAAGAACATCGTCGAAATCCCAGTTCATCTCGAACTGGCCGTTGGCGTCCTCATGGTCGTTCTGGTAGGGGCCCCAGCCCAGCTCCAGCATATAATCGCAGATTTCGGCCACCACGTCATAGCGGCGCATCACCGCCTGCTGATCGTAGCAGGGCTTTTCCGCCGTGTCGTAAGGGTCTGAGATCTTGTCACCCTCGGGTGTCAGGATAAAGAACTCCGCCTCGATGCCGGTCTTGACCCGGAGCCCCTCGGCGGCGGCCTCGGCAATCAGCTTTTTCAGCACGTTGCGCGGCGCCTGTTCGACAGCGGTATCTTCCATGATGCAATCGGCGGGCACCCAGGCGACATCCGGCTTCCACGGCAACTGGATCACCGCGTCCGGGTCAGGCACGGCCAGCATGTCGGGATGCGCCGGCGTCATGTCGAACCAGGTGGCGAAGCCCGCAAAGCCAGCGCCGTCCTCCTCCATATCCGCGATCGCGGCGGCAGGCACCAGTTTCGCCCGCTGGCCTCCGAACAGATCGGTGTAGGAGATCATGAAATACTTGACGCCTTTTTCCTCGGCGAATTTGGCAAGTTTGCTCATCTTGGTGTTCCCTGTTGCGTGTCCCGATGGAGAGAGAGGGGCCGATGGCCCCTCTTTCGATCCGGCTCAGAAGCCGGGTTTGCCCGGATACCAGTTGGTCCCCGCGAGCGGCACCTGGGCCATCGCGGCGGCTTCCATGGTAAGTGCGCACAGATCCTCGGGCTCGAGATTGTGGACGTGGTTATGGCCGCAGGCCCGCGCCAGCGTCTGGCATTCCAGCGTCAGCACGTTCAGATAGTTGCGCAGGCGACGGCCCGCCGCCAGCGGATCGAGCCGTTTCATCAGCTCGGGATCCTGGGTGGTGATGCCCGCCGGGTCACGACCCTCGTGCCAGTCGTCATAGGCGCCGGTGGTCGAGCCCAGCTTCTGGTATTCGGCTTCCCATTTGGGATCGTTGTCGCCAAGCGCCACCAGCGCCGCCGTGCCGATGGCCACCGCGTCGGCCCCAAGCGCCAGCGCCTTTGCCACATCCGCGCCGGTGCGGATCCCGCCCGAGACCACAAGCTGCACCTCGCGGTGCATCCCCAGATCCTGAAGCGCCTGAACCGCAGGCCGGATACAAGCCAGCGTCGGCTGACCGACATGTTCGATGAATACATCCTGCGTGGCGGCGGTGCCGCCCTGCATCCCGTCGAGCACCACCACATCAGCCCCGGCCTTCACCGCCAGCGCAACGTCGTAATAGGGGCGCGCGCCGCCGACCTTGATATAAATCGGCTTTTCCCAGTTGGTGATTTCCCGGATCTCGAGGATCTTGATCTCGAGATCGTCCGGCCCGGTCCAGTCGGGGTGACGACAGGCCGACCGCTGGTCGATGCCGACCGGCAGATCGCGCATGCCCGCGACGCGCTCGGTGATCTTCTGGCCCAGCAGCATGCCGCCGCCGCCCGGCTTGGCGCCCTGCCCCACCACGATCTCGATGGCATCGGCACGGCGCAGATCGTCCGGGTTCATCCCGTAGCGGCTCGGCAGATACTGGTAGACCAGCTTTTCCGAATGGCCGCGCTCTTCCTCGGTCATGCCGCCGTCACCGGTGGTGGTCGAGGTGCCCGCCATGGTGGCGCCGCGCCCCAGCGCCTCTTTGGCGTGGCCGGACAGCGCGCCGAAAGACATGCCCGCGATGGTCACGGGGATCTTCAGCTCGATGGGCTTCTTGGCGAAGCGCGTGCCGAGCGTCACGGAGGTCTCGCATTTCTCGCGATAGCCTTCGAGCGGGTAGCGGCTCATCGACGCGCCAAGGAACAGCAGGTCGTCGAAATGCGGCACCCGGCGTTTCGCCCCGCCGCCGCGAATGTCGTAGATGCCCGTCGCCGCCGCACGGCGGATTTCCGAGTTGATCGAGTTGGAGAAGGTCCAGCTCTGGCGCGGATCGGTTTGCGGTGTCTTTTCCATGTCGCGCTCCTCAGTATTCGTCGGCGTGGTCGATGTTGAAATTGTAGAGCTTGCGGGCCGAGCCGTAGCGCTTGAACTCTTCCGGCTTGGCATCGGCGCCCGCCTTCTCAAGCAGTTCCCTGAGCGTCTCGATATGCTCGGGCCGCATCTCTTTCTCGATGCAGTCGGCGCCCAGCGATTTCACCGAACCGCGCACAAAGAGCCGCGCCTCGTAAAGCGAATCTCCCAGAGCATCGCCGGCATCGCCCAGCACCACTAGGTTGCCCTTCTGCGCCATGAAGGCCGACATATGGCCGATATTGCCATGCACGACGATGTCGATGCCCTTCATCGAGATGCCGCAGCGCGAGCTGGCGTTGCCCTTGATGTTGAGCAGACCGCCATGGCCGGTAGCCCCGGCATACTGGCTGGCATCGCCTTCGATGGTGACGACACCGGACATCATGTTCTCGGCCACGCCCGGCCCGGCAGAGCCTTCGACGGTGACGGAGGCTTCCTTGTTCATCCCGGCGCAGTAATAGCCGGTGGAACCCTTGATCGTGACGTTCAGCGGACCGTCGAGCCCGCAGGCCATGGCATGGCTGCCGCGCGGGTTGGTGATGACATAGGCCTCGTTGGCCTGCGCCTTCGCGGCGGCTTGTAGGGTGGTGTTGACCGCGCGCAGATCGGTGGCGGTCATGTCGAGCACGGTCTTGTCCAAAGTGGTGGTCATGGCTCAGCGCTCCCAGAAATAGACGGTGGCGGGTTCGGGTTCCCAGACCTTGGCGGCCTCGATGCCCGGAAGATCGGCGAAGGCGCGGTATTCCGAGGCGAAGGCGACATAGTCCTCGGTCTCGGCCATCACCGCCGGCTTGCAGGCGATGGGGTCGCGCACGACGCCAAAGCCGGTCTTCGTGCCGGTCACGAAGGTGAAGAACCCGTCGAGATCGTCGATCGTGCCTTCCAGAGCCTCGCCCAGCGTTGCGCCATCGGCGATGCGGGAGGAGATATAGGCCGCGCCCACCTCGGTGTCGTTTTCCGACCGGGTGAAGACGCCTTTCTTTGCCAGCTTGCGGCGCATCTGGTTGTGGTTCGACAGCGAACCGTTGTGCACCAGGCACTGATCTTCGGCGGTCGAGAACGGGTGCGCGCCCATGGTGGTCACGGCGGACTCCGTCGCCATGCGGGTGTGGCCGATGCCATGGCTGCCGCCCATCTGACGCAGGCCAAAGCGTGCGGCGACATCCTTGGGCAGACCGACCTCTTTGTAGATCTCCATCGACGCGCCCGAGCCCATGATGCGCAGGCCCTTGCCTTCCAGAACGGCAATCGCCTTGGCGGCCTTGTCCTCGGGCACGGTCAGCACCGCATGGGTATCGACAACCGTCACGGTCGCCGGCGCACCAAGCGCCTCGCTCAGCGCGGCCTCAAGCCCTGCGAACTCGGTTTCGGGTGCCTTCGACTGCACCGTGATCTTGGTGCTGCCCTCGGCCGCATCGCCATAGATCGCGATCCCGGCACTGTCCGGGCCGCGGTCGGTCATGGTGATGAGCATATCGGTCAGCATATCGCCCAGCTTGGGGCGCAGGTCATCCTTCTTCAGGAACAGCCCAACGATGCCACACATGGTGTTCTCCGCAATGAATCTATCCGGGACGCGATTGCGCCGCTGTAACATCACTAAGGGGAAATCTATTTTCTCTTCAAGAAAGTTTTTGACCTCAGAGGAAGATTTCCGAGGTCAGCTGGAATTTGCCCAGTTCTTGGTCATATTCGTGGGATTTTCGGCATTTCCGCTCACAGCGTGAGCAAAATATGCAATCTCAGCCCGCTTGCGGGTAGGTGATGACCGACAGATAGCGCAGCGGGAGCGCGAGAATTTCCTCCGGCCCGTGCGGAGCATCCGAATCGAAGAGCAGCGCGTCGCCAGGCTCCAGAAGATAGCTCTGATCGCCGTGGCGATAGCTGACGCGGCCCTCAAGGATATAGAGGAACTCGATCCCCTCGTGCTGGAAGGTGGGGAAACGCTCGGATTCGTCGGTCAGCGTGATCAGATAGGGCTCGACCACCACACCGGAATTGTTCGAGCCGATATGGCCCAGCAGATTGTACTGATGGCCCGCGCGCGTGCCCGCGCGCTCGATCTCGACCCCCTGCCCCGCCTTCACATGCATCGCGCCGCGCGGCTCCTCGAAGCCGGAGAACAGCTGCACCAGCGGTACGCCAAGCGCGTTGGCAAGCGCCGACATGGTGTTGAGCGAAGGCGAGATCACACCGTTCTCGATCTTGGACAGCATACCCACCGACAGCCCGGTCTTGCTCGCCAGATCGCCGCCAGTCATGCGCTGGCGCTTGCGCAGCTCCCGCACCTGACGGCCGATCGCCACCTCAAGGTTCTTTTCCCGCGCCTCGCTCACCGCATGGGGGTTCTGCGACAGCACCGCGCCGCGTTTTTTCAGGGGCATGATATCAGTCTTCCTTGTCCGACATGGCTTGCGCCAGATCCGGTTTCACGCGCTGGTGCCAAAGCTGCCCCTTGGCGCCCAGCTCTTCGATCAGCGTCTCGCCATGCGCTTCCAGCCAGTCGAGCACCGAGCCGAACTCCTGGATCCGCGCCTTGCCGTCGCGGATCGCCACCACCGGCCAATCGCCCACCAGCGCATTGTCGATGCCGTAGACCTCGGTGCCCCACCAGCGCGCCATGCCGAAGGTATGCGGCATGCTGCGCCCGCGCTTGAGCGCCGCCAGCACCGACGGGCTGGCAAGGCTGTCGGCCATCTCCACCGCGTCGTGCCAGCGGTCGAGGATCGCGGCATATTCCCAGCTCACCGCCGTCCACGCGTCGGGGAAACGCTCGTTGAACGTGTCGAAAAAGGTCTTGGGGCGGCGAAAGAAGAACTCCGCCCGCTCCAGCGCCGGATCGTCGAAATCCGGGAACTGGAAGGTAAAGCGCTCCATGAAGGCGGGCGAGGTCTGTTCGACAAGCCGGTCGTAGTGATCGCAGGTACAGGCAAGGATCTCGCCCTGAAACCCCGCCTTGTAGGCGGCAACGGTCAGCGCCTCGATCATCGGCGGCGCCGAGGAACACCAGCAGAGCACATCCGGCTCCGCCGCCAGCATCGTCTTTAAAATGGCCCCGGCATCGCCGGTTTCGGCATCGTATTGCACCTCTTCGACGATCTCGCGCCCTGCCACACGGCAGGCGGCGCGGTAGGTGGCAAGCGAGGGCAGTCCCATTTCGTCGGCCTGCGAACACAGCGCCACGCGCCGCGCCTCGGGCCGGTGCCGCGCCAGCCATTCGACGCCAGTCACATTGAAGAAGGGATGCACCTCCGCAGGCGCGATCAGCGTGGGGTGATCCGGCGACAGGTCCGAGGGCAGCAGCGTCGCGGTCAGTACCCGCCGGTCCATCAGATAGGCTAGCGCCAGGCCTATGTCTCGCCCACCCAGCGTGAGCATCAGCCTCACGTTGCGAATTTCGACCATCTGCCGCGCCGCCTCCAGCGCCGCTTCGGCCCCAAGCGCGCTATCCGCCTCGACCAGCTCCACCAGATGCCGGCGCCCGCCGACCATCATGCCGCCGTGCTCGTTGATCCAGTCGACCCAGATCCGGCAGCCATCCAGTCCGGGCCGCCCCCAGAACTCTTCCGAGCCGGTCAGCGGCACCAATGCGCCGATGCGGATGGGGGCGCGTTCCTGCACGCTGAGTCGCGGAAGGCTCCCGGAAACGGCAAGGCGTTGGGCCAGTGACACTGCGCTCATGTGGTCCTCTGTCGCTTAAAAAGAGGGCAAATCCTCACATTTCCCCTCCTTACAGATATTCCCACAAAGAAAATTCGTTGACCAGAGGGAAGCTTTTGGACCAAACCAGAGTCAACCAAAGGAACCAATTTATATTATTGGTTCATACCACAACAGGAACCCACGGGAGATCACGAATGACCAAACGAGTAGCCATCATCGGCGCCGGCCCCTCCGGCCTTGCCCAGCTTCGCGCCTTCCAGTCCGCCGCCGCCAAAGGGGCCGAGATCCCGGAAGTCGTCTGCTTCGAGAAACAGTCGAACTGGGGCGGGCTGTGGAACTACACCTGGCGCACGGGCGTGGACGAGAACGGCGAGCCGGTGCATTGTTCGATGTATCGCTACCTCTGGTCCAACGGCCCCAAGGAGGGCCTGGAATTCGCCGACTATTCCTTTGAGGAACATTTCGGCAAGCAGATCGCTTCATACCCGCCGCGCGCGGTGCTCTTCGACTATATCGAAGGCCGCATGCTGAAGGCCGATGTGCGCAAGTGGATCCGCTTTTCGTCGGTGATCCGCTGGGTCGAATACGACGCCGAAGCCGAAGAGTTCGAGGTCACCGTGCACGACATGACCGAAGACCGCGTCTACAAGGAACGGTTCGATCACGTCATCTGCGCTTCGGGCCACTTCTCCTCGCCCAACGTGCCCGAATACCCCGGCTTTGACCAGTTCAACGGCCGCATCGTGCACGCCCACGATTTCCGCGACGCGCGCGAATTCGAGGGCAAGGACGTGCTGGTGATGGGGTCGTCCTACTCCGCCGAAGACATCGGCTCGCAATGCTGGAAATACGGCGCCAAGTCGATCACCAGCTGCTACCGCTCGGCGCCCATGGGCTTCAACTGGCCGGACAACTGGGAAGAAAAGCCCGCGCTGGAGCGCGTCGAGGGCAAGACCGTCTATTTCAAGGACGGCAGCACCAAGGACGTGGACGCGATCATCCTTTGCACCGGCTACAAGCACTATTTCCCGTTCCTGCCCGACGATCTGCGCCTGAAGACCGCCAACCGCCTCGCCACCGCCGATCTCTACAAGGGCGTGGTCTATGTGCATAACCCCAAGATGTTCTATCTGGGCATGCAGGACCAGTGGTTCACCTTCAACATGTTCGACGCCCAGGCCTGGTATGTCCGCGACATCATCATGGGCCGCATCGCGGTGCCCGAGGACAAGGCGGTTCTGGAAGCGGATGTGAAAGAACGCGTGGAGCGCGAAGAGGCCTCCGACGATGTAAAATACGCCATCGAATATCAGGCAGATTACATCAAGGAGCTGATCGCCGACACGGATTATCCGAGCTTCAACGTCGACGGCGCCACCGAAGCCTTCATGCAGTGGAAAAAGCACAAGGCCAAGGACATCATGGCCTTCCGCAACAACTGCTATGAATCGGTGATCACCGGCACCATGGCACCCGTGCACCACACGCCGTGGAAAGACGCGCTCGACGACAGCATGGAAGCCTATCTTCAGAACTGAAGACGGGCCTCCGCCCTCCTACCCCTGATCCGGGGGACCGCGTTTGCCCCGGATTTTTTCTTCGATGGAGACCGACCTTGCTCGACAAAATCGGCCAGCCCTTCCGCCCCGGCGCACCCAGAGCCTCCCTCCCACGGCGCGCCGCGGCCTACACCCTCGCCGCGCGCGAGGAGCGCCACACCGTTCCCGGCGGCGGGGCGCTCATGGTCGAGCTCAAACAGGGCGACCGTGTCTCTGTCATCAATGCCGAGGGCGGCCAGCGCGCCGAGCTGCTGGCCGCCTACCCGGACGGGCACGTCGATGCGGGCCTTCTGGGTCTGGTCTCCAGCGCCTCTGGCGACGGGCTGCGTTCGGTTCTGGCCAGCGGTGCGCCGGGCATGGCCCGACTGCGGCTGGGGCTGACCAAGCGCGGCATCGACGTCAGCCGCGCGCGCAGCGTCGGGCTGTTCTCGGGCACCAGCCCCGCTGGCGACAGCGCCGAGGCAATGGCGCAGGGGCCGGGCTGGCTGCTGGTCACCGCCCCCGCGCCTGCGCCCGACTTCGAGGCTCAGACCACCGCGACGCCTCTCACCGTCACCATCACCCGTGCCGAGGCGCGGCAGGCGGGGCAGTTCGCCCTGCCCGATCCGCTCGCAGATCCGGTGCTGGATCTGCGCGTCGCCTCGGCCACCGCGCGGGCCTATCGCGTCGCCAAGGGCGAATACATCCAGATCATGGATGTGGACGGGCGCCAGTGCACCGATTTCCAGTGTTTCGATGCGCGCAAGGTGGACAAGGGCGTCTTTCACCCGCTCGACGTGACCACCACCCGCACCCTTCAGGGCCACGATTACCCGATGCCCGGCCTGCACGGGAAGTATTTCGACCACGATCTGACCCCGCTGGTCGAGGTGGTGCAGGACACCTGCGGCCGCCACGATGCCTTTGCGCTGGCCTGCAACGCGAAATATTACGACGACATCGGCTATCCCGGCCACGCCAACTGCTCGGACAATTTCAACGCCGAACTCTCCGCCTATGACATCCCCGGCCGCCCCGGCTGGATGGCGGCGAACTTCTTCTTCAACACCGCCATCGACGCTCATGGCGTCATGGTGGCGGATGAACCGTGGAGCCGCCCCGGCGATTACGTGCTGCTGCGCGCCCTGACCGATCTGGTCTGCGTCTCCTCGGCCTGCCCCGACGACACTTCGGCGGCCAACGGCTGGCATCTGACCGACATCCATGTGCGCACCTATGGCGCCGAGGAATGCTTTTCCCGCGCCACCGCCTGGCGCCCGACCCCCGACGAGGACCCGATCATGACGCGTCAAAGCGCCTTTTACGACAGTTTCGCCGCCATGACCCGCGACTTTGCCGACTACAACGGGTTCTGGCTGCCGAACAGCTTCCCCGAATGCGACACGGTGGAAAGCTATTGGGCCTGCCGCAACGACGTGGTGGTCACCGACCTCTCGGCACTGCGCAAATTCGAGGTCACCGGCCCCGATGCCGAGGCTCTGATGAACTGGGTGCTGACCCGCAACGTGGAAAAGCTGGGCATAGGCCAGGTGGTCTATTCCGCCATGTGCTACCCCCACGGCGGCATGATCGACGACGGCACCCTCTTCCGGTTGGGCGAGCATAATTTCCGCTGGATCGGCGGCTCGGACGAGGGTGGCGTCTGGATGCGCGAAGAGGCGGCGCGGCTGGGTCTGAACGTGATGATCCGCTCCTCCACCGACCAGATGCACAATCTCGCGGTGCAGGGCCCGAAATCGCGCGAGCTGATTTCCGCGCTGTTCTGGACGGCCCCGCATCAGCCCGAACTGAGCGAGATGGGCTGGTTCCGCTTCACCCCCGCGCGGCTGGGCGGCCCCGAGGGCGTGCCGGTGGTGATCTCTCGCACCGGCTACACAGGCGAGTTGGGCTATGAAGTGTTTTGCCATCCCAAACACGGCACCGAAATCTTCAACGCGATCTGGGAGGCGGGCCAGCCGCTGGGGATGAAACCCATGGGGCTCGCCGCGTTGGATCTGGTGCGCATCGAGGCCGGGCTGGTCTTTGCCGGCTACGATTTCTCCGACCAGACCGACCCGTTCGAGGCGGGCGTGGGCTTTACCGTGCCGCTGAAAACCAAGACCGCCGATTTCGTCGGGCGCGAGGCGTTGCTGCGGCGCAAGGAAACGCCCGCGCGCAAATTCGTCGGCCTGGAGATCGAGGGGCAGAACGCCGTCGCGCATGGCGACTGCATCCGCATCGGCCGCGCCCAGGTGGGCGAGGTCTGTTCGGCGATGCGTTCACCCCGCACCGGTCAATGGATCGCGCTGGCCCGGATCGACGTGGCCCATGCCGAGCCCGGCACCGAGGTCGAGGTCGGCCAGCTCGACGGCCATTTGAAGCGCTATCCCGCCCGGGTCGCCGCCTTCCCCCATTACGACCCGCAAAAGACCCGCCCCCGTAGCTAGCACCTGTACTTTGCTGGCTGGCTGACAGGCCCAGATTTGGTGCGACCGGCTAATGCGGTCGCTATTGTGCGGTGCTTTCATGCGCCGACAGCGATCACGAACTTGCGGGGCGTAGCTGCCGCGCGCAGACGGTCAGCACAGGTCTTCACGATCGGATTGCGATGGCTGGCCCCGAGAGCAGCCAGGAGCATGACTTGCCTGAAACGAGCAAGGGTCAGGCGACGGAAATATCCGCAACGGGACCATGCCAGGCGCGACGTGTTCGAATACATCGAACTCTTGTAAAATACCAAGCGCAACCACTTACCGCGGACCCGACGACCATAAACGACAAAGTTCTCAGAGCGCCCTGTCAGACGCTCAACACCACCCCGAAAAAATGCCTTTGCTATTGCACTCCCGCCAAGGCTTTCGAAGCCAAGTTGCTGGAGGTCGGAAACCGAGTGGCATAGCTTTGGAAGTCACGATCTGCCCTTCGTCGTGAGCCCGCACCGGCGCGCGCGATCGCGCGCCTGACCGCGCTCCGCTCAGACTGAAATCCGGATCGTCTCCAGCGATGAATGGCAGCTCAGGTTTTCATAACCGTCTTCGGTGATCAGGTAGCAATCGCCGATATTTGCGCCGTCGCTCAGCGGGTCGAGCCATTGCGCGTGCAGCACAAAGACCATGCCCGGCTCGGCGTGCGCGGTGTTGTGCGAGGTCACGTTGAACTTCGGATTGCCGAAACTGCCGACGCTGTGGCCGAGATTGGGGTTATGCGGGCCGCGCGTCGCCGGGTAGACATGGTTGAGCCGCCGGCCCTGCGCCTCGTAATCGGCGTCGGGGACGTATTGCTCGGGCACCAGCCGGGGGCTGCCATCCTCCATCGCCTCCCAGTTATAGGGCATGGTCGCGGTCACGTCGTCCTTGAGGTAGCCGCGCTCGGTATAGGCGGAAAACGCCGCCGCGTGCAGATCGCGGAAGGGCACGCCGGGCCGGATAAGCTTTTCCGCCCGCCGCACCGCGTCGGTGCACATTTCCAGCGTTTCCTCCTGCCGGGCGGTGATCTCGCCCACCGCCATCATGCGCGCAGTCTGCGCCCAGTAGCCGTGATAGGAGACCGCCGAGACATACATATTGATGAGATCTCCGGCGCGCACCCGGTGGCCGTAGGGCTTGCCGCAGGCGGTGCCCCATTGGTTGATGCCGATCTGATAACCATCGCCGCTTTCGCCACCGCGCGACATCTGCGCAAAGGTGAAGGCGGCATAGATTTCATAGTCGCTCACGCCGGGGCGCGTCACATGGCAGGCGGCCTGATAGCCGATATCGGCGAGCTGCGCGGCGCTGCGCACCTGTGCCCTTTCGCTGTGCGACAGGATGCTCTGCATCCGCTGCACCGTGCGGGTCTCATCGGTGTATTTCGCACCGGGAAGCTCTTCCCGCAGCCCGGCCCAGACCCAGCCCGAGCTTTCGTCGCCGATCACGGCGATGCTGCCGCGCGCGCAACCCAGCTCGACCAGACGCTTTTTCACCGCGCCGACCGTGCTGCGCTGCCGGTTACCGCTGCGGCCGCCATATTCGAGGCTGAACGGGCTGATCTGCCAGATGGCCTCGACGCCGAGGGGCTCTCCCCCCGGCGGCAAGATGACGTTTTCGGTGTAGAAGGAGAACAGATGCATCCCCTTCGACGGATCGGTCGGGATGACCAGAACCCCTTCCCTGGTCCAGTCGCACAGATAGCGCAGGAACCCGTTGGTGACGGAAAACCCGTTGCCGGCATTGGCATTGACGACAATGGCATCGTGTTCGGCGACGATGGCCTCACGGCGCAGCCGCTCGATACGCTCGGCGAATTCCGCCGGTGGGATCGGAAGGGCCGGTTCGAAGTCGAAATCCGGCTCGAAACCGTCCAGCAACCGCTCGCATGCCTGGGTCGATGTCATTCACTTATCGTCCTTGTTGTGTCGTCTGTGGTCAGGGAAGGGCTGGGGCCTCACTCCGCGGCTTCGAGCAGATCAAAGCGACTTTGCGGGAAAACCATGAAGGAGGCGCCGGTGATACCGGGCGCCAGCACCACGGCGCGGTCGGCATAGGTGATCGGGATCACGGCAGCCGCGTCGGCGATGATCTCTTGCGCTTCCTTGTAGGCGGCGTCGCGTTCGGGGGAGTTGGGCCGCATCTGCCAGGAGGAGTTGATCTCGTCGACCGACGGATCGGCCCAGAGCGAGTAGTTGTTCACGCCTCCGGTGGTCGAGGAGAAGCCGACCGGGATCTTGGGATCGTCCGCCCAGGCGCCCCAGTTGAACAGCACCATTTCAGGCGCGGCGGGGGCGACGCCGTCGGCGGGCTGCGAGCGGGCGTTGACCACATCCCATTGTTCCGCGTCGGTATGCGGGGTCAGCGTCACGTCGATACCGATCTGGCTCAGGCTGCCCTGAATCAGCAGCGCGATATCTTCCTGCGTGCGGTTGGTGCTGCCATAATGCAGTGGGACCGAGATTTCGGGACTGCCGGCCTCCTCCATCAGCGCGCGGGCGCGCTCGATATCGGTATCATACATCGCCCAGGCATCGGTCGCGGCGCTCGACGTGCTGGGCACGAAGGAAAGCGCGCGCTTGGCGCGACCGAAATAGACCGCATCCACGATGATGTCATAGGGCAGCGCATAGGCAACGGCCTGACGCACCGTCTTGTCTTCAAAGGGGCCGCTATCGGCGGCAAGGCCGAGATAGGTCATGCGCGGCGCGGGTTCCGAGGCGATGGTCAGACCGGCCTCTTCCAGCGAATTCATATCGGTGATCGAGAGGTTGTATTCGCCCATGTCGATCTCGCCCGCACGCAGCAGCGAGGCCATATTGGCATCGTTGACGATGCGGATGATGATATCGGTGTAATAGGGGTCCGCCGCATGATCCGGCACCGCGCTCAGTTTCAGCTCCTGCCCCGGCTGGTGGTCGGACACATAATATGGGCCGGTGCCGGCGGTGTTGGCGCGCAGCCAGTCCGAGGCATCGGGATCGGCGTCGGTGGCATGTTCCATCGCCGCGACGGAATCGACGATCGACTGTTGCGGCATCATGTAGATGGCCAGTGTCGTCGTGGTCGGCGCCACGGGCGAGCCGTCGGCATCGCGGAAATGCAGGGTCACGGTGTGCTCGTCGACGATCTCGACATCGTCGGGGCTTTGCATGCCGTTGGTGGTAAGATCCTGCGCGTTCAGCCCGTTGAGCGCCCGCGTCAGGCTCCACTTCACATCCTCGGCGGTCACCGGGTTGCCCGAGGGGTAGAAGGTCGCGTCGGGGCGCAGATGGAACGTGGCGGAGCTTTCGCCCAGCTCCCAGCTTTCGGCCAGCGCCGGCGCCAGCGCCGAGCCTTGCGCGATATAGGAACCTTCCTCGTTGCGCTCGAAGGAGAAGCCCACGAGCCCCTGGTAGACGTTGAACGCCACCGCCATGTCGGGCGAGTTCGACGTGGCCACCGGGTCGAGGCTGGTCACATCGTTGGGCCATGCGGTTGTGAGCGTCGCCTCGGCGGCGGCGGTGCCCGCGGCGAACACAAGGCCCGCGGTCAGCGCCGCCGAGCCAAGGGCCCGCAAGCGGTCGGGAATCTGTCTTATCGTCAGCATATTTTACCTTTCCTGTTGGGGTTTTTGTTGTGGTCGTTCTCAGGCCCGCTGCGTCTCATGCACAGTTACCGGGCAGGCGGCACGATGCGTGCCACCAATGGGAAGAAGGGGCGGATCGGCGCGGCGGCACTCCGGCCGCGCCAGCGGGCAGCGTCCGGCCAGACGGCAGCCGGGCGGCAGATCGACCGGGCTCGGGATCTCGCCCTCCAGCTTCAGCCGGGTGCGGCTTTCGCCAAAGGCGATCTTCGGCGCGGCGGAGAGCAGCGCGCGCGTGTAGGGATGGGCGGGCGCGCCAAAGATCTCCTCGGCGCTGCCCTCCTCGACGGTCTTGCCGAGATACATCACCAGCACCCGGTCGGAGATCCGCCGCACCACCGCGAGGTCGTGGCTGATGAGCACATAGGCGATGCCCTGCTCCGCCTGGAGCCGCTTCAGCAGCCGGATGATCTGCCCGCGGATCGACACGTCGAGCGAGGCGGTGGGCTCGTCAAGAACTATCACCCTGGGATCGACCGCCAGCGCGCGGGCGATGCCGATACGCTGGCGCTGACCGCCGCTCAGCTGATGCGGCAGGCGCGCGCCCATGTCCTCGGGCAGATCGACCGCGCGCAACAGATCGGCGATCTTTGCGGCGCGGGCGGCCTTGTCCAGTTTGGTGTGCAGGCGCAGCGGCTCGTCGAGCAGATCGCGCACCCGCATCAGCGGGTCGAGCGAGGAATTCGGATCCTGAAACACCATCTGCAAATCGCGATAGATCGCCGGCAAAGCCCGCGCGCTCAGATCCAGCACCGGGGTGCCGGCCAGCGTGACGGCGCCCGAAGTGGCATCGGTCAGGCGTGTGACGCAGCGAGCAATGGTCGATTTTCCCGAACCGCTTTCGCCCACGATGGAGACGGTCTCGCCCGGATAGACGTCAAAGCTCACCCCGTCGACGGCCTTGAGTGTGCGGCGCCGCCCGAGTCCGCGAATGTCGTAGTCCTTACGCAGATCGCGCACGCTCAGCACCGGGGCCCCGCTCATGCGACATCCTCCAACTGACTGTTGGCGATCAGCTCGCGTGTGTAGGGGTGGCGTGGCGCGCTCAGCACCTGCGCGCAATCGCCGGTCTCGCAGACCGATCCGTGGCGCATGACGGCGACCCGGTCGCAGCTCTCGGCCACGATGCCGAGATCGTGGGTAATCAGGCAGATCGTCATATTTCCGGCTGCGCGCAGTTCGACGATGAGGTCGAGAATGTCGGCCTGTATCGTCACGTCGAGCCCGGTTGTCGGCTCGTCGAGGATCAGCAGACGCGGCTGGCAGATCAGCGCCATGGCGAGCAGCGCGCGCTGCGCCATTCCGCCGGAGAACTCGTGTGGATACTGCCTCATCCGCCGCTTCGCCTCGGGCACGCGCACCCGATCGAGCATCTCCTCGGCCTTGCGCCGTGCCTCTCGGTGGCTGAGGTTCTGGTGCATCCGACAGACATCCATGATCTGCTGACCCACGGTGAAGACCGGGTTCAACGCGGCGCGCGCGTCCTGAAACACGATGGAAATCTGCGAGCCCCGGATATTCCGCAGCCGCGCCTCGTCGAGCGTCAGCAGGTCGGTGCCGTCAAAACGGATTGCCCCTGCGGTGCGGCGGAACCCCTGCGGCATCACCCCCAGCGCGGCCAGCGCCGTCAGCGATTTGCCGCTGCCGGATTCGCCGACGACCGCGAAGAAGGAGCCTTCCTGTACGACAAAGGACACGCCGTTCAGCACCGGGACGATTTCACCATCTGGGCCGACGAAGCCGCCGGACAGATCCTGCACCTCCAGCAGCGGCTTGCCGACGGCGCCGCTCATGCCCGCCCGCCTTTCGTACGCGCATCCGCAAGCCCGTCACCGATCAGGTGAAAGGCTGCCGCCAGCAGGAAGATCCCGAGCCCCGGAAAGAACGAGACCCACCATTTCCCCGAAAGCACCGCATCCTGCCCGCGCGAGATCATCGAGCCCCATTCGGCAGAACCGGGCTCGATCCCCAGCCCGAGAAAGCCAAGCGCGCCGATGGTCGCCGCCACCCAGGAGGCGTTGACCGAGGCATAGCTCAGCACGGGCCGGAGGCTGTTGGGAAGAAGATGGGCAAAGAGCACGCCGAGCGGGCGCCGCCCGACCATCCGTGCGGCATCTGCGAATTGCCAGGTCTTCTTGGAGCGAATCTCGATCCGGATCAGCCGCACGTAGTCCGGCAGCGGCAGCACGGCGACGACAAAGATCACCTTGAGCACACCGGGCCCGGCAATCGAAATCACCAGCATCGCCAGCAGCAGCGAGGGGAAGGAATTGAGCAGTTCCAGGAGGCGCATGGTCACGTAGTCGAACCAGCCGCCGAAGAACCCCGCGAAGCTGCCCCAGATGCTGCCGACCACAAGCGAGAGCGCGACGACGGCGACGGTGATGCCCACATCGGTGGTCGCCGCGTCCATCGTCCGCGACAGGATGTCGGCGCCCAACCGGTCGGTGCCGAAGGGATGGGCTATGCTTGGCGGCTGATAGACCCCGCCAACTCCCATCGCGCCGGGGGGATAGGGCGTCCAGACCATGGCGAAGAGTCCGGTGCCGACCAGTGCCAGAAGCAGCAACACGCCGAGGCGCAGCGACCAGACGCGCGTCGGGCGACGAGTTGCGACGGCCGCCCTCATTGTGCCCGCACCCGCGGGTCGACCCGGCTGTAGACATATTCGAGGATGGCCCAGATCACCACATAGACCACCGAGACATAGAGCACGAAGCCCTGGATGACCGGATAGTCCGAGGATTTGATCGCGGTAAGGGCGAATTGTCCGATGCCCGGCCAGGCAAAGATGCTCTCGACCAGAACCGAGCCCGCCAGCACCCAGCCTACAAGCCCCGCCGCGATGGTCAGCACCGACAAGAGGCCGGGCTTCAGCGCATAGGCGAACCAGATGCGGGTGGTGGATATGCCCATCGCGCGCGCGGTGCGGATGTAGTCGGACTCCAGCGACTCGACCATCGCCGAACGCACCAGCCGCGCGATGGGTGCAAAGACCCCCAGCGCCAGGGTGATCACCGGCAGCACCAGTTGCCGCAGCGCACGGATCGCCAGATCCGTCTGGCCGTGCAGCAGCGCGTCCACCACATAGAGCCCGGTGATCCGGTCGGGGGGTGTCATGCCGATAGGCAACCGGCCCGACGGCCCGGGCAGCCATTGCAGGTTCACGAAGAACAGCCAAAGCAGCATCAGCCCGATCCAGAACTGCGGCAGGGACAGCGCGCCGATGGTCACCGCCCTTATGGTCGCATCCAGAACGCCGCCCTGGTTCACCGCCGCCAGCACGCCCGCCACTATCCCACCAGCGATACCGAGGATCAGCGCGTAGAGACCAAGCTCGATTGTCGCGGGCAGACGGCTCATCAGATCGGCAGAAACCGGGCGGCCGGTCAGGTAGGAGCGCCCGAGATCGCCCCGCGTCAGACCGCCGAGAAAATGCAGGTATTGCACCGGCAGCGGATCGGCGAGACCAAGCTCCGCGCGCGCCTTCTCGCGGGTCTCGGTAGAGGCCGAGTTGCCGACAAACAGGTTCACAGGATCGGCGGTGAACACCCGCGAGGCGAGAAAGGTCAGCGAGACGATCAGCACGATGACCAGCACCGCGCTCGCCGTCTTTGCCAGCACGCCCCGCGATTTCAGGCCGAGGCGTGCTGTCGCAAGCAGCAGCCGCGCAATGCGCTGACGCACGGGTGCGCTGGCGGTCGGCTCGCTGTTCGGGAAGGAGGACATTCTTCGGTCTTCGCTTTTCGTCTCAACTGGTCCAACCAGTAGAGCAGTTGGTTTTTAGTCGGGAAGTACCGGCCGCTGAAGCTCTGCCCAAAATGTCTGTTTTTCTGTGGAAATGCTCAAGATTCGCGCAGTTGCCTCTCGCATGCGCGGTGTTGTGTTTCGGCTGGCATTTTGGTCTAAAGAGTAAACCAATGTGTTCGAGTGAGTAGGGAGAGATATGAAAAACGCCCCCGCGCCTGCCTTTCGGCGCCGCCCGCGGTCGCTCAGCGCCGAGCTGACGGCCCATCTCGAACAGCTGATTGCCTCGGGGCATTTCCCGCCCGGCCAAGCGCTTCCAGCAGAGCGAAAGCTGGCCGAATCGCTTGGGGTGTCCCGCACCTCGCTCCGCGAAGCCCTGCAAGAGCTGGAAAACAAGCGGCTGATCGAGCGCCATCACGGGCGGCAATCCATCGTGACCGGGTTTCACAAGGATGCGGGGTCGGTTCACGAGGATCTCTCCGAACTGCCCGCCTCCGCCGATCATGCCATCGAGATCGAAAACCTGATCGAGCCGCATCTGGCCCGACTGGGGGCACAGAACGCCACCCGGGCCGATATCCTTCAGCTCGAAACCGTGCTAACCGCCAGCCACGAATATCTCCCGCCCGAACAGTCCTTGCAGATGGACATCGAGTTCCACCTGGTGCTGGCCCGGATGTGCAGCAACCCCCTGGTGCTCGGCGTCAGCAAGATGGTGGCCGATCGCACGCAGGAAGGACGGATCCGCGCGCATGACACGCAGGACAGCCGCCGCCTCTGCATCGCTGGCCACCGGGAGGTTTACGAGGCCGTCGCCGCCCGCGATCTCGACGGGGCCGAACAGGCCATGCGGCGCCATCTGAACGACGTACACCGGTTCATGCGCGAAGGCGGCTAAGCGCACATCACGAGGCACCCCGTCGCGCCTGGGGCACTGCCCGCCGCTCATTGATCTTTCCCAGGACGCAATCGAACGTTTGCGCGACGCGCCTGCGCGGTGTCTTGGTCATTGTCCAGACACGCAGACCCGGCCCCGCCGCCCTGACTCGCTGCCCCACGGCACCCCCAAAACCATCCTCCGAAAATCGAAGATTGCGCAAACATGCGAATCTCAGAGGTGTCTTTTGGCGAGGGGAGTCCCCCTCAATATTCTGTTATAAAATAGAAATATCATCCTTCGCGATCGTATGGTTCATCTAAATAATTGTTAGTTGACATAACAATTATATCCGTTCATCTATTTTCCAAACGGGAGGATCATCATGAAGATCGACGGCATGGTTGCGGTCGTGACCGGCGCGGGCAGCGGGCTCGGCCTGGCCACGGCAAGACGGCTGGCAAAGCTGGGCGCAGCGGTGGCCGTGCTCGACCTGTCGCAGAGCGCGGCAGAGGCGGCGGCGGCAGAGATCGGCGGAATCGGGATCGCGGCGGATGTCAGCGACCCGGCAGCGGTCGAGGCGGCTTTCGACAAGATCGAAGCCACACTCGACACGCCCCGCATCGTCGTCTCCTGTGCCGGGATCGGCACCGCGAGCCGCATCCTGCCGCGCGACGGCAGCCTGACCATCGACGCCTTCGCCAAGGCGCTGAACGTCAACCTTCTGGGCACCTATGCGGTGATGAACATCGCCGCCCGCGCCATGGCCAAGGCCGAACCGCTCGATGCGGACGGCGCACGCGGGGTGATCGTCAACACCTCCTCCGTGGCCTTCGAGGACGGGCAGATCGGCCAGGCCGCCTATTCCGCCTCCAAGGGCGGCGTCGCCTCCATGACCCTGCCCGCCGCGCGCGAACTGGCAAGGTTCGGCATCCGGGTGATGGCCATCGCGCCGGGCCTTTTCGAGACCGCCATGAGCGCCGGGCTGCCCGACGACATCCGCGCCGAGATCCTGAAATCCGTGCCCTTCCCGTCGCGCATGGGCGATGCCGACGAATACGCCCGTCTGGTGCAGGCCATCGTCGAAACCCCGATGCTGAACGGCACCACCATACGCCTCGACGCCGCCGCGCGCATGCCGATCAAATAAGATGAAAGACGAGACCACCATGACCCAGACGCAGGACATTCTGAAGGTCGAGATCGACGGCCCGGTCGCCACCCTGACGATGAACCGCCCCGGCAAGCGCAACGCCATGTGCGACACGCTGCTCGACGCGATCTCGGCGTTTTTCGACGCGCCGCCCGAAGGCGTGCGCGTGGTCATCCTGACCGGAACCGAGGGGCACTACTGCTCGGGGCTGGATCTGTCGGAACATGTGGCGCGCAACGCCGAGGGCACGATGCGCCACTCGCGTGGCTGGCATGCGGTTATGGACAAGATCCAGTTCGGCGGCCTTCCGGTGATCTCGGCGATGTTCGGCGCGGTGATCGGCGGCGGCCTGGAACTCGCGGCCTCGACCCATGTGCGCATTGCCGAGCCTTCGACCATTTTCCAGCTGCCCGAGGGCATGCGCGGCATCTTCGTGGGTGGCGGCGCTTCGGTGCGGGTGGGCCGGATCCTCGGCGCCGACCGCATGTGCGAGATGATGCTGACGGGGCGCAAATACACGTCCGACGAGGGGCTCTCGCTTGGCCTGACCCACTACGCGGTGGGCGAAGGCGAGGCGCTGGCCCTGGCGCGCAAGCTCGCTGCCAAGATCGCCAAAAACGCCACGCTGTCGAACTACATGATGATCCAGGCGATCAGCCGGATCGAAGATATGTCCAAGGCGGACGGGCTTTTCATGGAAAGCATGTGCGCCGCCGTGTCCCAGACCAGTCTGGACGCGGAGGAAGGCCTGAAAGCCTTCCTCGAAAAACGCCAGCCGGTCTTTCGTTGAGCTGAGCCTCGGGAGGGGCGCGAAAGAGGAGCGCGCCCGCCCGTCCCAAGACCACGCCGGTTTCGCCGGCCGAATGCCTGTCATGACCCAGGGAGGATTTCACATGACGCGACTGACCCGCCGCATGGCCCTTGCCACCATGGGGGCCGCTCTGGCCACCCCCGCCTATCTCACCAAGGCGCATGCCGCCGAGGTGACACTGCGCCTCCACCACTTCTTGCCGCCGGTGGCCCCGATGCAGACCCGCTTTTTCGAAGTCTGGGGTAAGGAGATCTCGGACGCGTCCGATGGCGCCATCGAGATCCAGATTTTCCCCGCCATGCAGCTGGGCGGCAAGCCGCCGCAGCTCGCCGATCAGGCGCGCCAGGGCATCGCCGACATCTCGTGGAGCCTGCCGGTCTACACGCCCGACCGCTTCCCGCTGGCCGAGACCTTTGCCCTGCCCTTCATGGTCACCAATGCCGAAAAGACCTCGGTCGCGATGCAGGCGCTGATGGACGAGTTCGGAACCGACGAATACCGCGGCCTGAAGCCGCTGGCCTTCCATACCCATGACGGCGGCAAGCTGCACACGCGCGGCAAACAGATCAACACAGCCGCCGATATTACCGGGCTGAAGCTGCGCGCGCCCAACCAGGCCACCGGCGAGATGCTGGCGGGGCTTGGTGCCGAAACCGTGTTCTTCCCGGTGACCGAGATGGTCGTGGGCCTGTCGAACGGCGTGATCGACGGCTGCTGCCTGCCCTATGAGGTGGTGCCCGCCTTCAAGCTTCAGGAGCTGACCTCGATCACCAACGAACCCGCTGCCGGGTCGCGCGGGCTTTATGCCAACACCTTCGCTCTGGTGATGAACGAACGCCGCTACGAAGGCCTGTCGGACGATCTACGCAAGGTGATCGACGATCATTCGGGCCCCGAGCTCTCGCGCCGCATCGGGGCGCAGTTCGACGAGTTCGAGGCTTTCGGCAAATCGGTGGTGGAGAAGCAGGGCAACGAGATCCACACCATCCCGGCCGAAGAGATCGCCAAGTGGCGCGAGACCGCGCAGCCGATCTATGACGCCTGGATCGCCAAGCTCAACGACGCGGGCCATGACGGCGCCGCCGTCGTCGCCCGCGCCAACGAACTGCTGGACGCGCAGGGCTGATCATGGCCGAACGCGGCGAAACCGAAGCGTGGCAGGGGGCACCAAACCCTCTGTCCCGCATCCTGCGGGGGCTGTCCTATACCTGCGCGGGCCTCGGCGGGCTGGTGATCTTTGTCAGCGCCATCATCGTCTCGGCCTCAGTGCTGATGCGCAATCTCGGCTTTGGCGGCATCCGGGGCGATTTCGAGCTGGTGGAACTGGCCTGCGCCGCCTGCGCCTCGCTGTTCCTGCCGCTGTGCCAGCTGACCAAAGGCCATGTGATGGTGGACCTGTTCACCGGCTGGCTGCCACCCTCGGTGCAGCGCCGCATGGACGGGCTCTGGACGCTGGTCTTTGCCTTCGCCTGGGCGTTTCTGGCCTGGCGGCTGAGCATCGGGCTTGAAGAGATGCACAGCTATGGCGACCGCACGATGCTGCTGCGCGCGCCGATCTGGTGGGTCTACATGCCCGCCATCCTGGGCACCACGCTTTCCGCGATCATCGCCTTTGTCACCGCACTGCCGATGATCTCCAACATCTTCCGGGCGATACAGGTGCGCTGATGGATCCCTTGACGATCTCAATCATCATGGTCGTGGCACTGCTCGGCCTGATCTTCATCCGCATGCCCATCGCGCTGGCGATGGGGCTGGTCGGGGCCCTGGGCTATGTGGCGCTTGCCAGCCATTACGCACTTTTCGCCTATCTGAACACCGTCTGGGTCGACAAGTTCATGTCCTATGAGCTGGCTATCGTGCCGCTCTTTATCCTGATGGGCCATCTCGCCACCCGCGCCGGCATCTCGGCGGCGATCTTTGCCGCCTCCAACGCCTGGATCGGCCATCTGCGCGGCGGCCTCGCCATGGCAGCGGTGGCGGGTTGCGCCATGTTCGGCTCGATTTCCGGCTCGTCGCTGGCGACCGCCTCGACCATGGCACGGGTGGCGCTGCCCGAGATGCGCAAGCACGGCTATTCCGGCGCGCTCTCTTCGGGCTCGCTCGCCGCAGGCGGCACGCTGGGCATTCTGATCCCGCCCTCGGTCGTGCTGATCATCTATGCGCTGCTGACCGAACAGAACATCGTGAAACTGTTCCTCGCGGCGACCATTCCCGGCGTGCTGGCGGTGATTGGCTTCTGCATCGCCATCGCAGTCTATGTGCGGCTCTTCCCGAACGAAGGCCCCACCCACAAGCGTGCACCGATGTCAGTCAGGCTGCGCAGCCTCAAGGACATCTGGCACATCGTCGGCATCTTCGTGGTGGTTCTGGGCGGGATCTACGGCGGCTTCTTCACCCCGGCAGAGGGCGCTTCGGTCGGTGTGGTGCTGATGCTGATCACCGGGCTGGCGACGCGCGGGCTGAACGCACGGGCGATCCTCGACTGTCTGATCGACACCGCCGGCTCCACAGCGATGATTTTTGCCATCGTCTTCGGTGCCGATCTCTTCAACGTGGCGCTGGCGCTGAGCCGGATGCCGACCGAGCTTGCCGCCTATTTCTCCGCCGCGCAGGTGGCGCCCATGGTGGTGCTGATGGCGATCATCGCCTTCTACCTGGTCATGGGCTGCGTCATGGACAGCCTGTCGATGATCCTGCTCACCGTGCCGGTGTTCTTTCCCACGGTCATGGCGCTGGATTTCGGTCTGATGCCGGAACAGCAGGCCATGTGGTTCGGGATCATCTCGCTGGTCGTGGTCGAGATGGGGCTGATCACGCCGCCTGTCGGGATGAACCTGTTCGTGATTTCGGCAATGGCCAAGGACATTCCCACCGCGCAGATCTTTCGCGGCACCACACCCTTCATCGTTGCGGAGTTCTTCCGTATCGCCATCCTCGTGAGCTTCCCGGTCCTAAGCTACTGGCTCGTGGATCTGGTGGGATGAAAAAGGAGGGCTGAGATGGCCAAGGACATTCAAGAGATCACCGACGAGAACCTGCGCCAGTTCGTGGGCTACAACATGAAGCGCAGCTTTCTGACCGTGCGCGAAGACATGGCGCGCACGCTGGAACCCTTCGGGCTGCGAATGACCTCGTTCTCGGCCCTGGCGATCATCGTGGAGAATCCGAACATCTCGCAAAGCCGCCTGGCCGAGGCGCTGCATATCGAACGGTCGAACGTGGTGGTGTTGGTCGACGAGCTGGAAAGCGCCGATCTCATCTCGCGCAACCGGGTAGAGGGCGACCGGCGGCAATACGCGCTGCGCGCCACCACGCATGGCGCGGCGTTCTGGGCCGAGGCCGAGGCGGCGGTTCTCGCGCACGAGGCGCGGCTGTTCTCTGGGCTCTCGAAAACCGAACTGAAAACGCTCGTGAAATTCTTGCGGAGTGTCGGCAGTGGCTGACATCCATCTGAGGGAGGAAGGCATGAAGGACGAAACGACGGGGCTGACGCTTGCGCGCCACGCCGTCCGTAAACAGATCGGTGCGCAGGGCGAAATCATCCTGACCTCCGAATTGCCGCTCGATCCGGTGGTGGCACATACCGGACTCTGGCTGGAAAAATGGGCCCGCGAGACGCCCGAGGCGATCTATCTCGCCGAGCGCTCCGGCGCCGGGTGGCGCGAGCTCTCCTATGCGGAGGTGCTCGACAGCGTGAAAGCCATCGCCAGCGCACTGATCGCGCGCGGATTTGGCCCCGAAACGCCGATCCTGATCATGTCCGGCAACTCCGTCGACCACGCACTACTGTCCTTTGGCGCGCAATGGGCGGGCGTGCCCAGCGTGCCGCTGGCCGAACAATACGCGCTGATCGAAGAGGCGCATTTCCGCGTGCAATACGCGATCGCCAAGACCCGCCCGGCCATGGCCTTTGTCGATGATGCCGCGCGCTACGCCAAGGCGCTGGCCCTGCCCGATCTCGACGGGATCGAGATTGTTGCCTCCGCCACCGAAGGCGCGCCGCGCAAGGTGACCCCCTTTACCGAGCTGCTGAAGGGCGACGCGGGCGTTGACCTTGAGGCCGCCCATGCCAAGGTCGGCCCCGACACGGTCGCCAAGATCCTCTTCACCTCCGGTTCCTCCTCGGACCCCAAGGGGGTGCTGACCACCCAGCGGATGATGTGCGCAAACCAGGCGCAGATGTCTTCGGTGCTGCCCTTCATCAAGGAACGCAAGCCACGCATCGTCGACTGGCTGCCGTGGAACCACGTCTTTGGCGGCTCGCACAATGTCAACATGATGCTGATGCATGGCGGCGCCTTCTATATCGACAGCGGCAAGCCCACCAAGGCGCTGTTCGGACGGACTGTCGAGAACGTCACCGACAAGGCCGGCACCCTTGCCTTCAACGTGCCCGTCGGCTTTTCGATGCTGGTTCACGAGATGGAGACGAACCGCGCGCTGCGCGAGGCCTATTTCCGCGATCTCGACATGCTGTTCTATGCTGGCGCCTCGCTGCCACAGGACATCTGGACCCGGCTCGAAGAGATGGCCATCGAGCAGCGTGGCAGGCTGCCGCTGATGATCTCGTCCTGGGGGCTCACTGAAACCGCGCCCGCCAACGTCATGGTGCACGAGCCCATCGGACGCTCCGGCGTGATCGGCGTGCCGCTGCCCGGCGTCGAGGTTAAGCTGCTGCCCGATGCGGATATGCGCTGCGAAATCCGCGTCCGGGGCGACAATGTCATGCCCGGCTATCTCAACGATCCCGCCAAGACCGCCGAGGCTTTCGACGAGGACGGGTTCTTTGTCACTGGCGATGCGGTGCGCTTTGTCGACGATGCCGACCCGTCGCGCGGGCTGGCCTTCGACGGGCGGGTTTCGGAGGATTTCAAGCTGCTCACCGGCACCTGGGTGCAGGCGGGCAAGCTGCGGCTCGACGCGCTCGAAACCCTGCGCGATCTGGTGCAGGACGTGGTGATCTGCGGCCATGACCGGGGCGAGATCGGGCTGTTTATCTTCCCCCGCCCCGACCATGTGCAGGGCGACAACGTCTCGGAAGGCGCGGTGATCGACGAGCATCTTCAGGCGGAGATCCACCATGTGCTGCGCCGCATGGCGCGCGAGGCCTCGGGCTCTGCCAAGCGGATCGCACGCGCCATCATCCTGGCCGAGCCGCCCTCGGTGAAGGACGGCGAGGTGACCGACAAGGGCTCGCTCAACACCCGCAAGATCATCACCCGCCGCGCCGAGCTGCTGGAACGGCTCTACGACAATGACGACCCCGCGCTGATCCGCGTCTGATACGTAAAGAGGAGAGGAAAATGGTAGATTTTTCCAAGGTCCGCGCCATCGATTTCCACACCCATGCCGAAGAGGCCTGCGGCTGCCACGACGATGACGGTTATGACGAGTTGCAGGCGACCATGGCGCAGTATTTCGGTGCGCCCTGGAGCCATCCGCCGACCATCGACCAGACCGCCGCGCATTACCGCGAGATGAACATCGCGGCGGTGATCTTCCCGGTCGATGCCGAGCGCGAGACCGGCTATCGCCGCTATGACAATTACGAAGTGGCGGACGCGGCGGCGAAGCATTCCGACATCCTTATCCCCTTCGCCTCCATCGACCCGGCCAAGGGCAAGCTGGGTGCGCGCGAGGCCCGCGATCTGGTTGAGAACCACGGCATCCAGGGCTTCAAGTTCCACCCGACGATGCAGGGCTTCTATCCCAACGACCGCGACGCCTATGTGCTTTACGAGGCCATCGCGGAAAGCGGCAAACCTGCGCTGTTCCACACCGGTCAGACCGGGGTCGGGTCGGGGATGAAAGGCGGCAACGGGATGCGGCTGAAATACTCCAACCCGATGTATATGGACGATCTCGCCGTCGACTTCCCCGACATGCCGATCATCCTCGCGCACCCGTCCTTCCCCTGGCAGGAAGAGGCGCTGTCGGTCGCGAACCACAAACCCAACGTCTATATCGACCTCTCGGGCTGGTCGCCGAAATACTTCCCGCCGATCCTCGTGCGCTATGCAAACAGCCTGCTGAAGCACAAAATGCTCTTCGGCTCCGATTGGCCGATGATCGCGCCTGAAAAGTGGCTGAACGCCTTCGACAAGGCCGAGTTCAAGGACGAGGTGCGCCCGCTGATCCTCAAGGAAAACGCCATGCGGCTGCTGGGGGTGTCGGCGTGATCCCGTTCAAGGCCCCGGTCGAAGATATCCTCACCTGTCTGCGCGGCGTGGCCGGGGCGGCCCGCCTGCCCGATTGGGACGACACGCTGACCGAAGAGATCCTCGGCCATTTCGCCAGTTTTGCCGAAGGCGTGATCGCCCCCATTGACGAGAAGGGCGACGCGCAGGGTTGCCGTCTTGAGGGCGGTCGCGTGCGCATGCCCGACGGGTTCGGCGAGGCCTATGCCCAGCTTGCCGAAGGCGGCTGGCAGGGGCTGACCGCGCCCGAAGATCATGGCGGCATGGCGCAGAACGCCGCCGTCGCAGCGGGCGTGTCCGAGATTTTCTCCGGCGCCAATCACAGTCTTCAGATGGTCTGCAATCTGGTCCCCGGCGCCATCTCGACCCTGTTGAAATTCGGCTCCGAGGCGCAGCAAAATGCCTGGCTGCCGCGTCTGGCGGCGGGTGAGGTTCTGTCGACCATGTGCCTGACCGAGCCCGGAGCGGGTTCGGACCTGTCGCGCATCCGCACCCGCGCCACCCGAGACGGCGATGGCTGGCGGATCGAAGGAGAAAAGATCTTTATCTCCGGCGGCGATCAGGATCTGTCGGAGGGCGTCCTGCATCTGGTGCTCGCGCGCACCGGCGAGGACGGCGTTAAGGGCCTGTCGCTCTTCCTCTGCGACTCCGATCCGGACGGCGAGCGCAACGCCATCGCCGTGACACGGATCGAGGAAAAGCTCGGCCTGCACGCCTCCCCCACCTGCCAGCTGGCCTTTGACGGCGCGCGGGCAGAGCTGATCGGGCAGGAGGGCGGCGGGCTCATGGCGATGTTCACCATGATGAACCACGCCCGTCTCGACGTGGCGCTTCAGGGCGTCGCACACGCCTCGCGCGCCCATCAGATCGCGGCCGCCTATGCCGAAGAGCGCAGACAGGGGCGCAGGCCCGACGGCGGCGAGGCGGTACTGGCCGATCACCCGGACGTGCGCCGGATGCTCGACACCCAGCGCAGCCTGGCGCTTGGCGCACGGGCCATGGCCTATCTCACCATGGTCGAGCTGGCGCTGGGGGAAAACCGCGCGCTTGTCGATTTCCTCACCCCGGTCTGCAAGGTGTTCTGCACCGAAGCCGGCATCACCGCCGCAGATCTCGGGATTCAGGTGCTGGGCGGCTATGGCTACCTCACCGAATACCGGGTGTCGCAGACCTGGCGCGACGCGCGGATCACCGCGATATACGAAGGAGCGAACGGCATCCATGCGGTAGCGCTGGCGACGCGCGGCCTGCGCGATCCCGGCGGAGCGGATGCCTTTGCGGATCTTGTGCAGGAGCTTGTCGGCGATGATGCGAATGGCCTCGCGCTGCTGTCCGGGTGGCAGGAGATGCGCGCGGAGATGGGCACGGATCCGCTGGAAAAGGCGCATGATTTCATGATGCTGACCGGAGAACTGCTCTTTCGGGCGCTCTGGTGCCGGATCGCGGCGGGCGGTGACGAAGAGCATCTCCGGCTCGCCCGCACCGTCGCCCGGCGCAGATTTTGAAGATGTACCGGGCTGCCCTCCCATCGCGGGGGCGGCCCGGACGGAGCCTGTTCTGCGCTCATCGCGCCGCGGACAGCTCGTCTTCGGACAAATCGTAGTAAAAGCGCGCAGGTCGCAGCGCCGCAAGCTCCGGCACGGTCTCGCCGTCCAGGATTTCCCGCGTCGCGAGCTCGGCCCAGATCGGCGCCCAGCCGATACCGCCATGGGAGACGGCGCAGTAATAGCCCGCCAGCCAGGGTAACGCGCCGATGACCGGGCCGCCGAACGGCATGGCCCGGATGCCGATACGCTGGCGAGACGGTGTGAGGCCGGCAAGCGCCGGCAGCGCCCGCGCAACATCGGCCAGCATGGCGACGCCATGATTGCCGTTTTTCCCATGCACCGCAGTCAGTGCCTCGCCCCGCCAGTGGATCGCAGTACCTTCCCGGCGGTCGGGCCGGATCATCCAGCCGGCGCCATTGATCACCTGCCGGGGCAGGTCTGCGCAGCCGGCCCCCGCATATATCATCATACCCGGCACCAGCTCCATCGGCAGGGCAAGACCGGCCATCGCGGCGATATGGGTGGCAAAGGCCCCACCGGCATTCACCACCGTATCGGCCTCCAACCGGCTGCCATCCGCCAGCAAGACACCCGTCACCCGGGCTCCGCTGCGGCAAATGCCGGTCACCTCAGACCCGATACGCAACACCCCGCCCGAAAGCCGGAACACCCGGATCAACTGCTCGGTCATCGCCGGGGCATCGACCCAGCCGGAGCGCAGCTCGAAGGCCACACGGGTTCCCTCCGGCAGGCGCAGCTGGGGTGCGACGGCGGCCAGATCGGCCCCGCCCATCACCTCCAGCTGCGCACCCGCCGCGCGCGCGGCGGCAACCGCCGCGTCGAAATCGGGAACCGCGCTTTCCATGGTCAGCGTGCCGCACCAGTCGAGCCAGTCGCCGCCCAGCTCTTCCGCCAGCCGGTCGAAATGCGCGTTGACCGAAAGGCGCAGGCTGCGCCGGCCCTGCGGTTCCGGCCATGCAAGCTGGGGAAAGGAGGACAGCCAAGAAAACGACGCGCCGCTGGTGCCCAACCCCGGCGCATGACCGTCGATGAGAACAACCTCGGCGCCGCTGACCGCCAACCGGTAAGCGATGTTCGTCCCGATCGCACCCGCGCCGATGACCACAACCCTCATGGGCGGGCCCGAAAGATGCCGGGGCCGAGATCGCCGACGGTCGAACAGCCGAGATGGCCGAGGGTTGTCCAGAACTCATCCCTCAGCAGCTCCAGCACGCGCGTCACCCCGGCCTCTCCGTCGGCGGCGAGACCCAGAGCGCAGCTTCGGCCAAGCGCCACGGCATCGGCCCCGAGCGCCAGGGCGGTGGCGATGTCGCTGCCCCGCCGTATACCGCTGTCGAAGACGATGGGCACATCGGGGCCGGCTTCGGCCCGCACCTCGGCGAGCGTGGTGATCGCGGCGGGCTCGCGGTCGATGGTCCGGCCGCCGTAGTTGGAGACATAGAGCCCATGCGCCCCGGCCTTCAGCGCGGCGCGCGCATCGGCACGGCTTGTCACACCCTTGACGAGGCAGGGCAGCGGCGCCTCGGCGATCACCCGCGCCGCCTGCTCCCAGCTCCAGCGCGGTTCGGTAAAGTCGAGCAGTTCTTGCAGCATCGCCGGAGCGGACTTCCCGGGCCCAAAATTCGACGGCGCACCGGCGCCGGGCATGGAAAAGCGATCCTCCATCATCCGCTCGCGCCACTGGCGGATCGGCGAATAGGTCACACAGATATAGCGATAGCCCGCGTCCTTGGCCCGGTGCATCATGTCGATGACATGGCTTTCCCTGCCGCAGAAGCTCATCTGAAAGACCAGCGCGGCGGGAGAGGCGGCGCGCACCTCCTCCAGCGCGTGCCCGGCGGCGACGGGTACCATCTGGCGGATGCCGGCGGCATGGGCGGCGCGGCCCACGGCGAGCATGCCGTCGGGGTGAAACAGCGTCTCGCCACCGCCGAAGGGTGCGGTGAGGGCTGGGAAGGACAGCGCTTCGCCGAGAAAATTCGTGCTGGTGTCGGGATTGGCGACCCCGGCAAAGAGCGGCACCTCATAGAGATAGTCGTCGAAGGCTGACACATTGGCGCGGGCGGTGACCTCGTCGCCGGTGCCGCAATGCAGGTAGTTCCAGACGGTCTCCGGCAGCGCCCGCCGCGCCGCCACGCGGATGCCGCGCATCGAGGCGTATTTCTGGGATGTCGCGTAGCGGTCGTCGCGGCGGACCTCGTCTTGCTCTGTCATCGTGGTCTCCTGTCAGGCACCGCGTGCGGCACGCAGCGCGGCACGGCGGGCCAGCCGTGCGCGGATGGCGCCGGTGTCGGTCGAGGGTGTCGCGGCGAGAAGCTGGCGGGTATAGGGGTGTTGCGGATTGCCGAAGACGGCGTCGCGGCTACCGCGCTCGACCACCTCGCCGGCCTGCATCACCATCACCTCGTCCGAGATCCGGCGCACCACTGAAAGGTCGTGGCTGATGAAGATGTAGGAGAGGTCGAAATCGCGTTGCAGATCGGTCAGCAGGTTCAGAACTTTCGCCTGTACCGAAAGGTCGAGCGCACTGACCGGCTCGTCGAGGATCAGGATGCGCGGGTTCACCATAAGCGCCCGGGCGATGGCGATGCGCTGGCGCTGCCCGCCCGAGAACATATGCGGGTAGCGCCCGGCATGGGCGCCGCTCAGGCCCACGCGCTCCAGCATCTCGCCGACCCGCGCGCGCCGCTCCGCCGCGCCAAGGCCGGTGTTGAGCAGCAGCTCCTCGGCCAGCGCGTCGCCGACCTTCTGGCGCGGGTTGAGCGAGCCATAGGGGTTCTGGAAGACGATACGCACCTTGCGCCGCAATTCCGCCGAGGGGCGAAAGCGGGCGATGTCCACCGCCTTGCCGTCGATGAGCAATGTGCCATCCGTGGCCGGGTCGATCAGCGTCAGAATCCGGGCGAGGGTGGATTTTCCGCAGCCCGACTCGCCCACAACCGACAGGGTACGGCCCTGACGCAGCACCAGGTCGACGCCTTTCAGCGCACGCACGGGTCTGGCCTTGCGCAGCAACCCGCCCTTGCCGGCATAGTCGCGGATCAGCCCCTGAGCTTCGAGCACGATGGGAGGCCGGGCACTCATTGGAACGCCACCCCGTCGAGCGGCCCGTCGCTGCCGCGCTCGGGCAGCGCGGAGAGCAGCGCGCGGGTATAGGAATCCTGCGGCGCCTCGAAGAGCGACAGCACATCCGCCTCCTCGCGCTTCACGCCCTGATACTGGACGATGACGCGGTCGGCTGTTTCGGCCACCACGCCCATGTCATGGGTGATCATGATCAGCCCCATGCCGCTCTCCTCCTGAAGGTCGATGAGCAGGTCGAGGATCTGCTTTTGAATGGTCACGTCGAGCGCCGTTGTCGGCTCGTCGGCGATCAGCAGCTTGGGCGCGCAGGCGATGGCCATGGCGATCATCACACGCTGGCACTGCCCGCCCGACATCTGGTGCGGAAAGGCAGTGAGCTTGCCCGCCGGGTCGGGCAGGCCGACCGCCTCCAGCAGCTCCAGCGTGCGGGCGCGGCGGGCGGCACGTCCGAGGCCCTGATGCTTTTTCAGCACCTCGCCGATCTGGAGGCCGACGGTGAAGGCGGGGTTCAGCGAGGCGACGGGCTCCTGAAAGATCATCGCGATGTCCCGGCCGATGACGCGGCGGCGGGCGCGCGGGCTCAATGCCATGAGGTCCGTGCCGTCGAAGCGGATCAGATCGGCGTTAACTGTGGCGGTGTCGGGCAAAAGCCCCATCACCGCCAGCATCGCCACCGACTTTCCAGAGCCGCTTTCGCCGACGATGGCGAGCACTTCGCCCGCGTCCACATGCAGGTCGATGCCCGAGACGGCGGTGAGCGGTCCCCTGGCAGTGTCGAATGTCACCGTCAGGTTGCGGATTTCGAGAAGATGGGACATCTCAGCTCCTCTTCAACCGGGGATCGAGCGCGTCGCGCAGCCCGTCGCCGCAAAGGTTGATCGCGAGCACCGTGATCAGGATGGCGAGGCCGGGAAAGGTCACGACCCACCAGGCGCGCAGGATGAACTCGCGCGCATCGGCGAGCATAGTGCCCCATTCCGGGGTGGGCGGCTGCGCGCCGAGCCCGAGAAAGCCGAGCGCGGCGGCGTCGAGGATCGCGGTCGAGAAGGAAAGCGTGCCCTGCACGATCAGCGGCGCGAGGCAGTTGGGCAGGATCGTGCGCACCATCAGCCGCAGCGGCGAGGCACCGGCGATGCGCGCAGCGACCACGTATTCGCGGGTCTTCTCGCTCATCACGCTGGCGCGGGCGAGCCGGGCGAAATGCGGTTGCAGCACCAGCGCGATGGCAATCATCGCATTGGTGAGCCCGGGGCCGAGGATCGCCACCAGCACCAGCGCCAGCAGCAGCGAGGGGAAGGCGAGGATCACGTCCATCACTCGCATGATCAGCGTGTCGATCCAGCCGCCGAAATAGCCCGAGATCAGCCCGATCGCGATGCCGCCGGTCAGCGCGATGGTCACCACCATCAACCCGATCAGCAGCGAATAGCGTGCCCCGAAGATCAGCCGCGAGAGGATGTCGCGCCCGAGCGCGTCGGTGCCGAGCAGATACGCTCCCCGGCCCCCCGTCTCCCAGACCGGCGGCAGCAGCAGCGCGTCGCGGTATTGCTGCGTCGGGTCATGTGGCGCGAGCAGCGGCGCAAAGAGCGCGACGAGTACCAGCAGGCCGATCACCGTCAGCCCGATCACGGCGCCCCGGTTGCGGCGGAAATCGCTCCAGAACCCGGCCAGCGCGGCGCGGGTCGTGCCGGCGTCGTTTGCTTCAAGTGTAGCGGGATCAGCCATGACGGATCCTCGGATTGATGACGGCATAGAGCAGATCCACGATCAGGTTCACGATCATCACCACCACGGCGATGACCAGCAGGCCGCCCTGCACCACCGGGTAGTCGCGTTTCGAGATGGAATCGACGATCCACTTGCCGATGCCCGGCCAGGAAAAGATAGTCTCGGTGAGAATGGCGCCCGCCATGAGCGAGCCGACCTGAAGCCCGATCACCGTGACCACCGGGATCAGCGCGTTGCGCAGTGCGTGACGGCCCACCACCATCGCGGGGCCCAGCCCCTTGGCCCGTGCGGTGCGCACGAAATCCTCTGACAAAACCTCCAGCATGGCCGAGCGCGATTGCCGCGCGATCACCGCCGCCGGGATCGTCGCCAGCACCACCGAGGGCAGGATCAGGTGCAGCACCGCCGAGCGGAAGGCGCCCGCCTGTCCCGAGATCAGGCTGTCGATCAGCATGAAGCCGGTGACCTGAGGGAAGTAATACATCAGCGAGATCCGACCCGAGACCGGGGTCCAGCCCAGCGTGCCGGAAAACAGGATGATCATCAGCAGCCCCCACCAGAAGATCGGCATCGAATAGCCGATCAGCGCCGTGGACATCGAGATCTGCTCGAACCAGCTGCCGCGCTTCACCGCCGCCAGCACCCCCAGCGGCAGGCCGATGCAAATCGCCAGCGCCATGGCGCAAAGGCCCAGCTCCATCGTGGCGGGGAAGAAGGTCAGGAAGTCCTCGGCCACCGGGCGGTGGGTGACGAGCGACGTGCCCAGATCGCCCCGGAACAGATCTCCGAGATAGGAGAGATATTGCTGCCAGAGCGGCCGGTCGAAGCCGTATTGCGCCATCAGCTGCGCGTGCCGCTCCGGGGTCAGCCCGCGCTCGCCAGCCATCAGCATGATCGGATCGCCGGGCAGCACCCGGACAAAGCCGAAGGCGACGATGGTGATGCCGAAAAAGGTGGGGACCAGCACCGCCAGCTTTCCCAGAAGGTAACGGAGCAAGGATGCATCCTTTCCAAAGGCCGGGTCGCGCCGAAAGGGACGCGCGACCCGGCGGTCGGCGCGGCCCAAGGGGAAGGGGGCCGCGCGTATGCAGACCTCAGTCGACCGCAGCGGTCACCACGATTTCCACGAGCCGTTTCGGATCGCCCAGATCGCAGCCGCCAATGGCTGCGCGCGAAGGCATGTGCGCGGTGTCGAGCCATTCCATCCAGGCCTCGTTCATCTGCGCCTTGGCGGACATGTCCGACAGGTAAACGCGGGCGTGCAGCAGCTTTGTCTTGTCGCTGCCGACCTGCGCGAGAAGCGCGTCGAGCTTTTCGCAGATCTCGGCGGTCTGGCCCTTCATGTCGAGATCGAGATCGGTCGCCGCATGGCCCGAGGCGTAGAGCACGCCGTTATGGACGACGCCGCCGTGAAGATGCGGGCGGGAGTTGAAGCGTTTGGTCATTGTCTGTCTTTCGGTCTTGAGGTTGGTCCCGCTCAGGCGGCGGGGCTGTAGGGATCGAGGCTGAGCTCGGGGGTCTCTCCCGCAGCGATGCGGGCGAGCTGACGGCCGGCGAAGGGTCCGATGGTCAGGCCGGCGGCACCGAGCCCGTTGCCGAGGATCAGCCCATCGATGCCCGGCACCGGGCCGAGGATCGGACGGAACCCGGGCGGGGCGGGGCGGAAGCCGATGCGGGTTTCCAGCAGCGTGGCATCGGCGAGCCCTGGCGCGTAGCGCAGCGCGGCGCTCAGCACCTCGTGCTGGCCTTCGCAGGTCACCCGGTAGTCGAAGCCCTTGCCGTCCTCGCGGGTGGCGCCGACCACGACGCGGCTGTCGTCGAAGGCCAGCAGGTAGTGACTCGCCATCGGCAGCAGCACGGACCAGCGCGAGGTATCCGCGCCCTTCATGCCGAAATGCAGGATCTGCCCGCGTTGCGGCTTGACCGGGTGATGCAGCCCCAGCGGACCGAGAATCTGCGCGGCCCAGGCGCCGGCGGTCACCACGATCTTGTCCGAAGGGATCTCTTCGCCGCGCCCGTCCAGCACCTTGGCGCAGGCGCCGTCGAGCTCCAGCGTGGCGAGATCGCTGAGGAATGTCGCGCCAAGCGCCACCGCCGCGCGCAGCATGGCCGGAGCGAGCTGCCGGGCATTCACCCGAGCGCCACCCGGCACGTAAAAAGCCCTGAACGCAGGATTGATCGGCGGGAAATGCGCCTGCGCCTGCTCCGGTGAGATTTCCTCGAAGCCGCCGGATTCGGGCGCCTCGGCGGTGCGCCGCGCCAGCCGCTCGCCCGCCGCGTCGTAGACATCGGGGTCTTCGGCGGTCACCAGCGCGCCGACCTTGCGGTAGCCGACATCGCTTTGCCCGCGTTCGGCGAGCCCCGCGACCAGCTCCTCGTAGTAATGCGCCCCGGCGGCGTACATCTTGTACCATTCCGGCTCGTCGAGCTTGGTGGCCCAGGGGCAGACGATACCCGCCCCCGCCAGGGTCGCCTTGCCCTGATGCTCCTGATCGACGACGGTCACGTCATGCCCGGCAAGGGCCAGGTGATAGGCGGTACTGGCGCCGAGGATCCCGGCGCCAATCACAGTCACTTTCATTCGACGCTCACCCCCGACAGGCGCGAGGAGCCGAAGATCGCCGGCACATAGCCTTTCACGCTCTTGTTCACCGCAGTGATGGTGTCGGCGCCGCCGAGGACGACCACCGGCACCTCGTCATGTACGATCTGCTGCGCCTCGTGATAGAGCGCGATCCGCTCCTCCTGATCGGTGATCGAGCCGGCCTCGCGCATCACCGCGTTGAAGCCATCGTCGCACCAGGCGCCGATATTCGACGGCGCGGTTTTGCCCTCGGGCGAGCAGGTGAGGTAGTTGTTGGGGATCTGGCTGGGATCGGGGAAATCGTAGATCCCGCCGAACATACCCACCTGCGCCTCGCCGGCCCGCGCGCGCTGGATGTATTCGGCCCATTCATAGGTCACGATCTCGGCTGTCACGCCGATCTCGGCCCAGTCGGCTTGCACGATCTCGGCGGCACGGCGGCCGTTCGGCATGTAGGGACGCGCCACGGGCACCGCCCAAACCTGGGTGTCGAACCCGTCGGGATAGCCGGCCTCGGCCAGCAGCGCCTTGGCTGCCTCCGGGTCGTAGGGCCAGGGGGCGATATCCTCCGCATGGCCCCAGAGCGCCGGCGGCACCACGGCGCCGGTCACATGGCCCATGCCGCTATAGACGACCTCGACAAGGTTCTCCATGTCGATGGCCTGCGCCAGCGCCTGACGCACCTTCCGGTCCTGAAATTTTTCCTCGCCGAAGTTGAAATGCAGCATGCCGGTGGAGGCGACGGGGGTCTGCACCGCGTCGACGGTGTCGGAGGCCTCGATGGTCTCCTTGTCGGCCAGGTTGGGGTAGAGCCCGATCAGGCATTCCCCGGCCAGCGCCCGTTGCAGCCGGACCGTGGCATCGCCAGAGATCGCCATGACCACCGCGTCCACCATGGGCGTGCGCAGATCGTCACCGATACCCGCGCCCCAGGTGTCCGCGAAGGGCAGCAGGCGGACAATGGCGTCGGTCTGATAAGCCTGAAGCTGGAAGGGGCCGGTGCCGATCGGTTGCAGGTCCATCTGCTCGGGCGTGCCGGCGGCCATCATCGCATCGGCATATTCGGCGGAGGTGATGCCGATGGAGCCATGCGCCATGGTGCCGATGAACGCCGCCAGCGGCGCTTTCAGGGTAAAGGCGACGGTGTGCTCGTCGATCTTCTCCACCGCGTCGAGATTGTCCGCAAGCTTGGCGTTGAAGGTCGGGTAATTGCCGCCCGAGACCTCGTAGAACGGGTGCTCGGGGTCCATCATCCGCGCGAAGGTGAAGACCACGTCATCCGCGTTCATCGGACGGGTGGGCGTAAAGGCATCGTTCGACTGCCAGCTCACGTTTTCGCGCAGGTGGAAGGTGTAGGTCTTGCCGTCTTCCGAGACCTCCCAGCTTTCGGCCAACGCCGGCTCGATCCCCGAGCCGCCGCGCTCGACCGAGACGAGCCCGTCATAGATCTGGCCGAGCACATAGGCGGTGGTGCCGTTGCTGGTCAACTCGGGGTTGAATATCTCCGGCGCGCCTTCGAGGCAGACCGTGAGCACCTGAGCCTGGGCAGCCGGCGCGAGGGCGAGCGCGGCGGCGCCGCACAGATATGCCAGTTTATTCATTTCAGTACCTTCCTGTTTCGCATGTGTCTCATCCTTGGCGTTGCCCAGCTGGTTTTCCCGGATGACACCATGCGAGCGGCAGGCTAACATGAAAGTCAAATCGCTTATTCTCCAAGCTTTATAACGAAACCTCATACTGTGGTTGACCAGGGGATACCGCCGGGATGAACATTCGCCAGCTCGAAGCCTTTCACGCGGTGATGGAAACGGGATCCGTCACGCTCGCCGGTGAACGGCTGGGAATCTCCCAGCCCGCCGTCAGCAAACTCTTGAAATCGTTCTCGGAAAACTGCGGTTTCCGGCTCTTCACACGCAGCGGAGGCCGGATGCTGCCGACCTCAGATGCACAGCTTCTGGCCTCCGAAGTCTCGCGCCTGTTCTCGGGTACGGACCGGATTCAAAAGCTCGCCCGCGCGGTGCGGGATCGCGAGTGGGGCGAGGTCACCATCGCCGCGCCGCCGGCGCTCTCTGCCCGTTTTCTGGCCCACGCGCTCGGCCCGCTGATGGCCGCGCAGAAGAATATGCACATCTCGATCACCAGCCAGTCGAGCCCGCGAGTCGCCGAGCTGGTCGAGGGCCAGCAGATCGACATCGGCCTGTCGGTACAGCCCTTCGAGCATCCCAATGTGCGCTCTGAGCTGGTGATGCGTTTCGCGATGATCTGCGCGCTGCCCGCCGCGCATCCGCTCACGTCCAAGCGGCTGATCCGGGTCGAGGATCTCAAGGACGAACCCTTTGTCGGGTTGGCGCGCGACGATTGCTCCATCATGACCATCGACCGCGCCTTTCAGCTGCGCGGCGTGCAGAAACGCGCAGTGGTCGAGGTGCCGATGTCGGAGACCGCCTGCGATTTCGTCGCCGGCGGCGCCGGTGTCTCCATCGTGCCGCCCTTTGTCGGATTGGGCTATGACGAGGACAAGCTGGCGCGCCGGCCTGTTGTGCCACTGACCACGATGAATGTCTGGATCATGCTGCCGGCTTCGCGCCCGCCTTCCATGGCGACGGAGCGAGTGGTGGAGGAGCTGCGCGCAAGACTGAAACGCTATGACGTGGATCAGGGCGAACTGGCAATCTCCGAGACGGACAAGGCCATGACCTGACCGGTCCGCCCCCGGAACCGCGCGTCGTCAGAACGGCAGGCCGATATAGTTCTCTGCCAGATCGCGCCGGGCGGCCTCGGAGGTCGCAAGATGCGCCAGCGTTGCCTTGCGCATCTGCTCGGCAAAGGCGTCCTCGCCATCGAACCGGTGCATCATCGTAGTCATTTGCCAGCTGAATCGCATCGCCTTCCAGATCCGCGCCAGCGCACGGGTGGAATAAGCGTCGATGCCGGCACTCCCCTGCCCTTTCACCGCCTCGACCAGCGCGGTGTAGAGATAATACACATCCGAGGCGGCCAGGTTCAGCCCCTTCGCCCCGGTCGGCGGCACAATATGGGCGCTGTCGCCCACCAGGAAGAGATTGCCCCAGCGCAGCGGTTCGGAGACAAAGCTGCGCAGCGGCGCGATGCTCTTCTCGATAGAGGGGCCGGTCACCAGACGCGCGGCGGCCTCCGACGGGATGCGGCGCGAGAATTCGTCCCAAAAGCGCTGGTCCGACCAATCCTCAACCTTGTCGCTGAGCGGCACCTGCACGTAGTAGCGCACGAGGTTCTCGTTGCGCATGGAGGCCAGCGCAAAGCCATGGCGCGAGTTGGAATAGATCAGCTCGTCGTTCACCGGTGGCGTTTCCGACAGGATCCCGAGCCAGCCAAAGGGATAGACCCGTTCGAACTCCCTGCGCTTTTGCTCGGGGATGGTCTTGCGCGAGACGCCATGGAAGCCGTCGCACCCCGCCACATAGAGGCACTCAAGCCGCTTGCGCGCACCTTGGTGGGTAAACTCGACGTAGGATTTCGTCTGATCGAGATCGTGGATTTCCACATCGGACACCTCGTGCAGCACCGTGGTGCCGGCGGCATCCTGCGCCTGATACAGATCCCGTGTCACCTCGGTCTGGCCGTAGACCATGACCTGCTTGCCGGTCAGTTCCTTGAAGTCGATACGCACCATCAACTCGTCATCGGTCATGTAGCAGCCATCGTGCGGAATGCCTTCGGCATCCATGCGCGCGCCGACACCGGCTTCGCGCAGCAGCTCGACGGTGCGCCATTCCAGAATACCCGCCCGGATGCGCGACAATACATGCTCGCGGGTCGAACGTTCGAGAATGACGGTCTCGACCCCCGATTTGTTCAGCAGCTGCGACAACAGCAGGCCGGACGGCCCGCCGCCGATAATGGCGACTTGTGTGGTCGATGCGGTCATGTGCGTCTCCTCCGATCTGCTGTCAAACTAACCGCAGGCCGGCAGCGCCGGAATGGACGCGCGCGGCAATGACTGGTACTTTTCAGGCATGCGCGAGAACAGCCCCATCCCCGCCTTCAATCTCTTCGGAGAAACCAGCGCCTTTCCCGACGTCATCCATTGCGAGAGAGTGTTCGACCGCGCACGGCTGCATGACTGGAAAATCTCGCCGCACCGACACCACCAGATGGCCCAGGTCTTTCACATGGAACAGGGTACGGCGCGAGCAACCCTAGACGGGCACGACATAAAGCTGGGGAACGGGGATTTCCTCTATGTTCCGCCGCAGGTCGTGCACGGCTTTACCTTCGACAGAGGCACCGAGGGGATCGTGCTGTCGCTGCCCTCGCCGGTGGTGCAAAGGCTGGGGCCGGACTCACCGGCGCTCAGCGCCTGGCTTGGGGCGCCGCATCACGGCATCCTGTCGGAAACGGCGGCGGGCCTGATCGCGCAGATTGCACATCTCCACGATAAATCTGGTACATTTCGCGCACAGCGTCTCGTCGCCCTGTCGCATGCACTACTCGCCACGCTGGCCGAGGACGGTACACAGATGCCTGCACCAGAGCAGGATATGACCCGTCAGATGCAGCGGCTCGATGCGCTGATATCGGCGCATTTGACCGAGGGCTGGAGCGCGGCCGACTACGCCCACGCGCTGCATATGACCCAAGGGCATCTGAACCGCATCGTGCGCCGAGACACTGGCGCCACGCTGACGCAGTATCTCGAAACAGCGATGATGACCGAGGCCTGCCGCCACCTCGCCTTCACCCGGCTGCCGGTGGCCGAGGTGGGGTATCGGCTAGGCTACGCCGACCCGCCCTATTTCACGCGTCGTTTCAGGGCACGCATGGGCGAGACGCCCACCGCATATCGCACGCGGGTCGCGGGCGAGATCTGAGCTCCGGCAATGTAGCCGGCGTTGTCCGCAGTCGCGGGCGCTCTAAACCTCTGCCGCAGCTTTTCATCGCCAGAGTACCTTTGCTGCGATCTTCGCCGGTCGCGGCGAAGGTTTATGCCCCTCATTTTACCACACGAGCAGAGACGTTCTTGACCACAATGTCAGGCAGCATGGCCCGATCTGAAGCGGCAGCGGGCATCCAAGTCCGCCTTGGCGAGGATCCCGCAAAAAAAGACTGACCCGATGCTATGCCCGCCCTTTCTGGGCGGCTTGAACGCCACCTGAGCGCACGGGAAAGACTGCGTTGCCGACATCTCTGATACACGCATCATATGCACACTGACCGTGAAGATATTTTACAGCGGTTTATAATATAGATGATCCTCCTCTCTACCACGCGCTTAGAGGAGGAACGTTGGCAGATGAGCAAAGAAGTCGTCATGGACGTCGCAATTGTCGGCGGAGGAATCGGAGGTCTCGCGCTCGCCCTCTTCCTGCATCAACGCGGGATTGGCTGCCGGGTGTACGAAGCGATCCCTGAGATCGGCACCGTTGGCGCGGGGATCAATCTGCTGCCGCATGCGGTCAAACAGCTCGACAGCCTCGGGCTGCTTCCCGAGCTCGACAAGGTCGGCATCCGGACCAAGGATGCATCCTATTTCAACAAATACGGCCAGCATATCTATACCGAGCCGGCGGGGATGAATGCCGGATACAAATGGCCGCAATATTCGATCCATCGCGGCGATCTCCAGCAGGTGCTGCTGAACGCGGTGATCGACCGGCTGGGCCCCGACTCCGTGGTGACCGGGCATCGCTGCGTCGGCGTGGAGAACACCGGCGACGGCGTGACCGTGGCCTTCGAGGATCCCGACGGCACCCTGCTCGATCCGGTGCGGGCACGGATCTGCGTCGCGGCGGACGGTATCCATTCCGTTATCCGCAAGCAGTTCTATCCCGACGAGGGCGAACCCGTTTATTCCGGCCTGACGATCTGGCGCGGCGTCGTGCCCTTCAAGCCGTTCCTCAGCGGCGCGAACACCATCCGCGTCGGCTGGATGCCCGTGGGCAAGATCATGGTCTATCCGATCCGCGACAATATCGACGATGAGGGCAACCAGCTGATGAACTGGGTCGTCACCCAGGAACGCCCCAAACCCGACAGCATGGACTGGAACAAGCCGGCCAAGCTGGAGGATTTCTTCGAGCCGTTCAAGGACTGGCATTTCGACTGGCTCGACGTGCCCGAGCTGCTGCGTCAGACGCCGCGCCCGCTGATCTTTCCGATGGTCGACCGCGATCCGGTCGAGACCTGGACCTTCGGGCGCACCACCCTGCTGGGCGACGCGGCGCACCCGATGTATCCGCGCGGCTCGAACGGCGCCGGCCAGTCGATCCTCGACGGCAAGATCCTGTCGCAGCGCCTGTCCGAAAAGGGCCTGACCGAAGAGGCCTTGCAGCTCTACGACAAGGAGCGCGTGGCCAAGACCGCGCAGGTCGTTCTGACAAACCGCAAGAACCCGCCCGATGCGATCCTGCGCGAGGTCTACGAACGCTCGGGCAACCAGCCATTCGACCGGATTCAGGATCTGATCTCGGACGAGGAGCTGGCGGAGATCTCGGCAAGCTACAAGCGCATCGCCGGCTTCGCCAAAGAACAACTCAACGCGGAATAAGTCATGGCCCTCAACGCAGACCTGCGGCTGCCCGGCTCGATCGTGGCACCGCTCACCCCCTTCACCGAAGATCTGAGCGTCGATTTCGATGCTCTGAAGGGCATCATCGACTATTCGGTCGAGACCTGCGGCGCGGCGATGATCATCGCCGCCGGCGTCGAGGCGCAGGAATACCAGTATCTCGACTATGCCGCGCGCAAGGAACTGGTCGACAAGACCATCGAGTTTGTCGACGGGCGCCGCCCTGTGGTTGTGGGGGTCTCGCACCCCTCGTTCCGCACGGCGGTGGATCTGGCGCATCACGCCGCGGACAAGGGGGCGCAGGCGGTGCAGCTGCTGGCGCCCAATCGTCCGACCGGCGGGCCGCCCAAGATGTCGGAGCTGGTGCGCTATTACCAGTCGGTGCTGGCCGAGACGGATCTGCCGATGATGCTCTATCTCAATGCCGGGCCGGGGACCGATCTCTCGGTTCCCGCCACTGTCGAGCTCGCGCAGCTTCCCGGCATCGACTTCGTCAAGGAAAGCTCGCGCGATCTGGCGCGGGTGTCGCGGCTCATCGCCGAGATCGAAACCGCCGGGCACGCGCGCTATTTCACCACGATGCAGATGTATCTGCCGACCCTGTTGCTCGGCGGCTCCGGCGTCACCCTGCCGCCGCCTGCCGCGCTTCTGATCCGCAAGATCACCGAGGCCTGGCAGAGGGGCGATATCGACGAGGCGTCGCGCATCCAGCGGCAGACAGCGGTCTGGCCGGCGCGCTGGATGCCCTACGGGCTGGCGGCTGTCATGAAGGCTTCGCTCAACCATCTGGGCGTGAAGGCCGGCCTGCCCTACCCGCCCTATGAACCTGTGACGGGCGAGGCGCTGACCGCGCTGCACGCCTATCTCGATACCACCGATCTCACCGCGCCCTGACCGCCGGAGGACCCCATGCTGACCACAAAAACACTCTCCATCGCCGAGGCGAAGATTCTGATCGAAGGCGCCCGCCTGAAATCCGAGGAGATGGGCATTCCGATGTGCATCGCCGTCTGCGACACCGCCGGGCATCTGATCTCCTTCGACCGGATGGACGGCGGCAAGATTTCGAGCATCTCCATCGCCATAGACAAGGCGTTTACCGCCGCCTGCGCCCGCAAACCGACGCAGGTCTATGGCAACCTCTGCCAGCCCGGGCAGCCGACCTTTGGCATCCACATCACCAATGGCGGGCATTTCTGCATCATCGGCGGCGGCCTTCCGGTGACGGCTGACGGCGAAATCGTCGGCGGCATCGGCATCAGCTCGGGCACCGCCATCGAGGATGTCGAGGTGGCCGACGCGGCACTCGCCTATTTCCACGCGGAAAGCGGGGTGACGGCATGATCGGCCCGACCGTTCTCTTCTCCGAGATGACCCCCGATCCCTCCTGGGAGGATCGCTTCAACACCTGGTACGACACCGACCATATCCCGGTGCGCATGGTGCTCGACGGCTGGCATGGGGTGCAGCGTTACCGGGCGAGCGACAATGCCGGCGATTATCTCGTGGTCTACGACATGAGCTCGACCGACGTACTGAAGACGCCGGAATACGAGGTGATCAAGACCGATCCCAGCGACGAGACCAAGTGGATGCTGTCGCATGTCAGCAACTTCACCCGCTATATCGGCAAGGAACTGGGACGGCATGGCGATCTGGAGGCGGCAATCACCGCGCCGCTGATCTTCACCGCGATGTTCAACGTGCCCGAAAAGGATGAGGAGGAGTTCGACGCCTGGATGGTCGAGGATCACATCCCGCTTCTGATGGGCTGCGACGACTGGCTGGCGGTGCGGCGCTTTACGCTGCCGATCTCGGAGCCGGAGACCTACACACGGCTGGCGATCCACTATCTGGCCTCGCCCGACGCGCTGAGCTCACCCGAACGCGCCGCCGCGCGCGACACCGATTTCCGCGAGCGCATGACACGACACGACTGGTTCGGCAAGGGCCGCTACCGCGGCTATGAAGCTTTCGGCGACCGGGTGCCCGGACAGGCGGGCTGACCCCGGGGCCCGCGCCGGCAGGGATCTTGCAGGCGCGGGCCGACGATCTCACATCGGACCCTGCGCGCCACGCATCTGTGCGCAATATGCCGCATCTGCGCAACGCATCGCAGGGGAATGCGAAACCCGACTGGAAAGGAGCGGATGAGACCTTCTAAGACGTGACCATCGCCGCCCCTATGTGGGACGCGATCCAGAATCGGCGACCGGGCCCCTCTGGCGAAAGTGTCGGCGCTTTCGTGATGTCGGCGCCGCCGTTTCCAATGCCGCCGACCGGACATATTCCTATGACCACCAAAACGTCCTCGCACTCCGCGGGCGCCGCAGGGGCGGCGTCGCAGACCAGCCTCTTGCGCTATTTCTTCTGGCCCATTGTCGTCACCGCCGCCGGCCTCGTGCTTGGCGGCGCGCTTGGCTGGCAGAAGACCGGCACGGTGAGCGGCATGCTCACGATCTTCTTCATCTGCTGCGTGCTGGCGATCCTGGAGATCTCGCTCTCCTTCGACAACGCCATCGTGAATGCAAACAAGCTCAAGACCATGGATCCGAAATGGCAGCGCCGGTTTCTGACCTGGGGCATCCTGATCGCGGTGTTCGGCATGCGCATCGTGTTCCCGCTGCTGATCGTGGTGATCGCCGCCAAGATCGGACCCTGGCAGGCGCTCGTGCTCGCCGCCTCGGAGCCCGCCGAATACGCCCGCATCATGCATGACGCGCATCTGCCCATCGCGGCCTTTGGCGGCACCTTCCTGATGATGGTGGGGCTGAGCTTTTTCGTCGATCACGAGAAGGACGTGCACTGGGTGCACTGGCTCGAACAGCGGGTGACCAGCGTCGCGAGCATTCGCGGCATCGAGATCGCCTTTGTGCTGCTCTTGGTTTTCGGCTTTACCCAGTTTCTCGAACCCGCGCGCGCGGCGATCTTCCTGCCGGCGGCCATCTGGGGCCTGCTCACCTTCCTGCTGGTCGAGGTTCTGGGCGGCATGCTCGACCGCACTCAGACGACGCGCGCAGCGGCCGGCGGCGGGCTGGGCGCCTTCCTCTATCTGGAAGTGCTCGACGCATCGTTTTCCTTCGACGGCGTGATCGGCGCCTTTGCCATCAGCCAGGATCTTTTCGTGATCGCCATCGGGCTGGGGATCGGTGCCATGTATGTGCGCACCATGACCATCATGCTGGTCGAAAAGGGCACGCTGGCCGAGTACCGCTATCTCGAACACGGCGCCTTTTACGCCATCATCGCGCTGTCGATCGTGATGTATGCGCAATCTCTGGTGCATATCCCCGAGGTCATCACAGGGCTGGCGGGCACCGCGCTGATCGGGCTGTCGCTCTGGTCGTCGATCCGCTGGAACCGGAAAAGCGGTGAGGCGGCGGGGTAGGTTGTTTCATTGATAGCGGTGGGCGGATTGCCCACCCTACTGTGGTGCGTTGTCGTGGCAAGGAATCAAGGCGCTTCGCGCCGCCTTGCCATCGCCGGCCCGCCCCCTAGGGCTGGCGATTTGTCAACATCTGCGCTGCGTGTCGAGGTCTTTCGGACTTGGCCAGGATAAATCAATAGGTTCAGCGGGCGGTTCGCCAACCCGCGGGCCGGCGATGGCAAGGCCGACCTGGACACCGCTCGTAGGGTGGGCAATCTGCCCACCGCCCTAGGACGCCCCGCGCATCCGGCGCCGCCTGGGCCGTTCCGCCCGAAACGCCTCGCCGAACCGCGAAAAGCTCATCTGATGCAGGGAGCCCCGCCACGGAGCGTCCTCTACGCTGCCGGGCATCGCCGGTGCTTTCGGCCCTGATGCGTGATGAATGACCAGCCGCGTATGACGCCCGGGATCCGAGGCCTTTAACAGATAATGCCGCGCCCCGCTCCACCCCGCACTGTCCGCCATCTGCGGCAGCCGTTCCTCAGAAAGCCATTCGGCAAAAACATCGCTGTCGCCTTCGGCCACGTCATAGGCCTCGCAGTGCAGGTATTTCGCCGCCCGGTCGGGCTCGCCCATCCGCCCGACCTCGGTGCCGAGAAAGCGGCTGACCGTGGTCAGGTGGCGGATCATCCATTTTGTCTCGTCACTCGGCTCGACCATGAGCCGCTCGAATTCCGGCGTGCGCAGCGCGTCAAGATCGGCCATCTCGTAAAGCACGAGACAGCCATAATCACCGACCGAATGATATCGTTGCGCACTCAAAAACCCCGGCACCGCCATGCGGTCGGGAATATGCTCGGTCTCGCACCAGGTCTTGAATCTCGCCTCCCAGTCCGGCGCCGGCCGCAATTTGACAAAAAGGATTGCACTCATCCGATGCGGGCACTCCTGCGGAAACTCAGCCCGGCAAGCCTAGAGGAGTTCGCCGCGCGGGAAAAAGACTCCCCATGTCCGCTCTCATATCCCCGCGATATTCAGATCGAAGACAACTGCGCAGCCACCCGCACGAACCGCCGGATCGCCTGCGCATCGGCATGCCGCCGATAGGCAAGCGACAGGGGCACCCGCAGCCTGTCCTGCTGGCGCAAGGGTCGGAAGGCAAGCTGCGTCGAGCCCACCGTCTCCAGCGATTTCGGCAGCAGGGTCACCCCGAAGCCCGCCGCGACAAGGTGAACGGCGGGCAGGATGCGGATCGTCTCCTCGGAAATCTTCGGATGGAAGCCTGCCTGCTCGCAATGCGCTTCGATATGCGGCCAGATGCTGAGCGAAACCCCCTGCCCGTAACGGATGAAACTCTGCTCGCGCAGATCCGCGAGCGCGATTTCGTCGTGATCCGCGAAGGGCGAACCCAGCGGCAGTGCCACCACCAGATCCTCCATATCGATGCCCATGAAGGCGACGGTCTCCGAGCCCTCGGGATCGACCCGCAGAAAGGCCGCGTCGATCATCTCCTGCTCCAGCGCCACCAGCAGATCGTGGTTGTTGCCCTCTTCGATCTTGAAGTCGATGAGCGGATATTCTGAGCGGCAGGTGCGGATGATCTCAAGCGCCTTCTTGTGCAGCGACGAGGAATTCGTCAGGCCGACACGGATATTGCCCTCCTTGCCCATGTCGAACTCCTGCACCCGCCGCACCGCGTTGTCGGCGGCCGACAGCACCTTGCGCGCCTCGTTCAGGAACACCCGGCCCGCCGCGTTGAGCTTGACGCTGCGCGGATTGCGCTGAAGCAGCTGCACGCCGATCTCGCGTTCCAGCGACTGGATCTGCTGGCTCAGCGGCGGCTGCTGGATGCCCAGCCGCTGCGCCGCGCGCGTGATGTGCTCCTCTTCGGCCACGGCAACGAAATACCGCAAATGGCGAAGCTCCATGATCCCCTCCCTTATACTCCCCGGATATTCTTCAAGACTGAGGCGATAGTTTTCAACATGAATCCTATCGTTACGGTTCTGCTACGGAGGATTTTCCATGGCAGACACATCCGACTGGCCGACGCTGGCCGCTCTTTCGAAAGCCGCGCGCGACAGGCTTCCCCAGGCGCATTGGGATTACCTGATGGGCGGGGCCGAGAGCGAGACCACGCTGCGCCGCAACGCCGCGGATTTTGAGCGGATCGCGCTGATACCCCAGGCGCTGCGCGATGTGCGGCAGGTGGATCTGTCGACCACCGTCATGGCCCGCAAGCTCGCGCTGCCGGTCTTTCCCACCGCCATCGGTTCGCTCGACCTGCTGCACCCCGAGGGCGCCACGGCCTCCGCGCGGGCCGCCGTGGCGGCGGGCACGACCGCCTGCACCGGCATCCTGTCGAAACCGAGCTTTGAGGCGGTGGCGGCGGAGGCCGGCGGCCCCCTGCTCTTCCAGCTCTACATTCGCGGCGACGAAAGCTGGCTGGCCGACACGCTGAAACGGGTCGAGGCGGCGGGGTTCTTCAGCATCGCGCTGACCGTGGACTCGCCGGTTTATGGCCGCCGCGAGCGCGACATCGCCAACCGCTTTTCCTCGCGCCGCGCGCCCGACCGCGCTGCCCTACCCAACACGCCCGACGCCACCCGCGCCGCCTATCAGGCCGCCGTAAGCTGGGAGATCCTGCCCAAGCTGCGCGAGATGACCCGCCTGCCCATCGCGCTCAAGGGCATCATGAGCGTCGAGGACGCGCTTAGGGGCGTCGAGCTGGGGGCGGATGCGATCTATGTTTCGAACCATGGCGGGCGGCAGCTCGATCACGCGCCCTCGGCGCTGGCGCAGTTGGGACGCATCGCCGCGGCCGTGAATGGCAGCGCCGAGATCCTCTTCGACAGCGGCGTGACGCGGGGCAGCGATGTGGTGAAAGCTCTGGCGCTTGGCGCCTCGTCGGTGGGTCTGGGCAAGTTGCAGGGGCTGGCGCTGGCCGCCGGGGGCGAGGCCGGGGTGCGCCAGCTTCTTGCGCTCATGGCGCAGGAAATCGCGGCCACCATGGCGCTGGTCGGCGCGACCCGGCTTAGCGAGCTGACGCCCGCCTGCCTGATCGCCTCCGATGTGCCGATCCTGCCCTGAGCTCAGCCGGCGCCCGCGACGCCGACATTCTGATAGACCTGCTTCAGCTCCTGGAAGTCGTGCAGCCCCTCATGGCCATAGAGCCGGCCCAGCCCGCTCTGGCGGTAACCGCCCGCCTCGGCCTCGGCGTTGAGCTTGCCGTGATCGTTCAGCCAGACCACCCCGTCACGCAGCGCCCGCGCGATGCGGAAGCCGCGCGCGCCATCGCGGGTCCAGACGCTGGCCGACAGACCAAATGTCGTGTGATTGGCCATGGCCACCGCTTCGGCCTCGGTCTCGAACCGTTCCAGCACGATGAACGGGCCGAATATCTCTTCCTGGCAAAAGAACGCGCCGGTGTCGTCATGCGCCACCAGGCTCGGCAGCAGAAAGGCACCGTCGCGGCGGGCATCGTCGGGCACGCCGCCCGGCACGATCACCTCGGCGCTGGTTTCCAGCGCCTCCTGAATGCGCGCATGCACCGTGTCGCGCGCCGCGAGGTCGATCATCGGCCCCATCTGCGCGCCCTTCTCCATGCCGCCCGCGACCACGACCTTGCCCACCGCCGCCGTCAGCGCGGCCTTCATCTCGTCATAGCGAGACGCATGGACGAGGATGCGCCGCGCCGCCACGCATTGCTGCCCTGAAATGGCAATCGCGGCGCCCACCAGCCTGGGTGCGATGTCGGCGATATCGGCATCCTCGAAGACGATGCAGCAGGATTTGCCGCCCAGCTCCAGCGACACCCGTTTCAGCGTCTCGGAGGCCGCCGCCATGATACGCTTGCCGATGGCGGTCGAGCCGGTGAAGCTGATCATCTCCACATCCGGATGCGCCACCATGCGCTGCGCCGCCGCGTGGCCGCTTTCCATGATCATGTTGACAATGCCCGCCGGCAGCGCCGGGATATCGGTCAGCCGTTTCAGCACCGCCGCCGAGATGAGCGAGGTCTGCGCGGCGGGTTTGATCACCGCGCTGCACCCGGCGGCCAGCGCCGGCGCCAGCGAGCGTGCCAACAGCGAGACCGGCGCATTCCACGGCACGATGATGCCGACCACGCCGATGGGTTCGCGCAGCATCGAGGCGAACTCGCCCGGCGCCATCTCGACCAGCCCGCCGGTCGAGGCGCGTGCCAGCCCGGCATAATAGCGGATCACGCTGGCGGTCTTCACCACCTCGTTGCGCGCCTGCCCCAGCACCTTGCCGTTTTCCTGCGACAGCAGCGTGCCGAGCGTGTCGGCATCGCGCTCCAGCGCATCGGCCCAGGCCAGCAGCACCGTCTGGCGCAGGCGCGGCGATTGCGCCCAGGCGCCGGTGTCGAAGGCCACGCGCGCGGCATCGACCGCCGCATCCAGCTCGGCCACGCCACCGTCTGCGAACCGCCCGACCAGCGCACCGGTCGCGGGATCGCGGCGCTCGTGCCAACCCGAAGCGGGGCGCCACTCGCCGCCGATATGATGCAATGCTTCCAGCATGGGTGTCCTCCTCGTCATTCCAGCGCGGTGATCACTTCGACCACCGCCAGCCCGCCCTTGCGGACATGCTCGACCGCCTCGGCCAGCACTTCGGCCAGCCGCGCGCCCTCCTCCACCGGCCCTGCGGCAAAGGCGCCGAAGCTGCGCGCGAGCGAGGTCAGATCGACATCGGGGTCGCGGGTGGTCTGGCCGATATGGGCGGTGGCGGCAGAGCGGCCGCGCTGATGCGCGATCTCGCGCTGGTGCAGCTCGTCATTGCCCCAGGAGCGGTTGTTGAGCAGCACCAGCAGCAGCGGAACCTCGTGATGCATGGCGCTCCAGAGCGCGCCAGGGGTCATCATGAAATCGCCGTCGCCGATCATTGCCACCGGCAGCTTGCCGCTGCCCTTGAGCCCAAGCGCCGCGCCGACGGCAGCACCCGCGCCATAGCCGACGCCGCCGCCCCCGTCGCCACCCAGATACTGGCCGGCATGGTCGAATTTCCAGTAACCCTCGGGCCAGGTGCGGTGATTGCGCACGACCAGACACCAGTCATCCTGCTTGACCGCCTGATAGATCTCCTGCGTGACCCGCGCGAGCGGGATCGGGCTCTCCGACCAGCGGCTCTCCAGCGCCTTGGCGCGCTTTTCGGTGAGCGCCGTCTTGCGGCTGGCCAGCTCCGCGCGCCGCGTCTCCGCGGTTGCGGCGAATTCGGGCGTCAGACGGGACTCGACCTCGGCCACCAGCGCCTCCAGCGTCAGGAACGGGTCGGAGAGCAGATGCAGGTCGCTCGGTGCGGTCGGGCCGCCGAAACGTGACCAGGAATTGCCGAAATGATCGTTCAGCGAGACGTCGATGACCTTTGCCTCATCGGCGGCGCTGCCCACCCCCATGATGCCGCTGCGCTTGGCGCCATATCCGCCGGTCGCCGCCGTCACATCGCGGCAATCTAGGCAGAGCAGTACATCGGCGCGGCTGCGGATCTCGCGGTCGCCGCTGAGGTTCTGCGGATGATCCGTCGCCAGACAGACAATCGAGCGGTCGTCGATATAGGCCGCGCCCAGAAGCTCGACCAGCCGCGTCAGCGGCGGCGTGACCCGTGCCTCGGTGCCGAACTGGCCGCCAATGATCAGCGGCAGCTCGGCGCCCAGCAGCAGGTCGGCGGCCTGCCTCACCAGATCGGGATGCGGATAGACCGCGTGCGGCGCCTGATAGCGCGGCAGCTTCGGATCGGGCAGCACCAGATCGTCGGCGCGCTGCTCCTGATGGCCCGCGTCGATGGACACATAGGTGGGCCCCATCGGCGCCGTCAGCGCCTTGCGATGCGCGGTCAGCATGGACTCGAGCGTCGCGGCAATCGTCGGCGGCTCGTCGGTCCACTTCACATAAGGCCGGACCAGATCGCCCTGCGTGTTGGCCGAATGCGCCCAGTCGATAAAGCGGCGCTGCTCGGGGTCTGCCGGGCCGCTGCCGCCGAGGATGAGCAGCGGCACCTGATCGCAGAAAGCGTTGAAAATCGCCATGGAACCGCTCATCAGCCCCACGAGGTTGTGCAGGATCGCCACCGCCGGCTTGCGCGTTGCCTTCCAATAGCCATGCGCCATGGCGATGGCGATCATCTCATGGGTGACGAGGCAGATCTCGGGATCGCGGTTGCCGTTGTAATTCACCAGCGAGTCATGGATGCCTCGAAAGCTCGATCCGGGATTGATGAACACATATTCGGTGCCCATCCGTTGCAGCAGGTCGACCACATGGTCCGAGCCGTAAAGCCCGTCACCGACCTGTTTCGCGGGATAGCGGAGCTGCGGGGGGTGTTTCGGCGTATCGTTCATGCGCCCAGCCCCGGCACCGCGATATTGAAGGATTTCGTCTCGGTGTAGCTCAGCATTTCTTCCAGCCCTTCCTCACGCCCGACGCCGCTGTTCTTGAGCCCGCCATAGGGCACGCCGACATAATGCGGGCCGACGCAGTTCACATAGACATAGCCCACGCGCAGATGCCGCGCGAAGGCGAGCGCCCGGTCGATATCCTGTCCGACCACCGCAGCCGTCAGGCCCAGCGGCGAGGCTGCGTCGATGGCAGCGATCTGCGCAGGGTCGCTCCAGCGCAGCGCCGAAAGCACGGGGCCAAAGATCTCCTCGGTGGCCAGCGCCGAGTCCGGCGGGACGTCGCCGAAGAGCGTCGGCTCGATCCAGTAGCCCTCGGCGAAATCCGCGCCCTCCGGGCGCCCGCCGCCGCAAAGCAGCGTCGCGCCGGACTCGCGGCCTTTGGCGATGGCGCCCGAGACCTTGTCGAAATGCGCCTGACTGATGAGCGGCCCCATGCCCGCGCCCGCGTCGAACGGATCGCCGACACGGATCTCTGCCATTCGCGCGCGGATCTTCTCCATCACCTCGTCATAGATCGCGTCATGCACCGCCAGCAGGCTGGTCGAACCGCAGGACTGGCCCTGCCACTGGAAATTCATCCCGTCGACCGCGAGCTTCGCCGCCTTTTCGGTATCTGCATCGGGCATCACGATCATCATGTTCTTGCCGCCCAGCTCGTGGGTCACGCATTTGATCCCGGCCCCGGCGGCCCGCGCGCTGATGCGCTGCGCGGTGCCGACCGAACCGATGAACCCGATGCGCTTCACCTCCGGATGCACGACCAGCGCGTCGCCGGCCTCGGCCCCCGATCCGCTGAGGATATTGATCACTCCGGCGGGCATCACCTCGCGGCAGATCTCGCCCAGGATCTGCCCGGTGAGCGGCGCCTGATCGGGGGATTTCGCCACCACGGTATTGCCCATCACCAAGGGCGCGGCGATGCGAGAGGCAAGGAAAAAGAACGGGTGGTTGAAGGCGACGATGCGCGCCACCACGCCAAAGGGCTCGCGGGTCGAGAAATGCAGATGGCCGGGGGTGGCGGGGTAGCTCGCGCCCTGCACCGCATGGCCCAGACCGGCATAGTATTCCAGCCGGTCGGCGGCGCGCAGCGCATCGCCCAGCATCGGCTTGCGCAGGTTGCCGGTGTCGCGCGCGTCGAGATCGGCGATCTCCTCGGCCCGGGCGCGGATCGCCGCCGCCAGCTTGCGCAGATAGCCGATGCGCCCGTCCATCGACATCCCGGCCCAGCCCGGCCCGGCCTGTTTCGCGGCCTCGACCGCCGCGTCGACATCGGCGGTCCCGGCGCGGGCGGCATAGCCCAGCACCGCACCGGTGGTGGGATCGTAACTCTCCATCCAGCGCCCGTCCGCAGCCTCGACCAGTTCGCCGCCGATCAGCAGCCGCGCACGATACTCGCTCTCCGCCATTCCGGCACTCCTCCCTATATCTTCCGCACGGCGCGCTCCTCTGCTGCACCGGGCTTGTCCTCACCTAAGTTCATTCGTGAATGGTTTGATAATACGAAATTTGTCCCGAATGATACGTGTCAGATATCTCTTTCGTCTCTCGCCATGTTCAGCCCGGCGCGACGGCCCGACGTGAAGGCCCAACCGAGATTGTTGCCCTGCCCGACGATCACCAGCCCGCCATAGCCCACCGAGCCGGCGGCAAAGAGCCCGGGAATGGCCCCGCCATCGGCGCGCAGCACGCGCAGGTTCTCGTCCACCCGCAGCCCGCCCATCGTGGTGGAGATCGCCGGGCGCACCGGCCCCAGCGCGTAGAGCGGACCTGCCGCCCAGCCCTCGGGGAGCGAGGCCGAGAGCCGCTCGGGCGGCATCCCCAGCGCCTGTGCCAGTGCCTCGGGCGAAGCTGCGGAAGTGACCAGATCCCCGCGATAACGGCGAAAGTCGCGCAGATAGGCATGGGCGACGCCCGGCGCGCTGCAAATGGCATTGGGCGGCGTGTCGAAATGCGCGGCGATGCGGGCATCGAAGACGATATGTGCCTGCCCCTGCGGCTGCCGCGACACCGCGAGGCCCGGCGCCTTTGTCTCATCGGTAAAGCGCTCACCTTCGGCATTCAGCAGGATTGCGCCCTCCCGGAACAGAGCCGCGTCCGGCGTCAGATAGGTGGCGAGAAACGGCATGGTCACCGGCTTCAGAAGCGCTTTCGGCAGGTGCTTCAGCGCCAGCCGCATGGGCTCGGCCAGCCAGCGACGCGGCGGCAGTCGGGTGACCAGACTGCCCTGCCCCTCCGGCGGCGGAAAGCGCAGCTGGCCGGCGCGCACGATGTCGCCGTTGAGGATCTCGCCGCCGAGCTTCAGGCCGAGCTCGAACCCGGTGCCGACGCTGTGCGTGTTGATCGCCGGCATCGCATCGTATCGCGGCAGATATTCATGCCGCAGTGCCTTGTGGGCGGAGAAATCGCCCGAGGCGAGAATGACCCCGCGCGTGGCGGTGATACGGCGACCCTCCGCTACGATCCCGACAACCCTCCCTTCTTCGACGATCAGATCCTCGACCGCCGCACCCAGTCGCAGTGTCCCCCCTGCCCGCCGGAAGGCGCGGGCGAGGTGGAAGATGTAAGACCCGGCATTGGGCAAGGGCACCAGCATCCGGTCGCGGCTGGCGCCGGGGCTGGGGAATGGCCCGCCAAAAGTGACGCCCAGAGCCGCCAGCCAGTCGACGGTGGCGGGCGCCTCTTCGGCCAGCAGGCGGGTGAGCGCGGCGTTGTTGCGCTCGGCCTGCGCCTGACCGGCGCTCAGCATGTCGTCGCAATGCCGCTCCGGCGTATCGTCGGCGATGCCCGCAAGACGCTGCGCCCGCGTGCCCGCCGCGCTGATCAGTCCGGTCGAGATGGCGGTGGTGCCGCCAAGCGCCGGACGCCGCTCGACCAGCAGCGTCTTGCACCCGCTTTGCGCCGCCGTGGCCGCCGCGAGTCCCGCGCCGCCGCCACCCACGACGATGACCTCGTAGCACGCCGCCTCAGGCATCAGACCAGATCTCGCAGCGCCGGATGGATGAGCGTCTCCAGCTCCATCCGCTCGGGCACCAGCCCCTGCTCAAAGGCGCAGTCCAGCGCGAACTCCAGGCTCTTGCGGCTGGCCTCCAGCCCGAAGGGCGTGACGTCATATCCCAGCTCAGACTGCGGCGCGGCGCGGGCCGCTTCACCGAGTATCCGCCAGATCTGCCGCACCGCCTCCGGATGACCTGTGACCAGATCCTCATCCGCCGCGACGATGTGGTTGATCTGCGTGACCCCGGTGCGCGCAACCCAGTCCAGCGCCGCCGCGTCGGGATCGGCGATCACGCAACGCAGCCCGGGATGGGTGATCTCGCGGCCCAGCACCGCCGCATCGACGGTGCCGTCGAGCAAAAGCTCTTCGAGACTGCGCCCCTGCGCGTCCAGACGCTGCACATGCGGCGGGTCGCAGATCCCGTCCACATGAGAGTCGTCGGTGCAGAGCCAGTGCAGCTCCTCGGGCGCGATGCCGTATTGGTGCCAGAGGATCGCCCGCACCAGCGTCACCGTCGTCACCGAATAAGAGCGCGCGGCGATGCGTTTGCCGCGCAGCGCCTCCGGCCCCCAGCACTCGTCCGCACGGGCGGCGAGAAAGCGGTGCTGGAACCGGCCCATGACCACCGCCGGCAGCAGCGTCAGCGGCCGCCCTATCGCGCGGGCCTGAAGGAAGGTCATCAGCGGCAGCTCGGAAATATCGTAGGCACCTTCGCGCACCATCCGGCGAAAACCCTGCGGCGGCGTGCTGGCGTGGCAGAACTCAAGCTTCAGCCCGGGCGCCGAAAGACGCCCGGACAGGATGGCCCGCGTGCTGGGCCGGTCGATCAGATGCACCCGCAGCGGGCGGGGACAGAGCCGGTCTTCGGTTTTGGTGTTACGCACCGCCGGGCTCCGGCGATGCGTGGGGGCTGCCGATCATTCGACAAACACCTCGTTGCGCGATTTCCGCACATTCGGCAGCGCGACGATCAGGATCATCACCACGGCCACCAGCAGGATCCCCGCCGAGATCGGACGCACCACGAAGGTGCCGATCTCGCCATGCGCCAAAAGCATCGCGCGGCGAAAGTTCTCCTCCAGCATCGGCCCGAGCAGGAAGCCGAGCAGCAGCGGCGCCGGTTCGCAGTCCAGTTCCCAGACGATGAAGCCGAAGATGAAGGCCACGAGCAGGACATAGAGGCCGAAACCGCTATTGGTCACGCTGAACACCCCGATGCAGCAGAAGCCGACGATGGCCGGAAACAGGAACCGGTAGGGCACCGTCAGCAGGCGCACCCAGACCCCGATCAGCGGCAGGTTCAGCACCACCAGCATCAGGTTGCCGAGCCACATCGAGGCGATGACGCCCCAGAACAGCTCGGGCCGTTCGTTGATGACATTCGGCCCCGGGGTGATGCCCTGGATGATCAGCGCGCCGATCATCATCGCCATCACCGGATTCGACGGGATGCCCAGCGTCAGCATCGGGATGAAGGAGGTCTGCGCGCCGGCATTGTTGGCGCTTTCCGGTCCCGCGACGCCCTCGATCGCCCCCTTGCCGAAGCGCGACGGGTCTTTCGCCATCTTGCGCTCGGTGGTGTAGGAGACGAAGGAGGAGAGCAGCGACCCGCCGCCCGGCAGCACGCCCAGCACCGAACCGATGCCGGTGCCGCGCACAACCGGCATGGCGATCTGCTTGATCTCCTGCCAGCTCAGCATCAGCCGGCCGATGCTGCTCTTGGTGACGGTCCGGTCCTCGGGCGAGCGCAGGTTGCGCACGACTTCGCCCAGACCGAAGATCCCCATGGCCAACGCCGAGAAGGACACGCCGTCCATCAGCTCGGGGATATCCATGGTCATGCGGGTGACGCCTGTATAGACGTCCTGGCCCACAAGCCCGAGCAGAATACCGAGCACCGCCATGGTGATCGCACGCAGCACCGAACCGGAGGCCAGCGACACCGCGCCGAGCAGACCCAGAACCATGAGCGAGAAATATTCCGCAGCGCCGAAGCTCATCGCCAGCTTGGTCAGCGGCGGCGAGGCCAGCGCGATGACGAAGGTGGCGACCGTGCCGGCAAAGAACGACCCCAGCGCCGCCGTGGCGAGCGCCGCGCCGGCGCGGCCCTGCTGGGCCATCTGGTAACCGTCGAGCACCGTCACCGCCGCCGAGGATTCGCCCGGCAGGCTGAGCAGGATCGCGGTGGTCGAGCCGCCATATTGCGCGCCGTAATAGATGCCGGCCAGCAGCACCAGTGCGGACTCGGGCGGCACACCGTAGGTGATCGGCAGCAGCAGCGCGATGGTCGCCACCGGCCCGATGCCCGGCAGGACCCCGATCAGCGTGCCCATCAGCACACCGAGAAAGCAGTACAGGATGTTCTCCGCCGCAAGCGCGACGCTCAGACCCAGTTCGAGATGTTGGATAAGCTCCATGATATTCTCTCGCTCAATAGCTCACGAGCCAGGGCCCGAAGGTCGGCACGACGGCGCCGAGCCCGACCTTGAACACCAGCCAGGAAAAGACCGACATGACCGCGCTCAGGCAGGTGGCCGAGAGCAGCGTGTTGCGCTTGTCGGCCATCGCGGCGGCAAAGATGGTCAGAAACAGCGTCGGCATCAGGCCCAGACCCCGGATCGTCGATCCGAAGAACAGCAGCGCCAAGACGATCATGATGATCGGGCGCCAGGGGATCATCACGGTCGAGACATCGGGTTTGCGCAAACCCTCGACCAGGCTGGCGACCCCGAGGATAAGCAGAAGCATCGCCATGGCGAAGGGGAAATACCCCGGCCCGAGCTGGCTCAGCGTTCCCAGATCAAGCTGTAGCGCGCCAAAGGCGAACGCGATTGCGAAGGCGATGAAAACCAGCCCTGCCCCGACCGTTTTATTGACTCTTACTTCCTGCATGTTGCGAATTTCCTCCCTATCCGAACCTGAACGACCCGCCAGACGCCGGGTGCTGCCCGCCATGGATGCGGCGGACAGCAGGCATCACGGCCGGAGCCGCGATATCAGTCTTTTCTGATGTTCAGCTGCTCGACCACCGGACCCCAGAGCGCGGTAAGCGAGTCCACCGCCTTGGTGAGATCCTCGGGACTGCCGCCAACCGGATCCATGGCCATGGAGGTCAGCAGCTTCTTGCCCGCCTCGCCGTCGAGATACTCGTTGATCGCGCCGTTCATCTTGGCAATGATCTCATCCGGCGTGCCGGCCGGCGCCCAGATCGACTGGAGCCCCGAGGTTCCGAAATCGGCGAACTCCTCCACGCCGGTCTCGTTCAGTGCCGGTACGTCCGGGAACAGCGACATGCGATCCTCGGTGCCCACGGCAAGGGCTTTGAGCGTGCCGCTGGAGAGCTGCGAGGTGTAGCCCTGCAACCCGTCGACCCCGTACATCAGCTGGCCTGCGACCAGATCGTTGGACAGCGGCCCGCCGCCCTTGTAGGGGATCACGTTCACCTTAAGATCCAGACGCCGGGCGGTCTCGGCCAGCAGCATATGCGGCGTGCTGCCGATGCCCGGAATGCCGACATTGAGCTGACCGGGCTCGGCCCGCGCAGCCGCAACGAATTCGGCAAAGGTGCTGGCCTCGGCATCGGGGTTCGCGACGAAGACCATGGCGCTCTTGTTGAGCCGGATCACCGGCACGAACGCCTCTTCGAAATCGTAGTCGAGATTGCCGTAGACCATCTTGTTGATCACCGCCACACCGGTCGGCGCGAACAGGAAGGTGTAGCCGTCCGGCTCGGCCTTGGCCGCGGCGGACGCCCCGATGCTGCCGCCGGCACCGCCGCGGTTCTCGATGATGAACTGCTGACCCAGCTTCTCGCTTAGAAACTGCGCCACGGCACGGGCCATGGTGTCGGAACTGCCGCCCGCGGAATAGGGCACGATGATGGTCGGCGGCCGCGACGGCCACTCATCGGCGCTCGCAAGGCTCGGCAGCAAGAGCGTCGCAACGGCGGCAACGCTTGCAATCAGTCGTTTCATGATATCCTCCCTGGATCTCTCTTATCGGCGATGTGCCGGGGTACCGAACGACATGGCATGTTCGCGGTCGCAGACGTTTCTCCTCCCATCTGCTTGCGCTATTGCCGAGATCGGCCTGACGGCCCGACCTTGCGGCAAATGCTCCGGTTCGCTCGAAGCTCCCCGTTCGTCACGGTGACCCAAATCCCAAATCAATGTAAAATACGAACCCACAATACTTTCATATGGTGCTCATATGAAACCTGACTGCACAATGCGCTTTTTCGATCCCCCTACCCCAGATCGCCACGCGTCGCTCCGGCACACATAGCATAGGCGTATCAAGCGAAACAAAATCAGTATTTTGCTGAGTATCTCCGCAGTTGTCTTATGACGCGGCCCCGAGTCGTGCGCGCCCTCTGGCGGGCCGCAACATGCGGGGCGCAGGCATCCAAAGACAATTACCGGACCCTCCGCCATGGCAGACAGCACGCACACCCCGAAAAGCGATACCGATGTGGCCGTGATCGGCGCCGGCCCGGCGGGGCTTGCCGCCGCTGTCGCCGCCGCCTCGGCAGGCGCCTCGGTAACGATGATCGAGCTTTGCGACGATATCGGCGGGCGCGGCATCGTCAGCGGCGGCAATATCCATCTCGGCGGCGGCAACGCGCTTCAGGCGCGGCTGGGGATCGAGGACACGCCGGATGCGGTCTTCCGCGACTGGGTCCGCCACGATCTGCCTGAAAGCCGGTTCTGCGACCGCGATCTGGTGCGCGCCTATGCCGATCACAGCGTGGAAACCTATGAGTTCCTCGCCGAGCATGGCGTGCGCTTTATCGACACGCCAACGGCGGTGAAGCTCGATGTGAAATCGGTCGGGCCGCAAAGCGTGCCGAGGGTCTTTCGCTGCGAGGAATGGCCCGTCACCGAAGAGCTGGCGCTGCGCGAGAGCGGGCGCAACGGCTCGGGTCTGGTGCGGGCACTCGAGCGCAGCGCGCGGCGGCTGGGGGTCGATTTCCGCCTCGGCCACCGGATGACGCGGATCGCGCCGGGGCCGGAGGGACAGCCGCAGATCGTGGAAGGCACGGCGCCGGCCGGCCCCTTTGCCATCACCGCCCGGCGCGGCATCGTACTGGCCACCGGCGGCAGCACCGGCAATGTGAATTTCCGGCGCATTTTCGATCCGCGCCTCACCGAAGAATACCAGCAGGTCGGTGCACCGGTGGCACCGCAGACCGGCGATGGCGAGATTGCCGCGCTGGCCTATGGTGCCTCGCTCTGGGGCACGGCGGCGCAGACGGCGGGCACCTGTCTGGTGATGGCAAAGACCCACCACATCGGCTGCCGCTGGGGTTACAAACGCCTGAAATACCGTACTGACAGCCCGCATTTCCCCCGCGCACGCGCCACCGGTCTGACGGTGAGCGACTGGCAGAACGTCATTCTCGTCAATCAGGCCGGCAGGCGGTTCTGGAACGAGGAGGACGAGGACCAGGCGTTTTTCGATGCCGCGATGGGCTATTGCAGGCGCGAGGGCGCACCCGATGGCGGCGGCCCGGTCTGGGCGATCTTCGACGCCGACGCGGTCGCACGCGAGGGCTGGACGCCCGAGCCACCGTATGTGGACCCGCAGTATTTCGCGCGAGGCGATACGCTGGGCGAGCTGGTCGCAAATCTCGACAACCCCTATCAGAGCACGCCGCTGGACCGGGCCGCACTCGCCGAGACGATTGCGCGGTACAATTGCTTTGTCGCCGAGGGCGTCGACCGGGATTTCGGCAAACCCCAACCGCGCTATCCGATCGCCCGCCCGCCGTTTTATGCCGCCTGGGCCACGCCGATGATCCATGACAGCCTCGCCGGGCTGCGCATCGACGCGGGCGCGAGGGTGATCGCTCTCGACGGCGCTCCGATCCCCGGGCTGTTCTGCGCCGGCGAGAGCCATGGCGGCTTTCCGCAGCACGGGCTCGGGCGTTCGGTGCTGTTCGGGCGGCTGGCAGGGCTGGGGGCTGCGCGGCGGGAGGGGTAGGCTTCCGGTTCCTGACGCGATCCCTGCCAACGTTGCAATGAGAGCCGCGCCTGGTATTTTCCGCGCCGCAGCCACCGATATGGATCACTTGATCCCCCCCAAACACAGGAAAACCGCCCGGCGCAAAACGCCGGGCGGATCGGGGAAGAGCAGGTTGCGCGGCGGGGGGAGCACACCGCGCAACGGGTTGCCTCAGATCGTCAGCTCTTCCACCTTGTAGCGCGAGGTGACGGTTTCCTTCGAGGTCATGAACTCGAGCAGCACCGGAATGCCCTGCTGCGTCTTCTCGATGCCGCGCAGGATCGCGGGCACGATGTCCTCGGGCCGGGTCACCCGTTCGCCATAACCGCCGAAGGCTGTCGCCATGTCGGCATAGTTGCCGCTGATATCGGTCGAGCGGTATTTCTCGGTCGAGACCGGCATCACGTCGAGCTCCAGCGCCATGCAGTAGTTGTTCAAGAGCACCGACATGATCGGGATACGCTCACGCACGCAGGTCTCGAAATCCATGCCGGTAAAGCCGATGGCCGCATCGCCCCACACATTGATGCAGAGCTTGTCCGGGCAGGCCACCTTGGCGCCCATCGCCAGCCCCAGCCCGTAGCCGAGCTGCGTGGTCTTGCCCCAGCCGATATAGCTGAGCGGCGTCTCGCACTGCCAGAAGGGCGAGAGCTGGTCGCGCGGGCTGCCGGCATCGTGGGTGATGATGGTGTTGGGCATGTCCACGGTCTTTTGCAGATCCCACAGCACGCGGTAGGGCGAGAGCGGCGCCTCGTCCGAGGTGAGCTTGGGCAGCCATTCGGCCAGCCAGCCCTCATGCACCTCCTTGATCTCGGCGACCACGGCGCTGCGGTCGCGCGGGCCGGATAGTCGGGCTTTCATGACATCCAGCATCGCGGTCAGCGTCAGCCGCGAGTCGCCCAGCAGGCCGATCTCCAGCGGGATATCCTTGGCCAGATGATTGGCGTCGTTGGTGTTGTGGATGACGGTCTTTCCGCTCGGCATCGCGACCCCGAAGGAGGTCTTGGTAAAGCTGCACCCGACACCGAAGATCACGTCGGAGCGGTCGAGGAAATGCCGCACGGTGCGCGGGATCGCGGCGCCACCTGACCCCAGCGCCAGCTCGTGCGTTTCGGGAAAGGCGCTCTTGCCCTCAAGGCTGGTGCAGATCGGAATGCCCGACAGCTCGACGAACTCTTTCAGCTCCGGCCAGGCCTTGGCGTAATGCACCCCCTGCCCCGCATAGATCACCGGGCGCTTGGCCGAGAGCAGCAGATCCACCGCCGCCTCGATCTCTGCCGGATCGGGCATCGAGCGCGCGATCTTGGCCGGCACGTAATCGAGCGGCTCGGGCACCTCCTCCTGCCAGATATCCTTGGGGATCTCGACCAGCACCGGACCGCCCCGCCCGTTGCGCAGCCGCGAGAACGCCCGGCGCATGATATCGGGCACATCGGCGCCGCTGGTGATCGGCTCGGCGGATTTGGTCACCGAGCGCATGCTGGTCACCGAGTTGAAATTCGGCTCCACATGCGCGGCCTTGCGGTCATAGCCCATGGGCATGACCAGCAGCGGCACGGATTCGCCATAGGCCTGCGCCACGCCGCCAAAGGCGTTCTCGGCGCCAGGGCCGTGCTGCATGACGAAGACACCGATCTTTTCGCCCGACGTCATGCGCGAGATCGCGTCGGCCATATGCAGCCCGACCCGTTCCTGACGCACGATGATCGGACGGATATCCGCCTTGGCGCTGTATTCGAGCATGTGGTTGAGCGGGTATCCGGCCACGACCTCGATACCCTCCCGTTTCAGGATCTCTGCGATTGCCTCACCGACCTTCATGTCACCTCCCTTGCGACCGCCTGACCGGGGGACACGGAAACCGCGCGGACAGACAGACTTGTTCCGCGCCCTGCCGGACTGACGGGGCACACGCGGCGAGCCTGCGGCAGTTCATACGGTGAGTAAAATACATATGGTGTCTTTCAGGATATGGCAGATCGCATGCATAGCCACGATCCGGCAGTTTCCCATTGTGCTGAATATGATGACCACCGTCGCAACCGACGTTTTCCGTCCGTGCATGGGGCATCATGCATATCTGTGACCTATCCAACGCCTCGGCGCAGAATATTGGCGCGCGCGCGGCTTTTGCGCCAAGCTCGCCCCGAGCAGGTCGCGTTTCGAAGGGGGGAGAATGTTTCGAGCCAGGATCGCCAATGTCGCGGATCTCGAAAAGCGGGCGCGACAGCGCATGCCGCGTTTCGCCTATAATTACCTGACCGGGGGCGCCGGAGACAGCGCCAGCACGCATCGCAACCGCCGCGCGCTTCAGGATATGGTCTTTGCCACGCGCCGGCTCGTCGGCGCCGATATCCGCACAGAGGTTTCTCTCTTCGGACAAGAGTATAGCGCACCGCTCGGCGTGGCCCCGCTGGGAATGGCCAATGTCGCCTGGCCCGGGCTCGACCTGATGCTGGCACGTAGCGCCCGCGAGGCCAAGCTGCCCTTCGTACTGAGCACCATGGCCACCACCACGATCGAAGCGGCGGCAGAGGCGGCGGAAGAGTTCTTCTGGTTCCAGCTCTATATCGCGAAATCCGACGAGATCACCTTTGGCCTGATCGAGCGCGCGCGCGAGGCCGGCACCGATGTGCTGGTGCTGACCGTCGATGTGCCCGCGCCCTCGCGCCGCAACGCCTCGATCCGCGACGGGTTCGAACTGCCATTGCGCTATACGCCCCGGCTGCTGGCCGATCTGGCGCTGCATCCGCGCTGGAGCATCGAGACCTTGCTGGCCGGCGCCCCGCTGATGCGGAACTATGCCGCCTATGCGAAATCCGAGAATACACAGAAGGTCGGCGCCTTTGCCGGCAAGCGCAACAAGTTCGGCACCACCTGGGACGACTTCAAGCGCATCCGCGAGGCCTGGCAGGGGCGTCTCGTCATCAAAGGCATCTCCAACGGCGAGGACGCCGCCCGCGCCGTGCGCGAAGGGGCGGATGCGGTCTGGGTGTCGAACCATGGCGGGCGGCAGCTCGAATCCTCGCCGGCGACCGCCGATCTTCTGCCGGCGGTGCGCGCGGCGACCCCGGGCAACATACCGGTGTTTTTCGACGGCGGCGTGCGCGGTGGCGAGGATATCGTCAAGGGCACGGCGCTTGGCGCGGATATGGTCTTTGCCGGACGAAGCTTTGCCTATGCCGCCGCAGCGGGTGGTCAGGCGACCACCGCGCAATGCATGGAGATCCTGATCGCCGAGATGCGCTCTGCGATGGCGCAGATCGGCGTCGATAGCCCGCAGGCGCTGAAGACCATGCCCGTTCTCTTCGGACAACCCGCAGAGAAAATGGCGCTCGGCAAAGCGGCGGAATAGGCGAAACGGAACCCCGCCCGAGAGGCCAGGGGTTCGGCATGGAGGAGAGCCAATGTACAAGAAAATCCTGATTGCGACGGATGGAAGCGAGCTTGCCGGCAAGGCCGTCGAGCATGGCGTCGCACTGGCCCAGACAGTCGGCGCCGATGTTGTCGTGGTGACGGTGACAGAGATGTGGTCGGCGTTGGATATGTCACGCGAGACGCCGAAACATGCGGTGCAGGCGATCCAGAGCTACGAAGCCCACGAAGCGGAGCATGCCCACGCCATCCTCGGCGCCGCGTGCGCCCTGGCGAAAAAGGCGGGCGTCGCGTGCGAGCCGAGCCATATCGGCGACCAGCGGCCCGCAGAAGGCATCCTTCAGGCGGCAAAGATGTCGGAGGCGGATCTGATCGTGATGGCGACGCATGGGCGCCGGGGCGTCAATCGCGTGCTCCTCGGCAGTCAGACCAACGAGGTGGTGACGCATAGCGATATCCCGGTCCTGGTGCTGCGCTAGCGGCATCGAATCCCGTTATTGGGATTTTTTCCCAGAACAATCCGCACTGATACCGAAGGCCGACGGCATATGCCTGTCGGCCTCTGCGGCGTTTGTACCCCCCTGCCCTGCCGACACTCCCGACACGGCCCGCACGTAACCTGCCAGCACCGCTCATTCTGTGCCTATGTACCTCGCGCCAAAACCGAATCTCGACGCGAGGCATCATGCGTGAATCAGGCCGAAACGCGCCCGCTTTCCGTCTAAACCCCAGAGGATATGCGGAAGGAAACATGAGGCTGTGGATAAAATGTGAATAAGCCCGCGTGGGAGCGAAGATATCAGGAAACAGGGTAAGAATCTGTTTTGTAATAGTTTTATCGAAAATACATGCTGCAAATCAGCCCCAAAGCCTCGCCGGGAAGTCTGCGTCTCATCAGCTTTCTGTAGACTTACGAGGGTTTGCTGATGTAAGTGAAAAGAAAACACAAAAGATGAGGACAGAGCAGATGAGAGAGCTTCTTGGCTCCGAGACTCTCGGCAACTTCAGCGATGCGCTGGATCACGCCCTGCGTCAACAGGCCAGTCGACTCCACGCACCGGATACGCGCAAGTCCGACAAGGGGCTGCGCCGTTTCACTATCCGTGAAATGGCCGATATCGCTTTCCGGATGAACTACAACACGCTGCGCCACCATCTGAAGACAATCGACGGTCTTCCGGAAGGCGTGATGGAGCCCGGCAACCGCCGCACCTTTTCGCTTGAGGAAATCCACGAGGTCCAGCGCGCACTCTATGACGCCGGCAAGCTGCCTATCGAGATGTTTCCGGGCAAGATCGACGGCGAGGAAACCACCAAACTGCTGATCTACAACCTCAAGGGCGGCGTTAGCAAAACCTCCACCGCGGTCAATCTTTCACAGTTCCTCGCGCTGCGTGGCTTCAAGGTTCTGCTCGTCGATCTGGACCCGCAGGCAAGTTGTTCCGATCTTTTCGACATTCAGGCGGATCTCGACAATATCCCGTCGATCTACGATGTCCTGCGCTATGATGAACAGAGCGGCGACGAGGGCCGCGTTCCGATCGCGGACGCCATACAGGCGACCTATTTCCCGAATATCGACATTATTCCCGGCTCGATCTCGCTCACCGAGTTCGAATACGAGACCGCCAGCGCGGCGGCAAAGGGCATCCCCTTCTACTCCAGGATTTCGGATGCGCTGAGCCTTGTCGAAGACGCTTATGACGTGGTGATCTTCGACACGCCGCCGCATATGTCGTTCTGCGTGATCGCGGCGCTTTACGCGTCCAACTCGATGCTGATCCCGCTCTCGGCGGGCATGCTCGACGTGGTCAGCCTGGTGAAATTCCTCGATCTCGCCTCCAGCACGCTGGAGAGCATCGAAGGTGTCGATCCCGACAAGCGCTTCGATTTCGTCCGCATTCTGCTGACCCGATACTCTCCCAGCGATCCGGCGCAGTTGCAGCTGAGTTCCTTCCTGCGCAATACGCTCGGCAACTCGATGCTGAACACCGATTTCCTCAGCTCGACCGCCATCGCCGACGCGGGCAACACGATGAACCCGCTGCTCGAGGTCGATCCGTCGAGCTTCACCCGCAAGACCTATGACCGCATTCTCGAAAGTCTGCATGGCATCGCCAGGGAGATCGAGCGCGAGATCATGGTCGGGCGCGGACGGCTTCAGACGAATGAGGAGGCAGCCTGATGGCCAGATCGGTATTCGGCACGGACGCCGCTCAGCCCTCCGCCGACAGCTCCGCCCCAGAGCGCAAGCCGCTCGCCAAGCGCAAGCCGATCATCAAGGGCGGCGCGGCGAGCGACAAATATATCCGGGCCGCGACCCAGGGCGGCGCCGACCGCACCTATCAGGAAATTCCGGTCGACCAGATCCAGGACAGCCGGATCCGCGACCGCATCGACGTCAACGAAGATCTCGACAGCCTGATCGACAGCATTCGCGAGAACGGCCAGCAGATCCCGATCCTCGTGCGGATCGTGCAAGGCGCGGAGAAGACCTATGAGATCGTCGTGGGCCGCCGCCGGCTTGCCGCGACGCGTCGTCTCGGCCTGCCCCGGATCAAGGCCTTCGTCTCGAAGATGGACGACCGCGAGGCTTTTGTCGCACAAGGGATCGAGAATTCCGCGCGCCTGGAGACGAGCTATATCGAACGCGCACGCGCTGCGGCGCAGGGGCTCGAAGCCGGCTATGAGCAGAAGGACATCGCCGAGTTCCTGAACGTCTCGCGCACGCTGATTAACTTCATGGTCAAGAGCTACCAGTCCCTCGGCGAAGAGCTGGTGCTGGCCATCGGGCCGGCGCGTGGCGTCGGGCGCCGGAACTGGGACAAGCTCATCAGCGAGATGGGGCGTCACGGGATCTCACAGAAACAAGCGCTCGGACTTATCGATCCCGAGAGCGGCGACAGCGTCGAGCGCTTTCACGCGCTGCTAAAGGCGGTGCAGTCCGACCGGGTGCGCAAAGCGCCCTCCCCTGCCCCGGCGGCCACACGCCGCGATTATCTGGGCGGCAGCGTTTCGACGCTGCGCAAACCGCAGCAACTGGTGGTCAAGACCAGCAAGGCCGCTCCCCCGGATCTTTTGGACCAGCTTGGTGAACAGATCGATGCCATGATCGCCGCGCTTGAGAAAAAGCACAAAGAATGAAGTTTAAGTATATGAAAAAAAACAGAAAATCCGATTTACACAGGTAAATCAGGGATACTAGAAACGATACCTGAGGCAACGACAAGAGGAGCAGACACCGGCATAAAGAAAAAGCCCCCCCGAAAGCAGTGTTCCGGAGAGGGCTCGATGGGTCTTGTAGCAAAGCCTTTCTAGCCTTTTGACGAGAACTTTTCAACACCGGTTTTCGGTGAACGGGTAAATTTTGCCGTCTGAAGATCAAAATGACGACATTGATGTCCGCGGCGCAGCCGCGCGGGCAAACGATTGAGGTTTGCCCAAACACCGGATCCAGCCGTAGGGCTGTGGATCGCTGGGAGCTTTTGTCTCTCGTCACCGAATTGCGCCGACCGCTCGGTCTAGCGGATCGCGACGTGATGGTCCTGCGGGCCCACCTCTCTGTCCTGCCCCACGGGCCGCTCGATCCTGCCGGATTGAACGTGTCCTTTATGAACATCGCGGAGATCCTGAACCGGGCCTGCGGCATGGAGGAACGGCGATTTCGTAGAGGCGAAGCGCGGCTTGAACAGCTCGGACTTGTGCGGCGCAATCTGAGCGCAAACGGACGGCGCTTCCCCGAACGCGACGCAAACGGAAAGATCGTCTTCGCCTATGGCATCGACCTCGCCCCCCTGCTCGCCCGCTATCACGCGTTGCTCGCACTGCGCGACGATCTCGAAGAACAGCGGCAGGTGCTGCGCCAACGCAAGAACCGCGTGAGCGCCGCCTTCAGCGCGATCCTCCGCAGCCTCGCTTCGAGGGGCACCTCCCTTCCCCACTGCCTCGACGCCCTGCGCGAGCGGCTTCGCAATGCCCTCCGCCGCAAGACCACAAGCCATGCAGAGCTCGATGAGATCGAAGCGGAGATCGACAGGCTGACAGCCAATCTTCAGACCACTGAGAGCTTTGAACCCGACCAGTGCGACGAACCGAAAACCGCGGTATTGCCGGACATCGAACCCGTCGATGCCGGTCAAACTGTCCGGCACATAGAGTCAAAACCAAAAGAAAAAAATTATGATCAACCCGACACCTTCAACCAACATGAACTGTCTGAACTCTGGGCCCAAACCGAAAGCATCGGTAGCTTCTATCCCAAAGCTCCCACGAACGAGAAAGAAGCCATCGGCATCCTATTGGATTTTTCTTCTTTCATGGGACTGAACGAGACAGAGGTTGCCAAGACGCTCGTCGGTTTGGGGTGGACAAACACCGTTCTCGCCCTCGATTATCTGGCCGAAAAATTAGCGTCATTGAAGAGCCCAAAACACTATCTGATGACCATGGTGAAACGCTTTGAAGACGGGCAACCCATCGCCAGAGGCCGGATCGTTCCTTCCCGATCAGTGGGCCAAAAGAAGCTTGCTTAGAATGACGCAGGGAAAGTTCGATGCTTTGCCTGCGTTCAGTCGAACCGTCTAAAAATGCGATATCATAGCCTGACCGCTGCACCAAAAGCGATCACGAAGCGCCTTGACGGAAAGCGCGACGTTACCGCGGTAAATTCGAGGTATCGTAGGGAAAGACACATTAAACCAGACTGACGTACCAAATGGTCCAGGCTCACCGCGTCGCATCTAGAGTTCCATATCAATGCTCGAACCGTGCATCAGTTTACCGGGGTAAACCGCCCTGTGTCTTCTTCGGGGTTACCCCGGTAAACCTCTACCCGAAACGCAAGGCTGAAGGGCCTTGAAGGCGCTAAAACACATAACGGAGCGGGCTCGCATCCAAGAAACAGAACGCGGCACCACTGTCGAAAAGAGACACCTCGCAAGATCCGATGAAACCCGTTTCCGGCGGGTCGTATCAGTGGATCTCACGCGGATGACACGACCTCCATAAGACCGTCTTCGCCGAACAGTTTTGTCATCGACAAACGCCGAATTGCATTGCCGAGAAGTCACGAATTGTGATCTAAGGAAAAGGTTACGAGCGAACACGGGACACAGTGAGAAGCTCACGGATATGCGGGCTTTGAGCGGAGTCCAGACAACTTTCCAAACGCTCAGCATTGCCGGATTCTGTAATTATCGGACATAGCGAAGGTCGCTGGACAGGGGCCGTTTGAGCAGGAAATTCTGGTGCAAAGCGCCGCGCCCCGATAGCGTTCCATCATGGCTCGCAATGCAACCGAACAAACACCGACCGACAAAACCCTACCTCTCTTGCCTGGCTGGGTCACCAGGGGCGGCGCGGCAACGCTGGAAGATGTGGCGTTTTTGTCGGGCGCTGCATTGTCGCAACTGCACGGGCTTCTCGCGCGGCCAGACGTACCGGGATCGTTATTGCGCGACCGTCTGGGGCTCTACGCGGCCGAAGCCTGTGTTGCATGGTCCGGACGCCCGGAACGCGCCGCCGAACTCCGCGACACGCTGCATCTGCTGCGGCCCGGCGATCATCCCGGGCCGGCGGGAGAGATCTATCTGCGCTGGCGACGGGCTGTCGCACACCCGCTGTCGGACGCCGCTCTGCGCCGCGCCATTCCCGATCATGCCGCCGGCCATATCGACGGTTGGCTGAGCGCGGGGCAGGGCGGGCCAATCGCCCAAGCGGCGGCCGTTCTGGAGGCGGTTCTGATGGAATTCCCCCGCGATGAAGCCACCGCATTGATTCTGGCGGATACCGCCCTGGCGCGCGCGCTGCGCTGGCGGCATGTCGTCCCGTTGCTCGCCACGGGGATCAAGCGTCAGGATTTGCGCCGGTCCGGCGATGCACTGCGGCAGGCCTGCCATGTCGCGGTGACGGCGGCAACCGCGGACGCGATCCGGCTCGCGGGCGATCTTGCGCGGCGCGTGGCCAGGCTCGAAGCCGTCGCACCGAAGCTGCGCGCCAAGAGCGCCGACCAAGCGGTCGCGCTGTTCCTCTCGCAGGATGCGGTGAGCGCCTCCGGTCTGAAACACCTGATGTCTCCACGCGCCGCGCGCCGGCTCTGCGATCGGCTGGTGGCGCTCGGAGCCGTACGTGAACTGACCGGGCGCGAGACCTTTCGGCTTTACGGGGTGTGAGCATGGCAGAGGACCGCGCCGAACCGGATCTCGACCGCGATCTCGCGGATCTGCCGCCGGAGCTGCGCTGGCGCGAATGGATGCGGCGTATCGAGGCGGTGCTGTTCGCCAGCGCGTCGCCGGTGCCGCGCGAGGATCTGGCGCGGGTCGTGGGGCAGGGCGCTTCGGTCGAATTGCTGGTCGAGGATCTTGCCGCCGATCTGGAAGGCCGCGCCTTTGCGGTGGCGGCGGTGACCGGCGGCTGGATCCTGCGCACCCGTCCGGCCTATGCGCCGGCGATCCGGGCGGCGGCGGATGTGGGGCAGCAGGTGCTCGACCTGAACGAGTTCGACATCGCGGTGCTGGCGGCCATCGCCTATCACCAGCCGATCACCCGCGACGGGCTCAAGGATATCTTTGGCAAGGAGATCGCGCGCGACCTGATCGGGCGGCTGAACGCGCGCAAGCTCATCGCCACCGGTCCGCGCAGCCCGCGCCGGGGGGCGCCTTATACTTTCGTGACCACCGAGCAGTTCCTCGTGGCCTTCGATCTGGAGAGCCTCAGCGATCTGCCCGACCGTGAGCGGCTGGAGGATGACGGGCTGACTGTGCCCGCCGGGGGCTGAGGGCTCAGGCGGCGCGGACCACCGAGCATGCGGCGCAATAGTCCAGAAGCGCCCGGACCTGGGGCGAGTCCGGAGTGATGGTCGCCGGGTCCACTCCAAAGATGGTCACGACGGCCTGAGCCTCGCCCTGCCAGTCGAGCACGGGGGCTGCGGCGGCGACGAGGCCGGGAATGAAGTTGCTGTCCACCGAAGCGAAGCCCTGGGCGCGGATCGTGTCGCGAAGCGTCTCTAACCCCGAGGACGTCGCCGGTACATCGGGCAGTAGCGCGGTCTGGCGCGCGGCGCGGCGCAGTTCAGCCTCGCGCATGCGGCGAATGGCGGCTTGCGGGGCGTAGGTGAGAAAGATCCGGCCCGTGGCGGAAGTCAGCAGCGGCAGGGTCGTGCCCAGCCCGATCGAGGTCACCGTGGGCGAGAGACCGCGCTGCCAGCGCACCACCGTGGCGCCGTCATTGGCCCAGACCGCGAGCAGCGCCGTCATGCCCGTCTGCGCCGCCAGATCCGGCAGCCCGTCGGCGGAGCTGTTGACGAAATCGTGCCGGCCGATGGCGGCGAGCCCCAGTTGCAGCGCTTCCGGCCCGAGATCGTAGCGCCCGGAGCGGCCCTCCTGCCGGACCAGCCGGGCGGTGACGAAGGAGGCGAGATAGCGGTGCACCTTGCTTGGCGGCATGTCGCAACCGCGCGCGATGTCGGAAAGCGTGAGCGGGCCGTCCTGCCGCGCCATGAAGGCCAGCACACCAAGCGCCGTGTCCAGCGATTTTAGCCCGTGGCCCACCTCGTCCGTCATTCCGCTTTCTCCAACCTCTCGCGAAAGGCGTTCATGTCTCCCGCGACAATACCGTCCTCGCCGCGTTTGAAAAGGCAGCGCACTTCGCGGCCCTCGAAAGCCAGCCGGTCGCCGACCCGGCCCTCATAACCGAGGGTGACGCTGCGTGCCGACCATTTGGCTACCGAGACATGCAGCTCAAGCTGGTCGCCGTCTCGAATCGTGCTGCGGAACTGTGCCTGCGCATCGGCAAGGCCGAGGCCGAGACTGTCGAGCTCGCGGCAGAGTTTCTGGTGCCCGCCAAGCGGGCGCAGCAGCTTTTGAAAGCCCGCATCCATCCAGCGAAAAATGTTCGGATAAAAGACGATACCGGCAGGATCGCAGTCTCCGAAAGTCACGTCGACGGTCATCAGAAGAGGCATAGATTTTTCCGTATTGTAAAAATGATTGCACGATTTAGAATTTTATCTTATTCATCCCTCTACGTCCATAGCTTCGGGAGGGAGGAAGGATGTCTCAGCTGTCGACCATCGAAATTCTGGGGGGAGGGCCCGGTGGGCTCTACACCGCGATCCTGATCCGCCGGCTGCTGCCGCATGTGAAAGTGCGGGTGACCGAGCAGAATCCGGAAGGCGCGACCTTTGGATTCGGTGTGGTGTTTTCCGACCGCGCGCTCGATTTCCTGAAAGCCGACGATGCCGAGACCCATGACCTGATCGTGCCGCATATGGAGCGCTGGCAGGACATGACGCTGAACCTGCCGAAGGGGCAGGTGACGCTGGACGGCGTGGGCTTTACCGCCGTGGGGCGGCTGGAGCTGATCGAGATCCTCAAGGACCGCGCCCGCGACCTGGGCGTCGAGATCCGTTTCAAGACCCATATCTCATCGCTCGACGAGTTCGACGCGGATCTGGTGATCGGCGCCGACGGGCTGAACTCGCTGATGCGCCAGTCGCTGGAAGACCAGTTCAAGCCGACCATCGAGTATTTCGACAACCACTTCGCCTGGTTCGGCGCGACCATTCCCTTTGATACGCTGACCCAGACCTTTATCGAGACCGACAAGGGCCCGCTCAACGCGCATCACTACCGCTTTGCGCCGGATCGCAGCACCTTCATCGTCGAATGCGAGGATGCGACCTACAAGGCCTTTGGCTTTGACGCGATGAGCGAGGAAGAAAGCGCCAAGCTGTGCAGCACGCTGTTTGCTGATGTGCTCAAGGGCACCGATCTGGTGATGAACAAATCCAACTGGCGGCAGTTCCCGCGGCTCTGGTGCGAAAGCTGGATCGCCGGGCGCAACGTGCTGCTGGGCGATGCGGTGCATACGGCGCATTTCTCCATCGGGTCGGGCACGCGGCTGGCCATGGAGGACGCGATTGCGCTCATCCATGCGCTGAAGGATCACGACGATATCGACGAGGCGCTGGCCGCCTATCAGGCGCAGCGCCCGCCGGTGGCACGCAAGATCGTCGATGCCGCCAACACCTCGGCCACCTGGTACGAGAGCTTTGGCGAGAAGCTGCGGCTCGCGCCGATGGATTTCGCGCATGATTACCTGATGCGCTCGGGCCGGATGACGCCGGAGCGGCTGCATCAGATCGCGCCGAAATTCGCCGCCGATTACGAAGCCTACAGCGCCGTTCACGGCTGAACGCGGGGGCGCGGCCCCCGGTTCTCTCAACCCCTGCAACGAGAGGGGCAGGGCGCCTTTGGCGGGCGCCCCACGGCCCCCGTTTGCCGACGTCACGGAGACCAGATGACGGATATGACCAGCACACATGCGACCGGCGCCATCCCCGACCCCGTCGCCGAGCGCACCCCCGGCGCCGACGAGATCGGCTATGTGAAGGCCGATCACCCGAACGGGTCCGAAATCCTCTGGCAGAACCTGAGCCGGAACCCCGACAAGACCGCCGTGATCGGCCCGCTTGGGCATATGAGCTATGCCGAGCTGATCGCCGAGGCGGCGCGCTGGGGCAATGCATTTGCCGATGCCGGGCTGGCGCGCGGCGAGCGGATCGCGTTCTTTCTCGACGACACGCCGGCCTTTGCGGCTGCGTTCTTTGGTGCGGTTCGGGCAGGGTTCGTGCCGGTTCTGCTCAATATCCAGACCCGTCCGGACGTGCTGCAATATTTCCTTCAGGATACCGAGGCACGCTATGCGGTGGTCGATGCGGAGCTGTCGGCGATCTTTTCCGGCGACACGCTGAAGGGCACGCAGCTGGAGACCATCGTGGTCACCAATGGCGATGTGACCGGGCCGGGCCGGATCGGGGCGGCGACCTTCCTCGACGGCCACGGGACCGAGCTGGAGGCCGCCGATACCGGCCCCGACGACATGGCGTTCTGGATGTATTCCTCGGGCTCCACCGGGCGGCCCAAGGGCATCGTGCATCTGCATCACGACATGGCCTATATCCAGCAGAGTTTCGGCGACCATATCCTCAAGCTGCGCGAGGACGATATCTGCTATTCCGTGCCCAAGGCCTATTTCGCCTACGGGTTCGGCAATTCGCTGGTCTTTCCGTTCTGCACCGGCGCGACGACGCTGTTCATGCCGGGCCAGCCGCGCCCCGACGTGGTGCTGGGCGCCATCGAGATCTATCGCCCGACGGTGCTGTTCGGCCTGCCGACGCTCTATACGGCGCTCGCCCGCAGTGCCGCGCTGGAGGCGCATGATCTGAGCTCGCTGCGCCAGTCCATGTCAGCCGCCGAGATCCTGTCGGAAGATGTCTATAACACCTGGAAAGAGCTGGTGGGCCATGGGCCGACCGAGGGGCTGGGCTCCACCGAACTGCTGCATGTGTATCTGTCGAACGCGCTTGACGATCACCGGATCGGCGCGGCGGGGGCGCGGGTGCCGGGCTATGAGGTGCGGCTGGAGACACCGGACGGCGTGCCGGCCGAGCCGGGCGAGGAGGGGGTGATGTTCGTGCGCGGGCATTCCTCGGCGCCGACCTACTGGAACCGCCCGGACAAGACCGCCGAGACCATGCGCGGCGACTGGATCTATACCGGCGACCGCTTCATCGAACGCGACGGGTTCTATTACTTCCAGGGCCGCGCCGACGATCTGATCAAGGTCTCCGGGCAATGGGTCTGGCCGCTGGAGGTCGAGCGCTGTCTGAACGAGCACCCGGATGTGCATGAATGCGCGGTGCTGGCGGTGCAGCTTGCCGACAAGCGCATGGCGTTGCGGGCCATTGTCAGCCTCGTCGCGGGCGTGGCGGCGAGCGACGAACAGACACTGAAACTGCGCGATTACGTCAAGGCACAGCTCACGCCGTTCAAGTCGCCAAGGCTGTTCGAATACGTGGCCGAGCTGCCCAAGACCGGCACCGGCAAGATCGACCGTCAGGCGCTGGTCGCTGGCTGACCGCAGGATTGAAAAGGGAGGAAACGCAATGACGATTTTCAGGAGCATCTGCCTGGCCACGGCCTTTGTCGCCGGGCTCGGCGCCGGCGCACAGGCGCAGGTCATGTCCTTCTCGACCCCGCCGCAGGGCTCGGTCTGGAACACTATGGCCACGGTGATCGCCGGCGAGGCACGCGACAGCGGCGCCATGGCGCTGGTGGTGCAGCCCTATGGCGGCAATGCGCAGATGATGCAGGCGGTCAACGACCAGCTTGCGGAGTTTTCGCTCAACGATGTCAACGATGTGATCACCGCCGTCGAAGGCTCGGGCGAGTATCGCATGGCAATGCCGAACCTGCGGGTGGTGGCGCGGATCAACCCGTTCCCGGTCGGGCTCTATGTCAAGGAAAGCTCCGGCATGACATCGGTCGCGGATCTCAAGGGCAAAAGCGTGCCCTCGGGCTGGGATGCCTTTCCCATCGCGCGCTCGCATATCTCGGCCATCCTCGCCGCCGGGGGGCTGAGCTGGGACGATGTGAAACAGGTGCCGGTGCCGGAACTGATCCGCGGCTCCGACGACATGGCGTCGGGCCGGGTCGACAGCGCGTTTTTCGCGGTGGGCGGGCCGAAAGTGGCCGAGGTCGACGCGTCGGTCGGCGGCGTGCGTTTTCTGAGTGTCGAGGCCAATGACGAAACGCTGGCCAAGATCCAAGAGGTGCGCCCCGCCTTCTACTTCACCGAAGTGACCCCGGCGCCGGTGCGCGTGGGCGTGGCCGAGCCGATGCAGTTCGTCACCTGGGACAATGTGCTGCTCGCCGGCGCACATGTGCCGGACGAGAAGATCGAGCAGCTTCTGGCCGTGGTCTTCGACCAGAAAGAGGCCATCGGCGAGGCCTATCCGCCGCTGCGCGCGCTGAACTTGGAGACCGCCTACAAGGCCTATCCGGGGGTCGAGTATCACCCCGGCGCCAAGGCGTTCTTTGAGGCGCGCGGGATCGAGATGTCGCCCGCCGGCTGATCCGGCTTGCCTGACCGATCCGGGGCAGGGCGCGCGCGTGCCCTGCCTTTTCCGGCACTCTTCCAGCACAAGGAGGCGCTTTCGTGGACCATCAGACCGGCACCGAGTCCAAACCGCTGATCGTCGGGATCCTCGCGGGCCTGCTCACGGTTCTGACCGTGTTTCAGGCCGCCGACCTGCCCTCGCGGCTGGGCTATTCCTATTACACCGAGCAGTTCCTCGCGCTGGTGCTGGGTCTCAGCCTCGCGCTGGTGTTCCTGACCAAACCCGCCCGCAAGCAGGACCGCCCCGGCGCGCCGCTCGACTGGCTGCTGGCGCTGGCGGGGCTCGGGCTGGGGCTCTACGTGGCTGTGGCCTATCCGGGCCTCGTGTCGCGTGCCATGAGCCTGCCCGCCGACGCGCTGATCACCGGGGCCGCGCTGTTCCTGCTGGTGCTGGAGGGGCTGCGGCGCACGGTGGGCTGGACGCTGGTCATCGTGGTCGCGGTCATCGTCGGCTACGGGCTGATCGGGCATCTGGTGCCGGGCGTGCTGCAAACCCGCCAGGTCGCGCCGGAGCGCATGGCGGTCTATCTCGCCTTCGATCCCAACGGGCTGCTGGGGCTGACGCTGAACGTGGCGGCGACGGTGGTGGTGGCCTTCGTGCTCTTTGGCCAGCTCCTGCTGCGCTCGGGCGGGGCGGAGTTCTTCAACGATATCGCCATGGCCACCATGGGCCGGCAGCGCGGCGGCGCGGCCAAGATCTCGATCGTGGCCTCGGGGCTTTTCGGGTCGATCTCGGGCGTGGTGGTGTCGAATATCGTCGCCACCGGCGTGGTGACGATCCGGCTCATGGTGCAGTCGGGCTTTCGCCGCACCACCGCCGCTGCGGTGGAGGCCGTGGCCTCGACCGGCGGGCAGATCGCGCCGCCGGTGATGGGGGCGGTGGCCTTCCTGATGGCCGATATCCTGCAAAAACCCTATTCCGAGATCGTCGTGGCCGCCATCGTGCCGGCGCTGCTCTACTACGTGGCGCTCTTTGCGCAGGCCGATCTTCAGGCGGCGAAGCAGCAGATCCGTCCGCTGGATACCGAGGACATTCCCGCCACGCGCGCCGTTCTGGGCAAGGGTTGGGTCTTTATCCTGCCTTTCGCGGCCATTGTCGCGGCGCTCTTCTGGTTCAACCAGCGCGCCGAGACCGCCGCGCTCTGGGGCGGGGCGATGGCGCTGGGGATCGGGCTCACCACCGGCTACGGCGCCACCCGGATGAAGCTGCGCGAGCTCTGGAGCGCGGCGCAGGAGACCGGCTTTTCCATTGTCGATATCATCATGATCTCGGCGGCGGCGGGGTTCATCATCGGCGTGCTGAACGTCACGGGCCTCGGTTTTGCCGCCACCTTCGCGCTGGTGGGGCTGGGCAAGGGCAGCCTGCTGACGCTGCTGCTGATCTCTGCCGTGGTCTGCCTGGTGCTGGGCATGGGCATGCCGACGGTGGGGGTCTACCTGCTGCTGGCGGTGCTGATCGCGCCCTCGCTGGTGCAGTCGGGAGTCGAGCCTATTGCGGCCCATCTCTTCATTTTCTACCTCGGGATGATGTCCATGGTGACGCCGCCCATCGGCATCGGCGCGTTCTTTGCCGCCGCCATCGCCAAGGCGCCGCCCATGGCCACCGCCTGGGAATCCATGCGCTTTGGCTGGACCGCGTATATCGTGCCCTTCCTCTTCGTCTTCTCGCCGGCGCTCTTGCTGATCGGTGAGCCGATGCAGATCGCGCTGGCGGTGGTGACGGCGGTGCTGGGGGTCTATGCGATCTCGGCGGCGTTCGTGGGCTGGCTGCATGGGCCGACCGGGGCGCTGCGCCGGGTGCTGACCGGGCTTGCCGGTGTGGCGCTGCTGCTGCCGCCGGGGGTGGGCGGCGACAGGACGCTCTGGATCAACGCAGCGGGTTTCGTGGCGCTGGCGCTGCTCTGGCGGCTGGGCCGGGCCGAGCTGGCGCGCGCGCCGCATCCCGAGAACGGGCATTGAGGCGGGGGAGAGACGCATATGGCATTCCGGAACATCCTTCTGGCCTATAGCGGCGAGGCCGCCTTTCTCAGCAGCCTGCGCCACGCGCTGAAGATCGTCCGCCAGCACGATGGCTGGCTCACCGGCGTGTTCCGCAACGGTCCCTCCTATATCGACCGCTACGGCGCCGGGCTGTCGGGAGAGCTGCGGGCAAAGCTGGAGACGGTCGAGAGCGACGACATGCAGGCGGCGATTGCGCTTTTCCACGAAGAGGCGGCGCTGGCCGGGCTGTCGGAGCGGGTGGCGTTTCTCGATCCGGGGGAGGTGGGGAGTTTGCCGCCGAGCCAGATCGCGCGTAGCTACGATCTGGTGGTGACAGGCGCGCAGTCGCATCTGCCCAACGAAGAACATCGCGCCGCCAGCCCCGACATGCTGGCGCTGCGCAGCGGGCGCCCGGTGCTGATCGTGCCCGATGGTTATAACGCGCCGGGTTTGGCCGATCACGCGCTCGTCGCCTGGGACGGCAAGCGCTCGGCAGCCCGGGCGCTCAATGACGCGATGGCGATTTTCGAGACCGACCGCCGCCGGGTCACCGTGCTGACCGTGGGCGCCGAGCCCGAGGCGCCGCCGCCCGGTGGGGGGATCGTCACGCATCTGCAACGCCACGATGTCGAGGCGCTGCATCTGCACAAGCGGCCCCGGCATCAGAGCATCGCCCAGCTTATCGAGGCCACAGCAGACGAGATCGGCGCGAAGCTCATTGTGATGGGCGCTTATGAGCACAGCAAATTTTCGCAGGACATGTTCGGCGGTGTGACCCATGAGGTGCTGCGCAGTGCGCGTGTTCCGGTGCTGATGTCGCACTAAGAAACTGGCGATTTCTTGCGGTAGAAACAGAAGCGCGGCGTCTCTGGAAAGGGGCGCCGCGCTCTGGTTTTCGAGGATGGAAAAGGGTCGCCGTGAGCGGGTTTCCCCGATCACACGATAATTTGGAACAATCGGTCCAGATTCTTCTGTATCTTTGTTGACAGCTCCCGATTTCCGGTGATACCCATAATTTGGAAATTATAAATAATTTCCAATAATCGACTCGAGTCGCCGCAGATCCTGCGGCGCGGTGTTCCGGATTTTGCAGGGGAGAGCGGTCTGGAACGCCTCTACATAGGGCGCACCAAATGCCGCCCGCGACAACGACGCCTGCCCGGAGGAGGAGTGGCATGAGCAAGGTTGGACTGATCGGTCTCGGCAATATGGGATTGCCGATGACCAGGAACCTGATCGCACACGGACATGAGGTGCTGGGCTACCGGCGAAGCGCGGGTGAGGACTTCATCGCGCTCGGAGGGAAGATGGCGGATTCGCCGCGCGATGTGGCGGAGCAGGCGGATATCATTCTGTGCTGCATCCCGTCCGACGACGCACTGGCCGAGGTGATCTCGGGCGCCGAGGGGATCGCCGGCGGCGACTGCACCGGCAAGATCGTGGTGGAGCTTTCCACTCTTTCCGAAGCGGCCAAGGCGCGCGAGGCGGCGATGGTCGAGGCAAAGGGCGGGGTCCTGCTCGATGGCGCGATCAGCGGGCTGCCCCCGATGGTGGCGGCGCGCAGCGCGACCTTTCTGCTCAGCGGTGACGAGGCGGCGTTCGAGACGGCGCGCCCGGTGTTGGAGACGCTGACCGAGAACCTGTTTTACATGGGCGGTTTCGGCGCCGCGATGAAGGCCAAGCTCTGCGCCAACCTGCTGGTGGGGATCAATCTCGCGGCCACCGCCGAGACGCTGGCCTTTGGCGCCAAGATGGGGCTCGACCAGGCGCGGCTGATCGAGGCGCTGCGCGGCGGAGCGGGCACGTCGCTGCAATTCCAGGCGCGGGCGGGCCGGATGGCCAGTGGCGACTGGGACAAGGTGCTGGGTTCGACCGCGATGCTGGCCAAGGATCTGCACCTGATCGAGACGGCGGGCGCCGATGCGGATTGCCCGATGCCGGTGCTGTCGAGTGCCGTACCGCTTTACGACCGCGCCATCGCCGCCGGTTACGGCGACACCGATGTCGCCTCGCTTTACGCCGCTGTCGCCTCGGCGGCTGGGCTGCCCGTTCCCGGAAAATGACGAAAAGGACAAACACGATGACGGAGTACAAGCTGGGAACGGCGCGGATCGACGGCTCGGCGACACCGATGGTGCTCGTGGCGGGCCGTGCCCATACGCTCGCCGCGCTTCTGGGCGAGAGGGCGCCTGAGACCTTGGAGGCGGTCTTTGCCGACTGGCCGCACTATGAGGACGAGATCGCCACCGCCTGCGAGAATGTGAGCGGTGACGGGCTCGACCCGGAAACGCTGGCCTATGAGACGCCCATCGCCAATCCGCGCAAGCTGGTCTGCATCGGCACCAATTACCACGACCATCTCGAAGAGATGAAGGTCACCCACCTGCCGGAGTTTCCCTACGGCTTCATGCGCCCGCAGACCTGTCTCGCCGCGCATGGCGAAGAGATTCCGCTGCCCGAGGGCGCCAAGATGTACGATTGGGAGGCGGAGCTGGGCATCGTCATGGGCCGCCGCTACGGCCCCTCGGACAAGGGCGATCCGCTGGAGGCGGTGGCGGGCTATACCGTGCTGAACGACCTTTCGGCGCGGGACTGGATTCACAACCGGCCCTTCGTGGGCATCGACTGGGTGATGCAGAAATCCTGGGACAAGTTCCAGCCCACGGGCCCCTGGATCACCCCGGCGCGCTATGTGGCCGACCCCGGCGATCTCGACATCGAACTGACCGTCAACGGTGTGGTGAAGCAGAAATCCAATACCGGGCGGATGATCTTCGGCGTCGCCGACATCCTGCGGCATCTGGCCGGGATGATGACACTGGAGCCCGGCGACATCATCGCCACTGGAACCCCGGCGGGCGTGGGCTTTGGCCGCGATCCGCAGGAATTCCTCAAACCCGGCGATGTGGCACGCGTCACCGTCGAGGGGCTGGGTACGCTGGAAAACACATTCGTCTGAGGGAGGACACTCATGATCACCGTCAACCGTATCGTCTATGCGGTCTTTGAAACCCCCGATCTGGACGCACAGATCGAGCATTACACCAAAATCATGGGGCTGACGCTCGTCGCGCGCGACAGCGCCGCCGCCTATCTCTCGGCCAGCGCCGATCACCACACGGTGGTGCTGCGCAAGGGGTCGGAAGCCCGCTGCGACACGCTGGGTTTTCAGCTGCCGCCGGGCACCGATCTGGGCGAGTATGCCAGGCAGATCGAGAGCCATGGGCTGAGCGCCAAGCGCCAATCCGATCCGCAGCCCTCGATTTCCGAGGCGCTGGTGTTCAGCGACAACAAGGGCACGAATATCGAGGCCTTCGTCTCGGCCGAGACCGCCAATATCGGGTTTCAGCCGCAGGGCATCGTGCCGAACAAGCTGGGCCATGTGGCCTATAACTGCACCGATGTGCAATCGACGGTGAAATTCTACTGCGAGGTTCTGGGATTTAAGGTCAGCGACTGGATGGGCGATTTCTTTGCCTTCCTGCGCTGCGGCCCGGATCACCACACCATCAATCTGGTGCAGGGGCAGAAGACCAAGATGCACCACATCGCCTTTGAGCTGCGCGACTGGACCCATATCCGCGACGCCTGCGACTGGCTGGCGCAGGACCGCATTCCGCTGGTCTGGGGGCCGGTGCGGCATGGGATCGGGCACAATATCTCGACCTATCACCGCAATGCCGACGGGCAGATCATCGAGCTGTTCTGCGAGCTGGACCGGGTGAATGAGGCGCTGGATTGCTACGATCCGCGCCCCTACCACCAGGAATTTCCGCAAAAGAGCGGCAAGGTCTGGGAGGATATCCAGCTCGGCGCCAATATGTGGGGCACGCCCCCGCCGGAAGGGTTTCTCGACTGAGACGGCCAAACCGACACCAGAGCACAGGAGGAGCATATGTCGGCACCGAAAGAGTATATCGCGGCGGATGCGGGGGAGGTCATTTCCTTTATGGGGATGGATCTCGTCTGGAAGATCGTCAACGAGCCCGAGGGCGAGTTGCTGACCTTTATCCAGGTGGCACCGCCGGGCGGCGGCGTGCCGCTGCACATCCACCACAACGAGGACGAGTATATCTATGTGCTGGAAGGCTCGCTGCGCTTTCAGCTCGGCGACGAGGCGTTCGATGTGGGCGAGGGCGATCACGTCTATATGCCGCGCGGCAAGATCCATGGTTTCCGCATCACCGGCGACAAGACGGCGCGGATTCTCTTCACCCTCGCGATGAAACCCGAGAGCCGCTACGTCGAGATGTTCGAGGGGCTCGTCGGGCTTGCGCCCGAGGATTTCGACAAGGTCGTCGAGGTTTGCGGGCGCAACCAGGTGGAGTTCCTGACGCCGCCGCAACTGCCGGAGTGATCATGAGAGAGGGAGGAGAGATCATGAACGGAAAAGAGCTGGCGGAGACGGTCTTTGGCCGGGTCGACGCGATGAAGCCCGAGGCGTTTGCGGAACTGCTGACGGAGGACGGCTCGTTCACCTTCGGCAATTTCCCGGCGGCGGTCGGCCGCGAGGCGGCGGCGCAGGCGGTGAGCGATTTCTTTGCCGGGATCGACGGGATTCACCATGACATCCAGGATGTCTGGGAAAGCGGTGATACGGTGATCGTGAAGCTGGGGGTGACCTATGACCGCAAGGACGGCCAGTCGATCACCTTGCCCTGTGCCAATATCTGGACCTGCCGGGACGGCAAGATTGCCGATTACCGCATCTATATGGATGTGAATCCGGTCTTTGCGTGAGTGTGTGCCCGGCCCGCATTGCGGGCCGGGTCTTGAAGAGAGCGGTGGGCAGATTGCCCACCCTACATGAGCGGGGAACCGCCTCTCACACATCGCAAGCGACGTGTTGCCGGCAGGCGTTTGCAAGCAAACGCCGAGAGACGCGCCATCGTCATGCCGAAGGCATGCCTCCTGCAAAGTCGCGGGGTGCGTTCCGCCGTGGCGCCACGCCACCGGTCGACGATGGCGCGGCCGACATCAGCACTCGGTGTTTGGGAGCGTCTGGCTCGAGGCCTTACATCTCCGGCGCCTTGCCCTCGTGCAGATCGCTGATCACCGCCTGCGAGGTCGAGCGGTAATGCGCTTCGAGCGCGTCGCAGGCCTCCTCGGCCTCGCGGGCCAGGCAGGCGCTCAGGATGCGCTCGTGTTCCTGCGAGACATCGCGAGTCAGCGCCGCCTCGGCGCTGTGTGCTGTGCGGAAGGCGCGGTAGCGCTCGGACTGATCGAACAGAAGCCCGGCGAGATATTTCAGCCAGCGCGAGCTGCTCGCCGAGAGCAGTTGCATGTGGAAATCCTTGTGCGCCTCGATCCAGTCGAAAGAGCCGGTCTCGCCCGGCTGCGGGATCGGCGTGCGCGAGAGCACATGATAAGCCGCCAGAATCCGCCCCTCCCAGGCGACGTCGCCGGTGGCGATGGCATCGCGCAGCGCCTGCGTCTCGATCAGGATGCGCGTGTTCAGCACGTCCTGCACCTCGTCCTCGTCCAGCGGCGCGACGCGAAAGCCGCGCTGGCTTTCGGCGACGATCAGCCGTTCGGAGGAGAGCCGGGTCAGTGCCTCGCGCAGCGGGCTGATGCCCACCGAATACTGCCCGCGCATCCAGTCGGATTTCAGCACCTTTCCCGGCGGCAGGATGCCGAGGATAATGTCCCAACGGATCCGGTCGTAGACGCTTTCCGCGACGGTTGCCTTGCTGCCGGTCTCGCCGGATTTCTTTTGCATGAGCCTTACCCTTCCAAGCCACCGGCCTGCCGTCCGGAGGACAAACTACACGCGGGGCAATCCGGCAACAACTCCGCATCGCCCCGCGCGGTGGGCCGGGTCAGAAGCTCTGATCGGCGATTGTGGCGAACATCTCCTTCACGGCGCTGTCGAGATAGAGGATTTCGACGAGCGTGCCCTTATCGTCGGGGTGTTCGTAATAGTTGAAGCGGGTGTCGCCAAAGCTGCCCTTCTGCACCGCCTGGAAGCCACGGGCCTCCATCTCCGCCACGGCGGGGTCGAACTCGGTGACCTCGAAGCCGAGGTGATGCACCCCGCCTGTGGGCACGCGTTCGAGATATTCGGCATAGGTCGAGCGCCCGGAGACCGGCATCATCAGCTCGATCTGCATATCGCCCAAATAGCCGAAGGCCATCTCGTAGGAGACCTCCTCCATATTGCCGCGAAACCAGGTCACCTTCGGCTCGGCGGGCAGGGTCATGAAGCGGCCCGTGCCCATGGTGGTCTGCATATAGGCAATGGCGGCCTTCATGTCGGGCACGACAATGCCCATCTGGAACAGCCGCCCGGGCAGGTTTTCATGTGTCATGTTTCTCTCTCCTCCTGTTTCGTTTCAGACGCTGGCATAGCCGCCGTCGATGACCAGCTCCGAACCGATCATGAAGCGGGACTCGTCGGAGGCGAGGTAGAGCACCGCGTTGGCGATCTCCTCCGGCTGCGCCGCGCGGCGCAGCGGTGCGCCGCCGAGCAGCTGGTCGAGCCCTTCCGGCGTGGCAATCAGATCCGCCGTCATCGGGGTCGCGATCACGCCGGGATGCAGCGAGTTCACCCGGATGCCGTCCTCCGCCACCTCGGCGGCGACCGCCTTGGTAAAGAGCCGCACCGCGCCCTTCGAGGCGCAGTAGATGGAAAAGCCGGGCCGGCCCACCATGGCGAAATTCGACGACACGTTAACGATCGCGCCGCCGCCCGTGGTCTTCATATGCGGTATCACCGCCCTCACGCCCATGAAGGTGCCGCGGGCGTTGATATTCATCACGAAATCCCACTGGTCGAGCGTGCAGTCCTCGGCATTGGCGACGGTGTAGACGCCGGCATTGTTCACCAGAATGTCGATCTTGCCGAAGGCGTCGAGGGCCTCGGCCACGACTGCCTCCCAGTCCTCTTCCTTGGAGACGTCATGCTTGCGCACCTTGGCCGTGCCGCCCGCCTCGGTGATGAGGCGCAGGGTTTCGGCCAGCCCCTCCTCGTTGACATCGGTGGCAAAGACCTGCGCGCCCTCGCGGGCCAGCGCGCGGGCATGGGCCTGACCCATGCCGCTGCCGGCGCCGGTGACGATGGCGGATTTTCCCTGAACGCGTCCCATGGCGGTTCTCCTTCCGGTTTCGGTGGATATGTGCCCCGCCGGAGCGGGGCAGGGGGGATGGTCAGACGAAGCGCCAGCCGCCATCCACGAGCAGGGTCTGCCCAGTGACGAAAGCGGCGTCGTCGGAGGCGAGGAACGCCATCGGCCCGACAAGGTCGGCGGGTGTCTCGGTGCGCTTGATCGCCTGTTGCTGTGCCAGCATGTCGAACCATTGCGATTGCGGGCCGCCTTCGGTGGTGGGCGTGCGCACGAGGCCGGGCGCGATGGTGTTCACGGTGATGCCGAACTCGCCGCTTTCCGAGGCGAGGGCGCGTGCAAAGGCGATCAGCCCGGCCTTGGAGGCACTGTAATGGCTGTTATAGGCGAGACCCGAGTGGAAGGTGGTCGAGGAGATCGCGATGATCCGTCCCCAGCCCTTTTCCTTCATGCCCGGCAAAACCGCCTTGGTCAGATGAAAGATCGAGTCGAGATTGATTGTCAGCACCCGGCGCCAGTCGTCAAAGGACATTTCTTCGAAAAGCTGCGCCGGATAGATACCGGCGTTGTGGACGAGGATGTCGCAGCCGCCCATCTCGTCGGCAACCTGCTGGCCCATCGCGGCGATGCTCTCGCCCGAGGACATGTCGCAATGGATGGCCAGCGCCTTGACGCCCAGCTTTTCCGCCTCTGCCACGACCTCTTCTGCCGGGGCGATATCGGCGATCACCACATTGGCGCCCTCTTCGGCAAGGCGCATGACAAACGCCTTCCCGATACCATTGGCACCGCCGGTGACAATGGCTGTCTTACCCTTAAGACCCTTCATGTTTTCCTCCCAGAATTGCCGGCCTCCTCCTCCGGGGCCGGGAGAGATGCGTTGGTCGCCGCATCTCCATATTTTCCAAAATTGTAATTTAATGGAAAATTGTCAATCCCGATCTTGGGTAGGCGGGTACGACACCGAGCCCGACCGTTCTGGAACGGTCGGGCCGGGAAGTGGATTTTCTTTGATATCAAAGCTTTGTGCCGGCTGACATATCGCCGGATGAGAGCCGGGCGCATCGGGCTCTGTGCGGCGGGAATCTGCCCGTACCCTGCTGGGCAGGCGCGATCCGATGGGAATCACGCACGCCTGGCCTTGGGCAGGGCCTGCGTCTGTTCAGAGGCGGATTTCGACCGGATGCGGGTGCGACAGCTCCAGCGGAACCGTTTTTTCCGCGCCGTCCGGTGTCGAGAGGCGCAGCTCGATCCGGTTGACCTGCGGCGGGATCTCGGCAAAGGCGAACTCGCCGAATCCGTTGGTCACGGTGCGTGCCCGTTCCTTGCCGTCCTCGTGCAAGGCAACGGTGATGCCCGCCGCGCAGTCAGGCCGCCCGTCTGTCTCCTGCAAGACCGTGCCGGCCACAAGCGCATGGGTGAGCCGCTGCATGTTCTTGTAATAGACCCTCGGTTTCGCTGCCTCCATGCCGGGAAAAACCTCAAGCCCGTCACGCGCCACCCGCTGCGCCAGCGCGTCATTGTCGAGCTTTGCGCATTGCAGCGCCGAGGTCGGGCAGGCCTGCACGGCGCGCGGCATCTCCCATCCTGTATCGAGCAGATGTGCGTCGAAGCTCCACAGATGCGCCGCACCCGTGCCTGCGTCGCGCCGGATCATGCCGAGGGGGCAGAGCGCCTCCAGCCCCGGTGCGTGTGCCTGTTCCGGGTCGAGCAGCACGATCCCGTCTTCGCGCTTGCGCAGCGCGCCGGTGGTGTCGGCCTTGAGACAGGGGGCATCGTCGCAATGGCCGCACATGCGCGGCACATAGGTCAGCTCGACCTGCGTACCGCTGCCGCGCTGATGCTTGTCTATGCGGATCGTGTCGACCCCGGCGCCGCTCTGGGCGGCGGAATAGCCGGGGAAGTCGTTGCCGATATGCTCGTCCTTGGTGGCCAGCACGCAGTTGTGGCAGTTCACGCAAAGATCGAGATCCACGGTCAGGGTCCATTTCGCGCTCATGCGGCGGCCTCCTCGGTGGCGTTCACATCCGCCCAGCGGGTGATCTGGATGAGACAGTTATTGGGGGTGATCCCGTCGGCCATGCGGCTCATGGTCCGGGCGGGGGTCAGCAGGTTGAGGCATCCGCCGCGATCCACCGGCCCGTCAGGCGTGTCGACGGGATCGTATTCGGCGCAGGATTCCCAGGAGCCGATCACCCCGCGCGCCATCAGCGGCGTCACCCGCGCGGCGCAGAGCACGGCGCCCCGGTCGTTATGCACCTTGACCAGCTCGCCGTCGGCGACGCCGCGCGCGGCGGCATCCTCGGGGTTCATCCGCACGATCCAGTAGCGGTGGCCGTCGACCAACACGCGGTGATCGGCGATCTCGTTGACCGCGCTGTTCTTGCCGTCCGACTGGGTGTGGAAGCTGTAGCGCGGATGCGCGGTGATGAGTTGCAGGGGCCAGGGCGAGTCTCCGGCCTTGGTCGTCGTGTTGGGCGGGCGCATGTAGCGGTTGACCGCGGGGCGTGCCGGGTCGAGATCGCCCAGCCGTTTCAGCGAGCCGGGCACAAACTCGAACTTGCCCGATTGGGTGCCGAGCCCTTGCCCGAAGCCCTGGCTGTAGACCGCCGGAAGCGGGTTCGGTTCGGGCAGGTTCTTGGTGCGGCCCTCGGCGAACCAGCGCATATCCACCTCCTGCTGCGCATGATCGGCGGGGGTGGGCACGATGTAGTAGCCCTTCTTGAGAAACGCCTTCCAGCTGATCTTGTCCGCCAGATCGGTCGACTCGAAGATCCGCTTGCACCAGGTCAGATCGGAACAGCCGCCCTCGGTGAACATCGCGCCCATGCCGAGCCGTGTCAGGATCCCGGCAAAGATCTGGTAGTCGGATTTCGACTCGCCCAGCGGCTCGATGGCCTTGTGCTGCATCACGATCACGCGGTGATTGAGCTGGCTCTGGTTGTGATGGATATAGCCCGCGCAATTGGCGCTTTCCGAGATGTCGTCGCGCTCGAAAGAGGTGCAGGCGGGCAGGATGATATCGGCGAACTGCGCCTCGTTCTCCATCCAGATCGCCTGCGTGACGACCGTTTCGAGACTCTCGTGGCGATAGGCCTCGACCATGCGGTTCGAGCCCGGCACCGTGCCCAGCGACGAGGCGCCGTAGCGGTAATACATATGCACGGGCGAAAAGCCGGGGCGCGGGTATTCCATCTTGACGAACTGGCCCTCGGCCGAGAACCCGTCCCAGTAGTAGCCCTCGGCCTTGCCGGTCACGATGGCATCGGCCAGCCGCTGGCGCGGGATCGCCTGTTTCACCGGGTTGATGGTGACGATATGCGGCATGCGCACATAGTTGTGCATGACGCTGGCACTGTTGACCACGTCGCCCGAGATGCCGCCATCCGCATAGCCGGGGAAGTAGAAATTGTAATCCTGCGGTGCGCCCATCTGGAGGTTGCCGAAATTGATCCCTGGCTTGCCCCAGCCCTGCATCGCCATCAGCATGACCATGGCGCGCGCCCATTGCGCGCCGCCGCCGCCCCGGCAGGGCCCGCCGAACCCGGCGCCAAGGCCCCCGGCGGCGAGATAGGTCTTTTTCCCCGCCCATTGCCTGGCCAGCGCGCGGGCCACATGGGCGGGCACGCCGGTTTCCTCTTCCTGCCATTCGGGGGTTTTCGGCACGCCGTCCTCGTGGCCCAGCACATAGGCCTCCCATTCGTCAAAGCCGGTGGTGCGGGTGGCGACATAGTCCTTGTCGTAGCTGCCGCTCTCCATCCATTCATGCATGATCGCGATGGCCAGCGCCGCGTCGGTGCCCGGGCGGACCGGCACCCAGGTGCCGCCCAAGAGCTGCGCGGTGGCGGTCTTGTGCGGGTCGATATGGATGAACTCGATCCCCAGCTCCTTGGCCCAGAGCCGCCGCTCGGTGCCTTCGAACCCGGCATAGATCCCATTGGTCGTCTCCGGGTCGCTGCCCCAGAAAACGATCTGCTCGGCATGATCGAGGCAATCCTGCACCGTGCCGTAAAAGCCCGGCAGGCCGAGCCGGATGCTGTTGCCGAAATGATGGGTCGCGCCCCAGTACCAGCCTTCCCAGCTGATCGGGCTGAACTCGACCCGCGTCGCGCCGATGAGGTTGGAAAAGCGCAGAAGCGCGCTCAGCCAGTAGTTGAGATTGCCCCATTGGTGATGCGCGGGAGGTGCCGCGGCGATGGCGCCGGGGCCGTACTCGGTCTTCATCCGGCGGATTTCCGAGGCGACGAGGTCGAAGGCCTCGTCCCAGCTGATCCGCTCATAGCCGGATTTGCCGCGGTTCTGAGGGTTGCGCTCGCCGTTCGGATCCCAGTCGACCCGCTTCATCGGGTGGAGGATGCGCTTGTCGGAATAGACCTGGCTTTTCATCCCCAGCGCATGCGGGCTGAGCGTTGCCTGACGGCGTGGGGTGAAGCTGCGCCCGCGCGCCTCCAGCGTCCAGCTTTCGGCGTCGTCCTCGGCGAGGTCGATGGGCGTGGTCCGCAGGATCTTGCCGTCTTTCACATAGACGAAGAGCGGCCCGCCATTGGTGAGGTTGGTATAGCGCATGGTGCCGTCGGGCATCTTGGTGCCGCGCTTCATGCTGGCGGTGTTGATCGTATCGACGAGCTGGCCGAACCAGAGCAGCACCGCGTCGTCGCCGGTCTGGGTGATCTTGAAGTTCTTCAGCGCGTCGATGAGGAAGGCGTAATCCGTCTTGGGCTGGAGCATCTTCAGCGCCGTGGATGTGTCCATGAAGACGATCTCGGCATCGGGCGCCTCATGCCGCCCCCAACCGGCGGTGATCTTGCCTTTTTTGAAGGTGATGTGGCGGCTGAGGCTGCCGTCGCGCAGGCGCAGCTGCACCGTGTGATTGCCGGTTTCCAGATGTGCCTTCACCGGATCGAGCAGCCGGGCGGCCAGCCGCACGGCCCCCGGAAGCGCGGACAGAATCGTCCTGAGCTTGAGCGTTTGGGTCATTGATGTCCTTCCTCCCTCGTCCCCGCCGCCGGCTCCTTGACTGGGTCGGCGCGGGTCCGTCTCCCGCCTGACTTTCAAAATGAACTTGAAGGTCAGTATGACTTTAGGCTCGCACTGGCGTGACGATCCGTCAAACAATTTCTTTATTTTGTTGTTTTTTGGAAAATATCAGCAGCTTGGGGATACAGCGCTGTGCGCCCTTGCTGGCAGGCGTCGCGAATCCCGCCCCGATGGACCCTCGTGGCGGCATGGCTTATGAGAGGTCGAAGCGAGCGGAGAGCAGGCGCGGCGATGGGCGAGGAACAACCGGAAAAGCACGATCACCGCCCGCGCGTCGCGCAGATGCGGCGCGAACGGCGGCGGCAGCAGATCCTCTCGGTGGTCGGCGCGCATTACCCTGGCCCGAAGGAAATCCCGGCGACGCTGGACGACATCCTCAAGGTGGCGAGCATCTCGAAGGGCACGTTCTACAAGTATTTCCCGTCGCTAGAAGATGCGGTCTCTGCCCATGGCGCGGATCTGGCGCGGCAGATGATCCTCGATATGGAAGAGGTCTACAGCCCGCTGTCCGCGCCGGTCGAGCGGGTGGCGATGGGGTTTCAGCTGTTTCTCTATCGCGGTTTGAGCGACCGCAGCTTTGCCGCCTTCACCAGCCATATTCAGGAGCTGCCGCAGGACAACCTCTTGCTGCAATACATCCTCGCCGATCTCCGCGAGGGGCGGGCCCGTGGTGCTTTCCGCATCACGGATGTGGACAACGCCGCCTGGATCTGCGTCGGCATCACATTTGCCGCTCTCAAGCGCATTGCCGGCGGGGCAGGGGGCGAGGGGTTTATTCACGAGACGGTAACGATGCTGCTGCGTGCGCTCGGCGCGGAAGAGGCTGCAATCGGGGCGGCGTTGGACAGGACGGGTGCTGCACTCAATGCGCGCGGGCCGGCGGTGTTTTCCTGGTGGCGATCAGACTGAGACGCTATCACGAACCCGTGATGTCGCTCGGTCGATTTATTGTGGACCATTCAGTCCGGAATCATTATCCCTGTTACCAGAAGAGATGCCCGTCTCTGGACCCGGTCCTGTCGCGGGCGTAGGGTCGCGGGACGGCAGAGGACAACACCCATGGCGCGGCCACAGGCATACAACACACAGCAGGTGCTCGACGCGGCGCTCACGGTTTTCTGGACCAAGGGCTACGACGCAACCTCGCTTCAGGATCTGCTTGCGGCGACCAAACTGAGCAAGAGCAGCCTTTATGGCGGGTTCGGCGACAAGCACGGGCTGTTCCTTGCCGCCTTCGATACCTATCGCGAGGCGCGGCGGTCCGAGATGCTGCGCTATCTGTCGCAAGACAGCGCGCGTGCCGGCATCGAGGCGTTCTTTCGCTCTGTCATCGGTGCTGTGGAGGTGGGAGACGTTTCGCGCGGCTGCATGAGCGTGAACCAGGCGGTGGAAATGTCGCCGCATGATCCGGTGGTGCATACGCGGGTCGAGTCGGATTTTCGCTTTATCGAGGAGCACTTTGCCGAGGCCGTGGCGCGCGGGCAGGCAGCGGGCGAGATCAACGCCGCGCATGATCCTAGGCGCTTGGGGCGGATGCTGCTGACCGCCTTCGCCGGTTTTCAGGTGCTGGCGCGCGCGCGCTGTGCCCACCCCGCGCTCGAAGACGCGCTCGCGGCCTATCTGGGCGCGCTCGACTAAAAATTTGGCCATTGTGGACCGATAGGTCCATTTGGCGCGACATCCCCGCCGGGTCTGTGAGCCGCCCGGACGGGGCCTGAAACCCTGCGCTCACGACAAGGAAGGAAAGCATTATGAGCAATGAGAGACTGACCCCGGAAAACGCCGCCGTCCTGCTGGTGGATCACCAGACTGGCCTGTCCAACGGTGTGCAGGACCAGAGCGTCCCGGAATTTCTGACCGCCGTCGAAGGGCTCGCCAAGACGGCGAAGTCTTTTGGCCTGCCGACGGTGATCACCACTTCTGCCGAGGACGGGCCGAATGGCCCGGTGCTGCCGGTCATCACCGGCCATCTGCCGGACGCGCCGGTGATCCAGCGCCCCGGCGAGATCAACGCCTGGGACAATGCCGATTTCGTTGCCGAGGTCGAAAAGACCGGGCGCAAGAAGCTGATCGTGGCGGGTGTCTCGACCGAGGTCTGCGTGGCCTTCGTGGCGCTCTCGGCAGTGCAGGCGGGCTATGACGTCTACGCGGTGATCGACGCGTCGGGCACCTGGAACAAGCTGGTGCAGGAAGTCGCCGTCGCCCGCATGGTGCAGGGCGGTGTCAAGCCGATCACCTGGGTCGCGGTGGCCGCCGAGTTGCAGGCCGACTGGCGCAAGCCCACCGGGCAGGCGCTGGCCGAAAACATGGGCGCGCATCTGCCGTTTTACGGCAACCTGATCGCCAGCTTCATGGCCGCCAAGGGGTGACGCTTCGCAGCCCTTTGCGGAAGGCATCGCGTGTGCCTTCCGCATCTGCCGCATCCCGAGGGGCAAAAAATCTATTGCGCGATCATCTTCTCCCGCCTAACTTCGGAATCGCTACAGGTGTAGCGTTTTGCCCCGATGGCGGCTGGCCTCGGGCAGATTTGGGAGGAGACTATGAACCAGCAATTCACCGACACTGTCGGATCCATGACGCTTGTCCAAAACGCAGAGGCGGCGGCGGATCCCATCGCGGCGAGCGCGCCCGAGACGCTGCAATTGCGGCGCCCGGCGGATGCCGCCGTCGAGGCGATCTTTGCCGGCGGGCTCGAAAAGATGACGCTGCCCCGGTCTTACGGCGGCAGCCAGGCCACGACCAGCGAGCAGCTTGAAACCTATGCGGCGCTGGCCGAGGCCGATGCCTCGGCGTCGTGGGTGGCCTGCATCTACAACGCCGTGGGGCACATGATCTGCGCCTTTGGCGATCAGGCGATCGAGGAGGTCCTCGCCAGCGACAAGCCGCGCTCTGCCGGGGTGTTCGCCCCCAGCGGCAAGGGCCGTCGCACCGAGGGCGGCTATCTGGTTACCGGGCGGTATGCCTTTGCCTCGGGCCAGCATCACGCCGGCTGGATCTTTGCGCCGATGATGCCGGAGGAGGGTGGCCCGCCCATCGCCTGCCTGATCCCCAAGGAGGCCTTTGAGGTCGAGGACGACTGGCATGTCTCGGGCTTCATCGGCACCGGCTCGAACGCGGTGCGGCTGCCGGAAACCTTTGTGCCCGATCACCGCACCGTGCCCTTCATGGATATCGTGCACGGCAAGGGCCGGCCTTCGTCGATCTCGGAAAATCCGTATTACCGGCAGCCCTTCGTGCCGATCATGTGCGCCGTCTCGACGGGCACGCCGCTGGGGCTGGCGCGCAAGGCGCTGCGGCTCTTCAAGGAGCGGATCGGCAAGCGCGGCATCACCTATACCAGCTATTCCAAACAGTCCGAGGCGGCGGTCACGCATCTGCAATTGGCCGAGGCGACGGCGAAGCTGGATCAGGCGGAATTCCATGCCGCGCGGCTGACCGGGATCGTCGATGAGCATATGGCCACCGGCGCGGCGTGGGATATGGAAACCCGCGTGCGCTGCCGCTCGGACATTGCCTGGACGATCAAGCTTGCCCGCGAGGTCTGCGAGATCGTCGAGCAGGGCTCGGGTGCGAGTGCGATCCATCTCAAGGATCCGCTGCCGGCGATCCTGCGCGATATCCGTACGATCTCGGTCCATGCCTTCCTGCTGTTCAGCACCAATGCCGAGCTCTATGGCCGGGTGCTGGCCGGGATGGAGCCCGATATCCCCTTCGTCTAAGCGGGGCTCCCCACCGGTGTCGGGGTGTGTGGCGGCGGGTGCGTGCCAGCCACACGCCCCGTTTCTTAGCTGCGGGGCGCGACGTGTTCGGCGTCGAGCCAGCGCATCAGCATGTCTTCGACATCGCGGGCATCCACGGCGATCTCGGGATGCAGGAGGTAATCATGGCAGAGCCCGTCAATGGCAGAGACCAGCAGCGTCGCCTGTGCCTCGGGGGCGGGAAACCCGTCCGCCTCCAGCGCCCGCGCCACGATACCGTTGAGCTGCTTGCGGCCAGCGATCAGCGCATCATGCACGGCCGGGCGGCGCAGCCCTTCGAGCGAGAGCTCGTAGCGGGCGAGCTGGCGGGTGCGGCCCCTGACCCAGTGGCGCAGCGCATTGGCCAGAACCCGCGCGATGCGGCGCCGGGTGATAGGGCCGTCGGTCTCGGCGGCACCGCGCCAGGCGTCGATATCGGAGACCTCGACCTCGATCAGCCGCTGCACCACCGCCGTCAGCAGCGCGTCGCGGGTGCGGAAATAGCGGCTCGTCGTGCCCTCGGGCCAGCTCAGGTGCAGGTCCACCGCGCGATGGGTGAGCCCGCGGCTGCCCTTGCTGGCCAGCACCTCGATTGCGGCATCGCCGATCATCGTCACGCGTTCGCCCGACGCGGGGCGCGTCTTTGCCGGGTCTGCCTGCATCTTTCGTCCTTTCCCGCCATGCGGCCTTTATTTCGGGCCGTGCGGCACTGCCGTCCCCGTTGTACCCCAGCGGACCGGCAAGACAACACATAGGCCGGCACTGTGCGGCCCGATCCCGACAGGAGGGTTCATGATCCCGAAAGAACAGTTTCTCAAGGCCATGGGGGCGTTTCCCAGCGGCGTGACGATTGTCACCACAACCGATGCGGACGGGCGGTGGCGGGGCTTTACCGCCAGCGCCTTCTGCTCCGTCTCGGCCGACCCGCCGCTGGTGCTGGTCTGTCTGGCCGACAGCGCCGACTGCCACGCGGCGTTTCAGGCCGCCGGGCGCTGGAATATCCATATCGTCGATGCGGCGCATACCGAGCTTGCCATGCGCTTCGCCCGGCGCGGCGCCGAGAAATTCGGCGGCAACGCTTTTGAGGCCGATATCCACGGCATCCCTAAGCTGCGCGGTGCCTTTGTCACGCTGCACTGCGCGCGCCACGCCGCTCATGAAAGCGGCGATCATACGATCCTGGTGGGGCGGGTCGACGCCGCCGAGGTCAGCGAAGGCGCGCCGGTCTACTACTACCAGCGCGGGTTTCACCCGGTTGCCTCCGCAGCGGCTCAGGCGCTGGAGTAAGCGCGCGATTCCTCCCTGCCGCGTGGGGCGGGCGGGGAGGTTCGAGCAAAAACACGCATGATTTCTCAGCAACTCAACATTCATAAAAGGAATAGTTTCGTAATTTCGGAGCCTTGGAGGTGGGTCTCGCGCCGACCTTAAAATTCCAATTTGTGAAATTCGTTGCGCAATAAAGAAATTGTGATTACGGTTTTTGGGGCGCCGGCCGTTCGTGGGAGGGGTAATTCAGGCCGAACGAGTGCAAATCGCGTGTGGGTGAGGTGGAGACAGCCACACACGATGTCCGATGGCAGCATATCGCAACCGAGGGGCATGGCGCTGAAATGGGAGGAGCAACATGAGAAAATTGAATAAGGCGCTTGCGGGCGCGGCCATTTGGTGCGCGGCCTGCGCCGCCGCGCCTGCCTGGGCGACGAACGGCACGTATCTGACCGGTTTCGGCACTAAGGCGCAGGGCATGGCGGGGGTCTCGCTGGCCTTTCCGCAGGATGCGCTGGCCGCCGCCAACAACCGTAACCGACCGGTTGATACCGTCGCCTGATCCTACGACTTCCAGTTCCACGGGAGCAGTTCGTCGAGGCGGTTGATCTTGTGATCGTGGATACGGTCGAGGACATCAGCAAGCCACGCT